>CAWCCY010000030.1:0-42982 GCA_963794075.1 uncultured Actinomycetota bacterium
GTGGCACCCTGGCACCGGTCCACCCCGTGGGCTGCCAAAGGCCGCGTCGCTGGACCGGCGCTGAGGCCATGCCCGACAAGATGCCTCACGACATCCGACCCCGTGACACGAAGGGAACCCGCTCGGTGCTCGTCGACCATGAGCTGAGCGGGGTGATCTTCGGGCAGACGCTCGCGACAGCGCCCGAGGCCTGTCGCGCTCCTCGAAGCACCCTGTTCGGGACCCGCATCATCAGCACCTACGGCATTCCCAGAGCGGCGAACATTGACCGCCCTGGATCTCCCGGCGGGTGCTGATCTAGCGAGGGAGACTGGCGCCATTGCGGCACCGAGGAAGTTCGACGAGGAGTTCAGGGCGCGGGCGGTACGGATGTACCGGGACCGGCTGGAGGAGGCCGGGGAGTCCAAGCTCGGGGCGCGTAAGTACGGCGGGGCGTTGCTGGACCTGAACCCCGCGACGCTGAGGAACTGGGTCGAGGCGACCGAGCGGGCCGACGGGTCGCGCCCGGCGTCTGTCGGGGCCGGGGGCGCCCGCACCGCCCGCCCGGTGTCACCGGCCGGGCTGGAGGAGGCCTACCTCGTCAACGCCCTGGTCACCCTCTGGGAGGACGACTGGGGCGTGTACGGGGCCCGCAAGCCGTGGCACGCCGCCCGCCGAGCCGGCATCGAGATCGGCCGGGACCAGGTCGCCCGGCTGATGAAGGTCGCCGGGATCACCGGCGCCGTCCGCGGCCGGCACCGGACAGGACCCGACCACGGTCCGGGACGACAGGGCGCCGCGGCGACCGTTTGGTCGCCGCCACACCCTGCGGAAGACGGTGGCGAGTTTCCTCGACGACGCCCAGGTCTCCACCCGGAAGATCAGCGACCAGCCTGGGCACGCCCGGGTCAGCATGGCGCAGGACCGCTACCTCGGGCGCGGCTGACTGACTGCGAGACTGCCGACGCCCTGGAGCGGATCATCGACGGAAGGAGGCCTGACGTGTCTGAAAAGTGTCCCGACGCAGCAGGGCCCCGGCATGCCGGGGCCCTGACCTGTGGGGGAGTGCGCCGTCAGGGACTCGAACCCCGAACCCGCTGATTAAGAGTCAGCTGCTCTGCCTATTGAGCTAACGGCGCGACGGGAGACGAGGCTAGCAGGGGGCGCCGGGCCGGGTGAAATCAGTTGGCACCGGCGCGTCGGCACCGCGCCGACGCCGTCCATGATCACCCCGCGTGCATGATCGTCGCAGCGGGGAGAGGGCGGCGCCGGCGCGGAAGGCCGCCTCAGCGGCTGTCGATGCCGGCCGCCGACGACGAGAGGACCTTCGCGCGGCCGGCCTCGAGCCGGGCCACCGGCACCCGGAACGGTGAGCACGACACGTAGTCGAGCAGGATCGACTCGAAGAAATGGATCGAGTCGGGGTCGCCGCCGTGCTCGCCGCAGACGCCGATGAGCAGCGACGGCTTGTTCTCCTTGCCCTCCCAGGCCGCGATCGACACGACCCGCCCGACGCCGTCCACGTCGATCGACTCGAACGGGTTCACCCTGAAGATGTCGTTCTCGAGGTACTGGGGGAAGAACGCGGCCTCGACGTCGTCGCGGCTGAAGCCCCAGACCGTCTGGGTGAGGTCGTTGGTGCCGAACGAGAAGAAGTCGGCCTCCTCGGCGATCCGCGCAGCGGTCATGGCCGCCCGGGGCAGCTCGATCATCGTGCCGATCGGGATGCTGAGCTCGACGCCGGTCTCGGCGGCGACGCGCGCGATCGTGTCCTCGGCCATCACCCGGATCAGCGCGAGCTCCTGCACGGTCGCCACCAGCGGGACCATGATCTCCGGCTCGGGGGAGAGGCCGGCGAGGTGCAACCGCGCCGCCGCCTCGGCGATCGCCTGCACCTGCAGCTGGAACAGCTCGGGCACGACGATCCCCAGCCGCACGCCGCGCGTACCCAGCATCGGGTTCTGCTCGTGCATGCGCTGCACCTGCCGGAGCAGCTCCTCGGCGTCGCTGTCCCGCTGCCCCCTCGCCTCGGCGACCGCCACCCGGACCGACAGGGCCGTCATGTCGGGGAGGAACTCGTGCAGCGGCGGGTCGAGCAGCCGGATGACGACGGGCAGCCCGTCCATCGCCGTCAGGATGCCGGCGAAGTCCTCGCGTTGCAGCGGCAGCAGTTCCTGCAGAGCCTCCGCCCGCGCCTGCGGCGTCCGCCCCAGGATGAGCCGCTCGACGATCGTCCGCCGCGGCCCGAGGAACATGTGCTCGGTGCGGCACAGCCCGATGCCCGCCGCGCCGAATCCCCGGGCACGGGCGGCGTCCTCGGGGGTGTCCGCGTTCGCCCGGACGCCGAGCCGACGTCGCCCGTCCGCGTGCGTCATCAGCCGCGCGACCGCCTCGAGCAGCTCGCGCTCCTCGAGGTCGTCGACGGCGACGTCGAGCTCGCCGCGCAGCGTCTGGGCGACAGGGCTGGGGGTGACGGGAACGGCCCCGAGATAGACCTCGCCGGTCGAGCCGTCGATCGAGATCACGTCGCCTTCGGCGAAGCTGGCGCCGTCACGGGTCGTCACGATCTTGTGGGCCGGATCGACCCGGAGCGCCTCGACGCCCACCACGCAGGTGCGCCCCATCCCGCGGGCCACCACGGCCGCGTGCGAGGTCTTGCCGCCGCGGCTGGTCAGCACGCCGCGCGCGGCGACCATGCCGCCGAGGTCGTCCGGGTTGGTCTCGCGGCGCACGAGGACGACGTCCTCGCCCCGGGCGGCCAAGGCGACGGCGGTCGCGGAGTCGAAGGCGGCCTTGCCCACCGCCGCGCCCGGGCTCGCACCCATACCCGTGGCCAGCAGCTGTCGCCGCCCGCGCGGGTCGAACTGGGGGAACATGAGCATCGCGAGCTGGTGGCCCGTCACCCGGGTCAGGGCGGTGTCGAGGTCGATCACGCCCTCGTCGACGAGCTGCACGGCGATCCGGAAGGCGGCTGCCGCCGTCCGCTTGCCCACCCGGGTCTGGAGCATCCAGAGCCGGCCGCGCTCCACGGTGAACTCGATGTCGCACAGGTCCTTGTAGTGGCTCTCGAGCACGCCCATGATGCGCACGAGCTCGGCGTGGGCGGTCGGCTGCAGCTCCGCCATCTCGTCGAGGCTGAGTGTGTTGCGGATCCCCGCGACGACGTCCTCGCCCTGGGCCTTCGCCAGGTAGTCGCCGTAGGAGCCGCGCCGGCCGGTCGCCGGGTCACGCGTGAACGCGACCCCGGTGCCCGAGTCGTCGCCGAGGTTGCCGAAGACCATCGCCATCACGTTGACGGCGGTGCCCAGGTCGTCGGGGATCTTCTCCTGACGGCGGTAGATACGGGCACGATCGGTGTTCCAGGAGGCGAAGACGGCCCGGACGGCGAGGCGCAGTTGCTCTCGCGGATCCTGCGGGAACGGTGACCCGGTCTCGGCCAGCACGACGCCCTTGAAGGCGTCGACGAGGGAGCGCAGGTCCTCGGCGTCGAGGGCGGCGTCCGAGGCGGCGGCGCGCGCCTGCTTGGCGGCGTCCAACCGGTCCTCGAAGCGGTCGGCCGCGATGCCGAGCACCGTCCGGCCGAACATCTGCAGCAGGCGGCGGTAGGAGTCCCAGGCGAAACGGTCGTCGCCGGTCTGCTCCGCCAGGCCCTTCACGGACGCGTCGCCGAGGCCGACGTTCAGCACCGTCTCCATCATCCCGGGCATCGAGAACTTGGCCCCGCTGCGCACCGACACGAGCAGCGGGTCGGCGGGGTCGCCCAGCCGGCGGCCGAGCCGCTCCTCGACGCTGCGCAGGTGCACCTCGATCTCCGCTGCCAGGTCCGGCGGCTCCTCGCCGTGGGTCAGCCAGTACCGGCAGGCGTCGGTCGTGACCGTGAAGCCCGGCGGCACCGGCAGCCCGAGCTTGGTCATCTCGGCGAGGTTGGCGCCCTTGCCGCCGAGCAGGTCGCGCTGCTCCTTGCTGCCGTAGGCGAAGTCCACAACGAACGCGGGCATGGCAGGGTCCTTTCTGAGGCCGGCCCGGGGCGAGCGGCCGCGTTCCACGATCTCTCCGAGCCCGTGACCCGGTCCAGGGACCTTCGACCGTGATGTGCCTCTTCGTGCCGGGGGATTGGTGCGGGCCTGGCCGGGTACCCCCCTGCCATGGATGTGACGCGCAAGGTCGACGCGACGCCCGAGCAGGTCTGGGCCGTGCTCGAGGACGGCTGGCTCTACCCCTCCTGGGTGGTGGGCGCCTCGCGGATGCGCGCCGTCGGGGAGGACTGGCCGGCCCAGGGCCAGCGGCTCCACCACTCCGCCGGGCCGTGGCCGGTGGTCACGAACGACGAGACCGTGTCACTCGAGTGCGAACCACCGCGGCACCTCAGGCTGCAGGCCAAGGGATGGCCCGCCGGCGAGGCGACGATCGACCTGCGGATCGAGCCGCTGGCGAAGGGCTGCGTCCTTCGGATCCAGGAGGACGTGACGAAGGGCCCCGCCCTGGTCGTGCCCGAGCCCCTGCGGCAGATCGTCCTCGGGGCCCGCAACAAGGAGACGCTGCGCCGGCTCGCGTACATCGCCGAGCGCCGGTCCGACCCCGACAGCGGCGACGGACCCAGCGCCGGGTCGAGGGACTCGCGGCACGAGTCGCACATGCACGCGGAGTCCGGCGACCGCTGAGCCTCTTCGCGTGGGGGATCTCGCCATCCGGTCCGATCATGGAGATCATGATCGGACCGGATTGCATGATCGGACTGGATTGCATGATCAGCGCGAGAGAGTGCTGGCCGCCTGCCGCGAGAGGGTGCTGGCCGCCTGCCGCGAGAAGAGTGCTGGCCGCCTGCCGCGAGAGGGTGGACGCCGCCGCTGGTGGGGTGATCAGGGGACCGGGCGGGTGGGGCGCTTCTCGAGGCCGCGGGTCGCTCGGGTGAGCATCCGGCCGGGCAGCCGGCCGAGGCGCGCGCCGTTGAGCGCGGCCTGCGCGGCGATGTGCCCGGCCGCGCCGTGCACGCCGCCGCCGGGGTGCGCGGACGAGCCCGCCAGGTAGAGACCGTCGATCGGCATCTCGGCCCGGCCGAGCCCCGGTAGCGGCCGGAACACGAGCTGCTGGTGCAGCTGCGCGGTGCCGCCGTTGATGGTGCCGCCGACGAGCGACGGGTCGTCGCTCTCCATGTCCGCGGGCAGCTGCACCCAGCGCTCACGCACCCTGTCGTGGAACCCGGGCGCGTGGGCCTCGAGGGCGCCGTCCATCCGCTCGGCGAGCGCGGACGCCGTCTCGTGGTCGTGCACGCCCCGCGGCAGGTGGCTGTACGACCACACGCTCTCGCCGCCGGCCGGCGCGCGGGTGGGGTCGGCTGTCGGCCATCTGCCCGACCAGCAGGAAGTCGTGCGGAGCCGGCTTGCCCAGTGACAGCGCGGCCGACGACATGGCCAGGCCGTCGGCGTCGGACCCGAGATGCACGGTGCCGGCCAGGCTCGCGCCCTCGGCCCTCCACGGGATCGGCCCGTCGAGCGCCCAGTTCACTTTGACGGTCGGCAGGTCCCACTCGAACCGGTCGAGGGCCTCGCGAACGCTCGGCGGCAGGTCGTCGGGTCGCACCAGGTGACCCAGGAGCGTGGGCGCGGGCACGTCGGCCAGTACCGCCCTGCGGGCCCGGACGGCGGTGCCGTCCGCCGTCGTGACGCCGAGGGCCCGGCCGTTGCCGACGACCACGCGGTCCACCCGTCGGCCCGTGAGGATCTTCGCTCCCGCCGACCGCGCCCGCGAGGCCAGCGCCTCGGCGAGCATCCCGGCGCCGCCCTCCGGCGCGGGGAAGCCGACGTCCTGCCCGAGCATCACGAGCAGCCAGCCGAAGGCTCCGCTGACCGCGGCCACGGCCGGGACGTCGGCGTGCAGCGCGTTCCCGGTGATGAGCGCCGGCGCCATCCGGCCGCCGAACAGCTCCTGCCCCAGGCGGTGCACCGGCAGGGCGAACATCCGCAGGGTCCAGAGCGTGTCGTGCACGCCGAGCCGGCCGAACAGCCGCGCACCGGCCTTCACCGGCGGGAACGGGGAGAAGAGTGCGTCGAGCAGCGGGTCGCGGATGCGCTGCCAGTGCTCGAACAGCCGGATCCAGGCGTCGCCGTCGCCCGGGTGGTCCTCGTCGAGGCCCTTCGCCGTCTGCTCGACGTCGCGGTGGAGCACCGCCGCGCGCTCGGCGTCGGGGCTGAGAAGGTGCGCGACGACCGCCGGGGCATGCGCCCAGCGCAGCCCGTGGCGGTCGAGCTCCAGCGCCGCCAGCACCGGCGACGCCGCGGCGAGCGGGTAGAACGAGCTGTACATGTCGTGGACGTAGCCCTCGACCCGCCGCTCGGACTTCACCGCCCCGCCGACCTGGTCGGCGGCCTCGAGCACGACGACGTCCCAGCCGGCATCGGCCAGGGTGCAGGCGGCCACGAGCCCGTTGGGGCCCGCCCGATGACAACGGCGTCCGCGATCTCCTGCTGCATGAGCCGATCGTTCCCCGCGGGAAGGTGCCCATGCACCTCCCCGCGGGGCGATCGTCAGTCGCCCGCGACCGGTGCCGGGACCGGGCTCTCGCCGCTCGGGACGGGAGCGGCTGCCCCGCCGTGGTGGATCGACTTCGGCAGGCGCAAGGCGACGATCGCCGCCGCGAGCAGGATGAGGGCCACGGAGATCCAGGTGGTGACGTGCGAGGCCTGGATGAACGCGTCGAACGCGCTGTTCTGGATGCTCTGGGCCGCCGGCGCCGGCAGCCCCTTCTGCTGCGCCTGACCCAGGACCTGCGGGACGGCGGCCACCGTGGACGACAGCGCGTCCTTGGCGGCCTGCGGCACCTGTGCCGGCAGGGCCGCCAGCGTCGGCTCCAGCCTGGAGGCGTACTGGTTGGCGAGGATCGTCCCGACGACGGCGACGCCGAAGGCGCCGAACACCTGGCGGACCGTGTTCTGCACCGCGGAGCCGGCACCGACCCGGTTGAGCGGCAGGGTGTTCTGCATGACCGTCGACGCCGGCGCGATCACGTTACCCATGCCGAGCCCGAAGATCAGGAACGCGACGAGCACCCCCCACAGCGGGGTGTCGATCCGCAGCTGCGTCAGGAAGATCAACGACCCGGCGACGAGGAGCAGGCCGACGGTGATGACGGCACGGTCGCCGAAGCGGGCGACCATCTTGGCGCTGCGGGGAGCGCCGAGGATCTGGCCGAGCGCGAACGGGAGGAAGCACAGGCCGGCCTGCAGCGTGCTGTAGCCCCGTGCGATCTGCAGGTAGAACGGGAAGGTGAACGTGACGCCCGACAGGGCGAAGAACGCCAGGCTGACCGCCGAGAGACTCACGGCGAAGCCGCGGTTCTTGAACAGCGAGACGTCGAAGCTGGCGTGGTCGCTGCGTGCCTCCATGACCACGAAGACCGCGATCACGGCGACGCCCAGCAGGATCGGCACCAGGACGGACGCGGCCAGCCAGTCCTTGGTGTCGCCGGCGTGGATGATCCCGTAGACGATCGCGGTGAGGCCGGCGATCGACAGCAGCAGGCCGACGACGTCGAGGCGCTGCGGGTTGGGGTTCCGGCTCTCGGGGACGAGCCGGACGATCCCGATCATGCCGATGGCCACGATCGGCACGTTGATCAGAAAGACCGAGCCGTAGTCGTTGCCGATCAGCCACGAGAACCACTGCGGGTTCTCGAGCAGCAGGCCGCCGAGCACCGGGCCGAGCGCGACGGCGCCGCCGACCGCGCCCGCCCAGGCGCCGATCGCGCGGCCGCGCTCGCGCGGCGGGAAGACGACGGTGATGATCGCGAGCGTCACCGGGATGACCGCGGCGCCGCCGATCCCCATGAGCGCGCGGAACCCGATCAGCTGCGCAGGCGTGGTGGCGATCGCCGAGATCGCCGAGCCGACCGCGAAGATGGCCAGCCCGATGAGCAGGATCCGCTTGCGGCCGTACTTGTCGCCGAGCACGCCCCACGTGAACAGCAGCGCGGCGAAGACCAGCACGTACGAGTCGATCGACCAGACGAGCTGGCTCTGGGTGGCGTCGAGGTCGCGCTGGATCGTGGGGAGCGCGATGTTGAGCACGGTGTTGTCGAGGACGACGATCAGCAGGCTCACGACGAGGACGCCGAGGATGGCCCAGCGCCGCGGGTGGCCGTCGGGACCGAACGGACCGGGCGGGGGCCCGGCGCTCGCGGCGGCGGGGGCAGGGGTGGTCGGGTCGGACATCAGGACTCCAGCTGCACGGCGCCGGCTACGTGCCATGCGCCCAGGGGTGGGTGGAGCGGCGCGACGCGCCCCGGCCAGTCTCCCGGCCACGGCGCGCCACCCGCCACCTGGAACCTAGGTGGCACCACCGACAGACGAGTCCCCGGGCTGCTGGGGGTGGTCAGGTGTTCGGGCGCACGCCGTCGATGAGGCGCCCGGCGTTCGGGTCGCCGGGCGCGTCGGGCGTGCGGTTCGGTGGGCGCTGCGTCTCGATCGGCGCCTCGCCGCCCCGCCGGGGGCCCGCCCACCGGGCCGGGACGGCGTCGAGCTCGCGGCCCAGCGCGTACGCCGCCGCCTCGTAGTTGACCCGCCAGCCGCGGAAGTGCGGCCACGCCTCCAGCGCGGTCCGCTCGACGGGATACCCGACGTCCACGAGCCGGTCGTAGCCCTCGCGGAACTCCTCGAAGGTGAGCTCGAGCGGTCCGTCCGGTCGCGGGTCCTCGTCGACGGGCAGGCCGATCGTCCCGGCGAGCCTGCGCAGGCAGATGAACCCCATCCGCAGGAACAGCCGGGCCTGCGTCGGGTAGGTCTCAGGCGCGACGCTCACCTGCAGCGCGGCGGCGTCCAACACGGCGAGCATCGCGACCAGCCAGGAGGTCAGCGGGCGCGGCGACCTGAACCGCAGGAGCACGGGGTAGCTGGCGTGGCTCTCGGCGAGGTCGGCCGCCCACCGCTCCCAGCCGGCGTAGAACGTGGTGAGGTCGACGCCGAGGATCCCGTAGTGCGTGCGGGCCAGCAGCTCGGGGCCCCAGGGCGGCTCCCCGGCCCGCACCTGGAGCAGCGTCACCTCGGTCTCGCGGCGGTTGTAGGCGCCGTACAGCGTCGGCAGGTAGGCGATCTGGAGCGCGATCACGACGAGGCCGGTCATGGCCGCGGCGGAGTCGACCGCGCTCGCCCAGAAGCCGTGGGTCGTGGTGAAGCCGAGCGTGAACAGCGACGACGTCGCCTCGCGCAGGGCGTGCGCAGGTGTGTCGACGACGGGCAGCAGCAGCAGGGTGTACCCCACCGCGAAGATGGCGAGCCAGGTCACCAGCTGCACGATGAGCAGCACGGGTGCCTGGACGGCGAGCACGCCGTCGCGCCGCACGTAGTCGCGGATCCGGCGGGTGGTCAGTGCGAAGACCGCGCCGACCGCGAGATCCTGCGCGCGGGTGAGTGGGGCGATCCGGCCGCGGGGGACCAGCAGGACGCCGATGACGATCGCCGCCGTCCCCAGGACGAGGACCAGGCCGACCACGGCCGCGACGTCGCGGAGCACGAGGGGCATGGCTCGCAGTGTGGCAGTCGGGCGGCGATCTGAACCCCCGGCGCGGCGGGCGCGTGAGGGGTGCGAGCCCGCCCGGCGTCCGAGCCCGCGGGGTGTGATGCGACGGAAGGAGCATCGCGATGATCCACTCGTTCACAGCGCGCCGGAGGCGGTTGCCGGTTCTCGCCACAGTGGCCATGACGGGCCTCGGGCTCGGCCTGGCGGCCGTCCCGTCGACCGCGTCGGCGGCCACGAGCTCGAGCGCGGCGCGGGAGCAGGCCCACCATCGGGGGCACGATCGCGACGACGGCGCCTTCGCCCGGGTGAACCTCGTCGCCGACCGGCCGGGCAAGGCGGCGATCACCGACCCCCACCTCGTCAACCCGTGGGGGCTGTCCCAGGGGCCGGCCACGCCGGTGTGGGCGTCGGACAACGGCGCGGACGTCTCGACCCTCTACACCGGCGGCGGCGTGGGGCAGACGCCGTCCGCAGCGCCTCTGGTCGTCTCGATCCCCGGCGGAGCCCCGACCGGGCAGGCCTTCAATCCGACGACCGGCATTCGTGCTGCCGGACGGGCAGCCGGCGCTCTTCGTGTTCGCAGGCGAGGGCGGTGATCTGTCCGCCTGGAACCGCGGGCTGTCACCGCTCACGTCGGCGGTGCACGTCGGCTCGGTGAAGGGAGGCACGCTCAAGGGCCTGGCCCTGCTCCCCACCACCGCGCACGGGCCCGAGATCCTCGTCGCGGACTTCGCGCACGGGCGCATCGCGGCCTTCGACGGGGCCTTCCAGCCCGTGAAGCTGCCGCGGTGGGCGTTCACCGACCGCCGCATCCCCCGCGGCTACGCCCCCTTCAACGTCGCGCTCCTCGGGTCACGGGTGTTCGTCACCTATGCGAAGCAGGACGCCGCCAAGCACGACGACGTCAGCGGCGCGGGGCACGGTTTCGTCGACGTCTACAGCACGAGCGGCAGGCTGCTCGACCGCTTCGCGCGCCGCGGCGTGCTGAACTCCCCGTGGGGCCTGGCGATCGCGCCGGCGCACTTCGGGGCGTTCTCGGGTGCCGTGCTCGTCGGGAACTTCGGGGACGGGCGGATCCACGCGTTCGACGCGAGGACCGGGCGGCTGCTGGGCGTCCTTCGCGACGGGCACCGCAGGCCGATCGTGATCGAGGGGCTCTGGGGGCTGCTGCCCGGCAACGGGACGTCCGCCGGCACGGACGACGTCTGGTTCAGTGCCGGCCCCGGCGACGAGGCGCACGGACTGCTGGGCGTCCTGCGGGCGCTGCCCGACCGTGACGACGACTGACAGCGACTGACGGCGACCGATGTGCGACGGCCGGCGCCCGGGTGAACCGGGCGCCGGCCGTCGACGTGGATCCGGGGGAGGAGGCGTGCCGCGCCTGCCGGGACGACAGCCGGCGGCACGCCGGGGAGGCGGTCATGAACGGGACGACGAACGGGACGACACGGCACGGCAGCGCCGACCACAGGGGGGCGCAGCGCCACCCGGCGGGCGGACACGACGCCTGCCAGGGCTTCTGCCCGGTCTGCGGAGCGGTGGCCCCGTGCTACCGCAACCGCCGTGAGTCGGCGTGCAGTTGACCGCCGGATGACCGCCGGCAGCACCTGCTCATGGGGTGAGTGACGGGACTTGAACCCGCGACCACCTGGACCACAACCAGGTGCTCTACCAGCTGAGCTACACCCACCACGGCCGGGACCCGCCCGGCTCGGACAAGAGTGTAACGGGTCAGGAGGCCGGGTCGGCGGCCGGTTGCATGTACTTCGAGGCGATCGTCCGGGCCGTGTCGGTGTCGGGCCCGGGCTGGGGAACGAAGAGCGCCTCGCGGTAGTACTTGAGCTCCTCGATGCTCTCCTGGATGTCGGCGAGCGCGCGGTGCCCGCCGCGCTTCTCGGGGGAGGCGAAGTAGACCCGCGGGTACCAGCGGCGGGCGAGCTCCTTGATCGACGAGACGTCGATGATCCGGTAGTGCAGGTGGTTCTCGAGCTCGGGCATGTCACGCGCGAGGAAGCTTCGGTCGGTCGAGACCGAGTTGCCGGCGAGCGGGGCGCGCCGCGGGTCGGGCACGAACGAGCGGATGTGGTCGAGCACGACCTTCTCGGCCTCGGCGAGCGGCATGCCGCCGTCGAGCTCGTCGAGCAGGCCGGACGACGTGTGCATGGCGCGGACGACGTCGCCCATCTGCTCCAGCGCCGTGGCCGGGGGCTTGATGACGACGTCGACGCCCTCGCCCAGCACGCTCAGCTCCGAGTCGGTGACGAGCACCGCGACCTCGACCAGCGCGTCGTGGACGAGGTCGAGCCCCGTCATCTCGCAGTCGATCCAGACGATCCGATCCTGGGAGCGGTCCTGTGCGCGCTCCGCGCTACCTCCAGCCACGGCGGTCACTGTACGCGCCGGTCCGGGCGCGCATCCGGCCGCAACGTCGGCTGCCGGCGCTAACCTGCCCCGCGTGAGGAACGTGCCCAGCGTCCGCGACGGGAGTGGTTACCGCCCCGTGGTGCCGCCCGGCCTGCCGGCCGGGCAGGGGCCGGCCGCTCCCGCGCGGCGCGCGCTGCGGCCGGCGCTGGTGTGGGCCGCGGTCGTGCTCGTCACGGGGGGCTGCGCCCTCCTCACGATCGCCGAGATCAGCCGGGTCACCGGCATCCTCGGCGTCGTCACCGGTGCCGCGCTGGCCGCCGTCCCGGTCCTCGGGGTGGTGGCGGCCTTCCTCTGGCTCGACCGTTACGAGGCCGAGCCGCCCTCGCTGCTGGCGTTCGCGTTCGCGTGGGGTGCCGGGGTGGCGAGCCTCGGCGCCCTCGTGATCAACACCGCGTCGCTGCAGGCGATCCACGAGGCCGGCGGCGACCCCACCAGGGCGGTGCTCGTCGTCGCGCCTGTCGTCGAGGAGGCGCTCAAGGCCTCCGCCGTGCTGCTCGTGCTGCTCGTGCGCCGGCGGGAGTTCGACGGGGTCGTCGACGGCATCGTCTACGCCGGGCTCGCCGGCGCCGGCTTCGCGTTCGTCGAGAACGTCCTCTACCTCGGCCGGGGGTTCTCGGCGGGCGGCGGCAGCGCGCTCGCGACCGTGTTCGTCGTCCGGTGCGTGGTGTCGCCGTTCGCGCACCCCCTGTTCACGGGCGTGACCGGCGCGGCGCTGGGCTTCGCGGCGCGCTCCCGGCGGCCGGTGGCGCGGCTGGTGGTGCCGGTGGCCGGGTTCGCGGTCGCGGTCGGGCTGCACGCCGCGTGGAACCTCTCGGCGCTCTCGGGGCTGTCGGGGTTCCTCGGCGTGTTCGTCGCCGTCCAGGTGCCGATCTTCGCCGCGTGCGTCGCGCTCGCGGTGCTGGCGCGCCGGCGGGAGGGGCGCCTGATCGCCCAGAACCTCGCCGTCTACGCCCGCACCGGCTGGCTCACCCGCGCCGAGGTGGCCATGCTCGCGTCGCTGTCCACCCGGCGTGACGCGCGCGCCTGGGCGCGGCGCACCGGCGGCCCGGCCGCTTACGCGGCGATGCGCGACTTCCAGGATCTCGGCGCCGAGCTGGCGTTCGTGCGCGAGCGGCTGGCGCGGGGGACCGCCGCGCCGGATGCCCCTGTTCGCGAGCTCGCCCTGCTCGCAGGCCTGTCGGAGCGGCGCGCAGGCTTCCTGCCGGCGTGGTCGCCCGAGGTCGTCGACCTGTCCGGGCCGCCGGCCCCCTCGCGCTGATCACGCGACTCTGGTTCCGTGTGTAACGAGCGCGGGGTTGGTCGCACTGCTTGACTGAAGGCGCTCCAGCCGACGTCAGGAGGGTCCCCATGTCCCCGACCGGTCTCCGCCGCCTCTTCGGTGCGGGCGAGCGTGACACCCGGCTGCCGCCGGGGCAGTACGACACCGGTGCGTCGTTCCCGGTGCTCACCGCCGAGGTCAGTCCCAAGGTCGACCTCTCCACCTGGTCGCTGCGGATCGACGGGCTCGTCGACACGGCGACCACGTGGTCCTTCGACGAGCTGCGGGCCCTGCCGCGGTCGACGTACGAGGGGGATATCCACTGCGTGACGACGTGGTCCAAGCTCGGCACGTCGTTCACCGGGATCAGCGTCGACGACCTGTTCGCGCTGACCGGCGTCAAGCCCGAGGCCACGCACGTCGTCGCCTGGAGCGTCACCGGCTACACGACCAACCTGCCGATCGAGCACGTCCGCGGCGGCAAGGCCTGGATCGTCTGGGAGCACGAGGGCAAGCCGCTGCCGCCGGCGCACGGCGGCCCGGTCCGGATGATCGTGCCGCACCTGTACTTCTGGAAGAGCGCGAAGTGGATCGGCGGCATCCGCGTGCTCGACCACGACGAGCCCGGGTTCTGGGAGGTGCGCGGGTACCACGAGCTCGGCGACCCGTGGCAGGAGCAGAGGTACGACGGTGACTGAGGCGCTGCCCCCGCTGCCCTCGCTCCCGTCCCCGGAGGGCCTGCCCCCGCTGCCCCCGCTGCCGTCGCTGGGGGGCCTGCCCCCGCTGCCCACCCTCGGCACCGTCACCCGGCGTGTGCCGCCGGGCGGTGCGCGCCGGCAGTGGCAGCTGGGCCAGGTCGTCGAGCTCCGCGACGAGACCCCGCGGGCGAAGACGCTGCGCCTGTGGCTGCCCGAGGGTTACCCGCACGTGCCGGGCCAGCACTACGTCGTGCGCGTCAGCGACGACGTAGGGGTGCAGATGCAGCGCTCCTACAGCGTGGCGTCCGCGCCGGAGGCCGGGCCGGGGCCCGGCACGCACATCGAGCTGACGGTCGACCGCCTCGACGACGGGTTCGTGTCGCCGATCCTGCACGACGAGATCTCCGTCGGCGACCGGGTCGAGGTGCGGGGGCCGTTCGGCGGCTGGTTCATCTGGCGGGGGGACACGCCCGCGCTGCTGGTGGGCGGTGGCTCCGGGGTGGTGCCACTGATGGCGATGACGCGGCACTGGCGCCGCCGCGGCGAGGCGGTGCCGCTCGCCCTGGTGGTCTCGGTGCGCACCCCCGGGGACCTCTTCTACCAGGGCGAGTACGGCCCGGAGTCCTCGATCGTCTACACCCGGACGGCGCCGGCCGGTTCGCCGCGCCCGGCCGGCCGGCTCGACGCCGGCACGCTCGCCCCGCTCGTCGCCCGGCTCGCGCCGCAGGGCGCCGTCGCCTACGTCTGCGGCTCGGCCGGTTTCGCCGAGTTCGCGTCGCAGCTGCTCGTCGAGGTCGGCATGGAGGCGGGCGCCGTCCGGGTGGAGCGGTTCGGCCCCAGCGCCTGAGGGCCGGGCGCGCCTGCGCCCGGCTCGGGCCGGTCAGATCTGTCAGGCCTGGACCGGAAGCTGGACGATGCCGTCGGGACCCTCGACCACGAGGCGGGGGTCGTCGCCGCTGGGCGCGCTCATCCACACGAGCAGCCGGGTGCCGGGCAGCGCGAAGATCTGCCCCTCGCAGCCGGACGCGCCGTGGTGCACGCACCAGTCGGCGTGCTCGGGCCGGGCCCGGCGGAGCAGGCCGTGCCGGGGGAGGCCGGACCAGCCGCCGGCGCCGCCGCCGGAGACGGCGGGCGTCGAGGTGACGGGTGCTGACGTGAGCGGTGCTGAGGTGACGGCGGTCATGCTGCCCTCCGACGACTGGTGACTCCCCGGGTTCGGGTCCCAGTACTAACAGCCCCGTCGCGTGCTCCCGCCGGCGACGAGGAGGGATCCACCGAACTCGGGACAGCCCCCTCGGCCGCCCTGCCCCTGGCGCCCGCGCGCTCAGCCGCCCTCGGCGGCGGGCCAGCGCCGGGTCACCTGGTCGGCACGGATCCAGTCGCGGCGGCGCTGCTCCCACGGGGTCGTCCACTCGATCTCGACCTCGGTCGCCGTCCAGGCCACGGCGAGGGCCTGGACGTCGTCGGTCGCGCCGTCGTGCCAGACGAGGCGGGCCACGACGGGGATGCCGCGCTGCGGCTGGGTCGCCGGGCCGGACGGCTCGACGCGTCGGATGCGGGGGACCTGGGCCATGGTTCCTCCGGGGCTTGGGCCGCCCGCCGGTGCACGCCACCGGTGCGGAACGGTGGGGAGCGAGCCTGCGGAGCGACAGGACGGACGACCTCGACCCGATGTCGACACTAGCGCGAATCGAACTGGTGTTCGAGCGATGTCACCCGAACGTCGTACTGGTCCCCGTGCGATCGTCCCGGCGATGCAGTTGGATCAGAGGAGCGCACGGTCCACGTCTCCTCGTCCCCCCAGATCGTCTCCAGGAGGATCCTTCGTCATGGAGCCCGTGACGCCGCAGCAGCGCCCGCGTGACGGTGAGCTCGTGCCCCTGGGCCTGCGCGCCGCAGCCGCGTGGACCTGGCGGATCGTCGCCGTGGCCGGCGGCATCTACCTGCTGCTCCTGCTGCTCGCGCAGTTCAAGGTCCTCGTGGTGCCCGTCCTCGTCGCTCTGCTCGTCGTGGCGCTGATCAAGCCGTTGGAGCAGGTCGGCGTCCGGCGCCTCGGCCTGCGGCCCGCGCTCGCGTCGGTCCTGACCATCCTGGTCGTCCTGCTCGTGATCGCGGGCCTCGTCGGCCTCGTCGGGCAGCAGGTGGCGACGGGCTTCCCCGGCCTGCAGCAGCAGTCGACCCAGGGCCTCGACGACCTGCGCGACATGCTGGCGAACAGCCCCCTGCACATCACGGCGGACCAGATCAACAACCTCGTCGACCAGGCGCAGAAGAGCGTCAGCTCGAACAGCGGCCGCCTGGTCACCGGCGCGCTGGGGGTCGCCTCCACCGCCGCGGACGTCGGCAGCGGCCTGTTCATCGCCCTGTTCAGCACCTTCTTCTTCCTCTCGACCGGCGACCAGATCTGGGGCTTCGTCGTCCGGCTCTTCCCGCGGGGGGCCCGGCCGCGGGTGGAGGGCGCCGCGGTCCACGCCTGGGCCACGCTCACCGCCTATGTGCGGGCCACGGTGGTCGTCGCCGCGGTCGACGCCATCGGCATCGGGGTCTCCGCCGCGATCCTGCAGGTGCCGCTGGCGGTGCCGATCGCGGTCCTGGTCTTCCTCGGGGCGTTCGTGCCGATCGTCGGCGCCTTCGTCACCGGGGTCGTCGCCGTTCTCGTCGCGCTCGTCAGCCAAGGCCCGATCGTCGCGCTGATCATGCTCGGAGCGGTCATCCTCGTGCAGCAGGTCGAGGCGCACGTGCTGCAGCCCTTCCTGCTGGGGCGCGCCGTCGAG
Source organism: uncultured Actinomycetota bacterium (assembly GCA_963794075.1). Taxonomy (GTDB): domain Bacteria; phylum Actinomycetota; class Actinomycetes; order Actinomycetales; family Kineosporiaceae; genus DATKNA01. The sequence goes on from CAWCCY010000030.1 coordinate 16,644, forward strand.
GTCCACCCGCTCGCCGTCATCCTCGCGATCGGCGCCGGCGTCCTCGTCGCCGGGATCGTCGGCGCGCTCTTCGCGGTGCCGCTGGTGGCCGTCGGGCACACCGTCTCGGTCTACCTGCGCGACGGTGACGGCGGGCCCGGCCAGGACGCGCCGCCGGGCGACCGGCCGCCCGAGACCCCGCAGGAGGACGCCGACGACGCCGCCGAGCAGGCCGGCCCGCTGGCGGACGCACCGCTGCCGGCCCCGCCCGCGCTGGGAGACTGATCCCATGGAGATCAAGGACGCCGTCGCCCTCGTCACCGGTGGGGCCTCCGGCCTCGGCCTCGCCACCACCACCCGGCTCGCCGCGGCGGGCGCGCGCGTGGTCGTGGTCGACCTGCCGGGAGATGAGCGCGAGCGGGCCGCGGCCGCGATCGGCGACGCCGCCGTCTTCGCCCCGGCCGACGTCACCGACGAGGCCGCGGTCTCGGCGGCGCTCGACCGGGCCGACGCCCTCGGCCCGTTGCGCGTGGTGGTCAACTGTGCCGGCGTGGCCACGCCCGGCCGGGTCGTCGGCCGCTCGGGGGTGCTGCCGCTCGAGGCCTTCGAGCGGGTCGTGCGGGTCAACCTCGTGGGCACGTTCAACGTGCTCCGGCTCGCCGCCGCGCGCATCGCCGCGACCGAGCCGATCGGTGAGGAGCGCGGCGTGATCGTGTGCACCGCCTCCGTCGCCGCCTTCGAGGGGCAGGTCGGCCAGGCCGCCTACGCCGCCTCGAAGGCGGGGGTCGCGGGCATGACCCTGCCGATCGCCCGCGAGCTCGCCGGCAGCCTGATCCGCGTGATGTCGATCGCGCCGGGCCTCTTCGCGACGCCGATGCTCGCCGGCCTGCCGCAGGAGGCGCAGGACTCCCTCGGCCGCCAGGTGCCGCACCCGAGCAGGCTCGGGCGCCCCGAGGAGTACGCCGCGCTGGTCGAGCACATCGTCGCGAACCCGATGCTCAACGGCGAGACGATCCGTCTGGACGGGGCCATCCGGATGGCCCCCCGCTGAGCAGCGCGCAGGCGCGAGGCGGGCTTCGTGACCGTCACCGGGGCGGACGGCGGTACTCCTTCGACGCCGCCGAGGTCGCGGCGCTGCGGCAGGGCGATCGGGTGGTGCAGGTGCAGGGGCAGCGCCAGGCGGGCGACGTCCAGACCGGCGTCCAGCCCTGACGTGCCGCCGGCGGCGGGGGTTCGACACGAGGTCACCGGCGCCACGCCGAGCGAGCGCGGTCACCATCGGTGAGAACTGGGCGATCGGAGCGTGGCGGGGGAGACTGGACCCATGCGCCGCCACCTGTTCGACGACGAGCACGAGGCCTTCCGCGACAGCTTCCGTCGCTTCTTGGAGAAGGAGGTCGTGCCGCACCACGAGCAGTGGGAGCGCGACGGCATCGTGCCGCACGAGGTCTTCGCGGCGGCCGGCGCCAACGGGTTCGTGGGCATGGCCGTCCCCGAGGAGTACGGCGGCGGGGGCGTCGACGACTTCAGGTTCAACGTGGTGCTCTCGGAGGAGACGGCGCGCGTCGGCGCGTCCGGGTTCGGCCTGGGCCTGGGGCTGCACAACGACATCGTGCTGCCGTACTTCCTGTCGTTCACGACCGCCGAGCAGAAGGCCCGCTGGCTGCCCGGCATCGCCTCGGGCGAGCTCGTCACGGCGATCGCCATGACCGAGCCGGGTATCGGGTCCGACCTGGCGTCGATGCGCACGACCGCCGCCCGGGACGGCGACACGTACGTCGTCGACGGGTCGAAGACCTTCATCACCAACGGCATCAACGCCGACCTCGTCGTCACGGCCGTCAAGACCGACCCCGCGCAGCGGCACCGCGGCATCAGCCTGCTCGTGCTCGAGCGCGGCATGCCCGGCTTCGAGCGGGGGCGCAACCTCGACAAGATCGGCCAGCACTCCCAGGACACGGCGGAGCTGTCCTTCGCCGGGGTCCGGGTGCCCGTGGCCAACCTGCTCGGCGAGGAGGGCCAAGGCTTCACCTACCTGGTCACGAAGCTCCCGCAGGAACGCCTCTCGATCGCCGTCGCCGGCGTCGCGGCCGCGCGCGCGGCCCTCGACTGGACCCTCGACTACGTCAAGCAGCGCACGGCCTTCGGGCAGCCGATCGGCTCTTTCCAGAGCTCCAAGTTCCGGCTCGCCGAGATGGCGACCGAGGTCGACGTCGCGCAGCACTACCTCGACGCGTGCGTCGCGGCCCTCGCGGCCGGTGAGCTCTCCGCCGAGGACGCCGCGAAGGCCAAGTGGTGGGCGACCGAACTGCAGGGCCGCGTCGTCGACGGGTGCGTCCAGCTGCACGGCGGCTACGGCTACATGCTCGAGTACCCGATCGCCCGTGCCTACGCCGACGCCCGCGTCACGCGGATCTACGGCGGTACGACGGAGATCATGAAGGAGATCGTGGGGCGCTCGCTGGGGCTCTGACCGGCTCATGAAACAGGGGGCGGCGGGTAGGAGGTCGATCGGAAGCGATCAACCCTGGAGAGGAACCTCATGACCCGCACACCCGCCCTGCTCGCCGCTTCGGCGGGCCTCGCCACCCTCGTCCTTACCGGCTGCAGCTCGGGCTCGTCGGCGACCAGCGCCAGCACCTCAGGGGCGGTCACACCGACGACCGTCCCGACGTCGTCGGACCTCAGCTCCTCGGCCTCCAGTGCCGGTGCGGGTGCGTCGTCGGCCGTCTCGGGCGCCTCGTCCGCGGCGTCCTCCGCGGTGGACCGGCTGACGGCCATCCGTGACTGCCTCCAGAAGGCCAACCTGCCCACGCCGACCAGCACCGATGCGAGCGGGCTCGTCTCCGAGATCCCCAAGCTCATCCAGGACCCGAAGGTGCGCCAGGCCCTGCAGGACTGCAAGGTCTCGCTGACGGGCTGATCCACCTCGAACGGCCTGACGGGCCGATCCAGCTCGAGCGGCGGGGGGGATCCGCCCGCGCCGACGTCGGTGGGACGTCTGCGCGGGCGGTGCCGAACAGAGGCGCTAGCGTCCGCCGTGTGAGCCCCGTGACCTTGGAATCCACCTCCCGGGCGTCGGGGCGCCCGGGCTCTCGTACCGCCTACGCCCTGGCCAGGGTGGTCGTCGCGCTGCGCTGGCCGATCCTGATCGCCTGGATCGGCGGCGCGGCGGCCGCGCTGGTGCTGCTGCCGCCGCTGTCCACCCGTAGCGGCGGCATCAGCGACATCACGTCGTCGGACAACCCGGCGATCGTCACCGAGACCCACGCCGCCCAGGCCTTCGGCTTCCCGGTGCTGAGCCGCACCATGATGGTGCAGCACGACCCCGCCGGCCTGCCGCAGGCGGTCGTGCAGAAGGCGTACGACAACGCGAAGGCGCTGCGTGACAGCGGCCCGAAGGACGGCATCGCCGCGGCGCTGCCCGTGCTCGACGCGGCGGGCGTCGTACCGGGGTCCAAGCGGAGCGGGACCACGCTGGTCACCTACCTCTACACGAAGGACAGCAGCTTCGGCGGGGCGACCCGTGCGGCGCAGCGTTACGCGGGGGCGTTCGACCGGCAGGCCGACCGGGTCGTCGGCGTCACCGGCACGGTGCCGGCGCGCTACGAGCAGACCCTTCTCGTCAACGGGGCGCTGCCGCTGATCGAGGTGGTCTCGGTGCTGGCCGTGGTGCTCATCGTCGGCCTGGCGTTCCGCTCGGTCGTCGCGCCGCTGCTGACCCTGGCCACCGCGGGCGTCTCCTACGTGCTCGTCACGCGCGTCGCGAGCGTGGCCGGCTCGCGCTACGGGATCAACATCCCGCCGGACCTCGAACCGCTGATGGTCGCCCTGATGGTCGGCGTGACGACGGACTATGTCGTCTACTTCCTCTCCGGGATGCGCGGCGAGCTGCTCGACGGGCATGCGCGGCTGCCGGCCGCGCGGCGCAGCATCGCCACCTTCTCGCCGATCGTGGCGGCGGCCGGGCTGACGGTCGCGGCAGGAGTCGCCACCCTGCTGGTGGCGAGCTCCCCCGCCGTGCGCACGTTCGCGCCCGCGATGGCGCTCGCCGTGGCGGTCGCGCTCCTGGTGGCGCTCACGCTGGTGCCCGCGGCGATGGCGATCCTGGGGCCGAAGGCGTTCTGGCCCGCCGTGCCCCAGCCCGGCGCGGAGCGGCCGATCGGCGCCGTCGTGCGCCGCGGGGTGGTGCGGATCGTCCGCTCGCGACTCCCGGCGCTGGTCGTCGCCGCCGTGTGTGTCGGGGGCCTCGCGTGGACCGCGCTTCCGGTGCGGCACATCGCCGCCGGCCTGCCGCTCGTGGCCGCGCTCCCGGCCGACACGGAGGTGGCCCGGGCGGCTGACGCCGCCGGCCAGGGGTTCGCGGCGGGGATCGTCGCGCCCACGCTGGTCGTCGTCGAGGGGCAGGGGGTCGGCGGGGACGGCCAGGCCCTGCTCGCCCTCGAGGACCTGCTCCGGCGCGAACAGCACGTCGCCGGGGTGCTCGGGCCGAAGGAAGACGCCGCGCTGAGCCAGCAGGCCGGGCGCCCGGTGGGTCTCTTCGTGACGGCGGAGAAGCAGACGGCTCAGTTCGTGGTCGTGCTCGACGTCGACCCGCTTGACGCGACGGCGGTGAAGGCGGTCGACCGGCTCGGCACCCGGCTGCCGGGGCTGCTGCGGACGGCGGGGCTGGGCGATGCCACCGGCGGTCTCGGCGGCGACACGGCGGCTGTGGCCGACGTCGTGCACGGAAGTGATCGGGACCTGGCCGCCATCCTCGTCGCGGCGCTCGCCGTGAACCTGCTGATCCTCGTGCTCGTGCTGCGCGCCCTCGTCGCGCCGCTGCTCCTGCTCGCCTGCACCGTGCTGTCGGTGGCCGCGACGCTGGGACTCACGGTGCTGCTCTTCCAGGACACGCTCGGCCACGACGGCCTCACCTTCTTCGTCCCGCTCGCGGCCGGTGTGCTGCTCGTGGCGCTCGGATCCGACTACAACCTCTTCGCCGTGGGCCACATCTGGCAGGAGGCGCGGCGGCGGTCGTTGCGCGAGGCGATGTCGGTCGCGCTGCCGCGGTCGTCGGCGGCCATCACCACCGCCGGGCTCGCGCTCGCGGCCAGCCTGGGGTCGCTCGCACTGGTGCCGCTGCGCCAGTTCAGGGAGCTCGCGTTCGCCCTGGCCGCAGGGATCCTGATCGACACCTACGTGGTGCGGACCCTGCTGGTGCCCGCCCTGCTGACGGTGGTCGGCCCGGCCAGCGGATGGCCGGGCCGGCGGTTGCGCTCGCACGAGGACACCGCCGACGGGCTCGCGGACGCCGACGACGGCGTGGACCACGACGTCGCCGGACCCGGGCCGGTGGACGGCCGCACAGCCGGCCCAGCCGTCGGCGCCGCCCCCTGACAGGAGCCACACGGCCCCTCGAACCCCTGCGGCGCGCGACCGAACCCGAAACCTTCGGCTGTGGGGGCGCCGCGCCCACCCCGACCGCAGGTTTCGGGTTCGGTGGCGCTGCCCGCATCCGACCAAGCCGTCGGAGGGCTGGTGGTCAGGCCGTCGGGCGGCGGCCGATGATGACCAGGGCCGCGGTGGAGCCGAGGAAGAAGATGCCGTGGTAGCCGGCCGTCTCGAACTGGTCGTTCGGGTTCTGGCGCAGCACCGAGTTCTCGATCCGCAGGCTGCCGGTGTGATCGTTGCTCACGAAGAAGACGGCGCCGCCCCCGGCGCGCGCGTGGTTGCGCTCGATGACCGACCCGGCGATCCGCAGCGTCATCGTGTTCCCGTCGTTGTAGATCGCGCCGCCGCTGCCGCCGCCCGGCGTCCCGGCCCGGGCCGGGTTGGCGCCGTTGCCCACCGCCTTGTTGTCACGGAAGACGCTGTTCAGGACGGTCCAGGAGACCCCGATGCTGCTGAGCGCGCCGCCGTTCGAGCACTGCCCCTTCTCAAAGGTGCTGCTCACGACGTACACCGGCAGGCCGTGGTACTGGCTGAGCACCCGCACGGCGGCACCCCCCAGGTCCGGGCCCGTGGTGTCGCACCGGTTGCCGGCGAAGTGACTGTTGACGATCTTCACCCGGCCGCCGCGGACGAAGACGGCACCGCCGCCGCCCCCCTCGGTGGTGTCTCCCGTGGAGTTGCCGTTCACGAAGCCGATGTTCTGCAGCACGAGCTGCGGGGTGGCCTGGTCCTGGCAGTGGCTGCTCGTCCAGACCTGGGCCCGGTCGCAGGTGTTCATGTAGAGGATGCGGCGCCCGCCGCCGCCGCTGAGCGTGACCAGCCCACCGCCGTCGAGCACGACGCGACTGCTCGTGTTGACGACCTTGGCGGTCCGGGTCATGACGATGGTGACCGGGGCGCGGCCGCAGGAGAAGCGGATGACGCCACCCTTGGCGACCGCGGCCACGACCGCGGCCGACGTGCAGCTCGCGGCGGTGCCGTGCCCGACGACGCGGGTGGGGTGAGAGGTGTCGACGGCGGCTGCGTCGACCGGAACGGCCGCGTGGCCGGCCGGGTTGCCGAAGCGGGCCGGGGCCGGCGAGGCGTTCTTCGATGCAGCCGGCTTCGTCGTGGCCGTGCCCGCGGCGGACTTCGCTCCCGCGGGCGTGGCCCCCGCGGTCCCGGCGCCCCGCGCGGTGCTCGATGCCCCCGCGGCGCCGGGTGATCCCGTGCTGCCGGCGACGCCCGCACTCCCCGGAGCCGCGGCGGACGCCGACGCGGGGCTCGTGAGCGAGAGGACGGCGGGCGAGACCGGCGGTTGCCCGCCGCACCCCGACAGGGCGGTGACCAGGGCCGCGGTGGCGGCGGTCGTGAGGACGAGCAGGGCGCCGTGTCGGCTTCGCACGGGTCGAACCTAGTCGGGCGGCCGCCGCGGCTCGTAGCCGCGACGGCCGCCCGAGAAGGTCATGACGATGACTTGACGTTCGCTTGCGTCAGCGCCGGACGCCGCCTGCGCTGAGCCGCCGGCCCGGCCGGCCGCGCGGCGCCGATCGCGAACTCCGGCGACCGCGCAGTGGCGCCCCCGACGAACTCGGCCCGCCGCGGGGTGAGCCCGGCGAGCCCTCTCGGGCCCATCCCGGCCGCAACGCTGCGGGGGCTGCGGCGAACGAGGCGCTCGTAGAGGCGCTCGTGGTCGCGGGCCATCCGGGCGAGGCTGAACCGGCGCTCGACCGACGCGCGGCACGCGACGCGGTCGAACTCGCCGGCCCGGGCGAGCACCGACGCCAGCTCGGACTCGTCCGACCCCAGCCAGCCGGTCACCCCGTGCTCGATGATCTCGGGTGCGGCGCCGCGGGGGAAGGCGAGGACGGGCGTGCCGCAGGAGAGCGCCTCGGTCATGACGAGACCGAACGGCTCGTTCCAGCAGATGGGGTTGACCACGGCCTCGGCGTCCCGCAGCAGCTGGACCATCTCGTCGTGCCCGACGGACAGCCGCAGGTCGACGTCGTCCCCGAGCATGGGCTTCACGACGTCCTCGAAGAAGGCGTGCTCGCAGGGCTCCCACATCTTGGCGCACAGGACGAGCGGCAGCCCCGCCTCGCGGGCGATCCGGATCGCGCGCTCCGGGCCCTTGTCGGGGTTCATCCGCCCGAGGAACATCGCGTACCCGCCGCCGCCGGGCCCGTACGGGAAGGTGTCGACGTCGATGCCGTGGTGGATGGTAGCCGTCACGGGGATGTCGTCACGCGAGTGCTGGTCGCCCGAGATGGCGACGAGCGAACCGACGTCCGCGGCGGCGGTGAGCAGCGGCAGGGTCTGCGGGGAGACCTGGCCGTGGTTGGTGAAGACCACGGGGACGTCGGGGTGCTTGTGGCCGGCCGCGATGACGGGCCCGAGCACGGTGTGGTCGTGGATGACGTCGACGTCGGTGAACGCCTGGTACGCGGCGATCACGTGCCGCGCCTCGGGGAGGATGAACCCCATGGGCTCTGCGACCGAGGGCAGCTCCGACAGCTTCTCGACGGGGCAGGTCGACTCGGGAACGGTGAACAGCCGGACGTCGTGTCCGCGGGCCGCGAGCCCGCGGGCCAGGTTGTCGACGATCAGCTCGGTGCCGCCGTAGGTGGGCGGCGGGACGGGGATCCACGGTGACGCGATCAACCCGATACGCATGAGTTCTCCCTGCTGGGACCACGGAGCACCCTGTCGGTGAGGGGATCTGACGTCGCTCCCATCGCCGGCGGTCCCTCACCCTGCTCCATGTGGGGAAGGTACCCACATCACGCAAAGTCAACCTCAAGCCCCTGCTAGTTGCTCTACGTGGTCGGCATCCCCCACATGGACCCATCCTCGGCGGCGCGGCTGTGATCACACAAGGGCGCGGGGCGGCGGCTAGGGTCGGTCGGGTGCGGATCCTGGTCACCGGCGGCGCCGGCTTCATCGGGAGCAGGGTGGTCCGGGCCCTCGTCGAGGCGGGCCACGAGCCGGTCGTCCTCGACGCCCTGCTGGCGTCGGCGCACGGGCCGGCGGGCGGCCCGCGCCTGCCACTGCCGGACGGCGTCCGGCTGATCGTCGGCGACGTCCGCGACCCGGGGGTCGTGACCGACGCGCTGCGCGGCGTCGACGCCGTCAGCCACCAGGCGGCGATGGTCGGGCTCGGTGTCGACCTCGCCGACATGCCCGGGTACGTCGGCTGCAACGACCTCGGCACCGCCGTGCTGCTCGCCCAGATGGCGCGGGCGGGCGTCGGCCGGCTGGTGCTCGCGGGGTCGATGGTCGTCTACGGCGAGGGCCGGTACACGTGCGCCGAGCACGGCGACCAGCCCGCGCCCCCGCGGCTTCAGGAGGACCTCGAGGCCGGCCGGTTCGAGCCGGCGTGCCCGCGCTGCAGCGCGCCGATGGCGCCGGGCCTCGTGCCGGAGGAGGCGCGGCCCGACCCGCGGAACGTGTACGCCGCCTCGAAGCTGGCGCAGGAGACTGCTGGCGACGGTGTGGGCCCGGGAGACCGGCGGGGCCGTCACGGCGCTCCGGTACCACAACGTCTACGGACCGGGCATGCCCCGTGACACCCCCTACGCCGGTGTCGCCTCGATCTTCCGCTCGGCGCTCGCCGGCGGCGAGGCGCCCCAGGTGTTCGAGGACGGCCGCCAGCTGCGCGACTTCGTGCACGTCAGCGACGTCGCTGCCGCGAACCTCGCCGCGCTGGAGACCACCGGCCAGGACGGCCGGGCTCCGGACGCCGCCCGCGTGCGGACGTACAACGTGGGCAGCGGGACACAGCGCACGGTGCTCGACCTCGCCGCCGCCCTCGCGGCGGCGGTCGGGGGCCCGGCCCCGGTCGTGACCGGGCGGTTCAGGCTCGGCGACGTGCGCCACGTGACCGCCGACACCGCGCGTATCCGGGCGGACCTGGGCTGGAAGCCCCTGGCGGACTTCGAGCAGGGGGTCGGCGAGCTCGTGCTCGACTGAGCCGCCTACAGCACGAGGCGCCGCCACTGCCGGCCGTCGTGCCATCCGCTGCGCTCGTAGGCCCAGCCCGCGAGCAGCGCGTGCACGCCGGCGACGTCGAGCACCTGGGTGGCGAAATGTCGATCGGCGGACCCGTTGCGGTACTCGACGGTGTACGTGCCGTCGTCGAGGCGCGCGGTCTGCGCGTAGGTGTGGCCCGACGGGTCGTCCGCACGTTCCACGATGAGGAAGCCCTCGTAGCCGCGCTCGACATCCGCGAGCAGGCCCAGCAGCTGGTCCTCGGTCGGGTCCTCGTGCGTCTCGCCGGATTCACTGAATGCTCTGAGTAGTGGTGCGCTCACGCAGACAGCATGCACGAAGCACGGGGCGCCGCGCAGGATTACTGCAGGCCCTTCGCGACGACCGCGTCGAAGGCCGCCAGAAGCTCTGCGTCGCCGGAGCGCTCGACGGGCCCGAGCGGCGGGCGGTTCCACAGCAGGCAGTCGAGGTCGCCGGCCGCTGCGCTGATCGCGGCGGCCACGTCGCGGCCGTCGTCCGTGTCGGCGATCCCGAGCACCCCCTCGTCGTACGCGCGCCCCGACCGCGGATCGGTGCCGACGAACCGTCCGACGGTGACGACCCAGTTGTGGCGGGTGTCGGTCGTGGCCACGCGCAGCGGGACGACGCCGGGCGTGTACTCGCCCCAGGGTGGGAGCCCGCCGTGCATGACGCGCAGGGCCTCGTCGACGCCGTCGCTGCTCAGCAGGGGGTCGAGGGCTGTGCGGGTGCCCGCCACGAGCTCGGCGTCGACGCGGTGGATCAGTGCTTCGTGCGCCTGTCGGCGCCGGATGAACCCGACCGTGTGGTCGTCCGACCAGGTCCAGGCGGGGTCACCGGGCGCCGCGGCGGCCAGGGCGGCCAGCAAGCCGCCGCTGGCGACCCGGTAGAACTCGGCGAGGCCGTCGCGATCGGCGGGCCGCGCCGGCTTGGCCGCCTCGAGCGTGTCGGGGTCGTCGGTGCCCGACCGGACGATCTCGCCCCAGAACCACTGCACCTCGGCGAGGTGCCAGAGCAGGTCGTCGGCCGTCCAGCCGGGGCACGACGGCACCGGCCCGTCGGGCGGCGCGGCCAGCACGGCCACGGCGAACCGGCCCGACTCGCGCTCGAGATGGCCGAGGTAGTCGTGCTGGTCGTGCTGGGCCGCTCTGCGCATGCGCTCCACCGTAGGGCGCGCGGCGGCATCGGCGACAGCGCGTACGAGCCGGTCAGCCGACGGCGTCGAGCCGGGGCAGGCGCACCTCGAACCGGCACCCGTGGGCGGTGTTCGTCACGGCGATGCGCCCGGCGTGGGCCTCGACGATCCCCCGGGCGATCGCCAGCCCCAGACCGGCGCCGCCGTCCGGCAGGGGGGTGCGGGCGGGCGTGCCCCGCCATCCCGCGTCGAAGACGCGCTCGAGCTCGGCGGCCCCGAGCCCGCCGCAGCCGTCGCTGACGGCGACCACGCAGTCCGCTCCGTCGGTCCCGCCCGTGACCTGCACGGTGCCGTCCGACGGCGTGTGCCGGATGGCGTTCACGACGAGGTTCGCGAGCACGCGCGCGAGCTCGCCGGCGTCGCCGCGCACGAGCACGGGGTCGGTCTGCGCGCCGAGGCGGACGCCGCCCGCCTCGGCCATCGGCAGCGACCCGGCGACGACGTCGTCCACGAGCGCGCGCAGGTCGACGGCCTCGGCCGAGAGGGTGAGGGCGCCGGCCTGGATCCGGGACAGCTCGAACAGGTCGTCGACCATCCCGGCGAGCCGGTCGACCTCCCGCCGCATCTGCCGGTGGTACCGCGCGGGGTCGGCGGCGACGCCGTCCTCGAGCGCCTCCGCCATGGCCCGCAGCCCGGCGAGCGGCGTCCGCAGGTCGTGGCTGACCCAGGCGACGAGCTCCCGGCGGGACGCCTCGAGCGCCTGCTCGCGCCGGGCCGCCTCGCTCAGCCGTTCGGACGCCGCGGTCAGCTCGCGCCCGACCTCGGCGAGCTCGCGGACGACGACCCGCTCCGGCCCTGGCGGCGGACCGCCGCCGAGCGCGCGGGCCGCGCGGCGCACGATGTGCACGTCGCGGACGACGGCGGAGCTGAGCACGAGGGCCACGACGAGCCCGACGGCGCCGGCGACGGCGCTGACCGGCAGCACGACGCCGAGGTCGTGACTGGAGATGAACATGGCCTTGGCGGTCCCGACCACGCCGGCGACGACCGACAGCACGCTGATGATCGCCACCGACACCAGGGCGGCCCGCACCGAGCGCCGGCGTGCCGTGCGCACGAGCACGACGCCGGCGAGGGCGACGACGCCCGCCCAGGCCGCCGCGATCAGCAGCACCTCGACCTGCGCGCTCACTCCCCGGCCTCCCACCGGTAGCCCACGCCCCACACCGTGACGAGCCGGGCCGGGGCCGAGGGATCGGGTTCGACCTTCTCGCGCAGCCGCCGGACGTGCACCGTCACGGTCGAGGTGTCGCCGAACTCCCAGCCCCACACCTCGTTCATGAGCTGGGCCCGGGTGAAGGCGCGCCCAGGGTGCGCCATCAGGTGGACGAGCAGGTCGAACTCGCGGGCGGTGAGAGTGACCGAGCGCCCGCTCACGCGCACGGCCCGGCCCGGGACGTCGACCTCGACGCCGCCGGCCACGAGGCGGCGCGGCAGCCCGGCCGCGGTCGGCACGACGCCGCTGCGCCGCAGCACCGACTGCACCCGCAGCACGAGCTCGCGCGGGCTGAACGGCTTGACCAGGTAGTCGTCGGCGCCCGACTCGAGGCCGACGACGCGGTCGCTCTCCTCCCCGAGGGCGGTCAGCATGACGACGGCGACGTCCGGGCGGGCCGAGCGCAACCGCTCGCACACCTCGAGGCCGGACAGGCCGGGCAGCATGAGGTCGAGCACGACCAGGTCGGGGCGGGTCCGGCGCGGCGACGGCCAGCGCGGTCGGCCCGTCGGCGGCCTGCTCGACCTCGAAGCCCGCGTGCACGAGGTAGGAGCGGACGACCTCGGCGACCGTGGGGTCGTCGTCGACGACGAGGACGCGGGCACTCACAGGGCGAGCGTACGGCGGTGCGGCGCCGCGACGATCATTCGCGGCGGAGGCGTTCGACTTCCGTAAGCCCTGCTCGGGCCCGTGAGCCCTACCGTCCGTCGACATGACCCCCGCTCCGCCGCCCGGCACCCGGGTCGACGTCGTGCTGCCGTGCCTCGACGAGGCCGCCGCGCTGCCGCGCGTGCTCGCGGGCCTGCCGCCCGGGTACCGCGCCATCGTCGTCGACAACGGCTCGCAGGACGGCAGCGCCGACGTGGCGAGAGCCCACGGCGCCGTCGTCGTCGCCGAGCCGCGGCGCGGGTTCGGCAGCGCGTGCGCGGCGGGGCTGGCCGTCGCGACCGCGCCCGTCGTCGCCTTCTGCGATGCGGACGGGTCGCTCGACCTGCGCGACCTACCGGCGGTCGCAGGTCCCGTCCTGGCGGGGCAGGCCGACCTCGTGCTCGGCCGCAGGCGGCCGACGACCTGGTCGGCCTGGCCGGTGCATGCCAGGGTCGCGAACGCCTACCTGGCCCGCGAGGTCACCCGCCGGGCGGGCACCCGGCTGCGTGATCTCGGCCCGATGCGCGCCGCCCGGCTGGAGGCGCTCCGCGGTCTCGGCGCCCGCGACCCGCGCTCGGGTTATCCCCTCGAGACGGTGCTGCTCGCGGCGGCGGCGGGCTGGCGGATCGCCGAGGTCGGGGTGCCGTACGCGCCGCGGACCGGCCGCTCGAAGGTCACCGGAACGGTCCGCGGCACCCTGCACGCGGTCACCGACATGCGGCGCGCCCTCGCCGAGATCCCGTCGTGAGCGCCCCGACCCTGCTGGTGCTCGCCAAGGCGCCGCGCCCCGGGTACAGCAAGACCCGGCTCGCGCCGCTGTTCGGGGAGCGGGGCGCGGCCGTCCTCGCTGCCGCCGCGCTCGCCGACACCCTGGACGCCGTCGCCGCCGCGCCGGCCGCGCGCCGCGTGCTCGTGCTCGACGGGGTGCTCGCCGGCGCGGGCCCGTTGGCCGTCCGGCTGCCGCGCGGCGTGGAGGTCGCCGCCCAGGCCGGCGGGTCGCACGCGGCTCGGATCGCGGCCGCCTTCGAGCTCGCGGACGGCCCCGCGTTGCTGGTCGGGATGGACACGCCGCAGGTGACGCCGGCCGACCTGACCCTGGACGGCCTCGGTGACGGCGGCGGCGAGGCCGCGCTCGGCCCGGCGGAGGACGGCGGTTGGTGGGCGATGCTGCTGCCCCGCCCGCGGCAGCAGGCACGTCTCGTGCTTGGCGGCGTGCCGATGTCGACGGCGCGCACCGGCGAGCTGCAGCGCCGGGCGCTGGAGGCCGCCGGGTTGAGGGTGCGGCCCCTGCCGCCACTGCGGGACGTCGACGACCCGTCCGACGCCCTGGCCGTGGCCGCACTGGCACCGCGGACCCGTTTCGCAGCCGCCGCCGCAGGTGTGACGCTCGCGGTCGCCGAGTTCGCCGCCCATGCCGGCTGACCGCGCGACGGCCCGCCGGCTGTCCGCGGTGCCGCCGGAGTCGCAGCCGCACGCGCCGTGGGCAGCGCAGCAGCACGGGCTGTCGGCGTCGGTCTCGCCGCTGGACGTGTACGACGGGGCCCTTGCAGCCGTAGCCCTCGGCGCACCCTGGTCGCTCGAGCTCGTCGGCGCCGACGGCGTCCGGATCCCCCTGCAGGTCGGCCGCTGGACGGACGACGCGGACGCCGTCGACGAGCGGATGCTCGACCGCTGCGCCGGCCCCACGCTCGACCTCGGGTGCGGCCCCGGCCGGCTGACCGCCGCGCTCGGGCGACGCGGTGTGCCCGCGCTCGGCGTCGACCTCTCGCCGGTCGCGCTCGCCGTGGCGACGGCGCGCGGAGCGCTGGCGCTGCGCCGCGACCTCTTCCGCCGGCTGCCGGGGGAGGGACGCTGGGGCACGGTGCTGCTGGCCGACGGCAACGTCGGCATCGGCGGCGACCCGGGGCGGTTGCTGCGGCGGGCGGCGCTCCTCGTCGGGCCCGGCGGGCGCGCCGTGGTCGAGGTGAGCCCGGACGACGTCGAGACGAGCGGGCCGATGCGGATCAGGGGCGCCCGCGGGAGCAGCCACCCCTTCCCCTGGGCGATCGTCGGGGGCCCCGCCCTGCTCCGCCAGGCCGCCCGGACCGGCTGGACCCACCTCGAGACCTGGCACGACACCGCCGCCAACATCGACGCGAGCAGGGGCACGGGCAGGGGCACGGGCAGGGGCACGGGCACGGGCACGAGCACGGGCATCGGCGTCGACGGCCGGCGCCGCCACTTCGTCTCCCTCCTCCTCAGCTGATCATGCAAACCGCGTCGATCATGCATTCCATCGTGCATGATCGACGCGGTTTGCATGATCAACGACAGATGGGGGAGGGGGCTGAGCGGGCGTAGCCGGCGGCTGCAGGTGTAGGACGATCATCTCCTGGGAAAGATCGTCGCGTGACGCTCGCGATCAGCTGGGGTCTCTACGCCGTGCTGCTCGCCGTGCTGGCCACCCTGCTGCTGCGGGGGCACCGGTGAGGCGCGCGGTGCTGCTCGCGGCGCCGGTCGCGGCCGTTCTCCTGCTCAGCGCGTGCTCGACCCCAGAGGGCGACCCGGCGGCGTATCGCGAGGAGGCCGTGAGCACGCTGCAGGCCGCTCACAGCGAGGTGGAGTCGGCACTCATCACGGTGCGGTTGCGGCTCGACGACCGCACGTTCAGCCGTGCTGCCGATACCTCCGTCACCGGTTCGGAGACCGCGCTCACGTCGATCGCCGGCACCTTCAGCGGCTTGCAGCCGCCACCCGGCGCGGACGCCGTCCGCGACCGGGCCACCCAGCTCCTGAGTGACGCCCAGGACGCCGTGGAGGGCGCGCGCATCGCCGTCCGCCGCGACGACCGGCAGGGCCTCCGGCAGGCGCTCGGCGGCCTGGCGAAGAGTTCGACGGCGCTCCACGCGGCGGCCGGGGCGCTGTCGTGAAGAAGGTCTTCGCGCTCGCCCTCGGCATCCTCACCGCGATCGGCGGCTTCGTCGACATCGGCGACCTCGTCACGAACGCACTCGTCGGATCCCGGTTCGGGCTGTCGCTGGCGTGGGTCGTCGTGGTGGGGGTCGTGGGTATCTGCGTGTTCGCGGAGATGAGCGGCCGGGTCGCGGCCGTCAGCGGCGAGGGCGACGTTCGACCTCGTCCGCGAGCGTCTCGGGCCGCGGCTGCGGGCTCGCCAACCTCCTCGCGTCGGTGGGCGTGACCTTCTTGACGTTCATCGCCGAGATCGGCGGCATCGCCCTGTCCCTCGAGCTGCCGCCAGTGTCAACGAGCTGCTCTGGGTGCCCGTGGTCGCCGCCGCGCTGTGGATCGTGCTGTGGCGGGTGAAGTTCGAGGTCCTCGAGAACGTGTTCGGGCTGCGTCGGCCTCGCGCTCGTCGTGTTCGCGGTGGCGCTGTGGCAGCTCGGGCCCGACTGGGGCGCGCTGTGGGGCAGGTGCAGTCACCGGCGCCGCCCCCGGGCGAGAGCGGACGTCGTACAGCTACTACGCCATCGCGCTGTTCGGCGCCGCGATGACGCCGTACGAGGTCTTCTTCTTCTCCAGCGGTGGTGTCGAGGAGAAGTGGACGGCGAAGGGCCTGTCGACCATGCGGCTGAACGTCTTCGTCGGGTTCCCGCTGGGGGGTGCGCTGTCGCTGTCGATCGCGGCGGTCGCCGCCGTGGTGTTCCTGCCCGTCGGCGTGCAGGTGAACACGCTCGGCGCAGGTGCCGATCCCGGTCGCCGTCGCGCTGGGCAAGGTCGGGGTGGCGGTGGCCCTGCTCGGTTCTTCGCCGCGACGTTCGGCGCCGCCTGCGAGACCGGCCTCTCGGTGGGCTACACGCGTGGCGCAGTTCTTCGGCTGGCGGTGGGGAAAGTTCGTGGCGCCGCTGCAGGCTTCGCGCTTCCACGCGGTGGTCCTGCTCTCGACCGTGCTCGCGGTGGCCGTGCTCCTACGACGGTCGACCCCATCACCGTCACGGAGTACTCGGTCGTCTTCTCGGCGCTGGCCCTGCCGCTGACGTACCTCCCGATCCTCGTCATCGCGAACGACCCCGACTACATGGGAGAGAGTGTCAACGGCAGGTTCGCCAACGGGCTCGGCACGGTGTACTTCGTCGTGATCGTCGTGGTCTCCGTGGCCGCGATCCCGCTGATGATCCTCACGAAGGGGGTCAGTGATGGCCGACCGGCCCGGATTCCGGCGCCAGTACGACGCCGGCCTGCACCTGCTCGACCGGCAGATCGTCGGCCGCGACGGCCTGCCGGTGGCCAAGGTCGACGACCTCGAACTGCGGGTCCGCGCCGACGGGCGACTCGCTGTGGCGGCGCTGCTCGTCGGCCCCGGCGCGCTCGGGCCACGCGTCGGCGGGCGGCTCGGCCGCTGGACGGTGTCGATCTGGCGGCGGCTGCGCCCCGACGCGGACCCGCCGACCGGTCGTGTCGACGCCACCCTGGTGACCGGCACGGACAGCGCGGTCCACGTCACCGCGACGGCGGAGGAGCTCGGCCTCGACGGGTTCGAGCGCTGGGTGCGCCGGTACGTCGTCGAGCCGATTCCGGGGTCGGGCCATGACGGCAGCTGACCGCGAGGGTGCCCGCACCGAGGGCGCCAGACGCCTGAACGACCTGCTGGGGGCCGTCGTCGTCCTGCCGGACGGCCGTCAGGTGGGTCACGTCAACGACGTACGGCTCGCCGGTGGGCCGCACCTGCAGGACTACCTCGTCGAGGGGATCATCGTCGGCCGGCGGGCCGAGGGCTCCCTGCTCGGCTACGACCGGCGCGAGGTGCACGGCCCCTGGCTGGTGCGCGTGCTCGTGGGCTGGACCAACCGAGGAGCGGGCTACGTGCCCTGGCGGGCGGTCCGGCAGATCGACTGGGAGGGCGTGCGCGTCGTGGTCGACCGCGTCGACCCGCTCGAGAACGGGCACGCCGCGCTCTGACCCGCCAGACTGCGTCGGCGTCCGCCGCGCCCCCTCCCTTGCTCGCGATCAGCTGCGTTACACGCGCAAAGCCGCTGCTGCAGGCCCGAGAGAGCGGCTTGTCGCGTGCAATGCGGCCGGAGGCGAGTAAAGGACGTCAGGTGCCACGAGCCGGCCGTCGGCGGACCAGCACGAGCAGGAGCACCGTCACGGCGACGTCCAGGGCCAGGAGGACGGCGAGGCCGAGCGGGTAGTTCCTCGGCGTCGCGGTGGGGTTGTCGGGCACGCCCGGGGTGCCCAGCGCCGGCAGCGCGACGGCGACCAGACACGCCGCGACGAGCAGGCCGCCGGCGACCACGCGCCGCTGCGGCCCGGCGGGCACCACCCGGACGACGCCCACGCCGGCGAGCACGGTCAGCGGCGCGAGCAGCGCGTCGTGCGCGACGAGCCCGCCCGCCAGCCAGACCACCACCCCGACGATCGGCGCGGCGGCGCCGTTCGTCGCGAGCAGCAGCGCTCCGTACGCCAGCCCGGCGAGCCCGGCCGCGACCGCGGGCAAGCGCCACCACGGCGCGCTCATGCGAGCTCGATCCGGCTCAGCCACTTGGTCTGCTGCACGCCCGGCCGGTTCGGCCCGATGAACCGCAGCGGGTAGCCGTGGTCGAGCGCGAGGGGCTCGCCGCCGACCCGGAGCGCGAGCAGCGACAGCGGATCGCGGGCCTCGTTCGGCCCGACCGGCGCCGTCTGATAGCCGCCGTGCTCGAGGCTGACCAGGATGAGGTGCCGGCCGGGCGGCGACGCCGGCCAGGTCGAGCACGTCCCGCAGCCGCACCCCGCCCCAGCGTGCGTCGCGCTCCATCCCTCGACGCAGGCGATCGGCAGGTCGGCCTCGTACTGGGGCAGGGCTCCGAGCTGCGCCAGCGTCAGCTCCACCGGCCGCGGGCCGGCGACCACGAGCCGCCACCTGGGGTCGGTGGCGGCGGCGGCCACCCGGGCGGCCGCCGCCGACCGGTTCACGGGCAGCCCCTGTGGGCCGACGGCCGGGGTCGCGGGACGCGAGCACCGAGACGGCGCGCAGCGGCGACACCGTCTGCCCGACCGTCGCCAGCGTGACCGCGCCGACCGCCGCGGTCGTGCCGACGAGCAGTGCCCGGCGCTCGGCCGACGGCGCCGCCTCGGAGGGCGCCGCCGGCAGCAGCCGGCGGCGCCCGGTCACCGAGCGCGCCAGCGGCGCCTTGAGGCCGAGGTGCACGAGCATCGCTCCGACGACGATCCACGCCACGGTGTAGTGCGCCACGGGGAACGCGAAGTGGAACGGGTACCACTGCACGATGTTCAGCAGGCCGGTGACCAGCTCGAAGACCGCGCCGGCGACCAGCGGCACCAGCAGCAGCCGCTCCAGCGCGCGGCCCACGTCGCGTGCCGGCGGCCAGGCGAAGAGCCGGCGGTAGACCGTCCACAGCTTCGCCAGCAGCAGCGGCACCGAGGCGATGCCGGTGGCGACGTGCACGCCCTGGGTGAGCTGGTAGCCCCAGACGGGCCGGCTCGGCAGGTCGAGCCAGCTCACGGGGTGCTGGTGCAGGTGACTGACCAGGCCGGTGACGAAGCAGACGCCGAAGGCGATGCCGAGGGCGCGCCCGAGCAGGGCCGCCGTACGCGCGTCGTGGGGTGGCTCCTCGCCGCCGTCCGCGCGGAACGGCCCCTGCCGCAGCCGCTCCGGTGGTGCGGGCAGCGGCCGTGCGAGCAGCGAGCGGACGGTCGTCGTGAGGGCCACGGCTGCGACCGTAGGTGTGCCGGCGCGCGCTGGGGCTTACGGATCGCTGAACAGGTCGGCGAGGGCTTACGGATCGCTGAACAGCCGCGTGGGGCTGGCCGCCCCGCCCGGCGGGGCACCGTGGCTGCGTGCAGCCGACCCTCGCCATGCCCGCGGGCATGGCGCCGCGCTCCGGCGCGCGTACCGCCGTCGCCGTGGGCGGGCTGCTCGCCCTCGCCGCGTGCGTCGCCGGCTCGGTGACGGCGGGCGACCCCGTGGAGGGCGGCGTCCGGCTCCTGGCCTGGGACCTGGCCTGCTGGCTGACCTTCGCCGTCGCCGCGTGGGCGGTGCGCGGCCTGCCGGTGCGCCGGGCGGTGCTGCTCGTCGTGGTGGGCGCCGTCGGCCTGCAGGCGATGGCGATGCTCTCGCCGCCGCGCACGACCGACGACTTCTACCGGTACGCCTGGGACGGCCGCGTGCAGGCCGCCGGCATCGACCCGTACCGCTACACCCCGACCGACCCCGCGCTCGCGGGGCTGCGCGACGACTGGCTCTTCCCGCAGCAGTGCCGCGACGCGGAGCCCGCGTGTACGCGCATGAACCACCCCACCGCCCCGACCATCTATCCGCCGGTGGCCCAGGCGGAGTTCACCCTCGTGCACCTGGTCACCCGGCCGCTCGGCCCGGACGGCGGCCGCGCCCGGACCTGGCAGGTCACCGCCGCACTCCTCGCGCTCGCCGTGCTGGCCGGGCTGCTCCTCGTGCTGCGCCGGCGGGGCGACCCGCGCACCGCCGTGCTGTGGGCCTGGTGCCCGACGGTGATCCTCGAGGCCGGCAGCTCGGGGCACGTCGACGTGCTGGCGGCCCTCTTCGTCGTGGGCCGCGGCCGGTGCGGCGGCGGCAGGTCGACGGAACTGGAGCGGCGCCGCCCTCGGCGCCGCCATCGCGACGAAGCTCCTCCCAGTGCTGCTGCTCCCCGCGCTCGTCGCGCCGGTCCCCGGCCTGCGGGCCGGGCGGGCGGCGTGGCTGCGCTGGGCGCGGACCCGGCTGCCGCTCGCCGCGGTCGCCTTCGCCGTCGTCGCCGTCGTGTACGCGCCGCACGTGCTCGCCGTCGGCCCACGGGTGCTGGGGTACTTGCCGCAGTACCTGACCGAGGAGGGCTACGACGACGGCCGCAGCCGCTTCTCGCTGCTGCGCCCGTGGCTGCCCGACACGGTCGCGCTCGTGGTCGCGATGGTGCTGCTGGCAGGGGTGGCGATCGTCGTGGCCCGGCGCGGCGACGCGCGCCGGGCCTGGGCGGGCGGCGTCGTCCTGGTCGGGCTCGCGTTCGCGGTCGGCTCGGTCACCTACCCGTGGTACGCGCTGCTGCTCGTCGTGCTGGTCGCGCTCGACGGCCGCGCGGCCTGGCTGGCGGTCGCGGCGGCCGCATACCCGGGCTACCTCGCGATCCCGATCGGCTGGCCGTTCTCCGCGACGCAGCGGATCGCCTACGGGTTGGCTCTGGCGGTGGTCGCCTGGAGCTGGTGGCGGCCCGGACGTCGCCCGTGCCGGGTGCACCTGCCGGGGACGAGCCGGCACCGGTGGGGCAGACTGTCGCGCCGTGAGCGAAGCAGCCGCCGGCCGAGCCCTCGTCACCGTGCCCGACGAGCGCTGGCTGGGCCTCTGGCCGGCGGGGGAGGAGCCCGTCGACGTCCGGCTCTGGGACATGACCGGCGACCCGCCCGGCGCGCCCGAGCTCGTCGTCCTGCCGTACATGAACGCGGGTGCGGTGCTGCACCGCCTCGCGGGGTTGCCCGGTTTGCGCGTCGTCCAGACGCTCAGTGCCGGCTACGAGAACGTGCTTCCGCACGTGCCCGAGGGCGTCACGCTCGCGACGGCGACCGGCGTGCACGACGCCTCGACGGCCGAGCTCGCGGTCGGGCTGGCGATCGCGGCGCTGCGGGGGATCCCCGACTTCGTGCGCGCCGCCGAGCGGGAGGTCTGGGCGGCCGGGCACGCGGACGTCGCTGGCCGACCGGCAGGTGCTGCTGGTCGGCGCCGGCAGCGTCGGGTCCGCGATCGCCGACCGGCTCGCGCCGTTCGAGGTCGGGCTCACCCGGGTGGGGACCCACGCCCGGGACGACGCCCGCGGCCACGTGCACGCGAACGCCGAGCTGGCCGAGCTGCTGCCGCGGCACGAGGTCGTCGTGCTGGCGTGCCCGCTGACGGACGCCACCCGGGGCATGGTCGACGCGGCGTTCCTGGCGGCGATGCCCGACGGCGGGCTGCTCGTGAACGTCGCCCGCGGGCCGGTCGTCGTGACGGACGCGCTCGTCGCCGAGCTCGCCTCGGGCCGGCTGCTCGCCGCCCTCGACGTCACCGACCCCGAGCCGCTGCCGCCCGGCCACCCGCTCTGGTCGCTGCCGAACGCGCTGGTCAGCCCGCACATCGGCGGTGACACGACGGCCTTCCCGCCGAGGGCCCGCGCCCTGCTCAAGGACCAGCTCGAGCGCTACGCGGCGGGAGCCGACCTGCGCAACGTCGTCCACCCCCGACCCTCGCGGTGATCAAGGAATTCTCGGCGCGCCGTGCGCGAGCCCGCACGCGCAGCCGAGAATTCCTTGATCACCACCAAGGTGGCGAGCCCCCACGAGGTCAGGCGCCGTGGGGGAGGAAGACGGAGCGGACGTTGCCGTCCTTCTTGTCCTTGAAGATCTCGTAGCCGTGCGGGCCGTCGTCGAGGCCCATCCGGTGCGTCGCGAAGTTCTCGGAAAGGATCTCGCCGCGGGCCATGTGCTCGAGGATCCGCGGGATGAACGCCTGCCCGGGCTGCTGCGCGCCGCGGACGGTGAGGCCCTTGTTGATGACGGCGCCGAGCGGGAACTTGTCGACGAACCCGCCGAACACGCCGAGGATGAAGACGCTGCCGCCCTTGCGCGCGTTGTAGATCGCCTCGCGCACCGCGGTCGGCCGGCCCGTCTGCAGGCGCAGCTGCTGCTTCATCTGGTCGTACAGGTAGT
The DNA here is from genome assembly GCA_963794075.1 of uncultured Actinomycetota bacterium. Lineage (GTDB taxonomy): Bacteria > Actinomycetota > Actinomycetes > Actinomycetales > Kineosporiaceae > DATKNA01. The sequence continues at coordinate 38,726 of CAWCCY010000030.1, forward strand.
CGGGCCGGTTGCTGTGCGCCTCCATGCCGACCGCCTCGATGCAGACGTCGGGCCCGCGGCCACCGGTGATCGGGAGCAGCGCCGAAGAGATGTAGGTTAGTTAGTAGTTCAGAGTCTAGAGGCGAAGAAGAGGGAAGAGATCTAGAGAGGCTAAGGGAAAAGGTAGATGATAAAGAAGAGCTAGGAGAAGAGCAGCTGGGAGGAGAGAGAGGCGCTCTGCGAGACGGCGAAGGCGCACAGACGGCGACGACGTCACGATGGCTTGACCGAGAGCTAGGAGAGAGGTAAAAGAAGTAGAGAAGGAGTAAGAGGAGAAGAAAGAAGCGGTAGTAGGGGACAAGATCGGGCAAAGTGAAGGAGTTCACGTAGAGCGAACGGCAAGAGGATGTACTACGCGTGGCTGCGCATGTAGCTGCAGAGCGCGTGCGAGTACCCGTAGATGCCAGCCGGAGCGTGAGCCACAGCTCTAGGGGATCGCCGGGTTGGTGTTGGTGTTGTCGCACGCCGAGGCCAGGTCGTGCCGCAGTACCAGCACTTGCCGCAGCCGATGAACGAGGCGACGACGACGCGGTCGCCGACGCGGTGCTTGGTACACGGCCGGGCCGACGTCGACGACCTCGTATAACGCGGCTCGCACCTGGTGCGTCGAGCCCTCGACAGGCCCCCGTAGGGCCATTGGGGCGAACGCCCGTGCCCCCCGCGTGTTCGGGAGGTAGCGTTCGGTGCAACCCGAAGGAGCGAGGTTGGCCGGGGAGAACGGGACAGCTGTCGCCCGCGGGGGCCTGCGAAAAGGGCCGCTCGCCCCTCTGGTGAGCCTCGTGCGCCGGTGCCTGGTGCACGGTGACGCCGGCGCCGCAGCCGCCCTCGCGGCGGCCGGGCTGCCCGTCGCCGCCCGGATCGGCGACCGGGACGCGGCGCTGCGGCTGCTCGCCCTGCACACCTGGGCCCTGCTGGCCCTCGATCGGCCGCAGGAGGCCGTCGGGCTCGCCTCGGCCCTGCTCACCGACCTCCCCGAGCGGGCGCATCCGGACCCGCATGCCGACGGGGTGTTCCGGGCCGCTCCCGATGCCTTCGACAGCGACGCTGCCGGCCCGGAGGCAGCCACGGACGTCGCCGGTGAACAGCTCGCGGCCGACACGCGGCCGCTCGTCCTCGCCCTCCTCGCGTGCGCGCACGACGAGGCCGGCGACGCCGCATCGGCGCTGGACGCCCTCGCCGAGGCCCTCGCGACCGTCGAGACCACCGCCGTCGCCGTCCCGGTCCCGGCCGGCTCGCCTCCGCCCCCGAGCGCCCCCGTCCGCCACACCTCCTGGCCCGGCGAAGCGGATGTCGCCGGCTACGTCGAGGCCTGCTGCGCCGTCGCCGAGGCGCTGAAGCGGATGCTGCTGGTCGAGGCGGCGGCGGAGCTGCTCGACCGGCTGCTCGCCGCGGCCCCCGAGAGCACCGACCCCGCGGTGATCGCCCCCGCCCTGCGGCGGCGCGTCACCGTCGAACTGACCTGGGCCGCGCACCTCGACCTCCTCGACGGCGACGGCGACGGCGACGGTGCCGCCGCCCGTGCACGCGTGCTCGCGGCCCTCGGGTTGCGGCTGGCCGCGACCGGCCGGGCGATCGGCGACGGCGTCCTCGTCTCCTGCGGGATCGCCGCGGAGGTCTACGCGCTCGAGCGCACCGGCATGCACGCCCTCGCCCGGGCGCGCGCCGAGGACGCGCTCGCGCAGCCTCCCGGCGCGGCGCCGGTCGAGTGGCTGCCCGGTCGGGTGGCTCTCGCGCGGGCGCTGGCCGCCGACGGGGAGACCGAGCGGGCCCGCGTGCTCCTCGCCGCCGTCCGTGCCGCCTGCTCGCGGGCGCACCTGCGGGTCTGGGCCGAGCTGGCCGACCTGGCCCTCGCCGAGCTGGCGGAGGGCGCCCGGACGACCGCCCGCGACGAGCTCGCCGAGCCGCCGCTCGCCGTCACCGGCACGGTCGTGCGGTCGTCGCTCGGCTCCGCGGCCTCGGCGGCTCCCTGTGGCTGGCGAGACGTCGCCCGCGCCGTCCAGCAGCGCGTCTGGCAGGAGCGCGAGGGCCGCCTCGCCGACCTTCGGCAGCGGATCCTGCGCGAGGAGCTCGCCCGCCGGAGCTCCCGCCGCGCCGGTGAGCTGCTGCTCGACCCGCTCACCGGGCTGGGCAACCGGCGCCGGCTCGAGAACGAGGCGGGCAGCGGCACGAGTGCGACGGTCGTGTTCGCCGACCTCGACTCGTTCAAGCTCATCAACGACAGCTGCGGGCACGGCGTGGGCGACGAGGTGCTGCGGCGCGTCGCCGGCCTGCTGCGGGCGTCGTGCCGGGCCGAGGACGTCGTCGTCCGGTACGGGGGCGACGAGTTCGTCGTCCTCGTCCGGGGAGCCTCGACCGCGCGCGCCGTCGGGGAGCGGCTGCTCGAGCGGGTGCGCGGGTACGACTGGGCTCCCCTCACCGGCGGCCGGCCCGTCACGCTCAGCGTCGGCGTCAGCGAGGGGCGCGACCTGGCCGGTGCGCTGCGCGCGTCGGACGCCGCCATGCTCAGGGCCAAGCGCGCCGGCCGGGACGGGCTCGTGCACGTCGTGCCGCGCGCCCCGGCGCCACGGACCGAGCACGCGCGGTACCCACCGGTGGCGCCCTGGCCGCTCACCGTGGTGCCCGACCCGCTGCCGGCCGCCGTCGCGACGACCATCGCGGGGCCTCCGGCCGTCGTGGCGGAGTTCGGGCCGTTCGACCTGCTGTCCGACTGGGCCCACGAGCTCTACGTGGCCGGCCGGGCCCGCGAGGCGCTGCGCGCCTGCGCCGCCGGCCTGCTCGTCACCGAGCCCGCGGGTGATCGCGAGACGTCGCGCTTCTTGCGGTACGTCGGCTGCCTCGTGCACGCGCAGCAGGGCCGCTGGTCGCGGCTGCGGCGCGCCACCGAGGATCACCTCGACACCCTCGACCCCGACGCCGGTCCTTACTGGCGGGCGAAGTTCCTCGCCCTGCACGCGATGGCCCTGGTGTACCTCGGCCGGCCGGCGGCGGCGATCGACAGCCTGGCCGAGGCCCACGAGCTGGTGGACGTCCCGGGCCGGGCCTACAACCGGGCATCCGCCCTGATGGTCCTCGCGGTCTCGGTGCGTGGCGCGCTGATGTTCGGGCCGGCGCTGCGGCTGCTCGACGAGACCGTCGCCGCGACCCACCACGACTACCTGCGTGCGCTGGCCCGGGTGGAGCGCGGCGTCGTCCAGGGTCTGTGGGGCCTGTTCCTCGAGCTCGTCGGCCGCGCCGCCGAAGCCCACCACCGGTTCGCGGACTGCGCGACCTCGGCGCTGGCCGCCGAGCGCGCCTGCCGCGAGCAGGGGCTGCCGCCCGGGCTGCTCCTGCAGGCCCAGGCGTTGCTGCACTTCGCCTACCAGCGCCTCGGCGTGCCGGGAGTCGACACCGGCCTGCTCGAGCGGCAGGCCGCCGGCGCGCCACCGCGGGAGGGGCTGCTCGCCCGGCTCGCGCTCGCATCGGTCCTGGCCAGGACGGGCGACGTCGGGACGGCGGCCGCCCGCACCCGCGAGGTGCGCGACCTGGCCGCGCTCGAGCACGAACCCGTCGTCGCCTGGGTGGCGGCCGGCTGGCTGGCCGAGCTCGACGAGCTGAGCCACGGGCCGTCCGAGGCCACCCGGCGGTGGCGGCAGGTCGCCGTCCGGGCCCTGGTGCGCTTGCACCGTGACCGCGAGGGGCGCTTCGACGCAGTCCTGGCGCGCCGCCGCGTCGGCCAGCTGTCCGCTCACCTCGCCGCTGTCGAGGCCGGCGCCTGGGAGGACGCACTGACGGGGGTGGGCAACCGCCGCCGCCTCGAGGAGCTCCTCGCGACAGGCGGCGCGGGCGTGGTGTTCGTGGACGTCGACGACTTCAAGGGCGTCAACGACGTGTACGGCCACGAGACCGGCGACGAGGTGCTGCGCAGGGTGGCCGGCGCGCTGCGCGACGCGACGGGCCCTGGCGACGTCGTCACCCGGTTCGGCGGCGACGAGTTCGTCGTCGTGCTGCACGAGGGCGCCGACGCGGCGAGGTCCGCGCGGGTGCTGCGGGCGGCCGTCGCGCGGGTGGACTGGTCACGCCTCGCCGCTGACCTCGCGGTCACCGTGTCGGTGGGCGCGGCCGCGCCCGGCCCGCAGGCGCTGGGCGTCGCCGACGAGGCGCTGCTGTCGGCCAAGCGAGCCCGCCGCCCGCTCCGGCGGGCGAGGGTCCCGGAGCGGATCGAGGGGCGGGTGGCGGGAT
>CAWCCY010000031.1:0-61025 GCA_963794075.1 uncultured Actinomycetota bacterium
TAAGTACAAGCCGACGACGCCGGGCCGGCGCGGCTCGTCCGTCGCCGACTTCGTCGAGATCACCCGGTCCGAGCCGGAGAAGTCGCTGGTGCGCCCGCTCACCAAGAGCGGTGGCCGCAACAACGCCGGCCGCATCACGAGAGGCACGTGGGCGGCGGCCACAAGCGGGCTACCGCCTGATCGACTTCCGCCGGCACGACAAGGACGGCGTGGTCGCCCGGGTCGCGCACATCGAGTACGACCCGAACCGCACCGCCCGCATCGCGCTCCTGCACTACAAGGACGGCGAGAAGCGCTACATCATCGCGCCGAACCGGCTGCGCCAGGGCGACCGGATCGAGAACGGGCCGTCGGCCGACATCAAGCCCGGCAACAGCCTGCCGCTGCGCAACATCCCGGTCGGCACCGTCGTGCACGCGATCGAGATCCGCCCCGGCGGCGGCGCCAAGATCGCCCGGTCCGCGGGCGCCTCGGTGCAACTCGTCGCCAAGGACGGGCCGTACGCGCAGCTGCGCATGCCCTCCGGCGAGATCCGCAACGTCGACGCCCGCTGCCGGGCGACCGTCGGCGAGGTGGGCAACGCCGAGCAGTCCAACATCAACTGGGGCAAGGCCGGCCGCATGCGCTGGAAGGGCAAGCGCCCGACCGTCCGCGGCGTGGCGATGAACCCGATCGACCACCCGCACGGCGGTGGCGAGGGCAAGACCTCCGGCGGCCGCCACCCGGTGAGCCCCTGGGGTCAGTCCGAGGGCCGCACCCGCCGCCCGAACAAGGCGAGCGACACGATGATCGTCCGCCGCCGCCGCACCGGCAAGAAGCGCTGACAGGAGCCTGGATCATGCCCCGAAGCTTGAAGAAGGGCCCCTTCGTCGACGACCACCTCCTGAAGAAGATGGAGTCGCAGAACGACAAGGGCACCCACAACGTCATCCGTACCTGGTCCCGTCGCTCCATGATCGTTCCGGAGATGCTCGGGCACACGCTGGCCGTGCACGACGGTCGCAAGCACGTCCCGGTGTTCGTCACCGAGGCGATGATCGGCCACAAGCTGGCGAGTCGCTCCGACCCGGACGTTCCGCGGCCACGAGAAGGACGACCGGAAGGGCCGCCGCCGCTGACGCGGCGGTGCCCACCGGTACGTCACCGAGTAGAGAGCAAGGGACAGCGATGGAAGCCAAGGCGCAGGCGCGGTACGTCCGCGTCACGCCCCAGAAGGCCCGCCGCGTCGTGGACCTCATCCGTGGCAAGCAGGCGCTCGAGGCCGTCGCGGTGCTGGAGTTCGCGCCGCAGGCGGTGAGCGAGACCGTCCGCAAGGTCGTGCAGAGCGCGATCGCCAACGCACGGGTCAAGGCCGCGGCCGCGTCCGAGCCGTTCGACGAGCGCCTGTACGTCGTGCAGACCGCCTTCGTCGACGAGGGCCCGACGCTGAAGCGGTTCCGGCCGCGGGCGCAGGGGCGTGCCTTCCGCATCAACAAGCGGACCAGCCACATCACCGTCGTGGTGGCGCCGCGGGGTACCGTGCCCGGCCGCGCCGCCGGCCGCGCGGCCGCCGCCACCAGCACGACGAGCCAGTCGAGCAGGCAGACCAGCAGGGCGACGGCTTCCGCCGCCGCCGCCACGAAGGGGAGGACCCGCTAGTGGGCCAGAAGGTCAACCCGCACGGGTTCCGCCTCGGCATCACCACCGAGCACAAGAGCCGGTGGTTCGCCGACGGCACCAAGGGCGGCCAGCGTTATCGCGACTACGTCAAGGAGGACGTGGCGATCCGCAAGCTCATGTCGAAGGGCATGGAGCGCGCGGGCATCAGCCGCGTCGAGATCGAGCGCACCCGTGACCGGGTCCGCGTCGACATCCACACCGCCCGGCCGGGCATCGTCATCGGCCGCCGCGGCGCGGAGGCCGACCGCATCCGGGCCGAGCTCGAGAAGCTCACGGGCAAGCAGGTGCAGCTCAACATCCTCGAGGTGCGCAACCCCGAGGTCGACGCCCAGCTCGTCGCGCAGGGCATCGCCGAGCAGCTCGCGAGCCGCGTGTCCTTCCGTCGCGCGATGCGCAAGGGCATGCAGTCCTCGCTGCGCGCCGGCGCCAAGGGCGTCCGGGTGCAGTGCTCCGGCCGCCTCGGCGGCGCCGAGATGAGCCGCTCGGAGTTCTACCGCGAGGGCCGCGTGCCGCTGCACACGTTGCGCGCGAACATCGACTACGGCCTGTACGAGGCCCGCACCACGTTCGGCCGCATCGGCGTCAAGGTCTGGATCTACAAGGGCGACATGACCCAGCGCGAGCTCGCCCGCGAGCAGGCCACCGCGCCGCGCGCGCCGCGCCGCGAGGGTGCGCCCGGTGGCCCGGGCGGCCGTGGCGGGGCCCGCCCGCCGCGCCGTGACGGTGGTGGCGGCGGTGGCCGCCGCGACGCCGCCGGCGCCGGTGGCATCGGGCAGGACGCCGCCCCCGCGGCGCCGGCCGTCGCCGCGCAGCCCGAGGCGAGCACGACCGCTCCGTCGACCGGTCAGAGCAACGGATCGGAGGGCTGACCATGCTGATCCCCCGTCGGGTGAAGCACCGCAAGCAGCACCACCCCGATCGTCACGGCGCTGCCAAGGGCGGCACGGCGGTGACGTTCGGCGAGTGGGGCATCCAGGCCCTCGAGCCGGCGTACGTCACCAACCGCCAGATCGAGAGCGCCCGTATCGCGATCACGCGGCACATCCGCCGTGGCGGCAAGGTCTGGATCAACATCTACCCGGACCGTCCGCTGACCAAGAAGCCCGCCGAGACCCGGATGGGTTCGGGCAAGGGCTCGCCGGAGTGGTGGATCGCGAACGTGAAGCCGGGGCGCGTGCTCTTCGAGCTGTCGTTCCCCAACGAGAAGGTGGCCAAGGAGGCGCTCACCCGCGCCGTCCACAAGCTGCCGATGAAGTGCCGGATCATCCGGCGCGAGGGCGGTGAGTCGTGATGGCGATCGGGTCCAAGGACCTCGCTCCCGAGAACCTGCGTGGCTTCGACGACGAGCGTCTGCTCGAGGAGCTGCGCAAGGCGAAGGAGGAGCTGTTCAACCTCCGCTTCCAGTCGGCGACCGGCCAACTGGAGAGCCACGGGCGGCTGCGCGCGGTGCGCCGCGACATCGCCCGGATCTACACGATCATGCGCGAGCGCGAGCTCGGCATCACCGCCGGCCCGCAGGAGTGAAGCGATGACCGAGAACACTGCCAGCACCACCGAGCCGAAGGCCCCGGTCCGCGGCTACCGCAAGACCCGCCGCGGTTACGTGGTGAGCGACAAGATGGACAAGACCGTGGTCGTCGAGGTCGAGGACCGCGTCAAGCACCCGCTGTACGGCAAGGTCCTGCGCCGCACCAGCAAGGTGAACGTGCACGACGAGGCCAACAGCGCCGGTGTGGGCGACCTCGTCCTCATCAGCGAGACCCGGCCGCTCTCCGCCACCAAGCGGTGGCGCGTCGTCGAGATCCTCGAGCGCGCCAAGTAAGCACGTGCCGACCCCTGCGCGGGGGTCGCGTCCCCATCGAGTTCCGCCAGGCTCCACGGAGAACCGGCGTGACGAAGGAGTACTGAAGTGATCCAGCAGGAGTCGCGGCTTCGTGTCGCCGACAACACGGGTGCCAAGGAGATCCTCTGCATCCGTGTGCTCGGCGGTTCCGGCCGCCGGTACGCCGGGATCGGCGACGTCATCGTGGCCACGGTCAAGGACGCGATCCCCGGCGGGAACGTCAAGAAGGGTGACGTGGTCAAGGCCGTCGTCGTGCGCACCGTGAAGGAGCGCCGGCGTCCCGACGGCTCCTACATCCGGTTCGACGAGAACGCGGCCGTGATCCTGCGCACCGACGGCGACCCGCGCGGCACGCGCATCTTCGGCCCGGTCGGCCGCGAGCTGCGCGACAAGAAGTTCATGAAGATCATCTCGCTGGCTCCGGAGGTGCTCTAGAGATGGCCAAGTACCGCATCAAGAAGGGCGACACCGTGCAGGTGATCGCCGGCCGGCGGACGAAGACCCTCGCCGACGGCACCAAGATCGAGGGTGAGCGCGGCAAGACCGGCAAGGTCATCGCCGTCTACCCCGACACCCAGCGGGTGCTGGTCGAGGGCGTCAACCGGATCAAGAAGCACACCAAGGTGGGCACCTCCGGCCGCGGCAGCAGGACCGGCGGGATCATCACCCAGGAGGCCCCGATCCACATCAGCAACGTCGCGCTGGTGGACGGGGAGACGAAGAAGCCGACCAGGATCGGGATCCGCGTCGAGACGGTCGAGCGGGACGGGCGCACCAAGCGCGTCCGCATCCGCGTGGCCCGGCGCTCCGGTAAGGACATCTGATGACCACGACCGTCGAGCGGCCCGCGAAGGTCGCGCCCCGACTGAAGACGCGCTACCGCCAGGAGATCTCCGGCGAGCTCCGCTCGGAGTTCGGCTACGCCAACGTCATGCAGGTGCCCGGTCTGGTCAAGATCGTGGTCAACATGGGTGTCGGCGAGGCGGCCCGCGACTCCAAGCTCATCGAGGGAGCGATCCGCGACCTCGGCGCGATCACCGGGCAGAAGCCGCAGGTGACCCGGGCCCGCAAGTCGATCGCCCAGTTCAAGCTCCGCGAGGGCATGCCGATCGGCGCCCACGTGACGCTGCGCGGCGACCGGATGTGGGAGTTCCTCGACCGGCTGCTGTCGACCGCCCTGCCCCGCATCCGCGACTTCCGCGGGCTGTCGCCCAAGCAGTTCGACGGCCGCGGCAACTACACGTTCGGCCTGGTGGAGCAGTCGATGTTCCACGAGATCGACCAGGACCGCATCGACCGCGTGCGCGGCATGGACATCACCGTGGTGACCACCGCCGGCACGGACGACGAGGGGCGGGCGCTGCTGCGCAAGCTCGGCTTCCCCTTCAAGGAGAACTGACGTGGCCAAGACCGCTCTGATCAACAAGGCCAACCGCAAGCCGAAGTTCGCGGTCCGCGGCTACACGCGCTGCCAGCGCTGCGGCCGCCCGCACTCGGTCTACAAGAAGTTCGGCCTCTGCCGGATCTGCCTGCGTGAGATGGCCCACCGCGGCGAGCTCCCCGGCGTCGCCAAGAGCAGCTGGTGAGGGCCCCCGCGATGGCCACGCTCGAGATGGTGCCGCTGCGCTCCACGATGCCGTTCACCGGCCGGGTCACGCTGCGCTACGCGCTGCCGACCGTCAAGATCGACGTCCCGGCCGACCTCACGATCGAGAAGGGCGCGGCACCCCTGCCGCGCATCACCACTACGCCGCAGGTCGAGGAGCCTCAGACCGAGGCCGCGCTCGAAACCCCGGCGAGGAAGGGCGGAGAAGCCCGATGACGATGACCGACCCGATCGCGGACATGCTGACGCGGCTGCGGAACGCCAACTCGGCGTACCACGACAGCGTGAACATGCCCTACAGCAAGCTCAAGGCCCACATCGCCGAGATCCTCCAGCAGGAGGGCTACATCTCGTCGTGGGCCGTGGCCGACGCCGAGGTGGGCAAGTCCCTCACGGTGACCCTCAAGTACGGCCCGAACCGGGAGCGCTCGATCGCCGGCATCCGCCGGATCAGCAAGCCCGGCCTGCGGGTCTACGCCAAGTCGACCAACCTGCCCCGCGTGCTGGGCGGCCTCGGCGTCGCGATCCTGTCGACGTCGTCCGGCCTGCTCACGGACCGGCAGGCCAACAAGAAGGGCGTCGGCGGGGAAGTCCTCGCCTTCGTCTGGTGACCCTGGGTCCAGCGAGAGGAGGAGAAGCATGTCCCGCATCGGCAGACTGCCCATCACCGTGCCCGCCGGCGTCGACGTCTCGATCGACGGCCCGCAGGTGACGGTCAAGGGCCCCAAGGGCCAGCTGAGCCACTCCGTCGCGGCACCCATCGAGGTCGCGCAGGAGGACGGCACGCTGCTGGTCACGCGCCCCGACGACGAGCGCCTTTCGCGCGCGTTGCACGGTCTGACCAGAACGCTCATCGCCAACATGGTGCTCGGCGTGACCGAGGGCTACGAGAAGAAGCTCGAGATCGTCGGTACCGGGTACCGCGTCATCGCCAGGGGGTCGAACCTCGAGTTCGCCCTCGGCTACAGCCACTCGATCACGATCGAACCCCCGGACGGCGTGACCTTCCGGGTGGAGGCGCCCACCCGCTTCAGCGTGGCGGGCATCGACAAGCAGCAGGTCGGCGAGGTCGCCGCGAACCTGCGCAAGCTGCGCAAGCCCGACCCGTACAAGGGCAAGGGTGTGCGTTACGCCGGCGAGCAAGTCCGGCGCAAGGTCGGGAAGGCGGGCAAGAAGAAGTGACGATCGGTATCAAGCGCAGCGGGGGCGGTGCCGGCAAGGGCACGGACGCCGCCCGCAAGCGGCGCCATCTTCGCGTCCGCAAGCAGCTGTCGGGCACGACCGAGCGTCCGCGCCTGGTCGTCACCCGCTCGTCCCGGCACATGGTCGCCCAGGTCGTCGACGACACCCGCGGGTTCACGCTCGCGTCGGCGTCGACGATGGAGGCCGACCTGCGCGGCCTGGACGGCGACAAGACGGCCAAGGCCCGACGCGTCGGGGAGCTCGTCGCCGAGCGCGCCCGCGCAGCCGGTATCGGCGCCGTCGTCTTCGACCGCGGCGGCAACCGCTACCACGGTCGCGTCGCGGCTGTCGCCGACGGCGCCCGCGAAGGCGGCCTGTCACTGTGACGGACCGTCCGACGGGCCCTGCGAGCACTGCCCGACAGAACCAGCGAGAGAGAAGGAACGTCTGATGGCTGGACCCCAGCGTCGCGGCGGTGGCACCGGCGCCGGCGCGAACGCCACCGGTGGCGGCGAGTCCGGCGGTCGCCGTGACCGCCGCGACCGCGACAACCGCCGTGACGCCGGCGCGGAGAAGACCGCCTTCGTCGAGCGCGTCGTGACCATCAACCGTGTCGCCAAGGTCGTCAAGGGCGGCCGCCGGTTCAGCTTCACCGCGCTGGTCGTGGTGGGCGACGGCGACGGCACCGTGGGTGTCGGCTACGGCAAGGCCAAGGAGGTGCCCGCGGCGATCGCCAAGGGCGTCGAGGAGGCCAAGAAGCACTTCTTCAAGGTGCCGCGCATCCAGGGCACGATCCCGCACCCGATCCAGGGCGAGGCCGCCGCCGGCGTCGTCATGCTCAAGCCGGCCTCGCCGGGTACCGGCGTGATCGCCGGCGGCCCCGTGCGCGCCGTCCTGGAGTGCGCCGGCATCCACGACGTGCTGTCCAAGTCCCTCGGGTCCAGCAACGCGATCAACATCGTGCACGCCACGGTGGCCGCGCTGCGCGGGCTCGAGCGGCCCGAGGCCGTCGCGGCCCGCCGCGGACTGCCGATCGAGGACGTCGCCCCGGCCGCGCTGCTGCGCGCCCGCGCAGGGGTGACCGGGTGATGGCACGCCTCAAGGTGACCCAGACCAGGTCGAAGATCGGGGGCATCCGCAGCCATCGCGAGACGCTGCGCAGCCTCGGTCTCAAGCGCATCGGCGACGTCGTCGTGAAGGAGGACCGCCCCGAGATCCGCGGGATGGTCCAGACGGTCCGGCACCTCGTCGTCGTCGAGGAGGTGGACTGACATGTCCGAACAGACGAGCGGCACGGCCCAGCCGGCCGCGGGGAGCACACCCTCAAGGTGCACCACCTGCGCCCGGCCCCGGGGTCGCGCACCGCGAAGACCCGCGTCGGGCGCGGCGAGGGCAGCAAGGGCAAGACGGCCGGGCGCGGCACCAAGGGCAGCAAGGCCCGCTACCAGGTGTCGACCGCCTTCGAGGGCGGGCAGATGCCCCTGCACATGCGGCTGCCCAAGCTCCGCGGCTTCAAGAACCCGTTCCGGGTGGAGTACCAGGTGGTCAACCTCGACCGGCTGGGCCAGCTCTACCCCGACGGCGGCACCGTCTCGGTCGACGACCTCGTCGCCAAGGGCGCCGTCCGCGACGGCCACCCGGTGAAGGTGCTGGGGACCGGCGACGTCGACGTCGCGCTGCAGGTGAGCGTGCACGCCTTCTCGGGATCCGCCCGCACCAAGATCGAGGCCGCCGGGGGCAGCGCCACCACGCTCTGACCCGAGTGACCCCGGCGCCACCGCGCCGGCACCGTGGGCCCGGACGCCGTCGCGTCCGGGCCCGCGGTGTTGCGCCGCCCGCGCGCTCTCACGAGGCCCGCAGGCGGGGTGTTAGGGTCGAGGCCGGGTGCGACGTGGATAAGGACGCCGGCACGCTCGCCGAGCCGCCGCCCCACGCCGAGCACCGCCGTATTCACCAGACACATGAGCCGCCGCACCGGCGGTGCCCAGGAGGATCCGTGCTTTCCGCGTTCGCCCGGGCGTTCCGCACGCCGGACCTGCGGCGCAAGCTGCTGTTCACCCTGGCCATCATGGCCGTCTTCCGGCTCGGGTCCTTCGTCCCCCTGCCCGGGGTCAACTACCGGGCCGTGCGGTCGTGCATCACCAACGCCGACGCCTCCGGTGGCCTCGCGCTCATCAACCTCTTCAGCGGTGGTGCGCTGCTGCAGCTGTCGGTCTTCGCGCTGGGGATCATGCCGTACATCACGGCGAGCATCATCATCCAGCTCCTCACCGTGGTGATCCCGCGGTTCGAGGCGCTGAAGGAGGAGGGCCAGGCCGGCACGACCAAGCTCACGCAGTACACGCGCTACCTGACCATCGGCCTGGCGGTGCTGCAGTCGACCACGCTGGTGGCGATCGCCCGCAATCCCGGCGGCCTGTTCCAGAGCTGCCAGGCGGACCTCGTCCCCAGTGACAGCCTCTCGACGATCCTCATCATGATCGTGACGCTGACCGCCGGTACCGGCCTGATCATGTGGCTCGGCGAGCTCGTCGACCGAGAAGGGCGTCGGCAACGGCATGTCGCTGCTGATCTTCACCTCGATCGCCGCGGGCTTCCCGGGGTCGCTGTGGAACATCCGCAGCAGCAACGGCCTCGACGTGTTCCTCATCGTCGTGCGGCTGGGGCTCGTCATCATGGCGCTGGTCGTGTTCGTCGAGCTGTCCCAGCGCCGCATCCCCGTCCAGTACGCCAAGCGCATGGTCGGCCGGCGGATGTACGGCGGCACCAGCACCTACATCCCGATCAAGGTCAACACCGCCGGCGTCATCCCGGTCATCTTCGCCAGTCTCGCTGCTGTACCTGCCGGCGCTGATCGCGCAGTTCCAGCAGAACAGCACCGCGGGCTGGGTGACCTGGGTCGCAGGCGAACCTGACCCGCGGCGACCACCCGGTCTACATCGCTCGCGTACTTCCTGCTGATCCTCTTCTTCACGTACTTCTACGTCGCGATCACGTTCAACCCCGACGAGGTCGCGGAGAACATGAAGAAGTACGGCGGCTTCATCCCCGGCATCCGGGCCGGCCGGCCGACCGCCGAGTACCTCGACTACGTGCTCACCCGCATCACGCTTCCGGGCGCCGTCTACCTCGGCGTCATCAGCCTCATCCCGATCATCGCGCTCGTGGCCCTCAACGCCGACCAGCGCTTCCCCTTCGGCGGCACCTCGATCCTGATCGTCGTCGGCGTCGGGCTCGAGACCGTCAAGCAGATCGAGTCCCAGCTCCAGCAGCGCCACTACGAGGGGTTCCTGCGGTGAGGCTGGTCCTGCTCGGGCCCGCCCGGGGCGGGCAAGGGGACGCAGGCGAAGCGCCTGGCCGCGCACCTGCGGCGTCCCCGCCGATCTCGACCGGCGACATCTTCCGCGCGAACATCGCCAGGGGGCACCGAGCTCGGCCGGCTCGCCCAGCGTACATGAACGACGGCGAGCTGGTGCCCGACGAGGTCACCAACGACATGGTGCGGGACCGGCTCGGCCGCAGCCCGACTGCGCCGCGGCTTCATGCTCGACGGCTACCCGCGCACGCCTGGCCCAGGTCGACGCGCTCGACGCGCATGCTGGCGGAGCCTCGGCGCCGAGCTCGACCGGTCATCGAGCTCACGGTCGACGTCGAGGAGGTCGTGCGCCGCCTGCTGCCAGCGCGCCGACGAGCGAGGGCCGCGCCGACGACACCGAGGACGTCGATCCGCCACCGCCAGGACGGTCTACGCCGAGCAGACCGCGCCGCTGGTCGACGTCTACGGCGAGCGCGGCCTGCTGGTGCCGGTCGACGGCATGGGCGCCGATGGACGACGTCACCGACGCGCGATCACGGCCGCCCTGCAGCCGCCGCCGGCTGACGCGCGGCGTGTCTGCCGGCGAGCGAGCGGATCGAGTTCAAGACCGCCGACCAGATGCGCCTCATGCGCGCGGCCGGGCTCGTCGTCGCCGACGCCCTGGACGCCGTCCGCGCCGCGCGTCGCGCCCGGGGTCAGCACCCTCGAACTCGACGGCATCGCCGAGACGTGATCAGTGTCCGCCGGCGCGACGCCGTCGTTCCTCGGCTACGGCCGGCCGCCGTACCCGGCGACCACCTGCATCTCGGTCAACGACGAGGTCGTGCACGGGATCCCGGGCGCCGAGGGTGCTGCGGCGCCGGCGACATCGTCTCGGTCGACTGCGGGGCGATCCTCGGCGGGCTGGCACGGCGACGCCGCCTTCACGGCCGTCGTCGGCCCCGACGGCGCCCCGACGCCGACCCGGCGACGAGGCCTGGTCGAGGTCACCGAGAGTGCGATGTGGCACGGCATCGCCGCCATCGCCGACGGGCACCGCCTGGTCGACATCGGCGCCGGCCGTCGAGGACCTACGTCGGCGGCGCGCTTCGGCATCGTCGGAGGAGTACGGCGGCCACGGCATCGGCACCGAGATGCACCAGGCGCCGCACGTGCTCAACTACCGCACCCGGGCGCGGGGGCCGCAAGCTGGAGGCCGGGATGTGCCTGGCCATCGAGCCGATGCTGACGATCGGGGAGCCCGACACCCGGGTCCAGCCCGACGAGTGGACGGTCGTCACCGCCGACGGCTCCCGGGCCGCGCACTGGGAGCACAGCGTCGCCCTGACCGAGCGGGGCCATGGGTGCTGACGGCCCGCGACGGCGGCGAGGCCGCGCTCGCCGCGCTCGGCGTCGACGGGTCGCCCCCTGCCTGGCCGGACCGAGCGCGTCCGAGCCGGCGGGCTTCCAGGGCCGATTTCGCCGCTGCGCGCCGACTGGCGTAGACTCATCGATCGGCTCACGTGCATCAACGTCCTCCGTGGCCCCGCGGCTGGTCTGGCGACCCGACGGACACCGTCGGCCCGTGGGTCGAACGGTCAACCACGGCCGCCATCGAGTCGACCGAGCGCGGTCCGAAGGAATGCGGAGGACATGCCAAGAAGGACGGGGTCATCGAGATCGAGGGCACGGTGGTCGAGTCTCTACCGAACGCGATGTTCCGGGTCGAGCTGAGAACGGTCACAAGGTTCTCGCCCACATCAGCGGCAAGATGCGCCAGCACTACATCCGGATCCTCCCCGAGGACCGGGTGGTGGTGGAGCTCCGCCCGTACGACCTCTCCCGCGGTCGCATCGTCTACCGCTACAAGTAGCACGCCCGGTCGACACGCACGCCGCACGACGAAGTCACCGGAGACCATGAAGGTCAAGCCGAGCGTCAAGAAGATCTGCGACAAGTGCAAGGTGATCCGCCGTCACGGGCGGGTCATGGTGATCTGCGAGAACCTGCGCCACAAGCAGCGCCAGGGCTGAGCAGACCGCTCCCCGGCACGCGCACGCAGCTCCGCAGCACGCCGACCCACGAGCCACGCGCGCACCGACGCCGGCACCGCGGGACGCCACCCCCGGAGCGGAGGCCGGGGACCCGGAGCCCTCGTCAGGGCGGCCCGGGAGCCGGTGCTGCGCCAGACCTCCGACGAACCGAAGGAGCACCGCATGGCACGCCTCGTCGGCGTCGACCTCCCGCGCGAAAAGCGGCTCGAGGTCGCGCTCACCTACATCTTCGGCATCGGCCGCACCCGCGCCCAGCGAGATCCTGGCGGCGACCGGCGTCAACCCCGACCTGCCGGGTCACGCGACCTCGCGCGACGAGGAGCTGGTCAAGCTCCGCGACTACATCGAGGCCAACTACAAGGTCGAGGGTGACCTGCGCCGCGAGGTCGCCGCCGACATCCGCCGCAAGGTGGAGATCGGCTGCTACCAGGGTCTGCGGCACCGCCGCGGCCTGCCGGTGCACGGCCAGCGCACCCAGCACCAACGCCCGCACCCGCAAGGGCCCGAAGCGCACGATCGCCGGCAAGAAGAAGGCCGGCAAGAAGTAGTCCGCCCCAGTCAGCAGGTCACCGACTGACCGGACGGACCGACCACCTCCCCCAGGAGTTCCAGCATGCCTCCCAAGAGCCGCAGGCGCGGCGCCAAGAAGGTGCGCCGCAAGGAGAAGAAGAACGTCGCCCACGGGCACGCCCACATCAAGAGCACGTTCAACAACACGATCGTCTCGATCACCGACCCGACCGGGCGACGTGATCTCCTGGGCGTCCGCCGGCCAGGTCGGCTTCAAGGGCTCGCGCAAGTCGACGCCGTTCGCCGCGCAGATGGCCGCCGAGGCCGCCGCCCGCCGCGCCAGGAGCACGGCATGCGCAAGGTCGACGTGTTCGTCAAGGGTCCGGGCTCCGGCCGCGAGACGGCGATCCGCTCGCTGCAGGCCACCGGCCTGGAGGTCGGGTCGATCCAGGACGTCACCCCGGCGCCGCACAACGGCTGCCGTCCGCCCAAGCGCCGCCGCGTCTGAGCGCCCGACCAGACGACGAGGAGACAGAGCCACATGGCGCGTTACACCGGCGCCGACTGCAAGCGCTGCCGTCGCGAGAAGACGAAGCTGTTCCTCAAGGGGGCCAAGTGCGAGTCGCCGAAGTGCCCGATCGAGATCCGTCCCTACCCGCCGGGTGAGCACGGCCGCGCGCGCACCAAGGAGAGCGAGTACCTGCTCCAGATGCGCGAGAAGCAGAAGCGCGCGCGCATCTACGGCGTCCTCGAGAAGCAGTTCCGCGGCTACTACGAGGAGGCGAACCGCACGCTCCGGCAAGACCGGCGAGAACCTGCTGCGCATCCTCGAGTCGCCGGCTGGACAACGTCGTCTACCGCGCCGGGTTCGCCCAGTCCCGCGACGCCGCCCGCCAGCTCGTGCGGCACGGCCACATCCTGGTCAACGGCGACAAGGTCGACATCCCGTCAGCTACCGGGTCAGCGAGAACGACATCGTCGAGGTCCGCGAGGCTCCCTCGAGCTCACGCCCGTTCATCATGGCCCGCGCCGACGGCCGGCGAGCGCACCGTGCCGGCCTGGCTCGAGGTCATCCCGAACCGGATGCGCATCCTCGTGCACGCGCTCCCGCGCGGCAGGTCATCGACACCCCGGTCCAGGAGCAGCTGATCGTCGAGCTCTACTCGAAGTAAGTACCCGGCGTCCGGCCTCCCGTGGCCGGACCGGACTGGGCCGGCGTGATTCGTCGGACGTCATATAGCGGGCGTCCGCGAGAGAGGAACACACAGTGCTGATCGCACAGCGCCCCACGCTGACCGAAGAGGTCCGTCGACGAGTACCGCTCCCGGTTCGTCATCGAGCCGCTGGAGCCGGGCTTCGGCTACACCCTCGGCAACTCCCTGCGCCGCACGCTGCTGTCCTCGATCCCCGGTGCCGCGGTGACGCAGCATCCGGGTCGACGGCGTCCTGCACGAGTTCACCACCGTGCCGGGGGTCAAGGAGGACGTCACCGACCTCATCCTCAACATCAAGCAGCTCGTCGTCTCCTCGCGAGCACGACGAGCCGGTCGTCATGTACCTGCGCAAGCAGGGCCCGGGCGTCGTCACCGCCGCCGACATCGCGCCGCCGGCCGGTGTCGAGGTGCACAACCCCGACCTGCACCTCGCCACGCTGAACGGCAAGGGCAAGCTCGAGATGGAGCTGACCGTCGAGCGCGGTCGCGGCTACGTCTCCGCCAGCGCAGAACAAGCCGGCGACGCAGGAGATCGGCCGGATCCCGGTCGACTCGATCTACTCGCCGGTGCTGCAAGGTCACCTACAAGGTCGAGGCGACCCGCGTCGAGCAGCGCACCGACTTCGACCGGCTGATCGTCGACGTCGAGACCAAGCCGTCGCATGCAGCCCGCGCGACGCCGATGGCGAGCGCCGGCAAGACCCTGGTCGAGCTGTTCGGCCTGGCCCGCGAGCTCAACGTCGAGGCCGAGGGCATCGACATGGGCCCGTCGCCGACCGACGCCGCCCTCGCCGCCGACCTGGCGCTGCCGATCGAGGAGCTCGACCTCACGGTCCGCTCCTACAACTGCCTCAAGCGCGAGGGCATCCACACCGTGGGCGAGCTCGTCGCCCGCAGCGAGGCCGACCTGCTCGACATCCGCAACTTCGGTGCGAAGTCGATCGACGAGGTCAAGGCCAAGCTCGCCGGCATGGGCCTCGCGCTCAAGGACAGCCCGCCCGGGTTCGACCCCGCGCCTGGTCGTCGACAGCTTCGGCGCCGACGACGACAGGTCGCTTCGCCGAGGACGAGCAGCTCTGACGGCACCCGACCGCCGCCACCCGCCGGCACCGCTCGGCGCGGCCTGGCCTCGACTCGAGGAGAACGACAGACATGCCCACGCCCACCAAGGGTCCGCGCCTCGGCGGCGGCCCGGCGCACGAGCGGCTGATGCTGGCCAACCTGGCCACGCCAGCTGTTCGAGCACGGCCGGATCACCACCACCGAGGCGAAGGCCAAGCGGCTGCGCCCGCTGGCCGAGCGGCTCATCACCTTCGCCAAGCGCGGTGACCTGCACGCGCGCCGCCGGGTGCTCACCGTCGTCCGCGACAAGGGCGTCGTCCACGAGCTGTTCACCGAGATCGCGCCGGCGATGGCCGAGCGTCCGGGCGGCTACACCCGGATCACCAAGATCGGCTCCCGCAAGGGCGACAACGCCCCCATGGCCGTCATCGAGCTGGTCCTCGAGCCGCTGACGGCGCGAGCAGCCACGGTCGCGCGAGGCCGAGGCGGCGACCCAGCGCGCGGCCACGACGCCGCCGGCCGCGAAGGCCGCGGCCGCGCCGGCGCCCGTCGAGACCGACGGACGAGCGGACCGAGGCCGCGGACGAGGCCGGCCGACGCCACGCTCGCCGACGGACGAACGGCCGCCGACGAGGCGTCGCGATCGACGGCACCGAGGCCGTCGAGACCGCCGGACGAGGCGCCGGTGAGACGAGCCGACGCATGGCCGAGGCCGGCCGAGACCGCCGACGGCCGACGGAGGCTCGCCGGTCGCCGGCGAGGCGGCGCGACGACGCGGCGGCCGAGGACGTCGACCGACGGGCAGAGGCCTGACGCGACTGAGCACGACCGCCGCACGCACCCGGCGACCGTCCGCGCCCGTCGCCCGAGCCGGGGACGGGGCGGGGCGGGTCCCGCGCGTCCGGCTCGACCTCGGCTACGACGGCACCGACTTCTCCGGCTGGGCCGCCGCAGCCCGGCCGCCGCACGGTCGCAGGCGGTGCTCGCCGCGGCGCTCGCCACGGTCCTGCGGCTGCCGCCGGAGCCCGCGGCTCGTCGTCGCGGGCCGCACCGACGCCGGGGTGCACGCCACGGGCCAGGTGTGCCACGTCGACGCTCCCGCTGGGCGCCTGGGCGGCGCTGCCGGGCCGGCGGACCGCGCCGCCCGCGGCGGCGCTCGGTGCCGGCGGCTGAGCGGCGTCCTGCCGCCCGACGTGCGCGTGCACCGGCGCCGCCGTCGCCGCCGCCCGGCTTCGACGCCCGGTTCTCCGCGCTGCGCCGCCGCTACGCCTACCGCGTCTGCGACGACCCGGCCGGCGTGCCGCCGCTGCGCCGGCGCGACGTCGCCGCCTGGCAGCGCGCCCGCTCGACGTCCGAGGCGATGGACGCCGCCTGCCGACGCGCTGGTCGGGCCTGCACGACTTCGCCGCGTTCTGCCGGCGGCGCGAGGGCGCGACGACGATCCGGACCCTGCTCGAGTACTCCTGGGCCCGGGACGCCGACGGCTTCGCTGGTCGCCCGCGTCGTGGCCGACGCCTTCTGCCACTCGATGGTGCGCGCGCTCGTCGGCGGCGGCCGCCGCCGTCGGCGACGGCCGGCGCCCGCCGGAGTGGCCGCGGCGGTGCTCGCTGCCGGGCGTGCGCGACCCCGGTGTGCGTCGTCGCGCCGCCGCACGGGCTCGTGCTCGAGGAGGTCGTCTACCCCCCGGACGACGAGCTCGCCGCCCGCGCCGCCGCCGCCCGCGCCGTCCGCACCCTCCCGCCGACCCCGCCGCCGTCCCTTCCTCCCTCGTCCCCCTCCTCCCGGTGATCAAGGAATTCTCGGCCGGGGCCAGTAACCCGCGCGACTACCGACGCGGCCGAGAATTCCTTGATCACCGAGAAAGGTGTTGGTCAGAGGACGTGCAGGGCGTCGACGTGGTCGCGTTCGCGGCGGGTCAGGGCGCGCAGGACGGCGGCCGCGCCGTGGCGTGCCACCGCCGCGGCCACCAGGACGTCGATCGCGTCGGCGACGACGTCGTCGGGAGCCTCGGGCACCGGGTCGGCGGCGGTGAGGCCGGGGCCGAGCCCGACGGACAGCTCGAGGTCCTCGACGTGCACGGCCAGCTCGACGGAGCGGGTCCGCAGGAACTCCTCCAGCGTGAGCGCGTAGCCACGCGAGACGACCTGGCGGCCTGGGGGCTCGCTCACGAGCCGGTCCGCGAGCCGCTCGAGGGCGTCGGCCGCCGCCTCGACGACGGCGTCCCGGCCGCGGCTCGCCACCTCGTGCGAGCGCTCCCGGACGGCCGCGTTGAGCTCGCTGCCGGGATCGACAGCACTGGTGAAACTGCCGAAGTAGCCCCCGGCGGTCGTGGTCTCGCCGGCAGCGGGGTCGGGACCGTCGAGGAGCTGCTCGACGATCAGCACGCCCGAGAGCGCGAGGTGGCCGGCGAGGTCGGCGACGGCCATCCCCTCGAGCGCACTGGCCTCGTCCCAGCGGGCGGCGACGTCGGGGGCGGCGAGGAGTTCGAGTGCGGTGTGGGCGGCGGCCAGGTAGCCCGCCCGGACGGGGGACAGGCGGTGCGGGCCGAGGTCTCGGAGCGTCACAGGAGCATCTTGGCGGTCCGTCGGGTGATTCGCCGGATCCTGGACTGGCCATCGGCCCCGCGCGGTGGAAGCCTCGACGGCGTGACCGACGGGATCTGGGAACGCGACGACTACGAGCAGGACCAGGACGGGATCATCAATCCCGAGGACGAGCTGGCCGAGGACGGCATGGACCAGGTGCTCGAGCAGGGGTACTCCCCGCCGGAGCGCCCCGTCGCGCTGGACAAGTTCGGCACGACGCTCGCCGAGGAGCGCCAGGGCGAGACCCTCGACCAGCGCCTCGCGGAGGAGGAGCCCGACCCGAACATGGAGGTCGACCTCGTGGAGGGCGAGCCCGGCGATCCGCGCGGGCGAGGGGGCGACGTGCCCGACGACATCGACTACGGCTCGGGCGACGTGCCGGACGACGTGTTCGAGTACGGCATCGTCGACGACGGCGAGGTGGGCGACGCCCGCGCCGGGCGCCTGGTCGACCCGGACGCCGGCGGCACGGGCGACACCGAGAAGGACCTCGTCGGCTACGACGTCGGCATCGACGGTGCGCGCGGCCAGCGCGGAGGAGGCGGCGATGCACATGGTCGACCTCAGACGAGGCCGACGCGGCGCATCGAGCGCGACGCCACGGAGCGACCCACCCTCGGCCGCTCCTGACGACGCGCTGGCATCGGCGCCGCGGCGGAAACTCCCGAGCGCAGCGGGCGATCCGGCCTGCACACTGGCGTGCATGGGCCACGTCGACGTCAACGGCATCTCCTTCACCCTGCCCGACGGCCGGCCGCTGCTCGGTGACGTGACTTTCCGGGTCGGGCGAGGGTGCCACGGTCGCGCTGGTCGGCCCCAACGGCACGGGGAAGACGACGCTGCTGCGGATCGTCGCGGGCGACCTCGAGCCGCACGAGGGCTCGATCGGCGCGCAGCGGCGGCCTCGGGGTGATGCGGCAGTTCGTCGGCTCCGTGCGGGACGACACCACGGTGCGCGACCTGCTCGTCTCGGTCGCCCCGCCGCGGGTCCGCGCCGCCGCGCAGGCCCTCGACGCCGCCGAGCTCGCGATGATGGAGGTCGACGACGAGCCGACCCAGCTGCGGTACGCGCAGGCGCTCGCCGACTGGGCGGACGCCGGCGGCTACGAGGCCGAGACGCTCTGGGACGTGTGCACACGGCGGCGCTCGGCATCGCCGTTCGAGCGCGCGCAGTACCGCGCCGGTGCGCACGCTGTCGGGCGGCGAGCAGAAGCGGCTGGTGCTCGAGGCGCTGCTGCGCGGGCCCGACGAGGTGCTGCTGCTCGACGAGCCCGACAACTACCTCGACGTCCCGGGCAAGCGCTGGCTCGAGGAGCGGCTGCGGGAGACGCCGAAGACGGTGCTGCTCGTCTCGCCACGACCGGGAGCTCCTCGCCCGCGCCGCCAGGGATCGTCACGCTCGAGCCGGGCCCCGCCGGCGCCACGGCCTGGACGCACGGCGGCGGCTTCGCCACCTACCACCAGGCGCGCGCGGAGCGGAACGCGCGGCTGGAGGAGCTGCGCCGGCGATGGGACGAGGAGCACGCCAAGCTGAAGGCGCTCGTGCTGATGTACAAGACCAAGGCCGCCTACAACGACGGCATGGCCTCGCGCTACCAGGCCGCGCTGACCCGGCTGCGCAGGTTCGAGGAGGCCGGGCCGCCCGCTGGAGACGCCGCGGCGAGCAGAACGTCACGATGCGGCTGCGCGGAGGCCGGACGGGCAAGCGGGCCGTCGTCTGCGAGCAGCTCGAGCTGACCGGCCTGATGCGCCCGTTCGACCTCGAGGTGTGGTTCGGCGAGCGGGTCGGCGGTGCTCGGCTCGAACGGCTCGGGCAAGTCGCACTTCCTGCGGCTGCTGGCCGCCGGCGGCTCCGATCCCGACGTGCGAGCACCGGCCCGTCGACGAGCTCGTGCGTCGCCGCCCGTCGCGCACACCGGCGGTCGCGCGGCTGGGTGCCCGCGTGCGGCCGGGCTGGTTCGCCCAGACCCACGAGCACCCGGAGCTGCGCGGGCGCACGCTGCTCGACGTCCTGCACCGCGGCGACGGCCCACCGGGACGGGATGCCGCGGGAGCCCGCCAGCCGCGCGCTCGACCGGTACGAGCTGGCCCGAGCCGCCGAGCAGACGTTCGACTCGCTCTCGGGCGGCCAGCAGGCGCGCTTCCAGATCCTGCTGCTCGAGCTCTCGGGCGCGACGCTGCTGCTGCTCGACGAGCCGACGGACAACCTCGACCTGCGACTCCGCCGAGGCGCTCGAGCAGGGCCTCGACGCCTTCGAGGGGACCGTCGTCGCGGTGACCCACGACCGCTGGTTCGCCCGCTCGTTCGACCGCTTCCTCGTGTTCGGCGCGGACGGGCGGGTCTACGAGGCCGACGAGCCGGTCTGGGACGAGGCGCGCGTCGCCCGCGACCGCTGACCCGGAGTCTCGTCAGGACCCGGCGCCGGGTGCGCGCTGTCCCGTGCTCCGGGGTTCGCGGCCGCCGTGGCGCCGGTGCCACGCATACTCCTGCGTTGCTGTGCACTGCTTCACGCCCTTGAAGCAGTGCACAGCAACGCGAACGAGGTGGCCCGGGCTGGCGGCTGCGGCGCGGGGGCTGGCGGCTCGCGGCGGGGGCTGCGCTCGGCTGGCGGCGGGGCGCTGGCGGCGGGGGGCTGAGGGCGGGCCGCCCTGGAGGGGCCCGGGCCTGGCGGCGCCGGGCGGTGACGTCCACAGGAGGCGCGGACGCACCGCTGTCCACAGGGACGGCGGGACGTGCTCGCGTCGGACGCTCGCCGTCGCGCAGGCTCGCGGGATGAGCCAACCCCCCTTCTACCGGCTGCTCGCCCTCGCGGTGCGGGCAGGTCGCCGCGAGCGCGGCCTCAGTCAGCGCGAGCTGGCGCGGCGGGCCGGCCTGTCCGTCGCCACGGTGGCGCGGATCGAGGGCGAGAGCGCGGTGGTCGGCGTCGCGCCGCTGCGGGCCGTTCTGGGTGTGGTCGGGCTGCGTCTGGCGGTGCTCCGCGACGACGGGAGCCCCTTCACGGCGGCGTCCGCGTTGCCTCTCGACCAGGCCGGCGTCGTCGACCGGGGAGGTCGGCGGTTCCCGGCGCACCTGCCCGAGGACCTCGAGCGCGACCACCACTACTGGCGCACGTGGCGCGACGAGCAGGCCGGCGTCACCGATCGCGGGCCATGGACGTATCGCCACTGGAGGCCGAGCTCGGCGGAAGGGTGGCGCCGCTGGAACGAGCAGCTCTGGGGCCCGGGAGCGGGGCGGGACGACCTGCCGCGTACGCGTTTTGACCCTCCGTCCGCGCACCGGTAGCCTGAATGGTCGTTGTGCCCCTGCGTCCGCGCAGGCCCGCGACCCATCGCGGGCGGCGCCAGCGGGGCCGTGGCGACACCACCTGCGACTGAGGACGAAGGCTACGACTGTGCGCACCTACACCCCCAAGCCCGCCGAGATCGAGCGGCGCTGGCATGTGATCGACGCCTCCGACGTCGTCCTCGGCCGACTCGCCACCCACGTCGCGACGCTCCTCCGCGGCAAGCACAAGCCGATCTTCGCCCCGCACGTCGACACCGGTGACTTCGTCATCGTCATCAACGCCGGCAAGGTCGCCCTCACGGGTTCGAAGCGCGAGCAGAAGCGCGCCTACCGGCACTCGGGCTACCCGGGCGGTCTGCGCTCGGTCGGCTACGTCGAGCTGCTCGACAAGCACCCCGAGCGGGCGGTCGAGAAGGCCGTCCGTGGGATGATCCCCAAGACGACCCTGGGCCGCCAGCAGCTGTCCAAGCTGAAGGTGTACGCCGGCCCGGAGCACCCGCACGCGGCGCAGCAGCCGCAGCCCTTCCAGATCACGCAGGTCGCCCAGTAGGCCACGGGCCTCCTGCCGCACCGTCAGCCAGCAACAAGGAGAACAGTGGCCGAGACCAGCCCCGAGATCGAGGGCGACCTCCCCGACGAGGACGCCCCCAGCAGCTACAGCACCAGCACGCCCGAGACCCGCGGCGGCGGGTCGAGCATCACCGCCCCCGGCGCGGCCACCGGCCGCCGCAAGGAGGCCATCGCCCGTGTGCGTCTCATCCCGGGCGCCGGCTCGTGGAAGATCAACGGCCGCACCCTGGAGGAGTACTTCCCCAACAAGGTGCACCAGCAGCTGGTGAACGACCCGTTCAAGGTCACCGACCTCGAGGGCCGCTTCGACGTGATCGCCCGCATCCACGGCGGCGGCTCGTCCGGTCAGGCCGGCGCCCTGCGCCTCGGCGTGGCCCGCGCGCTCAACGAGATCGACCTCGAGGCCAACCGCGCCTCGCTGAAGAAGGCGGGCTTCCTCACGCGCGACGCCCGCGTCAAGGAGCGCAAGAAGGCCGGCCTCAAGAAGGCGCGCAAGGCGCCCCAGTACAGCAAGCGCTGACGCCGGCTCCTGTCCGGTCCGGCCCCGAGCGCGCGTCGCCCGGGGCCGGTCGCGCTTTGGGTTTCCCCAGGTTCGGGTGGCATGCTCGCCCGGCGGTCATCGGCATCCGTGCGACACGGCGAGCGAGCATCGGAGGAAGCGTGGGGCGACTCTTCGGCACTGACGGCGTGCGGGGCACCGCGAACCGGGAGGTGACCGCCGAGCTGGCCCTCGACCTCGCGGTGGCGGCCGCCCACGTGCTCGGCGAGGTCGGCGTCTTCGCCGGGCACCGCCCGCGCGCGGTCGTCGGTCGTGACCCCCGGGCCTCCGGGGAGTTCCTCGCCGCGGCCGTCGTCGCGGGTCTCGCCAGCGCCGGCGTCGACGTCGACGACGCGGGCGTCCTGCCGACGCCGGCCGTCGCCGGGCTGGTCGCCGACACGGGCGCCGACCTCGGCGTCGTGCTCTCCGCGTCGCACAACCCCATGCCGGACAACGGGATCAAGTTCTTCGCCAAGGGTGGCCACAAGCTGCCCGACGAGGTCGAGGACGCGATCGAGGCCCGGATGGGGGAGGACTGGCAGCGCCCGACCGGAGCGGATGTCGGCCGCGTCCGCCCGCTCCCCGACGCCACCGACCGCTACGTCGCGCGGCTTCTCACCAGCCTGCCGAACCGGCTCGACGGCCTGAAGGTCGTCGTCGACTGCGCCCACGGCGCCGCCAGCCTGGCCGCGCCCAAGGCCCTGCGCGAGGCCGGCGCGGACGTCGTCGTCATCGGCGCCGAGCCCGACGGGCTCAACATCAACGACGGCTACGGGTCGACGCACCTCACGCCCCTGAAGGAGGCCGTGACCGCCCACGGCGCCGACGCCGGCATCGCCCACGACGGCGACGCCGACCGGTGCCTGGCTGTGGACGCCGAGGGCCGCGAGGTCGACGGGGACCAGATCATGGGGATCCTCGCCATGGCCTTCCGCGAGCGCGGGGTGCTGCGCGAGGACACGCTCGTCACGACCGTCATGAGCAACCTCGGGCTCCGCCTGGCCATGCAGCGGGCGGGCATCCGCACGGTGCAGACCGCGGTCGGCGACCGGTACGTCCTCGAGGAGATGCGCCGCTGCGGCTACAGCCTGGGCGGCGAGCAGTCCGGGCACGTCGTCATGCTCGACCACGCCACCACCGGGGACGGCATCCTCACCGCCCTGCAGCTGCTCGCCCGCGTGGCGGCGACCGGCCGGCCGCTGGCCGACCTCGCCGCGCTGGTCGAGCGCCTGCCCCAGGTGCTGGTCAACGTCCCGGGTGTGGACAAGGCGAGGGCCGACACCGACGCGCCTCTCGCGGAGGCCGTCGCCGCCGCCGAGGCCGACCTCGGTGACACCGGCCGCGTCCTGCTGCGGCCGTCGGGCACCGAACCCCTGGTGCGGGTCATGGTCGAGGCCGCCGACCCCGACCACGCCCGCCTCGTCGCGGACCGCCTGGCCGACGTCGTCAAGGCGCGCCTCTCCCTCTGACTCCCCGTGATCAAGGAATTCTCGGCACAGGGCCGGCAGGGGTGTGGCCGGGGAGGGATGAGGGTCACGGCTGGTCGAGGACGGTCGCCTCCGCACCGGCCGGGCTCTCGCGGCCGCGGGTGAGCAGTCGCTGCACCGACAGCACGACAGCGCCGGCGGCCGTCATCCCGGCGAGGTTCACGCCGAGCTGGAGCGCCGAGCCCGCCATCTCGCTCGGCACCCAGAGCGCCAGGGCAAGGGCGAGGTTGCCGGCGGCGGGCACGGTGGTCACCGAGATGAACACGCCGACGAGGGCGTTGGACCGCCCCGCCGTCAGCGACAGCACCCCGGCGGCGCCCGCGAGCAGGGCGACGACGAACGACCATCGATCGGGGCGCCAGATGTACGTCGTCAGCGGCCGCGGGTCTCAGCAGGTCCGCGGCCGAGATCCAGCCGCCCGCGCGCGCGACGAGCGCGAGCAGCGCCGTCACGGCGATCGCCGCCGCGAAGCCGAGGACGAGCAGGCGGAAGGCCTCGCGGGCGAGCCACCAGCGCCGCAGCACGAGCCCGACGGCGAGCGCGCTGACCGGGCCGAACTCCGGGCCCACCACCATCGCGCCGACGATGAGCACCGCCGAGTCCGTCACCACCGCCACCGCCGCGATGGTGGTCGCCAGGGCGAGGAACGCGTAGTACGACCACGACGTCGCCACGTTGGCCCGGGCCTGGCCGAGCACCAGCTCCCAGACGATGGCGTCGTCCGGGGAGCCCGGTGCCGCCCGCTCCGCGAGCGCGGCCCGGCGTGACGGCGCGTCGACCTCCTCGAGGCTGACCACGCAGTCGTCGCGGTCGGCGTCGAACCCCACGTCGCGCAGCCCCTCGAGGACGGTCGAGACCGCCTCGCGTGCCGAGTCGAAGGCGATCGCGTCGCCCTCGGGGGAGACCGCGGCGCCGGGCATGACCACGACGTGCGTCACGGTGTCGAGGTCACGCAGGAAGGTCGTGACCCCGGGCGTGAGCCGGGCCGGCACGACGAGCCGCACGTTGATCACTCGCGTCTCCTGGCGGGTCGGTCAGAGCTTGCGCAGCCGGATGCGCTGCACGGCGTGGTCGGCACCCTTGGTCAGCACGAGGGTCGCGCGCGGCCGGGTCGGCAGCACGTTCTCGACGAGGTTGCGCTCGTTGATCGTCGTCCAGATGTGCTCCGCGGTGTGCACGGCCTCCTCGTCGCTGAGTGAGGCGTACCGGTGGAAGTACGACTCGGGGCGGCTGAAGGCGGTCTCGCGCAGCCGCAGGAAGCGCTGCACGTACCAGTGCCGGACGTCGTCGGTCAGGGCGTCGACGTAGAGGGAGAAGTCGAAGAAGTCGCTCACCGCGACCCGGCCGGCCGGTCGCCGCCGGGCCGGTCGGTGCCAGGGCGGACCGGCTGGAGCACGTTGAGGCCCTCGACGATGAGCACGTCGGGGCGCCGGACGGCCACGCTCGCGCCCGGCACGATGTCGTAACTGAGGTGGGAGTAGACCGGGGCGCGCACCTCGTCGGCGCCGGACTTGACGTCGATGACGAATCGCAGCAGCGCCCGCCGGTCGTAGGACTCCGGGAAGCCCTTGCGCTGCAGCAACCCGCGCCGCTCCAGCTCGGCGTTCGGCAGCAGGAAGCCGTCTGTCGTGACCAGCTCGACGTGCGGCATCCCCGGCCAGCGCGAGAGCAGCTCCCGCAGGATCCGGGCCGTCGTCGACTTGCCCACCGCCACCGACCCGGCGATGCCGAGGACGAACGGGGTCCGCTCGACGGCCTCTCCGAGGAACGTCGAGGTCGCCGCGTGCAGGCCCTCGGTGCCGGCCGACGTACAGGCCGATCAGGCGCGACAGGGGCAGGTAGACCTGCTCGACCTCGGTGAGGTCGATCCGGTCGCCGAGGCCCGACAGCCGTTCGAGGTCGGCCTCGGTGAGCGTGAGGGGGGTGCTGGCGCGCAGCCGGCTCCACGTCGCCCGGTCGAACTCCGCGTACGGCGAACTCACGGGCCCCGCGTGCGCCACCTCCGTGGCGCGCGGCGAGGGCTCGGGTCGGGTCGGCACGTCACGCATTGTGCCGCCCGATGCGATCGAAGCGGAGGCGAGGCGATGGCGGCAGGCGCTCGCTGCCGGTGCCGCCGCGGGCGCCCCGGTAGTCTTGGCGCCCATGTGCGGAATCGTTGGCTACGCGGGATCTGCGGCGCGCGCCGTGCAGGGCGGCGCGCCGCAGGCCCTGGACGTCGTACTCGAGGGACTGCGCCGGCTCGAGTACCGCGGCTACGACTCGGCCGGCGTCGCGCTCCTCACCGAGGCCGGGCTGGTCACCGCGAAGCGCTCGGGCAAGCTGGCCCGCCTCGAGGAGGTGCTCGAGAGCGAGCCGCTGCCGCCGTCCGTGACCGGCATCGGGCACACCCGCTGGGCCACCCACGGCGCTCCCACGGACGTCAACGCCCACCCCCACCTCGGTGGTGACGGCACCGTGGCGGTCATCCACAACGGGATCATCGAGAACTTCGCGCCGCTGAAGGCCGAGCTGCAGGCGGCGGGCGTCGACTTCACCAGCCAGACGGACACCGAGGTGGCCGCGCACCTGCTCGCCGCCGCGTACGCGAAGCACGCCGACCTGGGCGAGGCGATGCGCGCGGTGGCCTGCCGCCTGGAGGGCGCCTTCACCCTGCTCGCCGTGCACGTCGACGCCCCGGGCGTCGTGGTCGGTGCCCGGCGCAACTCGCCGCTCGTCGTCGGGGTGGGGGACGGCGCGAACTACCTCGGCTCGGACGTCGCGGCGTTCATCGGCCACACCCGGGACGCGATCGAGCTCGGCCAGGACCAGGTCGTCACGATCACGGCGGACTCGGTCACCATCACGGACTTCGACGGCGCCCCCGTCGACGGCAAGCACTTCCACGTCGACTGGGACGCCGCGGCCGCCGAGAAGGGCGGCTACCCGAGCTTCATGGCCAAGGAGATCAACGAGCAGCCGCACGCGGTCGCCGACACCCTGCTCGGGCGCAGCGACGATGCCGGCCGGCTCGTGCTCGACGAGCTGCGGGTCGACGAGACGGTGCTCCGGAGCATCGACAAGATCGTCGTGATCGCCTGCGGCACGTCCTCCTATGCCGGCCAGGTCGCGAAGTACGCGATCGAGCACTGGTGCCGGATCCCCGTCGAGGTCGACTTCTCGCACGAGTTCCGCTACCGCGACCCCGTCGTCAACGAGAAGACCCTCGTCGTCGCCATCTCGCAGTCCGGCGAGACGATGGACACGATCATGGCGGTGCGGCACGCCCGCGAGCAGGGCGCCCGGGTCATCGCGATCTGCAACACGAACGGCTCGACGATCCCGCGGGAGGCCGACGGCGTCCTCTACACGCACGCCGGCCCCGAGATCGCGGTCGCGTCGACCAAGGCGTTCCTGGCTCAGATCACGGCCTGCTACCTGCTGGGGCTCTACCTGGCGCAGCTGCGCGGCACGAAGTACGCCGACGAGGTGCACGAGATGCTCCGCCAGCTGCACGCCATGCCCGACAAGATCCAGAAGGTGCTCGACGGGCTCGAGCAGGTGCGGCAGATGGCCCGCTGGATGGCCGACACCCGCTCGGTGCTCTTCCTCGGGCGGCACGTCGGGTACCCCGTCGCCATGGAGGGTGCGCTCAAGCTCAAGGAGCTCGCCTACATCCACGCCGAGGGCTTCGCGGCCGGCGAGCTCAAGCACGGCCCGATCGCGCTGATCGAGGCCGGCCAGCCGGTCTTCGTCGTCGTCCCGTCGCCGCGCGGTCGCGACTCCCTGCACAGCAAGGTCGTCTCCAACATCCAGGAGATCAACGCCCGTGGAGCGCGGACGATCGTCATCGCCGAGGACGGCGACGACGAGGTCGTGCCCTACGCCACCGAGGTCATCCGCGTGCCGCAGACGCCGACGCTGCTGGCGCCGCTCGTCACCGTGGTCCCCCTGCAGGTGTTCGCGTGCGAGCTCGCGACCGCCAAGGGCCTGGACGTCGACCAGCCCCGCAACCTCGCCAAGTCCGTCACGGTCGAGTGACGCGCCGCTCCACCGGTTGTCGACGGAGGGCGGCGTGACGGGCAGCGGCGGCACGGTCAGCGGGGGCACGGCCAGCGTTCGGGTGCGGGCCTGGAGTGTGGCCGATGTCCGCGCGGCGGAGGACGTGCTGCTCGCGCGCACTCCGCCGGGTGCCCTCATGCAGCGCGCGGCCGCCGGCCTGGCCGCCGTGTGCGCTCGTGAGCTGAGGGCGCGGCGCGGTCGTGTGACCGGGTCACGGGTGGTGCTGCTCGTCGGGGCCGGCAACAACGGGGGCGACGCGCTGTGGGCGGGGGCCCGGCTGGCGCGCAGGGGGGCACGGGTGGAGGCCGTCCGGCTCGGCGGGGTGGTGCACCAGCGGGGGCTGGCCGCGTTGCTGGCCGCGGGCGGCCGGCAGGCGGAGCCCGGCGCCGCGGGCGCCCTGCTCGCCGGCGCCGACCTGGTCGTCGACGGGATCGTCGGCCTCGGCGGCATCACCCGGGCTGCGGGAGCCGGCCGCGAGCATGATGGCGGCGCTGCCACGGGCGGGAACGCCGGGCCGGCCCGTCGTGGTCGCGGTGGACCTCCCGAGCGGGGTCGACCCCGACACCGGCGAGACGCCCGGCGGGCACGTGGTCGCCGACGTCACCGTCACGTTCGGGGCCCCCAAGCCCTGCCTGCTGCTGCCTCCGGCCGACCGGGCGGCCGGGCGCGTCGAGTTCGTCGACATCGGCCTGCTGCCGCTGCTCGCGTCGGTGCCGCCGGCCGTCGAGCAGCCGACGGCGGCCGGCGTCGCCGCCGCGTGGCCCGTGCCAGGGCCGGAGGCCGACAAGTACCGGCGCGGTGTCGTGGGCGTCGTCGCGGGTTCGCCGGCGTACACCGGTGCCGCCGTGCTCGCGGTCGGCGGAGCGCTACGAGCCGGCGCGGGCATGGTCCGCTACGTCGGGCCCGACCACCCCGCCGAGCAGGTACGGCTGCACTGGCCGGAGGCCGTGGTCGGATCGGGCCGGGTGCAGGCCTGGGCGCTCGGCTCGGGCGTCGACCCGGACGCGGGCGACGGCCAGGCGGACGCCGTCCGCGACGGGCTGGCCTCCGGGCTGCCGTGTGTCGTCGACGCGGGTGCGCTCGCGCTGCTCGCCTCCGACGCCGGTCTGCGAGCCGCGCTCGCCGGGCACCACGTGCTGACCCCGCACGCCGGCGAGCTGGCCCGCCTGCTCACCACCGTGCGCGGCGGCGCCGAGGTGCAGCGGGCCGAGGTCGAGGCGAGCCCCTTGGCGGCCGCTCGCGAGCTGGCCAGGGCGACCGGCGCCACGGTGCTGCTCAAGGGGGCGACCACCGTGGTGGTTCCGGCCGGGGGCGGCGGCCCGGTGCGCACGGCACGGCAGGCGCCGGCCTGGCTGGCGACCGCCGGAGCCGGCGACGTGCTCGCCGGGATCCTCGGCGCGCTGCTGGCTGCCGGCCTGCCTCCGGCAGACGCGGCGGTGCTGGCTGCCGACGTCCACGGTCGTGCGGCCACCCGTGCGAGCGAGGGCGGTCCGATCCTCGCCTCGGACGTCGCGGCGGCCGTGCCGGCGACCATCGCGGCGCTGCTGGCGCTCTGACGGCACCTCGCTCTCACCAGGTCGGCCGGACCGCCGGCAGCTCGCCGCCGTGCCGGGCCCGCAGCACGGCCTCCAGGTCGGCGCGCAGCCGCTCGACCCCGTCCGCGCCGATGACCTCCGCCCACTGCGCCTCGAGCCCCGCGTAGACCGTCTCGACGTCGCTCAGCAGGTGCCGCCCCCGCTCGGTGAGGGACACCCGCACCACCCGCCGGTCGTGCTCGTCGGGCCCCCGCTCCAGGTGGCCGAGGGCGACCATCTGCTCGAGGAGCTTCGCCGCCGCCTGCTTGCTCGTGCCGAGCAGGGCCGCGACCTGCGAGGCCGACGTCGGGGCCGTGCTGGCCGAGAGCAGCACGAAGCCGTACACGGGCCGCAGCTCGCCCCAGCCGCGCTCGGCGAGCCCCTCGTGCAGTCCTTCGATCAGGTCGCGGAAGGCGGTCGCGAACAACCGGGCCAGCGGCACGCCCCGGGGAGCGGTCACAGCGACCAGGGCGGGGGGAACGTGGTGCCGTCGCCGAGCACGGCCCTGCCACCGACCGGCAGCACGCAGATCGCCCGCAGGTCGGAGCCCGTCGCGGGCTGCAGTTCGAACGGCAACCCCGGCGGGACGACGATCGCGTCGCCGGGACGTGCCTGTGACCGCTCGTCGCCGATCAGGACGTCGGCGGTGCCCTCGAGCACGACGAAGACCTCCTCCCGGGTGAGCTCGTGCGGGGTCGCCACCGTGCCGGCGGCGATCTCGACGATCCACACGCTGTTCTCCGCCGAGCCACGGCTCGGCGTGGCCAGCGAGGTGAAGCGTGTCCCGGGGACCTGGTGCGTGTGGGCGGGTGGGCTCGGCAGAACGGGCACGGGGGGCTCCTGGATCTCGGGACGTCCGACGTTCGGGCGCCGAACTGGTCAACGAGATTGACCATCTCGGTCGACTATCGCAGATGGTCAACCGTGGTTGTCTATTGTCCGGCTGGACCTTCGTCGTCGGGCGAGCCTGAGAGACTGGCGGTGATGACCTCCGTCGCTCCCGCCGTGGCTCCCGCGCGCCGACCTTCGCTCCCCGAGGGGCTGGTGGCCGCGGCCGTCGTCGACCTCGACGCGGTCGCCGCCAACGTCGCGGCCCTGCGTGCACACGCCGGTGGCGCGGCCGTGATGGCCGTGGTCAAGGCGGACGGGTACGGCCACGGCATGCTGCCCGTCGCCCGCGCCGCGCTCGCCGGCGGCGCCGGATGGCTGGGTGTCGCCCACCTGCGCGAGGCCCTGGAGCTGCGCGCCGCGGGGGTCGAGGCGCCCGTCCTCGCGTGGCTGACCGTCCCGGGCGACTGCTACGCCGAGGCGGTGCGGGCCGGGGTGCAGATCGGCGTCAGCGCCGCGGGCACGCTGGAGGAGGTCGCCGTGGCCGCCCGGGCCGCCGGCCGCCCGGCCGCTGTCCAGCTCAAGGCCGACACCGGGCTGTCCCGCAACGGCTGCCGGCCCGAGCACTGGGGCGAGCTCGTCGCCGCGACGGCCCGGCTGGTGGCCGAGGGTGCCGTGGAGCTCACGGGTGTCTTCTCGCACTTCGCCTGCGCGGACGAGCCTGAGCACCCGAGCGTGCGCGCCCAGCGGGAGGCCTTCGAGGCCAGCGTCACGGCCGTCGAACGCGCCGGTCTGGCCGTGCCGCTGCGGCACATGGCGAACTCTGCGGCCACCGTGCTCGACGAGCGGGCCCGCTTCGACGCCGTCCGGCCCGGCATCGCGGTGTACGGGCTCTCGCCGGCGCCCGACCTGGTCGGCGCGGCCGAGCTGGGCCTGCGCCCCGCGATGACGCTGCTCGCGAGGGTCGCCATGGTCAAGGACGTGCCGGCCGGCGCCGGCGTCTCGTACGGGCACACCTACACGACCCGCCGCGCGACCAGGCTGGCGCTGCTGCCGGTCGGTTACGCCGACGGCCTGCCGCGGCAGGCTTCGGGCGCAGGCCCCGCCCTGGTCGGCGGCCGGCGTGTGACGGTCGCCGGCCGGGTCTGCATGGACCAGGTGGTCGTCGACCTCGGGCCCGGTGCGGACGTCGCGATCGGCGACGTGGCGGTGCTCTTCGGCGACCCCGCCGCGGGTGAGCCGGCCGGTGCGCCGAGCGCGACCGACTGGGCCCGGGCGGCGGGCACCATCGACTACGAGATCGTGACGAGGATCGGCGCCCGCGTGCCTCGCCTGTACGTCGGCACCGCGGCTGCCGGTGCGACGGGTGACGGCCCGCCGTCCGAAGGTGCAGCCGGGGTGGCGGGCGGTACGCGGGACGGGGAGGAGCGATGGTGAGGGTCCCCGGCGGGTCGCAGGGCCTGGTCTCGCTCGGCGTGGGGCTGGTGGCGGCGGGCGTCGGCGCCGCTCTGGGGCTCGCGGCCGAGCGTGCCGCGGTCGGCCGCGAGCTGCGGCCCTCGGCCGGGCCGCAGGACGGCGAGGCGTTCGGGTCGTTGCACGCACCGCCCGTCGCGGTCGAGGCGGACGACGGCACGCTGTTGCACGCCGAGGTCGACGAGCTGCCGGACGGCGTCGCCGGCGATGCGGACCCTGCCGACGATGCGGACGCTGCCGACGATGCGGACCCCGCCGGTGGGGGGCGCCCCACGATCGTCCTCTCGCACGGGTACGCGCTGTCGCTGGACTCCTGGCACTTCCAGCGCAAGGTTCTGCGCGGCCGCTACCGGCTCGTCTTCTGGGACCAGCGCGGCCACGGGAGGTCAGCGACCGGCCCGCACGGTTCCGCCACCATCGACCAGATCGGGCGCGACCTCGCCCGGGTGATCAAGGCGCTGGCGCCCACCGGGCCCCTCGTGCTCGTCGGACACTCGATGGGCGGCATGACCGTGATGTCGCTCGCGGAGCAGGACCCGCGCCTGTTCGAGGACCGGGTGATCGGCGTCGCCCTCGTGTCCACCAGCGCGGGCGGCCTCGACCGGGTCGACTTCGGGCTGCCGGGCATCGGGCCCGCCTTTCAGCGGATCGCGCCGAGCGCCGTGCGGGCCCTCACGCGCAAGGCGGGGATCGTCGAGCGCGGCCGGCGCATCGGCAGCGACCTGGAGGCGCTGCTGGTGCGCCGCTACTCCTTCGCGTCGCCGGTCTCGGCCGAGCTCGTCCGGTTCGCGGCGGACATGATCGCCGCGACCCGGCTCGAGGTGATCTCCGACTACCTGCCGACGTTCGCGACGCACGACAAGATCGCGGCCCTGGCGACGCTGGACGGACACGAGGTGCTCGTCATGGTCGGCGACCGCGACCTGCTCACCCCCGTCGCCCACTCGGAGGAGATCGTGCGCCGGCTGCCGGGGGCCGAGCACGTCGTCGTCCGCGATTCCGGCCACCTGCTGATGCTGGAGCACCCCGAGGTCGTCACCATGCACCTCCTCGACCTCGTGCAGCGTGCCGAACGATCGGCCGCGCCGACAGCCGAGGAGCGCCAGCGCGTGACACCCTCACGACGTACGGTGACACCGGTGCGCCGAAGGGGCCGTCGGCGCGACGGGGCAGCATGAGGGCGGCATGAAGCGAGGAGAGATTGTGAGCGGAGCCCACCGCGCCGAGCACGCGCACCGCGACGGCACTCCGGCGGTCGCGGCACGGCTTGCCGTG
Organism: uncultured Actinomycetota bacterium; assembly: GCA_963794075.1. Lineage (GTDB taxonomy): Bacteria > Actinomycetota > Actinomycetes > Actinomycetales > Kineosporiaceae > DATKNA01. The sequence goes on from CAWCCY010000031.1 coordinate 32,080, forward strand.
CCGAGCGCGGAGGCGATGCGCGAGCTCGGCCGCGAGCTCGCGGCGCTGCTGACGGACGGCGACCTCGTCGTCCTCACCGGCGACCTGGGTGCCGGCAAGACGACGCTCACCCAGGGCATCGGCGCCGGCCTCGGCGTCCGCGAGGAGATCACGAGCCCCACCTTCGTCATCGCGCGGGTGCACCCCCCGCTCGGGCGCGGACCGAGCCTGGTGCACGTCGACGCCTACCGGCTGACGTCGCTCGCCGAGGTCGACGACCTCGACCTCGATGCGTCCTTGGAGGACTCGGTGACGGTCGTCGAATGGGGCGAGGGGCTGGTGGAGGACCTGGCGGCGAACCGCCTCGAGGTGCGCCTGCGCCGCCCGCGCGGTGACGACGACGGCGGGGCCGACGTCGCCCCGGTCGACGGCGACGAGCCCCGCACGGTCGAGATCACCGGCTTCGGGCCCCGCTGGCACGGCGTGGGCCTGCCGCGGTGACGAGCGGCCCGCCGTGACGGACGGCCCGGGCCGGGGGCCCGCGCAGCGACCCTCGATCCTGCTCCTCGCCCTCGACACCTCGGGTGCCGCCGTGACGGCGGCCCTGCACGACGGGTCCCGCGTGCTCGCCCGCCGCTCGACGGTCGACCCGCGCCGGCACGCGGAGCTGCTCGCGCCGTCCGTCGAGGCGGTGCTCGCCGAGGCGGGGGCCTCGCGGCACGACGTCACCGGCGTGGCCGTCGGGGTGGGGCCGGGGCCGTTCACCGGCCTGCGCGCGGGTGTGGTGACGGCCCGCGTGCTCGGCCTGGCGCTCGGCGTGCCGGTGCACGGGGTGTGCTCGCTCGACGCGCTCGCCCTGCAGGTCGCCGGCTCGCCCGAGGCGGGAGTGACGCCGGGCGAGCGGTTCGCCGTGGCGACGGACGCGCGCCGCCGCGAGCTCTACTGGGCCCTGTACGCCGCCGACGACACCGACGTCGACGTACCGTCGCCGGGCCGCCTCGCCGGGCCCGAGGTCACCGTGCCGGGCGGACTGCCGCCAGGCGTGCGCGTCTTCGGCCGCGGCGCGACGCTCCATCCGAGCGTGGCAGCCGCACCGGGCCCGCTCGATGTGGACGCGGGGGCGGTCGCCGAGGTCGCCGTCCGGGCCCTGAGCACCGGCGGGGCCGGCCTGCTGCCACCCGAGCCGCTGTACCTGCGCCGCCCCGACGCCGCGCCCCCCGCCGAGCGCAAGCGGGTGCTGCGATGACGGCGGCCGAGGCGCGACCGGGCGGGATCGCTGCTGGGGGTGCCGAGGCTTCCGAGGGCGCCGGGGGTGCTGACGGCGTGCGGCTCCGGCCGATGCGCTGGTGGGACGTCGAGGCGGTCCAGGCCCTGGACGCCGCCCTCTTCGGGCCGACCGCGTGGACGGCGGGCATGTTCTGGTCGGAGCTCGCGGGCGGCGCCACCCGTTGGTACGTCGTCGCCGAGGGGCCCGACGGGCAGCCGGCCGGCTACGCCGGGCTGCTGGCGGCCGGCACCGAGGCCGACGTGCAGACGATCGGCGTCGCGCCGGCCGCCCAGGGCCGTGGCCTCGGCACCCTGCTGCTGCGTGCGCTCGTCGACGAGGCCGCCCGCCGCGGCGCGAGGAGCCTGCTGCTCGAGGTCCGCGCGGACAACGCCGCCGCGATCACGCTGTACACGCGGGAAGGATTCGAGCGCATCTCGATCCGGCGGCGCTACTACCAGCCCGGCGACGTCGACGCGTGGGTGATGCGGCTCCGGCCGCTGCCGCGGCCGGCCGACGAGCGCGAGGGGCCCGAGGAGCGCGGAAAGCCCGAGGAGCTCGATGAGCCCGGGGAGCCCGATGAGCCCGGGGAGCCCGACGAGCCCGGGGAGGAGGCGGGGATGCCTGACGAACCGCTGGTCCTCGGGATCGAGACGTCGTGCGACGAGACCGGGATCGGCCTGGTGCGCGGGCAGCGGCTGCTCGCGGACGCCGTCGCGAGCTCGGTCGAGGAGCACGCCCGGTTCGGGGGCGTCGTCCCCGAGGTCGCCAGCCGCGCCCACCTCGAGGCGATGGTCCCCACGATCGAGCGCGCCTGCCGCGAGGCGGGGGTGCGGCTGGACGACGTCGACGCGGTCGCGGTGACCGCGGGGCCGGGGCTTGCCGGCGCGCTGACCGTCGGCGTGGCCGCCGCGAAGGCGCTGGCCCTCGGCCTCGGCGTCCCGCTGCACGGGGTCAACCACCTGGCGGCGCATGTGGCCGTCGACACCCTCGAGCACGGGCCGCTGCCCGAGCCGGCGATGGCGCTGCTCGTCTCGGGCGGCCACTCCTCGCTGCTGCTGGTGCCCGACGTGACCGCGGAGGTCCGCCCGCTCGGCCGGACCATCGACGACGCCGCCGGCGAGGCGTTCGACAAGGTCGCGCGACTGCTCGGCCTGCCGTTCCCGGGCGGCCCCTGGATCGACCGGCAGGCGGCGACGGGCGACGCCGCGGCGATCGACTTCCCCCGGGGGCTCAGTGCCCAGCACGATCTCGATCGGCACCGGTACGACTTCTCGTTCTCGGGTCTGAAGACCTCGGTGGCGCGCTGGGTTGAGCGGCGGGAGGCGTCCGGCGAGGCCGTGCCCGTCGCGGACGTCGCCGCGAGCTTCCAGGAGGCCGTCGTCGACGTGCTGACCCGCAAGGCCGTCGCCGCGTGCCGCGAGAACGACGTCGGGCACCTGCTCATCGGCGGGGGCGTCGCCGCGAACTCGCGGCTGCGGGCGCTCGCGGCGCAACGCTGCGAGGCGGCCGGGATCGAGCTGCGGGTGCCGCGGCCGGGGCTCTGCACGGACAACGGCGCGATGGTGGCCGCACTGGGCGCCCTGCTGGTCTCGGCCGGCCGGCCGCCGTCGGCGCTCGACGTCGGCATCGACTCGTCGCTCCCGGTGACGACCGTTCAGGCCTGACGCCGCACCCTCGACATCCCCGCGGGCCGTAGCCTTCGCGGCGTGACCGGTCGGCCGATCCCCGTCGTGCTCGACGTCGACACCGGCGTGGACGACGCCTGCGCGCTGCTGCTCGCCGCGCGCCATCCCGGGCTCGACCTGCGCGCCGTCAGCTGCGTCGCGGGCAACGCGCCCGTCGACGACGTCGTCAGGAACACCCTGACCGTCCTCGAGGCGGCCGGCCGGGCCGACGTTCCCGTCGCCCGCGGCGCGCAACGGCCGCTGCTCGAGGCGCCGCGGCCGGCCCGCCACGTGCACGGCGACGACGGGATGGGCGACCTCGGCCTGCCTGCGCCCCGGACGCGGCCCGACGCACGGCACGCCGTCCAGCTGCTCCGCGACGTCCTGACGACCGCCGCCGACCGGGGAGAGCGGATCACGCTCGTGCCGCTGGCGCCGCTGACCAACGTCGCCCTGCTGCTGCGCACGTACCCCGAGGCCGCCCGGGGGCTCGAGCGGATCGTCTTCATGGGCGGGGCGGCGCGGGTGGGCAACGCGACGGCCGCGGCGGAGTTCAACTTGTTCCACGACCCCGAGGCGGCTGCCGTGGTGCTCGACGCCGCCACCGAGCTCGGCGTGCCGGTGACGATGTACGGGCTCGACGTGTTCTACGACGTCCGCGTGACGCGGGCGCGTGCGCAGGAGCTGGCGGCGTCGCAGGACCCGTCGTCCCGGCTCGCCGGCCGGCTCCTGCTCTTCCAGTGCGAGCGCTTCGGCGGCGACGACGCGACGATCGGCGACGCGGGTGCGGTGTGCGCGGTGCTCGACCCCTCAGGGCTGGCGACACGGCGCCTGCCCGTCCGGGTGGAGCTCACCGGATCGTTCACGCGCGGGCAGACGATCGTCGACCAGCGCGACTGGGCCGGCGACCACGGGCACGACCCGCACGGCATCGCCGCCGCCCTCGTCGACGTCGCCCTCGGCGTCGAGGGGGACCGCTACGCCGAGCTCTGGCTCGACAGCCTCAGCGCACCGGCCGGACGGCGAGCACCGACTGCCGGCCCGCCACCCGGGTGAGCACGATCGTCGCCTCGTTCTCGCCGTCGAGGCGCAGCTGGCGGCGCAGCTGCTCGGGCTCGACCGCGGTGCCGCGCTTCTTGATCGTCAGACGGCCCACGCCGCGGTCGCGCAGCCAGGTCCGCAGCGACTTCAGCTGGAACCCGAAGACGTCCTCAATCGCGTAGGCGGTGGCGAGCGGGGTGCGGACGAGCTTGTCGGCCGTCACGTAGGCGATCGTCCGGTCGAGCAGCCGGCCGCCGACCGCGGCGGCGACCTGCCCGACGAGACCGGCGCGGATGACGGCGGCGTCCGGCTCGTAGAGGACGGACCCGACCGGCCCGGCCTCCGCCTCGGGCATGCCGGCGTCGGTCACCTCGACGGGCGCGACACTCTCGTCGCCGTCCGCCGGGAGTACCAGGGCGGCCCGCCGCACGCCCTCGCGGGCGAGCAGCCCGAACCACAGGCCGGCCTCGACCACATCGCCGGCCACGGAGATCCACTGCGCCTCGGCTCCCTCGGGCACGAGGTGGTGCGGGATGCCGGGAGCGGTCTTGAGGCCGACCGCCGGGAGCCGGCCGGCGAGGTCGAGCACGAAGGACAGCGGCGGCGAGCCGTCGCGCGGGTCGAGCAGGCGCTTGCCCGAGGTGGTGCGCCGCGCCGGGTCGACGAAGGCACCGCCGATGCCCGCGAGGTCGGTGGTCGTCGCGTCCTCGCAGCGGACGGTCGGCCTCGGGCCAGTGCCGCAGGTTCATCGTCGCCACGGCGGCCGTCAGCTCGTCGCGTTCGACCGCGAGCACCTCGCGGTCGAAGGTCGCGAGCGCCATGGCGTCGGAGCCGATGCCGCAGCCCAGGTCGGCGACCCGTTCGACGCCGGCGGAGGAGAAGCGCTGGGCGTGGCGCGCCGCGACCTGCAGGCGGGTGGCCTGTTCGAGGCCGGCGGGGGTGAAGAGCATGCCGTCGGCGAACGGCCCGAACTTGGGCCGGGCGGCCGCGCGCAGCCGCGACTGGGTGAGCGCGGCCGACACCAGCGCCGGCGGGTGGCCGGCGGCCCGCAGCCGCTCGCCGAGCACCATGGCCTCGTGCTCGTCGTACGGCGGCAGGGACTCGAGCAGGGCCCACCCCCGCTCGGTCAGCAGCGCCGAGATGCCCTCGAGGTCCACCGGCCGATCCTCGCATGCGCGGCTCGGGCGCCGTCCCGGTCTCCCGCGCTCACCCCCTGCTCACCCCCGTGCCACCCCCGTGCTCAGCCCCGTACTCACCCCCGCGCTCGCCCCCGTACCCACCCCCGCCGGGTCTTCTCTGGCACTCGAGTTGACCGAGTGCTAAGCGGCGGCCTAGATTCACGGGTAGCACTCTCCCCGTGAGTGTGCCAGCCAGGCAGGGTTTCCACCGGCCCCGCGACGACGGTGCGAGGCCCCGCCGGCGACCCCCATACCTGTTCCATACCTCAGCGACATTCCCGAAGGGGAGGGTCAGCACGTGTCGGTTTCCATCAAGCCGCTCGAGGACCGGATCGTCGTCAAGCCGCTCGACGCAGAGCAGACGACGGCCTCCGGCCTGGTCATCCCGGACACCGCGAAGGAGAAGCCCCAGGAGGGCGAGGTCATCGCGGTCGGCCCGGGCCGCTTCGACGACGAGGGCGAGAAGCGCATCCCGCTCGACGTCAGCGTCGGCGACACGGTCCTCTACAGCAAGTACGGCGGCACCGAGGTCAAGTACAGCGGCGAGGAGTACCTCATCCTCTCCGCCCGCGACGTCCTCGCCGTCATCGAGCGCTGAACAGCGCCACCCGTACCGCCCCCGCTCCGTCGTGAGCTGACATCCGCCCCGAACGGCCGGCCCCGAGCCCGCTGCTCGGGGCGGACGCCGTCAGAGAAGAGGATCCCTGAATGGCCAAGACCCTGGAGTTCGAGGACTCCGCCCGCCGCGCTCTGGAGCGCGGCGTCGACGCGCTCGCCAACGCGGTGAAGGTGACGCTCGGCCCGCGCGGCCGCAACGTCGTCATCGACAAGAAGTGGGGCGCGCCCACCATCACCAACGACGGCGTGACGATCGCCAAGGAGATCGAGCTCGAGGACTCCTACGAGAACCTCGGCGCCCAGCTCGCCAAGGAGGTCGCCACCAAGACCAACGACGTCGCCGGTGACGGCACCACCACGGCCACCGTGCTCGCCCAGGCGATGGTCAAGGAGGGCCTGCGCAACGTCGCCGCCGGCGCCGCCCCCAGCAGCCTCAAGCGCGGCATCGACGCGGCCGTCGACGCCGTCAGCGAGCGGCTGCTCGAGGTCGCCCGCGAGGTCGAGGGCAAGGAGGAGATCGCGCACGTCGCGACCATCTCCGCGCAGGACGCCACCATCGGCGGCCTCATCGCCGAGGCGTTCGACAAGGTCGGCAAGGACGGCGTCATCACCGTCGAGGAGTCCTCGACGACCAGCGATGGAGCTCGACTTCACCGAGGGCATGCAGTTCGACAAGGGCTACATCTCGCCCTACTTCGTCACCGACCCGGAGCGCATGGAGGCCGTCCTGGAGGACGCCTACGTGCTGGTCCACCAGAACAAGATCTCGGCCATCAGCGAGCTGCTGCCGCTGCTCGAGAAGGTGCTGCAGGCCGGCAAGCCGCTGTTCATCGTCTCCGAGGACGTCGAGGGCGAGGCGCTCTCGACGCTCGTCGTCAACAAGATCCGCGGCACGTTCACCGCCGTCGCGGTGAAGGCCCCCGGCTTCGGGGACCGCCGCAAGGCGATGCTGCAGGACCTCGCCGTCCTGACCGGCGCCGAGGTCGTCTCGCCCGAGGTCGGCCTCAAGCTCGACCAGGTCGGCATCGAGGTGCTCGGCCAGGCCCGCCGCATCGTGGTCACCAAGGACGACACGACGGTCATCGAGGGGGCCGGCTCCGCCGACGCCGTCGCCGGCCGGGTGGCGCAGATCAGACCGAGATCGAGAACACCGACTCGGACTGGGACCGCGAGAAGCTCCAGGAGCGCCTCGCCAAGCTCGCCGGCGGCGTGTGCGTGATCAAGGTCGGCGCGCACACCGAGGTCGAGCTCAAGGAGAAGAAGCACCGCATCGAGGACGCCGTCAGCGCCACCCGGGCCGCGATCGAGGAGGGCATCGTCGCGGGCGGCGGTACCGCGCTCGTGCACGCCGTGTCGGTGCTCGAGGGCGACCTCGGCAAGGAGGGCGACGAGGCCACCGGCGTCGCGATCGTCCGCAAGGCGGCCGCCGAGCCGCTGCGCTGGATCGCCGAGAACGCCGGCCTCGAGGGGTACGTCGTGGTCGAGAAGGTCCGCGACCTCCCCGTGGGGCAGGGCCTCGACGCCGCCGAGGGCGACTACGTCGACCTGATGGGCCGCGGCGTCATCGACCCGGTCAAGGTGACCCGGTCGGCGCTGCGCAACGCCGCCTCGATCGCGTCGATGGTGCTGACCACCGACACCCTCGTGGTGGAGAAGAAGGAGCCGAAGGCCGAGGACGCCACCGGCCACGGGCACGGCCACGGGCACTGAGCCCGGCATCGGCCCACGAGGCCCGGTCCCCGCTCGGGGGCCGGGCCTTCGTGTGTCCGCGCAGGCGAGCCCGGACATGCCGGAGGCCCGGCCCCAGTGGGGGGCCGGGCCTCCCGGCGAGGTGGTGCCGGCGGTCGCGCTGATCAGACCGCGACCGGCATCGGGCGGCGGCGGTCGGTCGAGTAGATGGCCTCGCGGTCGTCCTCGGTGAGACCGCCCCACACGCCGTACGGCTCGCGGACGGCGAGAGCGTGCTCGCGGCACTCGCGCATCACCGGGCAGGCGGCGCAGACGCCCTTGGCGGCGGCGTCGCGATTGCGGCGGGCCGGCCCCCGCTCGCCCTCGGGGTGGAAGAACAGGGTGGGGTCGGCTTCACGGCAGGCGCCGCGCAACTGCCACTCCCAGAGGTCCGCCACCGGCCCCGGGAGCCTCGAGATCTCAGCCATCGGTGTCCACCTCGTCCATTTCCCATGCACGTCGCCGGCTCTTTCGCTGTTGCCTTGACCCTAGCAACCGTTGCGCAGGTTGTTCAAGTACATCGCGCCATAGGTTGTTCACAGCTTGTTTTCGGGTCGGCGGCGCCGCGATCCCCGACGTGGTGGAGGGGCTGGTCCTCACCCGCGCCCGACACCCGCGAGGGACGGCGTCGCAGCCGCTGTACCCCGGTCCTCACCGACCCACACCTGTGAGTTCCTCCAGGTTGAACGGCCGGTGCAACGCTTCGTTCCCCGGTTCCGCTGGCGGGGGCCCTCAGCCCCCCGGACAATCGGCTCCATGGCGACGACGGACCCCGACGGCGGGGCTGCTTCTTCGACGCCGCCACCGATGCTGACCGTGGCGGCGGTGGCCCGCCGTCTCGGCGTCGCGCCGTCGACCCTGCGGACCTGGGACCGTCGCTACCACCTCGGCCCGTCTGCGCACACCGCCGGGTCGCACCGCCGCTACAGCGCGCGACGACCTCGAACGACTCGTCGTCATGCGCCGCCTCACCCTCGAGGGGGTGCCGCCGGCCGACGCGGCGCGCATCGTGCTGCGCGCGGGGACGCGCCGAGCCTTTTCGAGGGCACCTCCCACACTGCCTCCCGGTGCCTCCCGGGTGCCGCCGGCGAGCTGGTGGACGAGGCGGCTGCGCCCGAATGCGCCCCCGAACCCGAGGCCCACGAGCGCGCGGCCCTGGCGACCGACGGCCCGCAGCACGGTGCCGGTCCGCGAGCACGGCGCCGGTCCGCAGCACGGCGCCGGCCCCGACGCCCACGCCGGCGACCCGCTCGCCGAGGCCCTGCGCGCCCTGGCGATCCCCGCCGCGCGCACGGGCAGCAGCACCGAGCTCGCCCCGCTCACCCCCGACTCCACCCGGCGGCACGACGTGCTGGGCAGCTGGCCCTTCCTGGCCGGCGCGAGCGAGGCCAGGGCGACGGCGGTCGCCGGCCGCACCAAGGCTCCCGGTCGCAGCGGCGGCGGCCGGGTCGTCGCCCTGCCCGACGGGTCCCCGGCGGCGCGCGGGCTCGCCCGGGCCGCCATGTCTCTGGACAGCGGGGAGGTCCACCGGCTGTTCGCGGACGCCGTCCACGCCTTCGGGGTGCGCGAGGCCTGGGACACGATGGCGATGCCCGTGCTGCAGTCGATCGGCGAGCGCTGGCGCGTCACGGGCGACGGCGTCGACGTCGAGCACGCCTTCTCCGAGGCGATCGTGGCCGTGCTGCACGCGGTGACCGCCGGGTTGCGGCGGCCGCGGAACATCGCCCCGTCGTGCTCGAGCTGCGCCGAGGGGGACTACCACACCCTGCCGCTGCACGCGCTCGCCGCCGCGCTCGCGGAGGAGCGGTCGGCGTCCGGGTGCTGGGCGTCGGGATGCCCCCGTCCGCCCTGGTCGCGGCGGTGCGGCGCAGCGGGCCCGCCGGGGTCTTCCTCTATGCCCGGCTGCCCGTCGCCGACGTCGAGGTCCTCGACCTGATCCCGCGGCAGCGGCCCGCACCTCGGCTGGTCGTGGGTGGCCCCGGCTGGGGCGGCCGCCAGCTGCCGCCGCAGGTGGCGTTCGCGCACACCCTCGGTGAGGGCGTGGACCGGCTGGTCGAGGCGTCGACCTCTAGGTCGGGCCAGGTCCGAGCCGGTCGGGCAGGTGCGGCGCCCATCGGTCACGCCCGCGACGGTTGCCGGCCGGGCTTCACCCGTTTCCCTCAGGTCCGCGCCCGGATGTGACGACATCTACCCGTGTCGGGCCGCCCGGACGGGGCGTGCGGCGGGAGCGTCCCGTGCCGACGAGGGACGAAAGGGGCACCGTGGCGACGGTGCTCGTCTGTGACGACTCCGCTCTCGTGCGCGAGACCTTGCACCGTGTGCTGGCCACCGTGCCCGGGGTGACCCGCGTGGTCGACGCCGCGTCCGGGGAGGAGGCGCTGGCCCGCTGGCCCGTCGAACGCCCGTCGCTCGTGCTCATGGACGTGCGCATGCCCGGTATCGGTGGGGTGGAGGCCACCCGCCGGCTGCTCTCGCGCCACCCCGACGCGGTGGTCGTCATGGTCACCGTCGCGGAGGATGCCGAGGGGGTCGCGCGTGCCGTCGCGGGCGGCGCGCGAGGGTATGTTGTGAAGGACGCGACTCGGGAGGAGATGGCTGCGACCGTGGTCCACGCCCTGTCCGACGCCCTGTGGCGCCGATCCGCCCCCGCCGCTCGGGCGACCGAGGGAGCCACGCCGGCGCCCGCGCTCACCGAGCGGGAGCTCCAGGTACTCACCGGGATGAGCCGCGGACGCAGCAACGCCGAGATCGGCAAGGAGCTGTTCCTCTCCGAGGACACCGTCAAGACCCATGCGCGTCGCCTGTTCCGCAAGCTCGAGGCCGCTGACCGTGCCCAGGCCGTGGCCGTCGGCTTCCGCTGGGGACTGGTGCGGTAGCGCCTCATGGCCATGCACGGGGAGCAGGCTCATGACGGAGGGGTAACGCGACGCCCCGCTCGTGCGATAGATCGAACGGATGACGCCGCGCCCGACCTCCAGGGAATCGCCGCGCGGGCCACGGCGGGTGACGCCGCGGCGATGGACGCCCTGCTCGGCGCCGTCCACCGGATGGTCCATCGCTACTGCCGGGCGCGGCTCGCCCGCTATCCCGGCGCCGAGCACGCCGCGGACGACGTGGCCCAGGAGGTGTGTATCGCCGTGCTGACGGCGCTGCCGCGGTACCGCGACGAAGGGAAGCCCTTCGAGGCCTTCGTGTACCGGATCGCGGCGAACAAGGTGGCCGACACGCAGCGCGGCGTCTACCGCCAGCCCCAGCCCCAGGCCGAGCTGCCCGACGTCGTCGACCTGGCGGACGGCCCGGAGGAGATGGCCGTCAGGGCCAGCGACGCCGCCGAGGCCCGCGCCCTGCTCGACATCCTGCCCGACACGTTGCGCGAGCTGATGGTCCTGCGGATCGCGGTCGGCCTCTCCGCCGAGGAGACCGGGCGCGCCCTCGGCATGACCGCCGGCAACGTGCGCGTCGCCCAGCACCGAGCGCTGCTGCGGTTGCGGGCCGCCGCCGCCGAGGAACCGGCGCGGAGGCAGGCATGAGCCCCGCCAAGGAGCCGTTCGACATGCACGACATCGAGGAGCTCGCCGCCACGGACGCCCTGCTCGACCGGGTCGGCGCGCGATCGCCGTCCGCGGCCGACCTCGACGACCCGCTCGTCGCGGCGCTCGCCCTGATGGCGGCCGAGATCGACCTCGACGCCGTGCCCGACGACGACACCCGTACCGCACTCGCCGCGTCGGCGCCCGACCTCGACATGTCCCTCGGGCCGGTCGAGGCCACGCAGGCCCCCGACGAGCTCCCCGGCCCGGTCATCGACCTGCGCGACGCGGGCGGCGTCCCCGAGCCGGGCCTGCCACCGGTGCGGGCGCACAGCGCCGTCGGCGGCCCCGATCCGCTGCGGCGCCCGCGCGGGCGCGGGCGGCGTCCGGAGCCGGGGGCAACCGCCATGGCGCCGCCGCGATCGCTCTCCCGCCGGCCGAGCACCCGGCCCGGCGACGGCCGGCCGGGTCAGCCCGACCAGCCCGATCGCGCCGGGGAGCGCCGGGAGCGCAGGCTGAGGCCGATGACCGCCGTCGCCGTCGCCATCGCGGCGATCGTGCTCGGGTCAGGGGTGTCCGCGGCGCTGACGGGCGGCCGTTCGGTCAACCCCCTCACCGGCATCCAGCAGGTCGTCTCCGTGATCACGGGCCAGCGCACGCAGGCGCAGCTGGCCGCGTACCAGGCGGCCCAACGGCAGCTGGCGGCGGCGACCAAGGCCGTCGCCGCCGGGGAGTACGAGAACGCCCGGACCCTGCTCGACACGATCGACACGGCCGACCTGCGCCCCGAGGACGCGCAGAGCGTGCAGGCGCGCATCACCGCCCTCCGCAAGGCTGCCGGCGGCTGAGGCGGGCTAGCATTCCAGGGGTGACCTGGATGCGGACGGACGGTACGACGAACGACCCCGACGAGCTTGTCGCCCAGACCGGGCTCACCTACGACGACGTGCTGCTCCTGCCCGGCGAGAGCGACGTGCTCCCGAGCGACGTCGACACCGGTTCACGGGTCTCGCGCCGGATCACCGTGCAGGTCCCGCTGCTGTCGGCTGCCATGGACACCGTCACCGAGGCGCGGATGGCCATCGCCATGGCGCGTCAGGGCGGGCTGGGCGTGCTGCACCGCAACCTGTCGATCGCGGAGCAGGCCCAGCACGTCGACCTCGTGAAGCGGTCCGAGGCGGGCATGGTCACCCACCCGGTGACGACCACGGTCGACGCAACCCTGGCGGACGTCGACGCGCTGTGCGCCCGGTACCGCATCTCGGGCCTGCCGGTCGTCGACGACCAGGAGCGGCTGGTCGGCATCGTCACCAACCGCGACCTGCGCTTCGAGAGCGACATGACGCGTCCCGTCGGTGAGGTCATGACGCGGATGCCCCTCGTGACGGGCCCGGTGGGCATCGCCGCCGACGACGCGATGGCGCTGCTCGCCAGGCACAAGGTCGAGAAGCTGCCGCTCGTGGACGCCGCGGGGCGGCTGCGCGGCCTCATCACCGTCAAGGACTTCACGAAGAGCGAGCAGTACCCCCTGGCGACCAAGGACGACTCGGGGCGGTTGCGGGCCGGCGCGGCCATCGGCTTCTTCGGTGACGCGTGGGAGCGCGCGATGGCCCTCGTCGACGCGGGTGTCGACGCGCTCTTCGTCGACACGGCGCACGGGCATTCGCAGGGCGTCATCGACATGATCAAGCGGTTGAAGAACGAGCCGGCCGCCGCGCACGTCGACGTGGTCGGCGGCAACGTGGCCACCCGGCAGGGGGCGCAGGCACTCGTCGAGGCCGGGGCGGACGGCGTCAAGGTCGGGGTCGGCCCGGGGTCGATCTGCACCACCCGGGTGGTGGCCGGTGTCGGCGTGCCGCAGGTCACCGCCATCTGGGCGGCGGCCCGGGCGTGCAAGGCGGCGGGTGTGCCGGTGATCGGCGACGGCGGGCTGCAGTACTCGGGCGACATCGCCAAGGCCCTGGTCGCCGGCGCCGACGTGGTGATGCTCGGGTCACTGCTGGCCGGCTGCGAGGAGAGCCCGGGCGAGCTCGTCTTCATCAACGGCAAGCAGTACAAGCAGTACCGGGGGATGGGGTCGCTGGGCGCGGCGCAGGGCCGGGGCCGGGGCCGCTCGTACTCCAAGGACCGGTACTTCCAGGGGGACGTGGCCGACGACAAGTTCGTGCCGGAGGGGATCGAGGGCCAGGTGCCCTACCGCGGGCCGCTGTCGGCCGTCGCCTACCAGCTGGTGGGTGGGCTGCGGCAGGCGATGTTCTACGTGGGTGCGCGCAGCGTGCCCCAGCTGCAGGAGCGCGGCCAGTTCGTCCGGATCACCTCGGCGGGCCTCAAGGAGAGCCACCCGCACGACGTCCAGATGACGGTCGAGGCCCCCAACTACAGCAGCCGGAGCTGACCCCCGGCCGGGCGGCCCGCCCGGCCCGGCGCGCCCGGCCCGGCCCGGCCCGGCCCGGCCCGCCCGGCCCGGCCCGCGCCCGGCCCGAACCTCGGACGAAGTCCCGCCGATCGTGACCTAGGAGCCCCCGAGGCCGATGTCGTCCGAGGTTCGGCTCGCTGCTCGCGACCTGCCCCGGGCACGGGCCGCGTCGAGGCGCGCGCAGGTGGCCAGCACGGCCGACGTCACGAGGTGCGGGCGCACCATGACGTGCTCCCACGGGAAGCGCAGGACGACCCATCCGGCCGCCACGAGGTCGTTGTAGCGGCCGCAGTCCCGGGCGAACGCGGCGCGAGAGCCGTGGTGGGTGAAGCTGTCCGCCTCCAGGACCAGTCGCCTGTCGACGTCGGCGAGATCGACCCGCACGACCCTCCCGGGCAGGCGGATCTCGACCTGCGGAACGATCGACACGAGGCCGGCGTCGAGCACGATGGCCCGCAGCACGGACTCGAAGGCGTTGTCCGCCCGCGCATCCGCGAACTGCGCCACGCGGCGACGCGCTGGTCGTCCGGGGCCGGTGCTGCGCGCTGCCCTCTCCCGCAGCGCCTCGGAGCCGATGGGGAAGAGGGCAAGTGCGCTGTCGGCCACGGCGAGGGCGTGGGCGAAGGGCATCGTGGTCGCACAGTCGAGGACTGTCCTCAGCGGTCGTGTCACCCCCCGGTCCACGTCGTCCTCGCTCAGGTGCCGTGTCCAGTGCAGCCTGGTCCCCTCGATGTGCGTGGGTCGCGCCCCACGGCGGACGGTCACGTGGATCTCGGTGGGCGGCTGCACCACCGAGAGGCCGAGGAGTTGCGCGGCGGTGCCGTGCGACGCGACCCCGCCGACCCGGGCAGCGACGAGCAACGGGTCGAGGAGGGCGGGGAGGGCATAGCGCCCTTGGCGGACACGTCGCAGCCGCCCGGCACGGACGGCTGCGAGGAGCCGGCGCTTCCCGCTGAGCGCGACGATCTCACCGGCGCTCGCGGTGCCGCCGGCGAGACGCACGATCGCGACGGGATCGGTGACCACGCCGGCACCCTGACCCGCGCCGGCGCTGGCCGTGCCGGCCCGGTGCCGGCGGCTGTGGACGACGATGCGCGCGAGCGGCCTGTGGACGACTCGTGCGGGCGGCCGGGGGCGGGCGGCGCCCCGATAGCCTGGGGCGGTGAACGAGATCGAGATCGGCCGGGGCAAGCGCGGCCGGCGCGCCTACACCTTCGAGGACGTCGCGGTCGTGCCCAGCCGGCGCACCCGCGACCCGGAGGAGGTCAGCGTCGCCTGGCAGATCGACGCCTACCGCTTCGAGATCCCTGTCGCGGCCGCGCCGATGGACTCGGTGATGTCACCCGCCACCGCGGTGGCACTCGGCCGGCTCGGCGGCCTGGGCGTGCTCGACCTCGAGGGCCTCTGGACGCGCTACGAGGATCCCGAGCCGCTGCTCGCCGAGATCGCCGGGCTCGACCCGGTCACGGCGACCCGCCGCATGCAGGAGATCTACGCCGAGGAGATCAAGCCCGATCTGATGGCCGCGCGCGTCAAGGAGATCCGCGACGCCGGCGTGACGGTGGCGGGCGCGCTCACGCCTCAGCGCACCCAGCAGTTCTGGCGCACCGTCGTCGACGCCGGCGTCGACCTCTTCGTCATCCGCGGCACGACCGTGAGCGCCGAGCACGTCTCGGGCCGCGCCGAGCCCCTCAACCTCAAGCGGTTCATCTACGAGCTCGACGTGCCCGTCATCGTCGGCGGCTGTGCCACGTACACCGCGGCCCTGCACCTGATGCGCACCGGCGCGGCCGGCGTGCTCGTCGGCTTCGGCGGGGGCGCCACCCTCACCACGCGCACGACGCTGGGCATCCACGCCCCGATGGCCACCGCCATCGCCGACGTCGCAGCGGCCCGCCGCGACTACATGGACGAGTCGGGCGGCCGCTACGTGCACGTGATCGCGGACGGCGGCATGGGCCGCTCGGGCGAGATCGTCAAGGCTGTGGCCTGCGGGGCGGACGCCGTGATGCTCGGTGCCGCCCTCGCCCGGGCGACCGACGCACCGGGGCGCGGCTACCACTGGGGCCCGGAGGCGCACCACCCGCAGGTGCCGCGCGGCGAGCGGGTGCACGTCGGCACCGCGGGGTCACTGGCCGAGATCCTGCTCGGGCCCGCGCGCACCGCGGACGGCACGACCAACCTCGTCGGGGCCCTGCGCCGGGCCATGGCGACCACCGGCTACTCCGACCTGAAGGAGTTCCAGCGGGTCGAGGTCGTGGTCTCGCCCTACCGGCCGAGCTGAGCGTCGGCCGGAACCACTACGGTGGCCCCGTTCGGCGACATCGGGGTCGAACGCAGCAGATGGACCACATCAGGAGCGAGTGGGGCGGGCCGGCTCCCCGGGTGCCGGTACCCCCCGGATTCGAGGACGTCATGTCAGCACTGCGTGTACGCCGGGCCCGCCGCGGTGCGAGCGCGGCCCTCGGCGTCGCCCTCCTCGCCGGCCTCAGCGGCCTCGCCGCCTGTGGCAGCGGGAGTTCGGGCGGCAGCTCCGCGAGCAGCGCGGCCGGGGGCGCGGCGTCGGCCGGCGGCTCCGCCGGCGCCGCGGCCGTGGCGAAGGACGACGCCCTGGCGAAGCTGGTGCCGCCGGCGATCTCGGGCAAGGGCACGCTGACGATCGGCACCGACGCGTCCTACGCGCCGAGCGAGTTCGTCGACACCGACGGCAAGACGGTCATCGGCTTCGACGCCGACCTCGCCAAGGCCCTCGGCCAGGTGCTCGGCCTGCAGGTCACGCTCGAGAACGCGCCCTTCGGGACGATCATCCAGGGCGTCAAGAGCGGCAAGTTCGATCTCGGCATGTCATCGTTCACGATCAACCCTGACCGCACCAAGCAGGTCGACATGGTGAGCTACTACAGCGCGGGCACGAGCTGGGCGGTCGCGCAGGGCAACCCGGCGGGGATCTCGCCCGACAACGCCTGCGGCAAGCGGATCGCCGTCCAGAAGGACACCGTGCAGGTCGACGACATCACCGCCCGCTCCAAGAAGTGCACGGACGCCGGCAAGCCGGCGATCAGCATCGAGCAGTTCACCCTGCAGAGCGACGTCACCAGCGCCGTCGTCACCGGCAAGGACGACGGCGAGCTCGCCGACTCGCCGGTCATCGCCTACGCGATCAAGCAGACCAACGGCAAGCTGCAGCAGGTCGGCGACGTCTACGACTCGGCGCCGTACGGGATCGTCGTGCCCAAGGCCCAGGGTGACTTCGCGAAGGCCGTCCAGGGCGCGGTGCAGAAGCTCATCGACAGCGGCGCCTACCTCGACGTCCTGAAGAAGTGGGGCGTCGAGGCCGGCGCGGTGAAGACGGCCGAGATCAAGTCGTCGTCGTGAGCGGGACCGTGACCAGCGGACCGGGACACGCGGCCCGCTCCGCTCGAGGCCGTCCCGGTACGCCACCCGGGCCGCTGGGCCGCGATCGTCGTCATCGCCGTGCTGGTCGCCATGGCGGTCAACAGCGTCGTCACGAACGAGAACTGGCAGTGGCGGTTCATCCTCGACAACGCCTTCGCCCAGCCGGTGCGTGCAGGGCGTCTGGACCACACTCTGGCTGACCGCCGTGGCCATGCTGATGGGCGTCCTGCTCGGCATCGTGCTCGCCGTCATGCGCCTGTCGCCCAACCCGGTGCTGTCGGGCAGCGCGTGGTTCTACATCTGGGTGTTCCGCGGGACGCCGGTGCTGGTCCAGCTCGACGATCTGGGCCCAGCTCGGCTCGCTCTACCGGTCGATCTCGCTGGGCGTCCCGTTCGGCCCCGGCTGGTTCACGTTCGACACCCGCAACCTGATCCCGAACGCCGTCGCCGCCCTGCTCGGGCTCGGGCTCAACGAGGCCGCGTACATGTCGGAGATCATCCGGGCGGGCATCCTGTCGGTGGACGAGGGCCAGTCGGAGGCGGCGTCCGCCCTCGGGATGTCCCGCATGCAGACGCTGCGGCGCATCGTGCTGCCGCAGGCCATGCGGGTCGTGGTGCCGCCGACGGGCAACGAGACGATCTCGATGCTCAAGACGACCTCCCTGGTGAGCGCGGTCCCGTACGCGGAGCTGTTCTTCCAGACGTCGTCCATCGGCAGTCGCACCTTCCAGGTGTTCCCGACCCTGGTGATGGCCAGCCTGTGGTACCTGGCCTTGACGAGCGTGCTGATGGTGGGGCAGTACTACATCGAGCGGCACTACGCGCGAGGTTCGGTCCGGTCGCTGCCCGCCGACCCCGGTGCAGCGGCTGCGGGCACGGCTGGCGAGGAGCGGGGAGCGGCGATGAGCGAGTCCAGCGACGGCGGGCGGGCGGGTCCGGGGCCGGCCGCAGGACGTGATGGTCAAGGCCGAGCAGGTGCACAAGTACTTCGGCGCGGCCCACGTGCTCAAGGGCATCGACCTCGAGGTGGAGCGGCGCGAGGTCATGTGCGTGGTCGGGCCCGTCGGGGTCGGGCAAGTCCACGTTGCTGCGGTGCATCAACCACCTCGAGCGCGTCGACGCCGGCCGGCTGTCGGTCGACGGCGAGCTCGTCGGCTACCGCGAGCGCGGCGGCAAGCTGCACGAGATGCGCGAGTCCGAGGTCGCCAACGCAGCGGCGCGACATCGGCATGGTCTTCCAGCGGTTCAACCTCTTCCCGCACATGTCGGCGCTCGAGAACGTCATGGAGGCGCCCTGCCGCGTCAAGCGGGAGCCGAAGGGAGCGGTGCGCGAGCGGGCCGAGGCCCTGCTCGACCGGGTCGGGCTCGGCGACCGCGGCGCCGCCTACCCCAGCCAGCTGTCGGGCGGGCAGCAGCAGCGCGTCGCGATCGCGCGCGCCCTCGCCATGCAGCCCAAGCTCATGCTCTTCGACGAGCCCACCAGCGCGCTCGACCCCGAGCTCGTCGGGGAGGTCCTCGACGTCATGCGGGCCCTCGCCCTCGAGGGCATGACCATGGTCGTCGTCACGCACGAGATGGGCTTCGCCCGCGAGGTGGGCGACAGCCTGGTGTTCATGGACGACGGCGTCGTCGTCGAGCGCGGTGACCCGAAGGAGGTGCTCGTGCGTCCGCAGCACGAGCGCACCCGGGCGTTCCTGTCGAAGGTGCTCTAGGCGGTTCGGGCGGCCCTCGGCGCCGACGGGCCGGCGGCGGAGGGCCGGCCCTAGGCTGCTGCCATGATTCACGGCCTCGACAGTGGCAGCGGGCGGCTCGGGCCGGTGGAGCGGAGCGCCGCCCTGGCGGAGCTGCGCTCGCTCTCCGCCGGGCCCGCCGGCACCCGCGCGCTGGACGTCGTCATCGTCGGCGGCGGCGTGGTCGGTGCCGGGGCGGCGCTCGACGCCGCGACCCGCGGCCTGTCCGTCGCGCTCTTCGAGGCCCGGGACTGGGCGAGCGGCACGAGCTCGCGGTCGAGCAAGCTCGTGCACGGCGGCCTGCGCTACCTCGAGATGCTCGACTTCGCCCTGGTCCGCGAGGCGCTGCGCGAGCGCGGCCTGATCCTGACCCGGCTGGCGCCGCACCTCGTGCGGCCGGTGCCGTTCCTGTACCCGCTCAAGCACCGCGGCTGGGAGCGGCCCTACGTCGCCGCCGGCGTCACCCTCTACGACCTCATGGCCCGCACGGCGGGCAACGCCGCCGGCCTGCCCTTCCACCGGCACCTGACCCGCAGGCAGGCCCTGCGCGCGGTGCCGGCCTGCGGCCGGACGCCCTCGTCGGCGCCGTCCAGTACTTCGACGCCCAGGTCGACGACGCCCGCCACACGATGTCGATCGTCCGGACCGCGGCCGCCTACGGTGCGCTCGCCGTGAACAGGGCGCGCGTCGTGGGCTTCCTGCGCGAGGGGGAGCGTGTGGTCGGCGTCCGGGTGCGCGACCTCGAGCACGGCGAGGAGTTCGAGGTCCAGGCCCAGCAGGTCATCAACGCGACCGGCGTGTGGACCGACGAGACCCAGGCGATGGTCGGGGAGCGGGGCCAGTTCAAGGTCCGCGCGTCCAAGGGCGTCCACCTGGTCGTGCCGCGCGACCGGATCCTGTCGACCACGGGCCTGATCCTGCGGACGCCGACGTCCGTGCTCTTCGTCATCCCCTGGGGCCGGCACTGGATCGTCGGCACGACCGACACCGACTGGCGGCTCGACAAGGCGCACCCGGCCGCCTCGGCCCGCGACATCGACTACGTGCTCGGGCAGGTCAACAGCGTGCTCGCCACCCCGCTGACACCGCGGACGTCGAGGGCGTCTACGCCGGCCTGCGGCCGCTGCTCGCCGGCGAGAACGACGCAGACGAGCAAGCTGTCGCGCGAGCACGTCGTCGCGCACCCCACGCCGGGGCTGGTCGTCGTCGCGGGCGGCAAGTACACGACCTACCGGGTGATGGCCAAGGACGCCGTCGACGAGGCGGCGCGCGCGCTGGACTTCAGGGTGGCCCCGACGCTGCACCGAGGACGTGCCGCTGGTCGGCGCCGAGGGCTACCGGGCGCGCGTGGAACCGCCGCGCCCGCATCGCCGCGCGCGCCGGGCTGCACGTCGCGCGGATCGAGCACCTGCTCCAGCGCTACGGCTCGCTGACCGACGACGTCCTGGAGCTGTCGAGGCCGACCCCGAGCTGGGGCGCCCGCTGCCCGGCGCGGACGACTACCTCGCGCGCCGAGATCGTCTACGCCGCGGCCGCCGAGGGCGCCCGCCACCTCGACGACGTGCTGGCCCGGCGCACCCGGATCTAGCATCGAGACCTGGGACCGCGGCGTCGGCGCCGCGCCGCAGGCCGCCGGGCTGATGGGCGCCGTGCTCGAATGGTCGCCGGAACAGACCGAGCGCGAGATCGTGCACTACCTCGCCCGGGTCGAGGCCGAGCGGGCGTCACAGGCGCAACCCGACGACGAGAGCGCGGACGCCGCCCGCGGTCGGGGCTCCCGAGATCGTTCCGCTGGCCTGAGGCAGGGCCGCCGGGGCGACACCCGGGCGCGACACGCCGATCGAAGGACAGATCGGGCATATCCGGGCCAGAGGGCGCTGTTTAAGGAATCAGCCGGTGGTGCCGAGGGGTAGGGAGACGCCGGCCGAGCCCCTGGGAGCGCGAGACATGACCATCATCAAGGCCACCTGCCCGGTGTGCGGCGACGTGCAGCTCTCCCGTGACCAGGTGAGGCTCGTGCTGCACCCCGTGCGTGACCGCTCGTTCTACTCGTTCATGTGCACGTCGTGCGACGACGAGGTGCGCAAGCCGGCCGGCCCCGAGGTCGTGCGCCTGCTGCGCATGGGCGGCGTCCTGCCCGAGAACGCGGACTTCCCCGCGGAGGCGGCCGAGGAGCACCACGGCCCGGCGCTGACCCGCGACGACCTGCTCGATTTCGTCCAGTGGCTCGACAGCGCCACCGCCGTCGCGGCCGCCGCCGGCTCGGGCCTGCACCGCCGCCTCGGCGACACCTCGGACTCGGTGGCCCCGCAGCCCTGACCCCGGCCCTGATCTCCGGCCCGGCCCCCGGCCCTGATCTCGGCCCTGATCTGCAGCCCTGACCCCACGCGACGCGGGCGAGATCGGTCACATCCGCCTGCTGGGACTGGTGCGCGGCGGGCACCCCGACCGCGACAATGATCGCGTGGCGAAACACGGGTGGACCGCTGCGGACCTGCCGGATCTCGCCGGGGTGCGGGCGGTGGTCACGGGAGCGAACTCCGGGCTGGGCCTGTACACGACACTCGAGCTGGCGCGCCGGGGGGCGAGTGTCGTGCTCGGCGGTCCGCGACGCCGAGCGCGGGCGCGCGGCAGCCGACCAGATGCTGGCGCAGGTGCCCGGCGCCGCGCTCGAGGTCAGCCCGCTCGATCTCGCCGACCTGGGGTCGGTGCGGTCGTTCGCGGCAGGCCTCGCCGGCCGGCGGATCGACCTGCTGGTGAACAACGCCGGGGTGATGGCGATCCCGCGCCGCACGACCGCGGACGGCTTCGAGATGCAGTTCGGCACCAACCACCTGGGGCACTTCGCGCTGACCGGGCTGCTGCTCCCGGCGCTGCTGACCGGGGAGCTCGTGGGCGGCGCGCCCGGGTGGTCACCGTTTCGAGCGCGCTGCACCGCCGGGCCGGCTCGACCGCGACGACTTGATGGGGGAGCGGTCCTACTCGCCCTGGCGCGCCTACGGGCAGTCGAAGCTGGCCAACCTGCTCTTCATGCGGGAGCTGCAGCGCCGGGCGGACGCGGCCGGCCTGCGGCTGCTCAGCGTGGCGGCGCACCCTGGGTACGCGGCGACGAACCTGCAGCTGGCGGGCCCGAGGATGCGCGGGAGCCGGGTCCGCGAGATCTTCTCGGCCGCGGGCAACCTGCTGCTGGCGCAGCCCGCCGCGCACGGGGCCTGGCCGACGCTGCGCGCCGCCACCGACGCGGGCGCACGTGGTGGCGACTACTTCGGCCCCGGCGGCTTCGCCGAGCAGCGCGGCCACCCTGTGCTCGTCGGCATGAGCGACGCCGCGGCCGACCCCGCCGACGCGGCCTGGCTGTGGGAGCGCTCGCAGGAGCTGACCGGGGTGCGCTACCCCTGAGCCGGCCGCAGGCTGGGTATCGGCCGGCCACGTTCCCGCGTTGGCCCCGATGACCAGCTGCGCCCCGCTGATCGTTGCTGTCCCTCGAGTCGTCGGCGTCTCGTCGGCGTCGTGGAGCCCGATCACGTGCAGGGGCGAGGAGACGAAGGAGGAACCCGTGGCCAAGGCCACCTGGAACGGAACCGTGATCGCCGAGAGCGACGACACCGTCGTCGTGGAGGGCAACCACTACTTCCCGCGGGAGTCGCTGCGCGACGACCTCCTGCGCCCCTCGGACACCCACACGTTCTGCCCCTGGAAGGGCACCGCGTCGTACTACTCGCCTCGAGCTCGACGGCCGGCAGAGCAAGGACGCCGTCTGGTACTACCCGCAGCCCAAGGACGCCGCCCGGCAGATCACCGGCCGGGTCGCCTTCTGGAAGGACGTCGAGGTCAGCGCGTGAGGGCCGCCGTCCTGCACGCACCGTTCGACGTCCGGCTCGAGCAGGCCCCCGATCCCAAGATCGCCGGGCCCCGGGACGCCGTCGTCCGCGTGCTCGCCAGCTGCATCTGTGGCTCCGACCTGTGGCCCTACCGGGGTGACCCGGCACCGAAGGCCCCGCGCCGGATGGGCCACGAGTTCGTCGGCGTCGTCGAGGAGGCCGGCGAGGCCGTCACCGGCGTCCGGCCCGGTGATCTCGTGGTCGCGCCGTTCGTGTGGTCGGACGGCACGTGCGCGTACTGCCGGCGCGGGCTGCAGACCTCGTGCGTGGCGGGCGGCGGCTACGGCTTCCCGGACCGGACGGGGACCTTGGTGGACGCCGGTCAGGGCGAGGCTGTCCGCCTGCCCGAGGCTGACGGGACGCTCGTCCCCGTGCCGGCCGACGCCTCGACGGTCGACGCCCGCATGCTCGCGGCCCTCCTCAGCCTCTCGGACGTGATGGGGACCGGCCACCACGCCGCCCTGGCCGCCCGGGTGCGGCCCGGCTCGACCGTCGCCGTCGTCGGCGACGGGGCCGTCGGGCTGTGCGGCGTGCTGGCGGCGCGGCGCCTCGGCGCCGAGCGTGTCGTGGCCATGTCGCGTCACCCGGCCCGGCAGGAGGTCGCTCGCCGCTTCGGCGCCACCGACGTCGTCGACCAGCGCGGCGAGGACGGCGCCCGCGCGGTGGCCGGCCTGCTCGGCGGGATCGGCCCTGACTCCGTGCTGGAGTGTGTCGGCACCGCCGAGTCGATGCGGCAGGCGCTGGCGACGGTCCGTGACGGCGGGTCGGTCGGGTACGTGGGCGTTCCGCACGGCGTCGAGCTGCCCGTCCGGGAGTTGTTCGGCCGCAACGTGTCGGTGGGCGGCGGGGTGGCGCCGGTGCGCGCCTACCTGCCGGAGCTGCTCGCCGACGTCGTCGCCGGCACCCTCGACCCGTCGCCGGTGTTCGACGTGGAGCTGCCCCTGGACGAGGTCGCCGAGGGCTACGGCGCCATGCACGAGCGGCGGGCCATCAAGGTGCTCCTGCGCCCCTGACGCCCGTGCCCGGCCCTCGGCCAGTGCGGCGATGCTCAGCCGATGCGGCGATGCTCAGCCGGTGCGGCGATGCTCAGCCGGTGCGGCCTCTTCGGCCCGAGATGGCCGCACTGGCTGAGTATTGCGGCAGGAGGTGAGGAGCGGGTCGGCCGCGAGAGGCCGTCGGGCGGGCGACCGGCGGCGCGTGCGAGGCTTGGCGGGTGCTGCGGACAGCGCTCAAGCCGCGATGGCTGGCTCTGCTCGCCGTCGTGCTCGTCGCCGCGGCCGTGATGGCCCGGCTGGGGGAGTGGCAGCTCGGGCGCGCCCGCCAGCAGGGCGAGCGCGACCGGCAGCGTGAGGCCGCCGCCCGGCCCGCCGTACCGATCACGTCGCTGCTCCCCCCGCGCACGGCGTTCCCGGCCGGCGCTGCCGACCGGCGCGTCACCGCCCAGGGGCGCTGGGACGCCGCCCGCCAGCTGCTCGTGCCCGGCCGGTCGCTCGACGGCTCACAGGGTCTCTGGGTGCTGACCCCGCTGCGGCTGCCGGACGGCAGCGCGGTGCCCGTCGTGCGGGGCTGGGTCCCGGACGCCGCCGGTGCCGCGGCGGATCCTGCCGCCCTGCCGGCGGGCGACGTCGCGATCGAGGGCGTGCTCGAGCCAGGGGAGCCGGTGGACGACCTGCGGCCCGGCGACGTGGCGAGGCTGCCCGCGGGCCAGGTCCCGCTGGTCGCGGCGCCCCTGCTCGTCCAGCGCTGGCCGTACCCGCTCGTGACCGGGTACGTGGTGCAGACGGCGTCCACGCCCGGGCCGACAGGGGTCGCGGCGCTGCGGGCCGTCCCGCCCCCGGAGCCCGCCGGCGGCCTGGCGCTGCAGAACCTCTCGTACGCGTTCCAGTGGTGGCTGTTCTCGCTGTTCGGGCTCTTCTTCTGGTTCCGGCTGGTGCGCGACGACCACCGCGGCCTGCTCCGCCGGCCCGACCCCGCGGATACGGCGCCGGGCCGGCCCGGCGATGATGAGGTCGACGACGAGCACGAGGACGCCGTCCCCACTCCTGAGACCGGAGGACGACCGTGAAGGCCGCGCTCACCCGCTATCGCGTGCTCGCCTATGCGACCGGTGTGTTCCTGCTGCTCCTGACGCTGCATGTGCTCGTGCAGTGGTACCAGTCGAGCTCGGAGGGCCTGGCCTTCACCGAGGCGCCGGGGCTGGGCCGCTGGGTGCCGGGGGCGCAGCACTGGGTGCCCATCACGCACGGCTACCTGTACCTCGCGTATGTGATCGTCGCCGTAGACCTGTGGTTCCGGACCCGCCTGCCGCTGCTGGGGATGGCGCTCGTCGTGCTGGCCGGCACCGTGCCGTTCATGTCGTTCGTCGCCGAGCGCTGGGTGACCGCGCGGGTGCGCCCGATGATCGACGCGCAGGCGGCGGTGCCCGCGGCCGCGCCGGCGGCCTCCGACGACCCGGGCCGCCTCGGCGCCGGCGGCCCGCGCTGACTGCCCATGACGAGGGCGCCACTAGGCTCTGAGGGTGAGTGAGAACGCCCGCGACTTCGCCGTCCCCCCGGGCCGGCACGCCGACGCGGAGGCCCGTCGTGCCGGCGACCCCGCCGACGACCTGCTGGCCGACGGAACCCCCGGCCCCTGGCCGGTCGACGCCGGCGACGACGCGCCCGAGCGGCTCGCGGAGCAGGCGCACCGCCCGGTGCTCGTCGTCGACTACGGCGCTCAGTACGCCCAGCTGATCGCCCGCCGGGTGCGCGAGGCGAACGTCTACTCCGAGATCGTCAGCCACGACACACCCGTCGAGGAGCTGCTGCGACGCCGTCCCGCCGCCGTGATCCTCTCCGGCGGCCCCGCGTCGGTCTACGAGGACGGCGCGCCGCAGGTCGACCCCGGGCTGTTCGACGCCGAGGTGCCCGTGCTGGGCATCTGCTACGGCTTTCAGGCGATGGCGCAGGCGCTCGGCGGCGAGGTCGCCCACACGGGTCTGCGTGAGTACGGCGGCACGTCGGTCGACGCACGCCCGGAGGAGTCGGTCCTGTTGCACGGCCAGCCGACGCAGCAGTCGGTGTGGATGAGTCACGGCGACAGCGTCGAGGCCGCGCCGGACGGGTTCACGGTGGTCGCCGGCACGCCCGGCACGCCGGTCGCGGCGTTCGAGCACCGCGACCGCCGCCTCTTCGGCCTGCAGTGGCACCCCGAGGTGCGGCATTCGACGTTCGGGCAGCAGGTGCTCGTCAACTTCCTCACCCGCGGCGCCGGCATCGAGCCCGACTGGACCACCGGCAGCGTGATCGACGAGCAGGTCGAGCGGATCCGCGCGCAGGTGGGCGACGCCCGTGTCATCTGCGGCCTCTCCGGCGGGGTCGACTCGGCGGTGGCCGCCGCGCTCGTGCAGCGCGCCGTCGGCGACCAGCTGACCTGCGTCTTCGTCGACCACGGCCTGCTGCGGGCCGATGAGGCGGAACAGGTCGAGCGCGACTTCGTCGCGGTCACCGGGGTGAAGCTCAAGGTCGTCGACGCGGCCGAGCGCTTCTTGGCCGCTCTCGCCGGTGTCACCGACCCGGAGGAGAAGCGCAAGATCATCGGTCGGGAGTTCATCCGCGTCTTCGAGCAGGCCGCCCGCGAGGTGCTCGAGGAGGCGGGTGCGGCCGGTGAGGTGCGGTTCCTCGTTCAGGGCACCCTGTACCCGGACGTCGTCGAGTCGGGGGGTGCCCTGCATGCCGGGGCCGGCGCCGCGGCGACGATCAAGAGTCACCACAACGTCGGCGGGCTGCCCGACGACCTGCAGTTCGAGCTCGTCGAGCCGCTGCGGACGCTCTTCAAGGACGAGGTGCGTGCCGTCGGTCTCGAGCTCGGGCTCCCGGAGGAGATCGTGCACCGGCAGCCGTTCCCCGGCCCCGGACTGGGGATCCGGATCATCGGTGAGGTCACCCGCGAGCGCCTCGACACCCTGCGCGCCGCCGACGCCATCGCTCGGCACGAGCTCAGCGCGGCTGGTCTCGACCGCGACATCTGGCAGTGCCCGGTGGTGCTTCTGGCCGAGGTGCGGTCGGTCGGTGTGCAGGGCGACGGGCGAACGTACGGGCACCCCATCGTGCTGCGGCCGGTGTCCAGCGAGGATGCCATGACCGCCGACTGGGCGCGGGTGCCCTATGACGTGCTCGCCCGGATCTCGACCCGGATCACCAACGAGGTCCCCGGCGTGAACCGGGTGGCGCTCGATGTGACGAGCAAGCCCCCGGGCACGATCGAGTGGGAGTGACACCCGCTCCCGGGCCCCGCGCTGCAGGGCGCGAGACGTCCTCTCGCTCCACGGCTTGATTGCATCGTCGCTCGGAGCACGAGTGCGGTCGGCCGCCGCGGTCATGGTCTCGTCGCCTGTGTGGGGTCGTGGGCGGTGGTGCGGAGGAGTGGTCGGGTGCGGTCGATCCAGGTGGGGGGTCGGACCCAGGGGACGCCGTCGATCATGACGATCTGCCAGGTGGTGGTGGGGTCGGTGGCGTCGAGGTCGCCGTGGTGGCGTGGGCAGACCATGACCAGGTTGTGTAGGTCGGTGGGGCCGCCGTGGGCCCAGGGGGTGACGTGGTGGGCTTGGCAGGAGGCGGCGGGGATGGTGCAGCCGGGGATGACGCAGGTGCGGTCGCGGGCGATCAGGGCGCGGCGTTGGGTGCCGGTGGCCAGGCGGGTGGCGCGGCCGAGGTCGAGGACGGCGCCGGCGGGGGTCAGGACGGCGCGGCGGAACGCGGCGGTGCAGGTGAGTAGTCGTAGGGCGGCGGGGTCGAGGGGTCGGCCGGGGGCGTGTTGGGCGTGGGCCTGCCCGCGGGCGCGTCGCAGTGCGGCGGCCAGCGGCCCCTCCAGCGTCTCCGGCGTCTCCGGTGTCTCGGGCGTCTCCTTGGTCTCCTGACCGGGTGGACCCCAGGGTGGATCACCCGTGGGATCTTCTCGTGGATCTCCCGTGGGATCTTCTCGTGGATCTCCCGCGGGATCCCGTGGTGGATCTCCGCGGGACTGTCCGTCGAGGGGGTCTTGGCTCCAGCGGTGTTCGCCGTCTGGTTGTGGGCGTGCGAGGGCGGCGGCGAGGTGGTCGATCCCGACGGTGATCACGATTTCGACGGG
This sequence comes from uncultured Actinomycetota bacterium, assembly GCA_963794075.1. Classification (GTDB taxonomy): domain Bacteria; phylum Actinomycetota; class Actinomycetes; order Actinomycetales; family Kineosporiaceae; genus DATKNA01. Next base: position 59,617 of record CAWCCY010000031.1, read on the forward strand.
TGGGTACGGCCCCACGAGCATCCCGGGTTCGCGGATGATCACGTCCTCGCCCTCCCCGTCCGGCGGCTCCTCGCCCTCCCCGTCCGGCGGCTGCCTGCCCGTCCGCTGCCTGCCCGTCCGCTGCTGCCCGTCCGCTCTGCCCGTCCGCCTGCCGTCGCTGCTGCCCGTCGGCTGCGTGCCCGCTCGCGCCGGTGCGGTCGGTGTGGTCGGTGCGCTCGTCCTCGCCGTCCGGCCTGCCGTTCGGCTGCTCGTGTGACGGCTGCTCCGGCTGCCGGGCGACCTCGTGGTCCTGCTGGTCGTCCTGCTGGTCGTCTTGCGGGTCGTTCTGCTGGTCGTCCTGCTCGTTCGGGTCCTCGCGGAGGTGGTCGCCGATGCCCTCGCTGTCGCTGGCATCCGGGGTGTCGCTGCCGTCGAGGGTGTCGCCGGCCGTGTGGTCGGCCCCGTCGGCCCCGTCGGCCGCGTCGGGTCGTCGGCGGGGTCGGTGTTGAGCCAGGGGTGGGGCCAGGGTTCGGGGTCGGGGCCGGGGTAGGGCGGCAGGGGGAGGCCGGTGTGGGTGGCGGCGGCGGCGAGGGCGTCGGCGAGGGCGTCGATCTGGCGTTGGCCCAGGTCGCGGTCGTCGCGCAGGTCGTGCCGGACGCCGTCCCGGTCGATGGCGATGCCGGGGCGGGGTGCGGCGCCGGCGGCGATCACGGCTTTGATCAGGTCGCCCTGGCCGGGGCCGGCGGCGAACCGGCCCAGCCAGGTCCCGTTCTGGTCCTGGGACAGGTGCAGGAACCGGCGTTCGTGCGCGCCGGCCGGGGTCTTCGGGTTCAACTCCGCCACCAGCCCGGCCGCGAACGTCGCCAACTCCGGGGTGGAGAGTTGGACGGCTTGGCCGGCGAGCAGGCCGTCGACCAGGTCGATCCGCCGGCCGGTCACCCCGAGCAGGGTGTCGACCTGTTCGCGGACCCGGGCGCCCGAGGGCGGCGTGCGCGCTCACGCACACCTCGACCTTGTCCCGCCCGATCAACCCGGCCGCCAACGCCGCCCCGACCGTCTTCAAGTCCCCGCTGTCGCGGTCCAGCAGCCGGCCGGTGCCGGCCTCCCGCGCCGCCCTGCCCGCCCCGAGGCCGAGGGCGTGCTGCGCGAACGTGGCCGCGGCCTTGCCCGGCCGGGCGGTCGGGACCACGTCGTCGCGGGCGTCGACGGCGGCCAGCGACCGCAACGCCTGCGCCTGCACCCGACCCACCCGCGCGTACAGGCCCCGGACCGCCGCCCGCACCTCCCCGGGCGCCATCACCGAATACCGCACCTCCGCGAGGTCCTCCACCACCGCGTCCAACCGGGCGAACAACCCCACCACGAACTCCGACGCCACCTCCCCACCCACCAGCCCGGCAGCCGCCGCCGGGACGGTGGACGCCGAGGTG
>CAWCCY010000032.1:0-20708 GCA_963794075.1 uncultured Actinomycetota bacterium
GGACGCCGTCGACTCGGCCGAAGCAGAGGAGGCGGAGGAGGCAGACTCGGGGGACCCGGGCGAATCGGAGGAGCACTCGCTCACCGGCTCCGAAACGGACTGCTGTCCGTCGTCGTCGGCCCCCCGGTCCCCGTCCATGACTCAACGCTAAACGGCACCACCGACAAACTCCGGGACAGAACAAGGCCCGATGACGAAAGAGTTGAGAAATCTCTTCGAGGTCATACATGAACGTAGAGTGACACCACCGATTTGCGCGCTCCGGTGGAAGACTCACCGAAAGCAGCACCCGCACAGCGTCTGAACGGAGTGACGTGCCTGGTGGCGTTTCCCGATCACCCGCGATGACCGCATCAGCGTCGAGCCGCTGATCGAAACGACCTGCGCGCGACACAGGGCGCTGATACTGCCGATGGACACCGCCTCGCGAAACGGAGCAGACTTCGGGCATGACGATCGATCAGTGGTGGCCGCAGCTGCGGGCCGAGACTCGTCAGTGGCTCATGGCGAACAACGGAGACGCCGTGCCCACCTCCCTCATGGCAGAGATCGAAACAGCAGGTGGCCCTGCCGTATCGGACCCCTGGTGGTTAGAGCACGAAGGATCCGCTGGTCTTTGTATGCCCGACGAAGCCACCGACTGGATCGAGGAGACGGCGAACGACGAAGGGTCCGCCGACTAACCACCCGGCAGGGCAACGCCAACACCCACATCAGCTCTGAGACGAGCCACCGAGGCTCTTGGCGTCCCCGGCGCAGTTCAGCGAGGTCCCCTTCTTCTCCAGGCCGAACGCGGCAGCAGGTCCGTGCTCGGACGCGTTCCGGAAGGTGCCGATCCCGATCACCAGCTCGCTGCCCGCCGGTACGGCCTTCGGGTCGATGGTGATCGCAAGGCCGTCGTCTCCGAGTTCCGGGGCCCGTGCATTGACGACCCGAAATCAGCGATAGGGAACGCCTGCGGGTCAGGAACCGACAGCTGACACGTCGCCCTTGGCCGCCGCGAGCAGGCTGACAGGCCCACCGCCGGCCGGAGGCACGCGGAACGCCAGCGTCTCCACCGACGTGCGCTGCAGGCTGCGTCCGATCCTGGCAACGCCGGCCAGCGCGGCGAGGTCGGCGTCCAGGGTCACCTGGCCGGCGCCGCCCCGGACGGTCACCGTGTAGAGCTGCTCGAGGGCGGCCACGACGAGCGCACCCCCGTCCTGAGTGCGCAGCGAGACGAGCCCGTCGGCCGAGGGGCGATGCGAGGCGTCCACTCGCGCGACGCCGCCGGCCGCGAGAGTCCTGCGGTCGGCGGCCAGCTGCCCGGCCACCTGTTCCCGGAACTGGTCGGGGGCGAACCGGTTCCCGGTCGCGGACGGCGTGCTCGCCATGAGGGCCGCCGCGTAGTCGGTCACGATCGCGGACGGCGCCCGCACCAGGCCCGTGGTTGCGGCGGGGGGCAGCAGCGGCGTGCCGGCGAACGGCGAGGCCAGGGTGGGCAGGCTGGCGCCCGGCAGGAGGGTCAAGTCGCCCCACAGCCCGTAGGGCTCTCGCGCCGTGAGCGAGCGGAGCACCCGCAGCACCGGGGTCGGCTGTCCGGGCAGGGTGCCCGCGGCGAGGATCCAGCGCGGCCAGTCACCGGCCGCGGGCAGGACCAGCCGCTTCAGAACGAACGTCCCAGGCGGCGGCAGGGCCTTCTTCTCCTTGGCCGCCACCGTCAGGCGCGCCGCCAGGATCCGGCTGGCGGGCCCCACGACGCGTGCACCGAGCAGGCGGGGGTTGCGCGCCTGGTAAGCGCGCGCGAGCGCGGCGTCGACCGCCGCGAGGATCTGGTCGGCCTGACCGGGCACGACGGCCGCGTGCGGCCCCTCAGGCTGCGGCTCCCCCGTCTCGGTGCCGCCGCACGCGGCCAGGGTGCCCGCCACGAGGCCGAGGCCGAGCAGGTCGCGGCGCCTCATGCCGGCCCCCCGGCGGACGGCGACTGAGGGCGGCGGAACGGCGCCGGAACGGCCGGTTGCTCCTCGGCGTCGTCGTCCAGCTCGTCGTCCAGCTCGTCGTCGCCCAGGTGGACGTCGCCCACGAGGGCCGTCGTCGGGGTGGCCGTGGTCGGGGTGGGCAGCGTCGGGTGAGCCGTGGTCGACCGGTTCGTGATCCACCGTGTTCTCGTGAAGCGCGCCCCCGTCCCGGGCGCGTCGGGGAAGCGCGCCGTCGTTCCGGTCGGCCCGCCGCCGGCCCGACACACGGACACCGGGCGGGGCCGTGCGGGCGGGCGGCGGAACGGCACCAGGTGCCGGTGCACGGTCAGGAGCGGGCGTCGCCGCCGGCCGGGGGCCGTTGCGGCCGATCACGCGGGAGCCGACGAAGCCCAGCACGAGGAGCAGCGCCCCGACAGCCAGCAGCACCGGGACCGGGGAACCGCCGCGGTCGCGCTGCCAGGTGATCACCACTTGCGCGGGCGGGGCGGCGCCGTCGACCGCGGCGACCAAGCGCCAGCGACCGGGGGCCTGAGGCCAGGTCAGGCTGGCGCTCCCCCGGCCCGTGTCACTGAGCGCCCAGACGTCCACGCCGGTCGGCTCGGGGAGTGAGGAGTCACTGCCTGTGCGCGAGCTGACGGCCCGGTCACCGTCGACCCCGGTCACCTCGGTCCGCGCAGCACCCCCCAGGTACGCCGCCACATCCCCTTCGCGGCCCACCCCGACGAACACGGGCTTGGCTGGGTCGGGACCCTTGACGTCGACCCGGACGGACGGCCCGTCGAGTGCGAGCGCCTCGGCGGTGGTGACGATCACGGGCGCCCCGGCCTCGCCGACCACGCGGACCGTCGTCACCGAGGGCCTGGCACCGATGGTCCCCAAGGCGAGCGCCAGCAGGAGGAGGACGGCACCGTCACCATCACGCGAGGACGCCGAGGCGGGCCGGGCCGAACCGGCGCACGAGGTCACGCATCGGTGGCCCCAGCCTCCCCGCGGGCCTCGAGCAGCGCCTCGAGCCGGTCCACCTTGGCCCTGCAGCTCCGCCGCTGTGACCTGCCCGGATGTCGGCCTTGAGCACCAGGCTCACCCGGCTCCCGTAGCGCCCGACGGCCTCGACGGCGTCACGCACGACGGCCAGGCACGAGTCCCAGTCGCCCTCGATCGTCGTGAACATCGTGTCGGTCCGATTGGGCGAGCCCCGAGGCGCGAACGACCGCCACGGCGGCGGCGACCGCCGCGGACACCGAGTCGGCCCCGCCGGTCGGTCCGGCGGGCGAGCGCCCGTCGGGTGCGGCACCGGACGGGGCGACAGAGAAGGCCACGAGCACCCGTCGAGGCTATCCCGCCGGCGAGGAGGCCCCCGTTCGGCGTCTCATGGCGGGCGCCCGCGGGCCGACGAGTCGTGCAGGAGGCCCACCCGAAAGGAACGGCAGGGGGGACTGCCACGGAGGGCTTGATGAGGTCCGCTACGGGGCCCGCGCGTCGGGCAGCCGGGTGGGCCACGGCACGCGGCGCTCGGCGCTGCGGATCGCGGGCCCCCTCGCAGGCGCCGTGCTGTGCGCCGCCGGGACGGTCGCTGCCCTCGAGGCGGCCGTGCTCGTCGGCCGCACCCCGTGGGCCCCCGAGAGCGGCGGCGCCGTCGCCACCTGCGCCCTGCTGGCGGCCGGCGCCGTGCTGGTCGTCCCCCTCGCGATGGCCCTCGCGGGGTGGCGGCTGGCCGAGCGGTACGACCTGGCGCTGCACGACCTGGACGTCGACGACCTCACCGGCACGGGCTCGCGCCGGGCCTTCGGCGCGGCCCTGCCCGACGCGGTGCACGCGGCCGAGGCGGACGGCCGGCCTCTCACGCTCGCGCTGGTCGAGCTCACGGACGTCGCGACGGCCGCCCACGTGCTCGGACGGCGGCGCGTCGAGGCCCTGGTCGCCGTGGCCGCGGCGACGCTCGCCGCCTCGGCGGACCCACCGACGGCCGGGTCGGCGGGGAGACCTGCGGGCAGACCGGTGGCCGGGCCGGCGGCTGGACCGGCGACCAGGACCTACCGGCTGGGCGGCGAGCTCTTCGCGGTGCTGCTGCCCGGGGTCGGCCCCGAGGCCGCCATCGGCGCCGTCGACGACCTGCTCGCCCAGGTCGGCCGTGCGGCCGCTCCGCTCGCGGCGGCAGCCGGGGTCTGCTCGCTCGACGCCCGATGCCCCGACCCACCGTTGCTGCTCGTGGGCGCGAGCGCCGCGCTCGACGAGGCCCGAGCGCTCGGAGCCGGCCGCGTCGTGGCCTCCGCCGACGAGGCGAGCGGGCTGCGCTGGCTCGCGACGCCGGGCACCGCCGGCGGCTGAGGGCTCACCACTCCCCCGAGGCTCAGAGCGCGAGGTCGGCGAGCAGCTCGTCGGCGGCGCGATAGGGGTCGGTCCGGGCGTCCACCACCGCGGCGGCGAGCTCGCCGAGTCGGTCGCCGTCGCGCAGGTCGCCCATCCGCTCCCGCAGGGCAGTCAGGGCGATCGCCTCGACCTCGCGCTCTGCCCGGCGCAACCGCCGCGCCCGCACCTCCCCCGAACCTGCCGCCCACGCCGCGTGCTCGTCGAGAGCGGCCAGCAGCTCGTCGATCCCCTGCCCCGTCGAGGCGACCGCGGTCAGCACCGGCGGCCGCCAGGGAGCGTGCGCCGGCCGTCGCCGGCCCCGGCCGCCTGGGACATCCCCAGCGAGATCATGTGCCGCAGGTCGCGGACCGTGTTCTGGGCCCCCTCACGGTCGGCCTTGTTCACCACGAAGACATCACCCACCTCGAGGATGCCGGCCTTGGCCGCCTGGACGCCGTCGCCCATGCCCGGGCGCGACCAGCACGACGGTGAGTCGGCGAGGCCCGCGACCTCGACCTCGCTCTGCCCGACGCCGACCGTCTCGATCAGCACCACGTCGAAGCCGGCGCCGTCGAGCACGCGGACGGCCTGCGGCGTCGCCCAGGCGAGGCCGCCGAGGTGTCCGCGGGTGGCCATCGACCGGATGAAGACGCCGGGGTCGACCGCGTGCTCCTGCATCCGGATGCGGTCGCCGAGCAGGGCACCGCCGGTGAACGGGGACGACGGGTCGACCGCCAGTACGCCGACCCGCTCGCCGCGGGCCCGCAGGGCCGTCACGAGCCCGGACGTCGTCGTCGACTTGCCCACGCCCGGGGCGCCGGTCACACCGACGACGCGCGCGTGCCCGGTGTGGGGCGTCAGTGCGGCGGCGACTCACGCAAAGCCGGTGACGCGTCCTCGACCAGGGAGACCAGCCGCGCGACGGCGCGTGGCCGGCCTGCCCGCGCCTGTTCCACCAGGGCGACCACGTCGGGGCTGCCCGAGGCGGGCGGCGCCGAGGTGGTCGACGTCGACCCCGGTCAGCGGGCCGGTACCCGGACGATGAGCGCGTCGCCCTGCCCGCCGCCGCCGCAGAGCCCGGCAGCGCCGATCCCGCCGCCGCGGCGGGGCAGCTCGAGGGCGAGGTGCAGCACGAGCCGGGCGCCGGACATGCCGATCGGGTGGCCGAGGGCGATCGCGCCGCCGTTGACGTTCATCATCTCGAGGTCGATGCCCAGCTCGCGCGCCGAGGCGAGCCCGACCGCGGCGAAGGCCTCGTTGACCTCGACGAGATCGAGGTCGGACACCTCGATGCCCTCCTTGGCGCAGGCCGCGCGGATGGCCATGGCGGGCTGGTGCTGAAGGGTGGAGTCGGGCCCGGCGACGACCCCGTGGGCGCCGATCTCGGCCAGCCAGGTGAGGCCGAGCTCCTCCGCCTTGGCCCGGCTCATGACGACCACGGCGGCGGCGCCGTCGGAGATCTGCGACGCGGAGCCCGCCGTGATCGTGCCGTCGGGCCGGAAGGCCGGCTTGAGCCGCCCGAGGGTCTCGACGGTGGTGTCGGGCCGGATGCCCTCGTCGTCCTTGAACAGCACCGGGTCGCCCTTGCGCTGCGGGATCGGCACCGGCACGACCTCGTCGTCGTACAGGCCGTTCTTCCAGCCCTGGGCGGCCAGCTGGTGAGACCGGGCGCTGAACGCGTCCTGCTCCTCCCGGGAGAAGTACTGGCCGGCTCCCAGATCCGAGGAGTTGGCGGCCTCGGTCAGGGCGCCCATCGCCTGGTCGGTGAACGCGTCCCACAGGCCGTCGTAGGCCATGTGGTCGCGCATCGGCACGTCGCCGTACTTGTAGCCCTGCCGCGACCCGAGCAGCAGGTGGGGCGCCTGCGACATCGACTCCTGCCCGCCCGCCACGACGATGTCGAACTCCCCCGCCCGGATGAGCTGGTCGGCCAGCGCGATCGCGTCGAGACCGGAGAGGCAGACCTTGTTGATCGTCAGCGCGGGCACCGTCATCGGGATGCCGGCGGCGGCCGCGGCCTGGCGGGCCGGGATCTGGCCGGCCCCCGCGGTGAGCACCTGACCCATGATCACGTACTGCACGGCGGCGGGTCGAGGCCGGCCTTGTCGAGCGCGCCCCGGATCGCGACCGCGCCCAGTTGTGCGGCCGGGAAGTCCTTGAGGCCGCCGAGGAGGCGACCCATCGGGGTGCGGGCCCCGGCGACGAGCACGGAGGTGCGGTCGGCGCCGCCCGCGGCGAGCGCCGCCGACGGAGCCGGCGAGGGAGCGGGAACGGGAGAGGCGGCGGTCTGGGGGCTGTCGGCCACGGGGACTCTCCAGGGGTCAGTGCCTGCGTCAGGGCTCGTTCGCGTCCACGGTAACTCCGGGCACCGACAGCCTGACAGCGACCCGCGTGGCCTACGTCACCCTCCGGCCGCAACCACCGCGCCTAGCCTGCAGACATGCCTGCAGACGCGCCCGAACGGAGTCCCGAATGGAGGCCCGAACTGCCCCCCGGCCTGTTCACCGCGATCGACCACGTCGGCGTGGCAGTGCCCGACTACGACGCGGCGCTCGAGTTCTACCAGCGCGTCTTCGGGATGCGGGTGGTCCACGAGGAGACGAACGAGGAGCAGGGCGTCCGCGAGGCGATGCTCGCCGTCGGTGACTCGGGGTCGTGCGTGCAGGTGCTCGCGCCGCTGACGCCGGAGTCGACCATCGCGAAGTTCCTCGACCGCTCGGGTCCCGGCCTGCAGCAGGTGGCGTACCGGGTCCTCGACGTCGACGCGGTCTGCGCGTCGCTGCGGGAGCGGGGCGTCCGGCTCCTCTACGACGCACCGCGGCGCGGCACGGCGGGCAGCCGGATCAACTTCGTCCACCCCAAGGACGCCGGCGGCGTGCTCGTCGAACTCGTCGAACCCGCCGCGCACTGACGGCGTCCGGAGCTCGCCCGTCCGGAAGCTTGCCCGTCCGGAAGCTCGCCCGTCCGGAACCCTTGCCCAGGAGGCACCGTGCAGCAGATCGTCGACGCCGTCCTCTCCGGCGAGGCCACCGAGCAGGACTGGGCCGCTCTCGAGGTGCCTGACTGCTATCTCGCGGTGACCGTGCACGCCGGCGAGGTCGGGGATGTTCGAGGGCGTGCCGTCGTCGCAGAAGGACCCGCGGCGCAGCCTGCACCTCGAGGAGGTGCCCACGCCGCGGCTCGGCCCGGGCGAGGCGCTGGTCGCGGTGATGGCGAGCGCGATCAACTACAACACCGTCTGGTCCTCGATCTTCGAGCCCGTCGACACGTTCGGATTCCTGCGGAGGTACGGCCGGCTCAGCTCGCTGACGGCCCGCCACGACCTGCCCTACCACGTGCTGGGGAGCGACCTGGCCGGCGTCGTCCTGCGCACCGGGCCCGGGGTGAACGCCTGGCACCCCGGCGACGAGGTCGTCGCGCACTGCCTGTCGGTCGAGCTGGAGCAGCCCCAGGGTCACGACGACACGATGCTCGACCCCGAGCAGCGGATCTGGGGCTTCGAGACGAACTTCGGCGGGCTCGCGCAACTCGCGCTCGTCAAGGCCAACCAGCTCATGCCGAAGCCGGCGCACCTGACCTGGGAGGAGGCGGCCTGCCCCGGGCTGGTCAACTCCACCGCCTACCGCCAGCTCGTCTCGCGCCACGGCGCCGGGATGAAGCTCGGTGACACCGTGCTGGTGTGGGGTGCGAGCGGCGGCCTCGGCTCCTACGCCACGCAGCTGACCCTCGCGTCGGGCGCGACGCCCGTCTGCGTCGTGTCGAGCGCCACGAAGGCCGAGCTGTGCCGCCGGATGGGTGCCGAGCTCGTGCTCGACCGCAGCGAGCGCGGCTACCGCTTCTGGAAGGACGAGCACACCCAGGACCCGAAGGAGTGGAAGCGGCTCGGCGCCGACATCCGCGAGCTCACCGGCGGCCGCGACGTGGACATCGTCCTCGAGCACCCCGGCCGCGAGACCTTCGGCGCCAGCGTCTACGTGGCCCGCCGCGGCGGGACGATCGTCACGTGCGCCTCGACGTCCGGCTTCCGGCACGAGTTCGACAACCGCTACCTCTGGATGAACCTCAAGCGCATCGTCGGTTCGCACTTCGCCAACTACGCGGAGGCATGGGCGGCCAACGATCTGATCCGGCGCGGACTGATCCATCCCACGCTGTCACGCACGTACCCGCTGGCGAAAGCTCCGCAAGCCGCGCATGACGTACACCGCAATCTCCATCAGGGCAAGGTGGGGGTAGTCTGCCTGGCGCCACGAGAGGGGCTCGGAGTGCGCGACACACAGCTCCGCGAGCGCCACCTCGGGGCCATCATGCGGTTCCGAGACATGTAGAGGCCTCGCGGGAGGCCAGGGAGGGCCGATCGCCAGTGGCCGCCGACCAGAACCACCAGCTGTTCACCACGCGACTCAACGGCTACGACAAGACCCAGGTCGACGAGCGCATCGTGGCGCTCGAGGCCGCCCTGCGCGACGCGCGCGCGCGGGTGGAGGAGGTGGACTCCCGGGCGATGAAGCTGGCCGGTGAGGTCTCCGAGGCCCACCGCCAGCTGCGTGAGGTCGAGCGACCGTCCTACAGCGGTCTCGGGGCGCGGATCGAGCAGCTGCTGCGGCTCGCCGAGGAACAGGCGAGCGACGTCATCCAGGCAGCCACGAAGGACGCCGAGGACGCCCTCGCGCAGGCCCGGGTCGAGGCGGCGCAGCTGCGGGCATCGGCGCAGAACGAATCGGCCGAGATGACCGCGCAGGCCCAGCGCGAGAGTTCCGAGGTGCGCTCGAGCGCGACCACCGAGGCCGAGGAGATCGTCGCCACGGCCACGCGCAAGGCGGAGGAGATGCTGGCCGTCGCCGAGCGCGAGGCGGCCAAGCTGCGCTCGGTCAGCGAGCACGAGACGGCCGAGAAGCGCACCACCGTCGAGCGCGAGCTCGCCCGGCTTCGGGCGACGGCCGAGCGCGAGGTGACCGAGCTGCGCGCTGGTGCCAAGCGCGAGGTCGACGAGCTGCGGAGCAGCGCCAAGCGCGACGCGGACGAGCTGCGCGGCGCCGCCAACGCCCTCCACGAGGAGACCCGGGCCCGGGTCGAGCAGATGACCACCGACCTCGAGGTCAAGCTCGCGGCCCGCCGCGAGGAGGCCGAGCGGCTCGACGCCGAGCGTCACGAGCAGGCCGTGTCGCAGGCGACCCAGCTCGTCGCCGAGGCCGAGCAGCGGGCCGCCGCCGCCGAGCAGCGCGCGGCGAAGGCCGTGGAGCAGGCCGAGTCGGCCCGCCGCGACGCCGACGAGCACTCCAAGACGCTGATGGGCAACGCGCGCCGCAACGCCGAGCAGGTGCTCGCCGAGGGGCGCACGCACGCCGAGAAGCTCATGGCGGACGCCAAGGCCGAGGCCGAGCGGACCCGCCGCGCAGCCCAGCGCCAGGTCGACGAGCTCACCCGCCAGCGCGACAGCATCACCGGGCACCTCGACCAGCTGCGGCACCTCCTCGGCGCGATGTCCGTGCCGGGTGTGTCCCAGCTCCCGCAGGGTCAGCAGGCCGCGGCGGTGGAGGCGCCCCCCGAGGGCGGTGCCGCCGAGCCGGCCGACCGGACGATCACCCTGCCGGCCCAGCCGGAGACCGCTCGCCGCTGACGCACTCGTCCCCTCTCCTCCCCGCGATCAAGGAATCCAGCGGGATCAAGGAATCCAGCGGGATCATGACCGTGAGTGTCGTGGGCGCCCGGCCCCCCTTGAGGCCGGCGCCCACGACCTTCGCCGGGCCCGGGTCGCCTACCGCCTCCGCGAACGCGCCGACCAGCACGGCGTGTGCCAGTGCCGGCGGTCGCCCGGCCCGCCGAAGGCCCCGAAATGCTCGGCGGGCCAGGCGACCACGTGAGGCGTGCCGGGCACTATGGTCTGGCGGCAGCCGGGGCAGACGTACGCCTTCGTCGCTGCGGAGCCGCTGACCGGCCGCACCCGCCACGCTCCGTCGGCGTGCTCCTCGAGCCGGCCGCCGCCGTGCAGGAGCCGCGTCTCGAGGTCGTCCTGCGGCTCGGCGGCAGCGCTCGGGCCGGCACCGCTCGGGCCGGCGCCGCGGGGACGCCGGGGGCGATTGCTGCGAGGCACTCCTCCAGTGTCGCCCGCCGGTGGCACGATGGCTGCGCCAGGGCGCGCCGCCAGGGCAGCTCTCTCCGGGCGCCGCTGGTCGACCCGGATGCACGCCGACAGACCACGCGAAAGTCAGGAGGGTGCCGTGCCCAGGTACGACGTGAGGTGCCGCGCCTGCGGCACGACGTTCGAGGTGAACCGGCCGATGGCGCAGGCCGACGACCCGGCGCCGTGCCCGGCCGGGCATGACGACACGGTGCGGTTGTTGCCGACGGTCGGGCTGGCCGGCCGGGCGACGGCTTCCGGCGCGCCGATGGCTACGTCCGGTGGCAGTGGGGGCTGCTGCGGCGGAGGCTGCTGCGGCTGACTGCTGTCGTCTTCTCCCGGCGGCGGCTCGTCAGCCGCGGCCGGGGCGGACGAGCTGTACCGATCCCAGTGGCACGAAGCCCGCGGCGAGCGCGGCCCGCAGGGACGCCGCGTTGCCCGGCGCCACCGCGGCGAGGAGCGGCTCCCCCGCGGGGGCCAGCGCCAGCGCCTCAACGAGGAGGGCACGGCCGTGCCCCCGGCCGCGCAGGGCCGGCGCCACCTCGAACGACACTTCGAGCACGCCGCCGAGCCCGCGCGCGAGCGTGACGAGGCCGCGCTCGTCGCCGTGCACCACGACGTCGCGCCGCCAGGCCCGGGCGTAGCGGACCCGCTCGTTCTCCTCGAGGTCGGTCCGCCGCGGCAGCCCGCCGCCGCCGAGCCCTCGGGCGACGAGCAGGGCATCGAGGACGTCGACGGTGCCGCGCGGGCCGGCGAGCAGCGACATCACCGGGAGGGAGGTCGCGCCGGCGAAGCCGTCCGCGCCGGCGGCCACGAGCTCCTCGACGGTCAGGGCGGTGACCACCACCGCATGGCCGGTGAACGAGACCACCGCGTCGACGCCGTCGCGGTAGGGGGCCACGACGTCGACGAGCCCGTCAACCGGTGGGAACCCCCCGTCGGCGGCCCGGCGGAGCACCGTAGCCAGCGGATGGCCCGGTGCCTGGCGCGACGGATCGGCCGGCCGATGCCCCGGTGAATGACCCGTGGAGGTCACCGCTACGAGGCGGCCGGCGGCGCGGCGGGCCTCGGCGTCACGCCGACACGCTCGTAGTGCAGCAGCACCACGCCGTTGCCGAAGGTCCGGGACTCGAGGAGCCGCAGGTCCGTGGTCACGTCGAGGTCGCCGAACAGCGGTCGGCCGCGACCGACGATCACGGGGTGGACGAAGACGCGGTACTCGTCGATCAGCCCGAGCTCGCGGAAGGTCGCCGCGAGCCCTGCGCCCCCGACCGTGAGGTAGCCGCCCGGCTGGGCCTTCAGGGCCGCCACCTCGGCGGGGTCCACTCGCGGCACGATCGTCGTGTTCCAGGCAGCCTCTCCGGCCGGCAGCGTCGTCGAGTAGAGGATCTTCGGCTTCTCCCGCCAGATCGCCGCGAACTCCGCCACCGTCCCGGCGTTCGCGGGATCGGCGTCCGCGGTCGGCCAGAAGCCGGCCATGAGCTCGTGCGTCACCCGCCCGCTCAGGAAGGCTCCGGCGCGGCCCAGCTCCTCGTTCATGTACCGGTGCAACTCGTCGTCGACGCGGTGCCAGTCGATCTCGCGGTGCGGGCCCTCGATGAAGCCGTCCAGCGAGACCCCCATCCACAGGACGACGCGGCGCCCCTCCCCTCCGTTCACCCGTGCTCCCGGAACCCGCGGCCGGTCTTGCGGCCCAGGTACCCCGCCGTGACGAGCTGCTCGAGCAGCGGCGTCGGCGCGTAGCCACGTTCACGGAACTCCAGGTACAGCGAGCGCTGGATGGCCAGCGCCACGTCCAGGCCGACCACGTCGAGCAGCTCGAAGGGGCCCATCGGGTACCCGCAGCCGGCCTTCATCGCCGTGTCGATGTCGTCCACGCCGGCGTAGTGCTCGGCGAGCATCCGCACCGCGTCGTTGAGGTACGGGAAGAGCAGGGCGTTGACGACGAAGCCCGCCCGGTCCCCGCACCGGACGGCGCGCTTGCCCAGCCGCTCGCACACGGCCAGGGCGGTGTCGACGACGTCGGGCGCCGTCGACACGGTCGAGACGACCTCGACCAAGGCGCATCACCTGCGCGGGGTTGAAGAAGTGCAGGCCGACGACGTCGCGCGGCCGCCGCGTCGCCGCCGCGCACTCGATCACCGGCAGCGACGACGTCGTCGTCGCCAGCACGGCTCCCGGCCGGCAGACCTCATCGAGGCGCTCGAACAGCGCCCGCTTGACGGGGAGGTCCTCGGCGACGGCCTCGACCACGAGGTCGACGTCCGCCAGGTCGGCCAGATCGGCGCTCAGCCGGACCCGGCCGAGGGCGGCATCGCGGTCGGCGTCGGAGGCCTTCCCCCGCGCCACCGCCTTGCCCAGGCTCGCACCGACGCGCTCGCGCGCCGCCGCGGCCTTCTCGAGGCTGCGCCCCACGAGCACCACCTCGTAGCCGGCCCGGGCGCAGACCTCGGCGATGCCGGCCGCCATCGTTCCCGAACCGGCCACGCCGACGACGTGCGACCTCGCGGCCCGGGCCGCGCGAAGGCGTCTCCCCCGGCGAGGCGGCGTCCGGGACGACCGTCGACGAGCCCGGCTCCGCGTAGGTGTAGAAGCCGCGCCCGCTCTTGCGGCCCCGCAGGCCGGCCACGACCATCTGCTTCAGCAGCGGGGCGGGTGCGTGCAGGCGGTCGCGGCCCTGCTTGTACATCGTGTCGAGGATCTCGTAGGCCGTGTCGAGCCCGATGAGGTCGAGCAGCGCCAGCGGCCCCATCGGCAGGCCGCAGCCGAGGGTCATGGCCGCGTCGAGGTCCTCGCGGGTCGCGTACCGCTGCTCGAACATCTGCACCGCGTGGTTCAGGTACCCGAACAGCAGGGCGTTCGCGATGAACCCCGCCTTGTCGCCGACGACGACCGGCTCCTTGCCCAGCCTGCGGGCAAGGCCGACCGCGGCGTCCGCGACGTCGGGGTCGGTGACGACGGTGCGCACGACCTCGACGAAGCGCTGCACCGGCGCAGGGTTGAAGAAGTGCATGCCCACGACGCGACGCGGGTCGTGGGTGGCGACCGAGATCTCGGTGACCGACAGGCTCGAGGTGTTCGTGGCGAGCACGGCCCCGGGCCCCACGATCGAGTCGAGCTTGCCGAAGATCTCGCGCTTGAGGTCGAGCTTCTCCGGCACGGCCTCGACGACGAGATCCGCCGGCGCGACGTCCTCGAGCGACGCCGTGAAGCGGATCCGCCCGACGAGCTCGGCCTGCTCCTGGGCGGTGAGCTTGCCCCGGGCGACAGCCCTGGACGTCGACTGCTCCACGTGCGCGCGCCCGGCGTCGACGGCCGCCGGGTCCGCCTCGACGGCGATCACGTCGAGCCCGTTGCGGGCCATCACCTCCGCGATCCCCGCACCCATCGTCCCCAGCCCGATGACACCGACCGTGCTGATCCCGCGCGCCATGCCCGTCCTCCTCGACGTCAGCCGCACCCGCCTCGCCCCCGAAGTCTCCCAGAGCCGCCCGGCGCTGGGTCGGCCCGACGTGTGCGACGCCCCACAGCGAGCCGGTCCTCCCGGCCCTCTCGTGCTCCCGGGGTAGGTTCGTCGCCGTGCGTCTCGTCATCGCCGAGTGCTCGGTCGACTACTCCGGGCGGCTGACCGCCCACCTGCCGCTCGCCAAGCGCCTGCTCCTCGTCAAGGCCGACGGATCGGTGCTGGTGCACTCGGACGGCGGCTCGTACAAGCCGCTCAACTGGATGAGCCCGCCGTGCAGCCTGAAGATCAGCGAGCCCTCGGACGACGCCCGCGCCGCCGGCGTCACGCAGGTGTGGACGGTGCAGAACGCCAAGAGCGACGACCGCCTCACCGTGCACCTGCACGCGGTGCAGCACGACTCGGCCCACGAGCTCGGCGTCGACCCCGGCCTCGTCAAGGACGGCGTCGAGGCGCACCTGCAGGAGCTGCTCGCCGAGCACGTGCACACGCTCGGCGCGGGCTACACGCTCGTCCGCCGGGAGTACCCCACCGCCATCGGGCCCGTCGACCTGCTGGTCCGCGACGCGGACGGCGGCAGCGTCGCCGTCGAGATCAAGCGGCGCGGCGAGATCGACGGCGTCGAGCAGCTGACCCGCTACCTCGAACTGCTCAACCGCGACCCGCTGCTGGCACCCGTGCGCGGCGTCTTCGCCGCGCAGGAGATCAAACCGCAGGCGAAGGTGCTCGCGGTGGACCGCGGGATCCGCTGCCTGACGCTCGACTACGACACGCTGCGCGGGCACGACACCTCCGAGCACCGCCTCTTCTGAGCGAGCAACGTCGTGAGGTGTGCATGATCGGACCGGTTTACATGATCGGACCGGATTGCATGATCGGACCGGATTGCATGATCACCGCGAGATTGGGGGGGCGGCTGTTCGGACGGGCAAGGGAGCGCAACGGCGCGTGGGTTGGCATGATCGGCCCATGCCACCGCGTGTGACCGTCGTCGGCGCCGGAGTGATCGGGCTGACCTGTGCGGTCCGCCTCGCCGAGAGCGGCCTCGCGGTCGACGTCCTGGCGCGCGACCTGCCGCTCGAGACGACGTCCGCTGCCGGGTCCGGCCTGTGGTTCCCCGCCCCCCGCGGTGCCGGCGCCACGCCGCTGGGCGAGCGCGAGCTCGGCTGGGCCCGCCTGACCCTCGCCGAGCTGCGCGCCGCCGACGGTCCGGCCGCGGGTGTCCGGATCGTGCCGAGGGCACCTCCTGGGCGGTCACGCCGCGGTGCCGCCGGCCTGGGCCGAGCAGGTCGGGGACGACGTCCGCCTCGTCGCCGAGAGCGCACCCGCCCCCGGCCGCCCCGCGGGGTTCTCGGTGGAGCTCCCCGTCGCCGACCCCCGCCGCTACCTGCCCTGGCTGCAGGCCCGCCTCACGGCCGCGGGCGGCACCCTGACCCGCCTCGCGCTCCCGGCCCTGCCCGCGCGGGGCGTCGTCGTCGACGCCACCGGCGCCGCCGCCCGCGCCCTGGCGGGCGACCCGCGCACCGAGCCGGTACGCACCCAGGTCGTGCTCGCGGCGAACCCGGGCCTGGAGACGTGGTGGTGGGACCTCGCGAGCCCGCTGGCGTCGTGCCGCACGGCGACGTGGTCGCCGTCGAAGGAGCCGGCGAGCCGGGCGAGTGGAACCCGGCTCCCGACGAGGCGTCGGCGCGGGCCCTGCTCGAGCGGGCCGCCGAGCTCGTGCCGGCGCTGAGGGGCGCCACGCTGCGCGGCGTCCGGGTGGCCCTGCGCCCGGTGCGCACCGGCACGCAGGGCCCGCGGGTCGAGCTCGAGCGCCGCCCGACCGACGAGGACGCCGGCCGCGTGCTGGTGCACTGCTACGGCCACGGCGACCTGGGCCTCGCGCTGTCGTGGGGCTGCGCCGACGAGGTCGCCCGGCTGGTGGGAGCCCCCTGCGCAACGAGCCTCGTCGAACCGGCCGAACTACCCTGACGGTCATGGCCGGGTGCGAGGGGTGAGCGCCCCGCCGCCCGCCAGGACCTCGGCCAGGAGCTCGACCCGCGCCGCTGGCGCGCCCTCGCCGTCTGCGTCACCGCGCTGTTCACCACGCTGCTCGACGTCAGCATCGTCACCGTCGCCCTGCCGTCGATCGGCCGCGGCACGGGTGCGGACGCGGCCCAGCTGCAATGGGTGGTCTCGGGCTACGCGCTCGCCTTCGGCATGGTCCCGATCATCGGTGGCCGGCTCGGCGACGACCGCGGCCGGCGGCGGGTGCTGCTGATCGGCATCGCGGCGTTCACCGTCTTCAGCGTCGGTCGTCGGGCTGGCGCCGAACGCGGGGGTGCTCGTCGTCGCGCGGGCCCTCCAGGGGCTGGCCGGCGGGCTCATCAACCCGCAGGTGTCCGGGATCGTCCAGCAGCTGTTCCCGCAGCGCGAGCGCGGCCGTGCGTTCGGCGCCATCGGCACGGCGGTGGGCGTCGCGAGCGCGGCCGGGCCGGTCGTCGGCGGCTTGATCGTCGCGCTCGGCGGCGAGACGTGGGGCTGGCGGCTGTGCTTCCTCGTCAACCTCCCCGTCGGGCTGACGGCGTTCGTGCTCTGCCGCGCCTGGTTGCCGAACCCGCCGCCGAGCGGGGCGCACCGCCCCCTCGACCTGCCGGGCGCGGGCCTGCTCGCCGTCGGGGTCTTCGGCGTGCTCTTCCCGTTCGTCCAGTTCGACGCGAGCCGCGACGCCCGGCTGGCGGTGCTGCTCGTGCCGGCCCTGCTCGTGCTGGCGGCCTTCCTCTGGTGGGAGCGGGGGCCGGCGCGCCGGCGCGGCCATCCCTTGATCGACCTCGGGCTCTTCCGGGTGCGCTCGTACGCGGGCGGCGTCGCCCTCGCGCTGCTCTTCTTCTGCGGCTACACCGGGACGCCGCTGGTCCTCGCGTTCTTCCTCCAGGACGGGCTCGGCTACTCGGCGCTCCGCTCGCGGCCTGACCGCGTCCGCGTTCGCCGTGGGCGCCACGGTGGCCGCTCCGCTCGCGGGCCGCCTGCTGCCCCGGCTCGGCTCGCGCGTGCTGGTGGCCGGGCTCGCCTGCTTCGCCGTCGGCACGGCGGCGTCCGCGCTCGTCGCGCTCGCCACGGCGGGCAGCGTGCCGCCCGCCGCCGTGGGGCTGTTCCTCGTCGTGCCGCTGCTCGTCGCCGGGCTCGGCGGCGGCGCGGTGATCACGCCGAACCAGGCGCTGTCGCTGGCGGAGGTGACGGTCCGCGGCGGGTCGACCGCGGGCGGCACCCTGCAGACCGCGCAGCGCATCGGCAACGCCGTGGGGGCCGCCGTCATCTCGGCGGTCTTCTACGCCGGGGTGCGCGGCGCACCGCCGGCGGGCGCGGCCCGTGAGGCTCACTACGGCCACGCCTACGCCCTCGCTCTGTGCGTCTCGGTGCTCCTCACGCTGTCCGCCCTGGCCCTGTCCCTGCGCCTACGGTGGGGCGCCGCCCGTCTGGAGCGGCGCGTCGAGCGGCGGGTCCTAGGGTGCGTGACATGCGCGCGGTCCCCTCCGACGAGTTCGCCGACGAGTTCGCCGATCCGTTCGACGACCCGTTCGACCTGACGGACGACGCGCTGCGCGCCGCCTGGTCGATCAAGTGGACGCTCCCGCCGGCGGGCGTGCTGCCGGCCTTCGTCGCCGAGATGGACGCCCGGCCGTGCCCGCCCGTGCTCGACGCCGTCCGCGCCGGCGTCGAACGGGGCGTCTTCGGCTACCCACCGCTCGGTCTCGCGTCCGGCGTGCCCGACGCGCTGGCCGCCTTCGCCGCCGAGCGCTACGGCTGGGCCGTCGACCCGGCACTGGTCGTCCCGTGCGGCGACGTCATGGCCGGCGTCAGGTTCGCCCTCGAGACGCTGTGCGAGCCGGCGCCCGTCGTGGTGCCGGTGCCGTCGTACCCGCCCCTGCTGCACGTCGTCCCGCTGACCGGGCGCCGGCTCGTGACCGTCCCCGCCCTCGACGCCGAGCGGCGCCTGCACGTCGCCGCGATCGAGGCCGCGTTCGCCGCGGGCGCCCGCACCGTGCTGTTGAGCTCCCCGCACAACCCGCTCGGCCGCGCGTGGACCGCGGCCGAGCTCGAGGCGCTGCGCGACGCGGCGCTGCGGCACGGCGCCCGCGTGATCAGCGACGAGATCCACGCGCCGCTCGTGCTCCCGGGCGCCACGCACGTGCCCTACGCGGCGATCGAGGGCACCGCCGAGCACGTGACCACCGTGACGTCGGCGTCCAAGGCCTGGAACATGCCCGGCCTCAAGTGCGCCCAGCTCGTCACGGGCACGGCCACCGACGCCAAGGCGCTCGCGGCGGTCCCGCACGTGGCCAACCACGGTGTCTCGCCGCTCGGGCTGCTCGCGACCGTCGCCGCCTACAGTGCGGGCGGGCCCTGGCTCGAGCAGGTCGTCGCGGCGCTCGCCGACCGCCGCGCGCAGCTCGGCCGCCTGCTCGCCGAGCGGCTGCCGGAGGTCTCGTGGGTGGCGCCCGAGGCGACCTACCTCGCCTGGCTCGACGTCAGCCGCGTCGGGCGTGGCCGACCCCGCTTCGGCGGCGCTGGCCGACGGCCGCGTGATGGTCTCGCGCCGGGCCGGACTTCGGGCCGGGGCACGAAGGATTCGTCCGGCTGGCCTTCGCGACGTCCGCCGAGCGGCTGGAGCGCATCGTCGACGGTCTCGCGACCGCCTGGGCGGGGGGCTCGCGGGTCGGGTGATCGGCCCAACCTCGCCCGGCGGCCCTCCACCGGCCCCCGGGTGTGGCCGAATGAACGGCATGCCCGACGTCCTGGTGCCAGGTCTCCTCGTGCGCGACGTCGTCCGCCGGGACGGCTTCCTCGCCACCCTCGAGGCACGCACGTGGCGCCCCCGTGCGCACGCCGCCGCGGCGCTCGCCCAGGTCGACGCCGCCGGCTCGCGAGGGGCGTACGTCCGCTGGCTGCGCCGCGCCTGCGCCGCGTGGTCCCGGCTGCCCCGGCCCGCCGTCGGCACCGGCACCGGCACGGCCGGGGGCACCGACGGGGGCACCGTCACCGGCACGGTCGCCTGGCCGCTCACCAGCGTCGACGCGGCGGCCCTCGACCTCTGGCCGGCACTGCAGGCCGACCTGACCGACCTCGCGGCCACCTCGACCGCTCCCGCCACCCCCGCGGTTCACAGGGAAGTACTCGTGAGGCCTGTCGACGGGGCGTTCCTGGTCGGGGCCGCGCACGTCGCCGTGGTCACCGCGGCGGACGCCGCCGTCCTCACGGACGCCGTCCTCGCCCTGGCGGCGCTCGAACCCGGCGGTCTCGGCACACGCTTCGTGCAGGAGTGCCGGCGGCTCGCGGCAGCCAGGTGGCCGCTGCGGCGCGAGCTGGCCGCCTGGGCCGCCGCGCACGGCCCGGACGCCGCCGACCGGGCCGTCCTCACGGCACGGGCGCTGAGCCTCGACGTGGCGCAGGCGCTGACGGGGACCCGCCCCGGCTGGTGACGGGCTCGCCGGCCCGGCCCGACGCCGGCACGACTGCCAACGGCAGGGCCGCGAGCCCGTGGGCGGCACGGACGACCGCGACCACGCGCACCAGGATCGCGCCCAGGTCGTGGTCGGCCGGCGTGAACACCGCCGCGACCCCGGCCTCCGCGAGGGCCTCGGCGTCGGCCGCCGGCACCATCCCGCCGACCACCACGGGCACGTCGTCGAGGCCCTGCGCCCGCAGGCCGTCGACGACGGCAGGCACCAGCTCAAGGTGCGCACCCGACAGCACCGAGACCCCGACGCAGTGCACGTCCTCCGCGACCGCGGCAGCGACCAGCTGGGCGGGCGTCTGACGGATCCCCGCGTAGACCACCTCGAAGCCGGCGTCGCGCGCCGCCAGTGCGATCTGCTCCGCCCCGTTGCTGTGCCCGTCGAGCCCCGGCTTGCCCACGAGCAGCCGCAGCCGGCCGCCGAGCTCCTCGGCGGTGCGGCGCACGGCACTCCCGGGCGAGTTCGCGGGACGACGTCGCCCCCGGCAGACCCGCGCCGGGCGTCGCGGGCCAGGGAGCCGTACACCGGCCGCACCCGACAGGCCGGTCGGCGCGTGGTACTCGCCGAACACCTCGCGCAGGGCGCCGGTCCACTCGCCGGTCGTGATCCCGGCCCGTGACGCACTCCAGCGTGGCGTGCATGAGGTTGGCGGTGCCGCTGCGTCCGCCCGCAACCGGGCCAGGGCGCGCTCGGCCGCCGCCCGCCCCGCCGGGGTCGCGTCCCGCTGGAGGCGCCACGCACGGACGCCGTCGACCGCCCGCTCCTGCGCGCGCGGGTCCACCTGCTCGACCGCGGTGGCGAGGTCGGCCGTCAGGGGTGACGGCTCGGTCTCGGTGAAGCGGTTGACGCCGACGACCACCGTCTCGCCGCTCTCCACCGCGCGGCGCCGGGCCGCGTGCGCCGCGACGAGGGCGGCCTTGAGCTCACCGCTCTCGACGGCCGCGACCACCCCGCCCAGCTCCCCGATCCGGGTCGGCTTTCCGCGCGGGCGGCGTCCGCGATGCGGGTGGGTTTTGAGGGCCTCGACCACCGGCGACCCGTCGAACAGGTCCTCGTGCTCGAGCAGGTCGGACTCGTGCGCCAGCACCTGCTGCAGGCGCAGGCTTCCACTGCTGGTCCCAGGGCCGGGGCAGCCCGAGCGCCTCGTTCCAGGCGGGCAGCTGGACCGCTCGTGCCCTGGCCCCGCTTCGACAGCGTGACCCCCGAGCAGCTCGAGCAGGATCCGCGCCACGTTGTTCTCCGGCTGCTCCGCGGTCAGCCCGAGGGAGTTGACCTGGACGCCGTACCGGAACCGCCGCTGCCGCGGATCGGTGACGCCGTAG
>CAWCCY010000033.1:0-265198 GCA_963794075.1 uncultured Actinomycetota bacterium
GGCCGAGGCCGGCTGACCCGAACCCCTGAGCGATTACCCACGGTTCAGCAAGGCCCGGCAGGACTCGCCCCCGGGCCCGGCCGCTGGCACGCTCGGGCGGTGGAGCCGATCGAGGAGTGGGCCGCCGCCCTCCCGGCCCCTGCGCTGCGCGGGCTGGTCGCGGGCTACCACGGCTACCGCCAAGCGGGCCTGCCGCCGGCGCGTCACACCGGGCTACCCTCGCCGCACCTCACGCTGATCCTCACGCTCGACGAGCCCGTCACGGTGGCGGCGCATCCCCGCCGCGACCAGCCGCCCGCGTCGTACACCGCCCTGCTCGCGGGGCTGCACACGTCGCCGGCGCTCATCACGCACGGCGGGGCACAGTCAGGCGTCCAGGTCGCCCTGCACCCGACCGCCGCCCGGGCCTTGCTCGGTCTCCCGGCCGGCGAGCTGGCCCAGACCGACCTTCCCGCCGCGGACGTCGTCGGGCCGCTGGCGGACCGCCTCCGCGAAGCGCTGCTCGCGGCGGCCACCTGGCCGCAGCGGTTCGCCGCCCTGGACGGGCTCCTGCTGCAGCGCCTGGCGGCCCAAGGCCCGGACGCCGCCGGTGCGCCGCCCCCCGAGGTCGTGCACGCGTGGCGACGGCTGCGCACGACGGGCGGCCGCGTGAGCGTGGCGGAACTCGCCGACGAGACCGGCTGGAGCGCGCGGCACCTGCGGGCCATGCTGCGGCGCGAGACGGGCGTCGGACCCAAGACGGCGGCCCGGGTGGTCCGCTTCGACCGGGCCCGCCGTGCTGTCGCCGCCCGTGGTGCAGCTCTCGCCGAGGTCGCGGCCGCCACAGGGTATGCCGACCAGTCCCACCTTGATCGCGACTTCCGGGTGTTCGCCGGCGCACCGCCGTCGAGATGGCTGGCGGAGGAGGTCCGGAACGTTCAAGTGCCGCCCGCCGAGCAGCTGACAGTCTCGGTGTCATGACACACACCAACCTCACGACAGGGACCATGAGTCAGCCGGCGGTCTGGCCGGCGTTGCGCGCCCGCGACGCCCGCGCCCTGATCCGCTTCCTCACCGAGGCGCTCGGCTTCCGGGCCGGGGTCGTGGTGGCGGACGGCGACGAGGTCGCCCACGCCGAGCTGTACTGGCCGCTCGGCGGGGGCGTCATGCTCGGTTCCGGCGGCCCGGCACCCGACGGGACGCGCGGACCCGACGATCCGTGGCCGGTGCGGCCCGGGTCCGCGGGGACGTACCTGGTGACCCGTGAGCCGGACGCGCTCTTCGGGCGCGCCGTCGCCGCCGGCGCGGACGTCGTCAGCGAGCCGCACGACACCGAGTACGGGTCGCGGGAGTTCTGCGTCCGCGACCCGGAGGGCAACCTCTGGCAGGTGGGGACGTACGCGGGGGAGCCGCCGCGCGAGTGAGGCCCGTCCTTGTCGGTGGGGTCCGGCAGGATGTCGCCGTGGCGAGCAGAAGTCCGTGAAGGCACCGGTGCAGGGTGAGCCCGCCGGGGTGGAGGCCGCGGCCGTCGAGGCGCCGGTGGAGCAGGCGCCGATCCCCGACGCAGCGCGGCACCGGTGGGCCGAGCTGGCCGACGACATCCGGGGGGCGCAGTTCGCGTACTACGTGCTCGACGCGCCGACCGTGTCCGACGGCGCAGTACGACGCGCTGATGCGCGAGCTCGGGCGCTGGAGGAGGAGCACCCCGGCGCTGCGGACGCCCGACTCGCCCGACGCAGAAGGTCGGCGGCACCTTCTCGACCGAGTTCGCGCCGGTCGACCACCTCGAGCGCATGCTCAGCCTCGACAACGTGTTCAGCGACGACGAGCTGCGCGCCTGGCGAGCGCGCCGGGCGCGACGCCGGCGCGACGAGCGCACGCCGTGACCTTCCTCTGCGAGCTGAAGATCGACGGCCTGGCGATCGACCTGGTCTACGAGAAGGGCCGGCTGGTGCGCGCGGCGACCCGCGGCGACGGCCGCACCGGGCGAGGACGTGACGCTCAACGTCGCGGACCATCGAGGGCGTCCCGCACACGCTCGCGGGCGACGGCGTGCCCGAGCTCGTCGAGGTCCGCGGCGAGGTCTTCTTCCCCGTCGACGGCGTTCGAGGAGCTCAACGCCGCGCTGGTCGAGGCCGGCAAGGCGCCGTTCGCCAACCCGCGCAACGCCGCCGCCGGTTCGCTGCGGCAGAAGGACCCGCGGGTCACCGCGACGCGACCGCTGCGCCTGCTCGTCACGGCATCGGCGCCCGCGCGGCTTCGACGTCGTCCGCCAGTCCCAGGCCTACGAGCTGCTGCACGCGCGTGGGGCCTGCCGATCTCGACCACCTACCAGGTCGTCGCGACCGTCGACGAGGTCCTCGCCTTCGTCGAGAACTACCGCGAGCACCGGCACGACCCGAGCCACGAGATCGACGGCATCGTGGTCAAGGTCGACGACGTCGCGGTCCAGCGCCGGCTCGGCGCCACGAGCCGCGCGCCGCGCTGGGCGATCGCCTACAAGTACCCGCCCGAGGAGGTCAACACCAAGCTCCTCGACATCCAGGTCAACGTCGGCCGCACCGGCCGGGTCACGCCGTTCGGCGTGATGGAGCCGGTCGTCGTGGCCGGGTCCACCGTCGGGATGGCCACCCTGCACAACGGCAGGAGGTCAAGCGCAAGGGCGTGCTGATCGGCGACACCGTGGTGCTGCGCAAGGCCGGCGACGTCATCCCCGAGATCGTCGGCCCGGTCGTCGGCGCTGCGCGACGGCACGCGAGCGCGAGTTCGTCATGCCGACGCACTGCCCCGAGTGCGGCACCCCGCTGGCGCCCGAGAAGGAGGGGGACGTGGACATCCGCTGCCCGAACGCCCGCTCCTGCCCGGCGCAGCTGCGCGAGCGCATCTTCCACGTCGCCGGCCGCGGCGCCTTCGACATCGAGGCCCTCGGCTACGAGGCCGCCATCGCACTGCTCGCCGCCGGGGCCGTCCGCGACGAGGGCGACCTGTTCGACCTCACCGCCGAGCAGCTGCGCACCGGTGCCGCTGTCCACCCGCAAGGACGGCGACGCTCGTCCGCCAACGGCGCCAAGCTGCTCGACAACCTCGAGACGCCAAGCAGCAGCCGCTGTGGCGGGTGCTGGTCGCGCTGTCGATCCGGCACGTCGGCCCGACGGCCGCGCGGGCGCTGGCCACGCGAGTCGGCATCATCGACGCGATCCGGGCGCCTCGGAGGACGAGCTCGCCGCCGTCGACGGCGTGGGCCCGGTGATCGCCGCGGCCCTGCGTCGAGTGGTTCGACGTCGACTGGCACCGCGAGATCGTCGAGCGTGGGCGGCCGCCGGCGTCCGGATGGCGGACGAGCGCGACGAGTCGACGCCGCGCACGCTGGAGGGGCTGCACCGTGGTGGTCACCGGGACGCTCGAGGGATTCAGCCGGGACGAGGCGAGGGAGGCGATCCTGGCCCGCGGCGGCAAGGCCGTCGAGCGCGGTGTCGAAGAAGACCGACTACGTGGTGGTCGGCGAGAACGCCGGCAGCAAGCTCGACAAGGCCGGCGAGCTCGGCGTCCCGGTCCTGGACGAGGCGGGCTTCCGGCTCCTCCTCCACGGCGGCCCCGACGCCCTGCCGCCCGTGCCGAGCGCGACCGGCGAGGCCCCTGACGCCGCCACGGCCGGCGTGGCCCCTGGCGCAGCCGACGAGGGGACCGCCGGCCACTGATCTTCAGCCGGCGCGCCGGTGCTCCCGCAGCATGACGCCCCGCTCGCGCTTGAAGGCGGCGCTGAGCGCGTAGGCGCCGCCGTACCCCACCTGCCGGCGCGACGGCGCCCACCGTGGCACCGGGTTCTCGCAGCAGGTCCGCGGCGAGGGTCAGCCGCCAGGTCGTGAGGTAACCCATCGGCGGCTCCCCGACCAGCGCGGTGAAGCGCCGTGCGAGGCCCGAGCGCGAGACGCCACCGCCGACGCGAGTCCGGCCAGGGTCCACGGCATGCCGGCCGCTCGTGAAGGAGCCGCAGCGCGGGCCCGACCACCGGGTCGCCCTGGGCCCGGTACCAGTCCCGGCCCGGCGCGTCGGGCCGGGTCATCCAGCGCCGCAGGGCCGCGACGAGGAGCAGTCGAGCAACCGGTCGAGCATCACCTCCTGCCCCGGCAGGTCGCGCGTCGCCTCGGCCGCCAGGTATCCACCAGCGGGTCGTCACACTCGGCCGCCCGGACGACCGCGAGACCGGGCACGGCGGCGAGCAGGCGTCGGCTCACCGCCCGACTCGAGCTGGTACGTACAGGTCAGCAGCACGGTGGCGCCGTCCAGGCTGTTGCCCCAGTACGCACCCCCAGATCGCGCATCGCCTCGGCTGTTGCCCATGGGTGGTGCCACGCTGGCCTGGGTGGATCACGGCCTGCGGGCGCCCCGGCGACGCGACCATGAACCTCTCCCTGGACCTGCCGTGACCGGCTCGATCCCGCGCCGTCGCCCTGCTCACCGCGCCCGCCGGTGCCGCCGTCGCCGGCGGCGTCTTCTTCGCCTTCTCGACCTTCGTCATGGCCGGTCCTCGGGCGCCTGCCCGCCGCCCAGGGCGCCGCCGCGATGCAGCAGATCAACCTGACCGCGGTCCGCCCGGCCTTCATGACCCTGCTCCAGCCGCCCGCCACGCCCGCCGGCGCGGGCCGACTACCGCGCGTCGACCGAGCCAACCACGTCCGGACCCACGGCATCCATCGCCGCCGCGGCGAGGCTCATCCGCGGCCGCCGCTCGAACGCGCCTGACGCCTGCCGTCGCCGAGGGTGCGAACACGCCGGTGTGGCGCGACCCGATCCGTCACGCCCCGTGTTGTGCTGGGGGCATGAGGCACGATCCGACCGTCGAGCGCCGGCTGTTGCTCACGCTCGGCGCTGCCGCCCTCGTCTCGGCCTGCGCGCCGGCGTCCGCCAGCCCGCCGCCGGCGAAGCCGCCCACGACACCGTCAAGGCCGCAGCGGACGCCGTCCGCGTCGCTGCTCGCGAGCTGCGAGCAGCCCACCCGCGGCGAGCTCGCCGGCACCAAGCCCCTGACGCACGTCACCTGCGGTGGCGCGGCCGGTGCCGGCATCGCGCTCACCGTCGACGACGGCCCCGACCCGCAGTGGACGCCGCAGGTCCTGGCGTTGCTCGCCCGCCTCGACATCAAGGCCACCTTCTGCGTGATCGGACGGCAGGCGGCGGCGCACCCCGACCTCGTCGCCGCCGTGGTGGGCGCCGGCCACCACGTCGCCAACCACACGTACAGCCACCGCTTCCTGGCGAACGCGTCCGCGTCCCGGATCCGCATCGAGATCGAGCGCGCGAACGACGCGGTCGCGGCGGCCACGGGCGGCCACCGGCCCGGCCTGTTCCGCGCTCCGGGCGGCGAGTGGTCGCACGCGGTGCTCGCGCAGTGCCGGGTCCAGGGCCTGCGGCCGCTCGGCTGGTCGGTCGACCCGCGCGACTGGTCGCGCCCGGGCACGGACCACATCGTCCGCACCATTCTCGGCACGACCACTCCGGGCTCGATCATCCTGGAGCACGACGGCGGCGGGAACCGCGCTCAGACGGTCGAGGCCCTCACGGTCGCCCTGCCCCGGCTCCTCGATGCCGGCTACACCTTCGTGCAGCCCTGACGCCCCTTCCTCCCCGTCGATCAAGGAATTCTCGGCCTGTCGCGCGGTCGCCGCCGTCGAGAGCGTAGGCCGAGAATTCCTTGATCACGGGGTTGGCGGCGCGCGGGCGCGGCGCCAGCGAAACCCGCGTCGGGCCGTGCGCCCGGCGGTCCTAGACTCAAGGGTCGCCGGGCGCTGTCCACTGCGCGCCCAGCCGATCAGGTCCGACCACGCCGCCGTCCCGGGAGTGCCATGTCCGCCATCTCGCGCGAGGAGGTCGCGCACCTCGCCGTGCTGGCCCGCATCGAGCTGCGCCCCGACGAGCTCGACCGGCTGGCCGGCCAGCTCGACGTCATCCTCGACGCGGTGGCCGCCGTCCGCGAGCTCGCCGGCGACGACGTGCCCGCCACCTCGCACCCGATGCCACTGACGAACGTGACCCGGCCCGACGAGCCCGCGCCCTGCCTGACCCCGGCCGAGGCGCTCGCCGGCGCCCCGCAGGTCGACCGAGCAGCGCTTCCGGGTGCCGCGGATCCTCGAGGAGGACTGACGTGCCCGACACTCGACGACCTGACCCGCCGCACGCGCCGCCGACCTCGCCGCAGCGCTCGCCGGCGGCGAGGTGTCCGCCGTCGAGGTCGCCGCGGGCGCACCTCGACCGCATCGCCGAGGTCGACGGCACCCGGGCGACGACGGGCGCGACGGCGACGGCGTCCACGCCTTCCTGCACGTCGCCCGCGGAGCAGGCGCTGGCGGACGCCGCCGATGTCGACGCCGCCCGCGCCGCGGGCG
The DNA here is from genome assembly GCA_963794075.1 of uncultured Actinomycetota bacterium. GTDB lineage: Bacteria > Actinomycetota > Actinomycetes > Actinomycetales > Kineosporiaceae > DATKNA01. The sequence goes on from CAWCCY010000033.1 coordinate 6,363, forward strand.
AGCGGCTCCCGACGCTCGCCGGCGTGCCGATCGCGGTCAAGGACGTGATGGCGACCCGGGGCCTGCCGACCACGTGCGGCAGCCGGATCCTGCGCGGCTGGGTGCCGCCCTACGACGCACCGTCGTCCGGCGCCTGCGCAAGGCCGGCCTGGTCGTGCCTCGGCAAGACCAACATGGACGAGTTCGCGATGGGCTCCTCGACCGAGCACTCGCGCCTACGGCCCGACCCGCAACCCGTGGGACTCGACCCGGATCCCCGGCGGCTCCGGCGGCGGCTCGGCCGCGGCGCTCGCCGCGTTCGAGGCGCCGCTCGCGATCGGCACCGACACCGGCGGCTCGATCCGGCAGCCCGCCGCGGTCACCGGCACGGTCGGGGTGAAGCCCACCTACGGCGCCGTCTCCCGGTACGGCCTCGTCGCGCTGGCCAGCAGCCTCGACCAGGCCGGGCCCTGCGCGCGGACGGTGCTCGACGCCGCGCTGCTGCACGAGGTCATGGCCGGGCACGACCCGATGCGACTCCACCAGCCTGCCGGCCCGACCCCCGACGTCGTCGCGGCCGCCCGGCGCGCGGCGACGTCAGCGGCCTGCGCATCGGCGTGGTCAGGGAGCTGTCGGCGGCCGACGGGGCTGGCAGCGCGGCGTGCAGGCCCGGTTCGACGAGGCGGTCGAGGCACTCGTCGACGCCGGCGCCGAAGGTCATCGAGGTGAGCTGCCCGAGCTTCACCAAGGGTCTGGGTGCCTACTACCTGATCCTGCCGAGCGAGGCGAGCAGCAACCTGGCCAAGTTCGACGCGATGCGCTACGGCCTGCGGGTGCTGCCCGACGGGATCGACGACCCGACGGCCGAGCAGGTCATGGCCGCCACCCGCGAGGCGGGCTTCGGCGACGAGGTCAAGCGCCGGATCATCCTCGGGACCTACGCGCTGTCGTCCGGCTACTACGACGCCTACTACGGCAGCGCCCAGAAGGTCCGCACGCTGATCCAGCGGGACTTCGCCGCCGCCTTCGAGGAGGCCGACGTCCTGGTCTCGCCGACGGCCCCCACGACGGCCTTCCGGCTAGGGCGAGAAGCTCGACGACCCGCTGGCGATGTACCTGAACGACGTCGCGACGATCCCGGCCAACCTCGCCGGGATCCCGGGCATGTCGCTGCCCAGCGGCCTCGCCGACGAGGACGGGCTGCCGGTCGGCGTCCAGATCCTCGCGCCCGGCGCAGGCCGACGACCGGCTGCTACCGGGTCGGCGCGGCCTCGAGGCGCTGCTGGTGCGACCGCTGGGGCGGCCCGCTGCTGCCGCGCCCGGCATCCCAGAGCCCCGCGAGGAGGCGGCCCGATGACGACGACGACCGCGACGCGGTGCTCCCTACGAGCGAGGCGCGTCGCGGCGTTCGATCCCGTCCTCGGGCTCGAGGTGCACGTCGAGCTGAACACGGTCACCAAGATGTTCTGCGGCTGCCCGACGGCCTTCGGCGCCGAGCCGAACAGCCAGGTGTGCCCGGTGTGCCTCGGGCTGCCCGGCGCCCTGCCGGTGCTCAACGAGCGGGCGCTCGAGTCGGCGTCCGGATCGGCCTGGCGCTCAACTGCCGCATCGCGAGCTGGTGCCGGTTCGCCCGGAAGAACTACTTCTACCCGGACATGCCGAAGAACTTCCAGACCTCGCAGTACGACGAGCCGATCGCCTTCGACGGCTACCTCGACGTCGAGCTCGACGACGGCTCCACCTTCCGGGTGGAGATCGAGCGCGCCCACATGGAGGAGGACACCGGCAAGTCGCTGCACGTCGGCGGCGCGACCGGCCGCATCCACGGCGCCGAGTACTCGCTGGTCGACTACAACCGCGCCGGCATCCCGCTGATCGAGATCGTCACCAAGCCCATCGCGGGCACCGGCGAGCGCGCCCCGGAGATCGCCCGGGCCTACGTGACCGCCCTGCGCGACCTGCTCCGCGCCCTGCGGCGTCAGCGACGTCCGGATGGAGCAGGGCTCGCTGCGCTGCGACGCCAACGTGTCGCTCCGGCCGACCCCGCAGGACCCGCTCGGCACCCGCACCGAGACCAAGAACGTCAACTCGCTGCGCAGCGTCGAGCGCGCCGTCCGCTACGAGATCAGCCGGCAGGCCGCGCGGCTGCCGGCGGGCGAGCGCGTGATCCAGGAGACCCGGCACTGGCACGAGGACACCGGCGTGACGACGTCCGGCCGGTGAGAAGTCCGACGCCGAGGACTACCGGTACTTCCCCGAGCCCGACCTCGTGCCGATCGCGCCCGACCCGGCCTGGGTCGAGGGCCTGCGCGCCACGCTGCCGGAGCCGCCCGACGTCCGCCGGCGCAGGCTGCAGGCCGAGTGGGGCTACACCGACCTCGAGATGCGCGACGTCCTCAACGCCAGGGCGCTCGACCTCGTCGAGGCCACCGTCGCGGCCGGGGCCTCCCCGGCCGCCGCCCGGAAGTGGTGGACCCAGGAGCTGGCCCGGCGCGCCAACAGCGAGGGCGTCGAGCTCGTCGCCCTGCCCATCACGCCCCGCAGGTCGCCGCGCTGCAGACGCCTCGTCGACGACGGGACGGTCAACGACTCCCTGGCCCGCCAGGCCCTCGAGGGCGTGCTGGCCGGCGAGGGCGACCCCGAGCAGGTCGTCGCGGCCCGTGGCCTGCGCGTGGTGTCGGACGACGCCGCTCTCGGCGCGGCCGTCGACGCGGCCATCGAGGCGAACCCGGCCGTCGCCGAGAAGATCCGCGGCGGCAAGGTGGCCGCGGCGGGGGCGCTCGTCGGCGCGGTGATGAGGGACATGCGCGGCCAGGCCGATGCCGCTAGGGTCAAGGAGCTGGTCCTCTCGCGGTTGGCCCCCGCGGACGACGACAACGGGTAGACGTCCGGGGCGGAGCCGAGCTACGGCTGAGGCACCGCCCCCACGGTGATCCGGGGGCGGTGGCGCGTGCGGTACGACGGGCAGGTTCGGGGCCGGCCGGAGAGCATCGCTCTCGCGGTTGCGATGACGGTCGCCGTCGTCGCGGCGGCGACCGTGGTCCTGCTCGCCGCCGTCGGCGCGCCGCTCGCTCCGGCGGTGGCCGTGACCCTCGCCGGCGGGCTGCCGCTGGTCGCGGCGTTCCTGCTCTGGCCGCTGCCGGCCCTGCGCGGCACGCGGGTGCCGGCCTACCGCCGCTGGTTCGCGGCGGCGCTCGCGGTCTGGGGTTGCGGAGCGCTCGCCCACCTGGCCGTGCCGGGCATCGCGCGCGCCGGCCCCGCGGCGTTCCCCACGCCGGCGGACGTCGCCTCGCTCGTCACCGCCCCGCTGGTCGTCGTCGGCCTCGTGCTCTTCTCACGCGCGGTGCCGGGCCTCACCGGCTTCGCGCTGCCCGCGGCCAGGCTGTTCTCCGACGCGATGCTGCTCGGCCTGTCGCTGGCCCTGGTGGTGTGGCGGTTCGGCGTGCAGGGCACGGTCACCGGTGGCCCGGGCGCGACCACCGTCGCCGTCCTGGAGCTCCTCGCCGACCTCGTGGTCGGGTGCATGGCCGCGCTGATCGCGCTCCGTCAGCCGACCCGCCCGGTGCTCGTCGCAGCCACCGGGCTCGGCTTCGTCGTCGTCGGGCACGTCCTGGTGCTGCGCTCCGGCCTGTCGCCGTCCGGGGGCTGGTCGGTGGCCGGGAGCCGCCCTGCTGGTGGCCGGCTGGCCGCTGGTGGCCGCGGGGATGCTCAGCCACCGCCCGGCGGCGCTGCGCTTCGACGACGGCGACCTCGACGGCGAGACGCGCCTCACCGCGGTCACCACCACCGGGACGCTCGTCGTCCTGGGGGTCGGGGTGCTCGGGATCCTGCTGCGGCCGCCGGTCGACGAGGTGTCGCTGTGGCTGGTGCTCGTGCTCATCATCGTCGTGTGGGTCCGCGAGATGATCGCGACCGGCCAGCGCGGCGGGCTGCTCAAACGGCTGCACTCCGAGGCCACCCTCGACCCGCTCACGGGCCTGGCCAACCGCCGCCAGCTGACCCGCCGGCTCGCCGCCGTCGACCCCCGGCAGGCGTGGTGCCTGCTGACCCTCGATCTCGACGCCTTCAAGACCGTGAACGACGTGCTCGGCCACGACACGGGCGACCAACTGCTGCGCGCCGTCGCCCGGCGGCTGGTGGAGGTCGTGCCCCCGCGTTCGCTGGTCGCCCGCATCGGCGGTGACGAGTTCGCCGTCCTGCTCCCCGCCACGCCGGCGGCGGCGCAGCGGCTCGGGGAGGGGCTCGTCGCGGCGGTCCGGCGCGCGAGCGCCGACGTGCCCGGGGTCGACCGGGTCGGCGTCTCCGCCGGCGTCGGGATCTCGGCCGTCGAGGCGGTGCAGGCGTCCCCGGACGGCGGTGACCCCCAGACACCGGACGCCGTCGGCGCGCGCCCCGACCCGCTGTCCGCGCTCTCGGCCGCGGGCGCGGCACAGCAGCTGGCGAAGGCGGCCGGCCGCGACCACGTGCAGCTCTACGACACCAGTGCGGCGACCCTGCGCCGGCGGCGGTTGCGGATCGAGGAGCGGCTGCGTGTGGCCGTGGCCGAGGGCGGGCTGCAGGTGCACTACCAGCCGATCGTCGAGCTGGCGGGCGGCCGTCTCGTCGGCCTCGAGGCGCTCGCCCGCTGGGTCGACGACGAGCTCGGTGCCGTGCCGCCGGAGGAGTTCATCGCCGTCGCCGAGGAGAGCGGCCTGGTCGTGCCGCTGGGCGAGCTGGTGCTGCACGAGGCGATACGCGCGGCGGTCGCCGCGGGGCTGCCGGCCGCCGGCGTGAGGATCAGCTGCAACGTCAGCCCGCTGCAGCTGCGGGTCCCCGGCTTCCACCGCGTCGTCGAGGGGGCGCTCGCCGCCCACCGGATGCCCGCGTCGGCCGTGGTCGTCGAGGTCACCGAGGCCGTGCTGGTCGAGGAGGAGGGCGTCGCCGCCGCGACGCTGCAGAAGCTCGTCGACATGGGCGTGACGGTGGCCATCGACGACTTCGGCACCGGCTACTCGGCCCTGGGGTACCTGCGGCGGCTGCCCGCCCAGGTACTGAAGATCGACAAGTCGCTGACGTCGAGCCTCATGGAGGAGCCGCGGGCGCGCGCGATCGTCCGCGCCGTGACCGAGCTCGGGCGGTCGATCGGGTTGTCGGTCGTGGTCGAGGGCGTGGAGACGACCGAGGTCGCCGAACTCGTCGCCGCGATGGGCGCGGACTTCGGCCAGGGGTCGCTGTTCGGTCAGGCCGGGCCGCTCGCGGACGTGCCGGGTCTCCGCAAGGCGCTGACCCGGGCGCGGCCGGCTCCGATCGTCACGCTCCCGGAGCCGGCCACCGGCCCGCCGCCGACGACGGCGCCCGCCCCCCGCCGGGGCTGACCGCCGTTCCTCGCGGCCCGGGCCGGGTGGGGGAGGATGGACCGGTGCAACGGTGGGAGGTCATGTCCGCCCTCGCGGACCAGCGGGTACTCGGGATCGTGCGCGCCGGCGACCCCGACGAGGCCGTCACGCTCGCGCGCCGCCTGCTCGGCGCCGGGCTGCGGTGTGTCGAGGTCGCCTTCACGACGCCCCGAGCGGCGACGGCGATCCGCGAGGTCGTCGCAGGGGCGCCTGGAGGGGCCGTCGTGGGGGCCGGGACCATCCTCGACGAGGCCGACGCGGCAGCCGCCGTCGACGCGGGCGCGGCCTTCCTCGTGGCGCCCGACCTCGACGAGGGAGTCGTCCGGGCCGCGCACCACCTGGGCGTCCCGGTCATGCCGGGCACGGGCACGGTGACCGAGATGCGGCGGGCGCTCAAGCTGGGCGCCGACGCCGTCAAGCTGTTCCCCGCGGCCCACCTGGGGCCGCAGTGGCTGCGCGACGTGCGCGCCGCCCTGCCCGCGCTCCCCGTGGTGCCGACCGGCGGGGTCACGGCCGAGACCCTGCCCGACTGGATCGCCGCCGGCGCCGTCGCCTGCGGGATGGGCTCCTGGCTGACGTCGGGCGGCGACGCGGCGGCGTCCGACCGGGTGGCGCAGGCGCTCGCCGCGGCGGGCCCCTTCCTCCAATGCGGTGATCAAGGAATTCGGCGCCCGGCCGGGTGACCGTACGGTCACCCCGGCCGAGAATTCCTTGATCACCGCGAGGGGTCGTCCTCCCAGTCGAAGGTGCGGGTGACGGCCTTCTTCCAGCGGCCGTAGAGGCGCTCGCGCTCGGCGTCGTCCATCGTCGGCTCCCAGCGTGCGCCCTCGGCCCAGTTGCGCCGCAGGTCGTCGAGCCCGCTCCAGTAGCCGACGGCGAGCCCGGCGGCGTAGGCCGCGCCGAGCGCCGTGGTCTCGGGCACCGACGGCCGCACCACGGGGACCCCGAGCTGGTCCGCCTGGAACTGCATGAGCAGCTCGTTCGCCGTCATGCCGCCGTCGACCTTGAGCTCGGACAGCTCGACCCCCGAGTCGGCCCGCATCGCGTCGACGACCTCGCGGGTCTGGTACGCCGTCGCCTCGAGTGCGGCCCTGGCGATGTGCCCGCGATTGACGTACCGCGTCAGGCCGACGAGGGCGCCGCGGGCGTCGGGCCGCCAGTAGGGCGCGAAGAGGCCGGAGAAGGCCGGCACGAAGTACGCCCCGCCGTTGTCGTCGACCGAGCGTGCGAGCGGTTCGACGTCGCCGGCCGACGCGAGCAGGCCGAGGTTGTCGCGGAGCCATTGCACGAGCGACCCGGTGACGGCGATCGACCCCTCCAGCGCGTACACCGGCGCCTGCTCGCCGATCCGGTAGCAGACCGTCGTCAGCAGGCCGTGCTCGCTGCGGACCGGTTCGGTCCCGGTGTTGAGCAGGAGGAAGTTGCCGGTGCCGTAGGTGTTCTTGCCGGTGCCGACGTCGAAGCAGACCTGACCGAACGTGGCCGCCTGCTGGTCGCCGAGCGCCCCGGCGACGGGCACGCCGCCGAGCAGCCCGTGAGCGCGGGCGGGGCCGTACACCTGCGACGACGAGCAGATCCGGGGGAGCATCGCCGCCGGAACGCCCATCTCGTCGGCGATCGCCTCGTCCCAGGTCAGCGTGCGCACGTCCATCAGCAGCGTGCGGGACGCGTTCGTGACGTCGGTGAGGTGCAGGCCCCGTCGGTGCCGCCGGTGGCGTTCCACAGCAGCCAGGTGTCCATCGTGCCGAAGAGCAGGTCGCCGCGCTCCGCGGCCGCCCGCGCGCCCTCGACCTCGTCGAGGATCCAGCGCACCTTCGGGCCGGCGAAGTACGTGGCCAGCGGCAGGCCGGTGACCTCGCGGTAGCGCCCCGGGCCTCCACCGAGCGCGCCGAGCTCGTCGCAGATCCGTTGCGTGCGGGTGTCCTGCCACACGATCGCGTTGTGCACCGGGCGGCCGGTGCGCCGGTCCCACACCACCGTCGTCTCGCGCTGGTTCGTCACCCCCACCGCCGCCAGGTCGTGTGCGGTCAGGTCGGCGCGGGCGAGTGCGCCCCCCACGACGCGCCGGGTGTTCTCCCAGATCTCCATCGGGTCGTGCTCGACCCATCCCGGGCGCGGCAGGATCTGCCGGTGCTCCACCTGGTCGACCGCGACGGGCTGCCCCGAGGCGTCGAAGAGGATGCACCGGGTGCTCGTCGTCCCCTGGTCGATGGCGGCCACGTACCGCGACATCCGGCTCCTCCTCGCGTCTCGTCGAGTCGATCGGCGGCCCACCCTGCCACGACCCGGCGACCGTGACGAGGGGGCGCCGTTCGCCTCCGTTCGGCCGTCGGGCGCGCACTCGGCGACACTGGTGGCCATGAGTGCGACGGGCGGAGCCGCGGACCGCGCCGCCGGGGGAGCGCAGCGCCGTCGACGTGTGGCCCGAGCTGATCCGCACCGCGTACCTGCTGACGGCCGACCACGGCGCCGCCGAGGACCTCGCCGTCGCCGCCCTCGTCCGTGCCCGCGGGAGCGGGCCGGCGCGGTCCCGTGACGCCCGGCGACTGGTCCTCACCCTGCCGTCGTCGCCGGGCCGGCGGCTGCGCGCCCTGCTGACCCGGCCCGCCCCACCCGCGCCCCGGGCGGCGGCGCCCGCAGCGGGAGCGACCACCGGCGACGAGGCCCTCCTGACCGCCTACCGCGCCCTGCCGCCGCGCCGGCGGGCGCTGCTGGTGCTGACGGTCGCCGACGGTCTCGATCCCGCGACCGCGGGCGCAGAGCTCGGCATGAGCGCCGCGGCCGCCGCGGCCGAGACCGTCGGCGCCCTCGACGCGCTGCGCGGCGTCGTCGCCGCGGGCACGGCTGTGGAGGCCGGCACCGACGCCGTCCGCCCCGGTGCCCCCGCCCTGGAGCTGGACCTCGGCGAGCTGACCATGGTGGAGATGGCCGCGAGGGCTCCGCTCGGCACTGGCGACCCGGTCGTCGTCCGGCTGGCCGCGGCCTTCGAGGCCCTCGCCTCCCGCCCGCCCCTGGTGGCCGACCCGGTCTCGCGGGTCGAGCGGGCGGCGGCCGTCGACCGGCGGATGCGCCGCCGGCGCGCGCTCGGGATCGCCGCGCTCGTCGCGATCGTCGTGACGACCTCCGGCCTCGTCGGCCGCGAGCACGCGCGGGCGGAGGCCGCCCGGCTGCGGGCCGAACAGGCCGCGGCGCGGGAGGCGCTGCTGCACCCCGTGGTCCTCCAGGGCGACGTGAGCACGTGGCCGACGCGCGGCAGCCACGCCGGCGACACCCGGCTGCTCGAGCAGATCAAGGCCGGGTCGGGCGCGGAGGCGAACGCGTCGATGCCGTTCGCCGGCCGGGTCGGCGACCTCGACGTGGCGATGGTGCTCCAGGGGGCCGGCGACGCGCGGCGCCTGCGGGTGCTCCACGGGGCCGCCGGGAGCGACCCCGGCACCTGGGCGGAGGACGACGGGCTGCCGGACACGGGCGGCGCCGGCTCGCTCTCCGCCGCCGTCCGGGACGGCGACGCCACCGCCCTCGTCGTGGTCACGCTGAGCCGCGGCGTGAGCGTCGCCTACTCCCCGGAGCCGATCCTCGCCGACGACGGGCACGCCTCCCGGCTGTACACCCGGCTGCCTCTCGACAACGGTGTCGCGGTGGCGCTCGTGCCCGGGGAGTCACGCCGCTTGACCCTGCGCCTCGAGGCCGGCGACTCGTCGTCCATCAGCTTCTTCGACGTCCGCGGGTCCCTCCTGCCGCCCGATGCCGGCCGCCTCCGCCCGCTGCCGGTGCAGGTCGCCACCGCCCGCTCCTGCGCGGGCTTGCCGATCGCCGGTGACACCCGCACCCTCGTCGACGACGCGCTCTCCCACGCGGGCCTGTCGGCGGGGGAGATCACCGGCGTCCGGCAGCTGTTCTGCCACCGCGGAGCCGCGAACTCGGAGCTGGCGATCTCGGTCTCCGCCGCCCGGGGGCCGGACGCCCAGTGCTACCGGGCGGTCGGGTCGTCCGCGGACGACACGTACGGCGGCAGCACGCAGGCGTGCTGGCCGGTCCCGCGCGGGAGCGGGGGGAGCCGCGCGTTCGTCGCGCCGTCGGTCGGCCACCGCGGCCCGCCGACAGGGCGGTCACTGACGCTGTGGGCACCACGAGCGGCGAGCGTCGAGCTGATCGCGGGGCCGGGGCCGAGCGTCCCGGCGGTGCATGCCCAGGTGGGAGCCGACGGCTACGCCCGCCTCGCCCTGCTCGTCGTCACCGGGACGACCAGGCTGGTCGACCCCCGTGACGAGGTCCTCGTGGCGCGCGACGCCCGTGGGCGGACGCTCGCGGTCCTGGGGTCGGACCGGCCGGACCCGGGCGACAGCTGGGGCGAGTACGCCGACGGACCGGTGGTGCCGTAGTGACCGGGCGACGCGGTCCGGGAGGGCCGAGCGGGAGGCCGAAGGCCTGCGGGCGCCGAGTCCGCTCGGCTCGCCGGAACCGCCGACCGCTGGTCGAGTGGAGCGATGACCCTCGACGACCACGGACCGTGGCTTCGCGGGCGCCGGTCGTGACGCCGTTCGCCCCGTGGTGCTCGGCGCATGGAGCGCCTTCCTCGCCTCGGCCCAGGCCAGCGACCTGGACCGCCCGACCCGGCTGCCGGGGTGGCGGGCCCAGGAGGTCTGCACGCACCTGGGCGTCTGGGACGACTACGACGCGCTCGCCGGGCTGATCGCGTCGGCCCGGGACGGGGGGTCGGGCCCTGCACCGGACGTCGACGCCGCCAACGCCCGCGTCACGTCGTCGCACCGGCACGCGCCCCGTGCCGAGGTCCTCGACGCGCTGCGGCGCCATCGCGACGGCGTCCGCGCCTACCTCGACACCGCACCCTCCGAGCTCGACGACGCGCCCACGGCCGGCCCCGTGGGCGTGCTGCCGCTGCTCACGATCGTGCTCGGGGAGGCCTACGAGCTCGCCGTCCACGCCCTCGACCTGCGCGACTGCGGCGCCGGGGACCCGCCCGACACACTGCTCGACGCCGGGCTGCTGGCGCTGGCGGACGTCACCGGCGCGCTGGCCGCGGCGCACGACGTCAGCGGGGCCGCTGCGCTGGTGACGCCCGCGGGTGGCTGGCGGTTCGAGGCCGCGGGCGGCGGCTGGACCGTCGAGCGGGTGGACCGGGAGGGCGTGTCGTCCAGCCGCGCGGGGCGCGGCGCGCGGGCCGGTCGTGCGTGGCGAGGGGGCGGCCCTGCTGGAGGCCTCCGCCGGCCGGGCGAACCCGGTCGCGCTGCTCGCCCGGCGCAGGCTCTCCCTGCACGATGCCGCCGGCCTGCTGCGCCTCGCGCCGCTCGTGGAGGTCGCGCCGAACCTGCCCGGCGGGCCGCTGCTGTCCGTCGCCGCGCGCACCCTGTCGGGAGCAGGCGGGCTGCTGGCGCGATGGGGGCGTTGAGCAGGCCGGGGTTCCCGCCGGGGCGCGCGCGGCATGCATGTCCACGGTCCGGGAGCACGCCGCTCGGTGGCGTGGGGGAGTCCTAGACTCCGAGGCGTGACCGACACGACCTCCGGCGCCACCACCACCTCCTCCACCCGCGGCCCCGCCGACGTCAAGCCACGCAGCCGCGACGTCACCGACGGGCTCGAGCGTGCGGCCGCGCGCGGCATGCTGCGCGCGGTCGGCATGACCGACGACGACTGGGAGAAGCCGCAGATCGGCGTCGCCAGTCTCCTGGAACGAGATCACGCCGTGCAACCTGTCGCTCGACCGGCTCGCCCGGTCGAGCAAGGAGGGCGTGCACGCGGCCGGCGGCTTCCCGATGCAGTTCGGCACGATCTCGGTCAGCGACGGGATCTCGATGGGGCACGAGGGGATGCACTTCTCGCTCGGTCAGCCGCGAGGTGATCGCCGACAGCGTCGAGACCGTGATGATGGCCGAGCGCCTCGACGGGTCGGTGCTGCTCGCCGGCTGCGACAAGAGCCTTCCCGGCATGCTGATGGCCGCGGCGCGGCTCGACCTGGCGAGCGTGTTCCTCTACGCGGGGTCGATCATGCCGGGCACGGCGCGGCTGTCCGACGGGTCCGAGCGCCAGGTCACGATCATCGACGCGTTCGAGGCCATCGGCGCCTGCGCCCGCGGCCTCATGAGCCGCGCGGACGTCGACGCGATCGAGCGGGCCATCTGCCCCGGCGAGGGCGCCTGCGGCGGCATGTACACGGCGAACACGATGGCGGCGGTGGCCGAGGCGATCGGCATGTCGCTGCCGGGCAGCGCGTCGCCGCCCAGCGCCGACCGGCGCCGCGACGGGTTCGCCCGCAAGTCGGGCGAGGCCGTCGTCGGGCTCATCCGCCAGGGCATCACCGCACGCCAGATCATGACGAAGGAGGCGTTCGAGAACGCCATCGCCGTCGTCATGGCGTTCGGCGGCTCGACCAACGCCGTCCTGCACCTGATGGCGATCGCCCACGAGGCGAACGTCGACCTCTCGCTCGACGACTTCCGGCGGATCGGCGCCCGCGTGCCGCACCTCGCCGACGTGAAGCCCTTCGGCCGCTTCGTCATGACCGACGTCGACCGCGTCGGCGGCGTCCCGGTCGTGATGCGCGCCCTGCTCGACGCCGGGCTGCTGCACGGCGACTGCCTGACGGTCACCGGCCGTACGCTCGCGGAGAACCTCGAGGCGGTCGCACCGCCCGACGTCGACGGCAAGGTGCTGCGCGCCCTCGGTGAGCCGATCCACCGCACCGGCGGCATCACGATCCTGCACGGGTCGCTGGCCCCGGACGGTGCCGTGGTGAAGTCCGCCGGGTTCGACGACGACGTGGTCGAGGGCACGGCGAAGGTGTTCGACCGGGAGCAGGGCGCGATGGACGCTCTCGAGAAGGGCGAGATCGTGGCGGGCGACGTCGTCGTCATCCGGCACGAGGGCCCGAAGGGCGGCCCGGGCATGCGCGAGATGCTCGCGATCACGGGCGCCATCAAGGGTGCCGGCCTCGGCAAGGACGTGCTGTTGGTGACCGACGGCCGCTTCTCCGGCGGGACGACCGGCCTGTGCGTCGGTCACATCGCGCCGGAGGCGGCGGACGGCGGCCCGATCGCGCTGGTGCGCGACGGCGACCGGATCCGCCTCGACGTCAACCGGCAGACGCTCGACCTGCTCGTCGACCCGGCGGAGCTGGCGACCCGGCGGGAGAGCTGGTCGCCGCTGCCACCCCGGTACACCCGGGGCGTCCTCGGCAAGTACAGCCGGCTCGTCGGCTCGGCCTCGCGCGGAGCCGTCTGCGGGTGAGCGGGTTCTCCCTGGGCTGAGGGCAGCCCAGGGGAGACACTGCTGGTGGCGGGGCGTGGCGCCCCGTGACGACGAGGCGGCGCGGATCGGGGGTGAGCGGATGCAGACGACGGCAGGGACGGCGGCCCGCACCGTCGTCGGCGTCACGCTCGTCGCGGGCGTCGTCGTCACCGGCGCACTGCTCGTCGTCGACGGCCCGGCCGCCGTCGCACCGCGGATCGGGCTCGCCGCCGTCGGACTGCTCGCGGTCGTCGTCCTCGCCTGGGCGGCCGTCCGCGGCGGCCCGTGGCTCCGGCTGGGCTGGGGCGCCGTGGCGGTCGGCGCCGCGACCCAGACGCTGGCGCTGATCGGGTCCGGGTCCGGCTGGTCGCAGCCGGTGGTGTGGGGCCTGCTGCGGCCGGTCGCGCTGGTCGCGTTCGGCGTCGGGCTGATCGCGTCGCCGGGCGTCTGGCGCGACCTGCGCGAGTGGGGCCTGCTCATCCTCGACGGCTGGCTCCTCGCCGCGTCGTCGTTCGCCATCACCTGGTGGGTGCTGGCGCTCACGGCGCCGGAGCCCGCCGGGCCCCCACGTTCGCGCCGCGGTGCCGCTCGTCTTCGTGGCCTTCGAGGTGGTCGCGGCCAGCGTGTGCGCGGGGCTCACGCTGAGGACGGCCGCCGGGTCCCGCCGCGCCGCCGTCCTGCTGCTCGGTGGCAGCGTGATGGCGGTGTCGGCCGACGCCACCTGGGCCGCGACGGCCGACGGAGCGATCCCCTCGGCGCTGTGGCTCGGCGTCGTCGTGCTCTTCGCGGTCGCCTGCCTGTTCGGCCGCCTCGACGTGTTCGTCACGAGCGTCCAGCCGCCGGCCGGGCCTCCGCGCGTCGCGCGCGCGTCACAGGTCACGCTCGTGCCCGGGCTGCTGGCGTGCCTGGTGGCGCCGGGCCCCGACGCCGTGACCATGACCGTCGCCGTCAGCCTGCTGGCGGCGCTCGCCGCGCAGATGTACCTCTCCGTGCGCCGGTACGGCCGGCTGTGGCGGGAGCTGGAGGACCAGGCCGACCGCCTCGACGCGCTCGTGAGCGAGAGCGGCGACGCGATCCTGCAGGTCGACCGGCAGGGCCGGGTCGAGTTCGCCAACGCCGCCGCGGCCGAGGTGTTCGGGCGTGCCCCGCAGGAGCTGACCGGGCGGCAGGCCGTCGGGCTGATCCATCCCGGCGACCGGGGTGACGCCGTCCGCGCGTTGATGCGGCTCGAGGGAGCGGGTGTCGACGCGGTGCGGGTCGCGGCCCGGGTCCGGTGGGCCGACGGCTGGCGGCACCTGGAGGCGACGGTGAGCCGCCGGCGCGGCGGTTCCGGCTACACCCTGTCGACGCGGGACGTCAGCGAGCGGGTCCGGCTGGAGGCGGAGCTGCGCAGGCAGGCGACCACCGACGCGCTGACCGGCCTGCTCAGCCGCAGCGCCTTCCTGGCGACGGTCGGCGACCGGCTGCGGCAGGGTCCGACCGGCGTGCTGTTCCTCGACCTCGACGGCTTCAAGAGCGTGAACGACACCGAGGGCCACGCCGCCGGTGACCAGCTGCTCGTCCGCTCGGCGCGCGCGGTCGAGACCGCGTTGGGGCCGCGCGACCTCGCGGGGCGCCTGGGCGGCGACGAGTTCGCCGTGCTGGCGGCGTCCGACGACCCCGCCGAGGTCCGGGCCCTCGCGGCCCGGCTGGTGGCGGCCATCGGGTCGGGGATCGCCTCGCCGCTCGGCGCGCGTGTGGGGGCGAGCGTCGGCGTCGCGCTCGAAGGGCCCACCAGCGATGCCGGTGAGAGCGGCGCGGCGGCCCTGGTCCGCGACGCCGACCTCGCCATGTACGAGGCGAAGAAGCGCGGCGGGCGGACCTGGGTCGTGTTCGAGCCGTGGATGCGCGAGCGGGTCCTGCAGCGGACCCGCCTGCACACCGCGCTCTCGCGCGCCATCGAGGCGGGCGAGCTGCGGCTCGAGGTGCAGCCGATCGTGGCGCTGCCGCAGGGGGAGTGCGTCGGGTTCGAGGCGCTCGTGCGCTGGGAGGACGCCGGGCACCTGCGCGGGGCCGGCGACTTCGTGCCGCTCGCGGAGGAGACCGGCCTGGTCGTCCCGCTCGGCACCTGGGTGCTGCGCCGCGCGCTCGGCTGGCTGGCCTCGTGGCCGGACCCGGCCGCCGGTATCGCCGTCAACGTCGCGGGCCGGCAGGTGGCCGAGCCCGGCTTCGGCGACCTCGTGCGCGCCGAGCTCGCCGCCAGCGGGATCGACCCCGCCCGGCTCACCCTCGAGATCACCGAGCGGACGGCGGTCGACGACCTCGCCCGGGCCGGCGCGGTGCTGCAGCCGCTGCGCGCGCTCGGGGTGCACGTGGCCCTCGACGACTTCGGCACCGGCTTCTCCTCGCTCGGCTACCTCGCGGGCCTCCCCGTCGACGAGCTCAAGATCGACCGCCGGTTCGTCTCCGGGCTCGGCGTCCGGACCGAGGACGACGCCCTCGTCCGTGCCGTGCTGGCCCTGGCCGCGGACCTCGGGCTCCGGGTGGTCGCGGAGGGGGTCGAGACGCCGGCGCAGCGGAACGCCCTCGTCGCCCTGGGCTGCGAGATGGCCCAGGGCCTGCTCTACGGGGCGGCCGTGCCGATCGAGCAGCTCGACAAGCAGGCGGTCGACCTGCGCGAGCTGCCGGCTCCGCGGGCTCCGGCCACGCTCGGTGGCGACTGATCCGGTAGAGGCATAGCCTCCCCGCAACGAGGGGCGAAACGTCCCCTTCGCCCACGTTGGGAGGTCTGCCGTGGAGGCTATGGCGGCTGCTAGCAGCACGCTCCTGTCCCTCGGATGGCTCGACTACCTGATCCTGATCGTGTACTTCACGATCGTCATCGGGATCGGGGTGATGGCGCGCCGGTCGATCGCCACCAGCGAGGACTTCTTCCTCGCCGGCCGCGCCCTGCCGGCATGGATCACCGGGCTCGCCTTCATCTCGGCGAACCTCGGGGCGATCGAGATCTTCGGCATGGCGGCGAACGGTGCGCAGTACGGCCTGTCGACGGTCCACTTCTACTGGATCGGCGCCGTCCCGGCCATGGTCTTCCTCGGGCTGTTCATGATGCCCTTCTACTACTCCTCCCGCGTGCACAGCGTGCCGGAGTTCATGCGCCGCCGGTTCAACCGGCCCGCGCACCTGGTCAACGGGATCAGCTTCGCCGTCGCCCAGCTCCTCACCGCGGGCGTCAACCTGTTCGCGCTGTCGATCGTGATCCAGGCCCTGCTCGGCTGGCCGCGGTGGGTCTCGATCGTCGTCTCCGCCTTCATCGTCCTCGCGTACATCACCCTCGGCGGGCTCTCCGGCGCGATCTACAACGAGGTGCTGCAGTTCTTCGTCATCGTCGCCGGGCTCGTCCCCATCGTCGTCATCGGCCTCGTCAAGGTCGGGGGCTGGGGCGGGCTGCAGGACAAGATCAACAAGCCGGAGTTCTTCTCCACATGGACCGGCACCGGCGTGGGCGACTGGACCAATCCGCTCGGCGACTGGATCGGCATCGTCTTCGGCCTCGGGTTCGCCCTGTCGTTCGGGTACTGGACGACGAACTTCGCCGAGGTCCAGCGTGCCCTGGCGGCCAAGGACCTCAGTGCGGCCCAGCGCACCCCCCTGATCGGGGCCTTCCCCAAGATCTTCATCCCGGCACTCACCATCATCCCGGGCCTGCTGGCGGTCGCGCTCATCTCGAGCTACTCCAAGCCGGGGGCGGACTACAACCAGGCGATCCCGGACCTGATGCGCGAGCTCCTGCCCACCGGCGTGCTCGGCATCGCGCTCACCGGACTGCTCGCCGCCTTCATGGCCGGCATGGCGGCGAACGTGAGCGGCTTCAACACCGTGTTCACCTACGACATCTGGCGGCCCTACATCGTGCGGGACCGGGACGACACGTACTACTTGCTGGTCGGCCGCATCGTCACCGTCATCGGCATCTTCATCGGGATCGGCACGGCGTTCATCGCGGCCCAGTTCAACAACATCATGAACTACATCCAGACCCTGTTCTCGTACTTCAACGCGCCGCTGTTCGCCGTGTTCATCCTCGCCCTGTTCTGGCGCCGCGCCTCGCCGTGGGCCGGCTTCTGGGGCCAGCTCGCCGGCATCGCGGCGGCCTTCGCCTTCCACTACATCGGCCCGCACATCGACTACTTCCACGCGGGCCAGACGGCGTCCGGCATGGCGAACGCCCAGATGATCAACTTCTACGGGGCCATCGCCGCGATCATCCTCGCGTGGATCGTCATGGCCATCGTCACCCCCCTCACGGCCGCCAAGCCGGAGCGCGAGCTCCTGGGGCTGGTCTACGGCCTGCCGGACCCCAACGGCCCGGACGTCGAGGCCGCGAAGCGGGTCCCCGTGTGGTGGCAGTCGCCCAAGGTGCTGGGATTCACGGCGCTGGGCATCACCCTCGTCCTTTCATTGATCTTCCGGTAGGAGGTGGGAGCCATGAGCGACACCCAGACGCCGTTCCACGACGAGAACGACGCGTCCGGCGGCCTGTTCGACCTGCGCTATCTCATCGGGGGCGCTGTTCACCTTCTACGGCCTGCTGCTCTTCGTCGCGAGCTTCTTCGTGAGCCACGAGAAGTCCGGCGACATCGACATGAACCTGTGGCTCGGGCTGAGCATGCTGGTGCTCGGCCTGTTCTTCCTCGGCTGGGCGCGGTTGCGCCCGCTGCGGTTGGAGGGGCGGTCCGCCCTCGCCGACGCCGAGGGCGGCGAAGGCCCGGCGCAGCACTGACGCGGTCCGCCGACCCGAGCCGCGCAGGGCCCGCCGGTCGCGCGCCGGTGGGAGCACCTGCTCCCGACCCCGGCGCGGCCGGCGGGCCCTGGCATGTCCAGATCGCGAGACGACCGGAGTGCCGATTGACAGCTCACCGGCGGGCGGGGAGGGTGGGTTCGTGCGCTCGCTCCTCGTACTCGGACGGCGCGCCCGCTGAGGTCCTCGTGACCGCACCGAGCGCGCGACCCCTCGCCTGCCCGACATCGGGCCGAGGGGTCTTTTCGTCTCCGGGGGCGGTCGCGAGCGGCGGCCGCCCGGGGCGAGGCACACAGCGAGGCACCCGACCCGAGAGAGGCCCCCATGTCAGGCCACCGCCACGGCCCCGATCACCACAGCGACGCCCCCGCCACGGGTGAGCCGATGTCCGGCGCCAGCAGCGTCGTCCGCTCGCTCGAGGCGCTCGGGGTCGACGTCGTCTTCGGCATCCCCGGCGGTGCCATCCTCCCGCTCTACGACCCCCTGATGGACTCGACGGCCGTGCGCCACATCCTCGTCCGGCACGAGCAGGGCGCCGGGCACGCGGCCGAGGGCTACGCGCACGCGACCGGCCGGGTCGGCGTGTGCATGGCGACCAGCGGCCCCGGCGCGACCAACCTCGTCACGCCGATCGCGGACGCCTACATGGACTCGGTCCCGATGGTCGCGATCACGGGCCAGGTCAGCAGCGGCTCCATCGGGACGGACGCCTTCCAGGAGGCGGACATCGCCGGCATCACCATGCCGATCACGAAGCACAACTACCTCGTCACCGACCCCGCGGAGATCCCGCGCACGCTGGCGGAGGCGTTCCACATCGCGGGCTCGGGCCGACCCGGCCCCGTGCTCGTCGACATCACCAAGGACGCCCTGCAGGGCGCCACCCGGTACGCGATGCCCGACCGGCTCGACCTGCCGGGCTATCGCCCGGTGAGCCGGCCGCACCACAAGCAGGTGCGCGAGGCGGCGCGGCTGATCCTGGAGTCCCGCCGGCCGGTGCTCTACGTCGGCGGCGGCGTGATCAAGGCCCGTGCCAGCGCCGAGCTGCGCGCGCTCACCGAGCTCACCGGCGCGCCGGTCGTGACCACGCTGATGGCCCGCGGGGCACTGCCCGACAGTCACAGCAACAACCTCGGCATGCCCGGCATGCACGGCACCGTCGCCGCGGTGACGGCCCTGCAGAAGTCCGACCTGATCGTCAGCCTGGGCGCCCGCTTCGACGACCGCGTCACCGGCAAGCTCTCGACGTTCGCCCCGAACGCGCTCATCGTGCACGCGGACATCGACCCGGCCGAGATCTCGAAGAACCGCGTGGCCGACGTCCCCATCGTCGGCGACTGCAAGGACGTGATCGCCGAGCTGGTCGCCGTCCTGCAGACGGAGGCGGCGCAGGGACGGCGTCCGGACCTGGAGGGGTGGTGGGCGTGGCTGGACGAGATGCGCACCACCTACCCGCTCGGGTACGGGGAGCCGCCCGCCGGGGAGGTGTCGCCGCAGCGCGTCATCTCGCGGATCGGCGCCATCGCCGGGCCCGAGGCCCTGTACGTCGCCGGCGTCGGGCAGCACCAGATGTGGGCATCGCAGTTCGTGCGCTACGAGCACCCGAACACGTGGATCAACTCGGGCGGCCTCGGCACGATGGGCTTCGCGGTGCCCGCCGCGATGGGGGCGAAGGTCGGCATGCCCGACCGCACGGTCTGGGCCATCGACGGCGACGGCTGCTTCCAGATGACCAACCAGGAGCTCGCGACCTGCGTCGTCAACGACATCCCGATCAAGGTCGCGGTGATCAACAACTCGAGTCTGGGCATGGTGCGTCAGTGGCAGACGCTCTTCTACGCCGAGCGCTACTCCAACACCGACCTGCACACCAGCGGGCGGCGGCGCATCCCCGACTTCGTCAAGCTCGCCGACGCCTACGGCTGCGTCGGCCTGCGCTGCGAGCGCCCCGAGGACGTCGACGCGACGATCGAGAAGGCGATGTCGATCAACGACGTCCCGGTGGTCGTCGACTTCGTCGTGCACCGCGACGCGATGGTGTGGCCGATGGTCGCGGCCGGCGTGAGCAAC
Organism: uncultured Actinomycetota bacterium; assembly: GCA_963794075.1. Taxonomy (GTDB): domain Bacteria; phylum Actinomycetota; class Actinomycetes; order Actinomycetales; family Kineosporiaceae; genus DATKNA01. The sequence continues at coordinate 25,812 of CAWCCY010000033.1, forward strand.
GACGAGATCCAGTTCGCGCGGGGGATGACGCCCCGCGTGGGACCGCGAGGAGTGAGGGTCCGATGAGCAAGCACACCCTGTCGGTGCTGGTCGAGAACCGGCCCGGCGTGCTCACCCGGGTCGCGGCGCTGTTCGCCCGGCGCGGGTTCAACATCCACTCGCTCGCGGTGGGGCCGACCGAGCACGCCGAGGTCTCCCGCATCACGGTCGTGGTGGACGTCGACGAGCTGCCGCTGGAGCAGGTCACCAAGCAGCTCAACAAGCTCGTCAACGTGATCAAGATCGTCGAGCTGGAGGCGGACGGCCTCGGTCCAGCGCGAGCTGCTGCTGGTCAAGGTCAAGGCCGACCTGCAGACCCGGTCGCACGTCCTCGAGACGGTGCAGCTGTTCCGCGCCAAGGTCGTGGACGTCGCGCCCGACGCGGTGACCATCGAGGTGACCGGCACGCCGGACAAGCTCGAGGCGTTCCTGCGCGTGCTGGAGCCGTTCGGCATCCGCGAGCTCGTCCAGTCCGGCCTCGTCGCCGTCGGCCGGGGCAGCCGGTCGATCACCGACCGCGCCCTGCGCTCCGCCTGACCGCCGCCTGAGGGTCGCGACGACCAGACCCGCGTAGCCGTCAGACCCGACCTTCAGCCCCCCAGACCCACCTTAGAAGCCGTGGAAGGAGACGTTCCCGTGGCCGAGATGTTCTACGACGCCGACGCCGACCTGTCCGTCATCCAGGGCCGCAACGTGGCCGTGCTCGGCTACGGCAGCCAGGGGCACGCCCACGCGCTGAGCCTGCGCGACTCCGGCGTCGACGTCCGCGTCGGGCTCCACGCGACGAGCCGGAGCCGGGCCAAGGCCGAGGCGCAGGGCCTGCGCGTCGTCGACCCCGCGACCGCGGTCGAGGAGTCCGACGTGATCATGGTGCTCGTCCCCGACCACGTGCAGCGCCACCTGTACGCCGAAGCGATCGCGCCCAACATCGCCGAGGGCGACGCCCTCTTCTTCGGGCACGGGTTCAACATCCGCTTCGGCTACATCAAGCCGCCGACCGGCGTCGACGTCTGCATGGTCGCGCCGAAGGGCCCGGGTCACCTGGTGCGGCGCGAGTACGTCGACGGGCGCGGGGTGCCCGTGCTCGTCGCCGTCGAGGAGGACGCGACGGGCAAGGCCTGGCCGTTGGCGTTGTCGTACGCGAAGGGGATCGGGGGCCTGCGCGCCGGCGGCATCCGGACGACCTTCACCGAGGAGACCGAGACCGACCTCTTCGGCGAGCAGGCCGTGCTGTGCGGCGGCATGTCGCGGCTCGTGCAGTCCGGGTTCGAGGTGCTCACCGAGGCCGGGTACCAGCCCGAGGTCGCCTACTTCGAATGCCTGCACGAGCTCAAGCTCATCGTCGACCTCATGTACGAGGGCGGGATCGCCAAGCAGCGCTGGAGCGTCTCGGACACCGCCGAGTACGGCGACTACGTGTCCGGCCCGCGCATCATCGACGAGTCGGTGAAGCAGCGCATGTGGGACGTCCTCGGCGACATCAAGGACGGCACCTTCGCGGCCCGCTTCATCGCCGACCAGGACGCCGGCGGTCCCGAGTTCAAGCGCCTGCGCGCCGAGGGAGAGCAGCACCCCATCGAGGCCACCGGCCGCGAGCTGCGCAAGCTCATGAGCTGGGTCAAGGGCGGGGACAATGACTACGTCGAGGGCACGGCCGCCCGCTAACTCCCCTGCGGGGCCCTGCGATGTACATCGGGTGAACGCCTCATTAAGGTGCCGGGAACGCAATCCCGCGCGGAGGCCTGGGGGACCCCTCGATGCAGACGCTGCTCGCCTACGCGTTCCCGGCGCCGGCCGGCGCTCCGGGAACGGCAGGCCTCAGCCGCGTCGAGGACCACTACCAGCGGTACGCGGGTGCGCCGCTCAAGCACGAGGGCCGCGACGTCGACGGCGTCGGTCTCCACATCTGGGAGGCCGCGTCCGAGGGCCGGCGATGGCCGGCCTGGCAGGAGGACCGGCACCGCAGCGTCGCCACGGTCTACGCGCCGGTCCGCTACGAGTCCCTCGTGGGCGACCTCCCGCCGCACCGGGCCGCCGTGCGCCTGGTGGACGCGTTGCGCGCAAGGCCGGAGGACGTTCTGCGGCTCAGCTGTCCCTTCGTCCTCGCCGGCATCGACGACACCGCCGAGTTGACGCTCTTCACGGATGCCGTCGGCCTCGGCCGCCTCTTCCAACTGCGTGTCGCCGGCGGGTGGGTCTGGTCGAACCGCCCGGCGGCGGTGTTGCTGTTCGCCGGGGCGCGGGCGCGGCGGGACGCGCGTGGCTGGCGGTTCCAGGCCGGCACCGACTCGTTCATGGACGGCACCAGCCCGTTCGACGACGTGACGCGGGTGACGGAGGCCACCTGTATCCGTGTCGCAGGGGGAACCGGCCGCTGCCTGGTGACCCGGCTCGATCCGCTGGCCTACTGGCTCAGTGGCAATCCGTCCGAGGATCCGCTGCACCCCGACTCGGTCGCCGCCGTCGCCCAGGAGCTCCAGGAGGTGGCGCGCTCGGCCGGCCGCCTGTGGGCGCAGCGGCCCGAGATCGGCCTGACTGGTGGCCGTGACTCGCGGGTCGTGGCGGCAGCCTTCCTCTCGTCGGGCGTGGACGCTCGCTACCACACCAATGACAACCCGGTGGGGGAGGCGGACATCGCCCGCGAGCTGATCCGGCGGTGGCCGACACCCGTCGAGCACGACATCCGGCACCCGCCGAGCTCGATGCAGGCCTACGGGCCACCCGCCACGGGGGCGATCGAGCGAGCGATGCACTGGATGCGCCTTCTGGACGGCACCCAACCGGCGAGCTGATCTGCCGAGGACGCCCCCCGCCGCTCATGCGAACGTCGCGAAGCTCGTGGTCAGCGGCATCGGCGGGGAGATCGGCCACGGGGGCTATCACCCACCGGACGTCGCCGCCGTCGAGGCCCTGCCCGAGGAGGAGCAGCTCGACGCCTACCTGAAGCGCCTCACCGCCCGGCTCGTGGGCCGGGGCCCGAGCGCGGCCACGGTGGACGCGGTCCGCCACCGGACGGAGCAGGTCATGCGCCGCGGCCGCGCGGCCGGCACCGGCGGGGTCGGCGTCGTCGACGCCTTCTACGTCCTCGAGCGGCTCCCGTCCTTCAACACGGTCCGGGAGGACACGCTCGTGCCGCTGATGACGCCCGGTTTCGTGCGAGCGGCGCTCCGCCAGACGCCCGAGCAGCGCCGTCGCGCCGACCTGCATCGCGCGCTCATCGCGAAGCTGGTCCCCGCCTGGGGGGAGGTGCCGTACTTCAACTGGTCCCCGGACCCGGCCCCGCGCCCGGCGGCGTCGCGCCGGCCTCCCCGGCCCGGAGAGGCCGGTGGCGCGGCGCGGCCGCTGAGCACCTGGGAGATCGACCCCGACCGTGAGCTGGTGGCGACGATCATCGCGGATCGCGAGCCGTGGGCGGAGGACTTCGACGTGGCCACGATCCAGGCGATGTGGCATCGCGCGGTCGCGGGGGAGGCGGACGGGGTCGACCAGGCGGCACTGCAGCGGGTCGTCTGGCAGGTCGTCTTCCGGGACTACCTCGCCGAGCTCAACGGCGAGGGCGTGTCGCCGCGCACCCCAGTCCCGGTCCACGAGGTGCCAGGGGCGCCACCGCCCCCACCCGCCCCGCCGCCCCCGCCGGCCCCGGACGGTCGTCTGCGCGCGCGGCTCCGCCGGCGTCTGCGCCGCTCGCCCGCGGCTCGCCGCATCGCAGCGCACCAGGATCGTCCGACGTCTGCGCGCCGCGCTGCGGTAGGGCGTCCCGGATGCCGGACGCTCGTGAAGGTGTTCACAAGCTCCTCTACACTCCTCTTCACGACCGTCACCGTCAGCAGCTCCGAGAGGACAAGTCGTGACCCAGCCCGCGACGCGCAGGCCCGTCGTGCTCATCGCCGAGGAGCTCTCCCCGGCGACCGTCGAGGCCCTGGGCCCCGACTTCGAGATCCGGCACGTCGACGGTTCCGACCGCTCCGCGCTGCTGCCGGCCCTGGCGGACGTCGACGCCGTGCTCATCCGCTCGGCGACGCAGGTCGACGCCGAGGCCATCGCCGCCGCCGAGCGCCTCAAGGTGGTCGCGCGGGCCGGCGTCGGGCTCGACAACGTCGACGTCAAGGCGGCCACCCAGGCCGGCGTGATGGTCGTGAACGCGCCGACGTCGAACATCGTCAGCGCCGCGGAGCTCGCCGTGGCCCTCTTGCTGGCCACCGCCCGGCACGTCCCGCAGGCGAGCCAGTCGCTCAAGGGCGGCGCCTGGAAGCGCTCGAAGTACACCGGCGCCGAGCTCTTCGAGAAGACACTCGGCGTCGTGGGCCTCGGGCGGATCGGCGTGCTCGTCGCGCAGCGCCTCGCCGCCTTCGGCATGAACGTGGTCGCCTACGACCCGTACGTCAGCAGCGCCCGTGCGGGCCAGCTCGGCGTGCGGCTCGTCGGCCTCGACGAGCTGCTCGCCACCGCCGACTTCATCACGGTGCACCTGCCCAAGACGCCCGAGACCCTCGGCCTGATCGGCGAGGAGGCGCTGCGCAAGGTCAAGCCGAGCGTGCGCATCGTCAACGCGGCCCGGGGCGGCATCGTCGACGAGGCCGCCCTGCACGCCGCCCTCAAGGAGGGCCGCGTGGCCGCGGCCGGCCTCGACGTGTACGCCAAGGAGCCCTGCACCGACAGCCCACTGTTCGAGCTCGAGAACGTGGTCGTCACCCCTCACCTCGGTGCCTCGACCGACGAGGCGCAGGAGCGGGCCGGCATCTCGGTCGCCCGCTCGGTGCGGCTCGCGCTCGCCGGCGAGCTCGTGCCGGACGCCGTCAACGTCTCGGGCGGCGTCATCGCCGAGCAGGTGCGCCCGGGCATCCCGCTGGTCGAGAAGCTCGGCCGCGTCTTCACCGCCCTGGCCGCGGGCCTGCCCACCCAGCTCGACGTCGAGGTGCGCGGCGAGATCACCGAGCACGACGTCACCGTGCTGCGGCTGGCCGCGCTCAAGGGGCTCTTCCGCGACGTCGTCGTCGAGCAGGTCTCGTACGTCAATGCCCCCGTGCTGGCGCAGGAGCGCGGCATCGAGGTCCGCCTGCTGACCGATCCGGAGAGCCCGGAGTACCGCAACGTGATCACGTTGCGGGGGACGCTCGCCGACGGCACGCAGGTGTCGGTCGCCGGCACCCTGACCGGGCCGAAGCAGGTCGAGAAGCTGGTCGGCGTCGACGGGCTCGACCTCGAGCTGCCCCTCGCCGACCACATGCTGGTGCTGCGGTACACCGACCGGCCCGGTGTCGTCGGGACCGTCGGCGGCGTGCTCGGGTTCGGCCGGCGTGAACATCGGCGGCATGCAGGTGGCGCGCGCCGCGGAGGGGGGTCTCGCGGTCGGCGTCCTCACGCTCGACCAGAGCGCCCCGGCCGGCGTCGTCGACGACCTGGTGCGTGAGATCGGCGCCACCGCCGGCCGCCTGGTCGACCTCTCCGAGTAACCCGGTCCGGCAACCCGGTCCGGCGAACCCGGTCCGGCAACCCGGTCCAGCAACCCGCGCTCCCCACCTCTCGCGCTGATCATGCAATCCGGTCCGATCATGAAACTTCATGATCGGACCGGATTGCATGATCAGCGCCGTATAGGGGGTGATCAGCGCCGTATTCGGCGTGCTCGGCGCCGTGTTCGCCGTGCGTGTTCGGCGTGATCGCCGCCGCGTTCGGGAGCGCTTCGCCCGGTATGTGAGGGGGGCTCGCGCGGAGATCGTGGGTTACGCTTGGTGGACCATGTGGCGCGCTGTGATCCTTAGCCGCCGCGGCGGGGCCTGACCGGTCGGCGCCCTGCCGCGGGGATCCCGCGTGCGCCGACCTCGCCCGCCCGACCGGCCATCTGCCGGTCCCTCTCGTGTTCGCGCCCATCGGCGCCGAGAACACCACCGAGAGCATCACGGGTGCCGTGGCCCAGCAGCGGCCCGGCGCCCGTCCCCGAACGCCGCAGCCGCACGAGGCACCGCACGAAGCGAGGCACACCATGGACGAGACCGACGCCCGCCGGGCCCTGCAGGAGTCGATGGACCGGCGGGACCAGGGCGAGAGCCGCTGACCGGCCCGGCGCGCCGCGGCGACCGATGCGTCACCGCGGCACGCCGAACCCCCAACTCCTGCAAGGATCACTGACGTGCACCGACCCTTTGCCGGCGGCGAAGCCGCGCGCGTCGTCGTCGCAGCCCCGAACCGGATGTCCGCCGACGCCGGCGCCCGCGTCGGCTCCGAGGGGGGCAGTGCCGTCGACGCGGCGCTGGCCGCCATGCTCGTCACGCTCGTGACCGAGCCGGGCGTCGTCTCGATCGGCGGCGGCGCGTTCGTCACGGTGGCGCCCCCCGGCCAGGCCGCCGTGACCGTGGACGGCTACGTGGAGATGCCGGGCCGCGGCCTGCCGCCGTCCGCGTTCCGCAGGGGAACGCGCGACATCCACAGCGCCGAGTACGCCGGCGGCACGAGCATGACGGTCGGCCACGGCTCCGTCGGGACCCCGGGCCTGCTGGCGGCCTTCGAGGAGGCGCACCGCCGCTACGGCCACCTGCCGTGGCACGTGCTCATCGAGCCGGCCATCGAGATCAGCCGGAGTGGCTTCCCGCTCGGCTCGGCGGCGAACTACTACCTGAAGACGCTGGGCAAGGAGCTCCTGGCCGACGATCCCGAGTCCCTCGCCGCCATCGAGCACCCGGACGGCAGCGTCAAGGGCGTCGGCGAGAACGTCGTCGTCCCGCATCTCGCGGGGTTCCTCGAGAGGGTCGCCCGTGAGGGTGCCGCCGCCCTCTTCGCCGGGGACGTCGCGCAGACGCTGGCCGACGACATGGCCGCCCACGGCGGGCTGGTCACGCGGGCCGACCTCGACGCCTTCGAACCCGTGGTGCGCCGCTCGGCCGGCGTCCAGGTCGGGGACTGGCTGATCGCGACCAACCCGCCGCCGTCGATCGGCGGCCCCGTGCTCGCCGCGATGCTCCTGCTGCTCGACGGTCGCCCCGCCGACAAGTGGTCGGACGACGACCTCGAGCGGTGGGTCGCCGTCCAGAGGGCGGTGCTGCGGCACCGCGCGGCCGAGCTCGACGTCGCCGGCGACCGCGCCTCGGCGGGCCAGGCCCTGCTGGACGGCGTCGTCGCCGGCGGGCAGAAGTGGCTCGGGGTGGCGCCGTCGACGGCGCACGTCGAGCGTCGTCGACGTCGAGGGCTTCGCCTGCTCGGTGACCGCGTCGTCCGGCTACAGCGCGGGCGTGACCATCCCCGGCACCGGCGTCTGGCTCAACAACTGCCTGGGGGAGCACGAGCTCAACCGCGGCGGCCTGCACAGCCTCGCCCCCGGCGAGCGGCTCGCCTCGAACATGGCGCCCAGCGTCGCGCGCCGCCCCGACGGCGCGGTGCTGGCCATCGGCAGCCCCGGCGCCGACCGCATCACGACCGCCCTGGCCCAGGTCATCGCCTCGTTCGCGCACGGGGGGTACGACCTGCAGGAGGCGATCGATCGGCCGCGGGTGCACCTGGCGCGCGCCGCCGACGGCACCGAGGTGCTGCACCACGAGGAGGACGTGGTGCTCCCGCCGAGCGTCATGCTGCCGCGGCGCAGTCACCCGGCCCGGGCGATGTTCATGGGCGGCGTCGCGGCCGCGCTGCGCGAGGCGGACGGCACCCTCGTCGGTGCCGCCGACCCCCGCCGCAGCGGCGCGGTCGCCCTCGGCTGAGGTGTCCCACAACCTATCGGTGATCAAGGAATTCTCGGCCGGCCTGCGCACCGCGCTGTGGACAACTCGGCCGAGAATTCCTTGATCACCCCGAAGAAGGGGGTCGAGTCCGAGGAGTGGTCATGCGCCGCACGGCGCGGCACGGCGTCCTAGAGTCAGGTGCCATGCCGCAGTCGATCCGCCTCGCCGTCATCGCCGGTGACGGCATCGGGCCCGAGGTCGTCGCCGAGGGCCTCAAGGTCCTGCGCGCCGCGGTCGACGGCGTCGCCACCGTCGAGACCACCGACTACGACCTCGGCGCCAAGCGCTGGCACGCCACCGGCGAGACCCTCCCCGACGCCGCGCTCGCCGAGATCCGCGAGCACGACGCGATCCTGCTCGGGGCGGTCGGCGACCCCGGCGTCCCGAGCGGGGTGCTGGAGCGGGGGCTGCTCCTGCGGCTGCGGTTCGAGCTCGACCACTACGTGAACCTGCGGCCGGCCCGGCTCTACCCGGGCGTGGCCTCGCCGTTGAGCGAGCCGGGGGACGTCGACTTCGTCGTCGTCCGCGAGGGCACCGAGGGCCCCTACGTCGGCAACGGCGGGGCGCTGCGCGTCGGGACGCCGCACGAGATCGCCACCGAGGTCAGCGTCAACACGGCGTTCGGCGTCGAGCGCGTCGTCCGCGACGCCTTCCGCCGGGCCCAGGCGCGCCCGCGCCGGCACCTCACCCTCGTGCACAAGCACAACGTCCTCACCCACGCGGGCCACCTGTGGCGGCGCACCGTCGAGCGCGTCGGCGCCGAGTTCCCCGAGGTCAGCGACCGACTACCTGCACGTCGACGCGGCCACGATCTTCATGGTCACGAACCCCGCCCGATTCGACGTGATCGTCACCGACAACCTGTTCGGCGACATCGTCACCGACCTCGCCGCCGCCATCGCGGGCGGCATCGGGCTGGCGGCGTCCGGCAACGTCAACCCCGACCGGACGGCGCCCAGCATGTTCGAGCCCGTCCACGGCTCGGCCCCCGACATCGCGGGCACCGGTACGGCCGACCCGACCGCCACGATCCTGTCGGTCGCGATGCTCCTCGAGCACCTGTCGGCCGAGGTGCCGGGTCTCGACAAGCAGGCCCGGGTCGTCGAGCAGGCGGTCGCCGCCGAGCTCGCCGGCCCCCGAGTACCCCGCTCGACGGCAGCCGTCGGCGACGCGATCGCCGAGCGCGTGGCGGGGTAGCCCCGCCGCAGCGCGCAGGTTGCCGTCGCGGCGCCCGGGCCGCTCTCCAGGAGAAGAGCGCCGGGGCGCTGGTAGCGTCCCCCATGACCCGGCGGCGCGTGGCGGCAACGCCCGGACGCCGCCTCCGGACGCGCCGCCGCCCTCGATGGCGGCGACGTCCGGTGAGCGCGAGGAGCCCACCGTGAGTATCGACATCACCCGCACGACCGGCGGCCAGAGCCCGCACAGCTCGGCCACCGAAGCACTGCCGGACGACGCCCCCGCGGTCACCGACCGCCCGGACGCCGCCGTCGCGTCGCTGACCTTCGAGAAGCACCTGCGTCCCGATCCGACGCCCGCGCAGCGCCGCGAGGAGCTCCTGCGGTCGCCCGGGTTCGGCAAGGTCTTCACCGACCACATGGCCACGGCGACGTGGACGCCGGACGCCGGCTGGCACGCGGCGCGGATCGAGCCGTACGGGCCGATCCCGCTCGACCCCGCGGCCGCCGTCCTGCACTACGCCCAGGAGATCTTCGAGGGCCTCAAGGCCTACCGCCGCGACGACGGCTCGGTCTGGGCCTTCCGTCCGGAGGCCAACGCCGCGCGCATGCTGCGCTCGGCGCGGCGGCTCGCGCTGCCCGAGCTGCCGGTCGAGGACTTCGTCGCCGCCGTCGCCGAACTCGTGGCGACCGACCTCGACTGGGTCCCGTCGGGTCACGAGCAGAGCCTCTACCTGCGGCCGTTCATGTTCGCCTCGGAGGCGTTCCTCGGGGTGCGGCCGGCGAACGAGGTGCGGTTCGTCGTCATCGCCTCGCCCGTCGGCGCCTACTTCTCCGGCGGCATCCGGCCGGTGTCGATCTGGCTGTCGCAGAACTACACCCGCGCGGCCGTCGGCGGCATGGGCGCCGCCAAGACCGGCGGCAACTACGCCGCCAGCCTGGCGGCGCAGCTCGAGGCCGGCGAGCACGGCTGCGACCAGGTGGTCTTCCTCGACGCGGTCGACCGGCGCTGGGTCGAGGAGCTCGGCGGCATGAACGTCTACCTGGTCTACCGGGACGGGCGGCTGGTCACGCCCGAGCTGACCGGGACGATCCTCGAGGGCGTCACCCGTGACTCGATCATCGCGCTCGCGTCCGAGCAGGGGCTGACGGTCGAGGAGCGCCGGATCGACATCGACGAGTGGCGCGACGGCGTCAGGAGCGGCGAGATCAGCGAGGTCTTCGCCTGCGGGACGGCCGCCGTGGTCGACTCCGGTCGGCCGGCTCGTCTGGGACGGCGGCGAGGCGGTGACGCCGCTGCCGGCCGAGGGGAGCGCCGACGGCGAGCGCCACCGCCGACGGCGACCAGATCGGCCCCGTCGCCGGCGCGATCCGGCCAGGCCCTGCTCGACATCCAGTACGGCCGCCGCGAGGACACGCACGGCTGGATGCGCCGCCTCGCCTGAGCCCGCGCCCGAGGCGGCCAGGTTCTGTCCGCCGCCCCGTGGTCCTTGCTCCCGACGTGCTGCGATGCACGCGAGAAGCCGCCGCCGGCGCCCCGGCAGCGGCTTCTCGCGTGCATCCCAGCCAAAGGCGAGCACGTCCGGCCGCGCATGGCCCCGAGCGTCCGTCTCACCATCCGAGACGGCGCGCCCGGATGATGGCTGCTGGGCGCGATCGTGTGCCACACTCGGGGGACCATGACCGCCGTGACGATCATCATCGGCTGGCGCGTCGGCACCGCCTGAGGCCCGTAACAGCCCGGCACCGCCGACGCGCAGACCCTTCGCATTCGCGAGGGGTCTTTTTCGTGCCGCAGGTGCCGCCACCCCCCGGAGAGACCCGCCATGACCCAGACGCCCGAGACGAGCCAGTTCCACGTCTACGACACGACCCTGCGCGACGGGGCCCAGCAGGAGGGCCTCTCGCTCTCCGTCGAGGACAAGCTCGCCATCGCACGCCACCTCGACGAGCTCGGCGTCGGGTACATCGAGGGCGGCTGGCCGGGGGCCATCCCCAAGGACACCGCGTTCTTCGCCCGGGCCGCCGCCGACCTGAACCTCAAGAACGCCACCCTCGCCGCGTTCGGCTCGACCCGGCGGGCAGGCGTGAAGGCGGCCGACGACCCGCAGGTCCGGGCGCTGGTCGACTCGCTCGCGCCCGTCGTCACGCTGGTCGCGAAGAGCGACGTCCGGCACGTCGAGAAGGCGCTGCGGACGACCCCGGCCGAGAACCTCGCGATGATCCGCGACACGGTCGCCCACCTCGTCGCCGAGGGCCGGCGGGTCTTCCTCGACGCCGAGCACTTCTTCGACGGCCACCGCCACGACAGCGCGTACGCGCTCGAGGCCCTGCGCGCCGCGGCCGAGGCCGGCGCCGAGGTCGTCGCGCTCTGCGACACCAACGGCGGCATGCTGCCGAACCAGATCGCGGACGTCGTCGACGCGGTGCGGGCCGCCGTGCTCGGGGGGGCCGGCGGGGGAGCGGTGACGGTGGGCATCCACTGCCACAACGACACCGGCTGCGCGGTCGCGAACAGCCTCGCCGCCGTCGACGCGGGCGCCCGGCACGTGCAGGGCACCCTCAACGGCTACGGCGAGCGCACCGGCAACGCCGACCTGCTCGCCGTCGTCGCCAACCTCGAGCTCAAACTCGGCCGCGCCGTGCTCCCCGCCGGCCGTCTCGCCGACGCCACGCGCATCGCGCACGCCGTCAGCGAGATCACGAATGTCCCGCCGTACTCCCGGCAGCCGTACGTCGGCGCCAGCGCCTTCGCCCACAAGGCAGGCCTGCACGCCAGTGCGATCAAGGTCGACCCCGACCTGTACCAGCACACCGACCCCACGAGGGTCGGCAACGACATGCGGATGCTCGTCTCGGACATGGCCGGCCGCGCGTCGATCGAACTCAAGGGCCGCGAGCTCGGGTTCGACCTGTCGCCGACGTCGACCGGTGACCGAGAGCTCCTGACCCGGGTCACCGACCGGGTCAAGGCGCTGGAGGCGGCGGGCTACACCTTCGAGGCGGCGGACGCGTCGTTCGAGCTCCTCCTGCGCGAGGAGGTCGACGGCGCGCGCCCCGCCTACTTCGACGTCGAGAGCTGGCGGGTGCTCACCGAGTCGCGCCCCGGCGGCGATGCCGTGAGCGAGGCGACCGTCAAGCTGGCGGCCGGCGGCCAGCGCCTGGTGGCCATCGGCGAGGGCAACGGCCCGGTCAACGCCCTGGACGCCGCTCTCCGCACCGCCCTCCTGCCCGTCTACCCCGAGCTGGAGCGGTTCGAGCTGATCGACTTCAGGGTGCGGATCCTCGACGCGGCCCACGGCACGGACGCCGTCACCCGCGTCCTGATCGAGACGCGAGACGCGGGCACCTCGTGGCAGACGGTCGGCGTCGGCGCGAACATCGTCGAGGCCTCGTGGCAGGCCCTCGGTGACGGCCTGGTCTACGGCCTGCTGAGCGCGGGAGTACGGCGCCGCTGACCCCGCCCCCGGGGCACCCGCGCCGACCCGAGGCGCGGTCACGTCTCCCGCCGGTAGGAGAGGACCACGGCGGCGAGCAGCAGCCCCCCGCCGGCGACCGCCGAGAACCTCAGCCGTTCCCCGAGCACGACGACGGCGAGCACGGACGCGACAAGGGGCTCGAGGAGGGTCAGCACGGCGGCCACGCTGCCGGCCGTCGTGCGCATGCCGGCGTAGAAGAGCAGGTAGGCGAGGGCGGTGGTCACGACGCCGAGGTAGGCGACGGCGGCCACCGGACCCGGTCGCGCGGGGACGCCAGACCGGCGGCCCAGGCGAACGGGGCCAGCGCGAGCGCGCCGACGAGGCTGCTGACGCCGGTGACCGCCGTCGCCTCCACCCGCCGCGCCACCGCGCCGACGAGCAGTGCCGTCAGCCCGAACCCGAGCCCGGAGGCCGTCGCCGCGAGGACGCCGACCAGCGGCCGCTCCCCGGCCGTGGCGGGGGCACCGACGACGAGCGCCAGCCCCGCGACGCCCGCGCGACGGCGACGAGCGCGGACGCGTCCGGGCGCCGCCGCGAAACGGCCACCCGCGACCGAGCCACGGTCGACGGACGCCGACGACGGCGAGCACGGCTGCCGCGACCGCGAGCCGGTAGAAGCCGGCGGTCGACGGGGTCGACCCGGCGCTCGTGCACGCGACGACGACGACGGGTGAGCACGAGGCCGGCGACGGAGACGAGCGTGGTTCCGCGTCGGCCGGACGCGGACGGACGGACGAGACCTGACATGGGAGACGCTCCGAGGACGAACCGACGTGGGGACGGTCGCCGGAGCGCAGGCGTGAGGACCCCCGCCCGCCACGGGGCGGGCGCGAGCAGGACGGGAGGGCGCTCCGGTCAGGAGCGCGGCGGGGGCAGCAGGCCCGGTGCGGGTCTCACGCCGCCGGACGGTAGACCGGGCCGGGGCGGGAGTCGAACGGTTTAGGACGCCCACGGCGGCGCGGGCACCGCCGACGCGCGGTCTCAGACCTCGACGACGATCTCGCCGTGGGGCACCATGAACCAGCCGTCGGGGTCGCGTGCCCAGCTGAGCCAGGCCGCGGAGATCGCCTCGAGCTCGTCGCGGGTGGCCAGTCCGTCGCCGAGCAGCTGGTCGGTCAGGGCGGAGCCGACCAGCCGCTCCGCCCACATCGCGCCCCACTCGGCCCGCGACTCGGGGTCGGCGTGGCACCAGGTCGACGCGGTCGCCGTCACGCGCTCGCAGCCCGCCGCGTGGGCCCAGGCGAGCAGCCGGCGGCCGGCGTCCGGTTCCCCTCCGTTCGCCCTGGCCGCGGCCTGGTACAGCGCCAGCCAGCGGTCGAGCAGGGGATTCGCCGGGTACCAGGTGAAGGCCGCGTAGTCGGCGTCGCGGGCGGCCACGAACCCACCGGGCCGCGTCACCCGCGCCATCTCACGCAGCGCCGCGACCGGGTCGGCGACGTGCTGCAGCACCTGGTGCGCGTGGACGACGTCGAACGTCGCCGATGGCAGGTCCAGTGCCTGGACGTCGCCGGCGACGTAGTCGACCGCCGGCCCGCCCCGGCGCTCGATCTCCGCCCGGGTGATCGCCAGCACCGCGTCGGAGGACTCCAGGGCGGTGACGCGGCCCGGCGCGACCAGGCCGGCGAGGTCGGCGGTGATCGTCCCGGGGCCGCTGCCGACGTCGAGCAGGGCCAGGCCGGGCCGCAGGTAGGGGAGCAGGTAGGCCGCCGAGTTGGCGGCGGTCCGGGTGCGGTGCGAGCGCAGGACCGTCTCGGCGTGCCCGTGGGTGTACACCTGCTGCGTCTCCATGCCTCCGGATCGTAGCTCCTGCGTCTCGCAGTACGAGAAGGGCATCCTGAATGATGAGACGAGGGGTCGTGAACAGGAGCCGTGTCGTGTCGGCGCACGCCGAACTGTCGCGGCCGTAGCGTTCGGGCATGACGACACCGGGCCCGAGTCTGGCGACCGCTCCGTCCGCAGTGGAGGCGGAGCGCCGCGAGCCGGCTCTCACGGCCGGGGTGGTCGCGGCCGTGCTGGTCACCGTGTTCGCCTGGGCGTCCGCCTTCCTCGTCATCCGCGGCGTCCGCGCCGCCTTCGACCCCGGCGCCCTGGCCCTCGGCCGGCTCGCCGTCGGCACGCTCGCCCTCGGCGCCGCGGTGCTGGCCCGGCGCACCTGGGTGCGGCCGACACCCCGCGAGTGGGCCCTGCTCGCCGCCTGCGGCGTGCTGTGGTTCGGCATCTACAACGTCGCCCTCAACGCCGCCGAGCAGCACGTCGACGCCGGCACAGCGGCCATGCTCGTGAACGTCGGCCCCATCGTCATCGCCCTCCTCGGCGGGGCGTTCCTGGGCGAGGGCTTCCCGCGGTGGCTGCTCGCCGGGGCGGGCGTCTCGTTCTGCGGCGCCGTGCTGATCGGCGTCGCCACCACGCGCGGGGCAGGGCGCGACGGCCTCGGCATCGCGCTGTGCCTGGTCGCGGCGCTCACGTGGTCGCTCGGCGTGCTCGCGCAGAAGCCCGCGCTGCGACGCTTGCCCGCGCTGCAGGTCACCTGGATCGCGTGCACGATCGGCGCCGTCGCCTGCGTGCCGTTCGCCGGCCGGCTGGGCCACGACGCCCTCGCCGCCGGCGCCCCGGCGCTGACCGGGCTCGTCTACCTCGGCCTGGTGCCCACGGCGCTCGCCTTCGGGACCTGGGCGTACGCCCTGTCGCGGCTGCCCGCCGGCCGGCTCGGCGTCAGCACCTACCTGGTGCCGCCGCTGTCGGTGCTCGGGGCGTGGCCGCTGCTCGGCGAGACCCCGCCGCCGCTCGCCCTCGCCGGGGGCGCCCTCGCGCTCGCCGGTGTGGCGCTGACCCGCCGGCGTGGCTGACATGAGCGGCGGAGCCGACGCGACGGCGTCCGCGCTGGCCCGGTTCGCGGCCGCGCTGGCCGAACCCACCCGGGCCGCGATGTGCCTGGCGCTCCTCGACGGCCGCGCCTGGACCGCCACCGAGCTCGCCCGCCTCGCCGGGGTGGCGCCCTCGACGGCGAGCGAGCACCTCGACCGCCTCGTCGAGGCCGGCGTCCTCGCCCAGGAGCGGCAGGGGCGGCACCGGTACCTGCGCCTGGCCGGGCCCGAGGTGGCGGCCCTGGTCGAGGACCTCACCGCGTTCCTCGCTCCGGCGACACCCGCCCCGGATGCCGCCCGCGCGGCGCCGGGCTCGCTGCGCGGCGTGCGCTCGCGGCGGCGGTTCGCCGCCGCCCGCACCTGCTACGACCACCTCGCGGGCACGCTCGGCGTCGGGCTGCTCGACGCCTTCGTCGCCCGTGACCTCGTCTCGACGCGCGACGGCCTGGCCCTCACGGCGCCCGGCCGGGCCTGGTTCGTGGCCCTCGTCGGCGAGGAGCCGTTCACCCACGCCCGGGGGCGGCCCCTCGTGCGGGCCTGCCTGGACCGGACCGAGCGCCGCCACCACCTCGGCGGCGCCCTCGGCGCTGCGCTGTGCCGCGAGCTGCTCGACCGGGGCTGGTTGCTGCGCGCCCCCACGGACCGCGCCGTCGTGGTCACGCCCGCGGGCCGGCTCGGGCTGGGCGAGCTGGTGGGCCCGGTCGTTGCCTGAAGCCCCGGCGGCCCCGGAGCCCGTCAGCCGAACATCCCCTGCGCCGGCACGGCCTGCTCGTCCCGGTGGGCCCGGTCGAGGTCGCGCACGTTCTTCTGCACCGCGACGGCCGCGAACAGGCTGAGGACGAAGGACATCGCGTAGAAGCCCTTCTCGCTGGCCGCGAGGCTCGCGTTCCAGAGCCCGACCGTGAGCAGGACGATCGAGGCGGCGACCGCGAACCAGGCGAGCCCGAGGTACAGCCCGGTGACCGGGATGCCCTCGCTGCGGTCGCGCACCGACTTCTGCAGCGAGACGGCGGCGAACAGGCCCAGCATCAGGACCGTCAGGTAGAAGCCCTTCTCGGACATCGCCATCGTCGCGTTCCACAGCCCCACGAGGAAGGCCGACGCGCCGACCAGCAGGGCGGCCCACGACGCGCCCACGAAGGCGGGCGTCGGTGCGGGCGTCGCTGTGGGGGTGAGGCTTGTCTCCATGAGAGCTCCTAGGTCGGGCCGGTGATCTGCTGGTCGTGACGCTAGGAGCGGCTCCGGGCCGGGGGCATGAGTACAGGTGCTCGGTCCGGCAGCAGGGTCACCCGTCCGGTCGAACGGCCGGTCGAACACCTGCCGGCGTGCGCAGCGACCCCGCCCGCAGGCGGCGCACGAGCTCGGCCGCGACGGCGGCCGGCGGGAGCGCCGGGTCGGCGAGGACGTGCCGCGCATCGATCCCGGCGCCGGCGAAGGCCGCGTGCATCTGCCGGGTGGCGGCGGGGTCGGCGAAGCCGTGGCCGGAGCGGCTCGCGACCCGCTCGAGGCAGGTCTCGACCGGCGGCAGGAGCACGGCGTAGTGCAGCGCCGCGAGCCCGGTGGCGGCCGTGAACGGCGCCAGGAGCCACGGCCCGAGGACACCCTCGTAGACGACGGCGCAGCCACCGCGGGCGTAGGCGCCGACCGCGCCGCCGGCAGCCTCGACGATCACCTCGTTCTGGTGGGCGGACGCGGCCAGCCACGGCTCGACGAACCCGCGCGTCCAGAAGGCGAAGAAGTCGTCGCCCGGCACCAGTGCCGCGACGTCGAACGCCTCGACGACGAGCGCCGCCACGGTCGACTTGCCCGACCCCGGCGGCCCGGTGACGACCACGACGTCCGCGGGGATGGCAGGGCCGCTCACCGGCGGGCGGCCCATCGGCGGCGCAACCACGCCCGGGTGGCCCGCCGGGTGGCGTCCTGCCGCTCACGGAGCCCGGTGATGAACGGATGGGCCGGCAGCTGCGCCTCCAGTGTCCAGTAGCCGAGCAACGCCACGAGGAGAGCGTCCAGGGCCTCGGCGCGAGCGGCCGCGGCGAGCGGGTGCGCTCGGACGACGGCGTCCGCGTCGCCGGCCTCGAACCGTGACTCGAGGAGCAGGCAGACGACGTCCACCCAGGCGGGCCCGAGGCTGGCACGCCCCCAGTCGACGATCCGTGCCCTGCCGGTGGCGGCGAGCGAGGCCCACAGCTCGCTCCTCCCGCGGAGCCGATCGGCGACGGTGGGCAGACCGGGCAGCGGAGCGGGGTCGAGGGCGCGCCCCGTCACCGTGACCGCGTCGAGCACGGCGGCGAGCTGGCCGGGCCGCCAGGGCTCGTCCGGTACGCGCCCGTCGACGGCCTCGAAGCCCAGCAACAGCCATCCCGGAGCGTCGCTGACGAGGCGGAGCCGGGGCGTGGGAACGGTCGGGGGCATGGCGGCCGCGACCCTCGCCTCGGTGCGGTAGTCGGCCGCCATCGGGCGGCCCGATCGCACCGCTTTGACGAACAGGCGGCCCGCCGCGCCCGTGACGATGCCCGCGAGATCGCTCGCGAAGAACGTCCCCACCGGCGCGAACGTCAGCGGCCGCCCGCCGACGGCCGCCGCCACGGCGCTGACGACGTCCGGGGGCAGGGCCTCCAGCAGTACGCCGCTCACCCGAAGGCGTCGAGACTCTCGAGCACGTCGAGCAGGCGCCGGCGCACCGTCGCCCCGCGCTCGGCGAACCCCCGTTGCGCGGCGACGTACTCCGCCTTGCCCTCCGGCGTCTCGATGCGGACCGGTGGGTACCCCAGCGCCTCGAGGTCGTACGGGCTCGCCCGCATGTCGAGCTCGCGGACGTCGCGGGCGAGCTCGAAAGCCTCGGCCACCAGCTCGCTCGGCATGGCGGGGGTCAGCTTGTAGGCCCACTTGTAGAGATCCATGGTCGCGTGCAGGCAGCCGGGCTGCTCGAGGGCGACGGCGTCCTGACGCGTGGGCCGCAGGCTGTTCAGCGGTTCCGCGGCGGGCGTGAAGAACCGGTAGGCGTCGAAGTGCGAGCAGCGGATCCGGTGGGCCTCGACCACCGCGTCGGTGCCGGCGGCGCCGAGCCGCAGCGGCCAGCGGGCGTGCCGCACGTCGCCCGGCGCCTGCCGGTAGACCATGGCCCACTCGTGCAGCCCGAAGCATCCCAGCTGCGCGGGGCGACCCGCGGTCGCGGCGAGCAGCGCGCGCACGTGGTCGACCGCCTCCCCGCGCCGCCGGCGGAAGGCCCGGACGTCGACCGTGACGGCGGTCCGCGGCCCGTCCGGGGTCTCGACGGTCAGCTCGGCGTGGTCGCGCCAGGCGGCGCGCTCCCGGGCGTGGTCGCCGAGCAGGGCGACGCCGGCGCCGGGCGACCAGCGGCGCAGCTGCGCCGGGCGGAACGAGTAGTAGGTGAAGAGGAAGTCCTCCACGGGATGCGCCTCGCCGCGGCGCGCCCGCTCGAGGTGCGCAGCGAGCAGGCCGTCGACGCGCTCGTGGTGCGCGCCTTCGAGCCACCGCCAGCGGTCCTCGTCGAGGACGACCGCCGCGGCGGCCACGGGTGCGGGCACGCTCTCGAGGATAGGCGGGCGTCAGGCCCGCACCAGGAGCCGGACGAGGGCGTCGGGGGCTCGCCGGAGCCCTCCACCGCCGGGCAGGAGGACGCGCCGGCAGCCGTCGAGTTCGACGTAGGCCGGGTCCGGCCCTTGCGTCAGGACCACGGCGAACCTCGTGCCGGGAGTGGCACATGCCGCGGTCAGGCGGGGCGTGGCGTCGAGGGCGCGGACGACCGCCGCCCACTCGGCTCCCCGGAGGGCCCGCCCGCTCAGGAACGAGCCGCTGGGCGTCTGCCCACGCTCGTCGATCCGGTACACGCAGACCTTGCCCCCGGATGCCTTGGCCAGCGCGTCCGCGGTACCCGCAGGTGCCGCCGAGCCGTCGCTCCCGGCGTGTCCCGCGTCCACCGCGGCCATGTCCTTCCAGCCGGTCTCGCAGCCGGAGTCGAGAGCGGCCTGCGGCACCGTCTGGCTCAGCCGGCGCCGCCCGGTCTCGCGCCACACCACCCGCTCGAGCGCAGCACGGACGGCGGGCTGGGTGTGGGCGCAGCCGTCGACCGGCAGGCGCACGAGCAGGGCGCGGCCGGTGGCGTCGACCGCCCACAGGTCCGGCCAGACCTCGCCGTACGCCTCGCACGAGGCGGCTGTCGGCGGCTCGTCGCTCCCGTGCAGTGCGGCCGCGAGTTCGGCGACGCCGCCGACGGCCTCGTCCTCGATGCGTACGCCCCACCGGCCCTGCCCGGCGATGCTCTCCTCCACGAAGCGGCAGCGGACGAAGCGGGCGGGCACGCCGGCGGGCAGCCGCGGCCGCTGCGGCGCGGGGAGATCGCTGCCGTAGCGGTCGGTCGTGTCCTGCGCCAGGCAGACGTGACCGTCGGGGCCTGCCGTCGTCGCGGTCGGGCCACCGGTGCCGCCCTGGCCGGGCACAGCGGCGGGCCCGGTGCCGGACAGGGCGCCGGACCCGTCGCCCGGAGCCTCGCCGCACGCCCCCAGCGCCGCGACGACAACCAGGAGTGGCACGACGCGGCCGAAGGCGCGGGCGCGTCGCTCTGTTCATGCCGGCTCCCGGGTCGAGGGCGATGATGACCGTCAGACGCGGCGAACACCCGTGCGGTTGCCGCTCCTGCCGCGTCTGCCGCGCAGGGGCCCAGGACGAGGATCATCATCATCGATCGAGGTCGCCCTGCGCACGCGACCGGGTCGACACTCGCAGGTGCACTCGCGGTTAGAGTCCGGTGCGTGCGCATCGCGAGGTTCACCACGGGGGAGGACCCCCGCTTCGGCGTCGTCGAGGGCGAGCCCGGGGCGGAGGTGCTCGCCGTCGTCACCGGCGACCCGCTCTACACGCCCGTGCAGTTCACCGGGGAGCGGGTGCCGCTCGACGACGCCCGGCTGCTCGCCCCGGTGATCCCCCGGAGCAAGGTGATCGGGGTCGGGCGCAACTACGCCGAGCATGCCGCCGAGCTCGGCAACGAGGTGCCGGCCGAGCCGCTGATCTTCCTCAAGCCCAACACCTCGGTGGTCGGGCCCGGCGACCCGATCGTGCTGCCGGCGGCGTCCGAGCGGGTGGACTACGAGGGCGAGCTCGCCGTCGTCATCGGGCGGGTCTGCCGCGACGTGCCGCGCGAGCGCGTCGGCGAGGTCGTCCTCGGGTACACCTGCGCCAACGACGTCACGGCCCGCGACCTGCAGAAGCGCGACGGGCAGTGGTGGCGGGCCAAGGGGTACGACTCGTTCTGCCCGCTCGGCCCCTACCTCGCGACCGGCATCGACGCCGGCGACCTGCGGGTGACGACGCGCCTCGACGGCGAGGTCGTGCAGGACGGGCGGACGTCGCAGATGGTCCACGACGTGCCGGCGATCGTCGCGTTCGTGTCGTCGGCGATGACCCTGCTGCCCGGCGACGTCATCCTCACCGGCACGC
Source organism: uncultured Actinomycetota bacterium (assembly GCA_963794075.1). GTDB lineage: Bacteria > Actinomycetota > Actinomycetes > Actinomycetales > Kineosporiaceae > DATKNA01. Next base: position 46,541 of record CAWCCY010000033.1, read on the forward strand.
CCGCCGGGGTCGGGCCGATGGCCCCCGGCAGCCGCGTCGAGGTCGAGGTCGAGGGCATCGGCGTGCTGCACAACACCGCCGTCCGCCGCTGAACCCCGTGGGCCTGCGGGCCGTCCTGCTCGACGTCGACGACACCCTCGTCGACACCCGGGCCGCCTTCCGGGCGGCGCTCGCGCACGTGCTGGGGGAGTGGCTGCCCCACCTGGACGCCGCCGGTCGCGAGGCGGCCGTCGCGCACTGGGTGCGTGACGCGTCGGGGCACTTCCGTGCGTACACCCGGGGCGAGGTCGGGTTCACCGCGCAGCGCCGGGCGCGTGCCACCGAGTTGCACGCCGCCTTCGGGGGTCCGGTGCTCGACGACGCAGCCGCGCAGCGCTGGGACGACGGCTACGAGGGCGCCTTCCGCGGCGCGTGGCGTGCCTGCGACGACGCCACCCCGCTGCTGGACGCCCTGAACGCGGCGGGCCTGCTGGTCGGCGCGGTGACGAACATGCCGGCGAGCTACCAGCTCGACAAGCTGGCAGCCGTGGGTCTGCTCGAGCGCATGCCCCTCGTGGTCGGCATCGACAGCACGGGCGTCGGCAAGCCGGACGGGCGGATCTTCCTGCGGGCGTGCGAGCGGCTGGGCGTGGCGCCCTCCGAGGCCGCGTACGTCGGCGACGAGGTCGACGTCGACGCCCGCGGTGCGCGAGATGCGGGCCTGCTCGGGGTGTGGCTCGACCGGCACGGCTCGGGGCAGGTGCCCGGGGACGTCCCGGTGATCGGCGCGTTGACCGAACTTCCGGGCTTGCTGGGTCTGGCGCCGGTCTGAGGCCGAAGCGTCCGACTGCAGGGGATCACGAGTGTGGCGGAGCCGCGCCCAGGTCAGGATCGGATTTGGGGCGGCCGCCTCGGCACCGGTACAGTTCTCCGTCGGGACGGGCCTCGCTGCGACGCTGGGCTGGTACCCCCATGGGGTATGGTGTAATTGGCAGCACGACTGATTCTGGTTCAGTTAGTCTAGGTTCGAGTCCTGGTACCCCAGCGCGACTCCTCCCGGGCCTGCAGCTAGGCTCGCCAGGTCAGCACGGCCCCGTTGTGTAGTGGCCTAGCACGCCGCCCTCTCAAGGCGGTAGCGCGGGTTCGAATCCCGTCGGGGCTACACCGAGACGATGCGAAGGCCCCCGACCCCTGGTCGGGGGCCTTCGCCGTCGTCGGGGGCTCCGCCCTCTCTTCCGTGATCAAGGAATCCAGCGGGATCAAGGAATCCAGCGGGATCATGAAGCCTCCATGATCCCTCTACCTTCCTTGATCAGCAGAAGGCTTCGGAGGGCCCTGCGAAGACGTGTTGCTGGGCCAGGCGGCGCAGGGCGAGCAGCACCGGCTCGTACAGCACGGTCCCGATCACCACGTACTCGACGGCGTCCGCGGCGCCGGTGGCCGGCACCTCCGCGACGTCGGCGCGGGCGACGTCGAGCGCGGCCCGGCCGTAGACGCGGAGGCGATCCACGCCGACCGGCATGCCGACGGCCTCGACCGCGGCCAGGGCCGCTTCGAGCTGACGCAGAGACGACGACCGCGGATTCACGTGCCAGCCGAGCGAGGCGACGGCTGCCAGTGCCCGCGACGGGGGAGCGGCTGCCTCGGCAGGCGACGGCGGGAGCGCGTCGTGGGCTCTGCCGACCGCCTCCGACGTGGAGTCGTGCCCCGCATCGACGACGTCCAGGACCGAGCGGACGGCGGCGAGCGGCAGCCGCCCGACGTCGACCAGCGCGCGGATCAACCGCAGCCGGGCGAGGTGCTCCTCGTCGTACTGCGCCTGGGTGGCGGAGGTGGCCCGGCCCGGCGGCATCAGGTGCTCCCGCAGGTAGAACTTGATCGTCGGTACGGGCACCCCGCTGGCGTGCGACAGCTCGGACATCTTCATCTTGACTAGATAGTACTACTACCCAAGAATGGAGAGCGAAGGTATCCAATCGAGGCGGGAGCCGACGATGCGCGGGTTGAACGCAGGGCGATGGACCCATCAGCACGACGACGCGGGGGTGGTGGTCTTCCTCATCGGCGCGCGGATCAACCGCCTCCGGTCGGTCCGTGCATGGCTCCCCGTGGTCCGCGCCATGCCCCGGATGCTGGCGGAGCTCGGGCGCGAGCCGGAGCTGGGGCTGCTCGGCGTCACGAGCTGCGTGCACGGCAAGGGGGCGCTCGCCGTGCAGTACTGGCGCGACCTCGACAGCCTGCTCGCCTACGCCCACGCGGGCGAGCACGAGCACCGGCCCGCGTGGCGGGAGTTCAACCGGAGTGTGCGCGACTCGCGAGGCGCCGTCGGGATCTGGCACGAGACGCTGGTGGTGCCGGCCGGCGCGCACGAGTCGATGTACGTCGACATGCCCGCGCAGGGCCTGCCGCTCGCGCTCGGCCTCCGGCCGGTGACGGCGGGGCGTGACCGGACGCGCGACCGCCTCGAGGCGGCATGAGCCTCTCGCTGTCGCACGCCGCCACCTCGACCGCCGGCGTGCTCCTGCTGTCCCTGCTGGCCGTGGAGTGGGGCGGGGTGTTCGTGCTCAAGGTCGCCCAGGGCGGCGTGCCGGCGACCGACCTGCAACGGCGGCTCTACCGGGCGGGCATGCGCACGCCGGTGTGCTCGTGACTCTGGGCCTGCTGACGGTGCTGTTCACCGAGGCCACCGGCCTGACCGGCGTCGCGGCGCAGGTGGCGCGCGGCGGCGTGCCGATCGCGGCGATCCTGATGTCGGGCGGCTTCTTCCTCGCTGCCGCGGGGCCGGCCCGGGTCCAGGCCCGCCGCTCGGGCCTCGTGGTGCTGACACTCGGCGCGCTGTCGCTCGCCGCGGGCGTGGCGACATTCGGGCGCATTGCCCTGCTCGGCCGGCTGAGCCTGGATTCCTTGATCCCGCTGGATTCCTTGATCACGGGGTGAGGAGTGGGGGGAGGACGGTGTGGGGGAGGGCGGTGTGGGGAGGCGGTGGGGGAGGGCGGTGGGGGTCAGGCGGGGTCAGGCCGGGGCGGCGGCGCGCTGGTCGCCGATCAGGGGCACCCCGTCGGCCTGGGCGCGGCGGAGCACCTCGGTGAGCCGGGCGGCGCCTGACACCACCGCCGCCGCGTGCACGCGCCCCGGCTGGCGGGTGAAGCGTTCCACCGGCCCCGAGATCGACACGGCCGCGACCACGCGCCCGGACGGCGCCCGTACCGGCGCCGACACCGACGCGACCCCCGGCTCGCGCTCGCCGATGCTCTGCGCCCAGCCCCGGCGCCGCACGGCCGACAGCGTGGTCGCCGTGAAGCGTGCTCCCTGCAGGCCGCGGTGCAGCCGGTCCGGCTCCTCCCAGGCGAGCAGGATCTGGGCCGCCGAGCCCGCGCGCATCGTGAGGGCCATGCCGACGGGGATGGAGTCGCGCAGCCCCATCGGCCGCTCGGCCGCCGCCACGCAGACGCGCTGGTCGCCCTGGCGGCGGTAGAGCTGCGCCGACTCGCCCGTGTGATCGCGCAGCGCCGTGAGCACGGGCCCGGCCGCGCCGAGGAGCCGGTCCTCACCGGCCGCGGTGGCCAGCTCGGCCAGGCGCGGCCCGAGCACGAAGCGGCCTTGCAGGTCGCGGGTGACGAGCCGGTGGTGCTCGAGGGCGACGGCGAGCCTGTGGGCCGTCGGCCGGGCCAGCCCGGTCGCGGCCACGAGCTGGGCCAGGGTCGAGGGGCCGGCCTCGAGCGCGCCGAGAACGATGGCAGCCTTGTCGAGCACGCCGACACCGCTGGTTGTGTCCGCCATTCGGTACTCCCGTATTGCTATATGAGACGCGGGCACACCGGCGGGCCCTGGTCATTACAGTGCGCAGCACTGCATCCTTGTCCGGGTCTCGATATTGCCGTCTCGGAAGACGAGACGCAACGCCCTTCGGGGTGACGTGGCCGGACCGCTGACGAAGGAGGGGCCTGACGATGGGCCGAACGCTCGCGGAGAAGGTCTGGGACGCCCACGTGGTGCGGCGTGGCGAGGGCGAGCCGGACCTGCTCTACATCGACCTGCACCTCGTGCACGAGGTGACGAGCCCGCAGGCCTTCGACGGGCTCCGGCTCGCCGGCCGGGGCGTCCGCCGGCCCGACCTCACCATCGCGACCGAGGATCACAACACCCCGACGATCGACATCGACAAGCCGATCGCGGACCCGGTCAGCCGGACGCAGATCGAGACGCTGCGCCGCAACTGCGCGGAGTTCGGCATCCGGCTGCACCCGCTCGGCGACATCGAGCAGGGGATCGTTCACGTCGTCGGCCCGCAGCTCGGCCTGACCCAGCCCGGCCTGACCGTCGTGTGCGGCGACTCGCACACCTCGACGCACGGCGCCTTCGGCGCCCTCGCCTTCGGTATCGGCACCAGCGAGGTCGAGCACGTGCTCGCCACCCAGACGCTGCCGCTGACCCGCCCGCGCACGATGGCGATCACGCTCGAGGGCGAGCTGCCCGAGGGGACCACCGCGAAGGACGTCATCCTCGCGGTCATCGCCCGCATCGGCACCGGTGGTGGTCAGGGTTACGTGCTCGAGTACCGCGGCGAGGCCATCCGGACGCTCTCGATGGAGGCCCGGATGACGATCTGCAACATGTCGATCGAGGCCGGGGCCCGCGCGGGGATGATCGCCCCCGACGAGACCACCTTCGCCTACCTGCAGGGGCGCCCGCACGCCCCTCGCGGCGCCGACTGGGACGCGGCCGTCGAGTACTGGCGGACGCTGCGCACCGACGACGACGCCGTCTTCGACGCCGAGATCGTGCTCGACGCCGCCACGATCGAACCCTTCGTCACGTGGGGCACCAACCCCGGCCAGGGCCTGCCGCTGTCGGCCAGGGTGCCCGACCCCGCGGACGTCGCCGATGCCGGGGCGCGCGCCGCTGCCGAGCGCGCCCTGACCTACATGGACCTCCGGCCCGGCACGCCGTTGCGCGAGATCGCGGTGGACACCGTCTTCATCGGCTCCTGCACGAACGGCCGCCTCGAGGACCTGCGCGCGGCCGCCTCCGTGGTGCACGGGCGCCGCAAGGCCGACGGCGTCCGGGTGCTCGTGGTGCCCGGGAGCGCCCGGGTGCGTCTGCAGGCCGAGGCCGAGGGGCTGGACAAGGTCTTCGCGGACTTCGGGGCCGAATGGCGCAACGCAGGCTGTTCGATGTGCCTGGGCATGAATCCCGACCAGCTCGCGCCGGGGGAGCGCAGCGCGTCGACGTCCAACCGCAACTTCGAGGGGCGCCAGGGCAAGGGCGGGCGCACCCACCTCGTCTCGCCGCTGGTCGCCGCCGCGACCGCCGTCCGCGGCACGCTCTCGAGCCCGGCCGACCTCGAGCCGGTGTCGTCCACGGCCCAAGCGGCGACCGTCTGACCCCCGGGCTGCCCCCTAACCCCCAGGGCTGCCCCGCCGACCCGACCCCCAGCCGCCCCCCCAAACGTGCGGTGATCATGCAATCCGGTCCGATCATGGACTGTGATCGGACCGGATTGCTTGATCACCGGGAGTAGTTCGAGGAGAGCACGATCACCATGGAGAAGTTCACCACCCACACCGGCGTCGGCGTGCCGCTGCGGCGCTCGGACGTCGACACCGACCAGATCATCCCCGCCGTCTACCTCAAGCGTGTGACCCGCACCGGGTTCGAGGACGGCCTGTTCGCGGCCTGGCGGAACGACCCGGCGTTCGTGCTCAACCAGGAGGCGTACCGGGCCGGCTCGGTCCTCGTCGCGGGCCCCGACTTCGGCACGGGCTCGTCCCGCGAGCACGCCGTCTGGGCCCTCAAGGACTACGGCTTCGCGGCCGTGCTGTCGCCGCGCTTCGGCGACATCTTCCGCGGGAACGCGGGCAAGCAGGGGCTGCTCGCGGCCGTGGTCGAGCAGGACGACGTGGAGCGGCTCTGGGCGGTGCTCGAGGGCGTGCCCGGCACGGAAGTGACGGTCGACCTCGTGGCGCGCACGGCGGCCGCGGGCGACGTGGTGGTGCCGTTCGCGGTCGACGACTACACGCGCTGGCGACTGATGGAGGGGCTCGACGACATCGGGCTCACGCTGAGGCACGCGGCCGAGATCGACGACCTACGAGGCCCGTCGGCCGGCTTGGCTGCCGGTCACGCTCCCGGTGCCGGTGGCAGTCCCTGTCCTGAGGGCCGCTGCGCCGGCCCCCGACGGGGCGGGTGGCTGACCGGTCGGCGGGCGCGACGCGGGACCCACCCGCATGGACTCACCGCCCGGTGCGGCATACGGTCATGGTCACGGGCAACCGCCCGTGAGCAGCGGCGACGCGGAGGCACCGGTGAAGAGGGACGACCTGCTGGCGACGATCGGGATCAGCGCGATCGGCGTGGTCACCGGCGCGCTGGCCCGCGCCGTCACCCTGAGCGCCAGGGTGGTGGCGGTCACCCTCGGCACCCTCGAGAGCGCGCTGCGGAACGAGGACGAGCCGTTCACCCTCCGGGAGGAGGGGCCGGCGGCACGTTCCGCTTTGTCGCCGGTCTCCGGCGGGGCGTTCCAGCCCTTCGAGCCCGCCGACGGCATCACGGCCCCGCGCGCGGCCCGCGCGTACCGTGATGCGACGCTCATCGGCCGGCGCGGCGGCCCGCGTCACACCCTCCCCGCGGCCGGCGAAGCGCGCCACCGCCCAGTCGCTGCCCCCGTCGGTGCGCCCGGTGACGTCCATGCGTGGGCGTCGCGCCACTCCCGATCCGCGTGCCGCCGGCCGTGCTCGACGAGCCGGCCGGCCCCACGCCCGTGAAGGGAGCGGCCGGCGCGGCCGACCTGGCGCAGGTCAACGGCACGACCCCGGGGACGACGCCCGCAGCCGAGAAGCCGGCCGCGAAGAAGGCGGCGACGAAGAAGGCGGCCGCGAAGAGGACCACCGCGAAGAAGGCGACGGCGAAGACCGCGACGACGCGACGGCAGCGGGCAAGAAGACCGCAGCAGGCAAGAAGTCCGCGGCCAAGAAGTCCGCGGCCGAAGTCCGCCGGTCGAGCCCGCCCAGGCGTCGCCCGGGTCGACGACCCCGGCGAAGAAGGCCGGTGCGAAGCGGTCCACGCCCTCGACGGCGGCGGCTGCGAAGAGGACCCCCGCGAGGCGGGCCACCGCGACGAAGGCGACCGCCGGGACGGCGGCGGTGACGACGACGAGCGCGACGAAGACGGCGGCGACGAAGCGGACGGCGGAGAAGGCGGCGGCACCCGCCGCCGATGCGCCGGCGACGCCGACGACCGATGCACCGGCCACGGCCAGTGCGCCCAGCGGTGTGACGCCCGTCGCCACCCCGGCGCGGGACGGCGCCGCCGGCGACACCCCCGCGACCTGACGACACGCCGTCTGACCTGCGGCGACATCCCGTCATCGGCATGCGATGCCCGCGACGCGGGCCGCGCCACGCCGACGTCCGGGTCGTCCCTTGACGGGCCGGACGCCCGACGTGCGCCAGGATGACCCCTGTGAACGACGCTCTCACCGTCCACGGCGGCACCCCCCTCACCGGCACCATCACCGTTCGCGGCGCCAAGAACTTCGTCTCCAAGGCGATGGTCGCGGCGCTGCTCGGGGAGGAGCCGAGCCGCCTCGCCAACGTCCCCCGGATCCGCGATGTCACCGTCGTGACCGGCCTGCTCGAGCTGCACGGCGCGCAGGTGACCGAGTCCAGCCCCGAGGAGGGCGTGCTCGAGCTCGACCCGAGCAACGTCGAACGGGCGCACGTCGCCGACATCGACGCGCACGCGGGCTCGAGCCGGATCCCGATCCTGTTCTGCGGCCCGCTCCTGCACCGGCTGGGCGAGGCGTTCATCCCCGACCTCGGCGGCTGCCGGATCGGCGACCGCCCGATCAACTACCACCTCGACGTGCTGCGGCAGTTCGGCGCTACCGTCGAGAAGCAGCCCCAGGGCATCCGCCTGTCGGCCCCGCAGCGGCTGCAAGGCACGAAGCTCTCGCTGCCGTACCCCAGCGTGGGCACCACCGAGCAGGTGCTGCTCACGGCCGTGCGCGCCGAGGGGGTCACCGAGCTCAGCAACGCCGCGATCGAGCCCGAGATCATGGACCTCATCGCGGTGCTGCAGAAGATGGGCGCGGTCATCAGCGTCGACACCGACCGGGTGATCCGGATCGAGGGCGTCGACCGGCTGCGCGGCTTCACGCACACGGCCCTGCCGGACCGCATCGAGGCGGCGTCCTGGGCGTGTGCGGCCCTCGCCACCCGCGGTGACATCACGGTGAAGGGTGCTCGGCAGCTCGAGATGATGACGTTCCTCAACGTCTTCCGGAAGGTCGGCGGCGAGCTCGACATCGCGGACGACGGCATCCGCTTCACCCACCCCGGCGGCAGCCTGAACTCGCTGGTGCTCGAGACGGCCGTCCACCCCGGTTTCATGACGGACTGGCAGCAGCCCCTGGTCGTCGCCCTGACACAGGCCGGCGGTCTGTCGATCGTGCACGAGACGGTGTACGAGAACCGGTTCGGGTTCACCAGCGCGTTGCGTGAGATGGGCGCCCAGATCCAGCTGTACCGCGAGTGCCTCGGCGGCCTGCCGTGCCGGTTCGAACAGCGCAACTTCAAGCACTCGGCCGTGATCTCGGGCCCGACCAAGCTCCACGCCGCCGACATCACCGTGCCCGACCTGCGCGGCGGGTTCAGCCACCTGATCGCGGCGCTGGCCGCCGAGGGCACGTCACGCGTTCGCGGCATCGGCCTGATCGACCGCGGCTACGAGCACTTCCAGGCGAAGCTCGACGCCCTCGGCGCGATCTACGAGCGCGACTGACGCCGGCGAGAGCGCGACCAGCAGCTCGAGCGGGGTTCACGCACCGCCTCGCCCCCCTGAGCAAGGATCATGCACTTCGGTCCGATCATGAATTGGACCTGCATGATCGGACCGGTTTGCATGATCCTCGCCGAAGGTGGGCGGCGGGAGCCGCGTCACCACGTGATCAACGCGGGATCGCATGATCGACGCGGATTGCATGATCGACGCGGATTGCATGATCAGCGCGAAAGGGGGGAGGGGGCGCCGGGTCAGGGGCGGGAGCCCCGGCGGGGGGCCTGGCCGACCGTCCCGAGGGCGAGGCTGACGACGCGCGTCCGCGCGCCCTCGCCCTCGACGGTCACCGTGAGCCGCTGCCCGGTACGCACGTGCCGCAGCCGGCTGGCGCCGAACGCCCGCGCGTCGAAGGGCAGGACGACCCCCGCGTCGGTGAGGACGGACCCCTCGCCGGTCGTCGCGTCGAAGCGGTGCACGGTGGCCTGCACGTGGACAGGCTAGCGACCGGGCGGCCGAGTGGGCGGCGAGTGGGCGGCCGAGTGGGCGCCGAGTGGGCGCCGAGTGGGCGCTGACCGGGCTGCCGAACGAGAGCCCGGGTCAGGCGGTGCACACGGCCAGGGCTGACGCGGTGCGCAGGCCGACGCCGAGCGCGAGGGCGGCGTCGAGGTCCGCGGGGGTGTCGACGTCGCGGCGCAGCCGGGGCAGGTCGACGTCGAGCCGGACGGCGCCCCGACGCACGTGCTCGGCCAGCGACCCGGTGCCGAAGGCCGGGTCGAGCGCGGCTGGCGTCCGCGCCGCGAGGAGCACGGTGCCGGTGCCGTCGGCGTCCGGGACGACCGCCATCGGCGCGGAGGGGTGCTGCGCGAGCGCCTCGGCCGCGGCGGCCAGCCCCGCCTCGAGGTCCTCCGGCCGCAGCGCCGGCAGGTCGGCCAGGAGCACGGCTGCGGGTCGCGCGGCCCATGGACGCCGCCGGCGGGCGGCCTCCACGCCGTCGCGGACCGCGGCCACGAGGCCCTCACCGGGCCTGGTCTCACCGGTCACCTCGGCCCCGGCGGCGCGGGCGGCCCGCGCCGACGCGGGGTCGGCGGTGACGACCACGACGCGCCCGACCGGCGGCGCGGCCAGCACGGCGGCGAGCGTGTCGAGCGCGATGGCCGACGCCACACCGGGGGGCGCGCCGAGCCTCGACTTGGCCAGCGGGCCGCCCTTGACGGGCAGCAGGAGGGTCCACGGGGTCACGCCACGATTGTCGCCGGTGCCCCGGCGAGCGCGACGTCCGGTGGGGTGGACGCCACCACCCTGGCGGGCCGAGGCTGCTCCTCCTCGACAGCGCCGCAGGTGACGGCAAGGATGAACCCCCGATCCGCGTCCCGCGCGGCCAGCGGGACAGCCGAGCGAGACAGCCGAACGGGACAGCCGCACGAGACAGCCGAATGAGACGTCGAACGAGACGTCGAACGCGAAGGAGTGCATGTGACCGCCCGCGAGTTCAGCCGGTCGTACCGGTTCGCCGTGGGCCTGCTGCGCCCGCTCCTGCGGGCGACCACCCGTCGCGACTGGCAGGGCGCCGAGCACCTGCCGGCCGGCGGCTTCGTCGCGTGCAGCAACCACATCTCGCACATCGACCCCTTCACCCTCGCGCACTTCCTCGTCGATCACGGCGTCCCGCCGCGCTTCCTCGCGAAGGAGGACGTGTTCGAGATCCCGGTCGGGGGCCGGATCGTCAGGAACGCCGGGCAGATCGCGGTCCGGCGCAATTCGGCCGACGCCGCCCTCGCGCTCGAGGCGGCCGTCGACGCGGTGCACGCGGGGGAGTGCGTCGCGGTCTACACCGACGGCACGCTGACGCGCGACCCGCAGCTCTGGCCCATGACCGGCAAGACCGGGGCCGCCCGCATCGCCCTGACCACGGGCGTGCCCGTCGTGCCGATCGCCCAGTGGGGCCCGCAGGAGCTGCTGGCGCCCTACAGCAAGGTGCCGCACGTCTTCCGGCGTCCCGTCGTCCACGTGTGGGCCGGGCCCCCGGTCGACCTGTCCCGGTGGGAGGGTCGCCCGCTCGACGCGGCCGTGCTGGCGGGGGCGACCGCCGCGATCGTCGACGGGATCACGGGGCTGCTGGAGCGGATCCGGGGCGAGCAGGCGCCGCCCGAGCGCTGGGACCCGCGCCGGCACGACCTGCCGCTGACCGGGGACTTCCGCCGCCGCAAGGAGGCGTCGTGACCAGGGTCGCCGTGCTGGGCAGCGGTTCGTGGGGCACCACGTTCGCGGTCGTCCTCGCCGATGCCGGGGCCAAGGTCGCACTGTGGGGGCGCAGTGCGGAGGTGTGCGACGAGGTCACCCACCGGCACACGAACACCCGCTACCTCGGTGACACGCCCCTGCCCGAGACGATCGAGGCGTCGACGGACGCCGCGGCCGTGCTCGAGGGCGCCGACGTCGCCGTGCTGGCCGTGCCGTCGCAGACCCTGCGGGCCAACCTCGACCGGTGGCGGCCGTGGATCCCCGGCGGGGCGGTGCTGGTCAGCCTGATGAAGGGCGTCGAGCTGGGCACCCGGCTGCGGATGAGCCAGGTCGTGACCGAGGCGGCGCAGGTGCCGCCGGAGCGCGTGGCCGTGGTGTCGGGGCCCAACCTCGCGCGCGAGATCGCGGTTCGGCAGCCGACCGCCACCGTGGTCGCCTGCGTGGACGCCGATCACGCCGAGCTGGTGGCCCAGGCCTGCTCGGCGCCCTACTTCAGGCCCTACACGAACACCGACGTCGTGGGCGTCGAGCTCGGCGGCGCGGTCAAGAACGTGATCGCGCTCGCGGTCGGCATCGCCGAGGGGATGGGGCTGGGCGACAACACGAAGGCGACGATCATCACCCGCGGGCTCGCCGAGACCGCCCGGCTCGGGGTCGCCCTCGGCGCCGACCCGGTCACCCTGGCGGGGCTCGCGGGCCTCGGCGACCTCGTCGCGACGTGCGCCTCGCCGCTCTCCCGCAACCGCACCCTCGGGGTCGCCCTGGGCCGCGGGCTCGACCTCGCCCAGGCCACCGCGGCCGCCAAGCACACCGCGGAGGCCGTCATGTCGTGCCGGCCGATCCTCGAGCTCGCGCGCGCGCACGGCGTCGAGATGCCCATCACCGAGCAGGTCGTCGAGGTCGTGCACGGCGGCGCCGACGTCCGCGAGATGCGCGCCCGCCTGCTCGGCCGCCCCCGCAAGCCCGAAGGCCTCTGACGTCGCTAGGTGAGGGTGTCGAGAACGGCCGCCAGGTCGGCCCACAGGTCGTCGACGTCCTCGACGCCGACCGAGAGCCTGACCAGCGACTCGGGCACGGTGAGCGGCTCGCTCGCGTGCCGGCGCCGCCGCTCCAGCGTCGACTCCACGCCGCCGAGGCTGGTGGCGTGCACCCAGAGCCGGGTGCCGTCGGCGAGCGCCTCCGCGGCGGTAGGGCCCCCTGTCAGCTCGATCGCGACGATCGCCCCGAAGCCCCGCATCTGCGCCGCGGCCCGCTCGTGCCCCGGGTCCGCCGGCAGTGACGGGTGCCGCACCCGCGACACGGCCGGGTGCGCCGAGAGCCGCCGGGCCAGCTCGGTCGCGTTCTCGCCGGCCCGCTGGACGCGCAGGTGCAGGGTGCGCAGGCCGCGCAGGGCGAGCCACGCCTCCGCCGGCCCGGCGACCGAGCCGTGCACGGTGCGGTGCCGGTACAGCCGCTCGCCGAGCGCCGCGTCGGCCGTGACCGTGGCGCCGAGCACCACGTCACTGTGACCGGCGAGGTACTTGGTCACCGAGTGCACGACGACGTCCGCGCCGTGGTCCAGCGGCCGCTGCACGAGCGGCGTCGAGAAGGTGTTGTCGACGGCCACCAGCGCGCCGACGCCCCGCCCCGCCTCGACCAGCGCGGGCAGGTCGGCGACCTCGAGCAGGGGGTTCGTCGGGGTCTCGAGCCAGAGCAGGTCTGCGCCGGGCTCCAGGGCGGCGCGGACGGCGTCCGTGTCGGCCATCCCCACCCGGTCGACGCGCAGCCGGCCGCGCCCGGCCAGCTCGCCGAGCAGCGTCAGGGTGCCGTTGTACGCGGCCACCGGGGCGACCACCCGGCCGCCGTCCGGGACCTGGTCGAGCACCGCGGCGACGGCTGCCATCCCCGAGCCGAACAGCAGCGCGCCGCCACCCTCCAGAGCGCCCAGGGCCGCCTCGAAGGCCTCCCAGGTCGGGTTCGTCCACCGCCCGTAGCCGAGGTCGCCCGGCCGGGTCGCACCGGGCGACGCGACGTACGTCGACGTCAGCACGAGCGGAGCGTTCAGCGGTGCGTTCGGGGCGGCGGGGGGCCGGCCGGCGGTGACCGCGACCGTGGCGGGGGCCGGCTGCGTGTGGGTCCACGGCCGCAGGCTAGCCGGGACGGTGGCGCGGCGGTCGCCGGGCAGCCGGTCGACCGGTCTCGGGGCAGTCGCCGGCGGGGGGCCGGCCGCGGAGACGACCGAGGACGGCCTCCGGGCCCGCGGCGACCGGTATCGTCTCGCCGGTGGCCCTCACGAACGACCTCTCGAACGACGCCCCGGGTGAGCTCCCCGACCCGGTGAGCGACGCCCCCTCCGCCCACAGACCCCGCGTGGCCGTCGTCTTCGGCGGCCGCTCCGGCGAGCACGCGATCAGCTGCATGACGGCCGCGAGCGTGATGCGCGCGCTCGCCGAGTCCGACTACGAGATCGTGCCCGTCGGCATCACCACCGCCGGGCGCTGGGTGCTGGCCGCCGCCGAGCCCAGCCGCTGGGAGCTCACCGACGGCCGGCTGCCGGAGGTCGGCGACGACGACGGCCCGCAGGTCCTCGTGCCGCTCGAGACCGGCGACCGCGCGCTGACCGTGCTCGAGCCGGGCCAGGTGCCGCGGGCGCTCGGCGACGTCGACGTGGTCTTCCCACTTCTGCACGGCCCGTTCGGCGAGGACGGCACGCTGCAGGGGCTGCTCGAGCTCGCCGACGTCCGCTACGTGGGCTCCGGCGTGCTCGCCAGCGCCGCCGGCATGGACAAGCACGTGATGAAGCTGCTGCTCGAAGCACAGGGGATCCCGATCGGCGAGCACCTGCTCGTCACGGCCCGGCACTGGGAACGCGACCCCGAGAGCGTGCGGGCGGACGTCGAGGAGCTCGGCTACCCGGTCTTCGTCAAGCCGGCCCGCGCGGGGTCGAGCCTCGGGATCACCCGGGTCAAGGGGCCGGCCGATCTGGACGCCGCGATCGAGGCGGCCCGCCGGCACGACCCCCGCGTCGTCGTCGAGACCGAGGTCGAGGGCCGCGAGATCGAGTGCGCGGTGCTCGAGTCGATCGACGGGGGCGCCCCGGCGACGACCCTGCCCGGCGAGGTCCAGGTGGGGGCCGCGCACGAGTTCTACGACTTCGAGGCGAAGTACCTCGACGGCGACGAGGGCGCCCGGCTGGTCTGCCCCGCCGACCTGCCGGACGCCGTGGTGCACCGGGTCCGGGACCTCGCCGCCCGCACCTTCGAGGCGCTCGGCTGCGAGGGGCTGGCCCGGGTCGACTTCTTCGTGCGCGCCGACGGCGAGGTGCTGGTCAACGAGATCAACACCATGCCCGGGTTCACGCCGAGCTCGATGTACCCGCTGATGTGGGCGGCCACGGGGCTGGACTACCCGTCGCTGGTGCACCGGCTGGTGCAGCTGGCCCTGCGCCGCCGTACCGGGCTGCGCTAGCCACCGGCCGGCTACCGGCAGGGGTGCCCGTTCGACGGCAGCGCGCGGGCCGCGGGCGCGAGGCCCACCAGGGCGCCGGAGGCGGAGGTGCGGCCGTAGGAGGCCGGGACGGCCAGCTGCACCGTGGGGTCGCGGCCGAACGCGGCGAACACCACGGGATCCGCGGCGGGGTCGGCCACCACCCAGTCGACGCCGTCGACCTCGATGCAGGCGTCGGGGGTGGCGCCGACGCCCGGGAAGCCGCAGCGGAGCACGATCGGCGGGTCGCCCCAGGCGAGCGCGCCGGCCCCGTCGACGTCGGTGCGGCCTTGGCCCAGCACCGTCGCCGGTGCGGCCGCGAGAGCCCGGGCACAGGCGGGGTCGGCGGCCCGGGGGGCGGGCTCCACGTGCGGCGCGGAGCAGGCGGCCAGGACGAGCACGGCGGGCCCGCAGGCGGCCGCCCTCAGAAGTGCACGACGGTGCACGTGAGCGTGCGGGTGATGCCCTTGACGTCCTGGATGCGCGCGATCACGAGCTGGCCGAGCTCATCGACGCTGGGCGCCTCGACGCGGGCGATGACGTCGTAGGGGCCCGTGACGTCCTCCGCGAGCGTGACGCCCGGGATCTCGGCGATCGACCTCGCCACGTCCGCCGCCCGGCCCACCTCGGTCTGGATGAGGATGTACGCCTGCACCACCACGAGTCCTCCTTCTGTGCCCACCGATGGCGCGCGCACCGCCGGTCCACCCCACGAGGGATCACCCCGGGAGCGGTCACGCTACCGTGTCGGCCGTGCGGGGCGCAGGAGCAGGCGCGGCCGGCCGGCGCGACAGGCCGCCGACCCTGCGAGACATAGGTGAGGACGATCTCGTCCGCGCCGTCCTGGCCCGCTACGGCCCGCCGCCGGCAGCCCTGCTGGTGGGGCCCGGCGACGACGCGGCCGTGATCGAGGCCCCCGGCCGCATCGCCGTCTCGACCGACACCCTGGTCGAGGGGGAGGACTTCGTGCGGGACTGGTCGTCGGCCCGTGAGGTCGGCGTCAAGCTGGCCGCACAGAACCTGGCGGACGTCGCCGCCATGGGCGCCCGGCCACTGGCGCTGGTCGTGAGCCTGGCGGCGCCGCCGCAGCTGGAGCTGGCCTGGGCGACGGGCCTGGCCGACGGCCTCGACGACGAGTGCTCCCGCGCGGGTGCGACCGTGGCCGGCGGTGACGTCTCGCAGGCCGCCCAGGTGGTGCTCACCGGCACCGCGCTGGGGGTGCTCGACGGGCACGTGCTGCTGCGGTCGGGGGCCCGCGCCGGCGACGTGCTCGCGCTCGCGGGTCGCACCGGACCCTCGGCGGCCGGCCTCGCGCTGCTCACGGCGGCGGGCACCCGAGCGGGCGCGGAGGCCCTGACCGACGCCGCCGCGGCGCTGGTGCGGGCACATGTCGCCCCCCGGCCCCCGTACCCGGCCGGCCCGCTGGCCGCGGCGGCCGGCGCGACCGCCCTGATCGACACGAGCGACGGCCTACTCCGCGACGCCGCCCGCCTCGCGGCGGCCTCGGGCGTGCTGCTCGACCTCGACCCCGCAGCCCTCGCGCCGCGGGCCGACCTCGTGGCCGCCGCGCAGGCTCTGGGCCGCCCGGGCGACGCGCTCGGGTGGGTGCTCACCGGGGGCGAGGACCATGCCCTGCTCGCCGCGTTCCCCCCGGACGTCGCCGTGCCGGCGCCGTTCGCCGTCGTGGGGCGGGTCCGCGCCGCCGGTGCGTCCGGCCCCGGCGTCGTGGTGGCGGGCGCACCGTGGGCGGGGCCTGACGGGTGGCACCACTTCACCGGCTGAAGCGGCAAGCTGCCGTCACCCGTCACCCGTCAGCTGTCGGCGTCCGCGGCCCTGCGGCGGCGGAAGGCGGCCACCCGCTCGCGGTTCTGGCAGGTCAGGGAGCAGAACCGGCGGTGCGCCCCCGGAGACGCGTCCACGTAGACGTCGCCGCAGGTGCTCGACGCGCAGGTTCCGAGGCGTCCGGCGCCGGCGAGCAGTTGTTCGTAGACGCTCACGGCCACGGACGCCGCGAGGGCGTCCTCGTGGCGCGGGACGAGCCAGGTGGCCCGCAGATCGGCGCCCTCGACGGTGACCGCGGGCCGGACGTCGACCTGCTCCAGGAGGGCCGTCCCGCGCAGCGCCTTCGCCTGCGCGTCGGTGGTGGCGAACACGGGGTACGCCGCGTCAGCCGCACTCTCGAGCAGGCTGTCGTCGAGCTCGCCGTCCGGTGGCCGCAGCGCGGGGTGCCGGGCGGCGAACCCGGCGGCGGGCGGACACGGGCGTGCGCCGCCCCTCGCCCGGGGGACGGTGCCCCAGCCGTTGACGAGTTCGACGAGCGCGGCCACGGGGAGGTGCGGGACCCGGATCATGATCCCCTCAGTGTAACGCGTTGAGGGGCCTTATCGCGTTGCGCGAGGGTGGATGTCTTCGTAACGTGAGCTACGGGTTCAAGACGTTACGAGGTCCCCTTGTGTGCCCGCCGGTGCGCGTCCTCGGCGCGGACCCGGAGGTGGGCAGATGGTCGTCCAAGAGCGTTCTGCCCACGGAACGACCGGGCCACGGGCAGGGGGCCGGGCGTGGGCCGGCCTGGCGGTGCTCGCCATGCCCTGCCTGCTGGTCTCGATGGACGCCCACGTGCTCAACCTCGCGATCCCGGCCCTGACGCGGGACCTGCGCCCGACGGCATCGCAACTCCTCTGGGTCGTCGACGGGTACGGGTTCTTCGTCGCGGCGTCCCTGATCCCGCTCGGCGCCCTCGGCGACCGGGTCGGGCGACGCCGGCTGCTGCTCCTGGGGGGCGCGGCCTTCGGGGTGCTGTCACTGCTCGCCGCCTTCTCCACCGGCCCGGTGATGCTCCTCGTCGTGCGGGCGCTCCTCGGCGTCGCGGGGGCCACGCTGATGCCCTCGACGCTCTCGCTGATCCGCGTCCTGTTCCCCGACCCGTCCCGGCGCAGGACGGCGTTCGGCGTCTGGACGGCGAGCTTCGCGCTCGGCGGCGTCGTCGCGCCGCTGATCGCCGGCGCCCTGCTCGAACACTTCTGGTGGGGATCCGTCTTCCTGGTGGCGATACCCCCGACGGTGCTGCTGCTGGCGCTCGGACCGCTGCTCCTTCCCGAGAGCCGGAGCGCAGGAGAGTCCTCGACGGACGCCGTCGGAGCCGTGCTGCTGCTGGCCGCCGTGCTGGGCTTCGTCTACGGGGTGAAGCGCGCGGCCCAGGACGGTGTGGACGTGTGGGCGGCCGCGACGATCCTTGCGGGTCTGATCGTGGCCGGGGCGTTTCTGCGACGCCAGGTCGGTCGCCCCCACCCGCTGATCGACCTGTCCCTGTTCCGCCGGCGAGCCTTCTCGGTGCCTCTGGCGGTGAACGCCGCCGGCTTCTTCGTGCTCTACGGCACCTCGTTGTTCGTCGCGCAGTACGTCCAGCTCGTGCTGGGACTCTCGCCGCTCGCGGCCGGCCTGACGACGGTGCCGCCGTCACTGGGCTACCTCGCGGGATCCGTCGCCGGCCCCGTCGCGGCGCGGCGGGTGGGCCCCGTCGCGGTGACCACGGTGGGCCTGGTCCTGGCCGCTGCCGGGTTCGGGCTGCTGACGTCGGCCGGCTCCGGCGGGGGGCTGCCGGCGGTGGTCGCCGGCTCGGTGGTCTTCTCGGTGGGGCTCGCACCGGTCTACCTGCTCGCGGCAGAACTGACCGTGGCTTCGGTGCCCTCGGCGCGCGCGGGCGCCGCCGCCGGGCTCCTCGAGACGTCGGCGGAGCTGGGCGGTGCCCTCGGGATCGCGCTGCTGGGCAGCCTGGGCTCCGTGGTCTTCCGCCTGGCCCGGACGGACGGCGCCCCGGGCCTCGCTGGCCGGGGGGCGCCCACCCTGGGCAGTGCGCTGTCGGCCGCCGCCGGACCCACGGCCGAGGCCACCGCCCGCGAGGCCTTCGTGATCGCCTTCCGCGTGGTGGAGGCGGTGGGCTCGTTCCTGCTCGCCGCGGCTGCCCTGGCCACGGTGCTGCTGCTCGGAGCGCCGCGCCTCGGTGCCGGACGCCGCGACGGCGCGACCGACCTGGACGACAGGGAGGATCGGCTCACCCGTGCCCCTGACGGGGGAAGTGACAGGGAAAGCCCCGGTATCAGCTGACGGGCGGCGTCCAGCCGGGGTCGCGGCCGAGCAGCAGCAGGGTGCGCTGCCAGTTGTCGGCGTCCGCCGCGATCGCGAGGGGCGGCGCGAAGGCCGCTCCGGGCCCCTCCCGGGCCGCCCCGCCCGGCACCTGCTCCGCGATCGTCAGCCCCGCGGCGACCAGGTCGTCGTCGTACGCCACCGTCGCGCCCACCGAGACGGCGACGTCCCAGCCGTGGACCAGGGTGTCGACCAGGTGGAAGCCGACCGCGGCCGCCAGGGGCACCCGCCGGCCGAACTCGGCCAGCCAGACCGGGCGCGCCGGGTCGGCGGCCGCGAACGCGTCGACCAGCGCCAGGGCGGCCGACCGGTGGGCCGCGGCACTCGGATCACCGGGCCGGTAGGCGGCGACGTCCGCGTCGTGGGTCGTGGCGGCCGCGAACCCGAGGTCCTGGCCGGTCATGTGCGCGAGCAGGGCGGCGAGGTCCCACTCGGCGCACGGGGTCGGCACGCGCAGGACAGCGGCGTCGAGCCTCTCGAGCCCGTCGACGAGCTCGACGACGACGTCGGTCGCCCCCGCGTGCAGAGTGCGCAGCTGATCGATCTCCATGGGTAGACCGTATACCAATGTAGACGATATGCCCAGCGATATCATGGGCGCATGGGCGACCGTCTCGACCTCGCGCACGCGCTGTCGCTCGTGCTGCGGTCGGCGCTCGCGGCGGAGGAGCCGGTTCTCCGGGCACACGACCTGCAGATGTGGGACTACGCGGTGCTCGGCGCGCTGGAGGACGGGCCGGCCCCGACCCAGGCCGAACTCGCGCACGCCGTGCGCCGCGACCAGACCCGGCTGATCCCGATCCTCGACCGGCTCGAGGCGCGCGGTCTGTTGCGGCGGGTCGTCGACCCGGCGGACCGGCGCAACCGGGTGGTCCAGCTGACACCGGCCGGGCGGGAGCGGGTGGCCGCCTGCCGCCGCGAGATCCAGGCGGGGGAGCGGGAGGTGCTGCGCGACCTCGACCCGGCCGAGGCCGAGGAGCTCACGGCGTCCCTCGACCGGCTGGCGCGACCGCTGCGCGGCGGCACGGCCGGGCGCAAAGCGGCGCCGCCCTGACCGGTGGTCAGGGCGGCGGCGGAGGCGAGGGGGCTCAGGCCGAGCGGACGACCTTGCCGGCCTTCAGGCACGACGTGCACACGTTGAGCCGCTTCGGCGTGGCACCGACGAGGGTGCGGACACGCTGGATGTTCGGGTTCCAGCGGCGCTTGGTACGGCGGTGCGAGTGCGAGATGGCGTGACCGAAGCCCGGCCCCTTGCCGCAGACGTCACAGGTGGCAGCCACGACGAAGAACTCCTCGGGTTTCGGGTCTGATCCAACGCACCGGACGCACGGGCCCGGGCAACCACGACAGCGTATCGGACGAGCGGCGGGCACCCAAACCGGCGCGACGGGGCGACGGACGCCAGCGCCGTCCCGTGCTGTCGGCCCCCCGGGCTAGCCTGACCCGACGACGCGACCGGTGCGGCCGGGGGAGGTGCGGATGCTCGAGGTGCTCGACGGGCGAGCGGCCCGCCGGTGGGCTGCGGCCGCCCTCGTGGCGCTGGGCGACGCCCGCGAGGAGCTGGACGCCCTCAACGTCTACCCCGTCCCCGACGGCGACACCGGCACCAACCTCTACCTCACGATGGAGGCGGCCTGCGCCGCGGTCGCCGCCCTAGCCGGGACGCGCACCTGCGCGCGGTGCTCGACACCTTCGCGCGCGGTGCCCTGCTGGGCGCCCGCGGCAACTCCGGGATCATCACCGCGCAGCTGCTGCGCGGCTGGGCCGACGAGCTCGCCGAGCGCGAGGCGCTCGACGGGGCCGCGTGCAGCGAGCGATGGAGCGTGCCGACGAGCAGGCCTGGGCGGCGGTGGCCGTGCCGGTCGAGGGCACGATCCTCTCGGTCAGCCGGGCCGCGGCGGCCGGTGCGCGCGACGCCGCCCGGGCGACCTGGGGTCGGTCGTCGAAGCGGCGCTCGGTGCGGCCAGGGCCGCGCTCGCCCGCACGCCCGAACAGCTGCCGGCCCTGCGCCGCGCCGGCGTCGTCGACGCCGGCGGCCGTGGCCTCGTCGTGCTCATCGAGGCCCTCGCCGCCGTGGTCACCGGGCGCCGGCCGGCGGCCCGGGCCGGAGGCCGGCGCGGCCGCCGGCCCGCGCTGCCCGCCGTCGACCTCAGCGCCTGCCACGACCTCGACGCCGAGGGCCCGGCGTACGAGGTGATGTACCTGCTCGAGGCCGCCGACGAGCAGATCGCAGCCCTGCGCGCCAGGCTCGGCCCGCTCGGCGACTCGCTCGTCGTCGTCGGCGGTGGCGGCCTCTGGCACGTCCACGTCCACGTGGACGACCCGGGGGCCGCGATCGAGGCCGCGCTCGACGCCGGCCGGCCGCGCCACCTGCGGATCGCGCACTTCGCCGAGCAGATCGCCCGGCGGGGCGCCCGGCCGCGGCGCCGGGGTCGGCCTGGTGGCGTGCGCCGCCGGCCCGGGGCTGGCCCGGCTCTTCGAGGAGGCCGGCGCGGTCGTCGTCGCGACGGCGCCGGGCCTGCGCCCCTCCACGCAGGACGTGCTCGCGGCGATCCGCCGCACCGGGGTGTCGTCCGTCGTGGTGCTGCCCAACGACGCCGACACGATCGCCGTCGCCGAGGCCGCCGCTGCCGCCGCCCGCGACGACGGCGTCCAGGTCGCGGTGCTGCCGACCCGTGCCCAGGTGCAGGGCCTCGCCGCGGCCGCCGTGCACGACCCCTCGCGCGCGGTCGACGTCGACGTCGTGCAGATGAGCGCAGCCGCCGGCGCGGCCCGCGACGGGGCCGTGACGATAGCCGCGAAGGCGGCCTTCACCTCGGCGGGGCCCTGCCGCCCGGGCGATGCGCTGGGCGTCGTGCAGGGCGACTTCGCGGTGGTCGGCACGGACCTCGCCGCGGTCGCCGTCGACGTCGTCGACCGGTTGCTCGCCACCGGCGGCGAGCTGGTCACGATCGTCCGCGGCGACGCGGCGGGCGACGAGCTCGTGGCTGCCGTCACGGCCCACCTGCGGCGGACCCGGCGCGATCTCGAGGTCGCCGTGCTCGACGGCGGCCAGAGCCGGTACCCGTTGCTGCTGGGGGTGGAGTGAGCAGCGTGCGCAGCGGTACCGGTCTCGACGAGCCGCTGAAGAGGAGCCCGGCCGCCGGGAGCGCCGCCCTGCTGGAGAAGCTCGACCTCCACACGGTGCGTGACCTGCTCTGGTACTTCCCGCGGCGCTACATGGATCTCGGCGAGCTCACAGGGCTCGACGAGCTCGTGCCGGGCGAGCTCGTGACGTTCCTCGCCGCGCGTGACGAAGACGGTGCGCGCTGACGGCCGCGCACCGGGACCCAGCTGTACAAGGTGACGATCTTCGACGGGAAGACCTCGTACGAGATCACGTTCTTCAACCCCAAGGGGCTCGCGCGGGTCCTCACCGAGGGCAAGACCGCGGTGTTCAGCTGCGAGGTGGGCAAGTTCCGCGGCCAGGCACAGCTCACGCATCCCGACTTCTTCCTGGTGGACTCCCAGGAGGCGGGCGAGGACTTCGCCAACCGTCCCTACCCGGTGTACGCGCAGCGCAAGGGCGTGAAGTCCCGCCAGATCAGGGACGCCGTCCGCCTGATCCTCGACGTCCTCCCCGACGTCCCCGACCCGATCCCGGCCGATCTGCGGGCCGTCAGGGGGGTGATGGGGGTCCAGACGGCACTGCGCGCGATCCACCGGCCGGCGACCGACGAGGACTGGCAGCAGGCGCGCCGTCGGTTCGTCTTCGAGGAGGCGTTCGTCCTGCAGGTGGCGCTCGCGCAGAAGCGCGCCGCCGACCGGCTCGTCACCGCCACGCCCCGCCGCCCCGTCGCCGGCGGCCTGCTCGAGGCGTTCGACGCGCAGGTGCCCTTCGAGCTCACCGCCGGGCAGCGCGCCGTCGCGGCCGAGATCGCCGACGACATGGCGCAGGACTGGCCGATGCAGCGGCTGCTCCAGGGCGAGGTGGGCTCCGGCAAGACCGTCGTCGCGCTGCGGGCCATGCTCTCCGTCGTCGACGCCGGGGCGCAGGCCGCGCTGCTGGCGCCGACCGAGGTGCTCGCCACCCAGCACCACCGCTCGATCACCGCCATGCTCGGCCCGCTCGCGGAGCGCGGGATGCTCGGCGGTGCCGAGAACGGCACGAAGGTCGCCCTGCTGACCGGTTCGCAGTCGACCGCCGCCCGCCGCAAGGCCCTGCTGGACGTCGTCAGCGGCGACGCGGGGATCGTCGTCGGCACGCACGCCCTCCTGCAGGAGAACGTGGAGTTCCGCGACCTCGGGCTCGTCGTCGTCGACGAGCAGCACCGGTTCGGCGTCGAGCAGCGCGACGCCCTGCGCAGCAAGGGCAAGGTCGCCCCGCACGTCCTCGTCATGACCGCCACGCCGATCCCGCGCACGGTCGCCATGACCGTCTTCGGCGACCTCGAGACCTCGACCCTGCGGGAGCTGCCGCGCGGGCGGGCCCCGATCCGCACGCACGTCACCGACCTGCTGCGCCACCCCACCTGGGAGCAGCGCGTCTGGCAGCGGGTCCGCGAGGAGGTCGACGCCGGCCATCAGGTGTTCGTCGTGTGTCCCCGGATCGGCGACGGCGACGACCCGCGGAAGCCCGACGCCGACCGGCCCGACGCGTCCTCCGGCGCGGTCGACGACGAGCCCGACGTGCCCGCCCGCGCCGTCGTCGAGGTGCTCGAGGAGCTGCGCGCCGACCCGTCGCTCGCCGGCCTGCGGATCGAGCCGCTGCACGGACGGCTGCCGGTCGAGGAGCGCGACGCCACGATGACCGCGTTCGCGGCCGGTGACGTCGACGTGCTGGTCGCGACGACCGTCGTCGAGGTCGGCGTCGACGTCCCCAACGCGACCCTCATGGTCGTGCTCGACGCCGACCGGTTCGGCATCTCGCAGCTGCACCAGCTGCGCGGCCGGGTGGGCCGGGGCGCGGCGTCGTCCATGTGCCTGCTGGTGTCCCGCGCCGGGCCCGGGACGCCCGCACTCGCCCGGGTGGAGGCCGTCGCCGCCACCCTCGACGGGTTCGAGCTCGCCCGCGCCGATCTCGACCAGCGCAGGGAGGGGGACGTCCTCGGCGCCTCCCAGTCGGGCCGCACGTCGTCGCTGAAGCTGCTGCGGGTGCTGCACGACGAGAGGCTCATCGAGCAGGCCAGGCACGAGGCGGTGGCGCTGGTCGCCCAGGACCCCGACCTCGCCGGCCATCCGCACCTGCGCGCCGCCCTCGAGAGCACCCTCGACGAGGGCAAGGACGCCTTCCTCGAGCGCGGATGACCGCCGCCGTATGACCAGGATCATCGCCGGGGTCGCGGGCGGTCGCCGGATCGAGACGCCGAGGGGTGACGCGACCCGGCCGACCAGCGACCGCGTCCGCGAGGCACTGTTCGGCGCGCTCCAGGCGCGCGGGGTGCTCGAGGGCGCGGTCGTGCTCGACCTCTTCGCCGGGTCCGGCGCCCTCGGGCTCGAGGCGGCGAGCCGCGGCGCCGCCCGGGTCGTCCTCGTCGACAACGCCCGCGAGGCGGTCGCGGTCGCGCGCCGCAACGCGGCGGGGCTCGGGCTCGACGGCGTCCGGGTCGTGCAGGCGCCGGTCCTGCGCCACCTGGCCGCGACCCGCCCGGACGCCGGCCCACCGGCCGAGCCGCCGGCCGACCTCGCGCTGCTCGACCCGCCCTACGCGCTCGACGAGCGGGCGCTCGCCGACGTGCTCGAGGCCCTGGACGCCGGCCACCTGGCGCCCGGCGCCCTCGTCGTGGTCGAGCGCGACGCGCGCAGCCCCGAGCCGGCCTGGCCCGCGGGCTGGACCGGCGAGGGGGCCCGCCGCTACGGCGACACCGTGCTGTGGACGGCCACTGCTAGGTTGCCGCCGTGACGCGCCTCGCCGTCTGCCCCGGCAGCTTCGACCCGGTGACGAACGGGCACGTCGACGTCGTGCGCAGGGCCGCCGCCCTCTTCGACGAGGTCGTCGTGGCGGTGCTGGCCAACCCCGCGAAGAGGGGCCTGTTCGACGTCCCGGAGCGGGTGGAGCTGATCGAGGCCTCGCTCGACGGGCCCGGGGGTCCGGCTCGGGTGCGGGTCGAGGCCGTCGCCGGCGGGCTCCTCGTCGACTACTGCCGCCGGATCGGCGCGTCGGCGGTGGTCAAGGGCCTGCGGTCGGGCACGGACTTCGCCTACGAGCTGCCGATGGCCCTGATGAACCGGCACCTGACCGGGCTCGAGACGGTCTTCCTGCCGGGCGACCCGACCCTCGAGCACGTGTCGAGCAGCCTGGTGAAGGAGGTCGCCGCGCACGGCGGCGACGTCCGGGGCATGGTGCCCGACGCCGTCCTCGACCGCCTGCCCGCCGCCCTCGCCAGGCTCGCCTCGCGGTGATCAAGGAATTCTCGGCCGCTTCCCTTACCGCGCTGGGGACAAGGTCGCCGAGAATTCCTTGATCACCGAGAGGGTGGAGGGGCGGGCTCGGTTTGGGCGGCGGGGGAGTGCTGCAGTAACCTCTCCTTTGGCCTCGTCGCAGTTCGCGGCGGTGCCGGAGCCCAGAAGAAGCAACGAGGAGTCATGATCCGCCTGGACCCCCGGTCCCCGCTCGTGCTCGACACCCGAGAGCTGGGGCGCCGTCCCGGGACCATGCGGAAGGTGCACCGGACGATCCCGGCGCCCGCGGGCCTCGGCACCGAGGTGATCGGCGTCCCCGAGGGCTCCGACCTCGAGCTCGACCTGCGGCTCGAGTCGGTGATGGAGGGGATCCTCGTCTCCGGCACGATCACGCGGCCGTGCCGAGGGGGAGTGCGTGCGCTGCCTCGACCCGGTCGAGCAGCAGGTCGAGGCGGATGTGCAGGAGCTGTACGTGTTCCCCGGCCGGACGCCGGACGGGGAGGACGAGGACGAGTTGCGCGAGCTGGTCGACGACCTCATCGATCTGCGGCCCGTGCTGTACGACACACTGGTGCCGGCCCTGCCGTTCCAGCCGGTGTGCCGGGACGACTGCCCCGGCCTGTGCTCCGAGTGCGGGGTGCGGCTGGCGGACGACCCCGGGCACACGCACGAGAGTCGCCGACCCCCGCTGGGCGGCGCTGCAGGGCATGCTGGGTGAGAGCCCGGACGAGCACGTGACCGAAGACCTGACCGAGCACCACGAGCACGGCGTCACCGCCGGGCCCGAACCCAAGGAGAGCTGACCGTGGCCGTCCCGAAGCGGAAGATGTCCCGCAGCAACACGCGGTCCCGCCGCTCCCAGTGGAAGGCGACCCCGGCGACGCTGACCACCCGCGTCGAGGGTGGCGAGGTCGTCTACTCGCGCCCCCACCAGGCGCGCGTCGTCACGGACTCCGCCGGCACCCCGCTGTACCTGGAGTACAAGGGCCGCCGGGTCAAGGACCTCTGAGCAGGTCCGGCAGCGCGATCGGCGTGGCGTCACCGATGGGCCCTGCGGGCCACGAGGAGCTCCTCGAGGCGCTGGGCGTCGCGCATCGACCCCGAGCTGCTGGTCCGCGCCCTGACCCATCGCTCGTACGCGTACGAGAACGGCGGGCTGCCGACCAACGAGCGCCTGGAGTTCCTCGGCGACGCCGTCCTCAGCCTCGTCGTCACCGACGCGCTGTACACCGACAACCCCGAGCTCGCCGAGGGCCGCCTGGCCAAGCTGCGGGCCGCCGTCGTCAACATGCGCGCGCTCGCGCACGTCGCCCGGGCCCTCGGCGTCGGCGAGCACATCCTGCTCGGGCGCGGCGAGGAGGGCAGCGGCGGGCGCGACAAGTCGTCCATCCTCGCCGACACGCTCGAGGCGCTGATCGGCGCCGTGTACGTCGAGCACGGCGTCGAGGTGGCCCGGGCCTTCGTGCACCGGCTCGTCGACCCCCTGATGGCGTCGTCGGCCGCCCTCGGTGCCGGTCTCGACTGGAAGACCAGCCTGCAGGAGCTCACCGCGGAGCTCACCCTCGGCGTCCCGGAGTACCGGATCAGCGAAGAGGGCCCCGACCACGCCAAGCTGTTCCACGCCGAGGTGCTCGTCGACGGCGTGATCCGTGGCACGGGGACCGGGCGCAGCAAGAAGGAAGCCGAGCAGGGCGCCGCGCAGACGGCGTTCGAGGCGATTGCGGGCCGCGGCGGGCCTCGGCGAACCGCCCCTCGGGGCGGCCGGCGGCGCGGACCCCGCGGCCTGAGCCCGTGCCCGAACTCCCCGAGGTCGAGGTGGTCCGCCGCGGCCTCGCGCGCTGGGTCACGGGCGCCCGGATCGGTGCCGTCGAGGTCCTGCACCCGCGGCCGGTCCGCCGGCACGAGGCCGGTGCTCCCGACTTCGCTGCCCGCCTGGCCGGCGCGACCGTGCGCGACGTCGTCCGCCGCGGCAAGTTCGCCTGGCTCGAGCTCGACACCGGCGAGGCCCTGCTCGCTCACCTCGGCATGAGCGGCCAGCTCGTGCTCCAGCCCCCGGACGCCGCCGCCGAGCGGCACCTGCGCGTGCGGATCGCCCTCGACGGCGGTGCCGCGCAGGGCCGCGAGCTCCGGTTCGTCGACCAGCGGATGTTCGGGGGGCTCGCCGTCGTCCCGCTCGTCCCCACCCCGGACGGCGGCCCCGGCGGGCGCGGCGGCGTCGGAACGGGACCGGCCGACTGGGACACCGTCCGGCCCGTGGCTGCCGCCGCAGGTCGCGCACATCGCCCGCGACCCCCTCGACCCCACCCTCGACGAACGCGCGCTGGTGGCCCGATGGCGCCGGCGCCGGACCGGCGTCAAGCGGGCCCTGCTCGACCAGACCCTGCTGTCGGCGTGGGCAACATCTACGCCGACGAGGCGCTGTGGCGGGTGAAGCTGCACTACGCGCGCCCGACCGACGCCATGACGGGCGCCGGCCGTGCGGCGGCTGCTCGGCGCCGTCCGCGAGGTGATGGGCGAGGCGCTGGACCAGGGCGGCACGAGTTTCGACGCGCTCTACGTCAACGTGAACGGCGAGAGCGGGTACTTCGACCGTTCGCTCGCCGTCTACGGGCAGGAGGGGCTGCCCTGCCCTCGCTGCGGGACGCCCGTGCGCCGGGACGCCTTCATGAACCGCTCGTCGTTCACGTGCCCCCGCTGCCAGTCCCGCCCCCGCGACGGGCGGTGGTGAGGCCGCGCTTCGCGCGGCGCACCGCGGGCGGCACCGTGCCGTCGGCGTCCACCGGCGTCCACGCCTCACCCGGCCGCCACTGCGAGCCGCAACCCTGACACGCGAACAGCGCGTGCGGCGGCCGGCGGGTCGCCACCCACTGGCACAGACTCCGGCACGGGTTCACCGCGAGCGCGTCGGAAGGCCCCGAGCTGTTCACCCGACGATTGTCGCGGCCGCCCACCCCACGTCGCGCCGATCATGAACCCACTGTGCTGATCATGAACCTAGGCGCCTGATCATGAAACACGGTCCGATGCTCGGCACCGCTCACCTTCCTTACGCGGTGATCATGCAAACCGGTCCGATCATGCAAACCGGTCCGATCATGCAAACCGGTCCGATCACGCAAACCGGTCCGATCATGTTCGTGTCGCCCCGGCTGCGGCCCGCTTCGAGCGCCAGGCCGCCCGCACGGCTGCTCGCGGGGGCCGCGACCTGCAGCTACCGTTCGATGATGGACCATGCCGCGACCGCCCACCCACTGCCCGCTCCGCCCCCCTGGTGCGGTCCGGAGGCGCGGGCCGTGCGGCTGACGGCATGGGTGCGCGGTGGCGTGCAAGGGGTCGGGTTCCGCTGGTGGACGCGCTCGCGCGGGCTCGAGCTCGGGCTCGTCGGCACGGCCACGAACCTGCGCGACGGCCGGGTCGAGGTGGTCGCCGAGGGACCGCGGCAGGCGTGCGACGCGCTGCTCGCGTGGCTGTGCGAGGAGCCGTCGATGCACAGCAGGCCGGGCACCGTGGACGGCGTGACGCACCGCTGGTCGGCGCCGTCCGGGGCCTTCAAGGGCTTCCGGGAGCGGTGAGGCCGGCCCCCGGAAGGGGGTCACTGCACCGTCGCGTCGTGCGCATGCCCCTTCAGCGAGGCGTAGATCGCCTTCGTGCGGGCCAGCGACGCCCGCAGCTGCGAACGCAGCGCCGCGGGCGTGGCCGGGTCGGCGAGCGCGGCGGACACGGGCCACACCGTGTAGGGCCCGATCTCGCAGTACGTCGCGGTGATCGTCACGCCGTCCGCCACGAGGCGCGAGCCCTTGGGCACGACGTGCACCGACACGACGGCGCCGTCCTGGGTCTGCGGCTTCAGCCCCGCCCTGGGGGACTGGTTCGACAGCAGGTTGCCCATGCCGAACACGACGTACTTGTCGCGGACCCGCATCACCGGCTGCTGCACGTGCACGTGGTCGCCGAGGATGAGGTCGACGTCGGGCGACGCGAGGAGCTTCTTCGCCTGGGTCATCTGCTCCGCGGTGGGCGTCGACTGGTACTCGGCGCCCCAGTGCAGCGAGAGCACGACGAACTTCGCGCCGGCCGCGCGGGCCCGGTGCGCGTCGGCGAGGATCCGCGGCACCGAGATGAGGTTGACGGCCCACGGCGCGGATCGCGGCACGGGCTCGCCGTTGGTCCCGAAGGTGTAGGACAGGTGCGCGACCTTGTCGCCGCCGATCGTGTGCGTCTCGATCCGCGCGCCCTCGGCCTTGCTGCGGGCGGTGCCGGCGTGGGCGACGTGGTCCGCGTCGAGGGCGTCGAGCGTGCTCCTGACGCCGGTGACGCCCTTGTCGATCGAGTGGTTCGAGGCCGTCGAGCAGCCGTCGTACCCCGCCCACGCGACGGCGTCCGCCAGCTCGTGCGGGGTGTTGAAGACGGGGTAGCCGCTGATGTTCTTGTCGTCGGCGGAGAGCGGGGTCTCGATGTGGCAGACGGCGAGGTCGGCACCGGCGATCTGCGTGTGCACCTTGGTCAGCATCGGCGTGAAGTCGTACCGCTTGCCGTGGCCGTAGCGCAGTGCGGCCTTGGCGACCGGCCCGTGGATCAGCAGGTCCCCGGTCGCCACCAGGGTGAAGCCGGGGGTCGCGGTGCTCGCTGACGGTGTCGGCGTCCCGCTGGCCTGCGGCCCGGATGCCGACGGGGCGGGCGCGCCGCTCGAGACGGCCGCCGCCGGGGCCGTGCCGGCGGTGCCTGCCGAACCGCCGGAGCAGCCGGCGACGGCGAGGACGGCGGCCATCGCGCCCAGCGCGGCGGCCGGCCGCCTGGTGCTCGTCACGGCACCAGCATGCACGAGCCGGGGGACGCCGTCATCGCCGCCTCGCCCGAGGACGCCACGCCGGCCCGGTGAGGCCGTGAGGGGCTGATCGACGGGGGCGAGGCGGTACGGTGTCGAGTCAGCCGTCCGTACCCTGGCGCGGTACCCACAGCCCCCGGCGGCAGCTCTCGACCCCGCGCCCAGCGACCCGCTCCCTGGCGGCGAGGAGCCGATCCGTGCACCTGAAGACCCTGACGATGCGAGGCTTCAAGTCCTTCGCGTCCGCCACCACCCTGCGGCTCGAGCCGGGCATCACCTGCGTCGTCGGGCCCAACGGGTCGGGCAAGTCCAACGTGGTCGACGCCCTGAGCTGGGTGATGGGCGAGCAGGGCGCCAAGAGCCTGCGCGGCGGCAAGATGGAGGACGTCATCTTCGCGGGCACCTCCGGCCGCCCCCCGCTGGGCCGGGCCGAGGTGAGCCTGACCATCGACAACACCGACGGTGCCCTGCCGATCGACTACGCCGAGGTGACGATCAGCCGCACGATGTTCCGGTCCGGCGGCTCCGACTACGCGATCAACGGCAGCCCCTGCCGCCTGCTCGACATCCAGGAGCTGCTGTCCGATTCGGGCATCGGCCGCGAGATGCACGTCATCGTCGGGCAGGGGCAGCTCGACGCCGTGCTGCATGCGTCGCCCGAGGAGCGGCGGGGCTTCATCGAGGAGGCCGCGGGCGTCCTCAAGCACCGCAAGCGCAAGGAGAAGGCGCTCCGCAAGCTCGACGCGATGCAGGCCAACCTGACCCGGCTGACCGACCTCATCGCCGAGATCCGCCGCCAGCTCAAGCCGCTGGGCCGGCAGGCAGAGGTCGCCCGCCGGGCCCAGGTGGTGCAGGCCGACCTGCGCGACGCCAAGGCCCGGCTGCTCGCCGACGACCTGCTGCAACTCGTGAGCACCCTCGAGCAGGAGGTCGCCGACGAGACGGCGCTGCGGGCGCGCCGCGCGGAGGTCGAGGAGCAGCTCGTGCTGGCGCGGCGCCGGCTGGCCGAGCTCGAGCAGGCCGCCGCCGACGCGTCGCCGCGACACGCCCGCGCGCAGGAGACCTGGTACCGGCTGTCGAGCCTGCGCGAGCGGGTGCGCGGGACGGCGTCACTGGCGGCCGACCGCCGGCGGCTGCTCGCCGACATGGGCGAGCGCGGGCCCGAGCGGGCCGGCCCGTCGAGCAGGGACCCCGAGGAGCTCGCCGCGCAGGCGCGTGCGGTGCGCGAGCAGGAGGCGGCCCTCGCCGAGGCGGTCGGCGTGGCGCGCGAACACCTCGCGGACGCCGTCGACACCCGGCACGAGGCCGAGCAGGCCGAGGCCCAGGAGGAGCGCCGGGTCAGCGCCCTGCTGCGTGCCGCCGCGGACCGCCGCGAGGGCCTGGCCCGGCTCGCCGGCCAGGTCGCCGCGCGCCGGAGCAGGGTCGAGGCGGGGCAGGAGCAGGTCGAGCGGCTGGCCGCCCAGATCGGCGAGGCGCAGGAGCGCGCCGCGGCCGCGCAGGCCGAGCTCGAGGCTCTCGAGGCCGACGTCGCCGGCGGCGAGGCCGGCGGTGAGGACCTCGATGCGCAGCACGAGGCAGCCGTCGCCGCATTGGAGCAGGCCGAGCAGGCGCTGGCAGACGCCGTCCGCGAGGAGCGCGACGCCGAGCAGGAGCGGGCCACCTGGGCGGCGCGCCGCGAGGCCCTGGAGCTCGGGCTGCGGCGCCGCGACGGCGGCGGTGCGCTGCTGGCCGCGGGGGAGCGGCTCTCAGGTCTGCTCGGTTCGCTGGCCGCTCTGCTCGCCGTCGAGCCGGGCTACGAGAACGCCGTCGCGGCCGCGCTGGGCGTGGCGGCCGACGCGGTGGCGGTCGAGTCCGCGCCGGCCGCCGTCGCCGCACTACGGCTGCTGAAGGCCGACGACGCGGGCCAGGCCGGCGTGCTGGTCGCGGGCGCGCCGGCCCGGGCACTGCTCGCCGACCCCGCCGGGCCGGCGCCCGCGCCGGGCGCCCGGTGGGCACGAGCGCTCGTGCAGTCGCCGCCGAGCCTCGCCGCGGCTCTCGATCGCCTGCTGGACGGCGTCGCCGTCGTCGCCGACCTCGACGCGGCCGCCGAGCTCGTGGCGGCGCAGCCCGCGCTCACCGCGGTCACCCTCGAGGGCGACGTGGTCGGCGCCGGCCTGTTGCGGGGGGCTCGGCGTCGTCGCCGTCGCTGCTCGAGGTGCAGGCCGCCGTCGACGAGGCCGCCGACCGGATCGCCGCCGCCGAACGGCGGATCGAGAAGGTCCTCGCCGCCGTCGCCGGAGCCCGCGAGCACCGGTCCGGGGCCGTTGCCGCGCTCGCCGACGTGACGGCGCGCCGGCAGGACGCCGACGGCCGCCGCGCGGCGGTCGCCGTCCAGCTCGGGCAGCTCGGGTCGACCGCCCGCGCCGCCCACGCCGAGGCCGAGCGGCTGGCCACCGGGATCGCCGCGGCCGGCGACGTCCTCGAGGCCGACCGGATGGCCCTGGAGGAGCTCGCCGAGCGCCTCGAACTGGCCCAGGAGCAGGACGGCGACGACGACGAGCCGTCCACCGAGGTGCGCGACGGCCTCGCAGCGGCGTCCACGGCCGCTCGCGCCGCGGAGATGGAGGCGCGGCTGGCGCTGCGCACCGCGGAGGAGCGGGCGCGCGCACTCGCCGGGCGCGCCGAGCAGCTCGAGCGGGCGGCCGAGAGCGAGCGCGCCGAGCGGGTGCGCGCCGCGGCCCGGGAGCAGCGCCGGGCCCGCCAGATCGAGACCGCTCGGGCCGTGCTCGCGGGCGCGCAGTACGCGCTGACGGTGCTCGAGGCGGCGCTGGAGGAGGCCGAGGCGGCCCGCGCCGCCGCCGACGCCGAGCGGGTCGCCCGCGAGCGCGAGCTCGCCGAGGTACGCCGGGTGGTGCAGGAGCTGGTCGAGGAGCAGGCCCGACTGACCGACGTCGTGCACCGCGACGAGGTGGCGCGAGCCGAGCAGCGGATGCGCATCGACGCGCTCAAGGCGCGCAGTGTGGACGAGCTGGGCGTCGAGCCCGACGCGCTGGTCGCGGAGTACGGGCCCGACCAGCTGGTGCCGCCGTCACCGCCGGCGCCGGGCGAGCCGCCGACTCCGACGAGCAGGCGGGGCCGCGGCCGTTCGTGCGGGCCGAGCAGGAGAAGCGGCTGCGGGCCGCCGAGCGGGCGCTCGCCCTCCTGGGCACCGTCAACCCGCTGGCCCTGGAGGAGTTCGCCGCGCTCGAGGAACGGCACCGCTTCCTGACCACCCAGCTGGAGGACCTCAAGGCGTCGCGCCGCGACCTGCTCGACATCGTCAAGGAGGTCGACGAGCGGGTCGAGCGGGTCTTCACGGAGGCGTTCCGCGACACCGAGCGCGAGTTCGAGAAGGTGTTCGCCCGGCTCTTCCCCGGCGGCGAGGGCCGGCTGGTGCTGACCGACCCGTCGGACATGCTCACCACCGGGCTCGACGTCGAGGCGCGGCCGCCGGGCAAGAAGGTCAAGCGGCTGTCGCTGTTGTCGGGCGGGGAGCGGTCGCTGACCGCGGTCGCGCTGCTGGTCGCGATCTTCAAGGCCCGGCCGAGCCCGTTCTACGTGCTGGACGAGGTCGAGGCCGCCCTCGACGACACCAACCTCGGGCGGCTCATCACGCTGTTGGACGAGCTGCGCGAGACGAGCCAGCTCATCGTCGTCACCCACCAGAAGCGGACGATGGAGGTCGCCGACGCTCTGTACGGGGTGACGATGCGCGGCGACGGCGTGACAACGGTCATATCCCAGCGGATCCGCGAGGAGCAGCCGGCCTGAGCGTTTGCCCACGCGCGATGATGTTGGCACGGTGGAACGCATGCTCTGGCTCACCGTGCTCGTCGTTCTCCTGCTCGCCCTCGCCGTCGCCGTGATCGCCGCCGTCGCATGGCCGCACCTTCGATCGGGCTCGCAGATCCTGACGCCGCACGGGGAGCGGGTCATGCAAGAGGCGCGCGACCGCCTCTCGAACACCCCGAGGTAACCCTTCTCCGCCCTCCTCCCGTTGGTCATGCACTCGGCTTTGGGCGTACCCAGGGTCGGACGAACCTCGGGCATCGAGGGTGAAGTGACCGTCTGCCGGAGGTTCGTCCGACCTACGGCACGCCCATCGATCCACTTCGCATGATCGACGCGGATTGCATGATCGACGCGGATTGCATGATCACCGAGGGTGGGGGCGGGACCCGGGGGCGGGGGAGTCGTGGGAGCCGCGAGAATCGTCCGGTGAGTAGCGCGGAATACCTCGAGATCATCGCGGGCTTGGTCGTCGTCCTCGGCGGTGGCGGCGCGGCCCTGCTCGTCGGCCGGCGCCGGCGTTCCCTGCCCGAGCAACGGCAGGGGCAGCGACCGACCCCGGGTGTCGACTACGCGCCCGGGGTCGGGGACGACGCCGAGGTCCCCCGCGACAGCGCGACCCGCACCCTCGAGCACGTCGAACTGCCGGGCGACCCCGTTCTCGTCGAGGAGCCGCCGAGCGCCGCCACGGCGCCGTCGATCGAGACGCCGGAACCCGTCGCCGGCCGGCTCACCCGGCTGCGCGCCCGGCTCGCCCGGTCCAACAGCAGCCTCGGCCAGGGCCTGCTCGCCCTGCTGTCGCGCGACACCCTCGACGAGGCCACCTGGGACGAGATCGAGGAGACCCTGCTCGTCGCCGACGTCGGTGCCGGCCCCACCGGCGAGATCGTGGAGCGGCTGCGCCGTGAGGTCGCCGTGCGCGGGGTGCGGTCGCCGGACGACGTCCGCGCCATGCTCCGTGCCGAGCTGGTGCAGGTGCTCGACCCGACCCTCGACCGCTCCCTCGCCGTGGACCGCCACGACGGCCGCCCCGCCGTCGTGCTCGTCGTCGGTGTCAACGGCACCGGCAAGACCACCACCGTGGGCAAGCTCGCCCGCGTGCTCGTGGCGGAGGACAAGGACGTGCTGCTCGGCGCGGCCGACACCTTCCGCGCGGCGGCGGCCGACCAGCTGCAGACGTGGGGCGAGCGGGTGGGGGTGCCGACGGTGCGCAGCGACCGCGACGGCGCGGACCCCGCGCTGTCGCGTTCCAGGCGGTCAAGGACGGCATCGAGCAGGAGGTCGACGTCGTCCTCGTCGACACCGCCGGCCGGCTGCAGAACAAGGTCGGCCTGATGGACGAGCTGGGCAAGGTCAAGCGGGTGATCGAGAAGCAGTCGCCGGTCGACGAGGTGCTGCTCGTGCTCGACGCCACCACCGGCCAGAACGGCCTGCAGCAGGCGAAGGTCTTCTCCGAGGTCGTCGACGTCACGGGCATCGTCCTGACCAAGCTCGACGGCACGGCGAAGGGAGGGATCGTCATCGCCGTGCAGCGGGCCCTGGGCGTGCCGGTCAAGCTCGTCGGCCTCGGCGAGGGCGCCGACGACCTCGCCCCGTTCGACCCCGAGGCGTTCGTCGACGCCCTGCTGAGCTGACCTCCCGACGATCCGAGGAGCACGCCATGAGTCCGAGCGAGGCCTACCTGGTCGGCGGCGTCCGCACCCCCGTCGGCCGCTACGGCGGCGCCCTGTCGGGGGTGCGCCCCGACGACCTCGCCGCGCTCGTGGTCCGCGCGGCGGTGGAGCGCGCCGGCGTGCCCGACGACGCCGTCGACGAGGTCGTGCTCGGCGCCGCGAACCAGGCGGGGGAGGACAACCGCAACGTCGCCCGGATGGCCGTCCTGCTCGCGGGGCTGCCCGACAGCGTGCCCGGCTTCACCGTCAACCGGCTCTGCGCCAGCGGTCTGCAGGCCGTGATGTCCGCCGCGCAGGCCGTCACGAGTGGCGCTGCGGACGTCGTCGTCGCCGGTGGCGTCGAGTCGATGACCCGCGCCCCCTGGGTGATGGCGAAGCCGGGCACCCCCTGGGCCAAGCCCGGCGAGGTCGCGGACACGGCCCTCGGCTGGCGCCTGGTCAACCCGAGGATGCGCGACGTCGACGACGGCCGGGCGACGATCACCCTCGGCGACACCGCGGAGGAGGTCGCCCTGCTCGACGGGATCACCCGCGACGCGTGCGACGCCTTCGCGCTCCGGTCGCAGGAGCGCACCGCCCGAGCCTGGGAGAAGGGCTTCTTCGACGCCGAGGTCGTGCCCGTGCCGGTGCCGAAGGGCCAGCCGCTGACCCGCGACGAGACTCCGCGCCCCGACACGACGCCGCCGGGCTGGCCCGGCTCAAGCCCTCGTTCCGCGACGGCGGGGTGGTCACGGCGGGCAACGCCTCACCCCTGTCGGACGGCGCCAGCGCGGTGGTCGTCGCGTCCGGCGAGGCCGTCGACCGGCTCGGCCTGCAACCCCGGGCCCGCGTGGTGGGCGGTGCCAGCGCGGGTGTCCCGCCGCACCTGATGGGTCTCGGCCCGGTTCCCGCGACGACCAAGCTCCTCGGCCGGCTCGGCCTCGCCGTCGGCGATCTCGACGCGGTCGAGCTCAACGAGGCCTTCGCGGCGCAGGTGCTGGCCTGCGTGCGCCGCCTCGGCCTCGACGAGGCCACCCTCAACGCCGACGGCGGGGCGATCGCGCTCGGCCACCCGCTCGGGTCGAGCGGATGCCGGCTGGTCGTCACCATGCTCGGCCGGCTCGAGCGCGAGGACGC
Organism: uncultured Actinomycetota bacterium; assembly: GCA_963794075.1. Classification (GTDB taxonomy): domain Bacteria; phylum Actinomycetota; class Actinomycetes; order Actinomycetales; family Kineosporiaceae; genus DATKNA01. The sequence continues at coordinate 82,949 of CAWCCY010000033.1, forward strand.
CCAGCGCGGGCTCGTGACCCTGTGCGTCGGCGTGGGCCAGGGCTCGAGCCTCGTGCTCGAGCGGGTCTGACCGGTGCGGCCGTTCGTCCACGACCTGACCTCGCCGCGGGTCGTCTTCGGCCCGGGCACCCTCGCCCAGGTCACCGAGGAGGCCGACCGGCTCGGGAGCCGGCGGGTGCTGCTGGTCGCCGGTGCGCGCGACGGCGGCCCGGGCGAGCGGGTGGCGGCGGCCCTCGGCGAGCGGCTCGCCGGGCGGGTGAGCGAGGTCGTCATGCACGTCCCCGTGGCGGTCGCCGCCCGCGCGGTCGAGGCCGCCCGGCGGGCGGGTGCCGATCTCGTCGTGACCGTCGGCGGAGGCTCGGCCACCGGGCTGGGCAAGGCGGTCGCGCGCGAGACGGCGCTGCCGGTGCTGGCCGTGCCCACGACCTTCGCGGGCAGCGAGCTCACCCCCGTCTGGGGCCTGACGGACGGCGACCGCAAGACCACCGGCCGGGACCCCGTCGTCCAGCCCCGCGTCGTCGTCTACGACCCCGAGCTGCTCGCGTCGCTGCCCGCCGACGTGGCCGCCGCCTCGGGGCTCAACGCGCTCGCGCACTGCGTCGAGGCGCTCTACGCCCCCGGGGCCTCGCCGCTCGTCCCGGTGATCGCGGAGGAGGGGCTGCGCGTGCTCGCCGCCGCCCTGCCCCGCGTGGTGCCCGCTCCCGGCGCGGGCGACGTCCGGCCGGGGGTCGAACCGGATGCCCGCACCCAGGCCCGCAGCGACGCCCTGTACGGCGCCTGGCTGGGCGGGACGGTGCTGGGCGCGGCCACGATGGGGCTGCACCACAAGCTCGCGCACGTCCTCGGCGGGCTCGGCCTGCCGCACGCCCAGGTGCACGCCGCACTGCTGCCGTACGTCACCGCGGTGAACGCCCCGTTCGCCCCCGAGGCGATGGCGCGGGCCGCGCGGGCCCTCGGCGCGGACCCCGCCGGCGCCCTCTGGGACCTTGCCCACGCGACCGGCGCCCCCACCTCCCTCGCCCAGCTGGGCCTGGCCCCGGACGCCGCCGGCCGGGTGGCCGACCTCGTCCTCGAGGCACCACCGGTGAATCCCGCCCCGATCGACCGCGAGCGCCTGCTGGCCGTGCTCGACGCCGCCCTGCGCGGCGAGCGCCCGTCCCCACCCACCAGTCGCTGATCATGCAATCCGGTCCGAACATGGCTTCGCTCATGATCGGACCGGATTGCATGATGAGCGGGGAGGGAGCGGGCGACGAAACAGGAGTTTCACCTTCGGGGCCGCTCCGTCACCTCGCTGTAACACGTACCGCTCACGCCGGAAACGCGCTGACGACACCGTCGACTCGACGGGAGCCCCGGCGCTGCGGCCCCCATGGCGAAAGTCCTCCCGCCCGGGGCGCGTGCGCGTCCCCGGGCACATGACAAGGGGTGTGCATGAACAGCGGAGACACCGCCTGGGTGCTCGCCAGCGCCGCGCTCGTGCTGCTGATGACCCCGGGCCTGGCCTTCTTCTACGGCGGCCTGGTCCGGGCCAAGAGCGTCCTCAACATGATGATGATGTCGTTCGTCACGATCGGCATCGTCAGCATCCTGTGGGCGCTCGTACGGGTTCACCCTGGCGTTCGGCGCCGACCGGCGACGGCGTCGGCGACCTCACCGGTCCGTCGGGCTGGGGGACCTGATGAACGGCCGACCGCCGCGAACGGCGCCCAGGGTGACAATCCCGACGATCGTGTTCGCGGCCTTCCAGTTGATGTTCGCGATCATCACCCCGGCGCTGATCTCCGGGTCCATCGCGGACCGCACGAAGTTCCTCGCTGGTCGGTCTTCGTCACCATCTGGACGACCATCGTGTACTTCCCGGTCGCGCACTGGGTGTTCGACTTCGGCACCGACGGCAGCGGCGGCGGGCTGGCTGGCGAGCTGCGGCGTCGAGGACTTCGCCGGCGGTACCGCGGTGCACATCAACGCCGGCGCCGCCGCCCTGGCGCTGTGCCTGGTGCTCGGCAAGCGCATCGGCTTCCGAAGGACGCCGATGCGTCCGCACAACGTGCCGTTCGTGCTGCTCGGCGCCGGTCTGCTGTGGTTCGGCTGGTTCGGCTTCAACGCCGGCTCCGCGCTCGGCGCCAACGGCCTGGCCGCCATCGCGTTCATGAACACCCAGGTCGCCACCGCCGGCCGCGTTGCTCGGCTGGATCGTGGTGGAGCGGCTCCGCGACGGCACGCCGACCACGTGGGCGCCGCCTCGGGGGCGGTGGCCGGCCTGGTCGCGATCACCCCGGCGTGTGCGTTCCTCGCGCCGCTGGTCGGCGATCGTGCTCGGCCTGCATGGCGGGTGCGGTCTGTGCGCTGGCCGTGGGCCTGAAGTACCGCCTCGGCTACGACGACTCGCTCGACGTCGTCGGCGTGCACCTGGTCGGCGGCATCGTCGGCTGCCTGTTCCTCGGCTTCTTCTCCACCGAGCGACGGTCAACGCCGGCCGCCACCGACGGCCTGTTCTACGGTGGCGGCGTCAGCCTGCTGGGCAAGCAGGCGGTCGCGGCCGCGTTCGGTGCTCGCCTACTCGTTCGTCGTCGCGTTCGTCATCGGCTGGGTCATCAACAAGACCATCGGCTTCCGGATCGACCGCGAGGACGAGGAGTCAGCGGCATCGACCTCGCCCAGCACTTCGAGACCGCGTACGAGTCCCTGCCCAGCGGCGGCGTCCGCCCGTCCGGTGCACTCGATCGGAGCGCCACGCAAGTCCGAGGAGGTGCCGGCATGAAGCTCGTCACCGCGGTCATCAAGCCGCACAAGCTCGACGAGGTGAGGGCCGCGCTGGAGGCGTTCGGCGTCCAGGGCCTGACCTGTCAGCGAGGCCAGCGGGTACGGCCGCCAGCGCGGGCACACCGAGGTCTACCGGGGTGCGGAGTACACCGTCGACCTGGTGCCGAAGGTGCGCGTCGAGGTCCTGGTCGACGACGAGGACGCGGCCGACGTCGTCGAGGTCGTCGTCAAGGCCGCGCAGACCGGCCAGATCGGCGACGGCAAGGTCTGGGTCGTGCCGATCGAGGACGTCGTGCGGGTGCGCACCGGCGAGCGCGGCATCGACGCGATCTGAGCCCCGCTCTGCCTCATGGTGGCCCCCGGTGCACGTCTCGCACCGGGGGCCACGTGGTCGGCAGCCACATGACGGCCGGGTTCCCGCGAGGGGGAGCCGGGCCACGACAGGGGGGCCTGATGCAGTCAGCACGAAGCACTCCGCCGGGGCGCGACCTGCGTCGCGAGCGGCTCGCCCTCGCCGTGCGGTCCAGCGGCCGGCAGCGCCGCGCGGGTCTCGCCGACCTGGTGGAGACGGCGCTCGCCGCGGCCTGGGCCGACGCCGTCCCCGGCACCGGCTTGCAGGCCCGCCGCGGTGGGAGCGCCGTCGAGGGGGTCGCGCTCGCGGCGGTGGGTTCGGTCGCCCGCCGCGACGCCGGCCCGGCCAGCGACCTCGACCTCGTGCTCGTCCACGACGGCCGCCGCGGTGACCGCGTCGACGAGCTCGCCGACCGCCTCTGGTACCCGCTGTGGGACGCCGGCCTGCGGCTCGACCACTCGGTGCGCACGCAGGCGCAGTGCCGTGACGTCGCCGCCGCCGACCTCTCGGCCGCGGTCGGGCTGCTCGACCTGCGGCCGCTGGCCGGCGACGCGGCGCTCGTCGTCCGCACCAGGGCGACGCTGCTCAACGACTGGCGCGGGGGCATCCGCCGCCGCCTGCCGCAGCTGCTCGAGGAGCTGTCCGAGCGCGGCGCCCGCTTCGGCGAGGCGGCGCACCTGCTCGAGCCCGACCTCAAGGAGAGCCGCGGCGGACTGCGCGACGTCACGGTCCTGTCCGCGCTCGCCGCCAGCTGGGTGACGGACGCCCCGCACGGCCAGGTCGAGCCCGCGCACGAGCGCCTCCTCGACATCCGCGACTGTCTGCACGCCGTGACGGGCCGGTCGATGGAACGGCTGCTGCTCGCCGAACAGGACGCCGTGGCGGTCTCGTACGGGCTGGGCGACGCCGACGAGCTGCTCGCCGTGGTCGCCGCATCGGCCCGGACCATCGCGCACGCCGTCGAGGTGACCGTGCGCAGGGCCCGCCAGGCGATGCCCTCCCGGCGCACCCGCGGCCCGCGCCGCCCCCGGCTGCGCCCGCTCGGGGGCGGCCTGGTCGAGCACGACGGCGAGGTCGTGCTCGGCGCCGGCATCCGCCCCGACGACGATCCCGTGCTCCCCGTGCGGGCCGCCCGTGCCGCCGTCCGGGCGGGTCTTCCGCTCTCCCCGGTGACCGTGGCGCACCTGGCGCAGCGGTGCCCACCCCTGCCGGTGCCGTGGCCCGCCGGCGCCCGGGAGGCCTTCGTCGACCTGCTCGGCGGCGGCCCCGCGCTGCCGGCCGTGTGGGAGTCCCTGGACCTCGCCGGCCTGGTGACCTCGTGGCTGCCGGAGTGGGCGGGCGTGCGCAACCGGCCGCAGCGGAACGCCGTCCACCGCCACACGGTCGACCGCCACAGCGTCGAGACCGTCGTCCAGGCGCAGCGCACCGTGCGCGACGTCGTCGCGCCCCGACCTGCTCCTGGTGGCGGCCCTGCTGCACGACATCGGCAAGCTGCCCGGCGCGAGCGACCACTCCCGGGTGGGAGCGCCGCTGGCGTACCGGGCGGCGCAGCGGATCGGGCTGCCCGGCCCGGACGCCGCCGTCGTGGAGCGGCTGGTCCGCGAGCACCTCACGCTGGTCGAGCTCGCCACCCGCCGCGACCCTGACGACCCCGCACCGTCGAGGCGCTGGTCGCCGCCGTCGACGGGCGGCCGGAGGTGCTCGACCTGCTGCGTGCGCTCACCGAGGCCGACGCGCGTCGCCGCCGGGCCGGTCGCCTGGACGGCCTGGCGCGCCCGCCTCATCGACGACCTGGTCGCACGGGCGCGGACGGCGCTGCGGGGCGACCCGCCGCCGGGCCCGGCGCCGGTGACCGCGGCGGAGGAGGCCCTCGTGGCCTCGGTGGTGGCCGACGGCCGGCCCCGGGTCGCGCGTCAGCGGCCTCGACGAGCTGCACGCGGTCACCGTCGTCGCCGTCGACCGGCCCGGCCTGCTCGCCGACATCGCCGGCGCCCTCGCGGCGCACCGGCTCAGCGTGAAGTCGGCGCTCGTGCGCACCGTGCCGACGGCCGGCGGCCCGCACGTCGCCGTCGACACCTGGTGGGTCGACGCGGGCAGCGCAGCGGTGCCGTCGCCGGCAACGCTCGAGACCGCGCTCCGCCGCCTGTCCGACGGCGACCAGGGCGTGCTCGACCGGCTGGCCCGCCGCGACGCCGGCTACCGCGCCCCGGCGGGGGCGCCGTCCCGGCCACGGGTGGTGCTGGTGCCGGGGGCGTCCGCGGACGCGACGGTGCTCGAGGTCCGGGCGGCCGACCGGCCCGGCCTGCTCCACGCCATCGGGGCGGCGCTCGCCGGCGTCGGCGTCGACCTGCGCTCGGCGCACGTCGCGACGCACGCGGGCCAGGCCGTCGACGTGCTGTACGTGGCCGAACCGGGCGGCGGCATGCTGACGCCTCCCCGGGTGGCGGCGACGGTCGCCGCCCTCGTCGACGCCGGCACCCTCCCGGGCTCCTGACCCGTCCACCTTCTCGTGGTGATCATGCAATCCGCGTCGATCATGCAACCTGGATTGCATGATCGACGCGGATTGCATGATCACCACACAGTGAGGGCTGTTCGCTCCGGGGTGCGGCGGCGCGGTTAGGCTTGGGAGGACCCGCCCGCCGGGCTCTCCACCCCCGATCCTGCGAGGACCCGCCCGTGTTCGCGACGCTGTCCGACCGCCTCACCGCGACCTTCAAGACCCTGCGCGGCAAGGGCAGGCTGTCCCCGTCCGACGTCGACGCCACTGTCCGCGAGATCCGTCGCGCCCTGCTCGACGCCGACGTCGCGCTGCCCGTGGTCCGCGAGTTCACCGCCACGGTGCGCGAGCGCGCCCTCTCGGTCGAGGTCTCACAGGCCCTGAACCCCGCCCAGCAGGTCGTGCAGATCGTCCACGACGAGCTGGTGACGGTCCTCGGCGGTCAGGCCCGGCGGATCCAGCTCGCCAAGACGCCGCCGACCGTGATCCTGCTCGCCGGCCTGCAGGGCGCCGGCAAGACCACCCTGGCCGGCAAGCTCGGTCGGTGGCTCAAGGAGCAGGGCCACCAGCCCGTCCTCGTGGCCTGCGACCTGCAGCGCCCCAACGCCGTCGACCAGCTGAAGGTCGTGGGGGAGCGGGCCGGCGTCGCCGTCTTCGCGCCGCACCCCGGGACGTCCTCCACCGGGCAGTCGACCGCGGGCCCGGGCGACCCCGTGGCGGTGGCCCGCGACGGCGTGCGGTTCGCCCGCGAGAAGCAGTACGACGTCGTCGTCGTCGACACAGCCGGCCGCCTCGGCGTGGACGCCGAGATGATGCAGCAGGCCGCGGACATCCGGGACGCCGTGCAGCCCGACGAGATCCTCTTCGTGCTCGACGCGATGATCGGCCAGGACGCCGTCACCACGGCGCAGGCCTTCCAGGACGGCGTCGGCTTCACGGGCGTCGTCCTGTCCAAGCTCGACGGCGACGCCCGCGGCGGCGCCGCGCTCTCTGTTGCGGGCGTCACCGGCCGGCCGGTCATGTTCGCCTCCACCGGCGAGAAGCTCGACGAGTTCGAGCTGTTCCACCCCGACCGGATGGCGTCACGGATCCTCGACATGGGCGACGTGCTGACGCTCATCGAGCAGGCGCAGAAGGCGTTCGACGCCGACCAGGCCGAGGCGATGGCGGCCAAGTTCGCGGCCGACGAGGACTTCACGCTCGACGACTTCCTCCAGCAGATGGCCGCCCTGAAGAACATGGGCTCGCTCAAGAAGATGCTGGGGATGCTGCCGGGCATGGGCGAGCTGCGCGAGCAGCTCGACAACTTCGACGAGCGCGAGATGGACCGCGTCGAGGCGATCATCCGGTCGATGACGCCGCTCGAGCGGCGCCGGCCGCGGATCCTCAACGGCTCGCGCCGGCTGCGGGTGGCGCGCGGCTCGGGGGTCGAGGTCAGCGACGTCAACCAGCTGCTCGAGCGGTTCACCGAGGCGCAGAAGATGATGCGCCAGCTGCGCCGCGGGGGTGGCGTGCCCGGCATGGGCGGCATGCCGGGGATGCCGGGGGTCGGCGGCGGCAAGAAGTCGAAGGGCCGCACGGCGCCGCCGCCGCGCAAGGGCAAGGCCAAGTCGGGCAACCCCGCCAAGCGTGCCCAGCAGGAGCGCGAGGCCGGGCAGCGGGCCGCCGCGCAGCCGGCGTCCGGGGCGGGCACCGCGTTCGGCCTGCCCGCCGGCTCGGGCGGGGGAGCGCCCGACCCCGCCTCCCTCGACCTCCCGCCGGGCTTCGAGAAGTTCCTCGGCCGGTGACCCCCGCGCGGTCGGCGGATACCGGGAGGGTGCGATGAGCGGCGGCGAGGTCCTGCACCTGCGCGGCCGCGTGCTGCTCGGCCCCGACGACGAGCGCCCCGAGGCCTGGGTCGTCGGCGGTCGCCTCACCTACGAGGCGCCGCTGGCCAGGGTCGACGAGGCCCAGGACGTCGAGGGCTGGGTGCTGCCCGGGCTCGTCGACGCCCACTCCCACGTCGGGCTCGGCCCGCAGGGCGCGGTGGACGAGGCGACCCAGGAGCAGCAGGCGCGCACCGACCGCGACGCCGGTGCCCTGCTGCTGCGCGACGCCGGCTCGGCCGCCGACACCCGGTGGATCGACGAGCGCGAGGACCTGCCGCGGATCGTCCGGGCGGGCCGGCACATCGCCCGCGCCAAGCGCTACGTCCGCAACTACGCGGAGGAGATCGAGCCGGAGGAGCTCGCGGACGCCGTCCGCGTGCAGGCGCGCCGGGGCGACGGCTGGGTGAAGATCGTCGGTGACTGGATCGACCGGGACATCGGTGACCTCGCCCCGTGCTGGCCCCGGCCGGCGCTCGAGGCCGCCATGTCGGCCGCCCACGAGGAGGGCGCCCGCGTCACGGCGCACTGCTTCGGTGAGGACTGCCTGCCCGACCTGCTGGCGGCCGGCATCGACTGCATCGAGCACGGGACCGGCCTGACGGACGAGACGACCGCGGCCGCCGCAGCTCGCGGCGTCCCGATCGTCCCGACGCTCGTCAACATCGCGAACTTCCCCCGGCACGCCGCCGCCGGCGAGGAGCGCTACCCGGTCTACGCCGCGCACATGCGGCGTCTGCACGAGCACCGGTACGCGACCGTCGCGAGCGCCTACGAGGCCGGGGTGCCGATCTTCGTCGGCACGGACGCCGGCGGCGCCCTGCCGCACGGCCTGGTCGCGCGCGAGGTCGGCGAGCTCGTCGCGGCGGGTCTGCCGCCGACGTCCGCGCTCGACGCCGCGTGCTGGGGAGCCCGCTCCTGGCTGAGGCGGCCGGGGCTCGAGGAGGGCTCCCCGGCCGATCTCGTGGTCTACCCCGCCGACCCCCGTGCGGACGTCGCCGTGCTGGCCGCCCCCCGCCTGGTCGTGCTGCGCGGCCGGCCGGTGGCCCCGTGACCGCCGACATCGTCGACGCCGCGGCCCCGCCCGTCGAGCACCGGCCGCTGGCGGGGCGGTTCGGCGACGTCGGGCGCCGGCTGGGCGCCCACCTGGCTGCGCAGCGGATCCCGTACGCCGTCGGGGCGCTGACCCTCGCCGCCTATCTCGTCATGTCGGTGCGCCGCTACCAGCTGCTCCGGTCGCCGTCCTGGGACCTGGGGATCTTCGACCAGGCCGTGCGGAACCTGGCCGCCGGGCACGCCCCGATCGTGCTGATCAAGGGCGTCGGCTACAACGTCTTCGGCGACCACTTCCACCCGGTCATCGCGCTGCTCGTGCCGGTCTACTGGGTCTTCGCGTCGGCGATCTCGCTGCTCGTCGTCCAGTGCCTGCTGATCGCCGTGTCGGTCGTCGTGATCACGCGGCTGGCCGTCGAGATCTGCGGCCCCTACGCCGGCGCCGCGGTCGGTGTCGCCTACGCGATCTCGTGGGGGCTGCAGTCGGCGGTCGTGGCGCAGTTCCACGAGGTGGCCTTCGCCCTGCCGCTGATCGCGCTGTCGCTCGCCGCCCTCGTCCGCGGCCGCTGGCGGGCATGCCTGCTGTGGGCCGCCCCGATGGTCTTCGTCAAGGAGGACCTGGGGCTCACCGTCGCCGTCATCGGCCTGCTGGTGGCGCTGCGGTCGCGCGGGTCGCAGCGCAAGCTCGGTGCCGCGCTGGCGGCGTGGGGGGTCGTCTGGTTCGTCGTGGCGGTCGAGCTGGTGCTGCCGGCGGTCAACGCGAAAGGCGTGTGGGACTACCAGAGCCAGCTGCCCTGGTCGACCCTGACCGACCCCGGGGCGGTGCTGCGGCACCTGTTCAGCCCGGGCGAGAAGATCCACACCGCGCTCCTGGTCTTCGCCGTCGGCGGCCTGGTCGCGCTGCGCTCGCCGATCGCCCTGGTGACGCTGCCGACGTTCGGCTGGCGCTTCCTCTCGGACGTGCCGGCGTACTGGGGGACGGACTGGCACTACAGCGCGATCCTGATGCCGATCGTGACGGTCGCGATGCTGGACGCCGTCAGGACCCTGCGCGAGCGCCCCGGCCGGGCCGACCCGCAGGTGCTGCGCAGGTACGCCACCGTCGCCGCCCCGATCGCCGCGGCGTTCGCCGTGACCTTCACCCTCGTCCAGCAGCTCCCGGTGACCGAGCTCGCCCAGCCCTCCTTCTACCGCACGCCCGACCGGGTGGCGGTCGGGCAGGCCGTGCTGCGCCAGGTGCCGGCGGGCGCCTCGGTCGAGAGCGACGAGGGTCTGCTGACCTACCTGGCGGAGCAGCACGACACCTACTGGATGGGGCGCCCGGGCAACCCGCCGCCCGACTACTTCGTCCTCGACGCCAGGACCGGCGGCTGGGGCGACCCGCCGAAGGACGTGCTCGCCTACGCCGCGCAGCTGCACCCAGGGACCCGCTTCGTCAAGGTCTTCGAGCAGGACGGCTACACCCTCCTGCAACGGGCCGACGGGTGACCCGACTCGAGGCCGGCCCGACGGCCGGCCCGGCGGAGGTACCGCCGCGGCCGCGTGCGGGCAGGGCGCTCGAGGCCGCCGCGGTGACCCTGGCCGCGGCCGTGGTGACGGGGCTCGCCAACCTGCCGATGCTCAGGGGGCTCGCGACGAGCGTGCCCGGCGACGTGGGCGACCCCACCTTCTTCGCCTGGCAGCTGGCCTGGGTCGGCCACGTGCTGCCCTTCGACCCCGCTGCCCTGTACACGACGAACGCCTTCCTGGGGGCGCCGGACACCCTGGCCTACAGCGACGCCGTCCTCGGCTACGCGCCGCTCAACTGGCTCCGCGACGGCCAGGCGGGTGCCCTGCAGGCGCTCAACCTGGCCACCCTGACGGCGACGGTGGTCGCCGTCGCCGGCGGGTACGCGCTGGCGCGGGTGCTGGGCGCCGGTCGCGCCGCCTCGCTCGTGGCCGGGGCGGGCTTCGGCTTCGCGCCGTGGCGGCTGCAGCAGATCACCCATGTGAACGTGATCTCGACCGGCGGCATGGCCCTCGCCCTGGCCCTGCTGGCCCTGGGCCGCGGTTGGTCGCTGCGCGACCGGTGGCGCCCGGACCGGCTGCGAGCGCGCTGGGTGCTGGCCGGCTGGGCCGTGGCGTGCTGGCAGCTGACGCTCAGCCTCGCCGTGGGCATCCCGTTCGGATACGTCGTCCTCGGGCTGAGCGCGTTCGGAGCGCTCGCCCTGGCGCTGCCCGGGCGCTGGCAGGCCACCGCGGGGCGCCGCCGGGTGCTCGCCGCCGACGCGGCCGGCGCCCTGACCTTCGCGCTGCTGGCGCTGGCCCTGAGCCGGCCCTACTTCAGGGTGGTCGAGTCGATCCCGTCGGCCCGGCGCGGCGTCGATCTGGCCGAGCTGTTCTCCCCGCCCTGGAAGGGTTTCCTGGTCGCCCCCGAGACGTCGCGCTTCTGGGGTGAGCGGCAGCGCGGCATGCGCGCCGAGCTGGCGTGGCCACCCGAGATGGTGCTCTCGCCGGGCCTGGTCCTCCTCGCGCTGGCCGTCCTCGGCCTCGTCGTCTCGGTGTGGCCGCTGCGGCGGCGCCTCGTGCTCGCGGCGGCCGTCGCGGGCACCACGCTGCTCGCGCTCGGCGCCACCGGCCCCGCCTGGGGGGTCTACGGGTTCCTCTTCGACCACGCCCCCGGCTGGAACGCCCTGCGCACCCCCGGCCGGCTGGTGGTCTGGGTGACGCTCGGGCTGGCGCTGCTGGCCGCCGGGGGCGTCGCGCGCGTCGGTGAGCTGCTCCGCGCGGCCCTCGCCGCGAGGGCCGGCGCGAAGCGCGAGGATGCTCCGGGACGCCGGACGCCGGGGGCCGGGTGGCCAGGGCCGCGCCGTGGCTCGTCGCCGCGCTGCCGCTCGCGCTCGTCGTCTACGAGGGTCTCGGCGACGTCCCGCAGTGGCCGATCGCGCCGCCGCCGGTGGATGCACGCGTGCTGACCGCGCCCGTCCTCTACCTGCCGAGCGACCCGATCGGCGACTACACCGTCATGCTGTGGAGCACCCAGGGCTGGCCCGTCATCGCCAACGGCAGCAGCGGGTTCGACCCGCCGTACCAGGCCGAGCTGCGCCGGCAGGTCGCGACCTTCCCGGACGCCGCCAGCGTCGCGGCCCTGCAGGCGCGCGGGGTGCGCAGCGTGGTCCTCGTCCCGTCGCGGGCCGCGGGCACGCCCTGGGCGGGCGCCGCGGACCGTCCCGTCACGGGTCTGCCGCTGGTCCGCCGCGACACGGCGGACGCCGTGGTGTACGAGCTCGCCCCCTGACGGCGGACCGCACCGGCACCGGCGGCGTCCGTGCTCCGCGAGGCGCTCGCCATCTGGCACAATGGTCGGCTGTACCCGTCCCGCGCGGCCCCTCTCTCCGCGCAGGTCGCGTCCTCCGAGTCGCCCGGCGCCCGGTCCCCACCCGGCGCGGCGGTGCCTCACCTCCCACGATCGCAGGAGATTCCACACCCGTGTCCGTCAAGATCCGCCTCAAGCGCATGGGCAAGATCCGCGCCCCGTACTACCGCATCGTCGTCGCCGACTCGCGCACCAAGCGCGACGGCCGCGCCATCGAGGAGATCGGGAAGTACCACCCGACCGAGGACCCCTCGTACATCGAGGTCGACTCCGCACGGGCCCAGTACTGGCTCGGCGTGGGCGCGCAGCCCACCGAGCAGGTGCTCGCGATCCTCAAGGTGACCGGCGACTGGCAGACGTTCAAGGGCCTGCCCGGCGCCGAGGGCACGCTGCGGACCGCCACGCCGAAGGCCGACAAGCGCGCCGTGTTCGAGGCCGCCGCCAAGGAGAGCATGGGCGACGCCAAGGAGGCGACCACCCCGGCCCGGGGCGGCCGCGGCGCCAAGAAGGCCGCCGCTCCGGCCGCCGCGGCCGAGCCCGCCGCCCCGGCGCCCGCCGCTCCGGCGCCCGCCGCCGAGGCCACCCACGAGCCGGCTGCTCCCGGGCCGGTGGCAGCCGAGCCGGTGGCAGCCGAGCCGGTGGCAGCCGAGCCGGTGGCAGCCGAGCCGGTCGCAGCCGAGCCGCGCCGGCGAGCCGAGCCGGTCGCAGCCGAGCCGGAGCCCGCGGCCGAGCCGGAGCCCGCGGCCGAGCCGGAGCCCGCGGCCGAGGCCGCCGCCCCGGAGCCCGCAGTCGAGGCCGCCGCGGCACCGGCCACCGCCGAGCCCGCCGCGAGCGAGCAGCCCGCGGACGCCGCCGACGAGGGCGCGCCCGGTGGCAGCGAGACGTCCGCGCAGGTCGAGGGCGCCGGCGAGACGGCGCAGGCCGAGGGCTGACGTGCTCGTCGACGCCCTGGAGCACCTCGTCCGCGGGATCGTCGCGTTCCCCGACGACGTGCAGGTGCGCAGCAAGCCGTTGCGCCGCGGCACCCTGCTCGAGGTGCGCGTGCACCCCGAGGACCTGGGCCGCGTGATCGGCCGTTCCGGCCGCACCGCCACCGCGCTCCGCACCGTCGTCAAGGCTCTCGCCGACGGCAACCCGGTGCGGGTCGACGTCGTCGACGTCGACCGCGGTCGCTGAGCCGCAGCAGGACCCACGGTCCCCGTGGTCGCCCGTGCGGCGACCACGGGGACCTTTCCTTGGAACCCTTCACAGAGGTGGCGACACGTGGTGCGACTGGTGGTCGCCCGGATCGGGCGCGCTCACGGCATCCGCGGCGAGGTCACGGTCGAGCTGCGGACCGACACGCCCGACGAGAGGTTCGTGCCCGGCGCCCGCCTGTACCTCACCGGTGAGCACGGGCTGGCCGGCGTCCACGACCTGATCCTGTCGACCGTCCGCGACCACAACGGCACCCTGCTGCTCGGCTTCGAGCAGGTGCTCGACCGCACGGCGGCCGACGCGCTGCGGGGAGCCCTGCTCGAGGCCGACGTCCCCGACGACCCCGGCGAGCCCGACGCCTGGTACGACCACCAGCTGGTCGGGCTGCGTGTCCTCGACCCGCACGGCGCGGAGCTGGGGGAGGTCGTCGCGGTCGAGCACCCGCCCGCGCAGGACCTGCTCATCGTGCGGCGTCCCGGCGGGCAGCGCCGGCTCGTCCCCTTCGTCACCGCCATCGTCCCGGCGGTCGACGTCGCCGCCGGGCACGTGGTCGTCGACGCGCCGCCCGGCCTCCTCGACGACCTCGACGCCGCCGGCTCCCCGGACGACGGCGGCTGAGCGTGCGTCTCGACGTCGTCTCGATCTTCCCGGAGTACCTGGCGCCGCTCGACCTGTCGCTGATCGGCAAGGCGCGGCGCGCGGGCCTGCTCGACGTGGCGGTGCACGACCTGCGCGACTTCACCCACGACCGGCACCGCACGGTCGACGACGCGCCGATGGGTGGCGGCGCCGGCATGGTGATGCGCCCCGAGCCCTGGGCCGAGGCCCTCGACCACGTCGTGGCGCAGGGCCGGGCCGCGCTCGGCGACCCCGCCGCCACCCCCACGCTGATCGTGCCCGCGCCGTCGGGCGAGCCGTTCCGGCAGGCCACGGCCGCCGAGCTCGCCGGGCTCGGCTGGCTGGCGTTCGCGTGCGGCCGCTACGAGGGCATCGACGAGCGGGTCCTGCAGGACGCGGCAACCCGGATGCCGGTGCGACCGCTGAGCCTCGGGGACTACGTGCTGAACGGCGGCGAGGTGGCGGTGCTCGTGGTGGTCGAGGCCGTCGCCCGGCTGCTGCCCGGCGTCCTCGGCAATGCCGAGAGCCTCACCGAGGAGAGCCACGAGGGCGGCCTGCTCGAGTACCCCGTCTACACCCGCCCCGCGACGTGGCGCGGCCTGGACGTGCCCGGCGTCCTCCTGTCCGGTCACCACGGGCAGGTCCGCCGCTGGCGGCGCGACGAGCAACTGCGCCGGACGGCGTCCCGCCGCCCCGACCTCGTCGCGGCGCTCGACCCCGCCGGGCTCGACGCCGCCGACCGCGCGGTCCTGGCGGCTTGCGGCTGGGTCGTCCGGAGCGGCCGTTTGGTTCCGGACCAGGGGCCTGTGGCAGACTGACCTGCTGTGCCGCCGGCCGGCCACGCCCTGCCACAGGGGGGCGAGGCGCCTGCTCCGGGCCCCGTTCGACCGGGGACGGCACCCCCGAGACCCATCCTCATCGACAAGCGGGCGGCTGACCTGTGGCACCCGCCGGAGAGCGACACCTGATGCACACGCTGGACAACCTCGACGCCGCGTCGCTGCGCGACGACGTCCCCGCCTTCCGCGCCGGCGACACCGTCAAGGTGCACGTCAAGGTCGTCGAAGGCACCCGCTCCCGGATCCAGGTGTTCCAGGGCATCGTCATCCGCCGGTCCGGCGGGGGCATCCGCGAGACCTTCACCGTCCGCAAGGTCAGCTTCGGCGTCGGCGTCGAGCGCACCTTCCCCGTGCACACGCCGATCGTCGACAGGATCGAGGTCGTGACGCGAGGCGACGTCCGCCGCGCGAAGCTGTACTACCTGCGCTCCCTTCGCGGCAAGGCCGCGAAGATCAAGGAGAAGCGCGACAGCGTCCCCGCGCGCTGAGGCTCGCCGGGCGCTACACCCTGGCAGTCCCAGCCCCGTCCCGTACCCTCGTCCTCGTGTCAGCGCAGAGCGTCCACGGTGGGACGGGGAGTGTCGGTGACGGGGCGGGGGATCCCCAGGCCGACCCCGCGTCACCGGTCGACGCTCCGGGCGTCTCGCCGGCCGGCCGCCGGCGCGGGATCTTCTCGCGGGGGGGCGGGCACGGGCCGGGCTTCTCGGTCCGTCGGCTGGCGCTGACCCTGCTCGTCGCGGGTGTGGTGGTGGGTCTGGTCCGGGGATTCCTCGTGCAGACCTTCGTGATCCCGTCCGGCTCCATGGAGCCGGGCCTGCAGGTCGGGGACCGTGTCGTCGTCTCGCGTCTCGACTACCGCTTCGGGAGCGTCCAGCGCGGCGACGTCGTCGTCTTCGACGGCGACGGTCTGTTCGCCCCCGCCCAGCGCGAGAGCGGGCTCCTGGCCCGCACCGGGCAGGCGGTGGCGCGGGTGCTGGGCAGTCCGGTCGGCGAGACCGACTTCGTCAAGCGCGTCATCGGTGTCGGCGGCGACCATGTGATCTGCTGTGACGACCAGGGGCGGATCACGGTCAACGGCACGGCGGTGCAGGAGGACGGGTACCTCTTCCCCGGCGACGAGCCGAGCGCCCAGCCGTTCGACGTTCGCGTGCCCGCCGGTCACCTGTGGCTGATGGGCGACCACCGCAGCGCCTCCGCGGACTCCCGTGAGCACCTGGGCGATCCGGGCTCGGGGATGGTGCCCGTCGGCCGGGTGATCGGTCGGGTGGTCGCGATCTGGTGGCCGTTCGACCGGGCCACCGGCGTCGGGCGGCCGGACGGCGCGGCGGCACCGGCCGCCGGTGCTCCGGGGGGAGCGGGTACGACGACAGCTCCACGGGCCGTGCGCCCCGGACAGGAGGGCACCCCGTGAGCGATCCGTGGGAGACCGGCGCCGACGACGGCCGGCGCGAGGGCGGCTGGAGCGAGGGCAGCTGGGGCGAACCGCGCGGCGCGACCCGGCGCGAGGGGCCGTCGTCCGGCGACCCGCTGCGCAGGCACAGCCAGCCCCGCCACACCGACGGGCCCCGGACGCCGGTCGGCGTCGAGACCGGCCCGGAGGGCGTCCCCGTGCCCCCCGAGGATGACGTCCCCGCGGCGTGGCGCGGTCCCGTTCCTGTGGACCCCGATGACGACGTCCCCGCGGCGTGGCGCGTCCCGGCCGGCCGTCGCCCCGACCCGTCGAGCCTCGACCCCGGGCTCACCGCGCTGCGCGCCCCGCTCGACGACTGGCAGACCGCGCCGGCGGCGTCCCCGGCCGCCGCTCCGGCCGTCCCCTTCCCCGACGCCGGCCCCGCTGCGGCCATCGTCGCCCTCCAGCCGGCCAGCCGGTTGCGCGTGGGGCCGCGGCACGGCTCCGGCCAGCGGCGCGAGGACACACCGAAGACCCCCCTGCGGGCCGCGGTGGGTGCGGGCAGCGAGATCGTCGTCGTGCTGGGCATGGCCCTGCTGCTGTCGCTGCTCATCAAGACGTTCCTCGTGCAGGCGTTCTTCATCCCGTCGTCCTCGATGGAGAACACGCTGCTCATCGGCGACCGCGTGCTGGTCAGCAAGCTGACGCCCGGCGTCTTCGAGCTGCACCGCGGCGACGTCGTCGTCTTCAAGGACCCGGGCGGGTGGCTCACCGCCGAGCGCGGCGAGCCCGCCGCGCAGGAGGGCGGCGTCGGCGGCACCGTCCGCAACGCCCTGTCGTTCGTCGGGCTGCTCCCGCAGGACGCAGGCGAGCACCTGATCAAGCGCGTCATCGGGGTGGGCGGCGACCACGTCGTCTGCTGTGACGCCAAGGGCCGCATCACCGTCAACGGCGTCCCGATCGACGAGACCCCCTACCTCCTCCCGGGCGCGGCGCCGTCGGACAAGGGCTTCGACGTCACCGTGCCCTACGGCTACCTCTGGGTGATGGGTGACAACAGGCCCGTGTCGGCCGATTCGCGACTGCACCGGACCTTGAACAACGGGATGGTGCCGCTGCACGACGTCGTGGGCAAGGCGTTCGTCATCGTGTGGCCGTTCGAGCGCGCCGGTGGCCTCGGGACGCCCGGCCAGGTGTTCGCCCGGGTCCCCGACGCGCCGGCGCACTGAGGCGTAGCGTGCGGCGACGAGGCCGCCGCACGCCGACGGCTGAGACGACGACCACGACGACGACCACGACGTCCGGGGGAGGACATCCGTGCCAGCTGCTCCACGTCGCTCGACGGTCCCGACCCTGCGCGAGGAGCGCCGGCTGCTGCGCGCCGGGCACACCCTCGTGGCAGGTATGGACGAGGTGGGGCGCGGTGCGCTGGCCGGGCCCGTGTCGGTGGGCGTCGTCGTCGTCGACCTCGACGTGCCGACGGCCCCCGCCGGCGTGCGCGACTCCAAGCTGCTCGCGCCGGCCGCCCGCGAGGTGCTCGTGCCCCGGCTGCGGCGCTGGGCACGTGCGTGGGCGGTCGGACACGCCGAGCCGGCGGAGATCGACGCCTACGGCATCCTGGCGGCGTTGCGCCTGGCCGGCCGGCGAGCGCTCGCCGGCCTGCCGGTGCGGCCCGGCTGCGTGCTCCTCGACGGCAACTACGACTGGCTGACGCACCGGCGGGTGCCCGCGCCCGCCGACGGGTGAGGCCCTGTTCGACCTGCCGCCCGAGCTCGAGCCGCGGTCGGCGCCGCGGCTCCCGGCGCCGGAGGTGGAGCTGGACGTCGACCCGCAGGTGCACACGATGATCAAGGCCGACCTCCGGTGTGCCGCGGTCGCGGCGGCAAGCGTGCTCGCGAAGGTCGAGCGTGACCGGATCATGGTGGAGCGGGCCCGCGCGCACCCGGAGTACGCCTGGCACGAGAACAAGGGTTACGCGGCGCCCGACCACGGGGCGGCCCTGCTGCGCCTCGGCACCTGCCCGCAGCACCGCCGCAGCTGGAACCTTCGCCTGGCGGCCGCGGAGGGCGCCGGCGATCCGGCGGAGGAGGGCACCGAGCTGCCGGTCGAGCTGCCGGTCGACCTGCCGGTCGACCTGCCGGTCGAGCTGCCGGTCGAGGTGCCCGCCGACCTCGTGCCCGCGGACGCGCGGGCCTGAGCGACGCGCAGGCGGCGTCGGTGTCCCCCGGGGAGGTGGGCTGGGCCATGATGGACCCAGGGCGGCGGGCTGCCGCCCACGGACGCCGTGCCCGACGTACGGCCGCACCCGCGACCGGAGCACCTCCCGACGATGAGCGCTGAGGATCTCGAGAACTACGAGACCGAGATGGAGCTGCAGCTCTACCGCGAGTACCGCGACGTCGTCGGCCTCTTCGCCTACGTGGTCGAGACCGAGCGGCGGTTCTACCTGACGAACCAGGTGGACCTGCAGGTGCGGTCGGCCGACGGCGAGGTCTACTTCGAGGTCACCATGAGCGACGCCTGGGTCTGGGACGTCTACCGCCCGGCCCGCTTCGTGAAGTCGGTGCGCGTGGTGACGTTCAAGGACGTGAACGTCGAGGAGCTGGCGAAGAGCGAGCTCGAGCTGCCCAAGAGCGGCGGCTTCCCGGCGCCCTGACGCGTCGTCCACAGCCGCGGTCCGCGCCCCGCCGTCCACAGCCCGTGCCCGGGGTCGCGGCCCGGGCGCCCGTTCCCCGCCAGAGTCGGCGGTCGGGGAGGTGGTCGGTGTGAGGGCGACCGAAGCAGTGGGGGAGTACGGGGAGCGGCTGGCGCAGCGGCATCTCGCGGGCGAGGGGATGACCCTGCTGGCGACCCGGTGGCGCTGCGCCCGGGGTGAGATCGACATCGTCGCGCTCGACGGTGACTGCGTGGTGGTCTGCGAGGTCAAGACCCGCCGGTCGTTGCTGGCGGGCGCCCCCGCCGAGGCGGTCACGCCGTCCAAGCTCGACCGGCTGCGCCGCCTCGCGGCGCTGTGGCTCGCGGAGCAGCCGGGGAGCTACCGGGACGTCCGGATCGACGTGGTGGCCGTGGTGGTGCCGCGGCGCGGGCGCGCCCGGGTCGAGCACCTGCGGGGGGTGGCCTGAATGGGGCTGGGTCGTGCTCTCGCCGTCGGCCTGCTCGGGCTCGAGGGGTACGTGGTCGAGGTGCAGGCCGACGTCGCCGCGGGACTGCCGGCGTTCAGCCTGGTGGGTCTTCCCGATACGTCGCTGGTCGAGTCCCGCGACCGCGTCCGCGCAGCGCTCGGCAATGCGGGCATGTCGTTGCCGTCCCGGCGCATCACCATCAATCTCGCGCCCGCCGCGCTGCCCAAGTCGGGCACCGGGTTCGATCTCGCCGTCGCAGCCGCGCTGCTGGCGGCCATGCGCGCCGTCGACGACGGTCTCGTCGCCGGCGTGGTGCACATCGGCGAGCTCGCCCTCGACGGGCGGGTCCACCCGGTGCGCGGCGTACTGCCGGCGGTGCGCGCCGCCGTGGCGGCCGGGCACAGCCGGGTCGTCGTCGCGGAGCAGAACGCCGCCGAGGCGCGGCTGGTCCCGGATGCGGACGTGACGGCGGTGCGCTGGCTGAGCGACGTCGTAGCTCTGCACCGCGGCATCGATCCGGCGGACTGGCCCGGGCCCTGGGAGGAGGCACCCGCTGCGGCACACATCCCCGTGGCCCGGCGGCGGGTGCCGGATCTCGCCGACGTCGTCGGCCAGGCCGGAGCCCGGCGGGCGCTCGAGGTCGCGGCGGCGGGCGGGCACCACCTGCTGCTGCTCGGGCCGCCCGGGGCCGGCAAGACCATGCTGGCCGCGCGGCTGCCCGGCCTGTTGCCCGACCTCGACGAGGCGCAGGCACTGGAGGTCACCGCTGTGCACTCCGTCGCCGGCACGCTGGATCCCGCGGGCGGCCTGTTGCTCCGGCCCCCCTTCGAGGACCCTCACCACACCGCCACGGTCACCGCACTCGTCGGCGGCGGTAACGGGATGCCCCGACCAGGGGCGGCCTCGCGCGCGCATCGGGGCGTGCTGTTCCTCGACGAGGCGCCGGAGTTCGCGTCGTCGGCGCTCGAGGCGCTGCGCCAGCCGCTGGAGCACGGCGAGCTCGTGATCCACCGGGCCCTGGGCGCCGCGCGGTTCCCCGCCAGGTTCCAGCTGGTGCTGGCGGCCAACCCCTGCCCGTGCGGCCGGGCGACGGGCACGGGGGAGGCCTGCACCTGCACGCCGATGGCGCGGCGCCGGTACCTGCAACGCCTCTCCGGGCCGTTGCTCGACCGCGTCGACCTGCAGGTGGAGGTGCCGCCGGTGACGCGGGCCGACCTTGCCCTCGACCTGCCGCGCGAGTCCACCGCGGTGGTGGCCCGTCGGGTGACGGCCGCGCGGGCCGCGGCGCGCGAGCGGCTGAGGCCGCTGGGGCTGACGTGCAACGCGGATCTGTCCGGCGAGGTCCTGCGCGGCGTGCTCGCCCTGCCGCCGAGCGCCGTCGCCGACCTCGACCGGGCGCTGGAGCGTGGCCGGCTGACCGTGCGGGGCTACGACCGGGTACTCCGCATCGCCTGGACCGAGAGTGACCTCGAGGGCGCCACGGGGCCGAATCGGGACCACGTCGCTCGCGCTCTGCTGCTGCGCCAGCTCGGGCGGGTGGCAGCGTGAGCGCCCTCCTGCCCGCGTGGTTCGACCCGGGCGACGAACGCGCGGCGCGGGCCGTCTGGAGCCGCCTCACCGAACCGGTCGACCGGCAGGCTTCGCGGCTGGTCGCCGCCGAAGGCGCGGCCGGGGCCCTCCGGGTGTTCCTCAGCGGCCACGCCCCGGCGGACGACACTGCCCGCTGGGGTGCCCGGCTGGCGTCGTTCGACCCGGGGCGTGACCTGGCGGCGCTCGCCCGCGCCGGTGGCCGGCTGCTGGTGCCCGGCGACGAGGAGTGGCCCGGGGTGCTCGACGCCCTCGATGTGGGTCGCCCCCTGTGCCTGTGGGTACGTGGTCCGCTCCGGCTCGACCGGGTGTCCCGGCGTGCCGTCGCCCTCGTCGGAGCGCGGGCCTGCACCGAGTACGGCGAGCAGGTCACCCGTGAACTGGCCGTCGGGTGCGCCGACCGCGGCATCACCGTCGTGTCGGGCGCTGCCTTCGGCATCGACGCGGCCGCCCACGCCGGGGCCCTCGCCGTCGGCGGCGCCACCGTCGCCGTGCTGGCGTCGGGGGTCGACCGGCCGTACCCGCGCGGCAACGTCCCCCTGATCGAACGCATCGTGGCGGAGGGCCTGCTCGTGAGCGAGGTGCCGCCCGGGTCCTCACCCACCCGGAACCGATTCGTCACGCGGAACCGGCTGATCGCCGCCCTCGCGAGCGCGACGGTCGTCGTCGAGGCGGGCTGGCGTTCGGGTGCGACGATCACGGCCGGCGCGGCGGCCGACCTCGGCCGGTCCGTCGGCGCGGTGCCGGGCCCGGTCACGTCGCCGGCCTCGGTCGGCTGCCACCGGCTGCTGCGCGACGGGGTCACCTGCGTGACCAGCCCCGCCGAGGTCGCGGAGCTCGTGGATCCGCTCGACGCCGCCGCAGGCCAGCAGCTCGAGCTCCCCGCGCGGCCGTACGACGACCTGTCCCCGACGGATCTTCGCGTCTACGACGCGCTTCCCCTGGGGAAGGCTGCGCCGCTGCCGTCCATCGCCGCCGTCGCCGGGCTCGACACCCCGGCGGTGCTGGCCAGTCTGGGGCGGCTCGACCTGTTGGGGCTGGCGGCGCGCACCGGAGAGGCGTGGCGGCGCAGCCCCTTGGGCGCCGCCTGAACCGGGGCACGCCACGCCGTCGACCTTCCCGCCTCGGGCACCGCGGGGCGGGCCTCGCGTCCCCCCGCCCCGCCGCAGACGGCAGCAGCCCGGCGTGCCGCCTTGTGGCGGGCAGGGGGCGGGGCGAGCGTGGGGCCATGAGCGGCGACGCAGCGCCCCGTGAGCCGGGCCCGGAGCCGGCCGCGGCCCCCGAGCCCTGCCCGGAGCCGGCCGCTGAGCCCGGCCCGGAGCCCGGCCCGGAGCCGGCCGCTGAGCCTGGCCCGGAGCTCCCGGAGGCCTTCGGTGCGGCCCTGCTCGCCTACGAGCGGTTCCTGCGAGCCGAACGGGGGCACGGCCCGCACACCCGCCGCGCGTACCTGGGCGACGTCCAGGCCCTGCTCACCTTCGCGGCCGGGCGGGGCTGCGAGCGCCTGGACGACGTCGACCTGGCCCTGCTCCGAGCGTGGCTCGCCGACCTGCTGGCGCGCGGGCAGGCGCGGGCGACGATGGCGCGGCGTGCTGCCGGCGCCCGCGCCTTCACCGCATGGGCGCACCGCACCGGCCGGCTCGCCGCGGACCCCGGGCTCAGGCTCCGGGCACCGCGGGCGCACCGCCCGCTGCCCGCCGTTCTCACCCGGGAGCAGGCCGATGCACTCTTGCGGGCGGCGGCCGAACGGGTGGAGCCCGCCGGCGACGCGCCCGGGACCGCGGAATCCTCACCGGATCCCCTCGACGTCGCCATCGGCCTGCGCGACCTCGCGGCGCTCGAGCTGCTCTACGCCACCGGCATGCGCGTCGGGGAACTGGTCGGGCTCGACCTCGAGGCGCTCGACCGCGACCGGCGGCTGGTGCGGGTGCGTGGCAAGGGTGATCGCGAACGGGTGGTCCCCTACGGCATTCCCGCTGGCCAGAGGCTCGAGGAGTACCTGAGGAGCGCGCGGCCCCTGCTGGTCCGCGCACCGGGGGAGCGGGCGATCTTCCTCGGACGCCGCGGCCGGCGGGTCGACCCGCGCCAGATCAGGGCGGCGGTCGCGCGCCTGGGCGGCGGCCTCGACGGCGTGCCCGCGCTGGGGCCGCACACCCTCCGCCACTCGGCTGCGACCCATCTCCTCGACGGGGGAGCCGACCTTCGTAGCGTACAGGAGTTACTCGGTCACGCTACGCTGTCGACTACTCAGCTCTACACCCACGTCTCAGTGGAGAGGCTCCGTGCAAGCTACCGACAGGCGCACCCCCGGGCGTGACGTCCGGCGACCGGCCGACCCCGCGGCCGAGGCCGACACCGCCCTCGACGACGTCGATCCCGTCGCCGCCAACGAGGCCGCGCTCCGGTCGCTCTGGGAGCACTTCAAGGAGACCGCCGACGCGGGCACCCGCGAGCGGCTGATCCTCCACTACGCGCCGCTCGTCAAGTACGTGGCCGGCCGCGTCGGGGTGGGGCTGCCGCCCAACATCGAACAGGCGGACCTCGTCAGCTACGGGATCTTCGGCCTGATCGACGCCATCGAGAAGTTCGACATCCACCGGGCGATCAAGTTCGAGACCTACGCGATCTCACGGATCCGCGGCGCGATCATCGACGAGCTCCGCGCGATCGACTGGATCCCGCGGTCGGTCCGCTACAAGGCGCGCGAGGTGGAGCGCGCCTACGCCGCGCTCGAGGGCGAGTTGCACCGGACGCCCACCGAGGCCGAGGTCGCCGAGCGCCTGGGCATCGCTCTCGACGATCTCCACCACATCTTCTCCCAGGTCTCCTACGTCAACGTGGTGGCGCTCGACGAGCTCCTCAGCGTCGGCGGCGAGAAGGGCGACAAGCTCTCCCTGGTGGACACCCTCGAGGACACCAAGGCCGAGGACCCGGTCACGGCGTTCGAGGCCGAGGAGACGAAGTTCCTGCTGGCGCAGGCCATCAACCAGCTGCCGGAACGCGAGAAGATCGTCGTGACGCTCTACTACTACGAGGGCCTGACGCTCGCCGAGATCGGGCGCGTGCTCGGCGTCACCGAGTCGCGCATCTGCCAGATGCACACGAAGGCCGTGCTGCAGCTGCGCGCCAAGCTGGCCGAGGTCAGCTGAGGCCTCACCACCCGCCGAGCGGCAGGAGTACGGGAGGCCCGGCCAGGCCGGGCAGGAGCAGCGGGTCGACGTAGACGTCGCCGCGCAGGGCCCCCCAGTGCAGGCAGACCACGCCGCAGTGGGCGGTCGAGGCAGTGAGCGTCCCGATCCGCGCGCCGGCGCTGACGGCGGCGCCCACCTTCACCGTGGGTGTCACAGGTTCGTACGTCGTGCGCACGGCGCCGTGGTCGACGACCACGACGCCGACCCCGGCCACCGGGCCGGCGAACGAGATACCCCCGGCCGCCGCAGCCAGCACCGGCGTGCCCGCGCCGCCGGCGAGGTCGACCCCGCGGTGCCCGGGTGACCAGGGCTGCGGACCGACCGCGAACCGCCGCAGCACCGCAGGCCGCGGGCGCAGCGGCCAGGTGAAGCGCACCGGCGCGACCGCGACGTCGACCACCGGCCCCTCGCCGGCCGGAGCGCCGGCTGAGAAGCGGGCCGAGACGGCAGGAGCGACGGCCGACGTGGCCGCCGACAGGGCGAGAGCGGCCGGCCGCCAGCGGGGCGAGGACGAATGCAGGCGTCATCCCGCCACGGTCGCGGCATGCGCCGGCCGCCGCTCTGGAGGCGGCAAGGGCTGTGGACGGCGTGACGCCCGCCGGCCCTGTGGAGGAACCCGCTACCGGCGCAGGCGCCCGCAGCCGCCTGGCGGCCTCGGCGAGCACCTCCGGCTGCTTGCACACCGCGAAGCGCACCAGCGATGCGGCCGCCGCCTGGTCGTCGTGGAAGACCCGGACCGGAACGGCCACGACGCCGGCCAGCCTCGGCAGGTCGAGGCAGAGCGCCATCCCGTCGTCGTACCCCAAGGGAGCGGCGTCGGCCACGACGAAGTACGTCCCGCCCGGGCGCGACACGGCGAACCCCGCCTCGAGCAAACCCTCGGTCAGCTGGTCACGCCCGGCCTGCAAGCGGCGGGCGACGTCCGCGAAGTGCTCCTCCGGCAGCGCGAGGGCCCTCGCGACGGCGGGCTGGAACGGCGCGCCGTTCACGTACGTCAGGAACTGCTTGACCGTCGTCACCGCCTCGACCAGGTCGGCCGGCCCGCTCACCCAGCCGATCTTCCAGCCGGTGACCGAGAAGGTCTTGCCGGCGCTCGACACCGTGAGCGTGCGCTCGGCCATCCCCGGCAGGGTGGCGAGCGGGACGTGCCGCCGCCCGTCGAAGAGCAGGTGCTCGTACACCTCGTCGGTCACGACGAGCAGGTCGTGCCGGGCCGCCACGTCGGCGACCTCGGCGAGCTCGGCCGGCGACAGCACGTGGCCGGTCGGGTTGTGCGGGCTGTTGAGCAGGATCATCCGGGTCCGGGGTCCGATCGCCGCGGCGAGCGCACCGCGCTCGAGCTCGTACCCGGGGAAGCGCAGCGGAACGGTCCGGCGGGTGGCACCGGCGAGCTCGATGCAGGCGGCGTAGGCGTCGTAGTACGGCTCGAGCACGACCACCTCGTCGCCGGCGGCGCAGAACGCCAGGAGCGCCGCGGCGATCGCCTCGGTCGCGCCCGCCGTCACGAGCACCTCCGTCTCCGGGTCGGGCTCGAGACCGTAGAACCGGCGCTGGTGCTCGGCGATCGCCCGCCGCAGCTCCGGGACGCCGCGCCCGGGCGGGTACTGGTTCACGCCCGCCTTGATGGCCGCCGCGGCGTCGTCGAGCAGGCTCGCCGGCCCGTCGGTGTCGGGGAAGCCCTGGCCCAGGTTGATCGCGCCGGTGCGGGCGGCGAGCGCGCTCATGGTCGCGAAGACCGTGGGCGCGACGGCGCCGGCGGCGTCGAGCAGGTTGGCCGCCGCCGCCACGTCGCGCCACCGGCCGCGCCCGAGCCCGGGGATCGCCGGCCGGACGCCGCCCGCACCGTCGCCCCCGCCCGCCGCAGAGGTGGTCGTCGAGGTCGCATCCATGACGGCAGTCTCCTGCGCCGGCGGGACCGGAGACAGCCGGGGGGACACTCGCGGCGCGACACCCGCCCCGACACCCGGCGCTGATACCCGGTACGTGCCGGGCGCGCCGAGCGCGTACTCTTGATGCGCGGCCGGTTCGCCCGGCCGACTTCGCGTGCCCGCACACCGCCGCCTCGCGGCGGGGCACGCCGCCCGGTCCGGCCGACTCCCGCAGGGGACGACGCCGGCACGGCGCGCCGCGGGCACCAGGCGCACCGGCCGCCCGGCCGGAGCGAACGAACCGAGAGCGCCTCGCCCGCCCCGACCGGGGCCGACGGGGTCACCAGGAGGAACACGGCCATGGCCGTCGTCACGATGCGCCAGCTCCTCGAGAGCGGCGTCCACTTCGGGCACCAGACCCGGCGCTGGAACCCGAAGATGAAGCGGTTCATCCTCACCGAGCGCAACGGCATCTACATCATCGACCTGCAGCAGTCGCTGTCGTTCATCGACCGCGCCTACGACTTCGTCAAGGAGACGGTCGCCCACGGCGGCACCATCCTCTTCGTCGGCACGAAGAAGCAGGCCCAGGAGCCGGTGGCCGAGCAGGCCGCGCGGGTCGGGATGCCCTACGTCAACCAGCGGTGGCTGGGCGGCATGCTCACGAACTTCCAGACCGTGCACAAGCGGCTGCAGCGGCTCAAGGAGCTCGAGCTCCTCGACTTCGACGACGTCGCCGGTTCGGGCATGACCAAGAAGGAGCTGCTCGTCCTGCGGCGCGAGAAGGACAAGCTCGAGAAGACCCTCGGCGGCATCCGCGACATGGCCAGGGTCCCGAGCGCGGTCTGGATCGTCGACACCAAGAAGGAGCACCTCGCGGTCGACGAGGCGCGCAAGCTGGGCATCCCGGTCGTCGCGATCCTCGACACGAACTGCGACCCCGACGAGGTCGACTACAAGATCCCGGGCAACGACGACGCGATCCGCTCGGTCGCCGTCCTCACCCGCGTGGTCGCCGACGCCGTCGCGGAGGGCCTGATGGCCCGCTCGCGCGGCGGCGACGCCAAGCCCGAGGCGGGCGCCGTGGCGGGCGACGAGCCGCTGGCCGAGTGGGAGCGCGAGCTCCTCGAGGGCCAGGCCGCGGCCGTCCCGACCGCGGACGCCGCCGCCGACGAGGCCACCGGCGCGTCCAGCGAGCCCCCCGCCGCGACAGAGGCCGCAGCCGCTGACGGCAGCGCGGCGGCCACCGACGCGGCCGACGACGGCGGCGTCGGCGTCGAGACCACGGCAGACGCGGAGCTGGGCGCCCTCACCGAGCCCATCGGCACCGAGGCGACCACGGCCGACGGCGTGCCCGCGGGCGAGGCCGTGCAGGCCGTCGCGGAGGCGGGCGAGCCCGCCTGAGCGCGGACGCCCCCACCAGCACAGACACGAGGAGAAAGAAGCACCATGGCGAACATCGCGGCGGCCGACGTCAAGCGGCTGCGTGACAGCACGGGCGCGGGAATGATGGACGCGAAGAAGGCGCTCGAGGCGACCGACGGCGACTTCGAGAAGGCCATCGAGTTCCTGCGGGTCAAGGGCCAGGCGAGCGCCGCGAAGCGCGGCGACCGCACGGCCTCCAACGGCCTCGTCGCCGCGCACGTCGAGGGCGGCGTCGGGACGCTGGTCGAGATCAACAGCGAGACCGACTTCGTGGCCAAGAGCGAGCCGTTCATCGCCCTCGCCGACCGGGTCCTCGACCAGGCCGTCGAGATCGGCGCCGGCGACGCGCAGACCCTGCTCGACAGCGAGATCGAGCCCGGCACGACCGTGGCCGAGCTCCTCACCCGGGCGAACGCGACCATCGGCGAGAAGATCGAGATCCGCCGCGTCGCCCGGCTCGAGGCCCCCTACGTCGCGAGCTACCTGCACCGGACGAGCCCCGACCTGCCCCCGCAGATCGGCGTCCTGGTGGCGACCGACGGGCCCAGCGACGTCGCCAAGGACGTCGCGATGCACGCCGCGGCGATGGCTCCGGGCTACCTCACCAGGGACGCCGTGCCGGCAGACGTCGTCGCGTCGGAACGGCGGATCGCCGAGGAGAAGTCCCGCGAGGAGGGCAAGCCCGAGCAGGCGCTCCCTCGGATCGTCGAGGGCCGCGTCGACGCGTTCTTCAAGGACAACGTGCTCCTCGAGCAGAAGTTCGCGAAGGACCAGAGCAAGACGGTCCAGCAGGTCCTCAAGGAGGCCGGCGTGAACGCCACCGGCTTCGCGCGGTTCAAGGTCGGCGCCTGACCGTTGCGCGACAGCGCTGTGGCGCCCGTTCCCCCGGGACGGGCGCCACAGCGCTGTCCGGGTCACTGCGGGCGCGCATGACGGCGCCCCTCGCCCGGGTAGGGCAGACTGGGCCGTCGACGAGGGGAGACGCCAGGTGGACGTGACGACCGAGCCGGATCTGGTGGTCGACATCGACGACGCGGTGGCCGGTGCCGGCCCGCAGGACGGGCTGACCGACGTGGAGACTGCGCCCCGGCCGAGCGGCCACCAGGCGGGCTACGGGCGCGTGCTGCTCAAGCTGTCCGGCGAGGTGTTCGGGGCCGGCAGGCTGGGGGTCGACCCCGACGTCGTGGCCCGCCTCGCCGGGCAGATCGCCCAGGTGATCCACGAGGGCGTCCAGGTGGCCGTGGTGGTCGGCGGGGGCAACTTCTTCCGCGGGGCCGAACTGTCCCAGCGGGGCTTCGACCGCGCCCGCGCCGACTACATGGGCATGCTCGGCACCGTGATGAACTGCCTCGCCCTGCAGGACTTCCTCGAGCAGCGCGGGGTCGACACCCGCGTCCAGACGGCGATCACGATGGGGCAGGTGGCCGAGCCGTACATCCCCCGGCGGGCGATCCGGCACCTCGAGAAGGGCCGTGTCGTCATCTTCGGCGCCGGTCTCGGGGCCCCCTACTTCTCGACGGACACGACTGCGGTGCAGCGGGCGCTGGAGATCAAGGCCGACGTCGTCCTGATGAGCAAGAACGGCGTGGACGGCGTCTACACGGCGGACCCTCACACGGACCCGACCGCCGAGAAGCTCGACCAGGTGACGTACGCGGACGCCTTGCGCCGGCGCCTCAAGGTGCTCGACTCCACGGCCTTCAGCCTCTGCATGGACAACAAGCTGCCCATGATCGTCTTCGGCGTGGAGGGTGAGGAGAACGTCGCCCGCGCCGTCCGGGGTGAGAGGATCGGGACGCTCGTCACCGCAGGCTAGGGGCGAGCGCTGACCCAGGTGAGCCGGCCGTCCACAGCCGGCGCGACGAAGGAGCGACGGTGATCGACGACACCCTCCTCGAGGCCGAGGAGAAGATGGAGAAGGCGGTGGACGTGGCGAAGGAGGATTTCGCCGCGATCCGCACCGGGCGCGCCAACCCCGGGATGTTCAGCAAGCTCCTGGTCGACTACTACGGGGCGCCGACGCCGCTGCAGCAGCTGGCGTCGTTCCAGACGCCCGAGGCCCGCACCATGATCATCACGCCCTACGACCGGAGCGCGATGGGCGCCATCGAGAAGGCGATCCGCGACTCGGACCTGGGCGTCAACCCGTCGAACGACGGCACGATCATCAGGGTGGTGCTGCCGCAGCTCACCGAGGAGCGCCGGCGCGACTACATCAAGCTCGCCCGCAGCAAGGCGGAGGACGCGCGCGTGTCGGTGCGCAACGTCCGCCGTCGCGCCAAGGAGGAGCTCGACCGGATCGCCCGTGACGGCGAGGCCGGCGAGGACGAGGTGAACCGCGCCGAGAAGGAGCTCGAGCACGTCACCAAGCGCCACGTCGACTCCGTCGACGACCTGCTCCGCCACAAGGAATCCGAACTGCTCGAGGTGTGAACCGTGACCGACCCCTCCGCAAGCTCCGAGCCACCCCGCCGCCGGCGGGCGCGGGAGCGTGCCCAGGGGGGCGCCGAGAACGCCACAGGGACGGGCGAGATCCTTCTGGGCTGACGCCGGGACGGCCGGCGGGGCGGCCGCCGCGCCTGCACCGGTCTCGCCCGCGCAGCCGGCCCGGCCGCTGAGCCGTCGCGCCGCCCGGCAGCTCGAGGCGAGGGACGAGCCCACAGCGGTCCCGCCCGCCGCGCCGGGCGGACATACAGCCGCACAGCCCGGCCCGCCGACCGGCGGAGTTCCGCTTCGCCCCTGGTGGGCCGCCTCGGGCGAGCACCCGACCGGGCCGCTCTGGACGGATCCCGCTCCGGAGCCTGATCCGCAGGTCCCGGCCGCGTTCCGCCGGCCCCGGCGCCGGGCCGCCCCGCCTCCGATGGATCCGGCGACGCACACGCACGCCGAGCCGCACGAGGAGCCCTGGGCCCAGCCGTGGGTCGACCACGTCGACCTGCGTGAGGTGCCCCACGATGCTCCATCGGGGCCCGGGGGGACGCGCCACCGCCGCCCCGCTCGGGGCTGACGACGCAGCGCCCCCCGTGCGCGAACAGCCGCAGGTCAACCCCTGGCCGGGGCAGGTCCGACCCGCGTTGCCGACCCCGGGGGGCGTCGCCGCCGAGGGCAGCCGCCGCGGGATCGCCCAGCGCACCTCGGACGTCGCCGTCTCCTGGCCGCCCGCCGAGACGCCGTCGACGCCCGGTGCCACCTGGATCGAGCTCCCCGTCGAGGTCTCACTGCCCGCGGACCCCGCGCCCGCCGAACTGTCACGGTCCCGTCGCGCTGATCGCGCCGGCGCCGGCGGCATGGCCGGGCCCGTCCTGCCCGCAGCGGAGCTGCCGGGGCCGGTGCTCCCGGGCGTCGAGCCGTTCGTCGACCACCCCCGGCCCGCAGCGGCCGGCGGCGCCGGGCACGATCGCCCCGTGCGCGCCGGCCAGGGCGCGCCCGCACGGCGGCGCCGGCTGGCGGCCGCGCCGGTCCGCTTCCCCGAGCTCGACGCCGCGGGCGCGCCGGTGGCGGTGCCGACCGACCGCGAGGCGCCGTCTGCCGCCCCGGCCGCCTTCGCCGTTCCGGGCCACGACCGCGGGCCGGCCACCCCTGTTCGCGGCGTCGGGTCAGGCGGGCTGCCGCAGATCTCCGGTCCCGGCACCGGGCGCCTGCGCGTCGGGGCGCTGCTGCCCGGGAGCGGGGACGAGCCCTTCGATGATGATCCTGGCGGTGACCGTACGGCTGTCACGCGGCTGACCCGGCGAGCTGCCGGTGCCGCAGCCGGTACCTCGAGCCGCACCACGGCCGGTGTCGCCGGCGCCGTCGGGGCGGCGGCCGCCGGAGCCGGCATGTCGTCGGCCGGCGAGGCGCTCGGCCCCGTGAGCGCCGGGGCCGCCGGCGGGGCCACGGCTCTCGACCTCGTCGCCGGGATCGGCAGGGCCGGTCGGCCGTCACGGCGGCAGGGCCAGGCGAAGGCCCCGGACGACGGCGCGACGCGCACACTGCGCGCGGTCGCCTCGGCCGGCCCGACCGACGACGACGCCACCGGGCTGATGCGGCCGCCTGCCACCCCCGACGCGCCCCCCGCCGGCCCGGAGGCCGGGAGCGGGCCCGCCGACCGTGCGCCGGGCACCGGCGACGAGAGCCCGACGACTGCGCGGGTCGAGGGTCCTCCCGCAGGGCGCAGCAGGCGCGGCGGCCTCAGCGCCGTCCCCGCGCCCGCCCCGGCGGCGCCGGGCCGCGCCGGGCGCAACCTGCCCGCGGCCATCGGCGTCGGCGTGTTCCTGGCGGCGGCGGTGCTCGGCTCCCTGCTCGTGCGCAAGGAGGCGTTCGTCGTCCTCGTGGCGGCGGCCATCGGCCTCGCGCTGTGGGAGCTGTCGATCGCGCTGCGGACCAAGGGGATCTCCGTCCCGCTGGTGCCGCTCGCGGTCGGCGCCCTGGGCATGCTCGTCTCCGCGTTCGTGGCGGGGGAGGACGGCCTGCTCGTGTCGTTCACCCTGACGGCGTTCGGGGTGCTGCTCTGGCGCATCATCGACGGCACGCAGGGAGCGGCCAAGGACGTCGCCGCGGCCGTGTTCGTGGCCGCCTACGTGCCCTTCCTGGCCGGCTTCGCGATGCTCATGCTCGCCGCCCCCGACGGCGCCATGCGGGTCCTGGTCTTCATCGCGGTGACCGTCGCCAACGACATCGGCGGCTACGCCACCGGCGTCCTGGTCGGCCGCCACCCGATGGCGCCGTCCATCAGCCCGAAGAAGTCGTGGGAGGGGCTGGCCGGCTCGTTCGTCCTCTGCATGGTCATCGGCGCCGTGACGGTGCACTGGCTCCTGCACGGCAGCGTGCTCGCCGGGCTGGTGGTCGGCGCCACGGCCGCCGCCACCGCGACCCTCGGTGACCTGTCGGAGTCGCTGATCAAGCGCGACCTCGGCATCAAGGACATGGGCACTCTGTTGCCGGGCCATGGCGGGATGATGGACCGGCTCGATTCGCTCCTCCCGACCGCGCCCGCGGTGAGTCTGCTGCTGCTCCTGCTCGTCCCTGTCGTCACCCACTGACGGCGCGCCCGCTGTCCCCGTGGGACGACTACGTCAGAGCGGGCGGCGCCGTCGCAACGGCCCGGCCCCCGCTCCGCGAGGGACTGGGGGCCGGGCCGCCGCCCCTCAGGTCGTGGCGCGGGGGCTCCGGGTCCACTGCCAGTCGCGAACCTCGGGCAGGTCCTCGCCGTGCGTCCGCACGTACTGCCGGTGCCTGATGAGCTGGTTCTGCAGGTCCTGGCGGTAGTGCGCGGCGCGGTCGGCGAGCTCGGGCATGCGGTCGATCGCGTCCATCGCGAGGTGGTAGCGGTCGAGCTCGTTGATCACCGCCATGTCGAACGGCGTGGTCGTCGTCCCCTCCTCCTTGTAGCCGCGCACGTGCAGGTTGCCGTGGTTCTTGCGCCGGTAGGTGAGCCTGTGGATCAGCCACGGGTACCCGTGGTAGGCGAAGATCACCGGGCGGTCCTCGGTGAAGAGGGCGTCGAACTCGACGTCCGACAGCCCGTGCGGGTGCTCGCGCGCGTCCTGCAGGCGCATGAGGTCGACGACGTTGACGAAGCGCACCTTCAGGTCGGGGAAGAACCCGAGCAGGATGTCGACGGCCGCCAGTGCCTCCATCGTCGGGACGTCGCCCGCGCTCGCGAACACCACGTCAGGCGTGCCGCCCCGGTCGGTGCTCGCCCAGTCCCAGATCCCGATGCCCTTGGTGCAGTGGATGATCGCATCGTCCATCGACAGGTACTGCAGGGCCGGCTGCTTGCCCGCCACGATGACGTTCACGTACTGCTTGCTGCGCAGGCAGTGGTCGCCGACCGAGAGCAGGGTGTTGGCGTCCGGCGGCAGGTAGACCCGGATCACCTCGGCCTTCTTGTTGACGACGTGGTCGATGAAGCCCGGGTCCTGGTGGCTGAAGCCGTTGTGGTCCTGCCGCCACACGTGCGAGGTCAGCAGGTAGTTGAGCGAGGCGATCGGCCGGCGCCACGGCAGCTTGTCGGTCGTGCGGAGCCACTTGGCGTGCTGGTTGAACATCGAGTCGACGATGTGGATGAACGCCTCGTAGCAGCTGAAGAACCCGTGCCGGCCGGTGACGAGGTACCCCTCGAGCCAGCCCTCGAGCGTGTGCTCGGAGAGGATCTCCATGACCCGCCCGTGCGGGCCGAGATTGTCGTCGCCGTCGACGAGCCCGGCCTCCCAGGTGCGCGTCGTGACCTGCAGCACGTCTTGGAGCCGGTTGGAGTTGTTCTCGTCGGGGGCGAACACCCTGAAGTTGCGCTGCTCCGCGTTCTCCTTCATCACGTCGCGCAGGAACGTCCCGAGCACCTTCGTCGACTCCACCGCTCCCGTCCCCGGGTGCTCGACCTCGACGGCGTAGCTCCTGAAGTCCGGCATCCGCAGGTCCTTGAGCAGCGATCCGCCGTTGGCGTGCGGGTTCGCGCTCATCCGGCGCGCGCCCGTGGGCGTCAGGGCCCGGATCGCCTCGACCGGCTCGCCGTTCTCGGTGAAGAGCTCCTCCGGCCGGTACGAACGCAGCCACTCCTCGAGCTGGTGCATGTGCGCCGGGGAGGTGCGCGTCTGCGACAGCGGCACCTGGTGGGAGCGCCAGCTGCCCTCCGTCGGCTTGCCGTCGACCTCCTTCGGGCCCGTCCAGCCCTTGGGCGACCGCAGGACGATCATCGGCCACCTGGGCCGCTCGACGACGCCGTCCTCGCGTGCGGCCCGCTGGATCTCGCCGATCCTGTCGAGGCACTGGTCGAGGGCCCGCGCGAACGCGTGCTGCATCTTCTCGGGGTCGCTGCCCGTGACGAGGACGGGCTGCCAGCCGTAGCCGACGAAGAGGTCGACGAGCTCGTCCTCGGGGATGCGCGCCAGGACGGTCGGGTTGGCGATCTTGTACCCGTTGAGGTGCAGGATCGGCAGCACGGCGCCGTCGCCGCGGGGATCGAGGAACTTGTTCGAGTGCCAGGCCGTCGCCAGCGGCCCCGTCTCCGCCTCGCCGTCGCCGACCACGCACGCCACCACCAGGTCGGGGTTGTCGAAGGCCGCGCCGAAGGCGTGGCTGACCGCGTAGCCGAGTTCGCCGCCCTCGTGGATCGAGCCGGGGGTCTCGGGTGCGACGTGCGACGGGATCCCGCCCGGGAAGCTGAACTGCTGGAACAGCCGCCGCATCCCGCGCTCGTCCTGCGACACGTCGCCGTAGATCTCGCTGTAGGTGCCGTCGAGCCAGGCGCCGGCGACCGCGCCGGGCCCGCCGTGCCCGGGGCCGAAGACGTAGATCGCGTCGAGGTCGCGCTGGATGATCGCGCGGTTCATGTGCGCGTAGATCAAGTTGAGGCCGGGCGTGGTGCCCCAGTGGCCCAGCAGCCGTGGCTTGACGTCCTCAGCCTGCAGGGGGCGGCGCAGCAGTGGGTTGTCGAGCAGGTAGATCTGCCCGACGGACAGGTAGTTCGCCGCACGCCACCAGGTGGTGACGCGCTCGAGGTCCTCGGTCGAGAGGTACGGCTCGACGTCCGCGTCGACGTACCGGGTGACGATCCGCTGCGGCTCGGCGGCGTCGGTGGGCTGCCGCGGAGCCTGCTCCGGCGGTCGTGACGGTGAACCCGACGGCGCCTCGGCGGCGTCCTCGGCGTTGTCGTCGCCGGTGTCGGCGCCGGTGAGGCCGGGCGGCGCCTGGGTGACCGGGGCATCGGGGTCGTCCCCGCGCGTGGTGGTGTCGTGCGTGTCCGTCGACCCGTCGGCCATCGTGATCCTCTCGGCTGCTCCCGTGGCGCGTCGGCGCGCCCCTCGTCGCCGCCCACGCTGCCACCTCGCCGGCCTCGCGCCAACGGGCCCAAGGTCCCGGCTGCCCCCCGCCCCGCGGCCGAGCACCAGGCGAGCGGCCGGCGGGGAATGCCCTGCGCGGGTGCGACACTTGACTCTTGTCATGACCAGCACACCGCCGGCGCCCGGCGTCCTCACCCTCGCGGCGCCGCGGCGTGCCAAGCCGCCGCGCCACCTCGCCGACCTCTCGCCCGCCGAGCGGGCCGACGCGGTCGCCGCGCTCGGCGAGAAGCCGTTCCGCGCCCGGCAGCTCTCGGTGCACTACTTCGAGCGGCTCGTCGACGACCCCGCCGCGATGACCGACCTGCCCGCGGCCACCCGCGGGTTGCTGGTCGGCGAGCTCCTGCCGCGGCTGGCGACCCCCGTGCGGCGCCTCGACTGCGACGGCGGCACGACCGTCAAGACCGTCTGGAAGCTGTTCGACGGAGCCCTGGTCGAGAGCGTGCTCATGCGCTACCCCGACCGCGTCACGGTCTGCGTCTCGAGCCAGGCGGGCTGCGGCATGAACTGCCCGTTCTGCGCCACCGGCCAGGCCGGCCTGACCCGCAACCTGTCGACCGCCGAGATCGTCGAGCAGGTCGTCGCCGCCGGCCGCGCCCTGGTGCACGGCGAGGTGCCCGGGGGGCGCCCCGGCGCCGCCGACCGCGTCGGCAACGTCGTCTTCATGGGGATGGGCGAGCCCCTCGCGAACTACAAGGCCGTCATCGGGGCGGTGCGGCGGCTCACCGAGCCGGCGCCGTCCGGGCTCGGGATCTCGGCCCGCGGCGTGACCGTGTCGACCGTCGGCCTGGTGCCGGCGATCGAGCGGCTCGCCGCCGAGGGGCTGCCCGTCACGCTCGCGCTCTCGCTGCACGCGCCCGACGACGAGCTGCGCGACGAGCTGGTGCCGATCAACACCCGGTTCACGGTCGCCCAGGCCCTGGACGCCGCGCGCGCCTACGCCGCGACCACGGGGCGCCGGGTGAGCATCGAGTACGCCCTCATCCGCGACGTCAACGACCAGGCCTGGCGCGCCGACCTGCTGGGCCGCGAGCTCGCCCGGCGCGGCAACGGCTGGGTGCACGTCAACCCCATCCCGCTCAACCCGACGCCGGGCTCGCGCTGGACGGCCAGCGACCCGGGCGTGCAGGACGAGTTCGTCGCCCGGCTGCGTGCCCGCGGCGTCTCGACGACCGTCCGGGACACCCGCGGCCGCGAGATCGACGGCGCCTGCGGCCAGCTCGCCGCGGCGACCCCCTGACCCCGCCCCCCTCCTTCGCGCTGATCATGCAATCCGGTCCGATCATGCAATCCGCGCGGTGACCGCGCGGATTGCATGATCGACGCGGATTGCATGATCAGCGACTGAGGGACGGGTAGGGTCGGCCAGGCGGGCGGGGTGATCTCCGGCGGGGCGCATTGGGTGCGAGGGGCCGGCGTCGGGCACAATCGGGGCGTGAGCGATACGTTCCCGCGGGCCGGCCGTCTCGTGAAGGGCTACGACGTCGAGCAGGTCGAGGCCTTTCTCAGCCGGGCCCGCGCCGCCTACGAGGACTCCGGGCGGGGCCCGGCGATGACGTCGTGGCACGTGCGGACAGTCGGCTTCGACCTCGTCCGCGGCGGTTACGACGTCGAGGCCGTCGACGCCGCGCTCGACCGCATCGAGGACGCGTTCGCCCGCCGCGAGAAGCAGCGCGGCGAGGAGCGGGCCGGCAGCGGCGGCTGGCAGACGCAGCTGCGCACGCAGGAGCAGTCGCTGCGGGCCCAGCTCGCCCGCCCCGACGGCGAGCGCTTCCCGCGGGGGAGCGGCATGGAGCTCACCTACGACACCAAGCAGGTCGACGACCTGTGCCGCCGCATCGAGGACGCGTTCGTCAGCGGCCGGGCGCTGGCGCCCGACTCCGTCCGGCTGGCCGTCTTCAAGAGCCGGCGCGGGGGCCGCGGCTACCGCGAGGCCTCCGTCGACGCGTTCCTCGACCGCGTGGTCGAGCTGCTGGTCGTCGCCGCCGTCTGACGTGGCCGGCCGACGAGCCTGCGCTCAGGGCGAGCCGAGCGCCCGGTCCACGTCGAGCACGACGACCACCCGCTTCGGGTTGGGCCGGGGGGTCCGGTAGCGGACGCCGTACCGCTGCTCGGCCTCCGCCACCGAGGCCGGGTCGGTGAGCACGCGAGTGGTCCCCTCGAGCGTCAGCCACCGTCGCCCGTCGACCTGGCACACCGCCGCGCGTCCGCCCCGGGAGGCGTGCCCCGCCTTCACGGAGTCGCCGCTGGTGATCACCCGGACGACGCCCGCGTCGCGGTCCCAGGTGAACCCGACGGCGACGACGTGCGGGGACCCGTCGGCCCGCAGCGTCGTCAGGGTGGCCAGGTGGCGCTCCTCGAGAAAGGCCCGGGCGGCGTCGGGCAGGTCGGCGGGGTCCAGGGCCATGGCGCCATCGTCGCAGCCGGGCCGGCCGCGGTCCCGCTCGTTGCCCGGCACCGCACGGGCGTCGTCCCGGGAGCGCCCGTGGGGGTTCCGCCGGCCACCCGGCTGCGGCGAGGATGGCGGTCATGACGACGCCCGACACGGCCACCGGTACCCACGGCGCCGCGGGCTCCGGCCGGCCGGGGGCCTACGCCGAGGCCTACGGTCGCAGCCTGCGCGACCCCGACGGCTTCTGGGGCGACGCGGCCACCCGGATCGACTGGATCACGCCGCCGGCCCGGGTGCTCGACGACGACACCCCGCCCTTCTACCGCTGGTTCGCGGGCGGTGTGCTCAACACCTGTTACAACGCGCTCGACCGGCATGTCGTCGCGGGCCGCGCCGACGCGGTGGCGCTGGTCTACGACTCGCCCCTCGCCGGCACGGTGCGCACCTTCAGCTACGCCGAACTGCTCGACCTCGTCGCCCGGTTCGCCGGCGTGCTGCGCGCCCTGGGCGTCGAGCAGGGCGACCGGGTCGTGATCTACATGCCGATGGTGCCCGAGGCCGTGGTCGCGATGCTGGCCTGCGCGCGGATCGGCGCCGTCCACTCCGTGGTCTTCGGCGGGTTCGCCCCGGCCGAGCTGGCTGTCCGCATCGACGACGCGAGGCCGAAGGTCGTCGTCACCGCGTCGTGCGGCATCGAGCCCACCCGGGTGATCCCGTACAAGCCGCTGGTCGACGAGGCGATCAGGCTGGCCACGCACACGCCCGACCGCTGCGTCGTGCTGCAGCGCCCGCAGGCCCCGGCCGAGCTCGGGGAGCGTGATGTCGAATGGGCGAGCCTGATGAAGCCGGACGCGGTCACCCCTGCCGAGGCCGTCCCCGTGGCTGCCACGGAC
Organism: uncultured Actinomycetota bacterium; assembly: GCA_963794075.1. GTDB lineage: Bacteria > Actinomycetota > Actinomycetes > Actinomycetales > Kineosporiaceae > DATKNA01. Next base: position 121,176 of record CAWCCY010000033.1, read on the forward strand.
CCGCTGTACATCCTCTACACCTCGGGGACCACCGGGCGGCCGAAGGGCGTCGTGCGCGACAACGGCGGCCACGCCGTCGCCCTGACCTGGTCGATGCCGAACATCTTCGGCATCGGCCCGGGCGACGTCTTCTGGGCGGCCAGCGACGTCGGCTGGGTGGTCGGCCACTCCTACATCGTCTACGCGCCACTGCTCGCCGGGGCGACCACGGTGCTGTACGAGGGCAAGCCGGTGGGCACGCCGGACGCGGGCGCCTTCTGGCGGGTGGTGGAGCAGCACGGGGTCAACGCGCTGTTCACGGCACCGACCGCGTTCCGGGCCATCCGCAAGGAGGACCCGCGCGCCGAGAAGCTCGCCGAGCACGACGTCTCGAGCCTGCGCACGCTCTTCCTCGCCGGGGAGCGGCTCGACCCCGACACCTACGCCTGGGCCACGCAGGTGCTGGGCATCCCGGTGATCGACAACTGGTGGCAGACCGAGACCGGCTGGCCCATCTGCGCCAACCCGCGCGGGCTCGAGCCGCTGGCGGTCAAGCCCGGGTCGCCGTCGGTGCCCGTACCGGGCTACGACGTCCAGGTCCTCACCCCCGACGGGGAGCCCGCGGGCCCGGGCGTCGAGGGCGCCATCTGCATCCGCCTGCCGATGCCGCCCGGCACCCTGCCGACGCTGTGGAACGACGACGAGCGGTACGTCGCCGGGTACCTGTCGGCCTACCCGGGCTGGTACCTGACCGGCGACGGCGGCTACACGGACGACGACGGCTACGTCTTCGTGCTCGGCCGCACCGACGACGTCGTGAACGTGGCCGGTCACCGGCTGTCGACCGGCGCGATGGAGGCGGTGCTCGCCGCGCACCCCGCCGTCGCCGAGTGCGCGGTGGTCGGCGTGCGCGACGAGGTCAAGGGCCAGGTCCCGCGCGGGTTCGTGGTGCTGAAGGCCGGGGCGGACGCCGACCCGCAGCGGCTGCAGGCCGAGCTCGTGCAGGCCGTCCGCGACCAGATCGGGGCGGTCGCGTCGCTGCGGCGGGTCGATGTCGTGCCCGCCCTGCCCAAGACGAGGTCGGGCAAGATCCTGCGCCGGACGATGCGCGAGATGGCGGACGGCGGCACGCCCGCGGTCCCGAGCACCATCGAGGACGCCTCGGTGCTCGACACGCTCGGACCCGTCCTGCGGAGCTGACCGACCCGCGAAGAAAGATGCTGCCCAGCAAATGTTCTGGTGGCGGGCGCATGGCCGGCCCCTGCCGGGGTACCCCATGGACATGGCAGCCACCACCCCGTCACCCACTGAGTCCAGCGCCCCCCTCTATCCCGAGCCCACCGCGCGCCGCCGCGGCGTCGCCGTCGTCACCGGCGGTTCCGCCGGGCTCGGCCGGGCCATCGTGCGCGAGCTCACCGGCCTGCGGTACGACGTGGCGGTCCTCGCCCGCGAGAGCGACGGGCTGCACGCCGCCGCGCGCGAGGTCGATCTCGCCGGCCAGCGCGGGCTGGCCCTGGCGGTCGACGTCGCGGACGTCGACGCCCTCGAGACGGCCGCCGACCGGGTCGAGCACGAGCTGGGGCCCATCGACGTGTGGGTCAACGACGCCATGACGAGCGTCTTCGCGAAGTTCCTCGACGTCGAGCCCGCGGAGTTCGAGCGGGCCACCCAGGTGACCTACCTCGGCTTCGTCAACGGGACCCGGGCGGCGCTGCGCCGGATGGTGCCGCGGGGGCAGGGCCACGTCGTCCAGGTCGGGTCCTCGCTGGCCTTCCGGGGTATCCCGCTGCAGAGCGCCTACTGCGGCGCCAAGCACGCGATGGTCGGGTTCACCGAGGCGGTGCAGGCCGAGCTCGAGCACGACGGCAGCGGCGTCCAGATGTCGATGGTCCACATGCCCGCCCTCAACACGCCCCAGTTCGGCTGGGTGCGTTCCCGCCTCCCGAAGCACCCGCAGCCCGTGCCGCCGATCTTCCAGCCGGAGGTCGGTGCCCGCGCCGTCGCCTTCGTCGTCGAGCACCCGCGCCGGCGCACCGCCGTGACCTGGCGGACCAGCGCGATCATGGTCGGGAACGCGATCTGGCCCCGTGCCCTCGACTGGTACATCGCCAGGACGGGCGTCAGCGGGCAGCAGACCGACGAGCAGCTGCCGGTGTACGGGGACAACCTCGACAAGCCGGTCCAGGACGACATCGGCGCGCACGGCAGCTTCGACCAGCGGGCCAAGCAGACCAGCCCCGAGACCTGGCTGAACCTTCGCGCCGGCCGTCTGGTCGGCATCGCGACCGGGCTCGCCGGCGGTGCCGTCCGTGCTGCCGCGGGCGCGGTGCGGTCGCGATGACCGCCACGGCGAGCACCGCGGCGCGGGAATGCCTGCGGGTGCCTCCCGCCCCCGACGCCACCAGGGCCCGGCTGCGCGCCGCGGTCGGGGCCGGGCAGCTGGGCTACGGCGTCCTGCGTCTGTGCCGCACCGGGAGCGGCTGGTACCACGTCGCGCTGGGTGCCCGGCAGGTCGTGCAGGGCCGGCTCGACGGCGCCGGCGCGTTCTCGCCGGCCGCGGACGCCGCCGTCGACGGGATGCACGTGGCCACCATGCTGGGCGTCGCCCTGGTGCGGCGGCGCCGGCGGCGCGAGGCCCTGCTCGGCGCCGCCCACGCCTTCGCCTGGACACTCGTCGACCGTGCGCTCGCCCGTTCCGGCGCCCCGGAGGGTGCCAGGGCCGGCGGCTGAGCCCTGCCCGCCGGCGAGCCGGGCGGCGTCAGGCCGACTCGCGCCGGAACGTCCGGGTGCCCACCAGCACCCCGACGGCGACCAGCCCCGCCGCCCAGAGGAGCCCCCAGGCCGCGGTCGAGGTCGCGAGGTCGCCGCGGAAGAACGCCCGGACGCCGTCCACGACGTGCTTGAGCGGGTTGACGTCCGAGAGCGTGCGCAACCACGCCGGCGCCAGCGACATCGGCAGGAGGATGCCCGAGAGCAGGAGCAGCGGGATCGCGATGCCGTTGAGCAGGGGCGCGAGGGCGTCCTCGCTCTTGAGCCGCAGGGCCGCCGCGTACGACAGGGACGAGAACGACGCCGCGAGGAAGGCCACGACGAGCAGGGCCAGCAGCACGCCGCCGGCCGGCGCGCGCAGGCCGAAGGGGATCGCCACGAGGCAGAGCATGGTCCCCTGGACGAGCAGGACGATGACGTCGCGGGCCACCCGGCCGACGAGCAGGGCGGTCCGGTGCGCGGGCGTCACGCGCATCCGCTCGATCACGCCGGCGCGGTACTCGGCGATGAGGCCGAACCCGACGAAGGCCGCGCCGAAGATCCCGAGCTGCACCAGCAGGCCGGGGACGAAGATCTGCCAGGCGTCACCGGGCGGCAGGCCGGGCGTGTTGCCGACGACCTGCTTGAGCAGCGGCCCGAACAGGGCCAGGTAGAGGACCGGCTGCACCAGCCCGATCACGACCCAGACCGGGTTGCGCAGGCTCAGCCGCATCGCGCGGGCGAAGACGATCCAGGTCTCGCGGAGGAAGGTCACGGCGGACTCCCGGCTGGTAGGCGGGTCAGGCGCGGTCAGGCGTCGTCAGGCGGCGTCGCGCAGCGAGCGGCCGGTGAGCGACAGGAAGACGTCGTCGAGGGTGGGGCGGCGGACCTCCACCGCGTCGGGGGCGATGCCGCGCGCGTCGAGGGTGCGCAGCAGGCCGGGCAGGGCCGCGCCGCCGTGCGGCACGCGCACCTGGACCTGGGCCGTGCCGTCACCGGCCGGGCGCTTGACGCCCCCCTGCGCGCCGGGCAGTTCCGACGCGGCGAGCAGCGCGCCGTCGGCGTCCGGCCCGTCCTTGAGGGTGAGGGTCACGGCGTCGCCGGAGACCTCCCGCTTGAGCTCCTCTGGGGTGCCGGTGGCGACGATCGTGCCGTTGTCGATCACGAGGAGCCGGTCGCACAGAGCGTCGGCCTCGTCGAGGTAGTGCGTCGTGAGGAAGACGGTGGCGCCGAGCCCGTCGCGCAGCCCGCGGATGTGCCCCCACAGGTTGGCCCGCGACTGGGGGTCGAGCCCCGTGGTGGGCTCGTCGAGGAAGACCAGCCCGGGGGAGTGCACCAGCCCCATCACGATGTCGAGCCGGCGGCGCTGGCCGCCGGACAGCGAACCGCAGGGCCGCTCCCACAGGCCCTCGAGATCGAGCTGGGCGAAGAGCTCGGCGCCGCGGCGGCGGGCGTCCGCTGGGGTGACGCCCGTAGAGGCGGGCCTGGTCGACGACCTCTTCGCCGGTGCGGGCCTGGGGCAGGGTGACGCCGCCTTGGGCCACGTAGCCGATCCGGCGGCGGACGGCGACCGGGTCGCGCAACAGGTCGTGCCCGGCCACCGTCGCCGTGCCGCTCGTCGGCGCGAGCAGCGTGGTGAGCATCCGCAGGGTGGTCGTCTTGCCGGCACCGTTCGGCCCCAGGAAGCCGACGATCTCCCCGGCCTCGACATCGAGGTCGACGCCCCGGACGGCCTCCACGGGGCCGGTGCGGGTGCGGAAGGTGCGGGCGAGCGCTCTGGCGTGGATCACCGGTGGCCCCTGGATGGTCGGTGGAGGGTCGTGATCGAGCGTGGCAGGTGGAGCACCGTTAATCAAACTTGAATATTGCCCTCGGCGGGGCGGCCGGCCGCGAAGATCCGGCGCCTGTCCTCGCCCGCGAAGCCGTAGCGAGCCGTTCCGGACCCGGGCGCGGCGTCGTCGAGCCAGTCCAGCTCGGCCCGGAGGTGTGCCGCGAGGATGTGGACATACTCGACCACGTGGCCGGGCTTGCCCGACTCGGTCGACCTCCTGCGCGAGGTACGGCGCGCTCGCCAGCCGGCTCTCGAGCTGGGCCCGACGCGCGGTCAGTGCCGCGAGCACCTCGTCGCGGGTGAGGGTGAACCAGAACGAGAGGCCGGCGAGGAGCCACCCCGGCTCGGCGGCGTGGAACTGCCACAGGGCCTCGCGCTCCAAGCGGAAGAACTCGGACTGCCCGTCCGGGGTCAGGCGGTAGGTGGCGCGCGCGGCAGGCCCGGTGCCGCCGACCGCGATCGGCGCCTCCTCCTCGAGGAGCAGGCCGTCGCGGGTCAGGGTGCGCAGGGCGTTGTAGATGGAGCCCGGCTTGACGTGCGCCCACTCCTCGACCTGCCAGCTCGAGCAGCTCGCGCCGCACGAGGTACCCGTGCGCGGGTTCGAAGATCCTCACCACGCCGAGCACGAGCAGGCGCGTGACCGACACGCCCTCAGTCTAGGTGGCCCGACGTCGGGAGGTGATCAGCCGGCCCAGGCCCGGGGAGCTCAGCCCCACCAGAACGAGGTGGCGATCAAGGCGTAGAGGACGACCAGGGTCGCCCCCTCGAGCCAGGTCGACTCCCCGTCGTTGACCACGAGCACGGTCACGATCGAGGCGATCAGCAGCGACGCCACCAGCAGCGGCGAGAGCACCAGTGTGAACGTCGCGCCCACGAGCGGGGCGATCAGCACGAGCACCGGGGCGAGGACCAGGGCGATCTGCAGGGGGGACTGGAGGATCACCGAGAGCGCGTAGTCGGTCTGGTTGCGCGCGGCGAGCTGGATGCCGACGACGTTCTCGACGGCGTTGCCCGCGATCGCCACGACGACGAGACCGGCGAAGGTCTGCGAGATGTTCAGGGCGTCCATCGCCGGGGTCAGGCCGGCCACGAACCAGTCGCTCACGAACGCCGCCGCGACGGCGGCGGCCGCAAGCACCGTCAGGGCCACCGGCAAGGGCCACCGCGCCTGATGGCTCGGTGCCCCGCCTCCGGCGCCCGCGTCACCCTCCCTTCCTGCGCCCGCACCACCGTCCCCGCCGCCCCTCGTGGGCGCACCCTCCTCGCGGGCCAGGGAGGCGGGGATCGAGAGCCCGAAGAGCAGGAGCAGGAGCACCGAGGTCACCACCGACAGGCCGTGCTCGTGCCCGGCGGCGGGCGTGTGGAGGGCTGCGGTCAGCGACGGGATCAGCATGGCCGCGACGGACAGCACGAGCAGCAGCGACAGCGTCCGTGCCCGGCTGGTCGCGAAGGTCTGGGTCCCGTGCCGCAACCCGCCCACGATGAACGCCAGGCCGAGCACGAGGAGCACGTTCGCGAGCACCGAGCCGACGAGCGCGGCCCGGACGACGTCGTAGAGGCCGTCGCGCAGCGCGAAGACGCAGACGAACAGCTCGGGCAGGTTGCCCAGCGCCGACTGCACCACGCCCGTGGCCCCCGCCCCCAGCCGGTCGCCGAGCGCGTCGACGGCGCGCCCGACCAGGCTCGCGAGCAGGGCCAGCGCCACCGCGGCCAGGAGGAACGGCACGATCACGGGAAGGGGCACGAGCCGGGCCGCGCCGGCGAGGGCGGTGAGCGCGGCGCAGCCGGTGATCAGCCGCAGGTCGCCTCCCGAGAGGCCGCCCCGGCCGGCCGCCGCTGCGGGGGCTGTGGACCGGGCCTCGTTGATGGTGCTCACGGGACGGCAGGCTAGTGGCGCCGCGCCGCGCCGCGACCGGGCGCCGCAGGGCCCGGCCGTCCACCGTCAGGTGAGCAGGGCGAGCTTGCTCCAGGTCAGCGGCCCCACGTTGCCGGTGGTCGGCACCGCGTGGGCCCGCTGGAAGGCGCGGACGGAGGCCTGGGTCAGCGGCCCGAACCAGCCGGTCGGCGTGACGTGCAGCAGCTTCTGCACGGCCTTCACCGCCGGGCCGCTGTCGCCGTACCGCAGCACGAGCGCCGTGTAGGGCGCGAGCGTGCCCGGCGTGGAGCCGGCGGCCGTACCCCCGGGCGCCACGGGGGAGGGCGACGGCGCCGGCCGGGGCGCCGGTGCGGGCCCGTTCGGCGGCAGGGCGCCGTCGGCGGCCGCGGCGAGCAGCTGACGCCAGGTCGCAGCGTCGACGACCGACCCCGCGCCCAGCCGGTGAGCGGACCGGAAGGCCGAGACGGCGGCCGCCGTGCGCGGGCCGAAGTCGCCGTCCACGGCTAGCCCCAGGGAGCGCTGCAGGGCGCCGACCAGCGGGCCCTGGGCGCCGGGGGCGAGCCGCGCGCCGGCCGCTCGGTACAGCGCGGCCGTCGCCGACGACGACCCCGGGGGCGCCGTGACGGTCCGGTGCGGGGGGCACGGCACACCGCGGGAGCCGCTGTAGGGGGCGGCCCAGTTGAGGTCCACGGGGACGCACGGGCCGTAGTCGATCGGGGCCACGTGGCCGGTCCAGAACGACGTGCTGCCGGTCGCGCCCGCCCAGCTGAGCGAGATGTGGATGTGGTCGCGGTGGCAGGCGGTGTCCGAGGAGCGCTCGGGGTGCGCGGCGCACGTCGAGTAGGGCCGCCAGCCCTCACCTGCCCGGTAGGCGCCCCAGATGTGGTCGTTCCAGATCAGGTACATCACGCCGAGCCGGCGGGCGTTGGCGTACGGCCGGCCCCTGGCGTCGGGGCGCAGCAGCCAGTCGAGCACCGCGCGAGCGCGGGCGGCCTGCGCGGGGTCGCGCCCGGAGATCATCCAGTCGACCGCCCGGCCCTCGTAGTGTTCACTGGTGAACCCGTCGCTCCAGCACGGGCGCGCGATCCCGTAGGAGGTGCCGGGGTAGGTGGCGCGGAGCAGGTCGCCGAGGCGAACCGCGCCCGGCATCGCCACGGGGTTGCACGACACCTGCGGCTCGTAGGGCGAGAGGTCCTCGATGGCCGCGGGCGGGGTCACCGGCGCCGCGGGCACCGGGACGGCGGCGGCCGCCGGCGCGGCGCCGTCGTGCAGCACCAGCTGCGGCCCCGCGCCCAGGGCGCCCGAGCCGACCAGCAGGACGGCGCCCGCGACGAGCAGGCCGACAGGCCCCGGTGCGAGTCGCAGCGACGGGCGGCCCCGGGTCGCCGTGGCCGGCGGGACCGCCAGATGGCGGGGGGCGCCGCGGCGCCGGCGCGGGAGGGCGAGGAGCGGGCGCGGCCGCTGGTGTCGGTGGGCACGGCGCTCGGGCACGGCGAGCGGGGGGCGAGGCACGTGGGGGACTCCTCCGGATCGGACACCCGACCCGTCGGCATCCGCCGGTCGCGCCCAAGCCGTCCGCCGGGGTGGTGTTCGGGCCGCTCGCCCGGCTGCCCCGCGGTCACCCAGCGTGCCCCGGCCGCAAGGCGACCGGGGCACGCTGGAGGGGTGCTGCTCCGTCAGAGGCGGTTCCAGGCCTCCGTGAGCACGCTCCGCAGCGTCGACTCGATGTCGTCGAACTCGCTCTGGCCGATGATCACGGGTGGCGCCAGCTGCACGACCGGGTCGCCGCGGTCGTCGGCCCGGCAGTAGAGGCCGGCGTCGAACAGCGCCTTGGAGAGGAATCCGCGCAGCAGGCGCTCGCTCTCGTCGTCGTCGAACGTCTCGCGGGTGGCCTTGTCCTTGACCAGCTCGATCCCGTAGAAGAACCCCTCACCGCGGACGTCGCCGACGATCGGCAGGTCGAGCAGCTTCTCGAGCGTCGCGCGGAAGGCCGGCGCCTGCTCGCGTACGTGCTGGTTGAGCCCCTCGCGCTCGAAGATGTCGAGATTGGCCATCGCCACGGCCGCCGACACCGGGTGGCCGCCGAACGTGTAGCCGTGGGGGAAGTACGTCGTCCCGGTCCTGAACGGCTCGAACAGGCGCTCACTGGCGATCATGGCGCCGATGGGGGAGTAGCCGCTGGTCATGCCCTTGGCGCAGGTGATCATGTCGGGCTGGTAGCGCAGGTCCTCGCAGGCGAACATCCCGCCGATGCGGCCGAAGGCGCAGATCGTCTCGTCGCTGACCAGCAGGACGTCGTAGCGGTCGCAGATCTCGCGGACCCGGTCGAAGTAGCCGGGCGGCGGCGGGAAGCATCCGCCGGAGTTCTGTACGGGCTCCAGGAAGACCGCGGCCACGGTGTCCGGACCCTCGAACTCGATCGCCTCGGCGATGCGGTCGGCGGCCCAGAGCCCGAAGGCCTTCGGGTCGTTGCGAAGGTGCTCCGGTGCCCGGTACAGGTTCGTGTTGGGCACCTTGAAGCCGCCCGGCACGAGCGGCTCGAACATCTCCTTGGCAGCGGGGATGCCCGTGATCGACAGGGCTCCCTGCGGGGTGCCGTGGTAGGCGACGGACCGCGAGATGACCTTGTGCTTCATCGGCTTCCCGACGAGCTTCCAGTACTGCTTGGCGAGCTTCCAGGCGGTCTCGACCGCCTCGCCGCCGCCGGTGGTGAAGAAGACCCGGTTCAGGTCGCCCGGCGCGCCCGCCGCCAGCCGTTCCGCCAGCTCGATGGCGCGCGGGTGGGCGTACGACCAGAGTGGGAAGAAAGCGAGCTCGCGCGCCTGCTTCGCGGCGGCGTCCGCCAGCTCCTCCCGCCCGTGGCCCACCTGCACCGTGAAGAGACCCGCCAGACCGTCGAGGTAGCGCCTGCCCTGGTCGTCCCAGATGTAGGCGCCCTCGCCCCGGACGATGACGGGCACGTGGCCGCCGTGCTCGTAGGTGGAGTGCCGGGTGAAGTGCATCCAGAGGTGATCACGGGCCCGGTCGGCGAGCGAGTCGGCGCCGGCCTGGGCGAATGTCTGCGGCGTGGTGGTCATCGTGTTCCCCAGTCGTAGCGCTGCTTGCGCAGCTTCAAGTAGACGAAGGTCTCGCTGCTCCTGACGCCCGGCAGGACGCGGAGCCGGCGCGAGACGAGGTCGAGCAGGTGCTCGTCGTCCTCGCAGACGACCTCGACGAGCAGGTCGTAGGAGCCCGCGGTGACGACGACGTAGTCGACCTCCGGCAGCTGCGCGACCTGCTCCGCCACGCAGGTGACGTCGCCGTCGATCCGCAGCCCGACCATGGCCTGGCGGGAGAAACCCACCTGGACCGGGTCGGTCACCGCGACGATCTGCACGACCCCCGTCTCGAGGAGCCGCTGCACCCGCTGCCGCACCGCGGCCTCCGAGAGGCCGACGGCCTTGCCGATGGCGGCGTAGGGCCGGCGGCCGTCGGCCTGCAGCTGCTCGATGATCCGCTTGGACGTCTCGTCGAGCGTGAGGTGCTGACCTTTGGCGGCCGAGGGGCTGGACACGAGGCAAGGGTGGCTGCTGGGGCGGGGGGTTGGCAAGTGCACCCACGACCGAATCCGTCGCCGAGGGACGTCTGCTGCGTGGATTCCGTCGCAGAGCACATCCGCTCCTGTTGATTACGGTCGTCGGCGCGCTACAGTCCATCCGGTCGGGGCGAGGCCGCCGGGGCCCGCCCGCCCACCTCGACAGGGAGCCACCGTGACCCAGACCTCGCCCCGTGTGCTGCGCAACTTCGTGGCCGGGGAGTACCGCGAGGCGACGTCCGACACCCGCAGCGACGTCGTCAACCCCGCCACGGGAGAGGTCGTCGCCTCGGCCCCGGTGTCGGGTCAGGCCGATGTCGACGCCGCCTATGCCGCGGCCGCCGACGCCTTCGAGACCTGGCGCGACGCCACCCCGTCCGAGCGCCAGCGGGCGCTCCTGAAGATCGCCGACGCCGTCGAGGCCCGCGCTGACGAGTTCGTGCGCCTGGAGGGCGAGGACACCGGCAAGCCCTACGCGGTGACCACCTCGGAGGAGATCCCTCCGATGGTCGACCAGATCCGCTTCTTCGCCGGCGCCGCGCGCGTCCTCGAGGGGCGGGCCGCCGGCGAGTACATGGCGGGGCACACCTCGTTCGTGCGCCGCGAGCCGATCGGTGTCGTCGGGCAGGTCACCCCGTGGAACTACCCGATGATGATGGCCGTCTGGAAGATCGCGCCGGCCCTGGCCGCCGGCAACACGATCGTCCTCAAGCCCAGCGACACCACACCCGAGACCACGCTGCTGCTCGCCGAGATCGCCGGCGAGTTCCTGCCGCCGGGCGTCCTGAACGTGATCACGGGCGACCGGGACACCGGCCGCATGCTGGTCGAGCACCCGACGCCGCAGCTCGTCGCCATCACCGGGTCCGTCCGGGCGGGCACGCAGGTGGCCGAGTCGGCCGCCAAGGACGTCAAGCGCGTGCACCTCGAGCTCGGCGGCAAGGCGCCGGTGATCGTCTTCGACGACGCCGACGTCGAGGCGGCGGCCGAGGCGATCGCCATCGCGGGCTACTTCAACGCGGGGCAGGACTGCACCGCCGCGACCCGCGTGCTCGCCGGCCCCCGCGTGCACGACGACTTCGCCGCGGCCCTGTCGGAGCAGGCCAAGGCCACCCGCGTCGGCCTGCCCGACGACGCCGAGGCCTTCGTCGGCCCGGTCAACAACGCCTCCCAGCTCGAGCGGGTCAGCGGCTTCCTGAGCCGGCTGCCCGACCACGCGAGCGTGCTCGCGGGCGGCTCGCGGGTGTCGAGCCTGGGCGACGGCTTCTACCTGGAGCCCACGGTGGTCGACGGCCTGCGCCAGGACGACGAGGCGATCCAGAACGAGATCTTCGGGCCGGTCATCACGGTCCAGCGCTTCACCGACGAGGACGAGGCGCTCCGCTGGGCCAACGGGGTCGACTACGGCCTGGCGTCGTCGGTCTGGACGAAGGACTTCGGCCGGGCCATGCGGATGGCCCGTCGGCTCGACTTCGGCTGCGTGTGGATCAACACCCACATCCCGATCGTCGCCGAGATGCCGCACGGCGGGTTCAAGCACTCCGGCTACGGCAAGGACCTGTCGATGTACGGCTTCGAGGACTACACGCGGATCAAGCACGTGATGGCGAACATCGGGTGAAGCCGGCGCGCAGCGCCGCTTCCGCCCGATGTTCGGGCAGCTGATCATGCAATCCGGGTTGATCATGGCAAGCCATGATCAACCCGGATTGCATGATCAGCTGGAAAGTCTTGAGTGACTCGGCACGGCGCGAGGCCCTGCACGTCGTCAGTGGCCCAGCAGCGGGGCCAGGGCTCTGGCTGTCAGGCTGGGGCGGCCGGTGACGCGCTCCTCGGCGTCCGCGGCCGTCATCGCCCGCAGGCCCGCGTTGATGCCCAGCCAGCGCAGCGGTTCCGGCTCCCAGCGGGGCGAGCGGTGGCCGACCCATGGCAGCCGCGTCAGCTCCGTGTCGCGGCCGAGCACGAGGTCGGCAAGGGTCCGGCCGGCCAGGTTGCTCGTGCCGACCCCGTCGCCGACGTAGCCGCCTGCCCAGGCCAGGCCGGTCACGGGGTCGAGCCCGACGCCGGCGTGCCAGTCGCGCGGGATGGCCAGCGGGCCGCCCCAGGCGTGAGTGAAGGCGTGGCCGCGCAGGTCGGGGAAGAGCTCGGTGACCGTCGACCGCAGGGCCGCGAAGACGGCGTCCTCGCGGTCGAACGCGGCCTCGATCCGCGACCCCGCGTGGTACGGGGCGCCCCGCCCGCCGAACACCAGCCGGTCGTCCGCGCTCCGCTGCCCGTAGATCACCAGGTGGCGGTGGTCGGCGAACGTCTCGCCGGCCGCCAGCCCGGCCCGGGCCCAGAACGACGCCGGTAGCGGCTCGGTCGCCACCATGAGCGAGTACACGGGGGCCACGTCGCGGTGCGAGCCCGGCAGCTGGGCGGTCCAGGCCTCGGTCGCCCGCACGACGAACCGGGCCCGGACCGTGCCACGGTCGGTCACGACCGCAGGCAGGGCCGCCCCGGCCGTTCCGGGGCCGCTGGCGCCCGGGAGCAGCCGGAGCGCGCGGGTCCGCTCGTGGACGACGCCCCCGCGACGCTCCACCGCGCGGGCCAGCCCCCGTACCAGGCGGGCGGGGTGCACCCGGGCGCAGTGCGGGGTGTACGTCGCCCCCAGCACCCCGGTCGCACCCACGCGGTCGGCGGCCGCCCGGGCGTCGAGGAGCTCCAGGCCGTCGACGCCGTCCGCCGCGGCATCGGCGGCCACGGCCGCCCGGGCGCGCTCGAGCTGCACGGGGGTGCGCGCCAGCACGACGGTGCCGCCCTGGGCCCAGTGCGCGTCGATGCCCTCCTCCGCCACGGCTCGGCCCACCTCCGTCACTGTGCCGTTCATCACGCGGCGCATCGCCAGGGCGGGCTCGCGCCGGTGCCGCCGGACCAGGGACTCGAACGAGGCGGGGAAGAGCGCGGAGCACCAGCCGCCGTTGCGCCCGCTGGCGCCGAAGCCCGCGATCTCCGCCTCGAGCACGAGAACCCGCAGCGACGGGTCCGCCACCAGCAGCGAGTACGCCGTCCACAGCCCGGTGTAGCCGGCGCCGACGACGGCGACGTCCACGCTCGTGTCACCGGGCAGCGGCGGCCGTGGCACGAGGTCGTCGGCACCCGTGGCCGCGATCGTGTCGAGCCACAGCGACAGGCCGCGGTAGCGCAGGGCGGGCTGTCCTTCGGTCACGGTCACGTCGTCCTCCAGCGCGGGCGGCGCAGGGCGAGATGACACGGATCCGTGCGCCTGCATCGGCGCCAGGGTAACGATTCCGTTGCCGATAGGCTCCGGTGGTGTGCAGATGTGCGGTAGCGCATTGAGAAGCGTGACGAATCCGTGGCAACATCCCCAGCATCCGTGACTCACAGCGTGTGACTCCCGGCCCGTCGCGCGACACCCTTCGTCACGCGGCGTCCGTGCAGCCCGTGCACCGGGAGCCGGCCGCGACCGCGGCCCGCCGACCCGGCCGCCGAGAAAGGTCCCCGCCTGATGACCCGTCGCCGCCCGCCCCTCTCGCCCGAAGCCGCCGCCGTCGTGCGCGCGCTCGCGGGCGGCCCGTCACGCCGATCGGTCCTGGGAGGGGCCGGCGCCCTCGGGCTCGGTGCGCTGCTCGCCGCGTGTGGCACGAAGGGCAGCGGCGGCTCGTCCGCCGCGCCGGCCGGCAGCGGCTCGGCCGCCGCCGCGGGGCCCGCCGCCGCGGCGGACCGGTCCGCGACCGAGAAGGTCGTCAACTGGGCGAACTGGACGCTTTACCTCGACAAGTCCGACGACGGCAAGACCTACCCCACCCTCGATGCCTTCCAGAAGAAGACCGGCCTCAAGGCGACCTACGCCGAGGACATCGAGGACAACGACACCTATTACGGCAAGATCCAGGCGCAGCTCAAGCAGGGCCAGGACATCGGCAAGGACGTGATCGTCCTCACCGACTGGATGGCCGGGCGCCTGGTCCGCCAGGGCTACGTGCAGAAGTTCGACCAGGGCTCGATGCCCAACGCGAAGAACATCCTGCCGGCGCTCCAGGACGTCAGCTTCGACCCGGGCCGGCAGTACACCCTCACCTGGCAGTCCGGGTTCGCCGGCATCGCCTACAACAAGACCAAGGTCAAGCCGGTCAAGACGGTCGACGACCTGTGGCGGCCCGACCTCAAGGGCCGGGTCGAGGTGCTGTCGGAGTGGCGCGACACCCTGGGCATCATCATGCGCAGCCAGGGCACCGACATCGACAAGCCGATGTCCCAGGAGCAGTTCGACAAGGCGCTGGCCGTGCTCGAGACCCAGCTGAACAACGGCCAGATCCGCCAGGTCAAGGGCAACTCCTACAAGGAGGACCTGATCAGCGGCGACGCCCTCGCCGTGATCGGCTGGTCGGGCGACATCTTCCAGCTGAACGCCGAGAACGGGAACAAGTGGGAGTTCGTGCTCCCCGACTCGGGCGGCACGCTGTGGAGCGACAACCTCATGATCCCGATCGGGTCGCCGCACAAGAAGAACGCCGAGACCCTGATCGACTACTACTACGACCCGAAGGTGGCCGCCGAGGTGGCCGCCTACGTGAACTACATCTGCCCGGTGCAGGGGGCCCAGCAGGAGATGATGAAGATCGACAAGGCTCTCGCCGCGAGCCCGCTCATCTTCCCGACGCAGGACGAGCTGTCGAAGGTGCAGGTCTTCACCAAGCTCGACCCCGTCACCGAGACGAAGTACACGCAGGCGTTCCAGAAGGTCCTGGGGGCATGAGCGGACCGGCCGTGGCCGCCGCGACGGCGGGCGAGGACCTACGGCTGACCGAGGTCACGAAGCGTTTCGGCACCTTCACCGCGGTCGACGACCTCACACTGCGCATCCCGCAGGGGTCGTTCTTCGCCCTGCTCGGCCCGTCCGGCTGCGGCAAGACCACCACGCTGCGGATGGTGGCGGGCCTGGAGGAGCCCACCATCGGGGTGATCCATCTCGGGGACCTCGACATCACCCACGCCAGGCCCTTCCGCCGGCCGGTCAACACCGTGTTCCAGAACTACGCCCTGTTCCCCCATCTCGACGTCTTCGAGAACGTGGCGTTCGGCCTGCGCCGGCGCGGCTCGAAGGAGGTGCGCCGCGAGGTGGAGCAGGCTCTCGAGCTCGTCGAGCTGCCGCACCTGGCGCGCCGCAAGCCCGCCCAGCTGTCCGGCGGGCAGCAGCAGCGCATCGCCCTGGCCCGGGCCATCGTCAACCGGCCCAAGGTGCTGCTCCTCGACGAGCCGCTCGGCGCGCTCGACCTCAAGCTGCGGCGCCAGATGCAGATCGAGCTCAAGCGGATCCAGACCGAGGTGGGCATCACGTTCGTCCACGTCACGCACGACCAGGAGGAGGCCATGACCATGGCCGACACGGTCGCGGTGATGAACGCCGGCCGGATCGAGCAGCTCGGCGCACCCGCCGCCCTCTACGAGCGGCCGAGCACGACCTTCGTCGCGAACTTCCTCGGGCAGTCCAACCTCTTCCCCGCCCGCGCCACCGGCCGGGACGGCGGGCGTGCGGTCGTCGACTGTGGCGGTCAGGCCCTCGCGGTCCCCGCCGACCGGCTCCCGGCCGACGAGGGCGCGGGCCTGCTCGTCGGCGTCCGGCCCGAGAAGATCCACCTGCGGGCCGACGGGGACGAGGCCGCGCCGGGGGAGAACCGGCTGACCGGCGGCACGGTCGTCGACGCCAGCTTCAGCGGCGTCTCGACGCAGTACCTCGTCAGGCTGCCCTGGGGTCAGCACGCGGTGGTCTTCGCCCAGAACCTGGGCCTGGGGGAGCGGTTCCCCGGCGGGACCCCGGTGGTCCTGACCTGGGACGTCGAGCACACCTTCGCCCTGGCCGGCGACCCCACCGAGGGCACCCGCACCGAGGACGGCGTCGGTGACCTGCGCGACGCCTCCGGCTCCGCCGACTCCGGCGCGACGCCCCAGCGCGTCGTCGCCGGCTGAGGGGCGCCCGATGGCCATCGCCGGGGTCGCCCGCACCGAGATCGTCGGCGACCCGGCCGCCGCCGCGCCCCCCTCGCGCCGTGGCCGACGCCGCACCCCCTACCTGCTGCTGCTGCCGGGCCTGGCCTGGCTGGCCGTCTTCTTCGCCATCCCGATCGTCACGCTCTTCGGCACGTCCACGCAGACGCCGGATCCCAGCGGCGAGATCGGCGTGTTCGACCAGACCTTCCGGTTCGCGAACTACGCCGACGCCATCCAGGAGTACTCCACCCAGCTGATCCGGTCCTTCGCCTACGCCGGGACCGCGACGGTGCTGTGCCTGCTGATCGGCTACCCGCTCGCCTACATGATCGCCTTCAAGGCCGGCCGCTGGCGCAACCTGCTCCTCGTGCTGGTCGTGGCGCCGTTCTTCTGCAGCTTCATCCTGCGCACCCTGGCGTGGCGGCAGATCCTCGGCGAGGAGGGGTTCATCGTCACGACCCTGAAGAGCCTGCACGTGATCCCCGAGACGATGGCCCTCACGGCGAGCACCACCGCGGTCATCGCCGGGATCACCTACAACTTCCTCCCGTTCATGACCCTGCCGCTGTACGCCAGCATCGAGCGGCTCGACCCACGGCTGCTGGAGGCCGGCGCGGATCTCTACGGGAACCCGCTGACCGTGCTCCGCAAGGTGACCCTGCCGCTGACCATGCCCGGCATCGTCGCGGGCACCCTGCTCACGTTCATCCCCGCCGCCGGCGACTACGTCAACGCGGCCCTGCTCGGCGGCGTCCAGAACCGGATGATCGGCAACGTGATCGAGAGCCGCTTCTTCCAGGTGGTCGACTACCCGACGGCGGCCACGCTGTCGTTCGTGCTCATGGCGGTGATCCTCGTGCTCGTCTTCCTCTACATCCGGCGCGCGGGCACCGAGGAGCTCGTGTGAACGGGGGCGCACGCGCGCGGCGCTGGCTCGGGCACAACGCCCTGCGCATCTACGGCGTGATCGCCTTCGCGTACATCTTCACGCCCATCGCCTACATCGCCGTGTACTCCTTCAACGAGGGCGGCAAGGACAACCTCACCTGGCGCGGCTTCACCACCGCGAACTGGAAGAACCCGTGCGGGGCGCCCGACGTCTGCAACGCCCTGGGGACCAGCCTGAAGATCGGCGTGCTGGCGACCGTGGTGGCGACGATCCTCGGCACGATGATCGCTTTCGCGCTGGCCCGGCACCGGTTCCGCGGCCGGACCGCGACGAACCTGCTGATCTTCCTGCCGATGGCCACGCCCGAGATCGTGCTCGCCGCCTCGCTGCTGACGCTGTTCCTCAACGCCGGTGTCGACCTCGGGTTCACCACGATCGTCATCGCGCACGTCATGTTCTGCATCAGCTTCGTCGTGGTCGCCGTCAAGGCGCGCATCGCCAGCCTCGACCCACGGCTCGAGCAGGCCGCGATGGACCTCTACGCGAACGAGATCCAGACGTTCCGGCGGGTGACGCTGCCGCTGGTGGCGCCGGGCATCCTCGGTGCGGCGCTGCTGGCGTTCAGCCTGTCGTTCGACGACTACATCATCACGAACTTCACCTCGGGCGCCGTGAACACCTTCCCGAAGTTCGTCTACGTCTCGGCCCAGCGCGGGATCCCCGCGCAGGCGTACGTCATCGGGACCTTCATGTTCCTGCTGGCCTTCGTCATCGTCGTGGGCGCCGAGCTCGTGCGATCGCGCCGCGCGCGCCTGCTGCAGGGCTGAGGCGTGCGCGTCTCGGTGGTGCTCGACACCGTCGACCCGGCCGAGATCGCCGGCTTCTGGCAGGAGGCCCTCGGCTACCGGCTCGCGGCGGACCTCGGGGCGTTCCTCGTGCTCGTGCCGCGCGACCGCGAGGTGCCGGGCCAGCCCGTCGTGATCCTGCAGCGGGTCGGTGAGCCGGCCGCCGGCAAGAACCGGATGCACGTCGACCTGCACCCCCCGGACGCCGAGGCCCACGTCGCCCACCTCGAGTCCCTCGGCGGGTCGCGGGTGGGGGAGCCCGTCACCGAACTCCTCGAGAGCCTGGGTGTCTGGTGGCAGCAGATGACCGACCCGCAGGGCAACGTCTTCTGCGTGGTCGCCGACCCGCCGCCGGCCTGACCGCCCGCAGCGGCCCGCCCGCGGCGACCCGAAGCGGGCAGCCCGGCCAGGCCCGGCCCGCTCCGTCCCGCCCCACCCCGCTCGACCCCGCGTGACCCCGGCCCATCCCGCCCCGTTCGAGAGGACTCCCATCGTGCGCATCCTCGTCGTGGGCTCGGGCGGCGTCGGCGCCGCCTTCGCCCGCACCCTCGCTCGCCGCGACTTCTTCGAGCACTGCGTGGTCGCGGACGTCGACGAGGCACGGGCGGGTGCCGCGGTCGCCGCCGTCGCGGACCCACGGTTCTCGCCCGCCCGGGTCGACGCCTCGGACGCCGCCGCCGTCGCGGCCCTCGCCCGGCAGGAGCGGGCCACCCACGTGCTCAACGCGGTGGACCCGCGCTTCGTGATGCCGGTGTTCGAGGGGGCGCTCG
Source organism: uncultured Actinomycetota bacterium (assembly GCA_963794075.1). Lineage (GTDB taxonomy): Bacteria > Actinomycetota > Actinomycetes > Actinomycetales > Kineosporiaceae > DATKNA01. The sequence goes on from CAWCCY010000033.1 coordinate 139,679, forward strand.
CCGCCGGCGCCGACTACCTCGACATGGCCATGAGCCTGTCCCGGCCGCACCCCGAGCGGCCGCACGAGCTGCCCGGCGTCAAGCTCGGCGACGAGCAGTTCGCGCAGGCGGCCCGCTGGGAGGAGGCCGGCCGGCTCGCGCTCGTCGGCGTCGGCGTCGAGCCGGGCCTGTCCGACGTGTTCGCCCGGTACGCCGCCGACCACCTCTTCAGCGAGATCGACGAGCTCGGGGTGCGCGACGGGGCGAACCTCGTGGTCGACGGGTACGACTTCGCGCCCTCGTTCTCGATCTGGACCACCATCGAGGAGTGCCTGAACCCGCCCGTGGTCTGGGAGGCCGGACCGCGGCTGGTTCACCACCCCGCCGTTCAGCGAGCCCGAGGTCTTCGACTTCCCCGGTGGGATCGGGCCGGTCGAGTGCGTCAACGTCGAGCACGAGGAGGTGCTCCTCATGCCCCGCTGGGTGAAGGCCCGGCGGGCGACGTTCAAGTACGGGCTCGGCAGCGAGTTCATCGGCGTCCTCGAGACCCTGCACAAGCTCGGGCTGGACGGCACCGATCCGGTCACCGTGCGCGCGGCGGAGGGTCGCGCCCGGGTCAGCCCGCGCGACGTCGTCGCCGCCTGCCTGCCCGACCCGGCGACGCTGGGCGACCGCATGCGCGGGGCGACCTGCGCGGGTCTGTGGGTCACCGGGACGGGCAAGGACGGGCAGCCGCGCGAGGTGTACCTGCACCACGTGGTGGACAACGCCTGGTCGATGGCGGAGTACGGCAGCCAGTGCGTGGTCTGGCAGACGGCGGTGAACCCCGTGATCGCCCTCGAGCTCCTCGCCGAGGGCACCTGGGCAGGCACCGGCGTGCTCGGCCCCGAGGCCTTCGACGCGGTGCCGTTCCTCGACCGGCTGGGGCAGCTGGGCCCGGACTGGGGGCTGCAGGAGCGCGACCCACCGGGGGCTCCGCCCCCCGTGCACCCCCCGATGCACACGCCCGGGCAGCAGGCAGGATGAGTGGGGCAGGGCGAGGCACGCGGGCGACCACGGAGGCAACGATGACGACGACGTCGAGCAGCGCGGAGACGGCCAGCGGTCCGACCACACCGGCCGGGACCCCCGCGAACGGGTCGGCGGCTGTCACGCCGGAGCGGGAGCGCGCCGTGCTGGGCGGCGTCCGGACCGGGCTCTTCATCGGCGGCCGCTGGCGGCCGGGCAGCGGCGAGGGGACCTTCGGCGTCGACGACCCGTCGACGCAGGAGGTGCTGACCCAGGTCGCCGACGCGACCGTGGACGACGGCCGGGCCGCGCTCGACGCCGCGGTGGCCGCCGCGCCCGGGTGGGCCGCGACGCCGCCGAGGGAGCGCGGCGAGATCCTCCGGCGGGCCTTCGAGCTGATCACCGCCCGTGCCGACGACCTGGCCCTGCTCATGACGCTCGAGATGGGCAAGCCCGTCAAGGAGAGCAAGGCCGAGATCGCCTACGCCGCGGAGTTCTTCCGCTGGTTCTCGGAGGAGTCGGTGCGCATCGCCGGCCGCTGGTCGGTGGCGCCGAACGGCGCGAGCCGGCTGCTCACGATGAAGCAGCCGGTCGGCCCGTGCCTGTTCATCACCCCGTGGAACTTCCCGATGGCGATGGGCACCCGCAAGATCGGCCCGGCGGTCGCCGCCGGCTGCACGATGGTCGTCAAGCCCGCCTCGCAGACGCCGCTCTCGATGTACGCGCTCGCGCAGATCCTCGTCGAGGCCGGGCTGCCCGACGGCGTCCTCAACGTGATCACGACGTCCACCACCGGGAAGGTGATGGAACCGCTGATCCGCGACCCGCGGCTGCGCAAGCTCTCGTTCACGGGATCGACCGAGGTCGGCAAGCGGCTCGTGGAGCAGTCGGCGGAGCAGCTGCTGCGGGTCTCGATGGAGCTGGGCGGCAACGCGCCGTTCCTGGTGTTCGCCGACGCCGACCTCGAGAAGGCCGTCGACGGCGCCATGCTCGCCAAGATGCGCAACATGGGCGAGGCCTGCACGGCGGCGAACCGGTTCATCGTGCACTCCTCCGTCGCCGACGAGTTCGCCCGCCGGCTCGCCGAGCGGATGGGCGCGCTCGTCGTCGGCCGGGGCACCGAGGAGGGCGTGGACGTCGGCCCCTTGGTCGACCTGCCGTCGCAGCGCAAGGTCGGGGAGCTCGTGCAGGACGCGCTCGAGACCGGCGCCGAGGTGCTGACCGGTGGCGACCGCGTCGGCGAGCGCGGCTACTTCTACGCGCCGACGGTGCTGAACGGCGTCCGGCCGCGGTGCGCGGCTTCTCAAGGAGGAGGTCTTCGGCCCGGTCGCGCCGATCGTCACCTTCGCCGACGACGCGGAGGGGCTGCGGCTGGCGAACGACACCGAGTACGGCCTGGTCGCGTACGCCTACACCCAGGACCTGAACCGCGCGTTGCGGGTGGCCGAGGGGCTCGACACGGGCATGGTCGGCCTCAACGCCGGGATCGTGTCGAACCCGGCGGCACCGTTCGGGGGCGTCAAGCAGTCGGGCTTCGGCCGCGAGGGTGGCGCCGAGGGCATCGACGAGTACCTCGAGACGAAGTACGTCGGCATCCCGCTCTAGCCCCCCGCGGGTCGACCCCCACTTCTCCTAGCGGTGATCAAGGAATTCTCGGCCGACTTGTCCACAGGCCAGTGAACGAGTCGGCCGAGAATTCCTTGACCACCACCCCTCGGGGTCAGAGGCCGGGCGTCGAGGCGACCGACGTGTAGAGCGCCTGGGCGACGTCGCCGAGGTAGGGGCCGTAGAGGACGCCGGGGGCGTCGCTGTACGAGAAGCTCGTCAGCGACGTCACGGTGCCCCGGCCGGTCCGCCGGTCGAACGCCGCGAACCAGGGTCCGCCGCTCGAGCCACCGGTCATGGTGCAGGCCAGCCCCTGGTCACCGGACGGGGACGCCGTCGGGTCGGGGCGGACCACTCCGGCACACTGCACCAGTCGTTCGCCCGTCCACGGGGCTGCCGCCGGATAGCCGAACGCGGACACGGCCTGTCCCCGGGCCGCGCCGAAGGCGAGCGGCTGGGCGCCGACGGCGTCCTCCAGACGCTGGCCGGCCGCGTTGCGGGCGACGTCGGCGAAGGCCACGTCGACGTCGAAGTCCTGGCTCGTTCGCCACCCGTCGGTGGGCGCCAGGTGGGTCGCGGCGAAGATCCCATAGGGGGCGACGCCGTCGCGGTAGCCGGGTACGAAGACCCAGTTCGTCGCCGCGGTACCCGTCTCGGGATCGACGACGCAGTGGCCCGCGGTGAGCACGGTCGAGCGATCGGGCGCGTCGACGGCGCTGCCGCTGCAGACGTAGTCGTCGGGGCCGAGGCTGAAGAACACCTTCCCGGTCGTGCGCGCCACGAGGCCGCCAGCGGCCCACGGCGTCCCCGGCACTGTGAGCGTCGACGCGCCGCGCCCCGGGGCGATCCGGTGCAGGTACGCGTCGAGCCCGCTCGCGCGCGTCTGCCGCACCCCGGCAGCCACCGTGGCCACATCGGCGGGGCGGGCCGCAGCCATCCGCCGCCGGGTCCAGTAGGCGGTGGCGGTGGCGGCGGCGGTCGGCGCGTCGCTGCCGGCCGCCGTCATGGCGGGCAGCACCCGGGTGCCGAGTGCCCGGTGGGCTCCGGCCAGCGCCGGCCGCGCGGGGGCCGTGAGCGCCGCCGGGGCGGGGGCCGTGAGCGCCAGCCGGGCGGGCGCGGCGTCCAGAGCCCGGGGTGCCGACGCCCCGGCCGGGGATCCGGCGACCCACCCCAGGGCCGCCGAGGCGCCGGCGGCTGCGAGGACGCGCACCAGCCGGCGCGGCGGCCGGGTGCGGGTCGAGGCGGGATCGTGCACGGGTCTCCGGTCGGCCGTCGTGCGGCGCCGGCCAGTCCCGGGGCCGTGCATCCCCCATCCGGCCCACGCCTGCGCGCCACCCGCCGGGTGGCGACCCGCGCCGGACCGGGACAATCAGCGGATGACCCGCCGCGACGTCGTCCTGCTCGGTTCCACGGGCTCGATCGGCACCCAGGCCATCGACGTCATCGCCCGCAACCCTGACCGGTTCCGGGTGGTGGCGCTGGCGGCCGAGGGCGGCCGGCCCGCCCTGCTCGCGGAGCAGGCCGTACGGCTCCGGCCCGCCGTCGTCGCCGTGGCGCGGGCCGACGCCGCCGGCGCGGTGCGGGTGGCGCTGGAGCAGGCGGGAGCCGGTGCCGTTCGCGTGCTGGCGGGCCCGGACGCCGCCTGCGAGGTGGCGGGCCTCGGGGCGGACGTCGTGCTCAACGGGATGAGCGGCGCCGCCGGCCTCGAGCCGACGCTGGCCACGCTGGCGGCCGGCAGCACCCTGGCACTCGCGAACAAGGAGTCGCTGATCATCGGCGGCCCCCTCGTGACGCGAGCCGCGGGGCCGGGCCAGATCGTTCCGGTCGACTCCGAGCACTCGGCACTGGCGCAGTGCCTGCGGTCGGGCGCGCCCGCCGAGGTGGCGCGGCTGGTGCTGACGGCCAGCGGCGGCCCGTTCCGCGGCCGGCGCCGCGCCGAGCTCGCCGGGGTCACGCCCGAGCAGGCCCTCGCGCACCCGACGTGGAACATGGGTCCCCTCGTCACCACGAACTCCGCGACGCTCGTCAACAAGGGCCTCGAGGTCGTCGAGGCGCACCTGCTCTTCGGCGTCCCCCTCGACCGCATCGACGTGTGGGTCCACCCGCAGTCGGTCGTGCATTCGATGGTCGAGTTCGCGGACGGCTCGACCATCGCGCAGTGCTCGCCGCCGGACATGCGGCTGCCGATCGCCCTGGGCCTGGCGTGGCCGGAGCGGGTGCCGGGCGCAGCGCCGGCCCTGCGCCTCGACCGGCCGTTCGGGTGGACCTTCGAGCCGCTCGACGACGAGGCGTTCCCCGCCGTCCGGCTGGCACGTCGGGTCGGCGGTCCGGGCGGGACGTATCCTGCCGTGTACAACGCGTCGAACGAGGAGTGCGTCAGCGCCTTCCTCGCCGGCCGGATCGGGTTCCTCGACATCGTCGACACCGTCGAGCGGGTCGTGCGCGAGCACGGCGACGCGCGAGCGGGCGAGGCGGAGGAGGGGCCCGACCTGGCGGGAGTGCTCGCCGCGGACGCCTGGGCCCGGCGACGGGCCCGGGAGCTGGTGACGACAGCGGCGCCCGCCGTGCAGGCGGGAGCCACGAAGGGATCGGCCTGATGTACCTGCTGGGCGTGCTCGCCCTCGTCGTGGGGATCCTGCTGTCGATCGCCCTGCACGAGATCGGGCACCTGGTGCCTGCCAAGCGCTTCGGCGTCAAGTGCACCCAGTACATGGTCGGCTTCGGGCCGACGGTGTGGTCGCGCCGCGTCGGCGACACGGAGTACGGCGTCAAGGCCGTTCCGTTGGGCGGCTACGTGCGCATGATCGGCATGTTCCCGCCGCGGCGTGACGGGTCGCGCGCCCCGACGACAAGGGCCGCTGGGCCCTCATCGCCGAGCAGGCCCGCCAGGACGCGCAGCGCGAGATCCACCCCGAGGACGCCGGCCGCCTCTTCTACCAGCGCCCGGTCCCCCAGCGGCTCGTCATCATGCTCGGCGGCCCGGTGATGAACCTCGTCGTCGCGGTCGTGCTGCTCGCGTTCACCTTCTGCGCCCTGGGCGTGACCACGGCCGTGCCGAAGGTCGGCTCGGTCAGCCAGTGCATCCTGCCGGCTCAGGCGCCCGCCGACCGGGCCTGCACCCCGTCGGACCCCGCCGCGCCCCGCCGCGCACAGCGGGCTCCGGGTGGGTGACGAGGTCGCCCAGGTCAACGGGCAGACCGTGACCGACTGGGCGCAGGTCCAGCGGACGATCAGGGCGAGCGCGGACACGCCGCTGCAACTCGTCGTCCGCCGTGACGGCGCCCTCGTGCCGGTCACCGTGACCCCGGCGCGGGCCGCGCGCGACAAGACCGACGCCCAGGGCAATCCGGTGATCGGCGCTGACGGCAAGCCCGAGCAGGTGTCGGTGGGCTTCCTCGGCGTCAGCGCCGCGCTCGAGAACCAGCGGCAGCCGCTGAGCGTGCTGCCCGGGCTGGTGTGGTCGGGGGTCACGCAGACGGCCGGGGTCGTCGTCGTCATCCCCGCGAAGTTGGTCGGCCTGGTGCAGTCGCTGGCCACCGGTTCGCCGCGTGACCCGAACGGCCTCGTGGGCCTGGTCGGCATCGGCCGGCTCGCCGGGCAGACCGCCAGCAGCGACGGCGTCCAGGGCGGGCAGGCTCCCACGTTCGCTGATCGCGCCAGCGGGCTGCTGGCCCTGCTCGCGTCCCTCAACATCGCGCTCTTCGTCTTCAACATGATCCCGCTGCTGCCGCTCGACGGCGGGCACGTCGCCGGCGCCCTCTGGGAGGGGCTGCGGCGGCAGGTCGCCCGGCTGCGGCGCCGGCAGGACCCGGGCCCGGTCGACATCGCCCGGGCGCTGCCCATCGCCTACGGGGTGGCGAGCCTGCTCATCGTCATGACGGTGCTGCTCGTGTACGCCGACATCGTCAACCCGTCTCCTGACGCCGTCGGGGCGGCTGACGCTGCGTCGTCCCGCCCGGGCGCGGGTGACGTCGATCACCCGGCGGGGTCCGGCGGGTGGTCGTTCGGGGGTGGCGCGATACTTGAGGGCGTGACCGTCAACCTCGGACTGCCCTCCCTGCCGCCGCCAGTCCTCGCACCGCGCCGCAGGACCCGCCAGATCAAGGTCGGCAAGGTGGCGGTCGGGGGCGGACGCGCCGATCAGCGTGCAGTCCATGACGACCACGCTCACGTCCGACGTCAACGCCACCCTGCAGCAGATCGCCGAGCTCACCGCGGCCGGGTGCGACATCGTCCGGGTCGCCTGCCCCAGCCAGGACGACGCCGACGCGCTGCCCGCGATCGCCCGCAAGTCGCAGATCCCGGTGATCGCCGACATCCACTTCCAGCCGAAGTACGTCTTCGCCGCGATCGATGCGGGGTGCGCGGGCGTACGGGTCAACCCGGGCAACATCCGCAAGTTCGACGACCAGGTGAAGGAGATCGCGCAGGCCGCCAAGGACCGCGGCATCTCGCTGCGGATCGGCGTCAACGCCGGTTCCCTCGATCCTCGCCTGCTCGCGAAGTACGGCAAGGCCACGCCGGAGGCGCTCGTCGAGTCGGCGGTCTGGGAGGCATCGCTCTTCGAGGAGCACGACTTCCACGACTTCAAGATCTCCGTGAAGCACAACGACCCCGTCGTCATGGTGCGCGCCTACGAGCTGCTCGCCGAGGCGGGCGACTGGCCGCTCCACCTCGGCGTGACCGAGGCGGGCCCGGCCTTCCAGGGCACGATCAAGTCGGCGACCGCCTTCGGAGCGCTGCTGAGCAAGGGCATCGGCGACACCATCCGGGTGTCGCTGTCCGCACCGCCCGTCGAGGAGGTCAAGGTCGGCGCGCAGATCCTGCAGTCGCTGAACCTGCGGCCCCGCAAGCTCGAGATCGTCTCGTGCCCGTCGTGCGGGCGCGCCCAGGTCGACGTGTACAAGCTGGCCGACGAAGTGACGGCCGGGCTCGACGGGCTCGAGGTCCCGCTGCGGGTGGCCGTGATGGGGTGCGTCGTGAACGGGCCGGGGGAGGCCCGCGAGGCGGACCTCGGCGTCGCCTCCGGCAACGGCAAGGGCCAGATCTTCGTGCGCGGGCAGGTCGTCAAGACGGTGCCCGAGGCGCAGATCGTCGAGACCCTCATCGACGAGGCCATGCGGCTCGCCGAGGAGATGTCGGACGAGCTGGGTGAGGCCGCCGGCCAGGGGTCGGCGGTCGTCAGCGTCAGCTGATCGCGGTCGGCGTCCCGGGCCTGGTGGCTCCGGGGGGGCGGCCGCCGCGACGACACGGGACGTGTGTGGTCGCGAGGGGGTGGCAGCGTGGGTGAGGATGCCTGCGTGCTGCGATCCTCCGTCCGTGTCCTCGCGCGGCACGACGTCGACGAGGCTCTCGAGGTGTGCCTGCGCGACCCGGTGGCGAACCTGTTCGTGATCTCGCGCCTGCGCAGCACCCGTCAGCGCGGCGGCGGGGGGGAGTTCTGGGGCTGGTACGACGGCGGGGCGCTGCGGAGCCTGTGCTGGTCGGGGGCGAACCTCGTGCCGGTCGAGGCGACCACCGAGGCCGTCGAGGTGTTCGCGGACCGGGCCCGGCGCCAGGGCCGGCAGTGCTCGTCGATCGTGGGGCCGGCCGGCGCCGTCCTGGAGCTGTGGGATCAGCTCGAGGTCTCCTGGGGGCCGGCCCGCGACGTGCGGCCGCGGCAGCCGCTGATGGTCATCGACGGGCCGCCGCTGATCGCCGCCGATCCGCTGGTGCGCCCGACCGCCGTCGAGGACCTGCCCGTGATCACGCCCGCCTGCGTGGCGATGTTCACCGAGGAGGTCGGGTACTCGCCGGTGGTGGCCGACGGCGGCGCGCTCTACCACGCGCAGGTCGCGGGGCTGGTGAGCGCCGGGCGGTCCCTCTCGCGGATCGAGCAGGGTCCGCGGGCCGCGAGGTCCTCTTCAAGGCCGAGCTCGGCGTCGGTGATCCGCGAGGGGGCGCAGGTGCAGGGCGTGTGGGTCGAACCCGCGGCATCGCGGCCGCGGGCTGGCGCCGCCCGGGATGGCCGCCGTCGTGCAGTACGTGCGCTCGCACGTCGCGCCGAGCGTCTCGCTGTACGTCAACGACTACAACCTGCGCGCCGTCCGGACGTACGAACGGGTCGGCTTCCGCACCGTCGGCGCCTTCGCGACCGTCCTCTTCTGACGGCCTCCGGCCGGTGGGCCGCCCACGCGCTCGACCGGTGCGACGCATGCGGGCCGCGGACGCCGTTGTGCCACCCTCCTTGCTCCCGCCGCCGTCGTCCGCCTTGGTGGCCTCGGAGTCGGGCGGCGGGAGACCACGTCCTCACGCGGCCCTGGACGTCGCCCTTGCGCTCGTGACGACGTCGCGGACGAGGCCGCCGACCCACGGGGCGTCGAACATCACGTGCTCCCAGGCGAAACGCAGGACCAGCCACCCCGCCCTCACGAGTTCGTCGTAGCGACGGCAGTCCTCGCGCAGCTCCCGCCGTCCACCGTGGTGCGTGAAGCTGTCGGCCTCGATCGCGATCCGCAGGACGGGGTCGCCGAGGTCGACGTGGATCACCAGCCCGCTGCGAAGTCGTACGGGCTGCTGCGGCACGAAACCCGTGACGCCGGCCTCGAGGACGGCTGCCCGAAGCCCCGACTCGAAGGGGTTGGCCGCGTTGTCATCGGCCGCCTCGGCCACCGATCTGAGCCGTGACGCCCCGGGACCGCGGCGCCGTCCGGCTGCCTCGTGCAGCTCCTCGGGGTACACGGTTCCGTCGCGCAGGGCCGAGTCGGCGACTGCCAGCGCTTCGGCGAAGGGGAGCCCGACCGCGCAGTCGACGACCGTGCGCAGCGGCCGGGTCGCCACCCGCCGCCGATCGCGTTCGGGCAGGTCGGCCCGGTGCAGCACCACATTCGCTGGAACGCCGTGCGTCGGCGCGGCACGAGGGACCATGACGTGGACCTCGGTCGGTGCCGCGAGCACCGGCCAACCGAGCTCGACCGCGGCGGACAGATGGCTCAGCACGCCATTCAGCCGGGCCGCTGCGAGCCTCGGCGGCGAGAGGTCGGGCAGGACGTACAGGCCCCGCCGCGCGCGCAGGACTGTGCCCTGGGCGAGCGCCGAGCGGAGTGCGTGCTGCGTGCACAGGCGCTCGAGTTGCTGCCACGTCGCGCGTCCGTCCAGGGCGCGGAGAACTCGCGCCGGATCCCTCGTCCGTCCCCCCATCCGCGCGAGCATGCCGCACGACGCACTGCGACAGGCGTTGTCCACAGAGGGCGTAGGCGCCGGGCGTTGTCCACAGCCGTCGCTACGTCGGGCGGTGAGGTATGAGGCAGACGGCGTCGGCGGGGACTCGGTCGTCCCCGCTCGCCGATGGTGATCGCCACGCCAGCACCACATTGGCCGGGGCCCGGGCGGCGACCTGCGGCGACGCCGGCGGCGTCCGCGGTTGTGGTGCTGGCCTGGCGATCACCAAGGTGCCGGCCGGCGCTGGGAACCGGTCGGATGCCGGTCAGCCAGCGTGCATCCCCGGCTTGTGCTCTTGCTCGCCGATGGTGATCGCCACGCCAGCACCACATTGGCCGGGGCCCGGGCGGCGACCTGCTGCGACGCCGGCGGCGTCCGCGGTTGTGGTGCTGGCCTGGCGATCACCAAGGCGTCGGCCGGCGCTGGGAACCGGTCGGATGTCGGTCAGCCAGGGTGCGTCCCCGGCTTGTGCTCCCGCTCGCCGATGGTGATCGCCACGCCAGCACCACATTGGCCGGGGCCCGGGCGGCGACCTGCGGCGACGCCGGCGGCGTCCGCGGTTGTGGTGCTGGCCTGGCGATCATGAGACTGGATGGCAGGGAGGTGCCTGCGGCAGCAGCACGGGTGAGGCAGACCGGGGCCGGGTGCAGCAAGACAGGCGCGGCGGCAGGGAAGTGACCCGCGGTTGCAGTAGGGGGCGGGGGCCGAAATGGCGTCGCGGGTGGGGAGGGGGGCGCCGGTAGGCTGGACGTCCTACTACGGGAGGCCCCACGTGCTGTTGCGGATGTCGTCGCTGTTCCTGCGCACCCTGCGTGAGGATCCGGCGGACGCCGAGGTCCCGAGCCACAGGTTGCTGGTCCGCGCGGGCTACATCCGCCGCGCCGCGCCCGGCATCTACTCATGGCTGCCGCTGGGCTACCTCGTGTACCGCAACATCGAGCGCGTCGTCCGCGAGGAGATGGACCGGATGGGCGCGCAGGAGGTGCACTTCCCCGCGCTGCTGCCGCGCGAGCCCTACGAGGCCACCGGCCGCTGGACCGAGTACGGCGAGAACATCTTCAGGCTCAAGGACCGCAAGGGGAACGACTACCTGCTCGGCCCCACCCACGAGGAGATGTTCACCCTCCTGGTGAAGGACCTCTATTCGTCCTACAAGGACCTGCCGCTGTCGATCTACCAGATCCAGCCAAGTACCGCGACGAGGCGCGCCCCCGCGCCGGCATCCTGCGGGGCCGCGAGTTCGTGATGAAGGACTCGTACTCCTTCGACGTCGACGACGCCGGCCTCGACCGCTCGTACGGCAAGCACCGCGAGGCGTACATCAAGACGTTCGACCGGCTCGGCCTCGACTACGTGATCGTCAGTGCGATGTCGGGGGCGATGGGCGGGAGCAAGAGCGAGGAGTTCCTGCAGCCCACCGAGGTCGGCGAGGACACCTTCGTCCGCTGCACGAACGGCGACTACGCGGCGAACGTCGAGGCCGTGGTGACCCCGGTGCCGCCCGCCCGCGACTGGGACGGCATCCCCGCGGCGCACGTCGAGGACACCCCCGACACCCCGACGATCGAGACGCTGGTCGCCCTCGCCAACGAGCGCTTCCCACGAGCGACCGCCGTGGACGGCCGCCGACACCCTCAAGAACGTCGTCGTCACCCTGGTGCACCCGGACGGCCCCGCGAGCCGCTGGTCGTCGGCGTGCCGGGGGACCGCGAGGTCGACGTGAAGCGGCTGGAGGCCGCCGTGTCAGCCGGCCGAGGTGGAGCCGTTCACCGAGGCGAGTTCGAGAAGCACCCCGCGCTGGCGAAGGGGTACATCGGGCCGGGCGTGCTCGGCGAGAAGAGCGTCACCGGTATCCGCTACCTCCTCGACCCCCGCGTCGTGACGGCACGGCCTGGATCACCGGTGCGAACGAACCGGGCCGGCACGTGTTCGACCTGGTCGCCGGCCGCGACTTCACCGCGGACGGCATCATCGAGGCCGCCGAGGTCCGCGACGGCGACCCCTGCCCGGTCTGCGGCGGCACGCTCGAGACGGCCCGCGGCATCGAGATCGGCCACATCTTCCAGCTCGGCCGCAAGTACGCCGAGGCGCTCGGCCTGCAAGGTGCTCGACGAGAACGGCAAGCTCGTCACCGTCACGATGGGCTCCTACGGCATCGGGGTTACCGGGCCGTCGCCGCGGTCGCCGAGGCCACCTACGACGAGCTGGGCCTGTGCTGGCCGCGCGAGATCGCCCCCGCCGACGTCCACCTCGTCGCGACCGGCAAGGACGACGCCGTCTTCGAGGCGGCCGAGCGGATCGCCGGAGAGCTGCAGGCCGCCGGCGTCCGGGTGCTGTACGACGACCGGCCGAAGGTGTCGCCCGGGGTGAAGTTCAAGGACGCCGAGCTGATCGGCGTGCCGACCATCGTCGTGGTCGGTCGCGGTCTCGCCGACGGGACGGTCGAGGTCCGCGACCGGCGCTCGGGCGAACGCGACGAGGTCGGCGTCGACGAGGTCGTCGGCGCGCCTGACGGCGCTCGTCCGGTCGTGACGGCCTCCACGCGCCCCGCCGTCGAGGCGGTCATCTTCGACTGGGGTGGCACCCTCACGCCCTGGCACACCATCGACCTCGCCGCACAGTGGCGACGCCTACGCGAGCGCCCACCCCGGCCACGCCGGCGAGACCGGCGACCTCGCCGCGCGCATCATGGCGGCGGAGCAGCGGGCCTGGGCGCCGGACCCGCGGCGACGGCGGTAGCGCGCGCATCGCCGAGATCCTCGCCGAGGCCGGCGCCGCCACCGATCACCCGGGGCACCCGGCGGCGCAGGCGGCGTACGAGGAGTTCTGGGAGCCGCACACCTTCACCGACCCCGAGGTGGGTGCGGTGTTCGCCGGCCTGCACGAGCGTGGCGTCAGGGTCGGCGTGCTGTCGAACACCATCTGGAGCCGCGAGTACCACGAGGCCCTCTTCCGCCGCGACGGCGTCCTCGACCTCATCGACGGCGCCGTCTACTCCTCCGAGATCGGGCACGCCAAGCCGCACCGCGAGGCGTTCGGCGCTGCCGTGGCCGCGGTCGGCGCCACCGACGCGGAGCGGTGCGTCTACGTCGGCGACCGGGCCTACGAGGACATCCACGGCGCGCAGCGCGCCGGTCTGCGAGCCGTGCTGGTGCCGCACTCGGACATCCCGGCCGAGCAGCAGGTGCCGGTCGACGTCACGCCGGACGCCGTGGTCCAGCGCCTGCTCGACCTCCTGGCCGTCGTCGACCGCTGGAACGCCGCGCCGGGGTGAGCTGGCTCGACCTCCCCGGGGACGTCAGTGCCCTCACCGTCGCGCTGCTCCTCGTCGCTGCTCTCGTCGCCGGCTGGGTCGACGCGGTCGTCGGCGGTGGCGGCCTGATCCAGTTGCCGGCGCTGCTCATCGGGCTGCCGGCGGCGTCGCCCGCGCAGATCCTGGCGACGAACAAGGTCTCCGGGGTCGCCGGGACGGCGACAGCCGCCGGTACGTACCTGCGGCGGGTGCGCCTCGACCTGGGGACGGCCGTTCCCATGGCCGGCACCGCACTGCTCGGCGCCGTCGGTGGCGCCGCCTCCGCCACCCTGATCCCCCAACGTGTCTTCCGGCTGCTCGTGCTCGTCCTGCTGATCGCGGTGGCCGTCTACACGTGGCGCCGGCCCGAGTTCGGCCGGGTCAACGCGCCGCACCCCGACCGCCGTCGCCATCGCCTCGTCGCCGTCGTCGCCGGCCTGGCCATCGGCTTCTACGACGGCATCTTCGGCCCGGGCACGGGATCCTTCCTGGTCTTCGTCCTCGTCGGGCTGCTCGGCTACGGGTTCCTCGAGGCGAGCGCGATCGCCAAGATCACGAACCTGGCGACGAACATCGGTGCCCTGCTCGTGTTCGTGCCCCGCGGGGCGCCGCTGTGGCAGCTCGGCCTGCTGATGGCCGCCGCCAACGTCGCGGGCGGCTACACGGGCGCCCGCACCGCGGCCGCCCGTGGCAGCGGATTCGTCCGCGCGGTCTTCCTCTGCGTCGTCGCCGTCCTGATCGTCCGGCTCGGCTGGGACGTCCTGCACGGCCGATGAACCCGGACGCCGTCCGCGCCGCGCTGGTCAGCCGGGCAGGGCCGCGCTGGTCAGCCGGGCAGGGCGGCTCCGCGGCCGCGCCAGGCGGCCGCCCGGCGGGCACCTGCCACCAGGGCGCGCGGCGGCGTCGCTGCGGTCGGCCCCGGTGGTCGCGGCGACGGCGTGCGCGGCGAGCTGCGCCAGCCGGTCCTCGACCGTGGCCGCGAGCGCCACGGCGGCACCGGCGTCAGGGGCCGCCCCGAGCTGGTAGGCAGGGGCGGCCGCCGGGGGCTGGACGCCGGCATCCAGCAGCCGCTCCTCCAGCTCGTCGCGCCGGGTGACGTGCCAGTTCCACGCGGCCAGGGCGCCGGGACCGGTCACGCGTACGCGACGCGCGCGGCGATCGACGCCGTAGGCGTAGACCGCCGCATGCTCGCCGGCGGCCAGCGCGGCAAGGGCGTCGCGGGCGGGGGCGCGCAGCGCCGCCCCGGCGGGGATGGGGCCCGGCGTGAGCGACGTGCCAGGGCCGCCGGTCGCGCTCACGCCCGGAGCGGCGCCCGCCCCGGAGGCCGACGAGCCCGGCAAGGAGCCGGCCGCGGCCGCCGCCGTAGGCCCGGCAGCCGCGGGCATCGTTGCCGGCGTCGGCACGACGCTCGCCGCCGAGCCGGGCGTCGCGGAGGCGGATGTCGGCGAGACGGCGAGCACCGGCAGCGGACGCAGCCTCGCGCGGGCGGACACCAGATCAGCGTGGGTGGCCCGGGCCGCCGCGATCCGCGCGAGCAGCGCCGCGAGCCCCGGTGAGGTGGCCTGCGCGTCGGTCAGCGCCTGCCGGGCCGCCTCGAACTCCGCCCCGGCGAGACCGGCCGCGTCGGGCCTCCGGGCGGCCGCCGCGGCCGAGGCCGACGGCGACGCAGCGGCCGTGGGCGCCACGCCCAGTGCGGCGAGGTGCGCACGGTGGTCGGCCACGACGGTCGCCAGCAGCCCGGCCAGGTCGGGCCGCGCCCCCGCGAGCGACGTGGCCGCCGCGGCGAGTGCGGTCGCCGAGGTCCGGGCCCGGTCCGTCGCCGCCAGGTCGAGGGCGACGTCCGGTGGGGTGGTGGCCGGGGTGGGCGGAGGCGGGGTCGTGCCCGTGCACCCGGCGAGGCCCGCTGCCACGAGCAGACCCCCGAGGGCGCCAGCCACGAGGACGGCGCGGCGCGCGACGGGGGAGCGGGCGGTCACCCCGGGATGATGGCACGGGTTCGCCGGCTCCGGGCCCCGCCACTGCTGTCGGCATCGCCGCACGGCGGCGCGGGTAGGCTGACCTGCGCCAGGCGCCGGTTCCGGCGCGTGTCCGCGCAGCGTCAGGAGGGCGAGATGTCGGCCGTCGACGCCGTGCGCCGCCTTGCGGACGAGTCCGCGAGCGCGACCGGGCTGGTCCTCGAGGACGTCACGGTGCAGGCGGCAGGCCGCCGGCGCGTGGTTCGCGTCGTCGTCGACCTGCCGGCCGACGCGACCGGGGGCGTGCCCATGGACGCCGTCGCGGGTGTCTCGCAGCTCCTCTCCCAGCGGCTCGACGCCAGCGACGCGATGGGCGGGGCCGCCTACGTGCTCGAGGTGACGTCGCCCGGGGTCGACCGGCCGCTGACGGAACGCAGGCACTGGGCCCGCGCCCGTGGCCGGCTCGTCACGGCGCTGCTGCGCTCGGGCGGCTCGCGGACGGGCCGCCTGGAAGAGGTGGGCGACGACGGCGTGGTGCTCGCCGGCGAACCGCTGGCGTGGGAGGACCTGGCCCGGGGCAAGGTCGAGGTGGAGTTCTCGCGGCCGGCGGGCAGCCCGGAGCTGGACGACGCCGCCGACGACGAGACCGACGACGAGACCGACGACGAGACCGACGACGACACGGAGGGAGGGCGATCCTGATGGACATCGACATCAGCGCCGCTGCGAGCACTGGAACGGGAGAAGGAGATGCCCTTCGACCTGCTCGTCGCGCGCGATCGAGCGGCCCTCCTGCATGGCCTACCACCGCACCGAGGGCGCCAGCCGCACGCCCGCGTCGAGCTCGACCGCAAGAGCGGCCACGTCGACCGTGTGGGCGCAGGAGACCGACGAGGACGGCACGGTCCGCGAGTTCGACGACACCCCCGAGGGGTTCGGCCGGATCGCCGCGACCACCGCGCAGCAGGTCATCCTGCAGCGCCTGCGGGACGCCGAGGACGAGCAGACCTTCGGCGAGTTCGCCGGCCGCGAGGGCGACATCGTCGCGGGCGTCGTCCAGCAGGGCACGCGACCCGCGGGACGTCCTCGTCGACCTCGGCAAGGTCGAGGGCTCCTCCCGCCGCAGGAGCAGGTGCCCGGCGAGAGGTACGAGCACGGCGGCCGGCTGCGCTGCTACGTCGTCGCGGTCCGCGAAGGGCGTGCGCGGGCCCGCCGATCACGCTCTCGCGCACCCACCCGAACCTCGTGCGCAAGCTGTTCGCCCTGGAGGTGCCCGAGATCGCCGACGGCTCCGTCGAGATCGTGGCGCTCGCCCGCGAGGCGGGCCACCGCACCAAGATCGCCGTCAGGGCGACCGCGCCGGGCGTCAACGCCAAGGGCGCCTGCATCGGCCCGATGGGCCAGCGGGTGCGCAACGTGATGACCGAGCTGCACGGCGAGAAGATCGACATCATCGACTGGCGCGAGGACCCGGCGGAGTTCGTCGCGCAACGCGCTGTCGCCGGCGAGGGTCGAATCGGTCGAGGTCGTCGACCTCGCCGCCCGCTCGGCCCGGGTGGTCGTGCCCGACTACCAGCTGTCGCTGGCGATCGGCAAGGAGGGCCAGAACGCCCGGCTCGCCGCGCGGCTGACCGGCTGGCGCATCGACATCCGGCCCGACGTGGCGCCCGGCGAGGCGGGGGCGCCGGCTCGGGCGAGGGCCGGCGGCGCCGGGGCGTGAGCGACGCTCCCGACGTGGCGGGCCCCTGCGATGCCGGGAAGATTCAGGCCTCCCGGCGCGCTAGACTGAGGGTGTCCGGTGAGTCGGCCGGGCAGTCGGCGCCTGAGCACGGGCCCCCGCAAGGGCCTGTTCGCACGTGTGTCGGGTGCCGGGCTCGTGCGAGCCGGTCCGTCCTCCTGCGAGTGGTCGCGGTGGGGGCCGGCGACGCATCGCTCGCCGTGCCCGACCCGCACCACAGGCTCGGCGGGCCGGGGTGCGTGCGGTGCATCCCGATCCAGTCGTGTCTCGAGCTCGCGGTGCGGCGCCGAGCGTTCTCCCGGGCCTTGCGCCTGGCGGGCCCGGTCGACGTCGCCGCAGTGCGCGAGTTCCTCGCCGCAGGTCGTCCACCGTCCACGCAGACCGCCCCCACGGAAGCGGGTCCGAAGCTGATGAGCACCCGATGAGCACACAGCGATGAGCACCCCCAGTTGTAACGACGGTCCGCGCCTGTCCGGCTCGGGCCGAGACAGGAGAGATGTGGCAAAGGTCCGGGTCTACGAGCTCGCCAAGGAGCTCGGCGTCGAGAGCAAGGTCGTCATGACCAAGCTCCAGGAACTCGGCGAGTTCGTCCGGTCGGCGTCGTCGACTGTTGAGCCCCCGGTCGTGCGCAAGCTGCGCGAGCAGCTGAACACGGGGAACGGCGCGTCCGGCGCCCGCCCGTCCGCGCGCCCCGCCCCCACCCCCCAAGCCCCGGCAGCTCGGCCGGCACCCGCTTCGAGTGCCCCCGAGCGGCCCGCCGCGACGCGTCCGGCCGCCTCGCAGGCGCCGTCCGCCGGCGCGCCGCCCGGCGGCGCCGTCCGCGCCCGCGGCACCCGCGGCGCCGTTCCCGCCCGCGGCGGCCGCCGCGGCAACGCCGGCACCCGCACGGCCGGTCCCCGGCCGCCCCGGTCCGGCGCGTCCGCAGACACCGGAGGCACCCGACCGGGTTCCGCCACCGTGACGCCCGTTCCGGAGCGCACGGAGGCCCCCGAGCAGGCCACCTCGGCGCCGAGGCCCGCAGGGCCGCGGCCCGGTCCGGCGGCACCGGCGCGCCCGCAGGCACCCGCCGCTCGCGGCGGCGACCAGGGCCAGGCCGGCGACCAGCGACAGGGTGGCCAGCGCGGCCCCCGGCCCGGCGCGCCGCGACCGGGCAACAACCCCTTCGCGCCCAGCCAGGGGATGCCCCGCCCCGGCGCGCCGCGACCGGGCAACAACCCCTTCGCGCCCAGCCAGGGCATGCCCCGCTCGGGCGGCCCCGGCGCCCCGGGTGCCCCCGGTGCGCAGCCGGCACGGGGACGGGTGCTCCGGCGCCGCGCCCACCGGCGGCGGGCGACCGCCCCGGCGGCCCGCGCCCGGCGGGTCCCCGTCCCGGGCCCGGCTCGATGCCTCCTCGCCCGAACCCCGGCATGATGCCCGGCCGGTCGGCCGTCGGCCGGCCCGCGCCGGCGGCGGCGGTGCCGGTGCGGGTCGCCCCGGCGCGCCCTCGCGCGGCGGTGCCGGTGGCGGTCGCGGCGGCGGCTTCGGCGGCGGCGGCGGTCGTCCCGGCGGTCCGCGGAGGCGCTCCCGGCGGTGCTCCGGCCGGTCGTGGCTTCGGCAAGGGCGGCGGCGGTCGCGGCGGCACCCAGGGTGCGTTCGGCCGCGGTGGCGGCCGGCCCGTCCGCGGGCGCAAGTCGAAGAAGCAGCGGCGTCAAGAGTTCGACAACATGCAGGCGCCGATGGCGGGTGGCGTCTCCGTTCCCCGCGGTGACGGCACCACGGTCGTCCGGCTGCGTCGCGGCGCCTCGCTGACCGACTTCGCCGAGAAGATCAACGCCAACCCGGCGAGCCTGGTCACCGTGCTGTTCCACCTGGGCGAGATGGCCACGGCCACGCAGTCGCTCGACGAGGACACGTTCGGCCTGCTCGGCGAGGAGCTCGGTTACGACATCCAGGTCGTCTCCCTGGAGGACGAGGACCGCGAGCTGCTCGGCACCTTCGACATCGACATCGAGGGCGAGGCCGAGGGCGACGAGGAGTTCCTCGAGCCGCGGCCGCCGGTCGTCACGGTGATGGGTCACGTCGACCACGGCAAGACCAAGCTGCTCGACGCGATCCGGTCGGCGAACGTCGTCGCCGACGAGGCGGGCGGCATCACCCAGCACATCGGCGCCTACCAGGTCCACCACGAGCACGAGGGCGTCGATCGCGCGATCACCTTCATCGACACCCCGGGCCACGAGGCGTTCACCGCCATGCGTGCCCGCGGTGCGAAGGTCGACGGACATCGCCGTGCTCGTGGTCGCGGCCGACGACGGCGTCATGCCGCAGACCATCGAGGCGCTCAACCACGCCCAGGCGGCCGGCGTCCCGATCGTCGTCGCGGTCAACAAGGTGGACAAGGAGGGAGCCAACCCCGCCAAGATCCGCCAGCAGCTCACCGAGTACAACCTCGTGGCGGAGGAGTACGGCGGCGACACGATGTTCGTCGACGTCTCCGCCAAGCAGCTGATGGGCATCGACAGCCTGCTCGAGGCGATCCTGCTGACCGCCGACGCGGCGCTCGACCTGCGGGCCAACCCCGACAAGGACGCGCGCGGCGTGGCCATCGAGGCCAGCCTCGACAAGGGCCGCGGCACGCTGGCCACGGTCCTCGTGCAGTCGGGCACCCTCGCGGTGGGCGACTCGATCGTGGCGGGCACGGCCTACGGGCGGGTCCGGGCGATGCTCGACGAGAACGGCGAGACGCTCGACGTCGCCCTCCCGTCGCGCCCGGTGCTCGTCCTCGGCCTGACGTCGGTGCCGCGCGCCGGCGACACGTTCATCGTGGCGCCGGACGACCGCACGGCCCGGCAGATCGCCGAGAAGCGCGAAGCGTGGAGCGTGCCGCCACGCTGGCCAAGCGCCGCAAGCGGATCAGCCTCGAGGACTTCACCAAGGCCCTGGAGCAGGGCAAGGTGCAGACCCTCAACCTGATCCTCAAGGGCGACGTGTCCGGTTCGGTCGAGGCCCTCGAGGACGCCCTGGCCCAGCTCGACGTCGGCGAGGAGGTCCAGCTGCAGGTGATCCACCGCGGTGTCGGTGCCATCACGCAGAACGACGTCAACCTGGCGACGGTCGACAACGCGGTCATCATCGGCTTCAACGTCCGGCCGACCGGCCGGGTGGGGGAGCTGGCCGACCGCGAGGGCGTCGACGTCCGGTACTACTCGATCATCTACCAGGCGATCGAGGACGTCGAGGCCGCTCTGCGCGGCATGCTGAAGCCGGAGTACGAGGAGGTCCAGCTCGGGACCGCCGAGGTCCGCGAGGTCTTCCGGAGCAGCAAGTTCGGCAACATCGCCGGCTGCATCGTCCGGTCGGGCGAGATCCGGCGGAACGCCAAGGCGCGGTTGCTGCGGGCGGGCGTCGTCGTCAACGACAACCTCCTCATCGACTCGCTGCGGCGATTCAAGGACGACGTCACCGAGGTCCGCGAGGGCTTCGAGTGCGGCATCGGGCTGGGGTCGTACAACGACATCCAGAACGAGGACGTCATCGAGACGTTCGAGCTGCGCGAGAAGCCCCGCGGCTGAGGCGACAAGGCCGGCGCGACAGGTCGGGCGGGCGGCGCCGGGCTCCTGCGAGGGAGCCCGGCGCCACCGCTTGATCCCGCTGGATTCCTTGATCCCGCTGGATTCCTTGATCACGGGAGGGTCGTAGGGGTGTTCGTCGGCACGCTGGGCGTCGACCTGCTCCTGGGCGACGTGCACTCCCTCAAGGAGAAGCGGGCCGTCGTCCGGCCGATCCTCGCCGAGCTGAGGCGATCCTTCGCCATCAGCGCCGCCGAGACCGGCCACCTCGACCTGCACCGGCGCGCCGAGCTCGGGGTGGCTGTGGTGGCGCCCGACGCCGGGCACTGTAGAGAGGTGCTCGAGGCCTGCGAGCGACTCCTCGCCCGCCGGCCGGAGGTCGAGCTGCTCGCCGCCCGGCAGCGGCTCTGGGACGACGCCGACGAGTGAGCCCGGCGGCGCCGGGGGAAGGAGCCTGACCACACGCGGTCCCGACCGACCGCGACCGACGACCAGCACCATCGACCACGCACCGGCCTGCCGGTGCCCGCCTTCCGAGGACGACGTCATGGCCGACACCGCACGCGCCCGCAAGCTCGCCGACCGCATCCACGAGATCGTCGCCGAGACCCTGGAGCGGCGCGTCAAGGACCCCCGGCTCGGGTTCGTCACGATCACGGACACCCGCGTGACCGGTGACCTGCAGCACGCCACGGTCTTCTACACCGTCCTCGGTGACGCCGAGGAGCAGACGGCCAGCACCGCCGCCCTCAACAGCGCCAAGGGCGTGCTCCGGTCCGAGGTCGGCCGACGCACCGGCCTTCGCCTCACGCCGACGCTCGAGTTCATCGCCGACGCCGTCCCCGAGAACGCGGCGCACATCGACGAGCTGCTCCAGGCGGCCGCGGCACGCGACGCCGACGTCGCCGCGCAGGCAGCCGGCGCGCAGTACGCCGGCGACCCCGACCCGTACCGGCACGACGAGGACGAGGACGCGCAGATCGCCGAGGCCGACGAGGACGTCGAGGTCGGCGACCGCAGGTGAGCACGCCGCAGGCCCGCAGCGGCCTCGTCGTGGTCGACAAGCCCGCCGGTCTCACGTCGCACGACGTCGTCGCCCGGGTCCGCCGGCTCGCCGGCACCCGCCGGGTCGGCCACGCCGGCACGCTCGACCCGATGGCGACGGGCGTCCTGGTCGTGGGCGTCGAGCGGGCCACCAAGCTGCTGACCTACCTGGTCGGTGCCCGCAAGGAGTACCTCGCCACGATCCGCCTCGGGGTGTCGACGGTCACCGACGACGCCGAGGGCGAGGTGCTCGAGCGGTCCGCCGCCACCCCGGCCACCCCGGACGCCGTCCGTGCCGGGGTCGCCCTCCTGACGGGGCAGATCCGGCAGGTCCCGAGCGCGGTGAGCGCGATCAAGGTCGACGGACGCCGGGCGTACGCCCGGGTGCGGGCCGGCGAGGCCGTGGTGCTCGCCGCGCGTCCCGTGACCGTCGAGCGTTTCGAGGTGCTCGCCCGGCGCGACGGCTCGGACGCCGGTCTCGCCGTCGTCGACCTCGACGTCCTGGTGGCCTGCTCCTCGGGGACGTACGTGCGGGCGCTCGCCCGTGACCTCGGCGCCGGTCTCGGTGTCGGCGGCCACCTCACGGCCCTGCGCCGCACCCGGGTCGGGCCGTACGGGCTGGACGGCGCCCGGACCCTGGAGCAGCTCGAGGACAACTTCGAGGTCCTCCCGCTCGCGGACGCCGCCCGCGCCGCGTTCCCCGCCCGGGAGCTCACCGACGACGAGGCCCGCCGCCTCGCCCACGGCGTCCGGCTCCCGGCGGTGGGGCTGGGACCGGCCCCGGTGGCGGCCTTCGCCCCCGACGGGAGTCTCGTCGCCGTCGTCACCGAGGAGGGCCCGACCACCCGCCCGCTCGTCGTCCTCCAGGGATGAGGTCCCGGCGGCCGGCCCGGCGGTAGCGTCGGGCATGGCGGCCGAGAGGGTACGGGCGGCGGATCGCGAGAGTGCCCTACCTCGGCCGCCCTCGCGTCGCGTCGCGGCCGTCGTGGCCGCCCTCTGCGTGGCCGTCGTGGTCGTCTCGGCCTGGCTGGCGACGCTGCCCGGCGCACCCGGGGCCCAGACCCCGGCCGTGATCTGGATGAACCACCCGCCGCAACCGGTCGCGGCCGTGTTCGCGCTGGTCAACCCGCTGCTGCGACCCCTGCCCCTGCTCGTGCTGGCCGTGCTGCTGGGCGGATGGGTGGTGCTCGGGGCCGCCGGCACGGCGCGGCGCCTCGAGTGCGGTCGTGCGATCGGCCTTGCCCTGCTCGTCGCCGAGGCGCTCAGCCAGGTCCTCAAGCGGGTGGTCGATCAGCCCCGGCCCACCGCGGTCATCCCTGGACTCGACGTGCACGGATACCCGCACGACCCGTGGGGACGCGCCTTCCCGTCGGCCCACACCGCGCTGACCGTCGCGGCCGTGGCCGCCCTCTGGCCCTGGATGAACCGGCCGCAGCGGGTCGCGGGGCTCGCGATGGCGGTCCTGGTCCCGCTGAATCGGATCTACATCGGCGCGCACTGGCCCATCGATGTCGTCGGTGGCGCTGCCGTCGGCCTGCTCGCGGCGTCCGTGTGCTGGCTGGTCGCCGCCAGCTGGCCGATCCGGCCGGCCGCGCGCTGACCCGTCCACCTTCCCCCTTCTCGTCGTGATCATGCAATCCGCGTCGATAACGCAATCCAGATTGCATGATCGACGCGGATTGCATGATCACCACAAAGTGAGAGCGGGGAGGCGGGCCTGCTGCGGTGGTCGACGTAGGCCCCCTCACGCGCGCCCCCGTGGCTCCTGTCACAGTGAGGGGGTGCAGCGGTTCAACAGCCTGGACGCCGTGCCCGGGGACTTCGGGCCCTCGGTCGTCAGCATCGGCAACTTCGACGGGGTCCACCGGGGGCACCGGGCGGTGCTCGAGGGGGTCGTCGCCTCGGCCCGTGCCCGCGGGCTCGCGGCGGTGGCGGTGACCTTCGAGCCGCACCCGGTGGCCGTGCTCTTCCCCGAGCGCGCCCCGGCCGTGCTGACCACGCTCGAGCACCGCCTCGAACTCCTCGAGGAGACCGGCCTCGACGCCGTGCTCGTGCTCGAGTTCACCCGGGAGTTCGCGCAGTGGAGCCCCGAGCACTTCGTCCGCGAGGTCTTCGTCGACGCCCTGCACGCGCAGGTCGTGGTCGTCGGCCGCGACACCCGGTTCGGCCACCGCAACAGCGGCGACGTGTCGACGCTGCGCGAGCTCGGCGCCCAGCTCGGGTTCGCCGTCGAGGTCCTCCACGACGTGGGCACCGACGGCACCGGCCCGCGGTGGTCGTCGACCCGGGTGCGCGAGCTGCTCGCGGACGGCGACGTCGCGGGTGCCGCCGAGCTGCTCGGCCGGCCGCACCGGGTGACGGGGATCGTCGTGCACGGCGACCACCGCGGCCGCGAGCTGGGCTACCCGACGGCCAACCTCTCCCAGGACGCGCAGGGCCAGCCGCCCGCGGACGGCGTCTACGCGGGCCGGCTCGTGCGGCTCGGCGTGCCGAAGCAGGCGCCGGACGCCGTCATGCCCGCGGCGATCTCGGTCGGCACCAATCCCACCTTCGACGGGGTGCAGCGCCGGGTCGAGGCGTACGTCCTCGACCGCGACGACCTCGACCTCTACGGCGAGAGCGTCGCCGTCGAGTTCGTCGAGCGGCTGCGCCCCACCCTGCGCTTCGACGGCGTCGAGGCACTCGTCACCCAGATGGCGCTCGACGTCAGCCGGTCCCGCGAGGTGCTCGGCGTCGCCGCCCCGGCCGGCTGAACCTTCGCGCGCGGGCCACCGCCGCCCGCGCACCGGGGTGGTGCGGCGATTCGGCCGAGCGCGCCGCGCGCTGGTACCGTGGTCGTTGCCGTCCGAACGGCCGCGGATCCATAGAGCCCGGGTGAACAAGCCCCGGCGCGCCGCGCAACGAGCACCAGAAGGAGCATCGTGGCACTCGACGCCGCCACCAAGCAGAAGATCATGTCCGAGTACGCGACGCGCGAGGGGGACACGGGCTCGCCCGAGGTCCAGGTCGCGATGCTCACGACGCGCATCAGGGACCTGACGGAGCACCTCAAGGAGCACAAGCACGACCACCACAGCCGTCGTGGTCTGCTCATCCTCGTGGGCCAGCGCCGCCGGCTCCTGCAGTACCTGCAGCGCACCGACATCGCGCGCTACCGCTCCCTGATCGAGCGGCTCGGCCTGCGCCGGTGACGTCAGGGCCGCGACCCGCTCCGGCGGGTCGCGGCCCTTCGCCGTCGTCGCAGCACCGATCGCCTGACCGAACACCCTGACCGAACACCCCAACTGAACAGCAGGAGCGTCGGGCCGGTCCGCAGCGCCGGTCCTCGACAGTGGCCTCCGGGGCCCCCGCAGCGGGGCGCCCCGTGGGCCTCGATCGAAGACCGGGGAACATCGCCCGGACCCCTCGCCCGCCCTCCGCTCACGCGAACCACCGACGAGAACGGAGAGGTCCCCTTGGAGGGTCCCGAGATCACCAGTGCAGAAGCCGTCATCGACAACGGGCGCTTCGGCACACGCACGATCCGCTTCGAGACCGGCCGGCTGGCCAAGCAGGCCGCCGGCTCGGCCGTGGTCTACCTCGACGGCGAGTCGATGCTGCTGTCCACCACGGCGGCCGGCAAGCAGCCGAAGGAGCAGTTCGACTTCTTCCCCCTGACGGTCGACGTCGAGGAGCGGATGTACGCCGCCGGGCGCATCCCCGGCTCCTTCTTCCGCCGTGAGGGCCGGCCCAGCACCGACGCCATCCTGACCTGCCGGCTCATCGACCGGCCGCTGCGGCCCACGTTCGTCAAGGGCTTGCGCAACGAGGTCCAGGTCGTCGTCACGGTGCTCGCACTGAACCCCGACGACCTGTACGACGTCGTCGCCATCAACGGCGCCTCGATGTCGACCCAGCTGGCCGGCCTGCCGTTCAGCGGGCCGATCGGCGGCGTCCGTGTCGCCCTGATCGAGGGCCAGTGGGTGGCCTTCCCCCGGCACAGCGAGCTGGAGCGCGGCGTCTTCGACATGGTCGTGGCGGGCCGCATCGTGACCGCCGCCGACGGCACCGAGGACGTCGCGATCATGATGGTCGAGGCCGAGGCGACCGACGCCGCCTGGCACCTCATCAAGGACGAGAACGTCCAGGCGCCCACCGAGGAGATCGTCGCGCAGGGCCTCGAGGCGGCCAAGCCGTTCATCGCGAGCCTGTGCCGCGCCCAGCAGCAGGTCGCGGCCGCCGCGGCCAAGCCGACCGCCGAGTTCCCGCTGTTCCTGGACTACCAGGACGACGTGTTCCAGGCCGTCGAGCAGGCCGTCGGCGGCGACGTCGCCCAGGCCCTGACGATCGCGGGCAAGGCCGAGCGCGAGACCCGCGTCGACGAGCTCAAGGAGAGCGTGAAGAGCTCCCTCGCCGAGCGGTTCGCCGGCCGCGAGAAGGAGATCTCGGCGGCCTACCGGTCCGTGCAGAAGAAGCTGGTGCGCCAGCGCATCCTGCGCGACAAGGTGCGCATCGACGGCCGCGGCCTGGCCGACATCCGCCAGCTCTCGGCCGAGGTCGACGTGCTCCCGCGGGTGCACGGCTCGGCGCTGTTCGAGCGCGGCGAGACGCAGATCCTCGGCGTCACCACGCTCAACATGCTCCGGCTCGAGCAGCAGATCGACTCGCTCTCACCGGTGACCAAGAAGCGCTACATGCACAACTACAACTTCCCGCCCTACAGCACCGGTGAGACCGGCCGGGTGGGCTCCCCGAAGCGCCGCGAGATCGGTCACGGAGCCCTCGCCGAGCGCGCCCTCACGCCGGTCCTGCCGTCCCGCGAGGAGTTCCCGTACGCGATCCGGCAGGTCTCGGAGGCACTCAGCTCCAACGGCTCGACGTCGATGGGCTCGGTGTGCGCGAGCACGCTGTCGCTGCTCAACGCCGGCGTCCCGCTCCGCGCGCCGGTCGCCGGCATCGCCATGGGCCTGGTGAGCGACACCGTCGACGGCCAGACCAGCTACGCGGCGCTGACCGACATCCTCGGCGCGGAGGACGCCTTCGGCGACATGGACTTCAAGGTCGCCGGCACGTCCGAGTTCGTCACCGCCATCCAGCTCGACACCAAGCTCGACGGCATCCCGGCGTCCGTGCTCGCCGCGGCGCTGACGCAGGCCCGCGACGCCCGGCTGCACATCCTCGACGTCATGGCCGAGGCGATCGACCGGCCCGACGAGATGTCGCCGTACGCCCCGCGGGTGATCTCGCTGCGGATCCCGGTCGACCAGATCGGCGCGGTGATCGGGCCCAAGGGCAAGATCATCAACCAGATCCAGGAGGACACCGGCGCCGACGTGTCGGTGGAGGACGACGGCACGATCTACATCGGCGCGACCGACGGCCCCTCGGCCGAGGCCGCCCGAGCCATGATCAACGCCATCGCCAACCCGACCATGCCCGAGGTCGGGGAGCGCTACATGGGCACGGTCGTCAAGACGACCACGTTCGGCGCCTTCGTCTCGCTGGTCCCCGGCAAGGACGGGCTGCTGCACATCTCGCAGATCCGCAAGATGGTCGGCGGCAAGCGCGTCGAGAACGTCGAGGACGTCCTGAGCGTCGGCTCGAAGGTGCAGGTCGAGATCTCCGAGATCGACCCGCGCGGCAAGCTGTCGCTGGTCCCGGTGCTCGCCGAGGGCGCGGACGGGCAGCCCGCCGAGGGCACCGGCGAGCAGGCGCAGGAGACGGCCGGGGCGAACGCCTGACGTGCCGGCCGAACACGTACCCGCTCCGATCGACAGCCCGACGGGCACGTCCCGGGGCGTCCCGTCGATGGGTGTGCCACTGCCGCTGACCCCGTCGGGGTCCGTGGGCAGACCGTCGCCGGGGAGGTGGGCGGCGCCGTCGTGCGCCGCGCCGTCCTCCCCGGCGGCGTCCGGGTCCTCACCGAGGCGATGCCGGGCCTGCGCTCCGCCACCATCGGAGCGTGGCTCGGCGTGGGCTCCCGGGACGAGGCGAGCGGCCACCACGGTTCCACGCACTTCCTCGAGCACCTGCTCTTCAAGGGCACCGGGCGGCGCTCGGCGATGGACATCGCGACCGCCTTCGACGCCGTCGGCGGCGAGGCGAACGCCGTCACCGGCAAGGAGCACACGTGCTACTACGCGCGGGTGCTCGACGACGACGTGCCGATGGCCGTCGACGTCCTGCTCGACATGGTGACCGGCGCGCGGCTCGACGCCACCGATGTCGAGAGCGAGCGCGGGGTCATCCTCGAGGAGCTCGCCATGAACGACGACGACCCCTCGGACGTCGTCCACGAGCGGTTCGCCGAGCTGGTGCTACGCGGCCACCCGCTGGGGCGGCCCATCGGGGGTACGGCCGCGACGATCGAGGCGGTCGGCGCGGCGGACATCGCCGCCCACTACCGCGAGCACTACCAGCCGCCCGCGCTGGTGGTCACCGCCGCCGGCGGGATCGACCACGACGGCCTCTGCGAAGCGATCATGCGCCAGCTGGGAGCGTCCGGCTGGCCGCTCGTGCCGGGCCGGGTCCCGCTGCCGCGGCGGGAGGGGGCGGCCGCGGGCCGCACCGCGACGGACGCCGCCGGCCCCGGCGGGCTGCTCGTCGTCCGGCGGCCCACCGAGCAGGCCAACGTGGTGCTCGGGACGGTCGGCCTCACCGCGGACGACGAGCGCCGCTACGTGATGACCGTGCTCAACGCCGTGCTCGGCGGCGGCATGAGCAGCCGCCTCTTCCAGGAGATCCGGGAGCGCCGCGGGCTGGCCTACTCGGTGTACTCCTTCGCGTCGGGCTACTCCGACGCCGGCTACTTCGGCCTCTACGCCGGGTGCACGCCGGCGAAGACCGACGAGGTGGTGCGGCTGCTGGCCGCCGGCCTCGAGGACCTCGCGGAGCGAGGCGTCGGCGACGACGAGCTCGCCCGCGCCAAGGGCCAGGTGGGCGGCGGCCTCGTGCTGGGCCTGGAGGACTCCGGCTCGCGGATGACCCGGCTCGGCCGGGCCGAGCTCGTGCACGGCAGCTTCGTGTCGATCGACGAGATCCTGCAGGCGGTGCGCTCGGTGACGCGCGGCCGACGTCCGCGCCCTGGCCGCGGAGATCGCCGCCCGCCCGCGCTCGCTCGCCGTCGTCGGCCCGTTCGACGAGGGCCGGACCTTCGCCGGGGCCGGGTTGTGAGCAGCCCCGTCACCACGGTCGCCGTCGTCGGGGCCAGGGGGCGGATGGGCCGCCAGGTCTGCGCGGCCGTCGAGGCCGCGAGCGACCTGGCGCTGACGGCCGCCGTCGACCTCGGCGACGACGTGGCAGCCGTGGCGGGTGCCGATGTCGCGGTCGTCTTCTCCGTTCCGGACGTCGCTGTCGAGCACGTGCTCGCGTGCGTGGAGCGCGGCGTGCACGCGGTGGTCGGCACGACCGGCTGGACGCCCGAGCGGCTCGACCGCGTCGCGTCCGCGGTGGAGGCGGCGCCCGGCGTCGGCGTTCTCGTGGCCCCGAACTTCGCGCTCGGCGCCGTGCTGCTGATGCGCTTCGCCGCGCTCGCCGCCCCGCACTACGAGTCGGTCGAGATCATCGAGCTGCACCACCCCGACAAGGTCGACGCACCGAGCGGAACCGCCCGGCACACGGCGCGGCTCGTGGCCGACGCCCGCCGGGAGGCCGGGTCGGCACCGATGCCCGACGCGACGTCGAGTGCGCTCGACGGCGCTCGCGGCGCCGACGTCGACGGCGTCCGGGTCCACTCGGTGCGACTGCGCGGGCTCGTCGCCCACGAGGAGGTGCTGCTGGGCGCACCGGGGGAGCAGCTCACCCTGCGGCACGACAGCTTCGACCGCGCCTCCTTCATGCCCGGGCGTGCTGCTCGGGATCCGGCAGGTGGCCCGGCACCCCGGCCTGACCGTCGGGCTCGAGCACTACCTGGAGATCTGATGCTCACCGCACGGCGGAAGGCCCTCGGGGCCGTCGTCGTCCTGCTCTTCTACCTCGCCGCGATCGGCTGGCGCGGCTTCGTCCTCATCGGCACCGGCCGGCCGGTGGGCGTGCTGCTCGGGCTCGCGCTGCTGGCCCTGCCCGTGGTGGCGATGTGGGCCGTCGTCCGCGAGCTCAAGTTCGGCGTGGCGAGCGAGATCCTCGCGGAGGAACTCGAGGCCCGCGGCCAGCTGCCCGCCGACGAGCTGCCGCGGTCGCCCGGGGGCAGGGTCGACCGGGCGGCCGCCGACGCCTGGTTCGAGACCTTCAAGCAGGAGGTCGAGGCCCACCCCGAGGCCTGGGAGGGCTGGTTCAGGCTGGCGTGCGGGTACGACGCGGCAGGTGACCGCAAGCGGGGCCGGGCGGCCCTGCGGCAGGCGATCGCGCTGCACGGTCCGCTCGTCCCGGCCGAGGGCACCGCTCGGCCGACGGCCGGCCCCACGCGGCAAGCGGCACCCCCGGGATCCGCTGCCGCCCGTGGGACAGCTGCCGCCCGTGGGACAGCTGCCGCCCGTGGCACCGCCCGATCGGGTGCCTCCAGCGCGACGGCGAGTAGGGCGGCGGCGCTCAGGCGAGGGCCCGCAGCAGCGCCGCCGTGACGGCGGCCGCCGCGACGACGACCACGAAGGGTGCGCGGCGCCACAGCAGGAGCGCGGCGACGGCCAGGGCGGGCACCCGGGCGTCGAGCTGCAGGGATCGGCCCGACGCGAGGGTCTGGACGGCGACGAGGGCGGCCAGCAGGGCCACCGTGACGAGACCGGCGACGCGCACCACGCGCGGCCGCTCCAGCCACGCGTGCGGGGCGATGTAGCCCGCGAGCTTGACGGTGAAGCAGGCCGCGCTGGCGGCCAGCACCGCCCCCCACAGGTTCACGGGCCCCGCCAGCCGGCGACCAGGGCGACCCCCGCCGCCGCCAGCACCGGCGCGCCCGGGGGCAGGACCGGCACGAGCGCGGCCGCGACGACCACCGCGGCCCCCGCGACGGCCCGGGTGCGGTGGTCCCTGAGCCGGGGCCACAGGAGCGCGAGGAAGGCGGCCGCCGCGGCCGCGTCCAGCCCGTAGCGCCGCGGATCGCCCAGCGCGTCACCGACCACCGCGCCGGCCAGGGTCGCCGCGTTCCAGAGCGTGAAGACCGCCACGGCCGTGGCCCAGAAGCCGGTGCGGGTCAGGTCGGGGCGGTCCGGCTGGACGCTCGCCTGCGCGGTCCCGACCGCGGTCGACTCGTCGATCGTCACGTGGGCCGTCAGCACCCGGCGCCATCCACGCGGCCGGAGCAGCGTGGCCATCTGCAGGCCGTAGAAGCCGTTGCGGGCGCCCAGCAGCGTCGCGGTGGCGACGGCCGCGGCCGGGCCGCCGCCGGCCCCGATCACCCCGACGAAGGCGAACTGCGATCCGCCGGTGAACATCAGTGCGCTCAGCGCGCAGGTCTGCGCGACGGTGAGCCCGGCCGCGACGGCGAGCGCGCCGAAGGAGATCGCGTAGGCGCCGGTGGCGAGCCCGATGGAGGCCGCCTGGCGCAGCACGGCAGCCCGCGCCGGATCCCTCGACGTCCCCGCCGCCGCACGGCCGTCCCGGGCGCCGCCCGGGTCGCCGTCCGGACGGGTGTGCGGGTCGCCGTCGGGATGGGCGTGCGGGTCGGCGTCCGGACGGGCGTGCGGGTGGGCGTCCGGATCGGGCGGCATCACGGGTCGCTCAGCCGAGGGCGGCGGTCAGCCGCAGCTTGGGTGAGGGTCGAGCCGTCGGCGGCGGCCAGCGTGCGGCGGGCGCCGTCCGCCACCATCCCCGCCTCCCCGAGGAAGTTCCTCAGGACGGCGTCGGGCAGCGGGAGCCAGGCGACCACACCCGTGACTCCCTCGTCGCGCATCGTCGAGGTGGCCGCCGACAGCAGGCGCGACCCGTGACCGCCCCGCTGGTGCGCCGGGTCGACGGCGAGCACGAGGATCTCACCCACGTCGCCGCCGAGGTCGGCGTCCGTGGCCGGTGCGACGGCCACGAAGCCCACCACGACGCCCCCGGCCGTCGCCACGAGGACGGCGTGCCGGCGCGACGGGCGAGAGGTGACGGCCTCCTCCCACGCGCCCGCGAGGGCGGCGGGGTCGAGCCGGCCGACGACGACGCCGAAGGCGGCACTCCAGGCGCGCGCCTGGATGGCGCCGAGCGCGGCGCCGTCGCCGGCACGCCCCGGCCGGACGGCCGCGTCCGCCGCGGACGGCGTCAGCACGTTGCCGGTCTCCACCCGGGCATCCTCCCAGGGGTGCGGGGGCGGCCCGAGGCCGGGCGCTATCGTGCCGTCGTGGCCGTCGACACGCAGTACGAGGACTTCCTGCGGCACGTGCTCGAGCACGGGACGCCCAAGGGCGATCGCACCGGCACCGGCGTCCGCAGCGTGTTCGGCCACCAGTTCAGGTACGACCTGTCCGCCGGATTCCCGCTGATCACGACCAAGCGCGTGCACATCCGCTCGGTCGTGGGGGAGCTGCTGTGGTTCCTGCGCGGCGAGCACAACGTGGCCGGCCTGCACGAGCTCGGCGTGACCATCTGGGACGAGTGGGCGGACGAGGACGGCGACCTCGGGCCCGTCTACGGCGTGCAGTGGCGGTCCTGGCCGGCCCCCGACGGCGCGCGCATCGACCAGCTGGCCGGCGTGCTCGAGACGCTGCGCCGCGACCCCGACTCCCGCCGGATGCTCGTCTCCGCGTGGAACGTCGCGGAGATCCCCGCGATGGCGCTGGCGCCGTGCCACGTGATGTTCCAGTTCTACGTGGCCGGCGGCCGGCTCTCGACGCACGTCTACCAGCGCAGCGCCGACCTCTTCCTCGGGGTGCCGTTCAACATCGCGAGCTACGCCCTGCTCACGCACCTCGTGGCGCAGCAGGTGGGGCTCGGGTCGGGGACCTGGTGTGGTCGGGCGGCGACTGCCACGTGTACGACAACCATGTCGAGCAGGTCCGCCGCCAGCTGGAGCGGGAGCCCTACCCCTTCCCGAGGCTCGAGCTCCGCGCGGCGCCGTCGCTGTTCGAGTACACCCCCGACGACATCGCGGTCGTCGGGTACCGCCACCACGCACCGATCGCCGCGCCCGTCGCGGTCTGAGCGCCGTCCGCGTGGTCCTGCACCTGATCTGGGCACAGGCCCGCGGTGGGGTGATCGGCGCGGCCGGCGGCATCCCCTGGCGGGTGCCGGAGGACCTGCGCAGGTTCAAGGCGCTCACGCACGGGTCGAGCGTCCTGATGGGCCGCCGCACCTGGGACTCGCTGCCCCGGCGGCGCGACCGCTGCCCGGCCGGCGCAACCTGGTGCTCACCCGCGACGCCACCTGGACGGCGCCCGGCGCGGAGCGGGTCGGCACGCTCGAGGAGGCGGCCGCCGAGGGCGACCTGTGGGTGATCGGCGGCGCGGAGATCTACGGGCTCGCCCTGCCGTTCGCGGACGACGCGCACGTGACGGAGGTCGACGTGGACGTGCCGGGCGACACGTTCGCACCCGTGCTCGTCGCCCCGTGGCGTGTGACGGCGCGTGACCCGGCCGACGGCTGGCACCGCTCGGTGTCAGGCCCGCGGTACCGGCACGTGACCTTCCGGCGGGGTGGCTGAGCACGTCGATCGCCGCGGGCCGGTATGACGCGTCGCACATCACGTAACGCCGGGCCGCCTCCCGCGATGGGCTGGGTGGACCCCGGCGCCGCTTCAACCCCCGTGCGAGCGGCGTCGGGGTTCCTCACGCCCGGCTGCATCCAGCTGCGTCCGCGGTCCGTGTCCGTCCTGCCTCCGGGTTCCGCCGTCAAGGCTCGCGTCCGCCGCGGCAGGGGCGGCGTGACCAGCCGCCACCGAGCCCGGCCGTGTCGGCCCGGCCCGCTACGGTTGGCTCATGTCCGCCGAACCTCCCGACCGCTCCGGCCGCCCCGTCGGCACCGTCCTGACGGCGATGGTCACCCCGTTCGACGAGAGCGGGTCGCTCGACCTCGACGCGGCACAGCGGCTCGCCGCGCACCTCGTGGACCGCGGGCACGACGGCCTCGTCATGTCGGGCACGACGGGCGAGTCGCCGACGACGACCGACGCCGAGAAGGAGTCGCTGCTGCACGCCGTGATCGAGGCGGTCGGCGACCGGGCGCACGTCGTGGCGGGCGTCGGGACCTACGACACCGCGCACAGCGTGCACCTGGCCCAGCAGGCGGAGAAGGCCGGCGCCCACGGGCTGCTCGTCGTGACCCCGTACTACAGCAAGCCCCCGGCCGAAGGCCTGGTGGCGCACTTCACCGCGGTGGCCGACGCCTCCGGCCTGCCCGTCATGGTCTACGACATCCCCGGTCGCACCGGCGTCCGGATCGGCACTCCCACCCTCCTGCGCCTCGCCGAGCACCCGAGGATCGTGGCTGTCAAGGAGGCCACCGGCGACCTCTTCGCCGGCTCCGAGGTGATGGCGGCGACCGGCCTGGCGTACTACAGCGGCGACGACGCGCTGAACCTCGCGTGGCTCGCCCTCGGTGCTGCCGGTGTGGTCAGCGTCGTCGGGCACGTCGCCGGCCGAGCAGTACGCGCGGATGGCGCGCGCCGTCGTCCGAGGGCGACCTCGCGACGGCCCGGGCGGTGCACCGGCGGCTGATCCCGGCCGTGAAGGGCGATGATGACGCGGACCCAGGGTGCGATCACCGCGAAGGCCGCCCTGCAGCTGCAGGGCGTGCTCGCGCACCGCACCATGCGCCTGCCGCTGGTGGCCGCCACCGACGCCGAGGTCGAGGCGCTCGCCGCCGACCTGGCCGAGAGGGCTGCTGTGACCGAGCGCGTGAGCCCGGCCGCCGGCACGGCGCCCGCCGAACGAACCGAAGGAGCCCGATGAGTCACCCCACCCCGAGCTCGGGGCGCCACCACCGCTCGCGGCCGACGGCCTGCGGGTCGTCGCCGCTCGGCGGCCTCGGCGAGGTCGGCCGCAACATGGCCGTGCTCGAGACCGCGGCAAGCTGCTCATCGTCGACTGCGGGGTGCTCTTCCCCGAGGACAACCAGCCGGGCGTCGACCTGATCCTGCCCGACTTCTCGTCCATCGCGCGACCGCCTCGAGGACATCGTCGGCCGTCGTCCTGACGCACGGCCACGAGGACCACATCGGCGCGGTCCCGTACCTGCTGCGGCTGCGCGGCCGACATCCCGCTGGTCGGGTCCCAGCTCACGCTCGCGCTTCGTCGAGGCGAAGCTCAAGGAGCACCGGATCACACCCGCTACACGCTGGCGGTCGGGAGGGGCAGATCGAGCGGTTCGGGCCGTTCGAGCTGCGAGTTCGTCGCCGTCAACCACTCGATCCCCGACGCGCTGGCCGTCGCCGTCCGCACCGGCGGCGGGCACCGTGCTGCACACCGGCGACTTCAAGATGGACCAGCTGCCGCTCGACGGCCGCATCACCGACCTGCGCGCGTTCGCCCGGCTCGGCGAGGAGGGCGTCGACCTGTTCATGGTCGACTCGACGAACGCCGAGGTGCCCGGCTTCACCACGTCCGAACGCGACATCGGCCCGGTGCTCGACCGGGTGTTCGCGCCAGGCCGCAGCGCCGGATCATCGTGGCCTGCTTCGCCTCGCACGTGCACCGCGTGCAGCAGGTGCTCGACGCCGCCGCAGGCGCACGGCCGCAAGGTGGCCTTCGTCGGCCGCTCGATGGTCCGCAACATGGCCGTCGCCCGCGACCTCGGCTACCTCACGGTGCCCGCCGGGCATGCTGGTCGACATCAAGGAGATCGACAAGCTGCCCGGCGACCAGGTGGTGCTCATGTCCACCGGCTCGCAGGGCGAGCCGATGGCGGCGCTGTCGCGGATGGCCAACCGGCGACCACCGCATCCGCGTCGGCCGCGGCGACACCGTCGTCCTCGCCTCGTCGCTGATCCCCGGCAACGAGAACGCCGTGTACCGCGTCATCAACGGGCTGACCCGGCTCGGGCGCCAACGTCGTGCACAAGGGCAACGCCATGGTGCACGTCTCCGGCCACGCCAGCCGCCGGCGAGCTGCTGTACTGCTACAACATCGTCCGGCCGCGCAACGTCATGCCGGTGCACGGCGAGGTCCGCCACCTGCGTCGCCAACGCCGAGCTCGCCGTCGCGTACCGGCGTGCCGCGCGAGCGCGTCGTCATCGCCGAGGACGGCATCGTCGTCGACCTCGTCGACGGCGTCGCGCGAGATCGTCGGGCGCGGTCGAGTGCGGCTACGTCTACGTCGACGGCTCGAGCGTCGGCGAGATCACCGACGCCGACCTCAAGGACCGGCGCATCCTCGGCGAGGAGGGCTTCATCTCCATCGTCGTGGTCGTCGACTCCGGCACCGGCAAGGTCGTCGTCGGGCCCGGAGATCCACGCCCGCGGCGTTCGCCGAGGACGACACCGTGTTCGACCGCCTGAAGCCCGCGCATCGCCGACGCGCTGGCCGAGGCGGCGGGCGGCGGCGTGGGCGACGTCTACCAGCTGCAACAGGTGGTGCGCAGGGTCGTCGGCCGGTGGGTCAGCGAGAGCTACCGCCGCCGCCCGATGATCATCCCCTTGGTCGTCGAGGCCTGAGCGCGCGTCGCCGGCGGGTGGAGGCGTGCTGCGCACCTGGCGGACGGCGCCGCGCGGCCTGCTCGACGAGCGGGTGCTCGTCTGGGCCGGCGGCGCCGCGGTCGGCGTCGCCACGGTCGTCGTCACCGCCGGCTGGCTGGGCGTCGTCCACCCCGACCTCATCCTCGGGCGCCGGGCGGTCGCGACCCTGATGTCGTCGCACTGGCTCGACACCTACGCGCGTAACCCGCTGGCCCAGATGGGCCCGCTCGCGATCGCGCTG
This sequence comes from uncultured Actinomycetota bacterium, assembly GCA_963794075.1. Classification (GTDB taxonomy): domain Bacteria; phylum Actinomycetota; class Actinomycetes; order Actinomycetales; family Kineosporiaceae; genus DATKNA01. Next base: position 175,788 of record CAWCCY010000033.1, read on the forward strand.
GCGCGGCTCCCGAGGGGGATGTACTACCTCGGCGTCGCCGCACTCGTCGCCGTGGTGGGGCCGCTGCTCGCCCTGTCGCGCCCTCGCGACGTGCGCCTGCCCCTGGCCGTCGTGACCGCGGTGGCATGGGGCGTCGCCGTTCCCGTGCCCTGGTCCCAGCTCGCCTGGAAGGGCCACGCGGACGACGCGCTCGTCCTGCTGGGCGTCGCCGTCCTGCTGGCTGGCCGGGCCAGGGACAGCGCGGTCTGGCCAGCTCGGCGGCGTGACCCTGGGGCTGCTCGGCAAGCCCACCGCCGTCGTCCTCGTCGTCGCGCTGCTGCCCTCCCTGCCCCTGTTCGCGCTCGGACTCGCCGTGCACGGCGCTCATCGGGGCCCGTTCGTGCTGCACGACCCCGCGGCCATGCTCAAGGCCGGCAAGGGGGTGATGCTCGTCGTCCGGGGGAGCCTGCCGGACTGGCTGGGTCTCCCGGTGCGGTCGCGGCCGCCCGCCTGGGTGCGGCTGCTCGAGTCGGCGGCCGGCGCCCTGGCGGTGCTGGCCTCGCTCGCCCGCGACCGCGTCGCCGAGGGCATCCTCCTGGCGTTCGCCGTGCGCGCCCTGGTCGAGCCCATCCCGTCGCCCGCCTACGTCATCCCGCTGGTCGTGCTCGCGCTCGTGCCCGACCTCACGTTCGGCCTGCCGGTGTTCACGCTGCTCTCGACGGTGGCCTTCTACCAGTCACAGGCCACGCTCGACGGCGCGGCCAGCTGGCCACGCCTGGTGTCCCTCGCCGTCCTCGTGGCGCTCGCGGCGGTCACCGTCGCGCTCCCGCGCGACCTGCGGCCCCGGGTCCTCACCCGCTCGCGGCCCGCCGTGGCCGCGCCCACGTAGTCTCCGTCCGTGCCCGCACCGGCCCCCGCCACACCCGTCGTCTGCATCGGCGGCGTCGTCGCCGACCGCGTCGTCCGTCTGCACAGGCCTCCGATCGAGGGAACCTCCAACCCCGGGTCCGTCGTCACCTCGCCCGGTGGGGTGGCGCGCAACGTCGCCGAGAACCTGGCGCGGCTCGGTCATCGGCCGGCGCTGGTCTCGGTGATCGGCGACGACACGGCCGGGGCGTCGCTCGTCGCGCACGCGCGCGCCGCGGGCGTCGACACCCGCTGGGTCCGCACGGAGCCCGGCGAGGCGACGGCGGAGTACCTGGCCATCCTCGCGCCGGACGGCGAGCTCGTCCTGGGCGTCGCCGTGATGAGGGTGCTCGACGGGCTGACGGAGGCGGACGTCGACGCCGCGTGGCCCCCGCCACCGGTACCGGGCCTCGCACCCGCGCTCGTCGTGCTCGACTGCAACGCTCGCGAGAGCGTGCTCGCGCACGCCGTGCGGCGGGCCCGCGAGCGGGCCGGCTCGGTCCGGCTGGTCGTCGTCGCCGTCTCGGCGCCCAAGGTGACCCGGCTGCCCGCCGACCTCGCCGGCATCGACCTGCTGTTCTGCACGCGCGACGAGGCGCAGGCCTGGCTCGCCGGCAGCCGCGTCCGCGAGGCCCTCATCGGCCCTGACGGGGTGCCGGCGGTCGAGGACCTGGCAGTCGAGGCATTGGCCGACGAGGAGCTGGCCGCCCGGCTGCGAAGCGCCGGGGCGCGCGGCGTCGTGCTCACCCGGGGCGCGGCCGGCGCCCTCGCCCTTGACGCCGACGGCCTGGCCGAGGCACCGGGCAGGGCCGTCCCGGTCGTCGACGTGACCGGCGGGGGAGACGCCCTCGTGGCCGGCACCGTCAGCGCCGTCGTCGCCGGCCGTCCGCTCGGCCTCGCCGTCCGGCACGGGGTGCGGCTCGCCGAGCTCACCATCGGCGCCCCCGGGGCCGTGCGCCCCGACCTCGGCGAGCAGGCCCCGCCGCTCGCGGCGGCGACCACGGCCCGATGACAGACCGCATGATGGCCCCGTGCCCCAGCTGACCGTCCTGCCCGCCGTCGAGGCCGCCCTGCGCGACGGGCGGCCCGTCGTCGCCCTCGAGTCGACCATCGTCACCCACGGGATGCCCTACCCACGCAACCTCGAGACCGCGAGGGCCGTCGAGAGCACCGTCCGCGAGCACGGCGCCGAGCCCGCCACGATCGCGGTGCTCGACGGTGCGCCGCGCGTCGGCCTGGAGCCCTTCGAGCTCGAGAGGCTTGCCGCGGCCGGCGCCGGCGGCCCGCGGGAGGGCTCGGTGGTCAAGGCCTCCCGGCGGGACCTGCCCGCGGTGGTCGCCATCCGCGGCAGCGCCGGGACGACGGTCGCGGCCACCATGTACCTGGCGCATCTCGCGGGCATCCGGGTGTTCGCGACGGGTGGGATCGGCGGGGTGCACCGCGGCGCCGAGACCACGTTCGACGTGTCGGCCGACCTCGACGAGCTCGCCAGGACGCCGGTGGCCGTCGTGTCCGCCGGCGCGAAGTCGATCCTCGACCTGCCGCGGACGCTGGAGGTCCTCGAGACGCGCGGCGTGCTCGTGGTCGGCTACGGCACCGGCGAGTTCCCGGCGTTCTTCAGCCGCGGCAGCGGGCTGGCCCTGGACCACCGGGCCGACACCCCGGCCGAACTCGCCGCGGTCCTGGCGGCGCACCGGGCCCTCGGCGGCCGGGGAGGCATCCTCGTGGCCAACCCCGTCCCCCCTGCGGACGAGCTCCCCGCCGACGAGGTGACGGCCAGCATCGACCGGGCGGTGGCCGAGGCGGAGCGGGCCGGCGTCGGCCGCAAGGAGCTCACGCCCTACCTGCTGGGGCGCGTCGTCGAGCTGACGGGCGGCCGCAGCCTGACCGCGAACGTGGCCCTGGTGCGCAACAACGCGGCCCTCGCGGCCGCCACCGCCGCGGCGTTGACCGAGCTGGAGGCGGCGCACGACTGATCCGGGCACGGGCCGCCCGGCGTGTGCTGCGAGCGCGTCGGTGCGTCGTTCACGTAGATTCTGACCATGGCCGCCCGTACGTCCTCCTCCGCCGGTCAGCCGGCGTCCGGGCGATCCGGCGGCTCGCGACGGCGCCCCGACCCCTACGACGAGGCGCTCGCGATCTCGCGCGCCCGTGCGGGCCGGGGCGGCCGGGTGACCACGGCGACCCGGGACCCCGGGCGCTCGCGTCCTCCGTCGCGCACCCGCTCGGGCTCCGGCGGCCGTCGCCCGAGCGCCCGCCAGCGCAGGGTGCCGTGGCCGGTGCGCGCGGTCAGCGGCGTGTGGATGGGCGTCGCGCACCTCTCGGGCGCCACCGCGCGCCGCATCGGCACCGGCGCGCGCGACCTCGACCCGGCACACCGGCGCGACGGGCTGGGCCTGCTGCTGCTGGCCCTCGCCATCGTCGTGGCGGCCCGGGAGTGGTGGGCCCTGCCCGGCCCCTTCGGGGACGGCGTCCACGCGGTGGCCGCCGGCACCCTCGGCCGGGCCGCCCTGGTGCTGCCGCTGGTGCTGCTCGGGCTCGGCGTGCGGCTGCTGCGACACCCCGACCTCGTGCAGGCCACCAACCGCGTGACGATCGGGCTCGCCGCCATGGGCGTCGCCTGCACCGGCCTGGTGCACCTGGCCAGCGGGCTGCCCTCGCCCCCGGACGGTGCCACGGCCATGCGTGACGCCGGCGGGATGGTGGGATACCTCGCGTCGTCACCCCTGACGAGCGCGCTCACCGGTTGGGTGACGGTGCCGCTGCTGCTCCTGCTCGCCTTCTTCGGGGTGCTCGTGATCACGGCGACCCCGGTGCATCAGATCCCGCAGCGGCTCCGCGGGCTGTACGACCGGCTCACGGGTCACCCCCATGCCGACGGCGCCGACGAGGCCGGCGAGGCGGGCGTGGCGGCGCTGCGCCGGCGGATGCGCGACGGCGACAACCCGCTCGACGGCGACGAGGCCTACGAGCAGGCCGTCATCACGGCGCCGGCGCGAGGGCGCGGCCGCAAGCGCGGCGGGCTCGACGACGGCCCGACCGCCGACCTGCCGACCGAGCAGATGCCCGGGTTCGCCGCCGGCGTCCCGGTCACCGAGCCGGCGCCGGCCCCGGCGGACGGGCCGGCGCGGCCGGGGTCCGCCCCGCCGGCCGCCCCCGTCGTCGGCAAGCCCGTGCTCGAGCCGCCGCCGACGACCCAGCTACCGCAGCGTGTCGAGCAGCTGCAGCTCGCGGGCGACGTGACGTACACGCTGCCGCCGTCCGACGTCCTGGCCCCCGGCACCCCGCCGAAGGCCCGCAGCGCCGCCAACGACCGGGTGGTCGAGCAGCTCAGCCGCGTCCTCGAGGAGTTCGCGATCGACGCACGCGTCACCGGCTTCACGCCGCGGCCCGACCGTGACGCGGTACGAGGTCGAGCTGGGGCCGGCCGTCAAGGTCGAGCGCGTCACGGCGCTGTCGAAGAACATCGCCTACGCGGTCGCCAGCGCCGACGTCCGGATCCTCTCGCCGATCCCGGGCAAGTCCGCGATCGGCATCGAGATCCCGAACGCCGACCGCGAGACCGTCGCGCCTCGGCGACGTGCTGCGCGCCAGGCGGCGCGCAAGCACCGAGCACCCGATGGTCGATCGGCGTCGGCAAGGACGTCGAGGGCGGCTACGTCGTCGCCAACCTCGCCAAGATGCCGCACCTGCTCGTCGCCGGCGCCACCGGCTCCGGCAAGTCGAGCTTCGTCAACTCCATGATCACGTCGATCCTGATGCGCGCCACGCCCGACGAGGTGCGCATGGTCCTGGTCGACCCCAAGCGCGTCGAGCTGACCGCCTACGAGGGCATCCCGCACCTCATCACGCCGATCATCACCAACCCGAAGAAGGCGGCCGAGGCGCTGCAGTGGGTCGTGAGGAGATGGACATGCGGTACGACGACCTCGCGGCCTTCGGCTTCAGGCACATCGACGACTTCAACCGCGCGGTCCGCGCCGGCAAGGTCACTCTGCCGCCCGGGTAGCGAGCGCAGTGCTGGCGCCGTACCCCTACCTGCTCGTGGTCGTCGACGAGCTCGCCGACCTGATGATGGTCGCGCCGCGCGACGTCGAGGACTCGATCGTGCGCATCACGCAGCTGGCGCGCGCCGCCGGCATCCACCTCGTGCTGGCCACGCAGCGCCCTCAGCGTCGACGTCGTGACAGGGCTGATCAAGGCGAACGTGCCGTGCCGGCTCGCCTTCGCCACGTCGTCAGGTCACCGACTCCCGCGTCATGCTCGACCAGCCGGGCGCCGAGAAGCTGATCGGCCAGGGTGACGCGCTCTTCCTGCCCATGGGTTCGAGCAAGACGATGCGCGTGCAGGGCGCCTGGGTGACCGAGAGCGAGATCCACGAGGTCGTCGCGCACGTAAGGGCCAGCTGCAGCCCAGCTACCGCGAGGACGTCACCGCCGGCGCGGCCGAAGAAGCAGGTCGACGACGACATCGGCGACGACCTCGACCTGCTGCTGCAGGCCGCCGAGCTCGTCGTCACGACCCAGTTCGGCTCGACCTCGATGCTCCAGCGCAAGCTGCGGGTGGGCTTCGCCAAGGCCGGCCGCCTCATGGACCTGCTCGAGTCCCGCGGGATCGTCGGCCCCTCCGAGGGCTCCAAGGCGCGGGACGTGCTGGTGAAGCCCGACGAGCTCGCGGGCGACACTGGCTCTCATGCGCGGCGACGAGCCGCCGGACGACGACGCCGGGCTGGTGCCCGACGAGTGGGAGCCAGGAGATGACGACTGACCTCGAGGCCGCGCCCTCGCCCGCGGACGTCGACCGGCCCGAGCTCGACCTGCTCGTCTGGGACGCGCCCAACGTCGACATGACCTTGTCGAACGTGATCGGCGGCCGGCCCACCCCGCAATCGCGGCCCCGCTTCGACGCCGTCGCGCGCTGGCTGCTGTCGGCGGCCGGCGACCGCGAGGTCGAGGGCACGGTCTTCGCCAACGTGCCTCCCGGCGGAGCCGTGTCGATGCGGGGCTGGATCGAGGCGATCCGCTCGTTCGGCTACGACGTCTTCGCCCGCCCCAAGCTCCATGCGGACGACGACGTCGACGCCGACATGGTCGCCCACATCCAGCAGCGGGCCTCGACGCACCACCTGCGCCGGGTCATCGTGGCCAGCGGCGACGGCCGGAACTTCCTGGAGCCGCTCGAGGAGCTCGCCCGGACCGGTGTCGAGGTCCTTGTCCTGTCGTTCTCGGAGGTCGCCGGGTACGCGCAGGAGTCCGACCTCATCACGTTCGTCGACCTCGAAGACGTGCCGGGCGCGTTCACCACCCCGTTGCCGCGCGTCCGCCTCGACAACCTGCCGGTCGGCGGCGCCTGGCTGCCGGCCACGCGCCCGATGCGTGCCCTGTTGCACGAGGACGCCTGAGCGGCCGTCGCCGCTGTCACGAGCGATACGACCAGCTGATGACCACTCCCGGGCTGCGCGTCGACCCTGAACGTGCTCGGGCCGGCCAACGCCGACTGGGGGCGGCGGCTGCCGCTGCTCGCTCGGGGGGCTGAGGGGCGCCTCGCCGGACGTCGTGGCGCTTCAGGAGGTGCCCGTGCGCGACGGTCGTGCGGTCATCGACGAACTGCTGGGCAGCGGATACCACCTGGCCCCGTTCTCGCACTCGTCGGACGACGGGGTGGGCGGCCTTCTCGCCACCCGGTGGCCGCACCGCGTGGTGGCCGAGCTCGACCAGCGAGATCCGGCCGAACCCGCCGACCTGCCCTGGGCCGCGACGCTCCTCGCCGAGGTCGACACCCCGGTCGGGCCCGTCCTGATCGCCCATCACAAGCCGAGCTGGCCGTTCCCCTGGGAGGCGACCCGCGAGCGACAGGCGGTGGCAGCCGCGCGGGCCATCGAGCAGCACGTGGGCGCCTCACATGCCCTGCTGGTGGGTGATCTCGACGCGACTCCCGACGCTGCGAGCCTGCTGTTCCTGCGTGGGCGCCGGCCGGTGGACGGGTTCAGCGTCTGTTACCAGGACGCGTGGGAGACGGTCAACGGCGCTGACGCCGGTCCGACGTTCGATGCCGTCAACCCGCTGGTCCGTCGTGGCGAGGTGGCGACGGCCGTCTCGCGGCGGATCGACTGGATCCTGGTCCGGAGCGATCTGCACGGGCCCACGCTGCGTGTGCTGGCCTGCCGCCGGCTGTTCACGGAGCCCGTCGGCGGGGTGTGGGCGAGTGACCACTTCGGGGTCCTGGCGGATCTCGCGGGTTCCGCCGCATCCACCGGGAGCGTGGGGAGAACCGGACTGACCGCCCGGGCCGCCGGTGTCTGTGGGCGCCGATAGCCTGACCGCGTGTCCATGACCGTCAGCGAGGGGTTCCCGAGCGTGCCCGGCAGGGCCGCAGCGTCGCCCTGGTGACTCTGGGCTGCGCCCGGAACGAGGTCGACTCCGAGGAGCTCGCCGGCCGGCTCGAGGCGGCCGGCTGGCGACTCGTCGAGGATGCCGCTGACGCCGACGTCGCCGTGGTGAACACCTGCGGGTTCGTCGAGCAGGCCAAGAAGGACTCCATCGACGTGCTGCTCGAGGCCGCCGACCTCCGCGACGAGGGCAGCGCCCGCACCCGGGCCGTCGTCGCGGTGGGGTGCCTCGCCGAGCGCTACGGCACCCAGCTGGCCGAGCAGCTGCCGGAGGCTGACGCCGTGCTCGGCTTCGACACCTACACCGACCTCTCCACCCACCTCGACGCCGTCCTGCGCGGGGACCGGCCCGAGTCCCACGTCCCGCGGGACCGGCGAACCCTGCTCCCGCTCGCGCCGGCCCAGCGCGCCGCGGCGGCCGGCGCGATCCCCGGGCACGGCGCGGTCGACCTGCCGCCGGGCCTCGCCCCGGCCAGCGGGCCCCGGGTGGTGCGCCGGCGCCTCGACGGCCGGCCCTGGCGCGCCGCTGAAGATCGCCAGCGGCTGCGACCGGCGCTGCACGTTCTGCGCCATCCCCGCCTTCCGCGGGTCCTTCGTCTCGCGCCCCCCGCAGGCCGTCCTCGACGAGGCGGCCTGGCTCGCCGAGCGCGGCGTCCGCGAGGTCTTCCTCGTGAGCGAGAACTCGACGTCGTACGGCAAGGACCTCGGCGACCTGCGCCTGCTCGAACAGCTCCTGCCCGAGCTCGCCCGGGTGCCGGGGCTCGCGCGGGTCCGGGTGTCGTACCTGCAGCCCGCCGAGACCAGGCCCGGCCTGCTCGAGGCCATCGCGGGCACGCCCGGGGTCGCGCCGTACTTCGACCTGTCGTTCCAGCATGCCGCGCCCGCCGTGCTGCGGCGGATGCGCCGCTTCGGCGGCACCGACGACTTCCTCGGGCTGGTCGAGCGCATCCGCGCGCTCGCCCCGGCCGCCGGGATCCGCTCCAACGTCATCGTGGGCTTTCCCGGCGAGACCGAGGCCGAGCTCGCCGAGCTCGAGCGCTTCCTCGAGGCCGCGCTGCTGGACGTCGTCGGCGTGTTCGGGTACTCCGACGAGGACGGCACGGAGGCCGCGACCCTCCCGGGCGGCCTGCACCCCGACGAGATCGCCGAGCGCGTCGCCCGGGTGGGCGCCCTCGTCGAGGAGCTGACGGCCCAGCGGGCACTCGACCGCGTCGGCGAGACGGTCGAGGTGCTCGTCGAAGAGCTCGACGGCGACGGCGAGGGCCCGGGGAGCGCGGGCCGGTCGGGCGCGCCGCTCACCAGGGCCCCGAGGTCGACGGCGTGACCCGGCTGGTGGGGGCTGCCCACGCCGTGGTCGGGGATCTCGTCGCAGCACGTGTCGTCGACGCCGAGGGCGCCGACCTCGTCGCCGAGGCCCTGCCGCCGGCCCGGGCCCGGCGGTGAGCGGCCCCGGCACGGGCGCCGTCCCCGACCCGTCGCTGCCGGCGGCGACACCGGCCCCGGCAAGTGCGTGGAACGTGGCGAACGCCCTCACGGCCCTGCGCCTCGTGCTCGTGCCGGTGTTCGGCTGGCTCCTCCTCGCGGGGGGCGGGGAACAGCCGGGGCTGCGGATCCTCGCGGCCGCCGTCTTCGCGGTGGCCGCGGTCACGGATCGGATCGACGGCGAGCTGGCCCGGCGCCGGGGGCTCGTCACGGACGTCGGCAAGATCGCCGACCCGATCGCCGACAAGGCGCTGATGGGCACCGCCCTGGTCGGGCTGTCCGTGCTCGGCGAGCTCCCCTGGTGGGTGACCGTGGTCGTGCTCGTCCGCGAGATCGGGATCACGCTGCTGCGGTTCGTCGTGATCCGGCACGGGGTGATGCCCGCCGGGCGCGGCGGCAAGGCCAAGACGGTCCTGCAGGCGGTCGCCATCACCCTGTACCTGCTGCCGTTGCCCGCCGGATGGCACACGCTCGCCAGCGTGGTGATGGCCGTCGCCGTCGTCGTGACCGTGGTGACCGGCGTCGACTACGTCCTCAAGGCGTGGCGGCTCGTGCGGACGAGCCCGCGCACCCAGGCCCGCCGGGCGGCGAGGTCGGACGCGTGACGGAGGCGGCTGATCGAGCCCGCGCCGGTGCTCGCCCCGGTGCCCGCTCCGCTGCAGATGCCGGCGAGGCGTCCCCGGTCGTGCCCACGGTCGGGCCGGCCGCCCGGATGGTCCCGGAGCTGGTCGCGGCGCTGCGGCGGCGCGGGGAGACCCTGGCCACCGCCGAGTCGCTGACCGGTGGGGCGCTGGCCTCGGCCCTCGTCGACGTCCCCGGGGTCTCCGCGGTCCTGCGCGGCGGGATCGTCGCCTACGCCACCGAGCTCAAGCACGAGCTCCTCGGCGTCGACGCGGGACTGCTGGCCCGCGAGGGTGCCGTCCATCCGGAGGTCGCCGGGCAGATGGCGAACGGCGTCCGCGCCCGGCTGGACGCGAGCTGGGGCCTGGCCACGACGGGGGTCGCGGGGCCCGACCCGCAGGACGGCAAGCCGGCGGGGACGGTGCACATCGCGGTCGCGGGGAGCGGCGGCGTCGTCGTCCGCAGCCTCCATCTGCCGGGTGACCGACCGGCCGTGCGGGCGGCTACCACGGCCGCCGCCCTGCAGCTCCTGGCCGCCACGCTGGGGGTTCAGCCCTGGGCGTAGCCGCCGCGCAGCGCGGGCGGAACATCACGACGCCGCGAGCAGTTCTGCCGGTGTGAGGAAGGACGCGTCGGCTGCGCGGCGCCAGGTGCGCAGGGGTACGGTGGTAGCCACCTATCCGTTCGAGACCGTGCCGCCCGGTGCCGGGCGACTTCAGGGGTCCCCGGCGGGGGCCGAGACTGCAAGGGTGATGGCGAAGGGAGGACGACCCGTGGTGCTTCTCCGGCAGGAGATCGGCGACGTGCTCCGCGACGCCCGCCGTCGGCAGGGCCGCACGCTGCGCGAGGTCTCCTCCGTGGCCCGGGTGTCCCTGGGGTATCTGAGCGAGGTGGAGCGCGGCCAGAAGGAGGCGTCGAGCGAGCTGCTCGCGTCGATCTGCGGCGCCCTCGAGGTGCCGCTGTCGTCGGTGCTGCACACGGTGAGCCGGCGTGTGGCCCAGGTCGAGCACGTGGAGCCGGCCGACCTCGGGGTCGCCGACCTCCAGGTGCCCGACACCGTCCCCGAAGGCCTGGCCTCGGGGGTCAACCTGCGCGACGGGCTGGTCAACGCCGCCTGATCGCCCCACGAACGCACGCGAAGGGCCCGCCCGGGCTGACCGGGCGGGCCCTTCGCCGTCTGACGCCACCGCGATCAGGCGACGCCGCGAGCCGTACGTCGGACAAGGTCCGCACGAAGGCTCCTGATGGCGGCGCATCGGCTGGTTCGTCCGACGTTCGGCCCGCCCCATCCCGGCCCCCCGCCACGTGTCCGACGGCGGGTCCGACGGGGTCCTCCCGTCGGCGTCAGGCCTTGGCCTGGGAAAGGCGGATCATGTTGCCGGAGGGGTCCCGGAAGGCGCAGTCACGGACACCGTAGAACTGGTCCATGGGCTCCTGGAGCACCTCTGCGCCCCAGGCACGGATCCGCTCGAAGTCCGCGTCGAGATCGTCGGTGTCGAAGATCAGGGCGTTGAGGGACCCCTTCGCGGCGAGGGCGAGGAGCTCCTCGGCGTCAGCGGCGCCCGGGCCGCCGTGCGGCTCCATCAGGACGATCTCGAGTTCGGGCTGCTTCGCCGTCGTCAGCGTCAGCCAGCGCATCGCCTCCATCGAGACGTCGGTGTGCACGCGGAGGCCGAGGGCGTCCCGGTAGAACGGGAGCGCGGCGTCGTGGTCGTGGACGGTCAGGAAGCAATGGGAGATGTGGAGGTCCATGGCCGCCACGCTAGGCGCCTGCGGTGGGTGCCGGCTTCTCCGTTCCTGCTCGTCGGCTGGGGCGGCTGCGGACCTTCGCCAAGCAGGCGGGGACGGCAGCGGCGGGGGCGTGGTCCCGCGCGCGGTAGGCGCTGGGCGACAGGCCGACGAGCTCGGTGAAGCGGGAGCTGAACGAGCCGAGCGAGGTGCACCCGACGGCGATGCAGACCTCCGTGACCGAGAGGTCGCCACGACGCAGCAGCGCCTTGGCGCGCTCGATCCTGCGCGTCATCAGGTAGCTGTACGGAGTCTCGCCGAACGCCGCCCGGAACCGGCGGGAGAAGTGCGAGGGCGACATGAGGGCCGCCCGCGCGAGGGCGGGGACGTCGAGCGGACGCGCGTACTCGCGGTCGATCAGGTCACGCGCGCGGCGCAGGTGGGCGAGGTCGGCGAGCTCGGCGGGCGTCACGATGCGAGCCCGAGGCGGGGCGGGCGCCGCGCCGTCAGGTCTGCTCGGCGCGGGCCGCCTGCCGGGCCTGCTGCGCCGCCCGCTTCTCCTCGAAGCGGGCGGCCTTCGTGTCGAGCTGCTCGAGGAAGGCGTCCAGCTTCTCGCGGGCCTGCTCGGCCTCGGGGGACAGCCCCTCGATGTCGAAGACCTTCCAGTGGCGCAGCACCGGCGTCAGCACCTCGTCGCGGTGGATCCGCAGGTCGTAGATGCCGGCCAGGGCGATCTTCAGCGACCGGCGGGTGAAGCCTTCGATCGTCGACCCGGGCATTTGGAAGCTCTCGACGACGTCCCAGATCGCCTGCACCGACTCGTCCGGCGCCAGCTCCAGGGCCGCGGCCATGAGGTTGCGGTAGAAGACCATGTGGAGGTTCTCGTCGACCGAGATCCGGGCCAGCAGCTGGTCGGCGAACGGGTCCTCGGTGTACTTGCCGGTGTTGCGGTGCGAGATGCGGGTGGCCAGCTCCTGGAAGCTCACGTACGCGACCGTGTGCAGCATGTCGAGCTCGTAGGAGCTCTCGAACCCTTGCGTCATGTGCAGCATGCGCTCGCGCTCGAGCGCATCGGGGTCGACGGCACGGCTCGTGAGCAGGTAATCGCGGATCGCCATGCCGTGGCGACCCTCCTCGGCCGTCCAGCGGCCGATCCATGTGCCCCACGCGCCCTCCGGCCCGAAGGACTGGTAGATCTCGCGGTGGTAGCTCGGCAGGTTGTCCTCGGTGAGCAGGTTGACGACCAGGGCGGTCCGCGCTGTCTCGCTCACCTTCGACTGCGTGACGTCCCACGGGACGCCGTCCTCGAAGACACCGGCGAAGTTCATGCCGTCGGTCCACGGCACGTACTCGTGCGGCATCCATTCCTTGGCGATGTTCAGGTGGCGGTCGAGCTCCTTCGCGACGGCCGGCTCGAGCTCCTCGAGGAGCTGTCGCTGGGTCCACTCACGGCGTCCGGCGGTCATGGTTGCCTCCCTCGTCGGGCGTCCTCGTCACGCGTCGTCCCTACGCCACCGTAGCCCGGCTCGGCGGCCATGGCAGCACCGCGATCCCGCCGGTTCAGGGCGCTCAGCCGCTGCGAGGCGCCCATCGGCCGCTGCGGCCGGCCGTCGTCCGTCGGTGCCGGGCCCCGCTGGCAGTGCCGGCAGTAGAAGGCGACCCTGTCCTGCGGCGCGATGCCGATCGCTGCGAGGCGCACGGGTGTGCCGCACCGCAGGCACGGGCGGCCCGACCGTGCATGGACGTACTGTCCCCGCCCCGGGCGCAGGTCACCCGTCGTCACCTGCACGCCGCGCACCCTGGCCACGTCGAGCAGCCGGTGCGCGAGGGCCACCACCGCCGGCAGGTCGGGGACGTCGTGCACGGGGGTCCAGGGTGTGATCCCGCGGAGGAACAGCGTCTCGGTCATGAAGAAGGTGCCGATGCCGGCCAGGTTGCGCTGGTCGAGCAGAGCCTCGCCGATCGTCCGGTCGGGCTGGGCGCGCAGCCGGCGCAGCGCCTCCTGCGCGTCCCAGTCGGGGCCGAGGACGTCGGGGCCGAGGTGCCCCACCAGCTCGTCCTCGCGTGCTGTCGGCACGAGATCGAGCATGCCGAGCTTGTGGCCGACGGTCGTCCAGGTGTCGTTGGCGAGCACCGCGCGGACGGCGTCCGCCCCGCGGGCCGACCAGCGCTCGCCGGTGCGGTGGATGTGCCAGGAACCCTCCATCCGGAGGTGGCTGTGGACCGTCAGCGGGGGATCCCCGGCACCGGCCGCGACCCGCACGAGGATGTGCTTGCCGCGGCTCGTCGCCTCGACGACCTCTCGACCGCTCAGGTCGACGGTGGCCAGCGAGGGCCAGCGCAGGTCGGACTCGGTGAGCACGCGCCCGGCGAGGGCGGCGTGCAGGCGGCGCGAGACTCGCCACGCCACGTCACCCTCCGGCATCACCCCACTGTGCCTCACCCGCCGGGTCGGGGCTGCCCGGGAGTGGCTCGGTGACGGGCCGCCGTGATCAGGCGCGGATCCGCAGACCCCGCGGGGTGGCATGGAACCCGGCTGCGGACAGCGCGACGGCGAGGGGGTGCTCCGCCGAGAGCAGGCCCTCGCCGTCGGCGCGCTCGACCGTCAGCCGGCCGAGGGCGCCGTCGCGCACGGCCAGCGCGAGCGCGTCGGCGGCAGCCTGCAGGACGCCCGGCTCGTCGCTCCACGACAACAGCGACCGGCCGCCGCGCTCGACATACAGCGCGAGGTCACCGTCGACCAGGACGACCAGCGCCCCGGCCTTGCGGCCCGGCTTGTGCGCGCGCAGCGGCGATTCGCCACGTGGAGCCTGGTCGGGTCGCGGAGACTGGCCGGGTCTCGGAGCCCGGTCGGGCCGAGCGCCGCGCTCGGGACGCTCCGGCCAGCCCAGCGCCGCGCCGTACGGGTTGGCGGGGTCGGCCGCGGCGAGGACCACGGTGCGCCCGATCGGGTCCGGCTCGTCTCCCGGGGGCCGCGAGGTCGCGCGCAGCCGGTCGACCGCGCCCGTGGTGGCGAACTGCGAGGCCCCCAGCCCCTCGACGAAGTACCCTCGCCGCACCCGCCCGGCGTCCTCGAAGGCGGACAACACCCGATAGGCCGCCGCGAACCCGCCGGGGACGCGTTCGGCGACGGCGGCGCCACGGGTGACGATGCCGTGCCGTTCGAGCAGGAGCTCGGCGACCGCGTGGGCCCGCACCGTGGCGTCCGGCTCACGCTGCGGCAGCAGCGACCAGCGCCCGGCCGCGGTCGGCGGCCCACTGCGGCTGGGCAGTGCGGGGCGACCGGCGGCCGAGGCGCGAAGCCCGGCCCGCAGCGACGAGCCACGACCCCCGTACCGGGCGCGCGGCGCGGATGGCCGCGTGCGGTGGGCGGTCCGCCCGCCGCCGAGCCTGGCACGCAGCGGCGCCAGGGTGTCGTTCGTCAGCAGGCCGGCCCAGACGAGGTCCCACAGGGCGGCGGCGACGACGGGATCGTCCTGCGTGCCGAGCAGCCCGCCGACGGCGTCCGCGAGCGGCCGGAAGAAGTAGGCGCCGCCGCCCGCCAGCACCTCGAGGACGGCCCGATGCAGCTCGCCCGGCGCGAACTCCGGATCCGGCTCGGGCAGCGTGAGCGGCGCGAGGTCCGCCGGGTGCAGGGCCACCCACCCGTCGTCGCCCGGCAGCGACCCGTGCCCAGACCAGGCGACCTCGCCGGCCGCTGTCAGCTCGTCGAGCAGGCCGGGGGTGTACCCCGGCACGCGCGCCGGCAGCACCAGGGTCTCGAGCGCGCTGGCGGGCACGACCGCGCCGGCCAGCTGCTCGACCGCCCGCAGCAGGCCGTCCACGCCGCGGACGGGTGCCCCGACGCCCTGCCACGCCGGCAGGAAGCGTGCGAGGTCACGGGCCGGCACGGGCTCGACCTCGGCGCGCAGGGCCGCGAGCGAGCGCCGCCGGATCGTCCGCAGCACCTCGGCGTCGCACCAGTCGAGGCCGTCGCCCCCGCCGGCCTCGACCGGCCGCAGCTCGCCTTCGACGAGCCGGCCGGCCGAGCCGAGCCGGCGCAGGGCCTCGGTGACGACGGCGACGCCCAGGCCGTACCGGGCTGCGACCCCCGCGGCCGTGAAGGGGCCGTGCGTCCGGGCGTGCCGCGCGAGCAGATCGCCGAGCGGATCGGGGACGGGCTCGGTGAACGCCTCGGCGACGCCCACCGGCAGGGGCGTCCCCAGGGCGTCCTGCAGACGCCCCGCGTCTTCGACGGCGGCCCACCGCTCCACCCCGGCGATCCGCACCCGGATCACCCGGCGCGCCGACTCCAGCGCCTCGAGCCATGTCGCCGTGACCCCGGGCGGAGCGGGCTCCTCGTCGTCGGGGCCGACGCGCAGCCGCGCCGCCACCTCGCCCGTGCCGAGCGGCCCGAGCAGGCGCAACAGGTCGGCAGCGCCCTCCTGGCCCCGCAGCCGGCGCTCGGGGGCCAGTCGTTGCAGCTCGGCCTCGGTGCGCGTGAGCGCCGCCGGGTCGAGCAGGTCGCGCAGCGAGGCACCCTCGCCGCGGCCGAGGAGCTCCGCGAGCAGCCCGGGGTCGAGCGCGAGCGCGGCGGCACGACGCTCGGCAAGCGGCGCGTCACCCTCGTACAGGAACTGCGCGACGTACCCGAACAGGAGGCTGCGCGCGAACGGCGACGGCTGAGCGGTCTCGACCTCGACCAGCCGCACGGAGCGCGACTCGATGTCACGCATCAGTGCGACCAGCCCCGGCACGTCGAAGACGTCCTGGAGGCACTCCCGCATGGTCTCCAGGAGGATCGGGAAGCTCCCGTACCTGCTCGCCACCTGCAGCAGCTGCGCCGCGCGCTGACGCTGCTGCCACAGCGGCTGGCGCTTGCCCGGCGTCCGCCGGGGCAGCAGCAGCGCGCGGGCGGCGCACTCGCGGAAGCGCGCGGCGAAGAGGGCCGAGGTGCCCAGCTCGTTGGTCACCAGGTCCTCGACGTCCTGCGGGTCGAGCAGCACGAGCTCCGCGACGTCCGGCGCGCGCCCGTCGTCGGTCTCGACGTCCGGCAACCGCAGGACGAGCCCGTCGTCGCCGTGCATGGCCTGGACGTCGACCCCGAACCGCTCCCGGAACCGGGCGGCGACGGCCAGCGCCCACGGCGCGTGCACCTGCCCACCGAAGGGGGAGTGCACGACGACCCGCCAGTCGCCCAGCTCGTCGCGGAAGCGTTCGACCACCAGGGTCCGGTCGTCGGGCACGTGCCGTGTGGCCTCCTGCTGTTCGCGCAGGTAGCCCACCATGTTGTCCGCCGCCCAGTCGTCGAGGCCGGCCGCCAGGGCCCGCTCGTGCGCCTTGGCGTCGGGCAGGGCGGCGAGCTCCCGCAGGAACGCCCCGACGGCGCGCCCGAGCTCCGCGGGCCGGCCGAGGGCGTCGCCGTGCCAGAACGGCAGCTTGCCCGGCTGCCCCGGCGCCGGGGTCACCAGCACCCGGTCGTGCGTGATCTCCTCGATCCGCCAGGACGACGAGCCGAGGGTGAACACGTCGCCGACCCGCGACTCGTACACCATCTCCTCGTCGAGCTCGCCGACGCGCCGCCCGCCGCCCCGGCGTGCCTCGTCACCGCCGGCCAGGAAGACCCCGAACAGACCGCGGTCGGGGATCGTGCCACCGCTCGTCACGGCCAGCCGCTGCGCGCCGGGCCGGCCGGTGAGAGTGCCCGTGAGCCGGTCCCAGACGATGCGCGGGCGCAGCTCGGCGAACTCGTCACTGGGGTAGCGACCCGACAGCATGTCGAGCACGGCCTCGAGGACGCCGCGGCCGAGGGTGGCGAACGGCGCGGCCCGGCGCACCACCCGCTCGAGCTCGTCGACCTGCCACGGCTCCATCGCGACCATCGCCACGATCTGCTGCGCGAGCACGTCGAGCGGGTTCGCGGGCACGCGGAGCGCCTCGATCCGCCCGTCGCGCATCCGCTCGACCACCACCGCCGTCTGCACGAGGTCGCTGCGGTACTTCGGAAAGAGCACCCCACGTGAGACGGCCCCGACCTGGTGGCCGGCGCGACCGACGCGCTGCAGCCCGCTCGCCACGCTCGGCGGCGACTCGACCTGCACGACCAGGTCGACGGCGCCCATGTCGATGCCCAGCTCGAGGCTCGACGTCGCGACCACGGCCGGCAGCCGGCCCGCCTTCAGCTCGCCCTCGATGACCGCCCGCTGCTCCTTGCTGACGGAACCGTGGTGCGCGCGTGCCAGCACCGCGGGCGCCCCGGCGGATGCGCCGGCCTGCGCCATCAGCGCTGCGGGGGCGACCTCACCGGGGTCGGGCAGCTCGGCCTCGCCGGCAGGCTGAGTGCGTTCGTGCCAGATCTCGTTGAGCCGCGCGGTCAGCCGCTCCGCCAGCCGGCGGGAATTGGCGAACACGAGGGTGGAGTGGTGGGCCGCGATCAGGTCGACCACGCGCTCCTCGACGTGTGGCCAGATCGACGGGCGGCGCGGCTGGCCCGCCGCGTTGCCGGTCAGGTCGATGTCGAGGTCGGGTTCGGCGCCACCGGGGCCGGGCAGGCCGCCAGGCCCGAGAGGCGGTGTCAGGGAGGCCGGCGCGGCGTCGAGCTCGCCCATGTCGGGAACCGGCACGACGACCTTCAGGTCGAACACCTTCGACGCGGGCGGCTGCACGATCCGGACCGGGACGTCGCCCACGCCGCCGAGCCAGCGCGCGACGTCCTCCACCGGGCGGACGGTCGCGGAGAGCCCCACCCGCTGGGCCGGCCGCTCGAGCAGCGCGTCGAGCCGCTCCAGCGAGAGCGCGAGGTGCGCGCCGCGCTTGCTGCCGGCCAGGGCGTGCACCTCGTCGACGATGACCGTCTCGACGCCCGCCAACGCCGCCCGCGCCTGCGACGTCAGCAGCAGGAACAGCGACTCGGGCGTCGTGATGAGCACGTCGGGCGGGGTGCGGGCGAGGGCGCGGCGCTCGTCGGCGGGGGTGTCGCCGGAGCGCAGCCCGACCCGGACGTCGGGGACGGGCAGGCCGAGGCGGGTCGCCGCCTGACGGATCCCGGTCAGCGGTGCCCGCAGGTTGCGCTCGACGTCGACCGCCAGCGCCTTCAGCGGCGACACGTAGAGCACCCGGTTGCGACGGGCGACCTCGGCCGGGACCGGCTCGGTCGCGAGCCGGTCGAGCGCCCAGAGGAAGGCTGCGAGCGTCTTCCCCGACCCCGTGGGCGCCACCACGAGGGCGTGCTCGCCGCCGGTCACCGCGTCCCACGCGCCGGCCTGCGCGGGGGTGGGCGCGTCGAAGGCGGCAGTGAACCACGCCCTGGTGGCGGGCGAGAACCGCGCCAGGACCGCTGCTGGCTCGGGACCCGGCCCGGGAGTGGTGCGGCGGCGCGAGGGAGGCATGGTCGGATTGTCGCTCGCCCCACCGACAGACGCTCGGCCGCCTACGGCCGACGCCTTCAGAGCCCGCCCGGCGTTCCCTCCGGCGGCCGTGCCTCCGCCCTTCCTTGCGCGGCCTCCACCTGGCCGCCGCACTGTCGGTGTCGCAGTCCAGACTGCAGGCGTGCGCCCGGCAGCCGTCCAGCCTCCGCCATCGGCCCGCGGGGGCGGTGCCGTGCGGCTGCTCGCCGAGCCTGTCCTCCTACCGGCGGCGCCCGGGTGCGGCGCGGGGCCTGCTGGGACGGCCCCGCACGCCGCCGTCGCCGCCGTCGCCGCCGCCCTGACGCGGGCGGGCCGGCGACACGTCGTCGCGCTCGCGGGGGAGTGGGCGGGTGGTGGTGGGCTGGTGAGCGCCGACCCCCGGCGGGTGCTCCGGCCGAAGACGGCGGCGGCCGCGTTCGCCGTCGCCGATCGCCTCCCGGCGATCGAGGGCGAGGGCCTCGGCGACGTCCCGGTGGGTGTCCCCGAAGGCGACGTCGCTCGCGACAGGGTGGGCAGCGGCCCGGTCGGCGGCGGGTGGTTCGGCTACCTCGGCTTCGGGCTGGCGGATGCGCTCTGGCGGTCGCCGCCGCCGCTGCCGGCCAGCCGGCTGCTGCCGGTGGCGCACTGGGCCTGGCACGACTGGGTGCTCCGGCTCGACCCCGACGGGGCCTGGTGGTTCGAGGCGCTCGTGGGGGTGGACTTCCCCGCGGCGCGCGCGGCCGAGGTCCGCCGGTCGCTGGCGGCCCTCCCGGCGGCGGCAGCCGGTCCGGTCGAGGTCACGCCCGTCCGGGCGCCCGACCGGGTGCGGCACAGCGTCGCCGTCGAGGCATGCATACGGGCGATCCGTCACGGTGACGTCTTCCAGGCGAACATCACGGCGGGTGTCGACCTCGAGCTCGTGGGCGCTCCCGTCGATGCCTGGGCCCGGCTCGCGAGCGCGCTGACCCCTGCGCGGTCCGCCTACCTGGAGCTCGACGAGGGGGCGGTCGTCGGCGCCAGTCCCGAACTCTTCCTGGCGCGCCAGCGCACCGCCGTCCGCACCGCACCCATCAAAGGCACCCGCGCAGCCGGGGAGGGCGAGGCCGAAGCGCTCGGCGGCTCGGTCAAGGACGCCGCCGAGAACGTGATGATCGTCGACCTGATGCGCAACGATCTCTCGGCGGTCTGCCGACCGGGCACCGTGGCGGTGACCGGCCTGCTCGAGGTCGCCCCGCATGCCGGG
This sequence comes from uncultured Actinomycetota bacterium, assembly GCA_963794075.1. Lineage (GTDB taxonomy): Bacteria > Actinomycetota > Actinomycetes > Actinomycetales > Kineosporiaceae > DATKNA01. Next base: position 195,499 of record CAWCCY010000033.1, read on the forward strand.
GTCTGGCACCTCGTCTCGCAGGTCGAAGGTGAGCTCCCGGCCGGCACGACGAACGCGCGCGTGCTCGCGGCGACGTTCCCGCCCGGCTCGGTGACCGGCGTCCCGAAGGTGCGGGCGCTCGAGGTGATGGCCGCCGCCGAGGGCGAGGCCAGGGGTGTCTACACGGGCGCGGTCGGCTTCGCGTCGCCCGTGGCCGGGCTCGAGCTGGCCGTGGCCATCCGCACCTTCGAGGTGGCCGGCGGTCCGGGGCGCTGGGCGGCCCGGCTCGGCGTCGGCGGTGGCGTGACCGCGGGTTCGACCCCGGTCGAGGAGTGGGCGGAGTGCCTGGTCAAGGCCGCGCCCCTGCTCACCGCCCTGGGGCTGCCGCCGGGGCCCGCGGCCGTCGCTGGGCCGGGTGCCCGTCCGGCGGACCTCGCCGGGCCGGGTGCCCGTCCGGCGGACCTCGCCGGGCCGGGCGGCTGGCCGGCCGACCGGGCCGGAGGCCTGTTCGAGACCGTCCTCGTGCACGACGGGCGGGTGCTCGAGCTGGCCGACCACGCGGAGCGGCTGGAACGCTCCTGGTGGGAGCTGAACCGCGTCGCGCTGCCGTTCGACGCCCGGGCCGGGCTCGCCCGGGCCGGGCGTGCGCTGCCCCGTGGATGGCACCGGCTGCGCCTCGACACCGGCCCGTCGGGCCGGCCGCGGACGTCGTCCGAGCCGGTGCCCCAGCCGGTACCACTGCGCCGTAGCCGGGGCGTCGAGGTGCTGCTCCGGCCGGCTTCCTCGGCCGGGCCGCCCCGGCACAAGTTCGCCGACCGGCGGGAGCTGGAGTGGCTCGAGACGCTCGGTCCGGGCGATCCTGCCGGGTCGGCGGTCGTCCTCGTCGACCCCACGGGCCTCGTGCTCGAGGGCACCCGGGCCACCGTCATCGCCCTGCTCGACGGGCGGGTGTGGGCCCCGCCGCTGGACGGGCGGATCCTGCCCGGGGTGACCCGGCAGGTGGTCCTCGACCTGGCCGTCGACCTCGGCGTGCCGGTGTCGACAGCACCCCTGCCGGTCACGGCCGTCGCCCGGGCCGACGGCGTCCTGCTCACCGGGTCGCTGCGCGGAGTCAGCTGGGTCAGCGCCGGGTTCGGCCGCACCTGGGCGGGGCCCGACGCAGTCGGCGTGGCGCTCACCGATGCCCTGCTCGACCGGTGGGGTGCGGGCGAGGGCGGCCGTGCGATGCTCGGCGGGTGCGGCTGAGCGAGTTCTGGACCCTGGTCGACGAGGAGTTCGGCGCGACCCAGGGGCGGACCCTGGTGCGCGACCACGTGGTCGGCACGCTCAGGCACCGCACGCCTGCGCAGGCCCTGGAGGACGGCGAGGAGCCCCGCGAGGTCTGGCTGGCACTCTGCGCCGATCTCGAGGTGCCCGAGGAGCGCTGGTGGGGCCGGGAGACGCCCCGGCGTCGTCGCTGACCCGAGGCCGCCGAGAACCGGCTACCGCAGCATCAGGAGGCCGATCACGAGAATGGTGAGCACGGCCGAGACGAGCAGCGAGCCCAGGCAGCCGAGCCGGTTGGAGAAGAAGAGGAACACCGCGGTCCTTCCATCGGGAGCGTCAGTGATGCCCGTGGTCCAGCGGCGGATGCGTCCCGCGGACGATGAGCTGGGCCACAGGCGGGCGCCGCTTTCGGACGCCCGAGGCGACGCCGGTCCCGTCCCTCGGGCGGCCCGGCGTGTCGTGGCGTGTCGGGGCATGCTCGAACACCTGTTCGGTCTAGTGTCGTCCACAGCGTCGGGAGTCGTACCGTCGTCCACAGGTCCGGTCGAGACCCACCGCTCTGTCGGTGGGGGCCTCTAGCGTCATCGGCGATGACCAGAGCCCGAGCGGCCGGATCGCCGGCGACGACTCTCCCGTCCACACAGTCCGCACGGCGCACCGCGAGCGCCCGTTCAAGAGGTGGCGACATGCCAGCACCCGCAGACCGCGAGAAGGCGCTCGAGACCGCTCTCGCGCAGATCGACCGCCAGTTCGGCAAGGGGTCGGTGATGCGCCTGGGAGAGACACCCGACCCCCGATCGAGGTCATCCCCACCGGCTCCATCGCCCTCGACGTCGCGCTCGGCATCGGCGGCCTTCCCCGCGGCCGCGTCGTCGAGATCTTCGGGCCGGAGTCCTCGGGCAAGACCACGGTCGCGCTGCACGCCGTCGCGAACGCCCAGCGGGCCGGTGGCATCGCCGGCTTCATCGACGCCGAGCACGCGCTCGACCCCGACTACGCCAAGAAGCTCGGCGTCGACACCGACGCGCTGCTGGTCTCCCAGCCCGACACGGGGGAGCAGGCGCTCGAGATCGCCGACATGCTGATCCGCTCGGGCGCGCTCGACGTCATCGTCATCGACTCCGTGGCTGCGCTCGTGCCCCGCGCCGAGATCGAGGGCGAGATGGGCGACAGCCACGTCGGCCTGCAGGCCCGCCTCATGTCCCAGGCGCTGCGCAAGATCACCGGTGCGCTGAACAACACCGGCACGACCGCAATCTTCATCAATCAATTGCGGGAGAAGATCGGAGTCATGTTCGGCTGCTTTTCCTACGGGACGCGGGTGACTCTCGCGGATGGCACCCAGGAGAAGATCGGCAAGATTGTCAACCAGCGGATGGACGTCGAGGTGCTCTCGTACGACCCCGTGACCGACGAGGTCGTGCCGAGGCGCATCACCAACTGGTTCGACAACGGTCCGGCCGAGCGCTTCCTGCAGTTCACCGTCGCCCGCTCGGGGGGCAACGGCCGGTCTCAGTTCGCGGCCACCGAGAACCACCTCATCCGCACCCCGGGCGGCTGGCGTGAAGCCGGCGAGATCTGCGCCGGGGACCGCGTCCTGTCCGAGGAGCTGGAGCGGCTCAGCCACCAGCAGTGGCAGGTCGTGCTCGGCGGGCTCATGGGGGACGGTCACCTGGCACCCAACACGCGGGGCCGATCCGGAGTGCGGTTCAGGATGGGGCACAGCGCGAAGCAGGCCGACTACGTCGACTGGAAGGCGTCGATGCTCGGCAACATCGAGCAGTCCCGCTCGGTGCGTCCGAACGGCGCGGTCCACATCGACCTCACACCTCTCCCCGAACTCGGCGAGCTGCGCGAGGTCGTGTACTGGGGCGACGGCAAGAAGCACCTCTCGTGGGACTACCTGAAGGCTCTGACCCCGTTGGCTCTCGCCGTTTGGTACATGGACGACGCCTCCTTCACCCTTCGGTCGAAGGGCCTGCAGCAACGGACTGCGGGTGGCTCGGGCCGCGCCGAGGTCTGCGTCGAGGCGATGAGCGAGGGGTCGCGCGAGCGACTCGCCCAGCACCTGCGTGACGCTTTCGGCCTCGAGGCCCGGCTGAGCCTGAAGGGCACCCGCCGTAAGGCGTTCCTGACCTTCACGACGTCGTCGACGCGTTCCCTGCACAAGCTCGTCGCCGCGTACATACACCCGTCGATGGAGTACAAGCTGCTGCCCGCCTTCCAGGGGAGGTTCGCCGTCGAACCTCAGTTCATCGAGCCTCGGCAGCGGCCCGTGCCGGCGACGGTGCTCGAAGTCAAGGTCAAGCCACCGACGCGGTCGATGCACCGCTTCGACATCGAGGTCGAAGGCACGCACAACTACTTCGTCGACCACGTCATGGTGCACAACAGCCCCGAGACGACCACGGGTGGGCGTGCATTGAAATTCTATTCGTCTATTCGCCTGGATGTCAGAAGAATCGAGACCTTGAAGGACGGCTCCGACCCTGTGGGTTCGCGCACCCGCGTCAAGGTCGTCAAGAACAAGGTGAGCCCGCCGTTCAAGCAGGCCGAGTTCGACATCCTCTACGGCATCGGCATCTCCCGTGAGGGCGGCCTGATCGACATGGGCGTCGAGCAAGGGATCGTCCGCAAGTCCGGCGCCTGGTACACGTACGAGGGCGACCAGCTCGGGCAGGGCAAGGAGAACGCGCGGTCGTTCCTGCGCGACAACCCCGACCTCGCCAACGAGATCGAGAAGCGCATCAAGGAGAAGCTCGGCGTCGGGCCGCGGATCGACGTCCCGGCGGCGGATCCCGGCGTCGACTTCTGAGGCCCTCCGTGTCATCGCCCGATCCCGCCGCCGGTGGCCCCGCCCCCAAGGGGCGCCGGCGGCCGGCAGGGTCGTCACGCCGGGCCAGGCCGACCCGGGGGTTCGACGCGCCCGTGCCAGGCACGGCCGCCGACGCCACCCCTGACGCCGAGCCCGAGTCGGTCGCGCGAACCATCGCGCTGCGCAAGCTCACCGTCGCCCCTCGGACGCGCGCTCAGCTGGCCGACGCGCTCGCCGGCGGCGGCGTCCCCGACGATGTGGCCGACGCGACGCTCGACCGCTTCGAGGAGCTCGGGCTCGTCGACGACGCCGAGTTCGCCCGGCAGTGGGCCCGCTCGCGCCAGGCCGGCCGGGGTCTCGCGCGCCGCGCTCTCGCCTACGAGCTGCGCCAGCGCGGGGTCGACGACGAACTGGTCCAAGAGGCGCTGGACGACCCCGAGCTCGGCGACGAGCTCGAGACGGCCCGCGCATTGGTCCGGCGCCGCCTGAAAGGGGTGGGTTCAGCCGCCGACCCGGTGGAACGCGAGCGCCAGATCCGCCGCGCGCTGGGCATGCTCGCGCGCAAGGGCTACGGGGCGGGCGTCGCCGGTCGCGCGGTCCGTGAGGTGATGAACGAGGCCGAGCAGACGTGGGAGGTCGACGGCTCCGCCGATGACGCCGACGACGGGTTGCCACTGCTCTGAGACAACCTCGTCCGCCAGTTCTGCACCGACCGGCGGCTCCACCGCCACGAAGCCCGCCCCGGGTGTGCACTGCGGCTCGCAGTTCGGGAACACCGACGTGAGGGTCGCCGTCGTCACGCCGTGACGCGGTGACCGGCGCGGCGAGGGCCCGTGACTGCCGTCGGTCGCCGGGCCCTCGTCGCCTCCGCGCGGGCAGCTCCCGCCCGCACCAAGAGACGATCGCGCGACGACGCAGAGTGCATGCCAGAACCCTCCAAACCTTGACAGCTGCACCGTACGAGTGAAAGGTCGTTTCCTCACGGGAGCGCTCTCACGGCTCCCGCCGCTCGACGCCCCACGGGAGCCGCTGATGTCTCTGCGTCGGTCACGTCCGCCCATGCGCTCGCCGCGCATCGCCGCCCTCTCCGCCCTGACCCTCGCGGGTGCCCTCGCCGGGGTGTCCGCCCCGGCCCTCGCCGCGCCGGCCCCCGCCAGTCACGGCACGGGCACCCACGACACCCGCTTCTACGTCCCCCCGCCCGACCCCGGCGCCGTCAAACAGATCAAGGCCCTGGTCCGCTCGGGCGACCTCAAGGACGCGGTCGGCGTCACACGCATGGTCACCACCCCGCAGGCCGTGTGGTTCAACGGCGGCACTCCGGCAGAGGTGCGCAGGGCGGTCCACAAGACGGTCAGGGATGCCGCGCGGCAGCACGACCGTCCCCGTCCTCGTCGCCTACAACCTGCCGTTCCGGGACTGCTCCCAGTACTCCGCGGGCGGTGCCGCGAGCACCGACGCCTACCTGCGAGGCGTGGATCCGCGCGTTCGCCGCAGGGATCGGCAAGCTCCCGGCCGACGTGATCCTCGAGCCGGACGGCCTCGGGATCATCCCTGAACAACATCGACATCAACAACAACGCCGAGTGGTGCCAACCGAAGGCTGCGGACGGCCGCTCCCCGGCGCCACGCCGCAGAGCGCTACCGGGGGCCTTGAACGGCGCCGTCGACGCGCTCGGGGCGCACTCCGAGACCAAGCGTGTACCTCGACGGCACGCACAGCGCGTGGCTCGGCGTCGGCGACACGCCGCAGCGCCTGGTCAAGGCGGGCGTGCAGCGGGCTCGAGGGTTTCTTCCTCAACGTCTCGAACTTCCAGACGACGTCGCGGCAGCTCCACTACGGCAGCTGGACTCCGGCTGCATCGCCTACGCCACGAATCCGGCGGACGGCGGCTGGCGGCTCGGGCACTTCGACTACTGCGCCAGCCAGTACTACCCGGCGAGCCCTGACGACGAGTCCACCTGGCACCTGACCGACGAGTGGTATGCCGCCAACCTCGCGGTGGTGCCGTCCCCCCGACCACCGCCCACTTCGTCGTCGACACCAGCCGCAACGGCCAGGGCCCCTGGGCGGCCGCCGGCGACCCACCCGGCGGGCGACCCCGAGGTGCTGGTGCAACCCGCCCGGACCGCGGCCTCGGCCTGCGCCCGACGACCCGGAACCGGCAACCCGCTCGCCGATGCCTTCCTGTGGATCAAGACGCCCGGTCAGTCGGACGGGCAGTGCCACCGGTGGACCACCGGCCCGGTCGACCCCGTCCGCGGCATCGTGGACCCGGCGGCGGGGGACTGGTTCCCCGACATGGCACTCGAGCTCGTGCACAACGCGAACCCGCCGATCGTCCGCTGACCGGCGCGCCGGCGCCCGGACCCCACCGGGGTCCGGGCGCCGGCACCGGCCGTCGCCTGCCGCACGTACCCTGATAGCGCGATGACGACGACCCTCCCGACCCCCGTGACGGCCCCGGCCCGCACCTACGAGGTGCGCACGTTCGGCTGCCAGATGAACGTGCACGACTCCGAACGCCTCTCCGGCCTGCTCGAGGCCGCGGGCTACGTGCGGGCGGCCCGCGACGAGGATGCCGACGTCGTCGTCTTCAACACCTGCGCCGTCCGGGAGAACGCCGACAACAAGCTCTACGGCAACCTCGGTCACCTGGCGCCGGTCAAGGCCGCCCGCCCGGGCATGCAGATCGCCGTGGGCGGCTGCCTTGCCCAGAAGGACCGCGACGTCATCGTGCGCAAGGCCCCCTGGGTCGACGTCGTCTTCGGCACGCACAACATCGGCTCGCTGCCGGCCCTGCTCGACCGGGCCCGGCACAACGAGCAGGCCCAGGTCGAGATCCTCGAGTCGCTCGACGTGTTCCCCTCGACGCTCCCGACCCGGCGCGAGTCGGCCTATGCCGCCTGGGTCTCGATCAGCGTCGGCTGCAACAACACGTGCACGTTCTGCATCGTGCCGAGCCTGCGGGGCAAGGAGCGCGACCGCCGTCCGGGCGAGATCCTCGCCGAGGTCGAGGCGCTCGTCGCCGAGGGCGCGCTCGAGGTGACCCTCCTCGGTCAGAACGTCAACACCTACGGGGTCGAGTTCGGGGACCGCGGCGCCTTCGCCAAGCTCCTGCGGGCGTGCGGGCAGGTCGAGGGCCTCGAGCGGGTGCGCTTCACGAGCCCGCATCCGGCCGCCTTCACCGACGACGTCATCGAGGCGATGGCCGGCACACCGAACGTCATGCACCAGCTGCACATGCCGCTGCAGTCCGGCTCGGACCGCGTGCTCAAGGCCATGCGCCGCTCGTACCGGGCCGAGCGCTTCCTCGGGATCGTCGAGCGTGTCCGGGCCGCGATGCCCGACGCCGCCCTGTCGACCGACATCATCGTCGGCTTCCCGGGCGAGACCGAGGAGGACTTCGCCGCGACCCTCGACGTCGTGGCGGCCTCCCGCTTCGCGCAGGCGTTCACGTTCCAGTACTCGCCCCGGCCGGGCACGCCTGCCGCCACCCTGCCCGACCAGGTGCCGAAGGCCGTCGTCCAGGAACGGTACGAGCGCCTGGTGCGCCTCCAGGAGGAGATCTCCTGGCAGGAGAACCGGCGCCAGGAGGGCCGGCTCGTCGAGGTGCTCGTGGCCGAGGGCGAAGGCCGCAAGGACGGGGCGACGGCGCGCATCTCCGGCCGCGCCGCGGACAACCGTCTCGTGCACGTCGCGCTGCCGCCGGCCCTGCCCGAGAGCGGGCGCCCGCGGCCCGGGGACATGGTCACGGCGCAGGTCACCTATGGCGCGCCGCACCACCTGGTCGCGGACGCCGCCCTCGCCGGCGGTCCCTTCGCCGTCCGTAGGACGCGCGCGGGCGACGCGTGGGAGCGCCGTCGCGCCGCCGCCACGGCCTCCGAGACGGCGGCTCCCGGAGCCCGCGAGATCCCGGCGGGGGTCAGCCTGGGCATGCCCGCCCTGCGCCGGGCCTGAGGAGCGACGGTGGGCCCAGCGCCCGTCGTCGCGGTCGTCGGCCCGACCGCGAGCGGCAAGACCGCGCTCGCCGTCGAGGTCGCGCTCGCGCTCGGCCGCGAGATCGTCAACGCGGACGCGTTCCAGCTGTACCGCGGCATGGACGTCGGCACCGCCAAGCCCACCCACGCCGAGCGCAGGGGCGTGCCGCACCACCTGCTCGACGTGCTCGACGTGACGCAGGAAGCGACCGTCGCCGGCTACCAGCAGGCCGCGACCGCCGCGCTCGCCGACGTCGCGGCCCGCGGCCGGCAGGCCGTGCTCGTCGGTGGGTCCGGGCTCTACGTCCGCGCGGTCCTCGACGGCCTCGAGCTCCCTCCGACCGACCCCGCCGTCCGCGCCCGGCTCGAGGGCGAGCTCGCCGCCGGCGGCCCCGGCGCGTTGCACGCGCGGCTCGCCGCCGTCGACCCGGCGGCCGCCGCCGCCATCCTGGCCTCCAACGGCCGGCGGATCGTGCGCGCCCTCGAGGTGGTCGAGCTCACCGGGCACCCGTTCCGCGCGACCCTGCCCGACGGGGCCTACGCGATGCCGGCCGTGCAGGTCGGCCTCGACGTGCCGCGCGACGTCCTCGCGGCCCGCCTCGCGGAGCGGGTCGATCGGATGTGGCGGGGCGGGCTCGTCGACGAGGTGCGCGCGCTGGAGGATCGCGGCCTGCGTCTGGGGCGCACCGCCTCCCGCGCCCTCGGGTACGCGCAGGTGCTGCGCATGCTCGACGGGGAGCTCACCGAGAGCGAGGCGCGGGCGGAGACGGTGGCCGCCACGCGCCGGTACGCGCGACGGCAGGAGTCGTGGTTCCGCCGAGACAACCGGGTGCACTGGCTGCCGTACGACGCCCCCGATCTGGCGGCCGACCGTCACTGCGCTCTCGCCGTCGCGACGACGTCCCGGCGGTGACGGACCTCTACCCTGGCCGGGTGACCTCCGCGACGATCGGCCGGCCCGGCACGGGCGGTGTCCCCTTCGTCAAGGGGCACGGCACCGAGAACGATTTCGTCGTGGTGTTCGACCCCGACGGCGGCCTCGCGCTCGACCCCGCGGAGGTCGCCGCCCTCTGCGACCGCTACGCGGGGCTCGGCGCCGACGGGGCTCATCCGGGTGGTGCGCACCGCGGCGCTCGCCGACGGTGCCGGGCAGGGGCGAGGCCGAGTGGTTCATGGACTACCGCAACGCGGACGGTTCGCTGGCGCAGATGTGCGGCAACGGCACCCGGGTCTTCGCCGCCTATCTCGCCGCCGCCGGTCTCGCGGACCTGGCGGACGGTGCCGCCGTGTCGATCGGGACAAGGGCGGGGGTCAAGCGGGTGCGGCGCGAGGGCGCCGAGTACGTGACCGACCTCGGGCCTTGGCGGGTGGTCGCGGGCGCGGAGGCGACGGCGACCGGCGGCGACAGCACCGTGGCCGTCGGCGGGGTGCCGCTCGAGGCGCCTGCCTCGCCGCTGCCCGGGCTGTCCGTCGACCTGGGCAACCCGCACACCGTGGTGGCCCTGCCGGACACCCACCAGCTGGCCGCGGCGGACCTCTCGGCCGCGCCCGTGGTCAGCCCGGTACCCGCGGAGGGCACGAACGTCGAGCTGGTGGTCCCGCTGCACGACGCGACTGCGCGGACCGGGCCATCTCGCCATGCGCGTGCACGAGCGCGGGGTGGGGGAGACGCGGTCCTGCGGCACCGGCGTGGTCGCCGCCGCGATCGCGGCCCGCGCCTGGGGCGGCGCGGATGCTCCGGACACCTGGGTCGTCGACGTGCCGGGCGGCCGCCTGCGGGTGGCCCTGCCACCCGGGCAGCTGCTCGCGGGCGCCTGGGCGGAGCTGGCCGGGCCCGCCGTCCTGGGCGTCGAGGGCGTGCTCGACCTGCACTGAAACGCTCAAGATCGGCTCTCTGCCTGTCGAGGGACCTGCTGATCGCCACCGCGCGGCCGCCGAACCGGTGACCGCGAAGGGGCGCCCGCAGCAGGACAGGAGCACCTCGTGGCCGAGCCGACGCGCGACGCGCGCCGTGTGCCCACCCGCGCCGACGCCGTGGATGGCTCGGTGGATGGGCTGGTCGACCGGCTCGTCCGCCGCGACCTGCTCCTCCTGCGGCTCGAGGCCGCCCGGGGACGCCGGACCGCCCGGATCGCCGGCGTGGTGGGCCGGCGGCTGCCCGTCAGCTCGGGCCGGATGCGGTGACCCGCAACACCCGATAGCCCTTCGCGCTGCCGGCCCGCTCGACGACGGCCGCGCCGCCGAGGGCTTCGGCGAGCCAGACGTGCAGCGAGTCGGCGCCCAGGTGGCGCTGCACCACGAGGTGGGCCTGGCCGCCGGGGGTGAGCCGCGGCAGCCACCGCAGCAGCAGCGCGTGCAGTGCCTCCTTACCGATCCTGATGGGCGGGTTCGACCAGATCGCCGCGAACGCCGCCTCGGCGGGCACGTCGTCGGGCCGCGCCACCCGCACGTTCGCCAGGCCGAGACGGCGCGCGTTCTCGGCCGTCAGATCGAGGGCCCGGTCGTTGACGTCGACCGCCCAGACGGTCGACGCCGGCGCAAGGAGTCCCATCGCCAGCGCCAGCGGGCCCCAGCCGCAGCCGAGGTCGAGCAGGTGCCCGGACGCCGGCGGCGGTGGCGCCTCCCGCAGGAGGACGCGCGTGCCGAGGTCGATCCGGTCGCCGCTGAAGACACCCGCGGCGGTGACGACCTCGACGTCGCGCCCGGCCAGCCGCACCTCGACGAGGGACCGCTCGTCGGCGACGGCCGGTTGCTCACTGAAGTAGTGGTCCTCGCCTGCCCCGGCCGTCCCGTCGCGCACGAGGGCCAGGCTAGCGAGCGCTGTCACGAGGCCCTCCGCGCACGGTGGCGTCCATCACCGCGACGACTGCCGCATGCGGGAGGACGGGGGAAATCGAATCGACCTCGGCGGTGTTCCTCTGGGAGTCTGGAGGCTGATGAACGCGACACCTTTCCGCTCCCCCCGCCACGACGCCAGGGAGCTCACCGTGCCGAACGGCACGACCACGCCCATCGAGGGCACCGTCGACGAGCCGAGCGAGGTCGCCGGGCCCGCAGCCGGCGCCGAGACCGCCACCGGGCACCCCGCGGTGCGGCGGATCCTCGCCCGGCACGCGGGCGACCGCGACGGCTCGTCGGAGCCGCCGCCCACGGCTTCGGTACCGTCGACTTCGAGCCGGACGCCCACTCGGGCGACGGCGACCAGTTCGACCTCTCCGACCGCGCAGGCCCTGCGCCGGGTGGCCGGGCTCTCGACGGAGCTCGAGGACGTCACCGAGGTCGAGTACCGGCAGCTGCGCCTCGAGCGCGTCGTCCTGGCCGGTCTGTGGACCTCGGGGAGCGCCGCCGACGCCGAGAACTCGCTGCACGAGCTCGCCGCCCTCGCCGAGACGGCGGGGAGCGTGGTGCTCGACGGCGTCCTGCAGCGCCGGGAGAACCCGGACCCCGCGACGTTCCTGGGCAGCGGCAAGGCGCAGGACCTCCGCGACGTGGTCGCCGCGACCGGCGCCGACACCGTGATCTGCGACGGCGAGCTCTCGCCCTCCCAGCGCCGCGGCCTGGAGGACGTCGTCAAGGTCAAGGTGATCGACCGCACCGCCCTCATCCTCGACATCTTCGCGCAGCACGCCAAGAGCAAGGAGGGCAAGGCCCAGGTCGAGCTGGCCCAGCTCGACTACCTGCTCCCGCGTCTGCGGGGCTGGGGCGAGTCGATGTCACGCCAGGCGGGCGGCCGGGTGGCCGGAGGTGCCGGCATCGGGTCGCGCGGGCCCGGTGAGACCAAGATCGAGCTCGACCGTCGCCGGATCCGCACCCGGATGGCCAAGCTCCGCCGGGACATCTCCCACATGAAGACCTCACGGGTCACCAAGCGGGACGCGCGCCGGCGCAACTCGGTGCCGAGCGTGGCGATCGTCGGTTACACCAACGCGGGCAAGTCCAGCCTGCTGAACCGCCTGACCGGCGCCGGCGTGCTGGTCGAGGACGCGCTGTTCGCCACGCTCGATCCGACCGTCCGCCGGGCCCGGGTGCCCGACGGCCGGGAGTTCACCCTCACCGACACGGTCGGGTTCGTGCGTCAGCTGCCGCACCAGCTCGTCGAGGCCTTCCGCTCGACCCTCGAGGAGGTCGCCGGCGCCGACCTGGTGCTCCATGTCGTCGACGGCAGTCCACCCCGATCCCGAGGGGCAGCTCGCCGCCGTCCGCGAGGTGCTCGCCGAGGTGGGCGCGGACTCCGTCCCCGAGATCGTCGTGGTCAACAAGGTCGACGCGGCCGACGCGGACGTCGTCCGGCGCCTGCTGCGCACCCAGCCGGGAGCGATCGCCGTCTCGGCCCGCACAGGTGCCGGGATCGACGCCCTGGTGGAGCTGCTGGCCGAGCGGCTGCCGCGGCCACGGGTCGAGATCGACGTGGTCGTGCCCTACCGGCGCGGCGACCTGGTGCACAAGGCGCACACTGACGGGGAGGTGCTCGGGGAGGAGCACACGCCCGAGGGGACGAGGCTGCACGCCCACGTGGGCGCCTGGCTGGCCGCCGAGCTCCGGGCCGCAGACGTCGCCGCCGCCGCGCGCTGACCGGTACGACCGGATCGAACCCGAGCACCGACGAGACGCACGGCGCCGGCCCCCCTGACGGGGCCGGCGCCGTGCGCGTTCTGACAGGTCGTGCGCGTGCGGCCGGCGCCACCGGCAGCCCTGCTCAGCGGACGCGGATGCGCACCGCGTCGAACGCCGGGATCTGGTTGGCGCGCTGCATCATCGGGATCCGGTGCGAACCGTCACCGGCCCACACCGCGCACTGCGCCAGGCCGGCCTGCGGCATGCCGAGCACGCGGATCGTGATCGTGTCGGGCTGGGCGCCGCCCTTGCCGTCTTCGGTCGCCACGAAGAAGGCGGGCGCGGGTGCGGGGTCGGGTGCCTCGGACGCCGTCGCGAGCATGCGGCACGCCGTGTGGAAGTGGCCGCGGACCAGCCCGTCGGCCGTCAGGAACGAGCTCTCCTTGTAGTAGCCGCCCTGCGCGGCCTTGAGGAAGCGGTCGCGCACCAGGTTGCGGGTGCTCACCTGCAGGTCGAAGAACTGGTTGACCCGCACCGACCGCGGCGCCGACGTGATCAGCAGCGACGGGTTCTTGTCGGCCGTGCCGACCTCGCCGAACTGGGTCGAGACGCAGCGGTCGCCGTCCTGGAAGCCGGTGTGCGGCTGCAGCCGGCTGGCGTCACAGGAGTTCCCGAGGATGTCGAGGGGCGGCGTGGACGCGCTCGGGGTGGGGGTCCCGCCCGGGGCGCTCGGCGCCGGCGCGCCGTCGGCGGTGCAGCTGGGCGATGGTGTTGCGCCCTCGCCCCCCGTCGCCGGGGACGACGACGCCGAGTCGCCCGGATCGGCAGTGCCGGAGGGGTCGGTGCTGGCCGAAGGCGCGGTGGTGAGGAAGGCTCCGTCGTGGCTGAAGGCTCCGTCGTGGCTGAAGGTTCCGTCGTGGCTGACGGTTCCGTGGTGGCTGACGGTTCCGTGGTGGCCGCTCGGTTCCGTGGTGGCCGCCGGGTCCGTGGTGGCCGCCGGGTCGGTCGTGACCGGAGGCGCCGTCGTGACCGAGGGCACGGGCGTCGCGGTTGCCTGGCCGTCGCCCCAGATCTGGTGCACCCCGTGCCGATCGACCATCTCGCCGCGCCGCTTCAGCCAGCGTGCCCCCGGGGACAGCGGCTGCGATCGCTGCTGGGAGGCCTGCGTCGCCGTGGGGGCGGGCTGCCCGGGCTGGGCGCCGGAGGGTGCGACCGGGGCCGGCGCACAGGGCGCGGCGGTGGGCGAGTCGGCGGCGGACGCCACCGTGCGCGTGACGACGGCGGTGCCGGCGAGCACCGTCAGGACGGCCGCGCCGATGGCGACGCGGTTGCGGGTCGACGTGACGGGTCGGCGGCGAGTGGGTGACATGAGGCACCTTCCGTTCGGCGTCGCGCCCGGTTGCTCCGGGCCGCGTGGGGTGCGGGCTTCGGGACGTCCTGGTCGCCGGGCCGGCCCGAGTGGTCTCGAGGTCGAGCTACGACGGTGGCCGTCGGATGGTTCAGCGGGGCCGGACCATGCGGGCCAGCGCGCCGGCGGCGGCGAGCGCCGCCAGCGCGAGCACGGCCCAGATCAGGGAGGGAGGTGCTCCGCCGGCCATCGCGCGAGGCTGGACGGCGGCCAGTGGCACCAGGTGCAGCGGTGCGGGGTCCGGCGGGCTCGGCACGTCGTGGGCCCAGTCGACCAGGCCGGTGCTCTCGAGCAGCGCCATGTGCGTCATGACGAACTGGTTCGCCTGTTGCGCGAGCCGGCGCACGACCACGTTGTGCGTCCCGGCGCGGATGGCGGCGATGGCCGAGAAGATCAGGCCGTGCGCCGCGCGAAGCCGCTGCACGAAGACGTGGTCGAAGTCCGTCCCGCGGGCTCGCTGCATCTCGGCAAGCCAGCCCTGCTGCTCGGGGGTGGGCCGGTCGGGCAGGCTCAGGCCGAGCTGGGCGGCGGCGTCCCGGTCCAGCTGGTCGAGCGTCCCGTGCTGGGCCGCGATCTCCCGGCCGATCTCGCGGACCCGCGGCTCCACGCCCTTGGTCACCGCCATCATCCCCGCGGGCATCTCCCACAGCCCCGCCAGCCGGACCCGCACCACGAAGTCGCGGTCCGCCGCGGTCAGCGGCGCGCTCCGCCCGTCGCCGACGGGCACCTCGGGCACCTGGACGCCGCCGTTGCCGTCGCCGTGGCCGTCGTCGGCGCGCGCCGCGGGCGTCAGCAGGAGCGTCGCGAGGAATGCGACGACGAGCGCGGCGCCCATGGCGGCACGGGCCGGGAGACGCCCGCCCCGGATCAGGATGCTCATGGACACGTGAATCACTTCCGCTGTGGACCGCTGGGCGGCTGCGTGGGGGACCGGTGCAATCGTGGCCGGCCTGCCGAGACGATTCTCGCCGGGTCGGTCATTCCATCGGTGCAGCTGCCCCGACCGTGGCACGTCCCCGACGCGCCGGTCAACAGCCCGACGCATTCTCCCGGCGCTTTGATCGTTCCTTGAACGACTATTGACGGAAGAGCAGAGTGTCAAGCGACCTTGAGTCGGATTTAATCTACGGACATGGTCGACGAAGAATTAACACCGGCGTGACGATCGCGCGGTTGACACCCCTGTCGGCCCTGCCTAGTTTTTCGAGCAGATTCATTCCCGTTTCGGCGCCGGTCCGCTCGGCCGTCTGCCTGGAGGTCCCAGCGTGTTGTCCCAGACCGTTCACGCCGTCGCCGCGACGGTGGGCTTCACGGCCTGGCTGCTGCTGTGGGCGGCGCTGGTCCTCGGCCTGGCCGTCCGCAACGGCTGGGCCGCGACCCGGGTTCGGCACTCGACCATCCACGGGGCGCACATGATGCTGGCCCTGCTCGGTCTGACGCTGGGCGTCGTGCACGGCGTCGCGCAGCTGGCCGCGCCGAACGGGATCGTGCGTCTCGTCGACGAGGTCGTCCCGTTCGGCAACCCCAGCGACCCGGTCGGCGTGGGCGCGGGCACCTTGTCGCTCGAGCTCCTCGTCGCCGGTGCGCTGTCGCTCGCGCTGCGCAAGAAGCTCGGCCACTCGCGCTGGCGGGCCGTCCACGGCCTGACCTACGGCGCGTTCATCCTGCTCAGCGGCCCACGTGCTGATCTCCGGCTCCGACGTCGGGCCGCCGTGGGTATGGGGCAGCGTCCTCGGGGCGTGCCTGGTCGTGGTGGTGCTCTGGCTGAGCTCGACCGCCATGGTGGGAGCGATCCGGAGGAGGTTCGCGAGGCGGTCGGTCGACCGCGGCCGCGCGCAGACGCTGGCGATCGACGTCGATGCAGCGCGCTGCCAGCGGTTCGGCTTCTGCGAGCACGAGGCGCCCGAGGTCTTCCGGCTGCAGGGCAACGGCCGGCTCGCGTATCGCGCCCACGTGCCCGCAGCCGGCGCCGAGCGCGTGATCCGGGCCGTCGAGGTCTGCCCGGCCCGGGCCATCGCGTTGCGCCGGCTGCCGACCACCGTCCTGACGCCGGACACCGGTCCGATCCCGACGGTGCCCGTCGTGCCGGCGGTCCCCGCCGGGGCCACCACCAGGAGCTCCGCCGCCGGCGCCGGATCGGCGCTGCAAACCGGCGGCCTGCCCACCTTCCCGGCGGGCTCGGCCGCGGACCCGGTCCCGACCGGCGGCTTCGCCGTCCACCAGCCCACCAGGGCGCAGCGCAGGGGGAGAAGCCGTTGACCGTGGTGAGCGAGTCCGGAACCGTCCTGCGCCGTCGGCAGGGGCGCCGCCGAGTCGTCGTCGTCGGCGGGGGGCGCGCCGGCGTCGCCGCGGTGGAGGAGCTGCGCCGGCTGGGCTACGACGACGACCTCGTGGTGCTGCACGACGAGCCCACGCCGCCGTACGACCGTCCGGCCTGCGCCAAGGGGCTGCTGACCGGGCACAAGCGCCCGGCCGACGCGCTGATGCGGGTGCACGGCGCCGACGGGGTGGACTGGCGGTTCGGGCGCCGTGCGACGGCGCTCGACGCCCAGGCGCAGGTGGTCCACACCGACACCGGGGAGCGCTTCGGCTACGACCGGCTCGTCATCGCGACGGGCGCCGCACCGGTGCCACCCCAGGGCTGGCCCATGCAGGAGCCGGGCCTGCACGTCCTCTACCGTCTCGGCGACGCCTGGCGGCTGCGGCGCGAGCTGCGCGACGCACGTCGCGTCGCCGTCGTGGGAGCCGGGCTCACCGGGTGCGAGGTGGCTCACGCCGTCCGCTCGCTCGCCCGCGAGTGCGTCCTGATCGATCCGCGGCCGCAGGCGCTCGTGCGGCCGCTGGGGGAGCAGGTCGGCCGGGTCGTCACCCGTGAGATCGCCCGGGACGGCGTCACGCTGCGCCTGAGCCGCCGGGTGACGGGCCTGGCCCGGGGCCGGCGCGGCTGGGTGCTCATGCTCGACGACGGTGACGAGGTGCACGCGGACGTCGTCGTCACGACCACGGGCGAGCGGCCGGACACGACGCTGGCTCGCCGGGTGTGCCGGGGGTCGACCTCAGCGACGGGATCCTGTGCGACGAGGCGCTGCGGGTCGTCGGCCTGCCCGGCGTGGTCGCAGCGGGCACCGCCGCCCGGTGGCCCAACCTCCGCTACAGCGCGACACCCCGGCGCGTGGGTCAGTGGATCACCGCTCTCGAGCAGGGCAGGGCCGCCGCCCGGACCCTCATGACGGGCAGCGCCGCCCCCGCCTTCACCCACGTTCCCCGCTTCTGGTCCGACCAGTTCGGTCTGCGCATCCAGGTCTGCGGCGTGCTCCCCGGCGACGCCGAGGTCACGCTCACGGAGCAGCGGCCGGGTGCCCGTCGGCCTGCCCGCGCCGGCCTGGCCGTGGGCTACCACCAGGACGGTGAGCTGGTGGGCCTGGTCGCCGTCAACGCGCCGCAGGCCTTCACGGCCATCACGCGCACGATGCTGGCGGCGTCCGAGCCGCGGGTGACCCCCGTGCCGATCCTGCCCGCCCTGCCCGCGCCTGTCGCAGCCCCGGTGCCGCTACCCGTGCCCCCGGCGGCCGAGGCTCCGGCGGCCCGGCGTGCCATCACCCCGGCGCCCGCCGCTGCCGTGGGCGGCGCGCGCGACCGCGGCGCCGGCGGTGACAGCGACGAGCGCGACGAGCTGGCACCCGTCACCGAACTCCGCGGGCGGCGGCGGGCAGGGCTGCCGGCTCCAGCGGGTCCACCGCCCATCAGCGGGCCGCTCCCGATCGGGCCGCGGCTCTTCGCGGTGCGCTGACCGGAGCGGTCGGCGCGGCACCGCCGAGAGGCGCCCACCCCGGCCGGGGTGGGCGCCTCTCCCGCGTCGGGGGAAGTCGGGGAACGTGGCTCGGGGCGTTCCAGGGGACCACGGCTCGCTGTCCCGGGGCGGCCGCCGTCCCGCGCCGGACGTGCCAGGGCCGGCCGACCCTCGCTGTCTGCGGGGGCCGGCCGGCCGGAGGCTGCTGTTACTCCTCGCGCGGGCTCAGTAGCTGCTGCTGTTGCCGTAGCCGTCGGTGATGGTGGGCTGGGCGGCCGTGGGAGCGGCGGGCGCGGAGCCGGGGAGGACCGTGTTGCGGGCGCCGTTGCGCTTGATCGCGTACCAGGTGCCCCCGACGGCCTGGCCCTTCCACTGGCCCGGCTTGGCGTCGCCGGCGAACCGGTAGACCGGCCAGCCGTGCAGCGTCAGCTGCCAGGTGCCGTCGGCCCGGCGCACCTTGCCCACCAACTTCGCCGAGACGCCCTTGAGGGCCGGCTTGCCGTGCACGAGGACCGGCGGCCACTTCTGGGCGCACGCACCCGTGCACATCGATTGCGGCGTCGGCTTCGAACGGTCCTTGTCGAACCGGTAGAGAATCCATCCCTTGCCGTCGGTGACCACCCAGCCGAGCGCCTTGGTCCGCGCCGCCACCAACTGAAGCGCGGGCGCCACCTCGGCAGGCTCACTTACACTCTTCTTAACAGATGGAGCGGGCGCGGCAGACGCTGACGAAGCGGTCGCGACGGGAGCGCTGCTGTAAGCCCCCGGCGGCGTTTCCGTAGCCGTCCCCGCCACCGGCGCCGCAAGCGGTGAGAAGCGCCGAGGCGGCCAGTACGCCGCCGGCTGCCGTCGCGGTGCGCGTGCGTGCCTTCATTGTTCCTCCCGGTCGACTGGGGATTTCTCACCCTCGCCCCGGAATACGGGTTCCGTCCCTGAAAGGTTCAGCCCCTTTCGGCAGAACCGCGGCGGCCCTTTCCTGAGGCCGCGGCCCGCTCAGCTCGGCACGGTGACGAGCGGCCGGGCCCCGGCGGGGCCGAGGGAGTCGACCCGCAGGCCGGTGATGTCGGCCCGGTCGACCGCGGTCGCGGCCTGGAGGACGAGCGGCCGGGCCTGGGCCGCGGTGCCGTAGCCCTCGGCCGGCACGAGCCAGGACGACACGACCTCGGTGCTGCCGTCCCGTCGCGTCACGACCAGCTGGCACCGCAGCGGACCCTGCAGGTGTGACAGCGCGAACGAGACACGCGTCCCCCAGGGGGTGCGGTCGAGCACGGCCTCGGCCTTCACCCCGGTCGTCGGGTCGGTCGCCCTCAGCTGCTCGCCGTTCTCGAGGTCGGGGCCGCGCAGCCCGTTCCACGGCGCCTGGCTCGTGGCCGCGGCGGTGCTGGCCGTCGCCCCGATCTCCTCCGGTCCGAACTCGCCGTACAGGCTCGCCGTGGCAGCGGCCGCGACCACGGCCGCCGCGGCGGCGGCGATCGCGGGGCGATGAAGACCGTCCCAGGTCGCCGTCACCAACTTGGCGGCCACGGCAGTCGGCGTCCGCCGGCTCGCCCGGCGCCTGCGGCGTCTGTGCAGCTCGTCGTCCGCGCCGATCGGCCGCGGGCCGAGGTCGACCGTGGACAGCCGGACCTCGGGCAGCAGCCCGACCACCGGCAGGAAGGACTCGAGCTGCACGGCGCAGGCCTCGCAGCCGGCCAGATGCTCCTCGAACCGCGACGACTCGACCTCGTCCAGCACGCCCAATGCGTAGGAGGCCACGTCCTCGTGTCGGGCGGCCTGCCCGGGGCGGTCCATCACGGCGTCACACCTTTCTCGGTCAGGGCCGTGCGCAGGGCGGCGAGTGCGTAGAAGATGCGCGACTTGGCCGTGCCCAGCGGCACCCCGAGACGCCGGGCCGCTTCGGCGACCGTGTGTCCTTCGACATAGGTCTCCACGAGGATCGCCCGCTGCGCGGGGTTGAGGGTCCGCATCGCCTCCGTCAGCGTCATGGCCTGAAGGACCCGGTCGGCGTGGTCGCCCTCGGCGACGAGGTCCAGGTCGTGGCCGAGGGCCTCCTGGGGCCGGGCCTGCGTCCCGCGGTGCTCGTCGATCACGATCCGGCGGGCCACGGTCACGAGCCAGGGCCGGACCGAACGGCCCTCCGGGCCCCCCAGCCGGTCGGCGTTGCGCCACGCGCGCAGCAGGGTCTCCTGGACGACGTCCTCGGCGCGCTGCCTGTCGCCGGCCGTGAGCCGCAGCACGAAGGCGAGCAGCGACCCGGCGTGCTCGGCGTACAGCGTGCGCAGCACCTGGTCGTGCTCGTCCCGGTGGTCGCTCGCGTCCCCGAGCGACGGGTCACCCGGCGCGGATCCGGCCCGGGCACGGTGGTTCCCCTGCCGGGCCTCACGACGGGCCGACCCTGCGTGAGTCACGCCGACATCATGGTGGACACCCCCCGGTCGCGGAACGGCCGCGTACGTCGTCACACCACACGTACGTGCACGAGCCGCATCCGGTTCACCGCCGGCCCGGACGTCGTTGCCTGCGTCCCGATCGACCGGATCGACCCGGAGGTCCCGGACCACCGCGGCCATGAGGTCGACGCCCGCCACCGGTGCGGCGGGTGTGGACGGCGCCGGCCGCGACCGGCCCGCCGACTACTCTCGGCAGGTGGAGTCAGGCGACGCGTCCCCCGCGGATCGGACCGGAGGACCGACGGGCGGTGGCGCCCTGCTCGAGGCCGCGGTCCGTGCCGTCGGTGGCCAGCCCCGGCCCGGTCAGCAGGCGATGGCGGCGGCGGTCGAGGAGGCCGCGGCGACGGGGGAGCACCTGCTGGTGCAGGCGGGCACGGGTACGGGCAAGTCGCTGGCCTACCTGGTCCCGGCCATCGCGCACGCCGTCGCCACCCACCGGCCGGTCGTCGTGTCCACCGCGACGCTGGCGCTGCAGGCTCAGATCGTCGACCGCGACCTGCCCCGCATCGCCGCGGCGCTCGAGCCGCTGCTGGGACGCCGCATCAGCTGGCAGCTCGTCAAGGGCCGGGGCAACTACGTCTGCCTGCACAAGGCGACCGGCGGGTTCCCGTCGGACGACGACGTCCTCTTCGACCTGCGCCCGCAGGCCCCGGCGGCGCCCGCGCCCGAGCCCGGCGGCCCCGTCGGCCGGTTCGGCCGCGAGGTGGCGCGGCTGCGGGAGTGGGCGCAGCAGACGGCGTCGGGGGACCGCGACGAGCTGGTGCCGGGTGTCAGCGACCGGGCCTGGCGCCAGGTGGCCGTGAGCGCCCGGGAGTGCCTGGGCGGCCAGCGCTGCCCGCAGGCCGGGGAGTGCTTCAGCGAGCTGGCCCGCGAGCGCGCCCATGAGGTGGACGTCGTGGTCACGAACCACGCATTCGTGGCGATCGACACCTTCGAGGGGCGGCGGATGCTGCCCGAGCACGATCTGCTCGTGCTCGACGAGGGCCACGAGTTCGCCGACCGGGTCACGTCGGTCATCTCCGACGAGCTCAGCGAGGGCATCGTCGAGGCGGCGGCGCGGCGGGTCCGGCAGGCCGGGGTCAGCGACGACGGTCGCCTGGACGACGCCGGCGCCCTGCTTGCGGCCGCTCTCGCCGAGGCGCCCGAGGGGCGGCTGGCGCTGGGACTGCCCGAGGAGCTGGCAGCGGCCGCCGCCGGCCTGCGGGACGCCGCCCGGGACGCGCTGACCGCTCTCAAGGCCGACGGCGGCGGCCAGGCGGGCCAGGGCGGGGCCGACGGCGCGCGGCAGGCGGCACGCGCCGCCGTCACCGAGGTGCACGGCGTGGCCGAGCGGCTGGCCAGCGGCGCGGCGGGGGCCCAGGGCCCGGACGTCGCCTGGGTGTCGCGGATCCGCCGTCCCGACGGCGGCACCCGGACGGCGCTCCACGTGGCGCCGCTGTCGGTGGCCGGCCTGCTGCGGGAGCGGCTGTACGACGACCGCGCGGTCGTCCTGACGTCGGCCACGCTGGCCCTCGGCGGCTCGTTCGAACCGGCCGCGGGCTCGGTGGGGCTGCTCGGCGAGAACGCCCCGGCCTGGCGTGGGCTCGACGTCGGCAGCCCGTTCGACTACCCACGGCAAGGGATCCTCTACGTGGCCCGGCACCTGCCGGCCCCGGGGCGGGACGGCGTCTCGGCGGCCGCGCTCGACGAACTGGCGGCCCTGGTCGAGGCCGCCGGTGGCCGGACCCTCGGCCTCTTCTCGTCGCGCCGCGCCGCGGAGCTCGCGGCGGAGCAGCTGCGGGAGCGGCTCGACGTGCCGGTGCTGTGCCAGGGGGAGGACTCCACGCCGACCCTGGTGCGCGAGTTCGCCCGCGACGCCCGCACCTGCCTGTTCGGGACGTTGTCCCTGTGGCAGGGGGTGGACGTGCCCGGCTCGGCGTGCCAGCTCGTCGTGATCGACCGGATCCCGTTCCCGCGGCCCGACGATCCGCTCGCCTCCGCACGTCAGCAGGCCGTGGCGCGCTCCGGCGGGAACGGGTTCATGACGGTCGCCGCCACCCACGCGGCGCTGCGGCTGGCGCAGGGGGTGGGCCGGCTGGTGCGCAGCGGCGGCGACCGCGGCGTGGTCGCCGTGCTCGACTCCCGGCTCGCGACGGCCCGCTACGGGGCCTTCCTGCGGGCGTCGCTGCCGCCCTTCTGGACGACGGAGTCGCGCGAGGCCGTGCTCGACGCGCTGCGCCGGATCGACGCCGCCGCGGCGCCGCCGCTGCCGGTGCGGGAGGCCGCGGCGCGGGCGGCGTCCGCGGGGTGAACCGGCAACCCGGGCGGCGCCGGCGGATCAGCCGCCGACGGCGCGGCGCACCGCGCTGGTGAGGTCGCCGTAGGTGTGCAGCCCGTCGAGGAAGTCGTCGGGAAAGCGCACGTCGAGGGCGTCCTCGACCACCACCAGCACGGCCAGGCCGGTCTCCTCGTCGAGGCCGATGTCGTGCAGCGGTGTCTGGACGGTCAGCTGGTCCGGCGGGACGGCCACGAGCCTCAGGATGGCTCCGCGGACGGTCTCGTCGAGATCCATGATCTGCACGGTCGACTCCTGGAAGGCGGGCCCCCGGGGCGGATCGGCGGCGCGGGGAGCGCCGGGGAAAGATGCCGGGGGGTGCTGGGGTACGTCCGGCACGACACCGTAGTACCCCGGCGGGCGGCCGCTCACCCAGAACGGGGCATGACTGACCGTACGTGGTGAGGTACGGGTAGCAATCATACCCGCCGAAGCACGGCCACGACGCGGCCGAGCACCGTCGCCTGGTCACCGGGGATGGGCTCGTACGCGGGGTTGTGCGGCAGCAGCCAGACGTGGCCGTCGCGCCGCTTGAAGGTCTTGACGGTGGCCTCACCCTCGATCATCGCCGCGACGATGTCGCCGTTGTCGGCCACCGGCTGCTGGCGCACGACCACCCAGTCGCCGTCGCAGATGGCCGCCTCGATCATCGAATCGCCGCTGACCCGGAGCAGGAACAGCTGGCCGTCGCCGACGAGCTGGCGCGGCAGTGGGAACACGTCCTCCACGACCTGCTCGGCAAGGATCGGGCCGCCGGCCGCGATCCGGCCGACGACGGGGACGTACGAGGGGGCCGGCCTGGCCGCGCCGCTGTCGGTCTCGTCGTGGCCGGCGGCCTCGCGGCGCGACTCGCCCGGGAGGATCACCTCGATGGCGCGCGGCCGGTTCGGGTCGCGCCGCAGGAAACCCTTGCGCTCGAGGGTGGCCAGCTGGTGCGCCACGCTCGAGGGGCTGGTGAGCCCGACGGCCTCGCCGATCTCGCGCATGCTCGGCGGGTAGCCCCGCCGGTCGACGGCGTCACGGATCACCTCGAGCACACGCCGCTGCCGGTTGGTGAGCCCGTCACCGTCGGGGGCGCCGTCGGGCAGCGCCCGCACGGTGCCCATGCCCGTCGCCGCCCGGCCGCCCGTCGCGGCCGGCGGCCGTGCCCCGTCGTCCTTGGCCATGCCCGTCTCCTCGTGCTCGTGGCGCCCTCGTACCCGCCGTTGCTGATCGACCTTCACGCTAGGCCCGCGGCGCGACACTTTCAAACACCTGTTCGAACGTGTCTGGAGTGTGTCGGAGGGGAGTGGTAGAACTTCGATCAGACGTTCGATCGAACAGTAGTTCGAGCCGCGCGAGGTCCGAGGCGCCTGGAGGCGACGATGAGCAGCACCATCCCGACGAGGTCACCCCGCCCCTCCATGGGAGCACCCGGGGCGACACCGCGCCGTCCCGGCCCCCCCGGTGCCCCGGGCGAGCGTGGGCGGGCGCACCTGCGCCTCGTCGACAGCGGGGGAGTGGCACACCGTCCGGCCGCGCCCGCCGGGTCGGCCGCGCCCGCCGGCCGGCTGAGCCGGCCCGACCGGCCTCTCGAGGCGGGCGAGCCCCCGCTGCGGCTGACGCGCCGCGGCCGCGCGCTGCTGCGCCTGCTCATCGTCATCGGGCTGGTGGCGCTGATGGCCACCACCGCGCTGGTGCTCGCGCGCAGCGCGCAGGCAGAGTCCGCTCCGGGCGCGCCCGTGGCGTACCACGTGGTGCTCCCCGGCGAGACGCTGTGGGGCATCGCCAGCCGGCTCACCCCTGGGCAGGACCCGCGCGACACGGTCGCCCTCCTCGTCCGGATCAACCATCTGCCGTCGAGCGGCGTCCAGGCCGGGCAGCGGCTCGTGCTGCCGCCCGGCGCGGCCCGGGCTCGGTGACCTCCCCGGATTCAGCTCGGGCCCTGCGGGCGCGGCGGGAGCACCGGCGGCGTCCGGTCAGGTCGCGTCGCCGTGTCGGGAGGCCGCGGCGTCTCGGTCGTCGCCAGTGCCTCCAGGGCGAGCCGCACCGCTGTCTCGAGCTGCGGGTCGCGGCCCGCAGCCCAGTCCTGCGGAGCGATCGCCACCGGCACGTCCGGGTCGACGCCGTGGTTCTCGACCCCCCACTGCTGCTCCGGGAACCAGAACGCGTACTGCGGCTGGCTGACCGCGGTCCCGTCGACGAGCCCGTGGCGCATGTCGATGCCGATCACGCCGCCCCAGGTCCGCTGACCCACGACCGGCCCCAGGCCCAGCGCCTTGAACCCCGCCGTGACGATGTCCCCGTCCGAGCCCGCCCACTCGTCGGCGATGGCGACGAGTGGGCCGCGGGGGGCGTCGCTGGGATACGGCTGCGGGATCCGGTGCCGGGCCACGTCCCACGCGCGCACCGTGCGCGAGAGCCGCTCCAACACCAGCTCCGAGAGGTGGCCCCCGCCGTTGTGCCGCACGTCGACGACGAGCGCGTCGCGCGCCACCTCGATGTGCAGGTCGCGGTGCAGCTCGGCCCAGCCGACCGCCATCATGTTCGGGATGTGCAGGTAGCCCACCCGGCCGCTGCCGAGGTCGTGGACGCTCCGTCGGGTGCCGGCCACCCAGTCGTGATAGCGCAGCGCGCGCTCGTCGGGCAGCGGCCGCACGACCACGCGTCGCGGGCCCTCGCCGGCCCGGGCCAGTGTGAGCTCCACCGGCGTCCGGGCGGCGCCGACCAGGAGCGGGCCGGGCCCGCGCACCGCGTCGACGGGTCGTCCGTCGACCGCCAGGAGCACGTCGTCCGGGCGCACCGCGACGCCCGGGGCCTGCAGCGGCGAGCGGGCCGCCGGGACCGACGGCTCGCCCGGCACGATGCGGGCGATCCGCCACGTGCCGTCCGCCGCGGGCTCCAGGTCGGCGCCGAGGTGACCGAGTGCGCGCGCCGAGTCCGCCGGCCGCTCCGGCGGGATCTCGTAGGCGTGCGACGCGCCGAGCTCGCCCACGACCTCCCAGAGCAGCTCCGAGAGGTCGTCCCGCGAACCCAGCCGGGCCACCAGCGGCCGGTACCGCTCCAACACGCCGCCCCAGTCGACCCCGGCGAAGTCCGCCACCCAGAAGTGGTCGCGCATCAGCCGGCCGTTCTCGTCGAACATCTGGTGCCACATGGCCACTGGGTCGACCGTCACGCGCACACGGTCGAGGTCGACCTCGACCGTGCCGTCCTCCCCGGCGTCCTTCGCGGGCCGGTCCGTCGGCAGCACCCGCAGTGCCGAGCCGTCACGCACCACCATCAGGCTGCCGTCGCCGCTCACCGTCACGTCGTCCAGCTCCTCGACCAGAGTCGTCAGGCGTCGCGTGCTCAGGTCGTAGCGGCGCAGGGCGGGCCGCGGCCGGTCAGCCCCCGGGGCGAGGGCGTCCCCGAGCTCGCCGGCCAGCGGCCGCTCGAGCCACAGCAGGGCGTCACGCGCCGCGTGCAGTCGCGAGAGCCGGCCGGCCGCCACCGGGACCGGCACCGCGCGCGTCGCCAGCCCCTCCAGGTCGACCTGCACCGGCGGGGGAGGAGCGGTGTCGCTGTCGGTGGCCGTGCCTCCGGCGGCGTCCGGCCCGCCGGCCGAGGCCGGCGCCGGCGCCGAGGGCGAGGCCGAGGACGAGGACGCGCCCGAGGGCGGGGCCGACGGCGCGGGCCCGCTCGGGGCCGCCGTCGGGGGCCGGCCGTCGAGCTCTGGGTCGAACGGCGAGGGGGTCGCCGCGGCCAGGGGGATCACGTACGGCCGGATCGCCGTCGGGAACGACATGTCGAACGCGTGGACGTCGTAGACCGGGTCGAACGTGCGCGTCGACAGGAAGGCCAGGTGCCGGCCATCCGGAGTGAAGACGGGCTCGGTGTCGCTGAAGCGCAGCTGGGTCACCTCGACCACCTCGCCCGCCACGGCCGGGTCGTCGGCCACCGGAGCCATCCGGATCTGGCGCAGTGCCTCGGCCGGCCCGGCGTGCGACCACGCGAGCCATCGCCCGTCCGGCGCGAAGGCCAGCCCGGTCGCGTCGCCGCCGGCCGACCGGTCGATCTCACGGACACGGCCGCTGTCGAGGTCGACCACCAGCACCCGGCCGTCATGGCTGGCGACGGCCGCGAGGGTGCCTGCCGGCGACACGGCGACGTCGAGGACGCGCCCGAGCCTCCCGGCGGCGACGACACGCGGCGGTGTCGCGGGATCCACCGGCAGCACCTCGAGGCCGTCCTCGCCCTGCGCGTCGCTGACCGCGACCACCACCGGGCCCGCGGCCACCCGCGGGAGCCGTCGCCGCACCCCGGCATCGTCGGCGAGGCTGCGCGCCGGGCCCTCGCGATGCGTCACCCAGTGCACGGTTCCCCTGACCTCCACGGCGCTGGCGCGCCCGGTCATGTCGGCCGCTACGGCGCCGAGGGCGTCGGCGGCACGCACCGGGGCTGGTCTGCGCCCGCCCCCGCCCCCGCCGAGCCGCACGCCGATCCGCCGCGGCTCGCTGTCGGACTCGACGCCCTCCAGCACCCAGAGGTCTCCCCGGCAGGCGTACACGAGACGGCTGCCGTCGCCGGCCAGCGAGCGGGCGTACGCGTCGCCGTGATCGGTGTGCCGGCGCAGGTCGGCCTGTGGGCCGCCGTTCGTCACCGCGACCGAGTAGACGTTGGCCCAGCCCTCATGATCCGAGAGGAACACCGCACGCCCGCCCACCCAGGCCGGGTCCTCCAACTGACCACGCAGATCCCGCAGGAACGGCGTGAACGTCCCCGTGCCGGCGACGTCCAGCCACAGGGCCCCGGCGGTGCCACCGCGGTAGCGCTTCCACGCGGCCGCACCGCGGGCGCTCTGCCGGACCCCCAGCAGCACGGCCCCGCCCGGCCCCGCGGCGTACCCCGTCAGCGGGCCCCACGGGAGCCGCTCGGCGCGGCCGCCGTCCAGCGGCACGGCGTGGGCCCACGTCATGTCCCGGAACGGCCGCCCGGCGGCCGTCACCGCGAGCACCCGCCCGTCGCCCGTCCACCCGATCACGCGCGTGGTCGCCTCGCCCCACCAGGTCAGCCGGCGCGCCGGCTCCGAGGCCGGCTCCGTCGCGACGACGCACACCTCCGGCGGCCCGTCGCGCCGGCTGGTGAAGGCGACGTGCGCGCCGTCGGGCGACAGGCGGATCCCGGCGACAGGGGCGGCGTCCGCGGTGAGCCGCCAGGCCCGCGGCGCGGGCGCACCGGGCTCGGGCAGGGCCGTCAGCCAGACGTCGTCCTCGGCGGCGAAGGCGAGGGCGTCACCCCGAACGGAGGGGGAGCGAAGGTAGGGCGTCCAGTCGGTCACCGGCCGAACGCTAGCGGCCGCGGCGCGGCCGCCACGAGGGCGGCCGGGCCGGCCGCCGCGAGGGCTGCGGGGTACGCGGCACCGGCCACGTCCTCGGCGTGTCGCGGCATCCGCGCAGGTGGCGACGGTGTTCGCGGAGAGCACATGGCAGGGGTGCCCGGGAGGCTTGCGCCGGGCCCACGACCGGCCTACGGTGACACCACATCTAGTAGTTACACGGCTGTAAGCCATCCACATGTAGTCCCCAGGCTCCTCAACAGGATGACGGCGTGTCGTCCACAGAAAGAGGGGCCGCCGTCCACAGGCCCCTACGGGCCAGGGCGGCGACAGGCGAAAGGAGGTCGTCCGGTGAACTGCCCGTTCTGCCGCACGGCCGACTCCCGAGTGGTCGACTCCCGCAGCACCGACGACGGCGTGGCCATCCGCCGCCGCCGCGTCTGCCCCCAGTGCGGCCGCCGCTTCAGCACCGTCGAGACCGCCAGCCTGACCGTCGTCAAGCGCTCCGGTGTCACGGAGCCCTTCAGCCGGTCGAAGATCGCCGCGGGCGTTCGCAAGGCCTGCCAGGGGCGCCCTGTCGGGGAGGACCAGCTGGCGCTGCTCGCCCAACGCGTCGAGGAGCAGATCCGGTCCACGGGCGCCGCCGAGATCGAGGCGCACGAGATCGGCCTGGCGATCCTGGCGCCGCTGCGCGAGCTCGACGAGGTCGCGTACCTGCGGTTCGCCAGCGTCTACCAAGCCTTCGAGTCGCTCGAGGACTTCGAGTCGGCCATCGCAGTCCTGCGGGCCGAGCGCGAGCCGACCGGGGTCGAACCCGGTCGCGGCGAGCGCACCTGAGCCGCCGCCGGCGGCGCTGCCGGGGAAGGTTGCGCCGCCGGTGGCCTCCACGTCGTGCGGGGGCACGTCGGCCGGGGCCGCCCGACCACCCGGTCACGGCGACCGGCCGTCCGTCCACGTACACATCGTCCAGTGACAAGCGAGGGAAGCAAGCATGACCGAGACCGCCTCCGGTGCCGGGGCCCGCAAGACGCGCGGCGACGGGCTCAGGCTGCAGCGCAAGGGCCTGACCGTGCAGCGCGTCTACACCACGCCCGGCGTGCACCCCTACGACGAGGTGACCTGGGAGCGGCGCGACGTCGTCCAGACCAACTGGCGGACGGGCGACACGATCTTCGAGCAGAAGGGGGTCGAGTTCCCCGACTTCTGGAGCGCCAACGCCTCGACGATCGTCACGACCAAGTACTTCCGGGGGGCGCTGGGCACCGACGTCCGGGAGTGGAGCCTCAAGCAGCTCCTCGACCGCGTGGTGCTCACCTACGCGAAGGCCGGCAAGGACAACGGGTACTTCGCGACGGACGCCGACGCCGAGGTCTTCGAGCACGAGCTGACGTGGATGCTGCTGCACCAGGTCTTCAGCTTCAACTCGCCGGTGTGGTTCAACGTGGGCACCGCGGCACCGCAGCAGGTCTCGGCGTGCTTCATCCTCGCCGTCGACGACTCGATGGACTCGATCCTCAACTGGTACAAGGAGGAGGGGTTCATCTTCAAGGGTGGCTCGGGGGCAGGCCTCAACCTCTCCCGGATCCGATCCTCCAAGGAGCTGCTCAGCAGCGGCGGGACGGCGTCCGGCCCGGTCTCCTTCATGCGGGGCGCCGACGCGAGCGCCGGCACCATCAAGTCGGGCGGCGCCACCCGGCGTGCCGCGAAGATGGTCGTCCTCGACGTCGACCACCCCGACATCGAGGAGTTCATCGAGACCAAGGCCCGCGAGGAGAACAAGATCCGGGCCCTGCGCGACGCCGGCTTCGACATGGACCTCGGCGGCCGTGACATCACGAGCGTGCAGTACCAGAACGCCAACAACTCGGTGCGGGTGACCGACGAGTTCATGCGGGCCGTCGAGCACGGCGAGCAGTTCGGCCTGCGCGCCCGCACCACGGGTGAGGTCATCGAGACGCTCGACGCCAAGGGTCTCTTCGAGAAGATGGCCAAAGCCGCCTGGGAGTGCGCCGACCCGGGCATCCAGTACGACGACACGATCAACGACTGGCACACCACGCCGGAGTCGGGCCGCATCACCGCGAGCAACCCCTGCTCGGAGTACATGCACCTCGACAACTCCTCGTGCAACCTGGCCTCGCTGAACCTGCTGAAGTTCCTCACCCCCGAAGGCACGTTCGACGCCGAGACGTTCGTCAAGGCCGTCGAGCTCGTCATCACCGCGATGGACATCTCGATCTGCTTCGCGGACTTCCCGACGAAGGCCATCGGCGACACCACCCGGTCCTTCCGCCAGCTCGGGATCGGCTACGCGAACCTCGGCGCTCTGCTCATGGCCGCCGGGCTGGGCTACGACTCGGACGGCGGCCGCGCGCTGGCGGCGTCCATCACCTCGGTGATGACCGGCACCGCCTACCGGCGGTCGGCCGAGCTGGCGGGCGTCGTCGGGCCTTACGAGGGGTACGCCCGCAATTCCGAGGCGCACCGCCGGGTGATGCGCAAGCACGCGGCGGCGAACGACGCCGTGCGCACGGTGAACCCGATCGACAGAGGAGTGCACAAGGTCGCGACCCGCGAATGGGAGCTCGGCAACAAGATCGGCGAGAAGAACGGCTGGCGCAACGCCCAGGCGAGCGTGCTGGCACCCACCGGCACGATCGGCTTCATGATGGACTGCGACACGACCGGCATCGAGCCCGACTTCTCGCTGGTCAAGTTCAAGAAGCTCGTCGGCGGCGGCTCGATGCAGATCGTCAACCAGACGATCCCGCGTGGCGCTGC
The DNA here is from genome assembly GCA_963794075.1 of uncultured Actinomycetota bacterium. Taxonomy (GTDB): domain Bacteria; phylum Actinomycetota; class Actinomycetes; order Actinomycetales; family Kineosporiaceae; genus DATKNA01. Next base: position 226,133 of record CAWCCY010000033.1, read on the forward strand.
GCAAGCTCGGCTACGCGCAGGAGACGATCGAGGCGATCGTCGAGTACATCGCCGAGAAGGGCCACGTCATCGACGCCCCGGGCCTCAAGCCCGAGCACTACGAGGTCTTCGACTGCGCGATGGGCGCGCGCGCCATCAAGCCGATGGGCCACGTGCGGATGATGGCGGCCGCCCAGCCGTTCCTCTCCGGCGCGATCAGCAAGACGGTGAACCTGCCCGAGACGGCGTCGATCGAAGAGATCGAGGACGTCTACTTCCAGGGCTGGAAGCTCGGCCTCAAGGCGCTCGCGGTCTACCGCGACAACTGCAAGGTCGGCCAGCCCCTGTCCGACGCGAAGGCGAAGGGCGCGGACGCCGCCGGCGACGCGGCGGCCGCCGAGGAGAAGGTGCGGGTCGAGTACCGCCCGATCCGCAAGCGGCTGCCGAAGAAGCGGCCGAGCCAGACGATCTCGTTCAGCGTCGGCGGTGGCGAGGGTTATCTCACGGCAGGGTCGTACCCCGACGACGGCCTGGGCGAGATCTTCCTGAAGTTCGGCAAGCAGGGGTCCACGCTCGCCGGCGTGATGGACGCCTTCTCGATCGCCGTGTCGATCGCGCTGCAGTACGGCGTCCCGCTCGAGACGTTCGTCGAGAAGTTCACCAACCTGCGGTTCGAGCCGGCCGGCCTGACCGACGACCCCGACGTGCGGATGGCGCAGTCGCTCATCGACTACGTCTTCCGGCGGCTGGCGCTCGACTACCTCGACTTCGACACCCGCTCCGACTACGGCATCTACACGGCCGACGAGCGGACCCGTCACGTCGAGACCGGCTCGTACCTGTCGGAGCAGTCGGACGACGACGTCGAGGACGAGATGCAGGCACTCGCCCAGTCCGCGCCGGTGTCGAAGCCGGCCGCGCCCAAGCCGGCGGCGCCGGTGGCGGCCAAGCCGGTCCCGGTCGAGGTGCACTCGTCCGCAGAGCTCGTCGAGAAGCTGATCGGTCAGGCCTCGGACGCGCCGATGTGCTTCACCTGCGGCACGAAGATGCGCCCGGCGGGTTCGTGCTACGTCTGCGAGGGCTGCGGCAGCACCAGCGGCTGCAGCTGAGGTGAGGTGACGGCGCCGCCCGCCCCGGACCCGGGGGCGGGCGGCGTTCGTCGTTCCCGGGCGAGCCGGCGAGGCGACAACCGCGCACGGCGCTCCGTGCAGCGCTCGCATAGGGCACCCTTTCCTCTCGTGCTCTTCGTCGGGATCGACCTCGCGTGGGGAGAGCGGCAGCCCACCGGGCTCGCCGTCCTCGACGCGGACGCGCGCCTGCTCCACCTCGCGACCGTGCGCACCGACGCGGAGATCGCCGCCTCGCTCCAGCCGTACGTCGACGGACCCTGCCTGGTCGGCATCGACGCGCCCCTCGTCGTCACCAACGCCACGGGCTCCCGCCCCGCGGAGCGCGACCTGAGCAGGGACTTCCGGCGCTTCGAGGCCGGGGCGCACCCCGCCAACACGAGCAAGCCGGAGTTCGCCGACGGCACCCGGGGCGAGCGCGTGTGCCGGCTGCTCGACCTCGATCTCGACCCGAGGTCAGACGCCGAGCGGCGGGCCATCGAGGTCTACCCGCACCCGGCCACGATCGTGCTCTTCGGGCTGGCGAAGACCTTGAAGTACAAGGACAAGCGTGGCCGGGACCTCGCGCTGTTGCGGTCGGAGCTCCTCGCGCTGATGGGTCACGTCGAGCGGGTGGTCGTCACCGACGCGACCTGGCGGGGGCTGCGCGCGCAGGTCGAGGCGGCCATCCGCAAGAGCGAGCTCCGGGTGGCGGAGGATCAGGTCGACGCGGTCGTGTGCGCCTACGTCGCGCTCTTCGCCGAACGGTGGCCGGAGCGGACGACCACCTACGGCGACCTCGAGCAGGGCTACATCGTCACGCCGGCCCTCGGCGACCGGCACGGCGTCGTCGCGGCCGCAGTCGCGGAGTACGTGCGCCGGCAGCCCGACCTCGCCCGAGTGGCGTCGTCGTACGTCGAGCGGGTCACCGGGATCCTCGACGACGCGGGGATCAACTACCTCAGCGTCACCGGGCGTGCCAAGAGCGTCGAGTCCTTCGCCGCGAAGGCGTCGAGGACCGACGGCGGCCTGCCCGTCTACCCCGCTCCGCTCACGGACATCACCGATCAGGTCGGGCTCCGCGTGATCACCTATGTCCGCAGCGACGTCGACGTCGTCGCCGAGGTGCTGGGCAGCCAGCTGACCATCCTCGACGACCGCGACCTCGGCAAGGAGACGGCCGGTGAGGGGCGGTTCGGGTACGCCAGCCGTCACCTCCAGCTCAGCGACGAGACCGGCGCGGTGGCGCAGGTCCAGGTCCGGACGGTGCTGCAGCACGCGTGGGCCGAGTTCGAGCACGACATCCGCTACAAGGGCAGCGTGCCGCCCGAGCACGCCCGCGACTTCGACCGCCGCTTCACCCTCGCCGCCGGTCTCCTCGAGCTCGCCGACCAGGAGTTCACCACCATCCGGAACCGGCTGCGCGGCGGCCCGGTCGCGGAGCCCGAACCCGTGTCCGGCGACGGGGGCATCACCCCCCGCGAACTGGCCGCCTACCTGGCCGGGCAGTTCCCGGACGCCGAGTGGTCCCGCGCCGACCACTACGCCTGGATCGGCGGTCTGGTCGCCGACCTCGGCATCACGTCTCTCGCCGGGCTGGGGGAGGCCCTGGCCGCCGTCGACACCGGCACGATCACCGCCCGGATGGACTATCGCTACCCGCCCGGCGCCGTCCGACGGCTCGACGACGCGCTGCTCGCCCGGTTCGGAACGGCCTACATCGACCTCACCGGCAACGCCCACCGCCGCCCCGCGCTCACAGCCCGCCTGGACCGGATGCTCGGCGCCCGCCGAGACGAGAGCTCGACCGGTTGACCGGCCTTTCGGTGTGCACACGATTCGGCGACTCGTTCTGCTGCCCAGCTGCGACCGACCTGAGGCGACGTCACGTCTGTGGGCGATGTCTGCGCCCGGCCCTCCGTGCGAACCCGTCGAGCGCGCTGATGACCTCCGTCGAGCGCCAGGTGCGGCCGCGCCGTCGGTCACTGGTGGGGGTGAGGATCCCCGCGGCCACGAGCTGGTCGATGAGCGGGTAGACGTTCGGCTGGGCGATGCCGAGGCGGTCGGCGAGGTACTGGGCGTTGACCACGGGCTGCCGCAGGATCAGGTCTGCGACGGTGTGCACCCTCGAATCCCGGCGGGCCGTGATCTCGGTCGCCCACCGGCTTCGGATCTGTCTGAGATCACCGACCAGCTGGCGGCCGTTGTCGATGGCGGCGAAGGCGGCCGCCGTGACCCGTCCGACGATGGGGCCGGGGTCTCCGCTCCGGTAGGCGGTCAGGGCCGCGAAGTAGCTGTCGACATCCGTCAGGAGCCCGGCCGACACGGGAATGGTGACGTTGCGGGTGAGTCCCTTGCCCTTCAGCAGGGAGTGGATCAATGCGCGGCCGGTCCGGCCGTTGCCGTCGACGAAAGGGTGGATCGTCTCGAACTGGGCATGAGCGACCGCAGCCTGAACGAGCACCGGCAGATCGTCGCGCTGGATGAACTCGACCAGGTCCGCCATCGCCCCGGCGATCCTGCTGTGCTGCGGCGGGACGAAGTCAGCCCCGAGCGGACCGAGGTCGTCGTTGCCGATCCACACCTGCTCCGTCCGCCATCGGCCGGCGACGTCCGGGTCGCTGTCGCGAAGGAGCTCGTGGTGCATCTCGAGCACTGCGTCGACGTCGAGCCGGTCGGCGAGCTGGATCGCCGCATTCATGGCCCGAGTGTTCGCGACGATCAGGGGGGCGTTCCCGGTACCCGAGACCCCCGGGAGCTCGGCCTCGGCGATCGCTCGAGCCGAGGCGGTCAGCCGCTCGATCTGGGAGCTCGCTGCGGCCTCGCTGCGCAGCAGGACCGACTGGAAGGGCGCGATCTCGCCGCCCACCTCGGCATCGAACCGTCCGATCTCGCCGATCGCATCGCTCGCCGCAGCCTCGACGTCCATAGGGAGCAGCGGCCGAAGCTGCGAGATGGCGGGCGCGATGGCTGCCTGGTACGTACCGTTCTGGCGACGCAGCTGACTGCGAGATGCCGTGCCGGGCTCCGCTCGGGGCGCCCAGGGCAAGGTCTCGTACTCGAGGGCCGGCCAGGGATTGGAAGGCTGGGTCGTCCCTGAGAACACCACGTCTCCTTGTTATGACCTAGAGGCGGAAGTCATAACAGCGTACTCAGTTGTTCTGACATCCACGAGCAACGACTTGCGCTCGACGGCCCGCGGGTGGACGGGCCGGTTGGATGGATCGACGAGGCCAGGGTCAGGATGGGAGGAAGGAACCGACGCGAAGGGCCCGAACCGATGATCGTCCCGATGTCCGTGCTCGACCTCGCCCCGATCGCCCGCGGCGCCACCACGACCGAGAGCATCGCAGCCAGCGTGGCCCTGGCGCAGCGCGCGGAGCAGTACGGCTACACCCGGGTCTGGTACGCCGAGCACCACAACATGCCGAGCATCGCCTCGTCCGCCACCAGCGTGCTGATCGCGCACGTCGGCGCGCAGACGACGAGCATCAGGCTGGGAGCCGGCGGCGTCATGCTGCCCAACCACTCCCCACTCGTGATCGCCGAGCAGTTCGGCACGCTGGAGGCGATGTACCCGGGCCGCATCGACCTCGGGCTGGGGCGGGCGCCCGGCTCGGACCAGAACACGATGTACGCGCTGCGCCGCGACCCGGCCTCGGCCGACCGGTTCCCGCAGGATGTCCTGGAGCTGCAGGCCTATCTCAACGGCACCTCCCGGGTTCCCGGCGTCGACGCCGTCCCCGGCAAGGGCTCGAACGTACCCCTGTACATCCTGGGGTCCTCGCTGTTCGGCGCCCAGCTGGCGGCGGCGCTCGGTCTGCCGTACGCGTTCGCCAGCCACTTCGCGCCACGGATGCTCGAGGCGGCTGTGGCGACCTACCGGAGCGAGTTCAAGCCCTCGGCGCAGCTGGATGCCCCGTACGTCATCGCCGGTCTCAACGTGATCGCCGCCGACACGGACGCCGAGGCCCACGAGCAGCTGCAGACCAGCCGGCGGCTGCGTGCGACCGGCATCTTCGGGCAGCGGGGGCACGAGTACACCGACGAGGAGGCCGACCTGCTGCTGGAGCACGGCGCCGCGGTGCACGTCGACCAGATGCTGACCTACTCCGCGATCGGGACCCCGCGGGAGGTCCGGGAGGCCGTGGAGCGGTTCACGAAGCACGCGGACGCCGACGAGCTGATCGTCGCCCACCAGTCGCCGACCTCTGAGACCCGGCTCCGCTCGGTCGAACTGCTCGCCCAGGCCATGGCGCCCGCCGGCCGCTAGGGCTCAGCGGTCGATGCTGCGCTGCATCTGCTCGGTGTAGCGGTCGCCCTGGACCTCCACGCGCTCGGCGGCGGCCTCCAGCTCGCGCACGTCGTCCGTGCTCAGGTCCAGCGAGGCGGCAGCCACGTTCTCCTCCAGCCGCTCGAGGCGCTTCGTCCCGGGGATCGGGACGATCCAGGGCTGCTTGGCGAGCAGCCAGGCGAGGGCGACCTGCGCGGGGGTGGCGCCGAGCCGGGTGGCCGTCGCAGCGAGAAGGTCGACGAGTGCCTGGTTCGCGCGCAACGCCTCGGGCGTGAACCTGGGCAGGCCACTGCGCATGTCGCCGGCGCCGAACGTCGTCGCCTGCCCGATCGCGCCGGTGAGGTAGCCGCGGCCGAGCGGGCTGAACGGCACGAACCCGATGCCGAGCTCGGCGAGAGTGGGCAGGATCTCGGCCTCGGGCTCGCGCCACCACAGCGAGTACTCGCTCTGCAGCGCGGTGACCGGGTGGACGGCGTGAGCCCGGCGGATGGTCCGCACGCCGGCCTCGGACAGGCCGAAGTGGCGCACCTTGCCCGCCTCGACGAGCTCCTTGACGACGCCGGCGACGTCCTGGATCGGCACCTCCCGGTCGACGCGGTGCTGGTACAGCAGGTCGATCGTCTCCACGCCGAGCCGCCGCAGCGAACCGTCGACGGCGCGCCGCACGTGCTCGGGCCGGCTCGAGATCCCGGTCTGACGGCCCTCGTCGTCGAAGGCGAAGCCGAACTTCGTCGCGATGACCACCTGGTCCCGCACGGGCGCGAGGGCCTGCCCGACGAGCTCCTCGTTGACGAACGGGCCGTACACCTCGGCGGTGTCGAAGAACGTCACGCCACGCTCGACCGCCGCTCGCACGAGCGCGACGCCGGCCTCGGGGTCCAGCGGCGTGCCGTAGCTCTGGCTCAGCCCCATGCAGCCCAGCCCGAGGCTCGACACCGTCAGACCGTTCCCGAGCGTGCGCGTCTCCATGACGACCGAGCCTGCCGCACCCGTGGCCGAGCCGCAGGACGGCGTCCGCGATGCTTCACGGCTGAGCAGGACGCGAATCGTCCTGATTCGGGCCTAACGTGGCGGGCGCGGATCCCGAAGAGAGCGATGACAGGAGTGTCGAGCATGGTCGATGTCGTGCTGTTCCACCACGTCCAGGGTCTGACCGAGGGCGTCCTCGCCTTCGCCGACGAGCTGCGCTCGGGCGGGCACGCCGTCCAGACGCCCGACCTCTTCGACGGGCAGCGCTTCGCCACCGTCGACGACGGGTTCGCCTACCTCAAGGCCACTGGTGACGAGGAGCTACGCGAGCGGACCGCCCGGGCGTCCGCCGAGCTCCCCGACCACGCGGTGTTCGCCGGGATCAGCTGGGGGGTCGGCACCGCGCAGGTGCTCGCCCAGACCCGTCCCGGTGCCCGCGGTGCCCTGCTGTACGAGGCCTTCCTGCCGGTGACGGGCGAATGGGCCGTCGGGCCCTGGCCCGACGGGCTCCCGGTGCAGGTCCACGGCATGGAGAAGGACCCGTTCTTCGGCCTGGAGGGCGACCTGGACGCCGCACGCGGCCTCGTCGACGTCGTCGGACCGCAGGTCGCCGAGCTGTTCGTCTACCCGGGCGACCAGCACCTGTTCACCGACAGCTCGCTGCCCTCGTACGACGCCGACGCCACGGCGCTCGTGCTCCGGCGTTCCAGGGCGTTCCTCGACCGGCTCGAGTGACCACCTCGAGATCCCGAGGACGTGTCACTGCGCCGGCCCGTCGCCGGCCTCGGCCGCGGCTCTGGCCTCGTCGACGGCGCCGTAGACCGCGGCGCCCATGGCCGTCTGGGCCAGCATCAGCTCGCGGACCGCGGCGGGAGTCAGCTGACCCTTCTCTGCCAGCCGCGCCATCCGCTGGTGGAAGTCGAGGATGACGGGGAAGGCCGCGACGTTCTCAGGAAGCGCGCGGATCCGGAGTTCGTAGTCCTTGTACGCGGTGTCGAAGACCAGACGGATCATGTCCCGCCGGGACTGGTACACGTTCTGGACGATCAGGGTGCCGATGCTCGTCAGGGCCCCGATGAGCGCACCGATCAAGCCCGCGACGAAGGTCGAGTCCACGGGTACCCTCCTCGCGCCGAGGTGCCGCCCTGGATGCCATACACGGGGCAGTGCGAGAGTACGGCGTCGAGGGGCCCCGATGCTGATCTTCGCAGCATCGACCGGGTTGCGCTGATCAGGAGCTGGCGATCTGGATCAGGTTGCCGCAGGTGTCGTCGAGGACGGCCGTGGTGACGGGGCCCATCTGCGCCGGGTCCTGCGTGAAGGTGACCCCCAGGTCGCGAAGCCGGGCCGCCTCGGCGTGCACGTCCGGCACCGCGAAGGACGTGTAAGGGATCCCGTCGGCGACCAGCGCCTCCTTGAACGGCTTGACGGCGGGATGCCCGTCAGGCTCCAGCACCAGCTCGACCCCGTCCGGATCCTCCGGCGACACGACGGTGAGCCAGCGGTGCTCACCGAGCGGCACCTCGGTCTTCTTCACGAAGCCGAGCACCTCGGTGTAGAAGCGCAGCGCCTTGTCCTGGTCGTCGACGAGGACGCTGGTCAGGTTGATCCTCATGGTCGGTCCCTTCGGGGGGCGGTGAGCCACCGCTCGACGATGACGTTCAGCGGTGTGGTGTCGAGGTCGTGGAACTTGTAGCGGCCCTGCCGGCGCGTGCCCACGAGGCCGGCATCCTCGAGGACCGCCAGGTGCTGGGACACGGCCTGCCGGCTCGAGCCCAGCCCGTGCCGGGTGGCCAGGCGGGCGCAGAGCTCGAAGAGGGTCTGGCCGTTCCGCTCCCGGAGCTCGTCGAGGATCGCGCGCCGGGTCGGGTCGGCGAGCGCTCGGAACACGTCGCCCACGACGGCCAGAATAGGCAAGCCGTCGCTTGCCTATCAAGTCCCGCTAGAGTCCCGGCGTGTCACCGCAGCGCGCGTCCAGGGCGGAGCTGCAGGCCGCGTACGGCCGCGAGATCCCCGACCTCGTCGGGCCGGGCCTGCGGCTGCTGCTCGTGGGCATCAACCCGTCGCTGTGGTCCGGTTGGTCCGGGCGCCACTTCGGCCGGCCGTCGAACCGCCTCTGGCCCACGCTGCATCAAGCCGGGTTGACCCCCCGCCGGCTGGCTCCGGAGGACAGCGCCGACCTGCTCGCCGCCGGCATCGGGATCACCAACCTGGTCGCCGGGGCCACGGCCCGCGCCGACGAGCTCTCACCCGAGCAGATCCGCGCCGGCGTGCCGCACCTGCGGCTGCTGGTGACGCGCTGGCGCCCGGAGGTCGTCGCCGTCCTGGGTGTGACGGCCTACCGCATCGCCTTCGCCCACCCTGCGGCGAAGGTCGGGCCGCAGCCGGAGCCGCTGGAGAGCGCTCACGTCTGGGTCCTGCCGAACCCCTCGGGCCTGAACGCGCACTACCAGCAGGCGGACCTGACCCGGGAGTACGCGAGGCTGCGGGCCGTCCTCGGGCCCGGGTCGTAGCCGGAGGCGTGGTGGGAGGAGGGATGGGGGAGGCTGTCTTCTTCGAGTCCGCTGCGCAGTGGCGCCACTGGCTCGAGCGGCATCACGCGGAGACCGGGGAGATCCTCGTCGGCTTCCACAAGAAGAGCACCGGGCGGCCCACCATGACCTGGGGGGAGTCGGTCGCGGAGGCCTTGTGCTTCGGCTGGATCGACGGCGTCCGCCGCTCCCTCGGGCCCGAGGCCTACACCATCCGCTTCACGCCGCGGCGACCCGGCAGTCACTGGAGCCGGGTCAACGTCGACCTCGTGGCACGGCTCGAGAGCGAGGGCCGCATGACCGACGCGGGCAGGGCCGCCTACGCCGCCCGGCGCGAGGACCGGACCGCTCGGTTCTCCTACGAGCAGGAGGTCGTGGCCCTCGACGCCGAGCAGGTGGCCGCCTTCCGGGCGGATCCGGCGGCCTGGTCGTGGTTCTGCGCGCAACCGCGCTCGTACCGCACGCAGGCGATCCACTGGGTGACCAGCCCGAAGCGGGCCGACACACGGGCCCGGCACCTGGCGACGCTGATCGAGTGCTCGCGCCGGCAGCTGCGGCTGCCGCAGTACCGGCGCTGACGCACGACGGCCGGGCGGACGGCGATCACGTCGCGGTCCGGGCCGGCCGTCGGTGGACCGGCAGGTGACCGAGGTGGTCACCCGCCGGCCCGCCGGTTCACGGGGTCGAGAACCAGGTGAAGGTGTTGTCGATCAGGTGGGCCTGGTCGGTGGCACCGCCGAACGCCTCCAAGGGGAAGGCCAGGAAGACCACCTTGTACCCCCCGGTGGCGACGGTGAGGCCGTCGGTCGCGCCGGTGTCGTCGGTGAACGCGGCCGTGCGCCGGGTCGATCGGCGTGACCTGGTCCTCGAAGTTCGCCCCCAGGACCGAGTGGTCGAGCGGTACGTGGCCCCGATGCCGTCCGTCACCGGGTTGCCGGTGACGCCGTGACACCGTCGTCGGTCGCCTTGTCGTTCTGGGTCTCCGTGCCGTCCCAGTCGACGTGCAGGTAGTCGTGCACGAACGCCGTCGTGCCCGCGGCCTGGTCGAGGATGTCCTGGCCGGACATGAGCAGCCGGCCGCCGCCGTCGAGGAAGGCCGCGAGCTCCGCCTCGTACGGGCGTGATCGGGGCCGGGTAGCTGTTCCCGGTGAACCAGACGACGTTGCGTGTGCGCCGTCAGGTAGGACTGCGGGCAGGTCGGGTCGGTCGCCAGGTCCCAGTAGCTGTACGGCGCGTCCGTCCGCGTGAGCGCGTCCTTGTAGTACGGCGCGAGACGTCCGGGGCGTTGGTGTCGTCGTCGACGAGCAGCGTGTCGACCGCGACGGCGATCGTGGTCAGCGTGGCCGAAGCCGTGACGCCGTCGGGTCGGCCGTCGAGGTCGCGGTCAACGTGCTGTCGTCACGTGGCGTCGTTGGCCGCACCGCCGGCACGTCGACCTTGACGCACACGTCGACCGACGCACCGGCCGCCACGGTCGGCGTGGTGGTCAGCGGCGTCGTGCAGGTCGCGTCGTACACCGTCGCCGGCCAGGCCGCCCGCCGGCGCCGACACGCGTAGCGTGTCGGCCAGGTAGCCGTCGTTGGTCACGGTGCTCGATGTAGGTCGCCGACGTGGCCGACCTTGGCGCCGCTCGATCTGCGTGCGCCGGCGTCGACGCGTGACCGCGTGCGCCGGCGCGATCGGCGTGCGTGTGCGGGCTGCCCGTCGTCGCGACGCCGGCGTCGGAGCCTGACCGCGATGCCGTCGTCGACGATCGCGGTCGACGGACGCGGGCAGCGGCGTCGTCGATCGCGACGGTGAAGGTCAGCTGCGACGCTGCCGCCGGCCGGAACCGTCAGCGCCGTCCAGTGCACCGTCGTTGCCCGACGTGACCGCCCGACCGTTGTCCGCCGACACGAAGGACGTGTGCTGCGGGCACCGGGTCGGTGACCGTGACGCCGGTGGCCGCGGCGTTGCCGATGTTCTTGCACCGTGATCGTGTAGTCGATCGTGCTGCCCGGGCCGACCGGCTTGCCGGCGTCGGCCTTCGAGACCACGAGCGCCGGCGCGGCGTCGCGGTTCTGCAGGGTGTAGGCGCCGCGGCCGTGGGTGCCGGCGGCGAGGACGCCGTTGCGTGGCGTCGTAGTCGAGCTGCCAGACGGCGACCTTCGGCATCGCCGCTGCCCAGCGCGCGTACCACGTGCGCCGCCGTTGGTCGATCACGAACGGCGCCGACGTCGGTGCCGACGTAGATCGTCTTCGCGTCGGACGGGTCGACGACGACGCGAGTTGACCGGGACGTCCGGCAGGTTGCCGGTGACGTTGCGGCCAGTGCCGGCCGCCGTCGGTGGTGGCGAAGACGTGGCCGCGGTTGCCCGGCGTCGCCGCCCCGAAGCCGCCGTACGCCGCGTAGGCGATCCGCCAGTTCGACCGGTCGACGGCGATCTGGTTGACCGGCCGGTTCGGCAGCGCTGCCCGCGCCGACCCGGTGCCAGCGTCGGGGCGTCGCGACGTGACCGCGTCCGGGCTGACCTGGATCCAGCCGTCGTCGGTGCCGACGTAGACGCCGTCGCCGCCGTCGGCGACGCCGATCGCGCGAGATGAGGCAGCCGCGCGCGCCGTTCGGCGCGGCACCGGTGCAGCCGCTGGTCAGGTCGCCGCTGATCGGCGTCCAGGTGACGTCGCCGGCGCTCGGCGCCTCGGCGTTGTCGGTGCGGTAGAGCCGGTAGGTGCCGAGGAACATCTGGTTGATGTTGCCGCGGTTCTGCACCCACGGGACGTAGAACTCGGCGCGGTCGTTGAGGTTGATGCCGCCGTCGATCGCCTCGTTGCCGAAGAACGTGTTGGCCTCGGACGGGTCGTAGCGGTACGGCGAGATGCCGAAGTAGGTGCCGAACACGTACGCCGGGACGGTCGGGTTGAGCGGTGTTCGGCGTCGTCTGGTCGACGATCACCTGGCCGCCGTCACCGCTGGCCTGGTCGAACCAGCGGTCGTTGGCGGTGGACTTGCGCAGCGTGCCGTTGTCCTGCGTGCCGCCCCAGTACTGGCCCGGGCACCTTGCGGCACGGTCGCGATCGAGGTGAACTGGCGTGATCGCGAGCCCGGTCGAGTGGATCAGCGCGGCCGTGGTCGGGTTGACCGTGCCGTTGAGGTTCTCCCAGTCGGCCGCCGATGAGCGGCGTCGCCGGCGCCGTTGCGGCCGCCGCCGGTGTGACGACTGCCAGACGCCGCCGTCGTTGCCGATCGCGACGTGCTGCGGTGTCGTTCGGCTGGAAGGCGATCGCGTGGAAGTCGGGGTGCAGGTCGTAGCCGAGGTTCTTCCAGGTCGCGCCGCCGTCGGTGGAGCGGTAGATGCCGCCCGACTGCGGGCTGTTGTTGTAGCCGTAGGAGCCCAGCGACGTAGACGATGTCGGGGTTGGTCGGGTCGGGCTTGACGACGTTGTCGTAGAAGCACTGGGTGCCGCAGTAGTCGACGACCGAGTCGGACCCGGTCGTCGACCCGGTCGCGTCGGCGCCAGGTGGCGCCGCCGTCGGTGGACTTGCAGACCTGCGCCGGGTGGTAGTTGTCCTGCAGGTCGAAGTAGTCGAAGCCGGTGTAGAGCGTGGCCGGCGCGCGCCGGCGGGGTCGCGAGATGCCGAGCGAGAACCGGGTGCCGCCCTCGAGGAAGTTGCCGGCCGGCAGGCCGCCCATGCGCGCTGGCCCAGGTGCGTGCCGCCGTCGGTGGACTTGTAGATCGCCGTCGCCCCAGAACGACGCGCAGAGCGCCTTGGGGTTCTGCGGGTCCATGACGAGGTCGGTCGCGCCGTGCAGCTCGTCGGTGGTGCCCTTGCGCAGCGTCCAGGTCGCGCCGCCGTCGGTGGACTCCTAGACGCCGTAGGGCGTCTTCGGTCGGGGCCGTCGTGCGGTGGTTGCCGCCGCGGCCGCGGAGGGTCGCGGCGTAGACGTGGTTCGGGTTGGTCGGGTCGACGGCGATGCGCCGAGGTCGCCTGGCCGGTGAACTTGGTCGACACGTGCTTCCAGGTGACGCCGCCGTCGGCGGAGCGGTAGATGCCGTCGCCGTAGTAGCGAGTCGCCGGACAGCGCGCCCTCGCCGGAGCCCATGTACACGATCTTGTCGTTGCTCGGCGCCAGGGCCAGCGCGCCGACCGACTGGGTGTCGGCGTCCGCGGTGCGGGACGTCCAGGTCTGGGAGCGCCTTGTCGTAGGTCCAGATGCCGCCCTGGGCGGCGCCCAGGATGATCGTCCCGTCGTTGCGGACGGCGAGGGCGCCGATCCGCCCGCTCATCGCCGCGAAGGTGTTGGACGTCCGCACGACCTGCACGATCGGGGTTCGGGCCCTGCGGCGTCCAGGCGCCGCCGCGGGTCTCGCCCGGCAACTTCACCTCACGGATCCTGCCGGCGTCGCGGCTGGCCGACTCCCGCAGGGACGCGGCCTGCTCCACCGAGAGCGGGTCGTCGCCGGCGAGGAGGCGGCTCGCGTAGTAGGCGTCACGGAGCTTGTCGAAGTTCTGCTCCTCCGCGCCGGTCTCGTGCTCGCCCTTCATCGCGAGGAGTGTCGGCGTGTCGTCCGGTGGTTGCGCAGCACTGGCGATCATCGACGGCTGGAGGAGACCCAGCCCGAGGGTGGCCGCCACGACAACGGTGGCGAGGGGACGACGACGCACAGTTCCTCCCGAAGGACATGGTGCGGGGGCGCCGGAGACATGAAGAATCGGCGGTGGGACAGCGGTGCGGGGCTGAACCTTCCATGACCGCGGAGAAATGAGCAGATTCGATGTTGCATCGTTACCCGTTCGTTACTCATCGGCGGAACGGAGGAGGCGCCTGCTCCGTCGCACCCGCGAGGAGGTGGTCCACGTGGGTCGGTCGCCGGTCACGCGCCGTGCTCTCCTCGTCGGTGCCGTCGCCGTCGTGCCGCTGCTCGCAGGCTGCGGCGGCGCCGTGACCAGCAGCGACGCGGGCGCCGCGACGCCGGGCCCGTCCACTGCCTCGAGCTCCGCTGTCTCGCCGGGCTCCGCCGCGCCGTCCCCGGGCGACGAGCCCAGCGTCGCTGCCCCGGTTCCGTCCGCCGCCGCCCCGTCCGTCGCCTCGGCGTGCCGCGAGCCCGGCGCGAGTACCGGGCCGGCGGCCGGCGTGGCGGCTGTGCGGCTGGCTCTGCCGGCGAGCGGCGCCGCCGGGAGCACCCTGGGCGCCAGCACCTCGGTGGTCGTGCGGTCCGACGCGCCGAGGATCGTCCTGCAGCCGGCGGCCTCGGGCCTGGTCGTGCTGCGCGGTGGCACCGTCGTCGCGTCCGCCGCCGGCCACGGCGCCGCCGTCCCGCTGCCGCTCCGGGCCGGCGCGACGATGCCGGCGCAGGTCGTGCCGGAGGCCCTGCCGCTGATCGGGTGCGACGGCGCGCCGCTGCCCGCCGGCCGGTACACCGTGCGGGCGGTCGTCGGCTACGGTGGCGACCCGCTCAACGCCGGGGCCGGCGACGGGTCCGGCAGGTTCCAGCTGGTGAGCCCGGCCGTGCCCCTCACCGTGAGCTGACACCCCCTGACGCCGGGCTCAGCCGGGCTCGCTCGTCGCCCGGGGCGGGCCGGCGAGCGCCGCCGCGAGGGCACTGCGGCTGCTGATGTTCAGCTTGTCGAACGTGCGGGTGAGGTGGGTCTCGACGGTCCGCTCCGTGACGTAGAGACGCTCCGCGATGGTGCGGTTCGGGTGCCCGAGGGCCGCGAGCCGGGCGACCCTGTCCTCGGCCGCGGTGAGCGAGCCCGGCCCGCTCAGCCGGTCGCGACGCGGGCGTGCCCCGGCGGCGACGATCTCGTCGTGAGCGCGCCGGGCCAGCAGCCGCATCCCGCCGCGGTCCGCCTGGTCGAGGGCCTGGCGCAGCGGGATCCTGGCGTCGGCCCGGCGGTTCGAGCGGCGCAGCGCCGCACCGAGGTCGACCAGGGCGCGCGTGTGTTCCAGCCGGGCGCGGCTGCCGGCCGTGACCTCGACGGCGCGCTCCAGGTACCCGAGGCGTTCGGCGGGGTCCTGGGCACACGCGGCGAGCGTGCGGAGCGCGGCTCCGCAGGCGCCGGCCGTCCCCACGCCCTCGGCCAGCGCCAGCTGCTCCCGGGCGAGCACGCGCGCGGCGGCCCCGTCGCCGAGGGCGACGTGCGCGGCGACGGCGGCGACCCGCCAGTCGGCCATCACCGGGCTGGTGATCAGCAGCTCCCGGGCGCGGGCCCCCGCGTCGAGGGCGTCGGCCAGCGCCTCGGTCGCCCGGTGCTGCGCGAGGCGGAGCCGGGCCCGTGCCTGGAGCAGCAGCGGGGCACCGAGCACGCCGGCGGGCGGATCGCCCGCCTGCCCCGCGGCCGCCAGCGCCGCCTCCGCCTCGTCCGGCTCGTCCAGCTCCACGAGCGCCTCGACCAGGAACGTCAGCGTCCAGAGGATGGCCGCCGGCCCGGCGAGGCCCAGCTTCGACTCGAACGCGAGCCGGGCGTCGGCCCCCGCGCCGTGGGCGTCGCCGCTGCGCAACCGGGCGAAGGCCCGCAGCATGCAGCCGTGGGCGAGCGCGATCAGCCAGCCGCGCGGCGCGGCGATCTCGATCACCGCGTCCGAGAGCCCCCGTGCCGCGTCGAACTCGTCGTTGAGGATCAGGCAGAGCCCGGCCGTCGTCCCGAGCAGCGACTCCGGCTCGCGGGTGAGGACGCCGTCGGCGAGCACCGGCGCCAGGAGCTCCACAGCCGTGCTCGCGGGGCCGGCCTCCATCGTCGACAGCATCGCCGCGTTCACCCGCCACAGGCCGAGGGCGCGGGAGCGGGGGAACGGCCCAGCGCCCGCGACTCCTCGACGGTCGTCCGCTGCAACATGCCGTCGGTCACCGACTCGGCCTCCAGCCTCGCGCGCACCTCCGCAGGAGCGCCCGCGTCGTCCCGCAGCCCGAGGCGGCACAGCGCGAACGCCCGCTCGAACTCGCCCAGCAGGCCGAGCGCGCGGGCGCCGCGGAGCGCCGTCGCGCTCTGCTGGGCGGGCGAGGCCGCCGCCACCGCGCCGGCGAGGTGCTCGTAGGCGCCGGGTTGCACGGCACCGGCCAGTGCCAGCCCGAGCTCGAGCCGGATGCCGGCGAGGTCGGCCTCCGCCGGCGGCTCGGCGAGCGCCCGGCGCAGGAATGCCGCCGCGGCGAAGGGCGCACCGTGTGCGCTCGCCAGCACCGCGGCGTCGCTCAGGGTCCGGGCCGTGCGGGGGTCGCCGGCCGGGTCGGTACGGAGCAGGTGCAGGCCGACGGCCTCGGCTCCGGCGCCCTCGGCCGTGAGCACCCGCGCGGCCCGGGCGTGGCGCAGGCCACGTAGACCCGGTGGGAGCCCGGCGTACAGGGCGGATGCGATCAGCGGGTGCACCAGGGACAGCGGCGGAGCGGCGTCGAGGAGCCCGGCGGCGCGCAGGGCGTCGGACGCCGAGGCCGCGGCGGCGAGGTCGAGGCCGGCGAGGGCGGCGGCCCGGCGCAACGGCGTGGCGGGGCCGAGCACGGCCACCGCACGGGCGAGCTCGCCGGCGCCGTCGGGCAGGCGAGCGAGCTGCCGCTCCACGGCCCGCGCCACCTGCTCGGGACCGAAGGTGCCGAGCCTCGCCGCCGCCTCCCGGGTCGGTGCCACGCCGTCCGCGGCGAGCTGCGCGAGCAGCGTGACGAGCAGGAACGGGTTCCCGGCGGTGACGTCGTGGCAGGCGCGGACGAAGGCGGCGTCGGGGCTCCCCAGCCGGCCCTCGACCAGGGCTCCGATCGCCTCGGCCCCCAGCGGCCGGGGCCGGACGGACGGCTCGGGCGCGGCGGCCAGCACCTCGGCGAGGAGCTCGGGTGCGGCGGGTGGTTCGCCGGCGCGGACGGCGCACACGACGGCGGCGGGCAGCTCGTGCAGCGAGCCCGCCAACACTGCCAGCCAGTGCAGCGACGCGGCGTCCGCCCAGTGCGCGTCGTCGACGGCGAGCAGCACGGGGGAGCGCCGGCACACGTTGGCCAGGAGCCAGGTCAGGCCCCTCACCGCGGCGTGCAGGGCGTCGCCGGCCGCCGCGGGCTCGGCAGACTCCGGCGACAGCGCGCGGTCGGCGAGGCCGGCGGCTCCCGTGGCCAGCGCTGCCCAGTCGGGGCGGCCGCGGAGTGGCTCGAAGAGCTGGCGCGCGACGGCCCAGGGGGCGTCGGACTCGAGCGGGTGGGCCCGGGCCCGAAGGAGGACTCCTCCCGCCGAGACGGTGGCCGCCTCGAGCAGGGCCGACTTGCCGATGCCCGCGGGACCCTCGATCACGATCACGCGGCCGATCCCGGCGCGGGCGTCATCGAGCCGGCGGCGAAGCTCCGTCAGCTCGACGTCCCGGTCCAGCAGCGCATGCACCGAGATCGACGCTACGCGTATCACCGGGGCGCCGACAGCCCCCGTCAATTGTCGTGGCCCCGGCCACGATGCGCCGGGCCCGGCCCAGGGTCGAGCCTCGCAGCACGGCAGGCGGCAGGGCGACCGGCCGGCGAGCAGCAGCCACCGAAGAGGGAGAGGCGGACATGACGACGACGATGGAGCGCGATCCGTACGTGCTGGGCCGGACCGCGCACGAGTACGAGCGGCTGCGGGCCCAGGCCCGGGCCTGGAGCCAGGCCACGTCGCGCTTGCTCGACGACCTCGGGCTGGCGCCCGGCGCACGCTGCCTGGACGCCGGCTGCGGGCCGGGGGAGACGATGCGGTTGATGGCCGAGCGGGTGGGGCCCGCCGGTCACGTCCTCGGCGTCGACATGGACGCCACCCTCGGCCCCGCCACGCGTTCCATGCTGCGCGGCGAGGGCCACGAGCAGTGCGACGTCCTCGTCCACGACGTGACCGAGGACGCGCCGCTGCCCGGGGGGCCGTTCGACCTCGTGTACGCCCGCCTGCTGCTGTTCCACCTGCCCCAGCGGGTCGCCGTCCTGCGCAGGCTCTGGGACGCCGTCGCGCCCGGGGGGCACCTGCTGGTGCAGGACTACGACCTGCGGAGCGTCAGCGTGCTCCCGCCCCTGCCGGTCGTGGACGAGGTCCACCGGCTGCTGATGGCCGGCATGACGGCGGCCGGGTGCGACGTGAGCGTCGGCACGCGCCTCCCGCAGCTGTTCGCCGAGGCCGGGATCGGTGAGCCGGACGGCACCGATGTCGCAGGGCGGATCGAGACGATGGGCCCGGCCACGGCGTACCTCGAGGCGACCTTCCGGAGCGTGCTCCCCGCGGCCCTCGCGCGCGGCGTCACCACTGAGCGCGAGGCGCGCGAGGCCCTCGAGGTCCTGGCCCGCGACAGTGCGGACACCCCGGCCGGCCAGGTCGTGCTGCCGCTCCTCGTCGGTGCCTGGAAGCGCAAGCTGCCCGGCGTCCAGGGCTGAACGAGAGCCCGCGATGTGGCCACGACCCCGCCTTCCCCGGGACGACACCGGGCTCGACGTCCGGCGCCTCCGGGCGCACTTCGATTTCGCCCGCACCGGCCGGGTGGTGACGAACAACGCGGCCAGCACCCAGCCGCCCCGCGAGCTGGTCGACCTCTACCGGCGGCTCGTGCCCGGCTACGAGAACGTGCACCGCGGCCAGTCGGCGGCGTCCCGCTCGACGACGCACCTCTTCGAGGAGTCGTACGACACGATCGCGGCCTGGCTGAACGCGCCGAGCCGGCGCACGCATCGCGACCTACCGCAACACCACCGAGGCGATCAACGCCGTCATGTACTCGCTGCTCACGGAGTTCCGCGACGGCGACAACGTGGTGACCACGATGATGGAGCACAACTCCAACTTCGTGCCGTGGTACGCCCTGTGCCGCGAGATCCTGCCCCGGCTTCGGGCGGCGCGTGGAGTGCCGGGTAGCGCGCTTCGACCACGCGACCGGCGAGCTCGACCTCGACCACCTGGCCGAGCTGGTCGACGAGCGGACGAAGCTCGTCTGCCTGCACGGGCGCCTCGAACTTCCTCGGCACGAAGCCGCCGCTGGACGCTGGTCCGCGCGATCGCCGACGGCGAGCGGGTACCGGCAGCCCGTCGGGTGAGGCCGGCTCGCTGCTGCTCGTCGACGCCGCCCAGCTCGCGCCCGAGAGCTGCGGTCGACGTCCAGGCCCTCGACGTCGACTACCTCGCGTTCTCGTTCCACAAGCTGCTCGCGCCGTTCGGCGTCGGCGTGCTCTGATCGCGCAAGGAGCACCTGCTGGCGCAGGGCGCGGCCGTTCCTCTACGGCGGCGACATGATCGCCGAGGGGCAGGTGGCGCCCGACCACGTGGCCTACAACGACCTGCCGTGGAAGTACGCCGCCGGCACGCCGAACATCCTCGGCGTGATCGTGTCCGCGCAGGCGCTGCGGCTGGTGCTCGACCTGGTGCTCGGCGGCGACGAGCCGCTGGTTCCGCACGAGGCGGCCGATCCGTCGACCGAACCGTCGACGAGGCGATGCGGCGGGTCGGGCGGACACACGCCGCGGGCTGACGGAGCGCGCCCTGGAGGGCTGCAGGCGATCAACGGCCTCACGGTCTACGGGCCGCTCGAGGCAGCGGAGCGCTCACCACTGGTGGCCTTCAACGTCGGCGGCGTGAACCCGATGCGACCTCGCGACCCGGCTGGACCGGATGGGCGTCGAGGCCCGCGCAGGGTGCCACTGCGCGACCCTCGCGCACCGTGACCTCGGTCTGACGCCGCCCGCGAGCTGCCGGCTCAGCTTCGCACTGTACAGCTCCGCGGACGACGTCGACCGTGCCGTCGGCGCCCTGCGAGCGGCGGCGGGGCGGCTGACCTGGCGCGGGCGGCCCGCCGGTCACGCGCGGGCCGGCACGCTGACGACGTCGAGGTCGTCGACCGCGACGACGTCCGGGAACACCTCGCGCGCCTCGCGGGCGAAGACCTCGCCGTCGTCGCCGTAGCGACGGGAGAAGTGCGTCAGGACCAACCTGCGGGCGCCCGCCCGGGCGGCGAGCTCACCCGCCTGACGGGCGGTGAGGTGGCCGTACGCCTCTGCCAGTGACTCGTCCTCGTGCAGGTAGGTGCTCTCGGCGACCAGCAGGTCGGCCCCCGCGGCGAGCGCGACGGCGGCGGGGCAGGGGCGCGTGTCCATGACGAAGGCGAAGACCTGCCCGCGGCGGGGCACGCTCACGTCCTCGAGCGGCACCAGCCGCTCGCGGCCGGCATCCGTGACCGTGAGGCGGCCCTCGCGCTGGAGCCGCCCGACGTCGGGCCCCCCGACCCCGGCGGCCGCCAGCCGGTCGGGCAGCATGCGGACGCCGTCCGCCTCCTGCAGGCGGTACCCGACGGCGGGAGCGCGATGGTCGAGCGCGGCGGCGAGCAGATGCCAGCGGCCCGAGGCGTCGGCGGCGACGAGCCCGGGCGCCTCGCCGGCGTCGACGGGAGCTTCGACGCACGGGGCGGGCGGCGCGCCGGCAGGCAGGCCCGCGCGCCGCAGCACGGCGATCTCGGCCCGGGACTGCTCGGGATAGTGCAGCGTCACCGGCGTGGGGGCCTGGTCGACGGCGCGCTTGAGCAGCACGCCGGGCAGCCCCAGGCAGTGGTCGCCGTGTGCGTGCGTGACGCAGATGCGGTCGATCGAGGGCGCGGAGACCCCGGCACGGACGAGCTGGCGCTGGGTGCCCTCGCCCGGGTCGAAGAGGATCGTGAGGTCGTCCCACCGCAGCACGTAGCCGTTGTGGTTGCGCCGGGCCGTCGGCACCTGCGACGCGGTGCCCAGGACGACGAGCTCACGGGCGGCCACGGCGACACGGTAGAGGTAGGCGGGCATCGCGGTCCTCGGCCTGACGCGGCCTTCCGACCCGGGCGGCCAGAGCCGGCGCCTGGCACGGGCACCCGGAGGGGCGGGTGCTCGCCGGGGAGGCTCTGCACCTCCTGGAGACGGCGCTGACGGGCCTGCCGCCCCGGCAGTGCGCGGTCGTCACCCTGCGGGACGTCCAGGGGCTGACCAGCGACGAGGCCTGCGAAGCGATGGGGATCAGCCCCGAGAACCAGCGCGTGCTCCTGCACCGGGGTCGCGCCGCACTGCGCAGGGCGCTCGAGGAGTACTACTACCGGGCCTGACGGCCCGACACCGGGCAGGCGACGATGCGCCGGGAGCCCGTCGGGGTCCCGGCGCCGTCCGCGGGTGTCTCAGCCGGCGGCGAGACCGGCGGCGGTCGCGGGCAGGCCCGCCCACGACCCGACGGGGGAGAGTGCGCCGTCAGTGCCCACGGCCCACCCGTGGACGGCGCCGGCGTCGGCGTCGAGCGCGTAGAGGAAGCGGCCGTCGCCCGTCAGGGCGGCATCGCGCAGGCCCTTGCGGCCGTCCTCGGTCACGCCGGCGACGGCGTCGGCCAGCGAGAGGGCGCCGTCCGCCCCCACCCGCCAGCGCGAGACGGCACCGTCCGCGAAGTTCGTGGTGAAGGCGTTGCGCCCGTCGGGCGTGACGACGGCCCAGCAGATCTCGCTGCACCCGTTGTGCACCGAACCGGAGACCGCCACCGGCCGGCCGGCGTCGAGGCGGAAGCCCGACGCCGCAGCCTCGCCGGTGCGGGCGCCGAAGGCCTCGGTCACGACGAGCGCGCCCGCGGGCGTGAAGGCGAAACCGTAGGGCGTCGGCCCCGCGGACGGCGTCACGACCGGCTCGCCGAGCACCCCGGCTGCGTCCACCGGGAAGGTCACGAGCTCGTCGCGGCCGCGCTCGGTGACGAGGAGGTGGGTGCCGTCGGGGTGAAGCCGACCTGGGCGGGGTCGGCGTCCGCCGCCAGCGCGCGCGCCGAGCCCGGCACGGGCCGGTAGCCGTCACCCTCGCGCCGGAAGCCCACCACCGAGGGCTCGCCGGTGGTGAGGACGTAGACCAGGCCGTCGTGCTCGGTGACGCTGCGCGGCGCGGTGCCGGTGGGGAGGGTCTGCACGAGGAGCAGGTCGTCTCCCTCGACGGCGACCACACTCACGTCGCCGCTACCGGCGTTCGTGACGAAGACGTGCCGGCCGTCGCCCGTCAGGGCCACGCTGCCCTGGGAGGGCAGGTGGGCGGCGCCCGAACCGGCGCCCTTGAGGGCGAGTCGGGCCAGCGGCGTCAGGCCCCCGTCGCCGTCACGGCGGTAGGCCAGCAGCTCGTTCTGCTGCGCGTCGTTGGATTTGGGCGAGGACCAGGGCGGGCGAGGTGGACACGGGATTCCTCCGGGAGCTGTCGATGCGGCACGGGCGCGCCGCACCAGCCCAGTCCCGCGGACTCGCGTGCCGTTACACGCCGCGCCGCACGTCGTTCCCGTGCTTGCACGCCATGGCGCCGACGGCTCCTGGCAGGATGCCCGGGTGGTGGTGGACGGCCAGGTCGGCGCCGCCGACGCGGCCGCGCTGCTCGAGGTGATCGTCGGGCAGTCGCCGGTCGGCGTCGGTGTCTTCGACACCCGGCGCCGGTACGTGCGCGTCAACCCCGCGCTGCAGCGGATCGTGGGGCTCGACCCCGCCCAGATGATCGGCCGCACCGTGCGCGAGGTCGTCCCCGGGCCGGTCGGAGCCTTCGCCGACGACCGGCTCGCGCACGTGCTCGCCACCGGCGAGCGCGTCGTCGGCGCCGACGTCGAGGGCCTGCTCCCGAGCTCGCCGCTGGAGCGCTCGCTGGTCGTGTCCTACTTCAGGCTCGAGGCGGCGGACGGCCGGGTGCTCGGCGCGGCGTCGATCGTCAGCGACGTCAGCGAACGGCACCTGACCCGCCGGGCGCTCGAGCGGGCGAACGCACGGCTCGAACTGCTCGACCGGGCCGGCGAGGTGCTCAACGCCTCCCTCGACCTCGAGCACACCCTCGCCGGGCTCGGCCGGCTCGTGGTCCCCGAGGTCGCCGACCACTGCGTCGTCGACCTCGTCGACGACACGCTGCCCGCGGCCGTGCCCGGGCCGGTGGTGCTGCGCCGACACGCCTCCGTCCACGCGGCCGGCGTGGTGCTCCCGCCGCCGGACGACGGTGCCCAGCCGTGGGCCCCCGTCGGCACCGTCGTCACCTACCCGTCCGGGCATCCGGTCGCAACCGCCCTCGCCCGGGACGAGGCGACCCTGGTCCACATCGACCCGCGCGTCGTTCGACTACGACGCGGTCGCCCCGAACGTCACGTCCGCCGCGGCCGCCCGCACCCTGCGGATCCGTTCGGCCATCGCCGTCCCGCTGCGGGCCCGGGGCCGCGCAGTCGGCGTCCTCTCCCTGGTCCACTCCGTCAGCGGGCGCACTCACGGCGACGACGAGCTCCTGCTCGCGCGGCAGCTCGGGGACCGTGCCGCCGTCGCCATCGACAACGCCCGCCTGCACGAGCGTGAGCGCGAGCGGGCCCTGACGCTGCAGCGCAGCCTGCTGCCCCAGGGCCTGCCCGCCGTGGCCGGCCTCGACACGGCCGCCCGCTACCTGCCCGCCCGCAGCGGCGGCGGGGAGGTCGGCGGCGACTGGTACGACGTCATCCCGCTGCCCGGCGGGCGGGCCGCCGTCGTCGTCGGCGACGTGATGGGCCGGGGCCTGCCGGCGGCCGCGCTGATGGGTCAGCTGCGCGCGGCGGTCCGGGCCTACGCCAGCCAGGACCAGCCGCCGTCGGACGTGCTGACGAGCGCCGACGAGCTGGTCCGCGGCCTGTCCGACGACGTCATCGTCACCTGCGTGTACGCCGTCGTCGACCCGCGCGACGGCACTGTCGTCGTGGCGAACGCCGGGCACGTGCCGCCACTGCTGCTCGGCGGTGACCCGCCGGACGGCGTGCCGGGCCGGCGGGCGGTCGACGCGACCGGGGCGCCGCTCGGGGCGGGAGGCGCCGAACCCTACGGCGAGCGGCACCTCCGGATGGAGCCAGGGCAGGTCCTCGCGCTGTACACCGACGGGCTCGTGGAACGTCGTGACGCCGACCTCGAGGTCGGCCTCGCGGACCTGATCGCCGCGGTCGACCCGCTCGCACCCGACCTGGACGCCGTCTGTGAGCGGGTCACCGCCGGCGTCGACCGTGACGACGACGTCGCCGTCCTGATGGTGCGTGCGGATCGCGGCAGCCGGCCGCCGTCGGTGCGGCGCGCCTTCCCGGCCGATCCGCGGGCCGTCGCCGCCGCACGGGCGTTCGCCCGCGGTCTGCTCCTGCAGGAGTGGGGCGAGTCGGAGCCCCTGGCCGACGTCGCCGAGCTCGTCGTGAGCGAGCTCGCGACGAACGCCGTCCGGTACGGGGCAGGGGAGATGACGCTCCAGCTCTCCCGGCACGACGACGGGGTCGTGGTCGAGGTGGGCGACGCCGGCGGCGGCACGCCGCGCCGCCGCCGCGCCGCGGCCGACGACGAGGGCGGTCGCGGGCTGCAGCTGGTCGGGGCGTTCGCCGCCGGCTGGGGCGTGCGGCACGTGGGCGCGGGGAAGATCGTCTGGTGCCGCCTCGGGCGGCGCCCGCTCTGAGACCCCGTGCCGCCACGCTGGGTCGCTCCCGACGGGCCGCCCGGGGCCACGCCGATGAAATTGCGTTGAGCCCGGCGTCTCGACAGCGGACCCTGGTGACACCGCACTCCTTCCCTTGGGGACCTCCGCATGCGCCTGCTCCGCGACCTCTGGGCGACGTCGGCCGCGCGCACCGCGGCCGTCGCCGTCCTCGTCGTGCTCGGGGCCGCCGGTCAGGCGGGCGCGTCGGCGCTGACGGGCAAGGTGCTCGTGGACCGCTCGCGGTCCGCGTTCGCGCTGCTGGCCGTGGCTGTGGTCGTCGCGGTCGTGACCGACCTGGTGATCGCCCTGCTCGCCGCGCGGCTGACGGCGGACTGGTCGGCCGACCTGCGCCGCCGGCTGTGCCGGGTCGCGCTCGGGCAGGACGTGCCCACGCTCGAGACCACGCCGGTCGGGGAGCTGCTCGACCGGATCGACTCCGACGTCTACCAGGTGGCCTCCGAGCTGCGGCAGAGCGGCGTCCGGATCACCCAGAACGCGGCCGCGGGCGTGCTCGCGACCCTGACCGCACTCGTGCTCTGGTGGCCGGCCGGCGTCGTGATGGCGGTCGTGGCCACCGGCCTGGTCGCCGGCCTGACGCGGCCCCTGCGCCGGAT
The DNA here is from genome assembly GCA_963794075.1 of uncultured Actinomycetota bacterium. Classification (GTDB taxonomy): domain Bacteria; phylum Actinomycetota; class Actinomycetes; order Actinomycetales; family Kineosporiaceae; genus DATKNA01. The sequence continues at coordinate 250,998 of CAWCCY010000033.1, forward strand.
CGCCCCGCAGCGGGAGCGCGAGGAGGAGGCCTGGTCCGACCTCGCCGCGGTGATGGAGGAGTCGATCCACGGGCAGGACGACATCCGCACCAGCCTGGGCCAGCCGTACGTGCTGCGCATGTACGCGCGGCGTGCCAGCGAGGTGCTGGCCCGGGCCCGGGTCGTCTTCCTCGCGTCGGCGCGGGTGAGCTTCACAGCCTCCGCGGTGATCCGTGCCGTCATCGCCCTGCTCGTCGCGGGTGGCGCCTGGGCGTTCGCGGCCGGGCGGATCGACGGCGCCAGGCTGACCGGCATCTGGCTGCTGGCGCTGGCCTACGGCGCCACCGTCGAGCACATCAGCCGGATGATCTCGGAGCTGCAGTACGGGCTCGGGGCCTGGCAGCGGGTGCAGCTCCTGATGGCGGCGCCGCAGGAGCCCGAGGGCGGCCGGCCGGCCCGGGAGGGCGACCTGGTCGTGCGGCACCTCACCTTCGCGTACCGCGACGCGATCGACGAGGGGGCCGGGCGCCGCGCCGCCCTGCACGACGTCAGCCTCACCTTCCGCCCCGGCCGGTCGTACGCGGTGGTCGGGCGCACCGGCTCGGGCAAGTCGAGCCTGGCCAAGGTGCTCACCCGGGCGGTCGACGTGCCCCGGGGCACCGTGACGCTCGGCGACTCGGACGTGCTCGACCTCGACCTCGAGAGCCTGCGGCGCTGGATCGCCGTCATCCCTCAGCGCACCGAGATCCTCGCCGGCACCGTCGCCGAGAACGTCGCGCTGTTCGACGCCGAGCTGCTGCCGCGTGCGGCGGGTGCGCTCGAGGAGCTCGGGCTGGCGGCGTGGGTGGCCGAGCTGCCGGAGGGGATGGACACCAGGCTGGGCGACGGCGGCCAGGCCCTGTCCGCCGGCCAGGAGCAGCTCGTCGCGTTCGCGCGGATCCTCGTGCGCGACCCGCACGTCGTCATCCTCGACGAGGCCACCGCCCGGATGGACCCCGTCACCGAAGGGGCCGTCCAGCGCGCCACGGAACGCCTCCTCGAGGGGCGGATCGGCATCGTCGTCGCGCACCGGCTCTCGTCGGTGAGCCGCTGCGACGAGGTCGTCGTCCTCGCCGACGGAGAGGTGGTCGAGGCCGGGCCGCTGGCGAGCTCCGAGCACTTCGCCCGCCTGCTCGCGCACGGCCGGGCGGCCGGCGAGACCCCGGACGGCCTGCTCGACGACACGATCGAGCCGCTCGAGGCCGCGGCCGAGGGCCCGCCCGGGTCGACGGCACCGCCACGGCCCGTCGGCCCGGCCGATCCGATCGCCGGCGAGAAGGCCGAACCGCCGCCGCTGCCGGCCCCTCCCCGCGCGCGCACCATGCGCGAGATCCTCCGGCTCGTCACGAACAACCCGCGCTACGGCCTGTCGGCCGTGGGGCTCTTCACCGTGCTGTCGGTGCTCGGGCTCGACGGCTCGGTCCTGCCCTGGCTGTGGGCACAGCTCGTCGACGGCGAGGGCGCCCCGCTGTGGCCGGCCGTGGGCATCGTGGCGGCGCTGGTCGTCACGATCCCGATCCCGTACTACACGTCGGCGTGGTTCCCGCAGTGGTGGGTCACCCAGATGCTGCGCATCAGCCTGCGGCTGGTGCACGGGCAGACCGGGCCGCGCCGCGTGAGCGGGCACACGCCCGCCGAGGTGGTGGCGCAGGGCGGGGACACGGAGCGGGTCGTCATCATGGCCGACAACGTCGTCGACCAGGTGACGAGCGTGATCGTGATCATCGCCATGACGCTCGTCTCGGGCAGCGTCGTGCCGGGGCTGTTCTTCGCGGGCACGATGGCCGCCTCGGCGTTCGCGGCGACCCTCTTCGGCCCGCGGCTGAAGACCGCCGCCCAGCGCACCGTCGCCGCCCGGGCGGCGTTCGCGACCGCCCTGGTCTCGTCGCTCTCCGCGGCCCGAACGGTCAAGCTCGCGGGCGCGAAACGGCCGGTGCTCGCCCACCTCGCGCGGCTCGACGCCGCCCGCAGCGAGCGACAGCGGCACGAGATCGCCATCCAGGTGTGGGCCCGCTCGACGCCGTCGCTCGCCTCCGGGCTGCTGCCGCTCGGGGCGTGGGCGCTGTTCCTGGCCGGCAGCATCTCGCCGGCGTCGGTGCTCATCATCGTCTCGACCATGGGCGCGGCCCGCTGGTTCGCCTGGACGACCGCCTCGCTCGTCGCGCAGCTGCCGAGCGCCCGGGTATGGACGCGCCGGACCGTGGCGATGAGCGGCGCCGCCGCCTACTCGGCGCAGGTCGAGGGCGTCGACCTTCGGGCCGGGACGGCGCCCGCGCCGGCGCTCCCGCCCCGGCGGCCGCTGCGCCGCCTCGAGCTCGCCGGGTTCGCCGCCGTGCACGAGGACGGGACCGTCGGCGTCCGCGACGTCGACCTCGTCGTCCGGCGGGGCGAGCTCGTGCTGGTCGTCGGGCCGGTCGGTGCCGGCAAGTCCTCGCTGCTGCGCGCGCTCGCGGGGATCGTGCACCACACCGGCGAGCTGCGCTGGAACAGCGAGACGGTCAGCGAGCCGGAGGCCTTCCTGCGGCCGAACCAGGTGGGCTACGTCGCCCAGCTCCCGCGGGTGCTGTCGGGCACCGTCGCCGAGAACATCCGCCTCGGGCACGACCTCGACGCCGGCACCGCGGTGTCGGCCGCCCGCCTCGAGCACGACCTGGCGGTCCTGCACAGCGGTGCCGACGGGGCTCGCGCGGCGACCGCCACCCTGCCCCCGCCCGACCCGCCCGATCCGGCGGGCGCCCTGGGGCACGACGGCGGGCTGGGCCTGGTCATCGGGCACAAGGGCACGCGGCTGTCCGGCGGCCAGCTCCAGCGCCTGGCGCTGGCTCGCGCGCTGGCCCCCCGCACCGAGCTGCTGGTCGCGGACAACGTCTCGTCGGCTCTGGACGTCGTCACGGAGCTGGAGCTCTGGCAGGTGCTGCGGGGGCGCGGGCTCACCGTCGTGGGCTCGACGTCGAAGCGGGCCGCGCTGGCCCTCGCCGACCACGTGCTGGTCCTGGTCGCGGGCAGGCCCGTCGCGCAGGGCACGTGGCGCGAGCTGGAGGACCGCTGGGGCCACCTCGCCGGGTGAGTGTCAGACTCCCACGGTCGGGGCCTGTTCGAGGCCTGACCGAGACCTCGCCCGGGAGGGGAGCCCCGTGCCCCGCGTGACGGCCACCCACCTGGACGGCGACCGGTTCGAGGTCGCCGTCCGGGGGCATCGGCTGGTCGTCGACCAGCCCACCCCCGGCGGCGACGACGCGGGGCCGACGCCGGTCGAGCTGTTCGTCGCCGGTCTGACGGCGTGCGTGGCGGCTCTCGCCGGGCGCTACCTCGCCCGGCACGCCCTCGCGACCGACGGCCTGCAGGTCACCGCGGACTACGGAACGAGCGACCGCCCTTCCCGGGTGGCGCGGGTGGACTCGTCGTGACGGCCCCGCCGGGGCTCTCGGCGGCGCGCCGGCGCGGGCTGGTCGCCGACGCCTCGCATTGCACCGTGCACAACTCGCTGACCGTGCCACCCGAGATCGAGGTCACGGTCGCCGAGGACGCCTGAGGGGGCATGCGCGGGCCGGGCGCGGGCACCAGACACCCGACCGACCGGGCACTTCGACGGACCTGTCCCGATCGAGCTGTCCCATCGAGCTGTCCGACTCGAGAGGAGCATCCGGATGGGTGCCGTCCGTGGTCTGGTGAAGTCCGCGATCGCCGTGAAGCTGTTCGACATCGTGCGCCGTGAGGCCGCCAAGCCCGAGAACCAGGAGAAGGCGCGCCAGCTGGCCCGGCGCGTCTCCGAGCAGCTGCAGCAGCGTAAGGCGGCCCGTTCGCCGCGCAAGTCCGCCGGCTGAGTCAGGCGGGAGAGCCGGGCGCGGTCGCGTCCAGCCACGAGTTCACGGAGCCCACGGCCGGGGGAGTGGAGGGAAGGCCGGGCGGGGTGCTCCGGGCGGGGACGGGGATCCCGTGCGGCGCCGTCGGCGCGGCTGCGGCGACGGCCACGTCGAGGCCGGCGCCGGTGTGGCGGACGCGCACCCGGACGCCGTCGGCGGCGAGCGTGACGTCGTAGCCGGGCAACCGGCAGGCGACGCCGAGGAGTGCTCGGACGCTTTCGCGTGCCGATCCGCCGACGTCGACGGCGCCGAGCGCCATGACACGGTCGTCGAACCGGGCGAGTGCCGCGTCGACGGCGCCGGACGTCTGCGCCATCGACGTGAGCCGGCGCTGCGCGGCCTCACGCCGTTCGGCCAGCGAAGGCCCGCTGCCACGGCCGAAGGCCGTCCCCGCGGCGAGGCGCGAGTGCCCTGACTCCGGGCTCGTCTCGACCCGTTCCCCCATGGACCACCCGCTCCCCGTGGCCGGCGACGGATGCGCCCGTCGCCTGCCGCTGATCGAATACGTCCTGTCACAGTGGTGTGACAATAGGTCCCACAACTGCCGTCCCGTGTCAAGCCGACTACTCATAGTGTTCGCCTGGTCCGGCCGGGTGCGCGGTCGTCCCGGGGCCGACGCCCCCCTGGGCGCTCGGACCAGAGCTGGACGAGCCAGGGCGAATGGTCGGGGGCGCGGGCTTGTCGTCGTGTCGGTGGCGGGTACTACGGTCGATGCATGACGCAGACGCGCGAGCTCCCGGCGAACACTCTCGTCGCCGGCGGAGTCGACCTCGAGGCCTACCGACAGGAGTTGACGGGCTACTGCTACCGCATGCTCGGGTCGGCGTTCGACGCCGACGACGCCGTGCAGGAGGCGCTGGTGCGCGCGTGGCAGGCGGCGGACCGGTTCGAGGGCCGTTCCTCCGTGCGCTCATGGCTGTACCGGATCGCCACGAACGTCTGCCTCGACCTCCTGCGCAGCCGCAACCGGCGTGCCCTCCCGATGGATCTGTCGTCCCCCGTGCCGTCGAGCACCCCTCCCGTCGAGACCCGGCCTGACCACGAGTGGCTCGAGCCGATCGCGGACCGTGACGTGACACCGGCGCACGCCGACCCGGCGGAGCAGGCGGTCATCCGCGACACCGTGCGACTCGCCTTCGTCGCGGCCCTCCAGGTGCTCCCGCCGCGTCAGCGCGCGGTGCTCATCCTGCGTGAGGTGCTCTGCTGGCCGGCGGCCGACGTGGCCGAACTACTGGGCACCACCGTCGTCTCGGTGAACAGCGCGCTGCAGCGGGCCAGGGCGACCCTGGCCGAGCGGGGGGAGTCGCCCGACGGTGCGTCGTCGGTCGAGCTCGGAGAGGCCGAGCGCGAGCTGCTGGCGCGGTACGTGCAGGCGTTCGAGCGCTACGACATCGACGCGCTGGTCGAGCCTGCTGCACCACGACGCGTCGATCTCGATGCCGCCGTTCGCGCTGTGGCTGCGCGGCCACGACGACCTGCGCGGCTGGTACCTCGGCCACGGGATCGGGTGCAAGGGGTCGCGGCTGCTGCCGATGGAGGTCAACGGCTCACCCGCCTTCGCCCAGTACAAGCCCGCGCCCGACGGGCGGCTGCCTGCCCTGGTCCATCCAGGTGCTCGAGCTGCGTGACGGGCGGGTGGCCCACGTCCACCACTTCCTCGACCCCCGGCTCTTCGAGCGCTTCGGCCTGCCCGCCCAGCTCTGAGATCACCGCGTCGAGGGCGCCGTCCAGGCCTGTCAGCGCGAGAAGGTGCCGCAGCGGCGGTCCGAGGCCCACGACCTCGACCCGGGCTCCGAGCCGCCGACTCACCAGCACCACGCCGCAGCAGCACGTCGATCAGGGCCAGGTCGGCACGGCACCGCCTGACGTCGACGACGACCAGCGGTGCGTCCACGCCGACCTCCGGCCCTGTGACGGGTAGTCCCTCGGCAGACGCTCACCGACGGCGTACCTCATCGGAGGTGGCCGGCCGGCCCTCCCCGTCGTGCCTGCGTTCTGCCTCGTACGGCGTTCGCGCGCGTCCTCCGGGCCTCGTGCGCGAACGCTGCACGAACGCCGCCCTTCGTAACGTCGCACTCCGTGGCCCCGCCCAGGCCGCACGCGAACCGATCGGAGGGAACGAGATGACCAACCGGACGATCAACCGGACGATCAAGCAGGACGCCGACAAGGCGCTCGACCGCGCCGCGGACCACGCCCGAGCGTGGCTCCACTCGCTCGACGACCGCCGCGTGGCGCCGCGGGCCACCGCCGACGAGATCCGCGCGGCCTTCGGCGGCCCGATGCCGCAGGGCGGCCTGGACCCCGCCGAGGTGGTCGACCTCCTCGCCGCCGGGGCCGAGCCGGGCCTCATGGCCATCCCGTCCGGGCGCTTCTTCGGCTGGGTCATGGGCGGCACGCTGCCGGCCGGCCTCGCTGCCGACTGGCTGGTCTCCGCCTGGGACCAGAACACCGGCCTGCGCTTCGCGACGCCCGCCGCGGCCGCCCTCGAGGAGGTGGCCGCGCAGCTGGCTGCTCGAACTGCTCGGGCTGCCCGCGACCGCCGACGTCGGCTTCGTGACCGGCGCGACGATGGCGAACTTCTCCGGGCTCGCCGCCGCCCGCACCCGGGTGCTCGAGCGAGCGGGCTGGGACGTCCTCCGCGAGGGGCTGACCGGGGCGCCCCGGATCCGCGTGCTGGTCGGGCGAGCAGCGGCACGAGACGGTGGACCTCGCCCTGCGCTACCTCGGCCTGGGTCTGCCCACCGTCGTGCCGGCGGACGCGCAGGGCCGCATCCGGGTCGACGCCCTGACCGCGGCCTGGCCGGCCCCGACGACGGCACGCCGACGATCGTGTGCCTGCAGGCCGGCAACCTGCACTCCGGCGCCTTCGACCCGATGACGCAGGCGATCGAGGTCGCGCACCGGCACGGCGCCTGGGTGCACGTGGACGGGGCCTTCGGCCTGTGGGCGGCGGCCTCGCCGCGGCTTCGGCACCTGGTCGCGGGCGTCGAGGCGGCAGACTCGTGGGCGACGGACGCGCACAAGAGCCTCAACGTGCCGTACGACTGCGGGCTGGCCATCGTGGCCGACCGGCGGGCTCTGCGCTCGACGCTCGGGATGGAGTCCAGCTACCTGATCGTCGACGACGCGGAGCCGGGCGACCCGCACGAGCGCGTGCCGGAGCTGTCCCGGCGCGCTCGGGGCATCCCCGTCTGGGCCGTGCTGCGGTCGCTCGGCTCGTCCGGGGTCGCCGAGCTGATCGACGGGCTGACCCGCGCCGCGGGCGGGCTCGCCGCGGGCGCGGCGACGATCCCCGGCGCCCAGGTGCTCAACGACGTCGTGTTCACGCAGGTGAGCGTCGCCTTCGAGACCGACGAGCGGACCCGCGCGATCATCGAGCGACTGCTGGCCGACGGGACCGCCTGGATGTCGGGCTCGCGCTGGCGCGGGCGCCAGGTGATCAGGATCTCCGTCAGCAGCTGGCGCACCCACGAGGAGGCCGTCCGCGTCTCGGTGCAGGCCCTGCGCGCGGCGGCGGCCGCCACGCCGCCGGCGCCGGACCCGGCTGACGGCCGGGCGGGGAGCCGCGCCGGGATCAGTTGCTGAGCGGGCTCAGCCGGGGCCACCGCGGGGAGACCGCACGGGCGGTCCGCCTCCCGCTGGTCCACGCACGACCGGCCGCCCTGGTCCCCGGCCGACCCGGCGCCTACGATGCCCCGGATCGTTCCGCCCTGCCCCTGGAGATCACCGTGCGTCGTGTCGCCCTCGCCCTCGCTCTGGTCGCACCCGCCCTCGCGGTGGCACTGACCGCCACGCCGGCCGCCGCCATCACGAACGGCGCCCCCGACGGTAACGGCCACCCGAACGTGGGCGGCCTCGTGGCCGAGCAGGCCTACTCCGACGGCACCTGGATCTACTGCTCCGGCACCCTGATCTCGCCCACGGTCTTCCTCACGGCGGCACACTGCGCCGAGGCGAGCCCCCGCGTGCGCGTCAGCTTCTCCACCGCCTACCAGGACGGCGACACCGTCTACACCGGCACCTTCCACGCCGACCCCGCCTACAACCAGGCCCAGAGCGACCCCCACGACATCGCCGTGGTCGTGCTCGACAAAGCCGTCAAGGGGATCGCTCCGGCGGCTCTGCCCGCGGCCGGTTCGCTCGGAGCCCTGCCCTCGACGCAGCGGTTCACCTCGGTCGGGTACGGCGCGTACGAGGTGACGAAGGCGCAGGGCGCGGGCGGCCACACGTTCGTCTACAACGACGTCAGGGGCGTGGCGACGGGCACGCTCAACGCCACCAACCCCGCCTGGCTGCGCATCTCGATGAACCCCTCCACCGGCAACGGCGGCACCTGCTACGGGGATTCCGGCGGCCCGAACTTCCTCGGCACGTCCGGCGTCGTCGCCGCGACCACCATCACCGGTGACCACGTCTGCCGGTCGACCAACGTCGACTACCGGCTCGACACCCCCTCCGCGCGCGGGTTCCTCGCCGCGTACGTCCGGCTGCCCTGACCGGTGCCGTGCTCAGCGGGGCGTACGCCGGGCCCGGCCCGCTGACGGCGTCCACCGCCCTGACGACGTGGACGCTGGACGCCGTCGCGCTGGTCGCCGTGGCCGCAGCCGCCGTCGTCTACGCGCGCGGCGTGGCTACGGTGAGGCAGGGCGGAGGCCGCTGGCCGGGGGTGCGGGTCGCCTCGTTCGCGGCCGGGCTCGTGCTGGTCGTGCTCGCGACCTGCTCCGCCGTCAGCGCCTACGCTCACGTGCTGTTCTGGATGTACGTCGTCCAGGCGTGCCTGCTCCTGCTGGTCGTCCCGCTGCTGCTCGGCGCCGGCGCGCCGCTGACCCTGACGGCCGCTGCGGCCGGGCCCCACGGGCGGGCGACGGTGGAGCGCTGGTCGGGCTCGGGCCTGGCCCGGGTGGCGCGGCTGCCGGGGTTCGGCCCCGCGGTGCTGATCACGGTGACGGCTGTGCTCTTCTTCACCCCGCTCATGACGTTCTCGCTGCGTTCCGACGCCGGCGGCGAGCTCGTGCGCCTCGGCCTGCTGACCGCGGGGCTGGTCGTCGCGCTGCCGGTCACCGACGAGCACGTGAGCCTCAGCTCGGTGGCCTACGCAGCCGCGCTGGGCCTGGCGTTCGTCGAGTTCCTGCTCGACGCGGTGCCGGGCATCGTCCTGCGGCTGCAGGAGCACGTGCTGCAGGGGGGCTACTGGTCGGTGCTGCACCGGCCGTGGGGGCCCTCGCCACTGGAGGACCAGCACCTCGCCGGCGCCTGGCTGTGGTTCTTCGGCGAGGCCGGCGACATCCCGTTCATCGCCGCACTGCTCGTCGCCTGGGTGGCGTCCGACGCCCGCGAGGCACGCGCCATCGACGCCGCCCTCGATGCCGCGGCCCTCGATGCCGCTGCCCTCGATGCCGCCGCCCGTCGTGACCCACCGGCCGCCGGGCCACGCGTCGGCGGGTCCGCCCCGGTCGCGGCGGTCCCGCCGGTCCCTTCCGGCGGGCCCGAGCCCGCGGAGCGGGACCCGGACCGCCAGCGCCCGTGGTGGGAGACCGACCCGTCGGTGTTCGGCGAGGCCCGGGCCCGCCGGCACGGCTGGGGCGCCGCGCAGCCCGAGACCGGGAGCAACGGCCGGGGGAGAACCAGCGAGGACTGACCCGGCTGCCGGATTCGCCCACGATCATGCTCGCGAGAGGTCAGGTGCCGACGGCGTCGAGCAGCCGGGCGTAGGACTCCACGAGCAGCTTGCGCTCCTCCCGCACGCGCGGGTCGCCGGGGCGGCAGCCGTCGGCCACCCAGGCGTCCGAGACGCGCATCGCCAGGGCGCGTGCGCGCGCCGCGGGCTCGAGCGCCGCAGGCGGTGCGCCGTACACGTAGGCGTACAGCCGCACCAGCGCCCGGACGAGGCCGGCCTCGTCGTCGTCGTGCGCTCGCGCTGCAGCTCGCGGTGCTCGCGCCACCAGTCGACCTCGAGCTCGGCGGCGCGGGCCGGGTCGAGGGGGAGGCCGTGGTCACGGGCGAGCAGGGCGTAGAAGCGGCGCATCGCGGCGCGGGCGCCGTCCGGGTCGTTCTCGGGGTAGGGCGCCCACAACTGGTTGCCGCGCAGCACGTGCCAGGCCCCGACGAGGGTGCGCGGCCACGGCATGCCGAAGCCCTCCCGCACCAGCACGAGAGCGGCGCGCAGGACGAGCGGCCAGTCACGCCGGTAGTACCCGACCCACACGTCGCACTCGGCCCGCCCGAGCCGCACCGGGTCGAACCGCCACATCGACCGGGCCCGGGCCGCGCCGGCGGGCGAGGGTGTGGTCTGCTGCGTCATCCCGGCCTCCTCGGCGCCGCGGGCGGGGCACACTGATCACTCGTCGCACCGTAGCGCGCGGCCTCCGGGAGGACACCATGACGAGCGAGCCCCTGGCCGAGATCGCCGGGCTCATCGCGCGCATGGACGCGCTCGTGGCCGAGCTCGCCGCCGAGGGTGACGCGGGGCGGCACTTCCTCGCGACGTACACGCGGACGACCCGAGCCGTGGCCGACGCGCTCGACGACGGCCGCTTCGAGGACCCGGCCTGGGTCGAGGCCTGGGACGTCGTCTTCGCCGACCTCTACCTCGACGCCCTGAGCGACCATCGGCGCGACCGCGCGTCGGCGCCCCGGCCGTGGCGGATCGCCTTCGAGGCCGACCCGGCGCTGCACCCCGCTCGCGCACGTCCTGCTCGGGATCAACGCGCACATCAACTACGACCTGCCGCAGGCGCTCATCGCCGTGGTCCGCCGACGAGGCCTTCGACGACACGTCGCTGCTGGAGCGGCGCCGTCGCGACCACGAGCGGATCGACGGCGTGCTCGCCGAGCGGGTGGCCGCCGAGGACGGCGAGCTGAGAAGGCGGCCAGCCGCGCGCAGCGCGCTCGACCTGCTCATGACCCCGCTGAACCGGGCGGCGTCTCGCGCGGTTCCTGCGCGAGGCGAGGATCAAGGTGTGGCACAACACCCTCGAGCTGCAGCGGGCGCGGCTCGAGGGCGAGGACGCCTACGCGCGCCGGCTGCGCGAGCTCGAGGTGCTGAGCGCCGCGCGCGTCGTCGACCTGCTCGGCCCGGCCCGGTGCTGCTGCGCCTGGCGCTCGCCGGCTTCGGGGTCGCGCTGCCGCCGCCCTGACCCGCCGCCGTGACCGCCGCCCTGGGCCGCCTGTCGGATCCCCGAGGTGACACCCTTGGCCCCGAGGAGGCACCCGATGAGCCCGCTGCCCGACCCCCCGGCGCCGGCCGCCGGCCCCGGGGTCGTCGTCCGCGACCTGGACCGGATCGACGACCTCGAGGCCGCCGCCGCGCTCTTCGCCGCGACCTGGTCGGGGTCGCCACCCGCGACCGCGAGCCTGCTGAAGGCGCTCGTGCACGCGGGGGGCTACGTGTCCGGCGCCTACTCGACGGGCTCGACCGGCTCGGGGCGCGTCGGTGAGCTGGTGGGGGCGGCCGCGGGGTTCTTGGCGGAGCACGACGGGCCCGCGCTGCACTCGCACCTGGCGGCGGTCACCCCCGCCGCCCGCGGCCTCGGCGCCGGGGCGGCGATCAAGTTCCACCAACGGCAGTGGGCGGCCGCCCGGGGGCTGCGCACGATCACCTGGACGTTCGACCCGTTGATCCGGCGCAACGCGTGGTTCAACCTCGCCAAGCTGGGCGCCGCGGTCGAGGCCTACCTGCCCGACTTCTACGGCCGGATGGACGACGGGATCAACGACGGCGACGCCACGGACCGGCTGCTGGTCGTCTGGGCGGTGACGCCGCCGGTTCCGGCGATGTCCCCGGTGCCGATGCCGGGGAGCGGTGTGCCCACGCCGGGGGCGACGTGCCCACGGCGGTGGACGACGTGCCCACGGCGGTGGACGACGTGCCGGTGGCGCCGGTGCTCGACGTCGTGGCGGGCCGGCCGGTACGCCGACGGCCCCCCGACGGCGCCGCCCGCGTGGCGGTCGCGACACCTGCTGACGCCGAGACGCTGCGGGGCCGGGACCCGGCGCTCGCCCGGGCCTGGCGCGGCGAGCTGCGCGAGGTCCTGGCTCCGCTGGTGGAGGCCGGCAGCGTGGCAGGCTTCACCCGGGCCGGCAGCTACCTGGTCGACCTGCGCCGCGTGTAACGGGCACGCGCCCCGGCATACCCACTTGCAAGGATCATGGCCAGCGCGACGAGAGGTGGAGGTGCCAGCGGTGAGCGGTGCTGACGGGCAGGGCGGGGCCGGCGAGGGGCGCCAGGGCAGCGTGGACGTCGAGGTCGACGTCGTCGTGCTGGGCGGCGGACCGGCGGGGGAGAACGTCGCGGGGCGGGTGCGAGCGGGCGGCCTGGAGTGCGCCGTGGTCGAGAGCGAGCTGTTCGGCGGCGAGTGCTCGTACTGGGCCTGCATGCCGAGCAAGGCGATGCTGCGGCCGGTCGAGCTGGCGGCGGCCGCGTCGCGGCTGCCCGGCCTCTCGGGCGGGCCCGCTCGACGCGGCGGCCGTCCTCAAGCGCCGCGACTGGTTCACCGGGTTCGACGGGCACCGCCACGACGACAGCGGCCAGCAGCACTGGGTCGAGAGCATCGGCGCGCGCGCCGTCCGCGGTCTGGCCCGCCTCGACGGGGCCCGCCGCGTCGTGGTCGAGAGCTCGGACGGAGCCCGCACCGTGCTGACCGCCCGGCAAGCCGTCGTGATCGCCGTCGGCAGTGACGCCGCTGTCCCGCCGGTCCCGGGTCTGGCCGACGCGAAGCCGTGGACCAGCCGCGAGGCGACCAGCTCCGAGCACGTGCCGCCGCGGCTGGTCGTGCTGGGCGGGGGCGTCGTCGCCTGCGAGATGGCCCAGGCGTACCGGGGGCTGGGCAGCGCGGAGGTCACCGTGCTCGAGCGGGCGCCGCGGCTGCTGGGGCGCACCGAGCCCTTCGCGGGCGAGCTGCTCGCGCGGGCCTTCGCCGACGCCGGCATCACCGTCCGGACGAACGCGCAGATCACCGGCGTGAGCCGGCCGGAACCGGGTGGCGAGGTCACGGTCACGCTCGGGGACGGCATGAGCGTGGTCGCCGACGAGATCCTCGTCGCGACCGGCCGCACCCCGCGCACCGGCGACCTCGGGCTCGAGACGGTGGGGCTGGAGCCGGGCCGCTACGTCAGCGTGGACGACCTGCTCGAGGTCCGCGGCGTCGACGGCGGCTGGCTCTACGCGGTCGGCGACGTCAACGGCCGCAGCCTGCTGACCCACATGGGCAAGTACCAGGGCCGCCTCGCCGGCGACACGATCGTGCGCCGCGCCCGGGGCGAGGAGCCGGGGAGCGCCTGCGGGCCCGCGCCGACGATCTCGGCGGCGCCCGCGGTGGTGTTCACCGACCCGCAGGTGGGCTCCGTCGGCCGACCGAGGAGCAGGCCCGTGCCGACGGTGTCGACGTCCGGGCCGTCGAGTACGACCTCGGCGCGGTGGCGGGCGCCTCGCTGCTGGCGGACGGCTACACGGGGCGCGCCAAGCTGGTGGTCGACGACGCCACCCGGACCGTCGTCGGCGTGACGTTCGTCGGCCAGGACGTCGCCGAGCTCGTGCACTCGGGCACCGTCGCCGTGGTCGGCGGGCTCACCCTCGAGCAGCTCTGGCACGCCGTGCCGTCCTACCCGACCGTGAGCGAGGTGTGGCTGCGGCTGCTGGAGGCCTACGGCCTCTGAGCGGGGACGGGCACGACCGAGCTCACCACGGACCCCAGCTGCTCCAGGCGCCACAGCTCGCGGCGGTGGAAGGCGAGGCCTCCCTCGCGACCGACGAGGAGCGCCAGCAGCGACGTGCCGAGCGGCACCAGCGCCGCGGCCGCCGACCCCGTGACGAGGGAGCGGCCCGACGGGAATTGCTCCACTTTCAAATTCAGCAAATGCCTTCAGTCGCGGCTCAAGCCGGCGCGCAAAATCGTTCGCGCTCGCGGAAAGTCGCGCATGCATTGCTGCGTCAAGTCCCGTCCAGTCACCGAAACGCAAAGGCATTGTGTCTGCAGCCTCCGACTGACTTGAATGTGTGTGACGGAGAACGGGAGCATGCGGCCGGGTTCTACGGCTGAACTTATTCATCGCAATGGCACCATCGCGATGACGTCGATCTCGACCAGCATGGCGGGCCAGGCGAGCTGGCTAACATTCAGGAATGTGTGGGCCGGCAGCGGCGCCTTGCCGTAGGCTTGCCGACGACATTCTTCGGCTGCCTGCTGGTGGCGCGCGTCGATGACATACGTCACTTGCTTGACGACATCGGCCATGCCGGCGCCGTTGCGTGCCAATGCGTTCTTGAGCTTGCGATAGGCGTAGCGACATTGCGCGGCAAAATTGCCGGGATACAATCCT
>CAWCCY010000034.1:0-44981 GCA_963794075.1 uncultured Actinomycetota bacterium
GCGTCCTCGCCGCCGCGGTCGCGTAATCGCCCCCAGCAACGACCGGCGGACGCCGGTCACCAGACGTGGTGGCGGTCGAGAGGCGCGTCACCTGACCATACAGACGGACCCGCCGCAGACAGCCTGCGCTCCCAGCCCGCCACGCGCCGCGCGCGTCTGACGGTCGGAGCTGATCCATAGCACCGGACCGGCAACCGACCCGCAAGGGCCGGACCGGGGACGACGACGAGCGCGCCGAGGCAGACCGGTGTCGCTCCACCTCAGGGTGGGCCGCGCCCCTGCGAGTGGGGTCGCCCTTCGGAGCCGAAGGCGACCAGGGACGTCGCAGGGGCCACCCGATCCGGTGCGATCGGGGATGCCCCACCGCGCACGCCGGCCGCGTGTCGAAGGACAGGAGTGACCCATGCCCACGGAGGCCAAACGGGAGACCGTCGCCGAGCTGCGCGAAGAGCTCGCCAAGGCTCGGACGATGATCGACGCGCGTGGTCGGTCATGTCCTCGCCGAGCCGGTTCAGAGTGACCGCCGCGGCCGTCATCGCGTTCCCGATGACCATGCCGCCGACCGGAACCAGATATCGGGGCTGGGCCTTGAAGATCCCCAGCGCGACGAGGCCCAGGGTCGTCGCGCCCGCGATCGCGAGCGCGACCAGCAGCGGCCAGAACGCGTGCGGCACCAGCTTCGCCCGCTGCTGCGCGGTGAACGCGCCGAACACCACCATGATCCCGATCAACAGGAAGACGAACCAGAGGCTGTCCTGGTCGAAGATGAACTTGATGACGTAGCCGATCGCGGTCAGCTGGATCGCCGACCGCACGACCGCGATCCCGATGTCCTTCTCGAGGTCGGCCTTGCGCCAGAACGACACCGCGACCGCGAGCCCCACGAGGACGAGCGTCGCGGCGACCTCGCCGAGGGTGACGTGGATGGACGTGTTCATCGCAGATGGTTTATCAACCCCGATCGGCGACGCGGTACACCAAGCGCAGGCCCGACCACGTGTCGTCGATCGCGGCGACCTTGTTGTCGACCAGTCCCCACTGGCAGCCCGAGGTCTCGGACACGCCTCGGACAAGTCGGTCTCGAGGCCCGAGGCGCGCTTCGGCCAGGCGATCCACAGGCCGCCGTCGGGAAGCTCCACGCGCGCCAGCGGGTCGAACGGCGTGCCAGCGCCGCGTGGCAGGTCGCGAAGAACACGAGCACGTCGAGCCGGCGTCGAGCCTGGTCCGCGTCTGGACGCCGTCGGGGAGCTCCTCAAGGGTCGCGTCGAAGCCGTCGGGCGCATCCAGGAGGCCGGCGCGGTGCCCTCCTTGATCCCGAGCTTCCGGGGCAGCGGCGTTCCCGAGTAGCCGGCCATGCCGGCAGGCTAAGGGTCAGACGGGGAGGTGCTCCTGGACGCACCCCTCCCCCACCATCCGGCCCTCGTCAGCCTCACGACCCAGTCGGCCATCCGACGAGCCTGTGCAAGGTCATGGGTACCAGGACGGTCGACGCGTTCACCTTGTCGCGAAGGTGGAGAAGCGTCGCCTCGACGGCTCGCCGCGCTCCCCGCGTCGTGAACGGAGGTCGGCTCGTCGAGCAGCAGCACCCGCGGGTCCAGGGAGAGCGAGCGGGCGAGCAGCTCCCGCTGCTGCTCTCCACCGAGAGCCGGCTCGCCGGCCGGACGGCGAAGGACGAGTCGAGGCCGGCAAGGTCGAGGAGCCGCGAGACGTCGGGATCGCGGCCCGCGAGATCCGCCGCGAAGCGGATGTTGTCCTCGACCGTCCCGTCGAGCGGAGCGGGGAGCTGCGGCACCAGGCACACCTCACGCCGGAGCTCTAGCGGATCGCGCTCGCGAACGTCAGCGCCCTGGTATCGCACCGACCCGGAGGCCGGATCGGCGAGCCGGTTGAGCAAGCGTAACAGCGTCGACTTCCCGCTCCCCGACGGCCCCGCAATGCAGCTCGCGCCCTTGGGCAACGAAGCGCTCACGTCCTGAAGCACGGTCTTGCCGTCGCGCTCCATCGTCACTCGGTCGAGCTGGAAGAGCACTCGGGGGATTATCGCGGGACCTCCCGCCGAGCCCGGCCGAATTTGAGCCCGGCGCATATCCTGGCCGCGAATCCGGACGACGACCCGTTCCCCGTCGCCCTGCCCCCGGGCCTCACCGCCCGCCGCCCGGCACTGCCCGCGGATGCGGCCGCGGTCGTCGAGCTCGTCCGGAGCATCGACGCCGCCTGTGTCGGCCGGCCCTCGAGCCGGAGGAGCAGGTCGAGCGCGAGCACGTCGACGGTCTCGTCGACCGCAGCCCCCGGTCGACCAGCACCTGCTCGGTCCCGGCCGGCTCGGTGTCCTCGTGTACCCACCAGCGCAAGCGCGGCCGGCCCGCCTCGCGGACCCGGCCGGTCACTTCGTCGAGCACCTCGCCGACCGGGCGCCGGGTTCGCGACCACTGCACGCTCGAGCGGTCCACGTAGTGCGTCAGCCGATAGTCGGCGGTCGTCACGTCCTGCGCGTCGGGCGGCACCCAGACCCAGTCCGCGAGGCGGCGCGACGACCGCCGCCAGATCGGACGAATCCGACACGGCTGGCGAGCGCCCAGCGGGCGGCGTCAGGGTCGCCGAACCCACGACCCTTGTCCCGGAGTAGAGCGCGATCGTCTGCCCCGGCGCCGCCGCGCGGACCGGGCGGGCCAGCCGCACGCGGACGGCGTCCGGGGCCAGGGTCTCGACGACGCCCGGCAGCTCCTCGCCGTGGGCCCGCACCTGGACGCCGACCTCGTCGCCGGCGCGCGGCGTGGTGCCGCACCAGGTCGGCGCGGCCCCGTCGAGCTCGTCGACCTCGAGCAGCTCGCGGGGGCCGACCACGACCGTGTCGGTCGCGGGGCGGACCTCCAGCACGAACCGCGGCCGGCCGTCGGGGGCCGGCCGGCCCAGGCGCAGCCCGTGCCGCTGCCCGACCGTGTAGGCGTAGGCGCCGTCGTGCTCGCCGACGATCGTCGCCGTCGACGTCGACGATCGCCCCCGGGCGCCGGCCGAGCCGCTCCCCCAGCCAGGCCTTGGTGTCGCCGTCGCTCACGAAGCAGATGTCGTGCGAGTCGGGCTTGGCGGCGAGCTGCAGGCCGCGCGCGGCCGCCTCGGCGCGGACGTCGCCCTTGACGGTGTCGCCGAGGGGGAACAGCGCGTGCGCGAGCCGCTCGGGCGTGAGCACCGCGAGCACGTACGACTGGTCCTTGGCGGCGTCGGCGGCACGGTGCAGCTCCCGGCCCGCCGGGCCGTCCGCGAGCCGGGCGTAGTGGCCGGTGCAGACGGCGTCGAAGTCGAGGGCGAGGGCCTTGTCGAGCAGCGCCGAGAACTTGATCCGCTCGTTGCAGCGCACGCACGGGTTCGGGGTGCGGCCGGCCGCGTACTCGGCGGCGAAGTCCTCGATCACGTCGCGCTCGAACCGCTCGGCGAGGTCCCACACGTAGAAGGGGATGCCGAGCACGTCGGCGGCCCGGCGGGCGTCGTGCGCGTCTTCGACGGTGCAGCAGCCGCGCGCGCCGGTGCGCAGGGTGGCCGGGTTGCGGGCCAGGGCGAGGTGGACGCCGACCACGTCGTGACCGGCGTCGACGGCGCGGGCGGCGGCGACCGCCGAGTCGACGCCGCCGCTCATCGCGGCGAGCACCCTCACGAGGGGGCCCCGCGACGACGGGGGCGCCGCTGGACAGGCCGGCCCGCCGGGCCCGGTCGACCACCGGGCCGATGGTGGCCGCGAGCGCGTCGACGTCGGCCGCCGTCGACGGGTGACCGAGGGAGAAACGCAGCGCGCCGCGGGCGGCGTCCGGCGCCGACGCCCATGGCGAGCAGCACGTGACTCGGCTGCGGCACGCCGGCCTGGCAGGCCGAACCGGTCGAGCACTCGACGCCGCGGGCGTCGAGCAGGTAGAGCAGGGAGTCGCCCTCGCAGCCGGGGAACGTGAAGTGCGCGTTGCCGGGCAGCCGGCCGGCCGCATCGGGGTCACCGCGCAGCTGGCGTCGGGCACCGCGGCGAGCACGGCCTCGACGAGGTCGTCGCGCAGGGCGGCGATTCGCTCGGCGGTCTCGGCGCGGTTCTTCGCGGCCAGCTCGGCGGCGACGGCGAACGCGGCCACGGCCGGCGCGTCGAGCGTGCCGGAGCGGACGCCACGCTCCTGGCCGCCGCCGTGCAGCACGGGCACGAGGTCGAGACCGCGGCGGGCCACCAGCGCGCCGGCGCCGACCGGGCCGCCGACCTTGTGCGCGCTGAGGGTCACGCAGTCGACGGCGCTGGCGGCGAAGTCGAGCGGCAGCTGGCCGAGGGCCTGGACGGCGTCGCTGTGCACGGGGATGCCGTGCTCATGGGCGAGCGCCGCGAGCTCCTCGATCGGCTGCACGGTGCCGACCTCGTTGTTGGCCCACATCGCGGTGACCAGGGCGACGCTCGCCGGGTCGCGCTCGATCGCGGCGCGCGGCGGCGGCCAGGTCGAGGCGGCCGAGGGCGTCGACCGGGAGCCACTCGACCTCGGCGCCCTCGTGCGCGGCGAGCCACTCGACGGGGTCGAGCACGGCGTGGTGCTCGACGGCGCTCGCGAGCAGGCGGCGCCGTCGGGGGTCCTCGGTTCGGCGGGCCCAGTAGAGGCCCTTGACGGCGAGGTTGTCGGCCTCGGTGCCGCCCGCGGTGAAGACGACCTCGCTGGGGCCCGCGCCGACCGCGGCGGCGAGCCGCTCGCGCGCCTCCTCGACGACCCGGCGGGCGCGCCGGCCGCGCGCGTGCAGCGACGAGGCGTTGCCGGCGCGGGCGAGCTCGGCGGTCATCGCGGCGAGCGCCTCCGGGAGCATCGGCGTCGTCGCCGCATGGTCCAGGTAGGCGGTCACGAGCGACGAGTCTACGTCCGGGTCCCGTGCTCGACCTGTCGCACCACCTGTCGCACCCCGTGCTCGCACCGCCCGTCGCACCCCCTGATCGCCCGAGCCGCCCCAGCCCTCTCCTCGCGGTGATCATGCAATCCGGTCCGATCAAGCAATCCGGTCCGATCATGACTGGCCATGATCGGACCGGATTGCATGATCAGCGCGAGACTGAGGGGGGCGACCTCAGCGCGAGAGTGAGACTGCGCTACCAGCCCCGGCGCGGGGTCGAGGCGTGTCGTCAGCCCTTGCGCTTGGCGACCTCGTCGGCGGCCTGCGGCAGCACGGTGAACAGGTCGCCGACGACCCCGAAATCCGCCAGCTCGAAGATCGGCGCCTCGGCGTCCTTGTTGACGGCGACGATCGTCTTGCTGGTCTGCATACCCGCACGGTGCTGGATCGCGCCGGAGATGCCCGCCGCCACGTACAGCTGCGGCGACACCTGCTTGCCGGTCTGCCCGACCTGGTTGCTGTGCGGGTACCAGCCCGCGTCGACGGCGGCGCGCGAGGCGCCGACGGCCGCGCCGAGGGCGTCGGCGAACTGCTCGACCGGGCCGAAGTCCCCGTTCGTGCCGCGGCCGCCCGAGACGACGATCGCCGCCTCCGAGAGGTCGGGCCGCCCGGTCTTGGCCTTCGGCTTGCGCTCGACGATCCGGACGGCCTTCGCTGCGTCGCTGAGGACCAGCTCGAGCTGGTGCACCTGAGGCGTCACGGGTGCCGGCTCCGGGGCCGCCGAGTTCGGCTTGACCGTGATCACGGCGACGCCCTTGGTGACGTGGGCCTTCACGGAGTAGCCGCCGGCGAAGGCGGCCTGGGTCGTCACCGGGCCCGCTCCAGGGTTGTCGCCGGGCTGGACGTCGACCGCGTCGGTGATGATCCCGCTGTCGAGGCGGACGGCGAGGCGGGCGGCGACCTCCTTGCCCTCGCTGGAAGACGGGACGAGGACGGCGGCCACCTGGTCGGGGCCTCCGGCGGCCGCGACGGCGGCCTGCAGCGCCTCGACCTTGGGCACGACGAGGTAGTCGTCGATGCCGTCGACGTCGGCGACGTAGACCGTCGCGGCGCCGTACTCGCCGAGCGAGCCCAGCGCCTGGTCGGCGCCCCGCCCGGTGAGCACCGCGGCGGGCTCGCCGAGCCGGCGTGCGAGGGTCAGCAGCTCGGCGGTGGTCTTGCGGACGGACCCCTCGACGTGGTCGACGAGGACGAGGACGGTGCTCACGTCGTTCTCCTTGTGCTCTGCGTGTCGAGGGGATCAGACGAGCTTGGCGCCGGCGAGGAACTCCACGAGCTTGCGCCCGCCCTCGCCGTCGTCGGTCACGACCTGCCCGGCCTGGCGCGGCGGCCGCGCGCTGACGCCGTCCACGGTGCTCCAGGCGGCCGAGAGGCCCACAGCCGCGGGGTCGACACCGAGGTCGGCCAGCCCCCAGGTCTGCACCGGCTTCTTCTTCGCGGCCATGATCCCCTTGAAGGAGGGGTAGCGCGGGTCGTTGATCTGGTCGGTGACACTGACGACCGCCGGCAGCGCGGACTCCACGACCTCGGTGCTGGTGTCGCCATCGCGCTCGATCCGCACGGTGCCGCCGTCGATCGTGAGCGACCCGGCGAAGGTCACCTGGGGCAGGCCGAGCCGCTCGGCGAGCATCGCCGGGACCACACTCATGCCGCCGTCGGTGCTGGCCATGCCGGTGAGCACGAGGTCGGGCTCGAGCTTGCGGACGGCGGCGGCGAGCACCGTGCTCGTACCGAGCGCGTCAGTGCCGTGCAGGGCGTCGTCGACGACGTGCACCGCGTCGGTGGCGCCCATCTGCAGGGCCTTGCGGAGCGCGTCGGTGGCCTGGTCGGGGCCGACGGTGAGCGCCGTGACGGTGCTGTCCGGGTGGTTCTCGGCGAGCTTGAGCGCCTCTTCGACGGCGTACTCGTCGAGCTCGCTGAGGATCCCGTCGGTACCGGCCCGGTCGACCGTGAGGTCGGCGTCGCTGAAGCGGCGGTCGCCCTGGGCGTCCGGCACGTACTTGACACAGACGACGATCTTCATGCGGTGCGTCGACCTCCTCCGGCTCGGTGCCCGCCCGTGCTCGTGGTGGCGGCGGGGCGTGGGGCGCCGTGACCGATCCCGGCGACGGCTTCGCCCCTCATCGTACGGAGGGCGCCGAAGCTCGTCGTGCGCGCTGCTGTGACGCCGCGCACGCCCGCCGCCGACCGGGCTCGCTCCCCTGACCCGGCGTCACTCACCAGCAACCCCGCCCGCCGACCGGGTCGAGCCGTGCACGCGTCGAGCCGCGTTACTCGCGTCGAGCCGCCGTCGAGGGCCCACCGAGCGGCTTCCGAGGTGCAAAGCGGCTCGACGCGAGTACGACCGTTCGGCGCACCGCTCGAACTCTGCCTGTGGACAACCGCGGATCGGGCGTTCCGGCGCGACCTATCAGGTGCATGAGATCCGATCCGGTGCTCCCACAGGTCTTCACCCACGAGCAGGCGTGCGCGCGCGGCATGACGCGGCACCAGACCACCCAGCGTGTGACGGCCGGCGGGTGGCGCCGCCTGCGTCGCGGCGTCTACTGCCTGACCAGCACATGGGCCGGAGCCGGCCCCGAAGGACGCGGCGTACTGCTGGCCGCCGCGGCACTGCTCACGCACACCTCGCGCGCGCCGTTCGCGGTAAGTCACGCGAGCGCCGCCGCCGTCCACGGACTGCCCGTGCCCGCGCGCCTGCTCGAGCGTGCCTGGCTCACCGTCGCCGCAGGCCAGGGGGCGCGCACCCACTACCCGCCCGGGCTCGTCCAGGAGGTCGCCGGCCTGGCCGCCGCACGAGGTGCGCGTCGAGCGGGGCATGCGGGTGACAGCGCCCGCTCGGACCGTGGCCGACTGCCTCCGCCACCTACCTGCCCCGGACGCCGTCGCGATCGCCGACGCCGCACTGCACCTGGGCAAGGTCGACCCGCAGACGCTGGCACGAGCCGTCGAGGCCCAGCGGTCATGGCCGCTGGCAGCTGCGGCCCGCGCCGCGCTGCCACTCGTGGACGGCCGCCGGGAGTCGCCCCTGGAGTCGAGAGCAGCCGTCGCGATGCACGACCACCACCTGCCGATGCCGCTCTGCCAGGTCGAGGTGCGCGACCCGCGGGGGCGCCTCCTGGGGCGGGCGGACTTCGTGTGGCCCAAGCAGCAGGTCGTGGGCGAGGCGGACGGGCGGGCCAAGTACCAGGGCCCGGACGCCGTCGGCGTGTTCGAGGCCGAGAAGGACCGCCAGGCCGCGTTCGAGGCCCTCGGGCTCGTCGTCGTGCGGTGGGGCACGCGCCACCTGGCCGGCGACCCCCCGCCGTTCGTGACCCGGCTGGGCGTCGCGTTGGCCTCTCCGCCGCGACGCCGGTTCACGGGCTCGCTTGCACAGGTTCCGCCGCCTTACTCGCGTTGAGCCGCTCCGAGGCCGCTCACGAGCGGCCTGACGCGAGTAATGCGGCGAGACGCGTGCACGGGAGGGGCGGTCCGCGGCCGGTAGCGTGGCGGTCGACCGGGTCGGGCAGGGGCGCGAGGAGGCGGCGTGGGCGAGTTCGTGCGGCTCGAGGTGGACGGCGGCATCGGGACGATCCGGCTCGACCGGCCGAAGATGAACGCGCTGAACGTGCAGGTCCAGGAGGAGATCCGGGCCGCGGCGGGCGAGGCTGCCGAGCGCACCGACGTTCGGGCCGTGATCGTCTACGGTGGCGAGCGCGTCTTCGCCGCGGGCGCGGACATCAAGGAGATGCAGGCCATGTCGTACACCGACATGGTCGCCCGCTCGGGCGCCCTGCAGAGCGCCTTCACCGCCGTCGCGCGCATCCCCAAGCCGACCGTGGCAGCCGTCACCGGTTACGCCCTGGGCGGCGGGTGCGAGCTCACGCTCTGCTGCGACTTCAGGGTCGCCGGCGAGAGCGCGCGGCTCGGCCAGCCCGAGATCCTGCTCGGCGTGATCCCCGGAGCGGGCGGTACCCAGCGGCTCGCCCGCCTGGTCGGCCCGAGCCGGGCCAAGGACATCGTCTTCTCGGGCCGGTTCGTCGACGCCGCCGAGGCCCTGGCGATCGGCCTGGTCGACGAGGTCGTGCCGGACGCCGAGGTCTATGCCGCCGCCCGCCGCCGCGTCGAGCCCTACGTCAACGGCCCTGCCTTCGCCTTCCGCGCCGCGAAGGAGGCGATCGACCGCGGCCTCGAGACCGACCTCGACACCGGCCTCGAGATCGAGCGCATGCTCTTCGCCGGCCTCTTCGCCACCAAGGATCGCGAACTCGGGATGACCTCGTTCGTCGAGAACGGCCCCGGCAAGGCCCGGTTCGAGGGCGCCTGACCGGCAGGGTCGAGGGCGCCCGACCGGCCGGTTCGAGGCCCTACGCGCGCACCTGGACGAGGGCGTGACTGCCCTCGGACCGCCAGGCCGGCGACGCCGCGTCGAGCCGCGCCACCACGGCCGGGTCCAGCCCGACGACGACGTCCGACTTCAAGGTGCGCAGCGCCGCCACCGGCCCGGGCAGCTGGACGACATCTGCGAGTGGCGTCGACGCCGGCCAGGCGGCGTCGCCGACGAGGCGCCGGTAGTTGAGGTCGCCCTTGACGACGACGAGGTCGGCCGCGCCCAGCTCACCGGCCAGGCCCGGCGGGGCGTCACGCAGCTCGAGCGGTGCGCACCAGAACGGGTCGGCGGCGACGACGAGGCGTCTCGCGGCAGCCGCCGAGCGCAACCGCGACACGGCGTCCACCGCACCGGCGGGCACGAGTGCCATCAGGCAGTCCGTCAGGTCGCGCGCGGTCGCATCGGAGACGAAGTAGGGCGCCGGCTTGAGGTGCAGCGTGACCGAGGCGGCCAGGCCGTCGGCGAGCAGTCGGTCGACCAGGAGCAGGTCCGCGGCGAGCTCCCGGCCGGCGTTGTCGCAGATCCACGCCACTGCGAGGTCGCCGGCGTCGAGCAGGCCCCAGAGCCGGGGCCTGTCGTCGGCGACCAGCGATCCGCGCCGGTGCGAGGCCTCGCCGCCGACCAGCTGGAAGCCCAGGTCCGCCTGGTTGCCCCACACGCTGGCGAGCAGCAGCGTGCTCAGGTCGGGCTCCCCGGCCGCGGGCTCCCCGACCGCCGGCCCACCGACTGCGTGCAGGGTGGCGAGCTCCGCCACCTTCATCGGCGCGAACGGGTCCACCCCGTGCCACGGGCCGGGCTCGACGAACCCCACCGCGTCCAGCAGCAGGCGGTAGAACCACGACTCGGCCACCAGGAAGGGCACCTGCACGAACGAGCGGCCGCGATGCGGCCCGAGCCAGGCCTCCCAGGCGCCGAGGTCGGGCCAGCGGCCGGCGGCGTCCGCGGGGGGTGGTTCGACCTGGCCGTGCAGGGCGACGTCGAGCAGCGCGTCGAGGCGCCGGTGCTGCTCCGGCCCGTAGGGATGGGTGGCCCGGACCTGCGCGACGATCGCCGGGTGCCGCTGCTCGAGCACCGACCGCGCGAACGAGCCCGGCTCCCCCGTGATCGTCGGGACCTGGTCGCGGCGCACGCGCCCACTATGGCAGCGGGCTACATCGACGGCGGCAGGCCCTCGGCGAGCTCCAGGACGGTCGAATGCCAGGTCTGCACCGACCCGAGGACGGCGTCCAGGGTGGCGGTCAGCAGCGCGCGGAGGTCGAGCGAGTCGCCCACCACGAGGTCGACGGCGATCACGAGCCGGTCGTCGAAGACGGTGGCCTTGACGAGGTTCAGCGTGCCCGTCACCGCGTTCGACGCCTGCAGCCGGAGCAGTTCGTCACCCGGGACGTCGTCGCCGATCATCCACTGGCCGAACACGCGCATCAGCGGCGGCAAGGTGTCCATGCAGCGCACGAACAGCAGCTGCCCCTGGACCCTGACGGCGACGTCACCGTCCTCGTCGACGTCGGGCCGGTAGCCCTCGTCGAGCAGCGCGTCGAGCACGCGCCCCCGCAGCGGGTGCTCGTCCTCCGGCGGCGGGAAGGACGGCAGCGAGGTCGGGTCGGTCACCACACAACCGTAACCCTCGAGGGCCCGGGCCGGGACGTCGCCCGCACCTCCGTCGCGCTCCCGGCGGCCGGTGCGGCGACGGGGTGAACGGCGCGTGCCGGCGGCGTCGGGCAGACTGCGGCCGTGCCCGTCGACGAGGTCCCGCCGTCGCGGCCGCACCCGCTCGGGGTACGGCCGCGGGCCGGCGGCGTCGAGGTGGCAGTGCTCGCCGCGCACGCCGAGGGGGTCTGGTTCTGCGTGCTGGACCCTGCGGGAGACGGCGGGCAGGAGCGCCAGGTGGAGCTCACCCGGCGCACCCACGGCGTGTGGCACGGGTTCGTGCCCGACGTGCCGCTCGGGTCGCGCTACGGGTACCGCGTCGCGGGGCGGTGGGAGCCGGTGCTCGGGTACCGGCACAACACGGCGAAGCTGCTGATCGACCCGTACGCGCGGGCGCTCGACCGTCCGCTCACGCTCCGGCCGGAGGCGTTCGCGCACGTCGTCGACGAGTCGTTCGAGGGCGACCCCTGGGTGCGCGACACGCGCGACTCGGCGCCGCTCGTGCCGCACGGCGTCGTGACCGGGCGCCCGTTCGACTGGCAGGGCGACGCGCCGCCGTCGGTGCCGCTCGCCGACACGGTCATCTACGAGGCGCACGTGCGCGGGTTCAGCCGCCGGCTGCCCGGCGTCCCCGAGGGGTTGCGCGGCACGTACGCCGGGCTCGGTCATCCGGCCGCGATCGAGCACCTGCTGCGGCTCGGCGTGACGACGGTCGAGCTGCTGCCGATCCATGCGATCGGCGACGAGCCGCCGCTGGTGGCGGCCGGGCGCCGCAACTACTGGGGGTACAGCACGCTCTCGTTCTTCGCCCCCGAGCCGCGCTACGCCGCCGCGAGCGACCCGCTGGACGCGCTCGACGAGGTCAAGGCGATGGTGCGAGCGCTGCACGCGGCCGGGCTCGAGGTGGTGCTCGACGTCGTCTACAACCACACCTGCGAGGGCGGCCGCGGTGGGCCCAGCCTCTCCTGGCGGGGTCTCGACGCGGCGACCTACTACCGCCTCGACACCCACGGCGAGTACGTCGACACCACCGGCTGTGGCAACACCCTCGACTTCCGTGAGCCGCAGGTGATCCAGATGACGATGGACTCGCTGCGGTACTGGGTCGAGGAGGTGCACGTCGACGGGTTCCGGTTCGACCTCGCACCCACGCTCGCGCGCGGACACGACGGGTACGATCGCGACCATCCCTTCCTCGTGGCGGCCCGGATCGACCCGGTGGTCGGCGCGGTGAAGCTGATCGCCGAACCGTGGGACCTCGGCCCGCACGGCTGGCGGACCGGCCAGTTCCCGCCGCCGTTCGCCGAGTGGAACGACCGGTTCCGCGACGGGGTCCGCGACTTCTGGCTCGCCGGGGGGCGCCAGGTGGCCAGAGGTGAGCAGGCCGGCGGCGTTCGCGATCTCGCGACCAGGCTGGCGGGCTCGGCCGACATGTTCCCGCCGCACCGCGGGCCGCTGGCGTCCGTCAACTTCGTGACGGCGCACGACGGCTTCACGCTGGCCGACCTCGTCGCCTACGACGCCAAGCACAACGAGGCGAACGGCGAGGGCAACCGCGACGGCACCCCCGACAACCGCTCCTGGAACCACGGCGCCGAGGGTGAGACGCGCGACGCCGCGGTGCTGGTCGCGCGGCGGCGCACCGCGCGCAACGTCCTCGGCACGCTGCTGCTCGCCACCGGCATCCCGATGATCACGGCGGGCGACGAGCTCGGCCGCACCCAGCACGGCAACAACAACGCCTACGCCCTCGACGACGAGACGTCGTGGATCGACTGGTCGCTGCGCCCCGACCAGCAGGCGATGATCGACGACGACCGCACACCTGCTCCGGCTGCGCCGCGGCCACCCGGTGCTGCGCCAGGACCGCTTCTTCGCCGGCCGGCCGGTGCACGCGGACGGTACCAAGGACCTCGCCTGGTTCGGCCCGGACGGCGTCGAGATGAGCCACGAGCGGTGGCACGACCCGTCACTGCGGACGCTGCTGATGTACCTGCACGCGGTCCTGCCGGACGGCGACGGGCAGCACCTCGACGAGTCGCTGCTGCTCGTGGTGCAGGGGGCCGGCCGGCCCGTGGCTGTGCACCTGCCGGGCCCGCCGTGGGCCTCGCGGTACACCTTGCTGTGGGACAGCGCCCTCGAGCTGCCGCCCGCCGACGGCGACGGGCCCGTCGAGGAGGCCGGCAGCGTGCTGACCGTGCCGGGCAGCAGCCTGCGCGTCTACGGCGCGGTCACGGTCTGACCAGGCCCGTCCCCGTGCATGATCGACGCGGTTTGCATGATCGACGCGGTTTGCATGATCGACGCATGATGGAGCGGGAGGGTCAGGAGGCGTTCGTCACCAGGGCCAGTTCGGCCGACGTGGCGGCGCCGTCGACGTGCGGCAGGACGCGCACGGTGTACCCGAACGGGCCGGTCCGCCGTAGCCGCACGGTCCCCTCGAACCGGTAGCGCCCGGTCTCGACCTCCTCGACGTACGAGAGGGGTGCGGTGACGAGGTCGGTCAGGGTGTCCGACGGCGACACCCGCCCGTAGACGAGCTGGACGTCGACGTCGCGCGGGCTCAGCTGCGAGCCGAGGGACACGACCGCACGCACCAGGATCTCGTCGCCCACCTGCGGCGAGTCGCTCACGCCGAGCGACTCCACGTGGTCGACCCGCACGACCGGCCACTCGGCGCGCACCCGGTCCTTGAAGGCCGCGGCGGCGCGGGCGACGTCCAGGGAGGTGCGGTGTGCCGCCACCGACGCCGGCACGTAGAGCTTGTGCACGTAGTCGGCGACCATCCGGGTGGCGAGCACCTTCGGGCCGAGGGACGACAGGGTGTGCCGCACCATCTCGAGCCAGCGCACGGGCAGGCCGCGCGAGTCGCGGTCGTAGAACCGCGGCGCCACCGAGTGCTCGATCAGGTCGTAGAGCGCGGCCGCCTCGAGGTCGTCGCGGTGGTCGGGGTCGTCGACGCCGTCGGCGGTCGGGATCGCCCAGCCGTTCTCGCCGTCGAACCACTCGTCCCACCAGCCGTCGCGGATCGAGAGGTTCAGCCCGCCGTTGAGCGCGGACTTCATCCCCGAGGTGCCGCAGGCCTCGAGCGGCCGGAGCGGGTTGTTCAGCCAGACGTCGCACCCCGGGTAGAGGGTCAGCGCCATGCCGATGTCGTAGTTCGGCAGGATCGCGATCCGGTGCCGGATCGACGGGTCGTCGGCGAAGCGCACCATCTGCTGGATGAGCCGCTTGCCGTTGTCGTCGGCCGGGTGGGACTTGCCGGCGATGATGATCTGGACCGGCCGGGTCGGGTGCAGCAGCAGGCCGCGCAGCCGCTCCGGGTCGCGCAGCATCAGCGTCAGCCGCTTGTACGTCGGCACCCGGCGCGCGAAGCCGATCGTGAGGATGTCGGGGTCGAGCACGCCGTCGACCCAGCCGAGCTCGGCCGGGCTGGCTCCGCGCTTGAGCCACGACGAGCGGACCCGGCGCCGGGCGTCGGCCACCAGGCCGGCCCGCATCTGCCGGCGCACGGTCCAGATCTCCTCGTCGGGGATCCGGTCGACCTGCTCCCAGTGCCGGCCCTCGACCGTGATCTCGGGCCCGATGTACCGCTCCCCCAGCGCGACCACCCGCGAATCGACCCAGGTGGGCGCGTGCACGCCGTTGGTGATCGACGCGATCGGCACCTCGCTGGTGTCGAAGCCCGGCCAGAGCCCGTGGAACATCTCGCGGCTGACGGCACCGTGCAGGCGCGAGACACCGTTCGCCCGCTGCGCGAGCCGCAGCCCCATCACGGCCATGTTGAAGACGCTGGCGTCGCCGCCGGGGTAGTTCTCGGCGCCCAGCGCGAGGATCTTCTCGACCGGGACCCCCGGGCACGCGTTGTCGCCGCCGAAGAACGTCTCGATCTGGTCGCGACCGAACCGGTCGATGCCGGCCGGCACAGGCGTGTGGGTGGTGAAGACCGTGCCCGCCCGCGCGACCTCGAGCGCCTCGTCGAACGTGAGCCCGCGGTCCTCGACGAGCTCGCGGATCCGCTCGATCCCGAGGAAGCCGGCGTGCCCCTCGTTGGTGTGGTAGACGTCGGGCGCGGGTGCGCCCGTCAGCCGCGACCACACCCGCAGGGCGCGGACGCCGCCGATGCCGAGCAGCATCTCCTGCTGGAGGCGGTGCTCGCCGCCGCCGCCGTAGAGCCGGTCGGTGACGGTCCGGGCCGCGTCGTCGTTGGCCTCCACCTGCGAGTCGAGGAGCAGCAGGGGCACACGGCCCACCTGCGCCCGCCAGATGTGGGCCGACAGCGTGCGGCCGGCGGGCAGGCCGACGGTGACCACCGCCGGCCGGCCGTCGGCCTCGCGCACGAGCGCCAGCGGCAGCTCGTTCGGGTCGAGGACGGGATAGGTCTCCTGCTGCCACCCCTCGTGCGAGAGCGCCTGCTTGAAGTAGCCCTGCCGGTAGAGCAGCCCGACGCCGACGATCGGCACGCCCAGGTCGCTGGCGGACTTCAGGTGGTCGCCCGCGAGGATCCCCAGGCCGCCGGAGTACTGCGGCAGCACCTCCGTGATGCCGAACTCCGGCGAGAAGTACGCGATGCTCGCCGGGACCTCACCGAGCGCGGACGCCGACAGCCCCTGGTACCAGCGGGGCGACTGCAGGTACTCGCGCAGGTCGGCCGCGGCCGCCTCGACCCGGGCGACGAAGGCGATGTCCTCGGCGAGCGCGTCGAGCTCCTCCGGCGACAGGGCGCCGAGCAGCTTCAGCGGGTCGTGCCGGCTGGCCGCCCAGCGCTGGGGGTCGATCGAGGCGAACAGCTCCTGGGTGGGCCGGTGCCACGACCAGCGCAGGTTGCTGCCCATCTCTCCCAGCGCCGCGATCGGTTCCGGGAGGACGGTGCGTACGGTGAATCGACGGATCGCTCTCACCCGCGGCAGGGTACCGGCCCTCCCGCACCGACACGCGCACGAGATGCCGTCGCGTTGCGAGCACTGCAAGCCGCTTTCAGGGCCCGCCCGTATATCCTGGGCGCCCTCGGGCGGGCGCCGGACCGGCGACGTCCGGGGCCCTTCCCGCCCCCCCGTCCGTCCCTCCCCGCGACCCGGCCGAAACAGCGCCGGGGCACCTCCGGCGGCCCGCCCACCAGGGCGGGAGCCGCTCGCGTGAGACTGCGGGCTCCTGCGTCCAGTGGTGAGGTTCATTCATGACGACATCCGTGACCGGCGGCCGACCGGCGGAGCAGGACCCGCCGCAGGGCGCGGCCCGCGCCGGGGCCCGAGACGCGGCCGACGGCGCCGTCAGCGGGGCCACCACGGCGGCCGGTGACGCCGTCAGCGGGGCGGCTGACGGCGCATCCCGAGGTCCCGCCGACGCGGCCGGCGACGAGGGGCCGGCCGAGCCCGCGACGGCGACCCCGCAGGACGCCTCGCCCGCCGCCGGCACGAGCACCGGCACCGGCGCGAGCTGGACGCCGCCGGGCACCAACGTCGGGCGCATCCCCGTGCTCGCCGTGATGCCCGTCGTCGACGCCGGCCTGTTCGCCGCGAAGGCGGTCGTCGGCGAGCCCGTGCCCGTCAGCGCGACCGTCTTCCGCGAGGGGCACGACGCCGTCGCCGCCACCGCCGTCCTCGTCGACCCCGACGGCGCCGAGCACACCCGCGCCCCCATGCACCTGCTCGCCCCCGGCACCGACCGCTACGGCACCACCGTGGTCCCCGACCGCCAGGGGCACTGGTCCCTGCGGGTCGAGGGCTGGAGCGACGTCTACGGCACCTGGGAGCACACCGCCCTGATCAAGATCCCGGCCGGGCTCGACGTCGAGCTCGTGTTCGAGGAGGGCGCGCGCGTCCTCGAGCGGGCCCAGCAGGTGCCCGGCGTCGAGGGTGACGACCGGCAGACCCTGGCGGACGCCGTCCGCGTGCTGCGCGACACGTCGATCGACCCGGCGGACCGCCTGTCGGCCGGCACCGGCCCCGCCGTCGAGGACGTGCTCGCGCGCCACCCGCTGCGCGACCTCGTCACCGCCTCCCAGGACTATCCCCTGCTCGTCGAACGCCGGCTGGCACTGTTCAGCGCCTGGTACGAGCTGTTCCCCCGCAGCGAGGGCGCCCACGTCGACGCGGAGACCGGGCGGTGGGTGTCGGGGACCTTCGCGCAGGCGGCCGGCCGGCTGCCGGTGGTGCGCGAGATGGGCTTCGACATCGTCTACCTGCCCCCGATCCATCCCGTGGGCAAGGTGCACCGCAAGGGCGCCAACAACACCCTCGACCCCGGCCCCGACGACCCCGGCGTGCCGTGGGCGATCGGCTCCGACGAGGGCGGGCACGACGCCGTCCACCCCGACCTCGGCACGATCGACGACTTCGACGACTTCGTCGCCGCGGCGAGGTCGCTCGGCCTCGAGGTCGCCCTCGACCTGGCCCTGCAGTGCGCCCCCGATCACCCCTGGGTGCGCGAGCACCCCGAGTGGTTCACCACCCGGGCGGACGGCTCCATCGCCTACGCCGAGAACCCGCCGAAGAAGTACCAGGACATCTACCCGCTGAACTTCGACAACGACCCCGAGGGCCTCTACCACGAGGTCCTCCGCGTGGTCCGGTACTGGATCTCGCACGGCGTCACGGTCTTCAGGGTCGACAACCCGCACACCAAGCCGGTCGAGTTCTGGGAATGGCTGATCCCGCGGGTGAACGCCGAGAGCCCCGACGTCATCTTCCTGGCGGAGGCGTTCACCCGGCCGGCGATGATGCACACGCTGGGCAAGGTGGGCTTCCAGCAGTCGTACACGTACTTCACCTGGCGCACCACCGCGGCGGAGCTGCGCGAATACCTCACCGAGCTGAGCGGGCCCCCCGCCGCCTACATGCGCCCGAACTTCTGGCCGAACACGCCCGACATCCTGCACGAGTTCCTGCAGTACGGCGGGCCCGCGGCGTTCAAGCTGCGGGCCGTCCTGGCGAGCACCCTGTCGCCGTCGTGGGGCGTGTACTCGGGATACGAACTGTGCGAGCACGTGGCCGCGCGCGCGGCAGCGAGGAATACCTCGACAGCGAGAAGTACCAGTACCGGCCCCGCGACTGGGCCGCGGCGGCGGACCGCTCCATCGCCCCCTACCTCACGCAGCTGAACCGCATCCGCCGGGCGCACCCGGCGCTGCAGTACCTGCGGAACATCGCGTTCCACCGCGCCGACGACGACATGCTGTTGTGCTACAGCCGCCGGCTGGAGGGGGCCTACACTCCCGACGGGCGCGAGGACCTGATCATCGTCGTCGTCAACCTCGACCCCCATGCCGTGCGGGAGACCACGATCCACCTGGACATGCCGGCACTCGGGATGAACTGGACGGACAGCTTCGAAGTGACCGACCTCCTCGGCGGCGGCGCGACCTACCGCTGGGGCGAGCACGACTACGTCAGGCTCGACCCGTTCGAGCACCCCGCCCACGTTCTCCACGTCACCCGGCCAGACAGGAGGAGCTAGGTGCCAGGCCTCGACCTCACCGGTCCCGGTTTGAAGCACGACCCGCACTGGTACCGCAAGGCGGTCTTCTACGAGGTCCTGGTCCGTGCCTTCGCCGACTCCAACGGCTCGGGGTCGGGGGACTTCAACGGCCTCATCTCCAAGCTCGACTACATCCAGTGGCTCGGGGTCGACTGCCTCTGGGTGCCGCCGTTCTACGCGTCCCCGCTGCGCGACGGCGGGTACGACATCAGCGACTACTGCGCGGTGCTGCCCGAGTTCGGCACCCTGCCGGACTTCTCGGAGCTCGTGGCGCAGGCGCACGCCCGCGGCATCCGCGTCATCACCGACCTCGCCGTCAACCACACCAGCGACGCCCACCCCTGGTTCCAGGCGAGCCGGAGCAATCCCGAGGGGCCCTACGGGGACTTCTACGTGTGGAGCGACTCCCCCGAGAAGTTCGCCGACGCACGGATCATCTTCGTCGACACCGAGACGAGCAACTGGACGTTCGACCCGGTCCGGCGGCAGTACTTCTGGCACCGCTTCTTCTCCCACCAGCCCGACCTCAACTTCGACAACCCGGCGGTCCAAGAGGCGATCATCGACGTCGTCCGCTTCTGGCTGGACCTCGGCATCGACGGCATCCGCCTCGACGCGATCCCCTACCTCTTCGAGCGCGAGGGGACGAACTGCGAGAACCTGCCGGAGACGCACGACTA
The DNA here is from genome assembly GCA_963794075.1 of uncultured Actinomycetota bacterium. GTDB lineage: Bacteria > Actinomycetota > Actinomycetes > Actinomycetales > Kineosporiaceae > DATKNA01. The sequence goes on from CAWCCY010000034.1 coordinate 19,069, forward strand.
CATCCGGCGCATCCGGCGCGTGGTCGACGAGCTCTACCCGGGGCGGATCCTGCTGGCCGAGGCCAACCAGTGGCCGAAGGACGTGGTCGAGTACTTCGGCACCGAGTCCGAGCCCGAGTGCCACATGGCGTTCCACTTCCCGGTGATGCCGCGCATCTACTACGCCATCAGGGAGGAGCGGGCGGCGCCGATCGTCGACATCCTGCGCGACACGCCCGACATCCCGCACGGCGCCCAGTGGGGCACCTTCCTGCGCAACCACGACGAGCTCACCCTCGAGATGGTGACCACCGAGGAACGCGCCGCGATGTACGGCTGGTACGCGCCCGACCCGCGGATGCGCGCCAACATCGGCATCCGGCGCAGGCTCTCGTCGCTGCTCGACAGCTCCCGCGCCGAGATCGAGCTGATCAACGCCCTGCTGCTGTCGCTGCCCGGGTCGCCCGTACATGTACTACGGCGACGAGATCGGGATGGGCGACAACATCTGGCTCAGCGACCGCGACGCCGTGCGCACCCCGATGCAGTGGACGCCCGACCGCAACGCCGGCTTCTCGACGGCCGACCCCGGCAAGCTCTACCTGCCGGTCGTCCAGTCGCTCGTCTACCACTACGCGAGCGTGAACGTCGAGGCCCAGATGGCCACGTCGAGCTCGCTGCTGCACTGGACCCGGGGGATGCTCTCGGTGCGCCGCCAGCATCCGGTGTTCGGGCTCGGGCGCTTCGTCGCCGTCGAGTGCGACAACCCGCACGTGCTGGCCTTCCTGCGGGTGCTGGCCGACGGCGAGGTGAGCGGCGAGGAGCCCGAGACCGTGCTCTGCGTCAACAACCTCTCGCACGTCCCCCAGGGCGCCCGGCTCGAGCTGCCGGGCCACGCCGGGGCCACGCTGGAGGACCTCTTCGGCGGCACGGGCTTCCCTCCCGTCACCGCGGAGGGCGTCCTGGAGATCACGATGGGGTCCCGCGACTTCTTCTGGCTCGAGCTGGGCGCCGGCGCGCCGGCGACGCACTCGGCAGACAGCAGGAGGTGAGCGCGCGACGTGACGGCGGCGGCACGGGCACGCTCGGTCCTCGACCTGCTCGCCGGCTGGGTCCCGCGGCAGCGGTGGTACGCCGGCAAGGGGGGCGGCACGCCTGAGCTGGCGCCGCCTCGGGGGGCTGCTCCTGACCGACGACGGAGCGTCACGCCCCGGCCCCGCGGAGGTCGACGTGCTCTTCGTCAGGGCGACCACGCCTGACGGCGTCGCGGTCACGTACCAGGTCCCGCTGACCTTCCGCTCCGCGCCCGTGCCGGAGCTGGAGCACGCCCTCCTCGGCACCTACGACGACGCGGAGCACGGCGAGCGCTGGGTCTACGACGGACCGCACGACCCTGCGTACGTCAGCGCCCTGCTGCGGCTGCTCGCCGGGGAGGGCGAGGCGTGGTCGGGCGAGGGGGCCGCCCTGGGCCGGGCCCGGGCCGTGCAGCCGCCGGGCGGCTGGGCGGCCGACCCGGGGGCCCCCGCGAAGGTGCTCGGCGGCGAGCAGTCGAACACGTCGATCGTCGTCGACGCCGCCGGCGAGCGGCCGGTCATCATGAAGGTCTTCCGGGTGCTGGCCGGCGGCGACAACCCGGACGTCGTCGTCCAGACGGCGCTCGCCGCCGCGGGCTCGACCCGGGTGGCCAGACCCGCGGCCTGGGTCGAGGGCTGGTGGCCCGACCCGGGCGGCAAGGCGCCGGCCCACGGCCACCTCGTCTACGCCTGCGAGTTCCTTCCCGGCAGCCGGGACGCGTGGCGGGAGGCCACGGAGGCCGTCGCCGCGGGCCGGCCCTTCACCGAAGCAGGCGCGGGGTCTGGGCGCCGCCACGGCCGAGGTGCACACCACGCTCGCGACGGCGCTGCCCTCCGGCCGGTCGACCGGGCCGCCCTCGACGCCCTCGCCGACGGCCTCCTCGCCCGGGTCGACTGGGCCGTCCGGGCGGTGCGCGCGCTCGAACCCTTCACGGACGCGGCCCGCACCGCCGCGGATCTCGTCCGGTACGTCGGTTCGGCACCCGACCTGCAGCAGGTGCACGGCGACTACCACCTCGGCCAGGTACTGCACTCGGCCTCGCGGGGCTGGATCCTGCTCGACTTCGAGGGTGAGCCGCTGCGCCCGCTGTCCGAGCGGACGGCGCCCGACCTGGCGCTCCGCGACGTCGCGGGGATGCTGCGCTCGTTCGACTACGCCGCCCGGCACGCCACGGTGGGTGTGGACCCCAGCGACGCGCGGGCCGTCGCCGCGCAGGCCTGGGCGAGCGACTGCCGCGAGGCCTTCCTCGACGGCTATGCCGCCGGGGGCGGCGACGACCCGCGCCGCCGCGAGGTGCTGCTGCGGGCCCTCGAGCTCGACAAGGCCCTCTACGAGGTGGTCTACGAGACCCGGAACCGGCCGACCTGGGTGCAGATCCCGCTCGGCGCCGTGCGACGGCTGCTCGTCGCCTGAGCGGGACCTGCACCGAGCGGTCACGACGTCGGGGAGCTCCCCGCCGGGGCGCAGATCGTGGTGCTCGCGGTCTTGAGCAGCTCCAGCCGCTGCGGCAGGAAGCCCTGCAGCGCCGTCCGGAACTCCAGCCGCCGGTTCAGCGCCTCGACCTGCTCCTCGTGGTGGGCCGCCGTCGCTTCCTGGATCCGCGCGCGCAGATAGGCGATCGAACCCTTCGTCGACGCATCGGCGGCGAGCACCTGCTCGAGCTTCTGCGTGCGCGCGATGCGGGTCGGCAGCCGCTCGCAGCGCTGCTTCCTGCCGGCGGTCGCCGCCGTCACGCCCGCCACCTCGTCGGCCGCCGCCGCGGCCTGGATGCGGGCCGTCGTGCCCGCCGCCGCGGGCACGGTGGCCGCCGGCGTCGTCGTGAGCGCGACGGGGTCGCCCCCCGGCGTCTGCGCCGCGTGACCTGCGAGGGCGACGCCTCCGACGAGCGCGCACGCGGCGCCGGTGGCGAGCAGTCCCTTGAGCATTCGCATCTCCTGCTGGCTCGGGCCCCTGCGGGGGCCGGTTCGGCAGACCCCTGCTGGGGCCACACGTCAGACGGTGCAGGCCCCGGGTGGCCGCCGGGTGCGGCCTGTGTTCGGGCAGTGTTCGGATCCGGGGTCAGCCTCGGCCCGGGGACGCGCGGCTCAGCGGGCGGCGGGCACCGGCAGGAGGTGGAGGGTGAAGGCCACCCCCGCCCTCGGCGGCCCCTGACGCCGTCACCGCCCCGCCCATCCGCTCGGCGAGCGCTGCCACGAGCGCGAGGCCGAGGCCCGACCCGACCGGCCGGTCGCCCCGGTAGCGCTCCGTGAGCCGGCCCGGCTCGAACGCGTGGCGCAGCTCCTCGGGGTCGAGGCCCGGCCCCCCGTCACGGAGCTGCACCCACGGCCGGGCGGCGTCCGGCGATCCGGATGCATCAGGCCGGACGCCCCAGGCGAGCACCAGCGGCGCCCCTGCCGGCAGGAGCCGCAGGGCGTTGTCGGCGAGCGCGTCGAGCGCCTGCCGCAGGCGTTCGCCGTCCGCCCACGCCAGCACCGGGCCGCCGGGCTCCTCCAGGCCCAGCCTCACACCCGCCCGCTCCGCCCTGGGTGCCCAGGCCGCGGCAGCCGCGCGCGCCACCGCGCCGACGTCGACGACCGCCGGCTCCAGGCTGAAGTCGTCGGCCTGCAGCCGGGCCAGGGCCATGAGGTCGTCGACGCGGCGCTGCAGCCGGGCCGCCTTCGCCTTGATCACCTCGCCGGCCCGGCCCACCTCCCCGGGCGGCAGGACGCCGTCGGCGAGCGCCTCCGCGTAGCCGCTGACGGCCGTCAGCGGGGTTCGCAGCTCGTGGGAGACCGCGAGGAGGAAGCGCCGCTGCTGCTCCTCGGCGCGCGCGAGGCGCCCGGCCAGCGCGTCGAGCGCGAGCCCGACGTCCGCGACCTCGCGGGGGCCGCCGGCCCCGGCGACGACGTCCCGCTCCCCTGCCGTGAGCCGCCGCGCGGCGGTGACGACCCGGCGCAACGGCCGGGTGACGCTCTGGGCGAGCAGCAGCCCGCCGAGCGCCGCCACGGCGAGCACCGCGAGGGCACCGACGACGGCCCCGCGCCGCTGAGCCGCCGTCAGCCCGGTGGCCGGGCCGAGCGGCCTGGCCAGGAGCACGGCACTCCCGTCGGACGCCGGCCGCGCCACGACCAGCCAGCTCCGGCCGCCGGACTCGCGGTCGACCGCGTCGGGCGCGCTCGGCGCGGCGCGGACGTCGTCCGGGGTGAAGGGTGCGGGCACGGGGTCACCTGGCGCCGCGACGGCGACGGTGACGCCCTGCCGCTGCAGTTGCTGCTCCCGGTTCCGCGTCAGCAGCGGCCGGCCGGCGCCGACGCGGTCGGCGAGGTTCTCGGCCTGGACGGCGAGGGTCGCCGCGATCCGCTCGCGGTTGCCGGCAGCCAAGGTGCGGGCGAGCGCGACGCCCGTGACGACACTGGCCAGCAGGCCCACGAGCACACCCAGCGCGACCGTGCGCGCCGCGAGCGGAGGTCCTCACGGCTCGACCGCGTACCCGACGCCGCGCACCGTGCGCACGTGCAGGGCCGGCCCGAGCTTGCTGCGCAGCTGGGCGACGTGGACGTCCACCGTGCGGGTCGGGGTCCCCGCGGGGTAGCCCCAGACCTCGGCCAGGAGCTCCTCGCGCGGCGCCACGCGGCCGGGTCGGCGCAGCAGGTGGGCGAGCAGGTCGAACTCCGTGGTCGTCAGCTCGACGGGCCGGCCGGCGGCGCGGGCGCGGCGGGTCTCGAGGTCCACCTCGACGGCACCGGCGGCGAGCCGGTGGCCGGCGCCGGCGGACCTGCTCGCCGCCCCCCGGCGCAGGACGGCGCGGACCCGGGCCACGAGCTCGCGCGGGCTGAACGGCTTGGTCACGTAGTCGTCCGCCCCGAGCTCGAGACCGAGCACGCGGTCGACCTCGTCGTCGCGGGCGGTGACGAACAGGACGGGCGTCCAGTCCCCCGCCTCTCGCAGCCGGCGGCAGACCTGGACGCCGTCCATGCCCGGCAGGCCGATGTCGAGCAGCACGACGTCGGGCGGCTCGGCGGCGACGGCCGCGAGGGCGGCGGCCCCGTCGGCGACGAGGCGCACACGCAGGCCCTCCCGCTCGAGGTAGCCCCGGACGAGATCGGCGATGGCCGGCTCGTCCTCGACGACGAGGACGAGCGGTGCGGGTGACGGCACGTGGTCATGCTGCCGCACCGGGTCGGGCGGACGAGCCACGACGTGGGCGGCGGCTGGGCCGGACGGTGCACAGCCCCGCGCGCGGCCTCGTGGGCGAGGGGCGATTGCGTAGATTGGCCGGATGGCTCGGCAGGGGTGGGCACGGTCCCTCGCGGACGCGGCGCGCGGGCTCTGGCGGCAGGCCCGCAGGCCGGCCTCGGGCGCCCACCGCGAGGCCGAGGGGCGGGGCCGTTGGCGCGAGCCTGCCGAGGGCGAAAGACTGGCGGGCATGTCGAGTGAGTCGCGCACGCCGCCGCAGGGGCCAGCCGAGCCCGAGACCCGCTCCCGGGCGGTCGTCGAGATCGTGGACGTCGAGGAGATCGCCGCCGTGGACGGCGACGCCGAGCCGTCGGCCGCTCCGACGGCCGGTCCCAGACCCGACGCCGGCCGACGACCGCCCCGACGACGGCGGACGCCGGCAGCGCGGCGCCCATCAGCGCCGAGCCGGGCGCCGTGATCGAGGCCGCCGCCGCGGCCGACGCCGAGCACACGGCCCGGCCCGAGGTCGGGGTACCGGCGGACGACGTCCCGGCGCGGTCCACACCCGAGGCCCCCGCCCGGGAGCAGGCCCGGCCACGTCGCCGCGCACGCCCCCGGCGCCGGCGTCCGCCTCGGCACCGGCGTCCGCCCCGGCACCGGCGTCAGCCCCGGCGACCGGCCTCAGCCCCGCCCGAAGGAGGCCGCCACCGCCGAAGGAGGCCGCCCCACCGAAGGAGGCCGCCCCGGCGAAGGACGGCGCCCCGGCGCCGCGGCCGGTCGACCGGCAGGTGCTGCAGGCCGTGGCAGCCGGCGCGTACTTCGCACCGCACTCGGTGCTCGGCGCCCACATCTACGAGGGATCGGTCACGGTCCGGACGCTCCGGCCGTTCGCGGCGTCCGTCGAACTGCTGCTGGCCGACGGCGAGCGCCGGCCGATGCGGCACGAGTGGGACGGCGTGTGGGTCACCGTGCTCCCCGGCCCGCACGTGCCCGACTACCGCCTCGCCGTGACGTACGAGGGCGCCGGCGAGACGGTGGTCGACGAGCCGTACCGGTACCTGCCGACGCTCGGCGAGATCGACCTCCACCTGATCGGCGAGGGCCGGCACGAGCAGCTGTGGGACGTCCTGGGGGCGCGCGTCCGGCGCTACCCCGCCTCGACCGCGTTCGACGCGCTCGGTGAGATCACGGGCACGAGCTTCGCGGTGTGGGCGCCGAACGCCCGCGCGGTGCGCGTCGTCGGCGACTTCAACCACTGGGTCGGGCGCGGGCACGCCATGCGCAGCCTCGGCAGCAGCGGCGTGTGGGAGATCTTCGTGCCGGCCGTGGGCGCGGGCACGCGGTACAAGTTCGAGATCCTCGGCCGCGACGGGCACTGGCGGCAGAAGGCCGACCCGATGGCCTTCGCCACCGAGGTGCCGCCGTCGACGGCCAGCGTCGTCGACGAGTCGCGGTACACCTGGCAGGACGACGCGTGGATGCGCCGCCGCACCGAGACCAACCCGCACACCGGGCCGATGAGCATCTACGAGGTGCACCTCGCCTCGTGGCGGCAGGGGTTGTCGTACCGCGAGCTCGCCGACCAGCTCACCGGCTACGTGCTCGACATGGGTTTCACCCACGTCGAGTTCCTGCCGGTGGCCGAGCACCCCTTCGGCGGCTCGTGGGGGTACCAGGTCACGTCGTACTTCGCGCCGACGGCGCGGTTCGGCTCGCCGGACGAGTTCCGCCACCTCGTCGACACCCTGCACCGCGCCGGCATCGGCGTCATCGTCGACTGGGTCCCCGCGCACTTCCCGAAGGACGAGTGGGCGCTCGCGAGGTTCGACGGTCAGCCGCTGTACGAGTACGCCGACCCGCGCAAGGGCGAGCACCCCGACTGGGGGACCCTCGTGTTCGACTTCGGCCGGCACGAGGTCCGCAACTTCCTGGTGGCCAACGCGCTGTACTGGCTCGAGGAGTACCACGTCGACGGGCTGCGGGTCGACGCCGTGGCGTCGATGCTCTACCTCGACTACTCCCGTGAGGACGGCGAGTGGGCGCCGAACATCTACGGCGGCCGCGAGCACCTCGAGGCCATCGCCTTCCTGCAGGAGACGAACGCCACCGCCTACCGGCGGGTGCCCGGGATCGTGACGATCGCCGAGGAGTCGACAGCCTGGCCGGGGGTGACGCGAGCGACCCACCTCGGCGGACTCGGCTTCGGGCTGAAGTGGAACATGGGCTGGATGCACGACTCCCTGCAGTACATGAGCAAGGAGCCGATCTACCGCCAGTACCACCACGGCGAGATGACGTTCTCGCTGGTGTACGCGTTCAGCGAGAACTTCGTCCTGCCCATCAGCCATGACGAGGTCGTGCACGGCAAGGGCTCCCTGCTGCGCAAGATGCCCGGCGACCGCTGGCAGCAGCTCGCGAACCTGCGCGCCTTCTTCGCGTACATGTGGGCGCACCCCGGCAAGCAACTGCTCTTCATGGGCTCGGAGTTCGGCCAGGAGGCCGAGTGGGCCGAGGGGCGCAGCCTCGACTGGTGGCTCGAGCAGACGCCCGGGCACAGCGGGCTGCAGCAGCTCGTCCGCGACCTCAACCGGCTCTACCGCCAGCACGACCAGCTGTGGGCCCTCGACAACGACGCCGCCGGCTTCGAGTGGATCGACGCCAACGACTCCCTGCACAACACGTTCTCCTTCCTGCGCAAGGACGCCTCCGGCCGGTACCTCGCGGTCGTCGTGAACTTCTCGGCGATCCCCCAGGAGGACTACCGGATCGGCCTGCCGCACGCGGGCCGCTGGCGCGAGGTCCTCAACACGGACGCCGAGCTGTACGGCGGTTCGGGGGTCGGCAACCTCGGCGCCGTCGTCGCCGAGGAGGTGCCGTGGCACGCCAAGCCGGCGTCCGCCCCGCTGCGGGTGCCACCGCTCGGCGCGGTCTGGCTCGTCCCCGAGGAGTGACCCGGGCGGTGCCCGTGGGCGTGTCGCCCTCGGCCTGCTCAGCCGCAGCTGAGCAGGCCGAGGGCGGCCTTCGCCGCGAGCACGTGCCGCGCCGCGTCGTCGACGCGGGCCGCGAACGCACGGTCGGCGGCGGCACGGGCCACCAGGGCGTCGCGCATCGTGACGGCCTGCGACGTGACGACGGTGAGCACGAGGTCACCGCCGGCGGCCACGAACGAGGTCGCCCGCTGCCCCACCGGCAGCCCCGCGGCGGCGACGGCGGCCCCGAGGTCGTCGGAGACGACGAGGCCGTGCCAGCCCAGCCGCTGCCGCAGCAGGCCGGTGACGATCGCGGACGACCACATCGCGGGGTGACGGCCGTCCAGGCGCGGGTAGCGCGCCGACGACACCATCACGGCGAGCGCACCCGCTCGCATCCCCTCGGAGAACGGCTGCAGCGCCGGGTCGGTCACGGTGGTCGTGTCGTCGACCGCGGCGGACGAGGTGTCGGTGTTCGCCAGCACGCGCCCGAGCCCCGGGAAGTGCTTGACCGTCGCCCCGACGCCGACGGCGCGCAGCGCGGCGGTCACCGTGCCGACCGGGGCGGAGACACCCGGCACCGTGTGGCCGTACTCGCGGCCGTACCGGCCGATCGGCGGGTTGGCCGCGCCCAGCGACGCGGGCACGACGTCGGCCACCGGGGCCAGGTCGAGGTTCACCCCGAGGGCGGCCAGGCCGCGGCCCCAGGTCCTCGTGGTCCGGGCCAGCGTGGACGGCGTCCACCCGCCCTGCGTGAGCGCCGCGGGGAACGGCGCGATCGTGCCGCCGCGGACGGTCTGGACGAGCCCCCCCTCCTCGTCGGCGGCCACCAGGAGGTGGGGCGCGCCGGCACGGCGGGCGGCGGTCTGTACCGACGCGATCCCGGAGCGCAGCGCGCTGCCGCCGGCGACCCGGCCCTGCAGGAAGATCCCGGCCACGCCCAGCCGGGCCAGCGAGCCGGCAGCGGCCGCGGGATCGGTGGCGTCGACCCCGACGAGCAGCAACTGGCCGGCGCGCTCGGTACGGGACAGCCCGGCCAAGGTCCGGTCGACGCACGAGGTGGTGGGCGGCGGGCTCGGGGCCGCGAGCGAGGACGACGACGCCGCCGGCGCTCGACGAGGCAGGGGCCGGCGGGGAGCTCGCGGCGCTCACGGGCGGGGCCGTCGTCGTGGACGCGCCGGGCCCCGAGGTCGAGGCCGCGCCGCCCGACGCCGGCGAACCGCCGCCGGCACACGCCGTCAGGAGCGCCGCCGTCGCGCAGGCGACGAGCGTGAGCCGCCCCGGACGGCGCGCGGACCCCGAGGGGCCGTCGCGGCCGGCGTGGTCACGCATGCGACGGACCTTACGCCGTCCCCTGTGGCGCGGGCACACTCTCGTCACGCATCGTGAGCGCGCCTGCGCTTAACGGCGGCACGGCAGGTCCCTGGGCGGTCGGGCGTTGCCCTTTCGGGCAACCCTGCACGTGGACACGGACGGGTCGACCGATACCGCTTGTACCGGTCGTTCCCGACGTGGCCTACTTTGCGGAAAGCTTGACGAAGGCTTGACGGGTGGGGGCAGTGGGGAGCCCGCCCGGACGACTCCGCGGGGAGGTGGGTCGGTTGGTGGAGGTGTCCGTGGTGTCACCCGTGTTGCCGGCGCAGCGGGTCACCGGATCGGTGTGGATCGACGAGCCGCACCCTCTGCTGCGCCGGGGCATGGTGTCGTGCCTGATCGGCCGACGACCTGGCTGTCGCCGGCGAGAGCGCCGCGCTGGCGCCCGGCCGCGTGCCCGGCGGCGCGACGGTCCTGGTGTTCGACGGCGACAGGCCCGACGTCGATCCGCTGCTGCAGATGCTGGCCGCGCAGCTGCCGCACGGCCCCCGCCTGGTGGCGACGATCGGCGAGGCGGACGACGAGCGGCTCGAGCGGCTTGCCCGCGGCGGGGTGAGCGCCATCCTGTACCGCCACGAGCTCACGCCGGAGCTCCTGTGCTCGACGGTCCGTGCGGTCCTTCACGGCCGCACCAGCCTGCCGACCGACATGCTCCCCCGGCTGCTGAGCCGCGCGCTCGGGACCGAGCGGATCGACCGGGGGACGGGCCTCTCCGAGCGCGAGCTCGCGGTGCTGCGGATGCTCGCCGAGGGCGAGGACACCCGGGGGATCGCGATCGGGCTCTGCTACAGCGAGCGCACGGTCAAGAACGTCGTCCACGACGTCCTGACCAAGCTGGGCTGCCGGACCCGCGCCCAGGCGGTCGGCACGGCCACCCGGGCGGGCATCATCTGAGGGTCGTGGCTGACCCCGCCGGCGCCGGGAGGTGCCGGCTGCACGAAAGTCCGGCCCGGCGCCCCTGCGTCGCCTCCGGGCGCGCCGTACCGTCGGGGCACGCCAACCGGAGGGTGGGCCCGTGCGACGCGTACTTCTCGGCGACTTCGGGGCGATCGTCCGCGCCGGCCTCGACGACCTGTTGCGGGCGCAGGACGTCGAGGTCGTCCACGCCGACGAGGCCGGCCTGCTCCGCCAGCTCGTCGACGCCCTGCCCGACGTCGTGGTCCTCGACCTCGACCGGGAGGGCACCGCCGAGCTCGTCGACCGCATCGTCCGCGAGTTCCCCGCGCTGAAGGTGGTCGCGTGCTCGTCGCGGCGGCCACGCATGCGGGTCTACCCGCCGTTCCATCGCGGCGAGTCCTACGAGACGGTGCTCGACGCGGACTCGCTCGTCGCTGCCGTGGGCGACTGACCCGCGCGCCGGCGCGGGCGGGCCAGAGGGTCGCTCGGGACGAGCCGAGATCGATCGAGATCAGTCGAGGTAGTACCAGTCGCCCACCGCGACGTGGCGCTGGGCGCTCACCGGGGTCGCGGCGACGGCGACCCCCGGCACCAGCAGGGCGCAGACCGCGAGCGCCAGGGCCCCGGCGACCCGTCGCCCGGCGCCCGGCCGCCGCTGCCGGCGCGGGAGCGACCTCCCGGTGCTGCTGCGCATGCCGGTGAAGTCCGTCATGACCGTCACGTCCCCTCGTCGACGACGATCCGTGGTCGCCGCGTCGCTGGCTGCCAGGTCGAGGCCCCGTCGGCTCGCCCGCTGGCGGCCACAGTACGACACCTACGATGGCTTCGTCAGGGCCCGAACACTGCCGGTTGCGAGGGGGTTTGGTGCGGTTCGCCCGTGCGCTCGCGGTCCTCGTAGTCGCCGTGGCAGTGGCCTCGTGCAGTAGTGCCTCCAGCGGGGCGCCGGCGCACCAGCCGGCGGCGTCCGGGTCGGTCCCCTCCTCCGGAGGTGTCGCCGGCGCCGGCCCGACCCCGGGTGCGGGCGTGGGCCTCGACGTCGCGGCGGAGAATCGCCTCACCGGCACCTCGGCTGCGACCCCGGCGCGGGCACGCGGCGTCGCCCCCGGCCTGCAGGCCTTCGCCGACCGGGTGTCGGTACGACCCGGCGAGAGCGTCGGGCTGTACGTCGACGCGCGCGGGCCCGTCACCATCGAGGCGCTGCGCACGGGCTGGTACGGCGGCGCCGGCGCGCGCGAGGTGTGGCACGGCGCGGCGAACGCCTCGCCGCAGCCGAAGGCGGTCGTCGACGACGCCCCGATCCCCGACGCCGGTGGGTTGCGCGACACCCGGACGGCGGTGGCCCCGTGGCGGCTGACGACGACCGTCGACACGACGGGCTGGCCCGAAGGCGCCTATCTGCTGCGGCTGGACACCGCCACGGCGACCCGCTTCGTGCCGCTCACGGTCCGCAGCGCGACCACGCGGGGGCGGCTGCTCCTGGTGCAGAGCGCGATGACCTGGCAGGCCTACAACGACTGGGGCGGGGGATCGCTGTACGACGGCGGGGACAAGCACTTCGGTGACCGCAGCCTGGCGGTGAGCTTCGACCGGCCGTACACGACCGGGGCCGGCGCGGGTCGCTTCGCGTACCAGGACCTGCCGGTGCTGCGGGTCGCCGAACGGCTCGGGTTGCCGCTCGCCTACGCCACCGACTACGACCTCGACCTCGAGCCCGGGCTGCTCGACGACGCCACCGGCGTCGTCACGGGCGGCCACGCCGAGTACTGGACGGCGCGCGCCCGCGACGCGCTGACCGCGGCGGTGTCACGCGGCGCCAACCTGGCCGTGCTCGGGGCGAACACCGCGTACTGGCGGGCGCGGCTCGCCGGCCGGACCACCGGGTTGCCCGGCCAGCCGGACCGCCGCGACGGCCGCCCGCGGCTGGTCGTCGTCACCAAGGACGCCCGGCTCGACCCGCTGGCCGGCACAGACCCCGGCGGCACCACCGCCCGCTTCCGCGACAGTCCCTCCCCCAGGCCGGAGCAGCAACTGACGGGCATGCAGTACGACTGTTTCCCGGCGCGGGCCAGCTGGGTGGTCACCGACCCCCGCTGGTTCGGGTACGGGGGGCTCGGGCTGCACGCGGGCCAGGACCTCGGGGCGTTCGTGCTGCCAGAGGCCGACCGCGTCTACCCCGGCCCGGCGACGCCGCGCTCCCTGCAGGTCGTCGCCTACGACCGCTACGCCTGCCGGCCCGGCACCGTCACCGCGCACACCGGTGTCTACTTCACGAACGCGGCCGGCGCGGGGGTGTTCGCCACCGGCACCATGGGGTGGGCCTGCGCGCTCGCCGGCTCCTGCGAGACCGTCACCGACCCGGCCGCCACGAGGCGCGCCGTCGAGCGGATCACGGCGAACGTGCTGGCCGCCTTCGCCCTGCCGGGGGCCGGCGCCCGGCACCCCTCCCAGCCCGACGTCGACCGGTTCTGGCTGCCCACCCGCGTCACCAGCGGCGCCGCCTGAGCAGCGGCGGCGCTGACCCCCCTCACCACAGCGCTGACCCCCCTCATCACAGCGCTGACCCCCCTCATCACAGCGCTGATCATGCAAACCGGTCCGATCATGAACGCGTTCATGATCGGACCGGTTTGCATGATCAGCGCCAAAGCAGGGGGGGCGGTGTGGGTCGATCATCGACGGGGTACTGCGAGCACATGGGCGACGAGGCGGCGCGGCGATGGTTCCTGTCCGGTGCCGAGCGCGGCAATCCCGACACCGGGCTCGACAGTGAGGGGGCGGCCGGCGTCGCGTGGTCCGAGGGCAACCTGGTGCGGCCGCTCGTCCACGGGGCCGCCTACTTCCAGCGGCTGTACGAGGAGCTGTGCGCCCTGTGCGCCGGTGACAGGCTCTTCTTCACGGACTGGCGGGGGGACGCCGACGAGCAGCTGACCGAAGAGGGCCACCAGATCGGCGCGGTGCTCTGCGACCTCGCCCGGGCCGGGGTCGAGGTGCGCGGCCTCGTGTGGCGCTCGCACTCCGACCGGATCCGCTTCAACGCGCAGGCGAACGAGCGGCTCGGGGCGATGCTCAACGAGGCCGGCGCCGAGGTGCTGCTCGACCAGCGCGTGCGCCGGTTCGGGTCGCACCACCAGAAGCTGGTGGTCGCGCAGCACCGCGCCGCCCCCGAGCGGGACGTCGCGTTCGTCGGCGGCATCGACCTGTGCCACGGCCGCCGCGACGACGCGACGCACGCGGGTGACCCGCAGGCGCCGGTGATGGACCGCCGGTACGGCCGGCGCCCGCCGTGGCACGACGCGACCCTCGAGCTGCGCGGTCCGGTGGTCGGCGACGTGCTGCGCACGTTCGTCGAGCGGTGGGACGACCCGCATCCACTGGACCGGCGCACGCCCTACCACATGCTGGTGCAGAGGCTGGCGCGGATGCCCCGGCACCCGCAGCCCCTCCCGGAGGCGTTCCCGCCGCCCCCGCCGGCCGGGCCGCACGCCGTGCAGGTGTTGCGCACGTACGCCCTGAAGCGCCCCGGCTTCCCGTTCGCCCGGCACGGCGAGCGCAGCATCGCCCGGGCGTACGGCAAGGCCTTCTCGCTGGCGCGCAGTTTCGTCTACGTCGAGGATCAGTACCTGTGGGACGACGAGATCGCGAGCAGCATCGCCGAGTCGCTGCGCCGGTCGCCGGAGCTGCGCGTCGTCGCCGTCCTGCCCCGCTACCCCGACGCCGACGGCCGGGTGAACGGGCCGCCCACCCGGCTCGGGCAGTGGCGAGCCCTCGACGTCCTGCGCGCGGCGGCCCCCGAGCGGGTGCTCGCCGTCGACCTCGAGAACGCCGAAGGCGTACCGATCTACGTGCACGCCAAGGTCTGCATCGTCGACGACGTCTGGTTCACCTGCGGCTCCGACAACTTCAACCTGCGCTCGTGGACGACCGACAGCGAGGTCACGTGCGCCGTCGTCGACACCACTGACGACGGCCGGGCTCCGGCCGACCCGTCCGGCGTGGGGTCGGGGGCCCGCCGGCTGGCCCGGGACCTGAGGCTGCAGCTCTGGGGCGAGCACCTCGGCGTCGACCCCGCCGACCCCCGCCTGCTCGACCCGGTGACGGCCTTCGACCTCTGGCGCACGACCGCCGACGCGCTGGATGACTGGCACGCCGGCGGCCGCCGCGGTCCGCGGCCGTCCGGCCAGGTGCGACGGCACCAGCCCGAACCACTCACCCGGGCCCAGCAACGCTGGGCGCCCCTGCTCTACCGGTCCGTGGTGAACCCCGACGGCCGCCCACGCCGGCTGCGCGGCGGCTCCGGCTTCTGAGGCTGTCTCCGGACCGCCTGCTAGTGCATGCCGAGGGTCAGCAGGTCCGACGACTCGGGCTCGCCCGCCGCCTCGGCGAAGGCCACGAAACCCGCCCGGATCCGGGCCCGCTGACGCGGCGGAACATCCGCGAGGATGCGCTCGAGGTCGGCGGCGCGGCGCTGCACGACCTCCTCGACGAGGCCGCGGCCGGCGTCCGTCAGGTCCACCATCACCTCGCGGCGGCTCTCGGCGCTGGTCTCGCGGCGGAGCCACCCCTGGGCGACCAGCCGGTCGGCCGTCCGCGTGAACGTCGACTGGTGGATGCCGAGACGATCGGCGAGCGCCCCGCTGCGGAGCGGGCCCGTCGCGCACAGCACCACGAGCACCCGGAACTGCACCAGCGTGACCTTCTCGAGCACGTCGGCCATCGAGCGTGCCACGACCCCGACGAGCGCCCGCGAGGCGGTGAGAACGGCCGCGACGTCGCCCGACATCTCAGCGCTCGGGATCTCGGCCTGTGCAGCCGGGGCAGAGGCCCCGGCCTCGTCGCTGCTCATGCGCTCAGGGTAGCGACCGGGGTGGCGGCTCGCACGAGGCAAGGGTCGTGACGTTACGTATGTTGCATGTGTACATATTCGGGCTACTGTGGGCTGGTTCGTTGACTCCTGTCCAGGGAGGCCCGGCATGAGCAGACGGCGCGTGGGAGTCGACGTCGAGGCGCTGGAGCAGGGTCTGCGCGAGGCCGTCGACGGCGAGGTGCGCTTCGACGCGGGGACCCTGGGCGCCTACTCGACCGACGCGTCGAACTACCGCTGATCATGCAAACCGGTCCGATCATGCAAACCGGTCCGATCACGCGCAGACCGCGACGGAAGGACACTGACATGGCACTGACGGTCGGCGGATACCTGCTCACCCGCCTGCGCGACTGGGGCGTCGAGCATGTCTTCGCATTCCCCGGTGACGGCATCAACGGCATCCTCGCGGCCTGGACGGACGAGTCGCTGCACGCGCCGATGTTCGTGCAGGCCCGCCACGAGGAGATGGCCGCCTTCGAGGCGGTCGGCTACGCCAAGTTCGGGACGTCGACGGCGTCCGGGGGGTCGGTCTCCGGGGGGTCGACGGCGTCCCGGCTCGCGACGGCGCCGGTCGGCTCGACGCCGTCCGCGGGATCCGGCAGCATCCGCCCCCGGGTCGGCGTCTGCATGGCCACCTCGGGCCCGGGGGCCATCCACCTGCTCAACGGGCTCTACGACGCCAAGCTCGACCACGTGCCGGTGGTCGCGATCGTCGGGCAGACGGCGCGCAGCGCGATGGGCGGCTCCTATCAGCAGGAGGTCGACCTGCTCTCGCTGTTCAAGGACGTCGCGAGCGACTACGTGCAGATGGTGACGGTCCCCGAGCAACTGCCGAACGTCGTCGACCGGGCGATCCGGATCGCGATCTCGCGCCAGGCCCCGACCGCGATCATCATCCCCTCGGACGTGCAGGAGCTGGAGTACTCCGCCCCCGGGCACGCCTTCAAGGAGGTCCCCTCGAGCCTCGGCATCTCCTGGCCCGAGGTCGACCCCGACGACGCCGGCGTCCGCAGGGCGGCCGAGATCCTCAACGCGGGCTCGAAGGTGGCGATGCTCGTCGGGCAGGGGGCGCGCGGGGCCCGGGCCGAGGTGGAGCAGGTCGCCGAGCTCCTCGGCGCCGGCGTGGCCAAGGCGCTGCTGGGCAAGGACGTGCTGCCCGACACGTTGCCGTACGTGACGGGGTCGATCGGCCTGCTCGGCACACGGCCCAGCTACGAGATGATGATGAGCTGCGACACGCTGCTGACCGTCGGCTCGAACTTCCCTTACACGCAGTTCATGCCGCCGCTCGACCAGGCGCGCGCCGTCCAGATCGACATCGACGGCGGGTTCATCGGCATGCGCTACCCCTACGAGGTCAACCTCGTCGGCGACGCCGCCTCCACCCTGCGCGCGCTGATCCCGCTGCTGCACCGCAAGGCCGAGCGCGGCTGGCGCGAGGGCATCGAGCACGACGTCGCCCGCTGGTGGGAGACGATGCGGATGGAGGCCATGGTCGAGGCCGACCCGATCAACCCGATGCGGCTGTTCTGGGAGCTCAACGAGCGCATGCCGGCGAACGCGATGCTGGCGGCCGACTCCGGCTCGTCGGCCAACTGGTACGCCCGTGACCTGCGGTTCACCGACGGCGTCCGCGGCTCGCTGTCGGGCACGCTCGCCACGATGGGGCCGGGCGTGCCGTACGTGATCGGCGCGAAGTTCGCCCACCCCGACCGGCCGGCGATCGCCTTCGTCGGCGACGGCGCCATGCAGATGAACGGCATGGCCGAGCTGATCACGATCAAGAAGTACCACGAGCAGTGGAGCGACCCCCGGCTCGTCGTCGCGATCCTCCACAACGACGACCTCAACCAGGTCACCTGGGAGATGCGTGCCATGCAGGGCGCGCCGAAGTTCGTCGACTCCCAGAGCCTGCCCACGGTCGACTACGCGGGCTTCGCGCGCAGCCTGGGGCTGCAGGGCATCGAGGTCGACAAGCCCGACGACATCGGCCCCGCCTGGGACGCCGCGCTCGCCGCCGACCGCCCGACGGTGCTCGACGTGCACACCAGCCCGAACGTCCCGCCGATCCCGCCGCACGCGACCTTCGAGCAGATGAAGGCCATGACGTCGTCGATCCTCGGCGGCGACGAGGACCGCTGGTCGGTCATGTGGGAGGGCGCGAAGACCAAGCTCCAGGAGTTCCTCCCCCACCGCTCCTGACCTGCTCTTCTCGCGCTGATCATGCAAACCAGTCCGATCATGGACGGGTTTGCATGATCGGACTGGTTTGCATGATCAGCGCCAAGAGGGGTGGCAGTTCGGGCGAGCGCACGAGCTCGCCTGATCACTGGGAGGTGAGATGCAGGACGCCGTCATCGACGGGCTGGACGTCGCGGTGTACACGATCCCGACCGAGCGCCGCGAGGACGAGGGCGCTCATCCGGCGGTGAGCTCGCCGAGGGTCACACGCACGGTGCTGGCCGACCCGTCGCGGTCCACCCGCACGGGTACGGTGTCGCCGACCTTCTGCGTCGCCAGCGCACCGGCCAGCGCCTGCTGGGTCGGCGTCTGCTGGCCGGCGACCGAGACGATCACGTCGCCGGTCGTGATCCCGGCCTTGGCCGCCGGCCCCCCGGGGGTCACCTCCACCACGCCGACACCGGCGGGAGCGCCCTGCTGGTCGGTCACCGCCGTGACCTTCACCCCGAGCGCTGCCCGGCCGGAGCTCGTGACCCTGCCGCTCGACGCCAGCTGCGGTGCGATCCGGCGCACGGTGTCCGACGAGATGGCGAAGCCGATGCCGGGGGCCGCGCCCCCGCCCTCGGGACTGACCGCAGCCAGGGTCGGGATGCCGACGACCTCCCCCGCGAGGTCGACGAGCGCCCCGCCGCTGTTCCCCGGGTTGATCGCCGCCGAGGTCTGGATCGTGTCGGGGATCGTGGCTCCCGGCGATCCCTGCCCTTGCGGCTCGCTGACGGTACGGCCGAGAGCCGAGACGATCCCGTTCGTGACGCTGCTCGCCAGGCCGAGCGGGTTGCCCATCGCCAGCACGATGTCGCCGACCTGCAGATCGGCGGACCGGCCGAAGGTGGCCGGGTGCGTACCGCTGGGATCGTCGAGGCGGATGACGGCGAGGTCGTCGGGAGGGTAGCTGCCGCGCAGGGTGGCCTTGACCGCGTCGGCCCGGCCGGGCAGGAACACCTCGAACTGCGTCGCCGAGCCCACGACGTGCGCGTTGGTCACGATGTCGCCGCTGGCGTCGAGGACCACGCCGCTGCCCAGAGCCTGCTGGGTGCGGATCTCGACGACCGAGGGCAGCACGGCGTCGATCACCCGGCGGTAGTCGGCCTCCAGAGAACTGGCGGGGCCGGACGACCCCGCCCCTGTCGAGGCGACCGGCGAGGGGGCGACCGAGGCGGGCGGCGAGGCGGCCGGCGAGGGATCGGACGCGACGGCCGCCGCCGCCCCGGCTGACGAGCCGGACGACCCGGCGGACATGCCGCTGCACGCGCTGAGCAGCGCCGCGGCAGCCAGCGCCGCGGCGAGGCCGCTGCGACGACGTGTGTTCATGGCCCTCTCCTCGAACCCCTCGTCCAGCACAGCATGCGAGCCTCAGTTGCGCGAGAGGCCCACGCCACCGGGGCTCGCGCCCCGCCGCATGCGGACGCGCGCGTCCAGAGTCTGGCGCAGGTCGCCGAGCCGCCGGACGGCGTCCACGAGGCGCTGGGCGTCGAGGTCACGGGCCGCAGTCGCGGCGGCATCCAGGACGCGGCGGCCTTCCGCGCACTCGTGACACCGCGGGACGGAGCGCCACCGCGAACGCTGTGCGCTGCTTCGCGGCATGGAGCAGCGCCCGGTGCGGCCACTCCCGACGTCAGCGGGCGTACAGCGTCGTGATCGTGCCCGTTGCCAGAGCGTGGTCGTCGAGCCACCCACGGACGGCGTCCGCGTCGGACGGATCGGGACCCGCGAACCGCTCGGCGAGCGCGTACAGGCGGAAGACATACCGGTGCGCGTCGTCGCCGACAGGTGGCAGCGGGCCGCCGTAGCCGTGCTCCCCGAACCCGTTCTCGTGCTGGGTCCCCGCCGGCTGCTCGCCGGACAGGCCCGACGAGGCGGGGTCGATCCCGGTCACGAGCCAGTGCAGGAACGTTCCCATCGGTGCGTCGGGGTCGGCGACGAGCAGCACCAGCTCACGGGCGCCGTCCGGCACACCCGTCCAGACGAGGTCCGGCGGGGTGTTGTCGCCGTCCTTGGCGTGCGCCTCCGCGAGCATCGCGTTGTCGTTGAACGCCACCGACCGCAGCTCGATCACCGGCCCCGGGCTGCCGGGCGACGGGTTGTCGCCGAGCGGGCCGCCGCCGCGCTCGGTCTCCAGCGACGGCGACGGGTGCGGCTCCGGGCCCCGCAGGCGCCGGTTCGCCTCCTTGTCGGCGTTGCCGTCGGGGATCCCCTGGTCGTCGAGCTCGGCGCGCAGGCGGGTGCGCTGGACGTCGTAGGCGCGGCTACCGGGTTCTGGCATGCCGCCCGCGTACCCGGCCAGGGGCCGGGCGAACACCCGCCGAGTGCGGCGCGCCGGGGGCGGGATCGGCGGGCGGCCCGGGGTGTGTCGAGCCCGGGCGCGGGTAGGGAGCGGCCGGTCCGTGCGAACGAATCCGTACGGATCGATGCGCACGACCATTCCGTACGAACCAAAGAGGAGAACAGCGTGAAGGCACTCGTGTACAAGGGTCCGCGCGACGTCGCGATCGAGGAGCGGCCGGATCCGGCGATCGAGCCCCGACCGATGCGATCGTCCGGATCACCACGACGAACATCTGCGGTTCGGACCTGCACATGTACGAGGGCCGGACGACCGTGGAGCAGGGCAAGGTGCTCGGCCACGAGAACATGGGCATCGTCGAGGCCGTCGGCGACGGTGTCGACCGCATCAAGGTCGGCGACCGGGTGAGCGTGCCCGTTCAACATCGCCTGCGGGCAGTGCCGCAACTGCACAGACCGGCTGGACGTCGTTCTGCCTGCGCACCAACCCGACCGAGGGTGTCGACGGGCCGCCTACGGCTACGCCAACATGGGCCCCTACGAGGGCGGGCAGGCCGAGTACCTGCGGGTGCCCTACGCCGACTTCAACCTGCTCGAGCTGCCGCCGGGCACCGAGCACGAGAACGACTTCACCATGCTGTCCGACATCTTCCCGACCGGCTGGCACGGGGCGTGCTGGCCGGGGTCGAGCCCGGGGACCGCGTCGCCGTGTTCGGCGGCGGGCCGGTCGGCCTGATGGCCGCGCACAGCGCGCTGATCCGCGGCGCCGCGCGAGGTCTTCGTCGTCGACAAGGAGCCCGACCGGCTCGCCCTGGCCGAGCAAGATCGGCGCGACCGCCGGTCGACTTCGCCGACGGGCGACCCGGTGGAGCAGATGCTGGACGCGACCCACGGGCTCGGGGCGTCGACCGCGGCGTCGAGGCCGTCGGCTACCAGGCGCACGACCCGTCGGGCCAGGAGCACCCCGAACTCGTGCTCGACAACCTCGTGCCAGGCGTGCGGACGACCGGCGGCATCGGCGTCGTCGGCGTGTACATGCCCCAGGACCCCGGCGGCGCCGACGAGCTGGCCAAGGAGGGGCGGATCGCCGTTCACTACGGCCAGTTCTTCACCAAGGGCCAGCAGATGGGTACCGGCCAGGCGCCGGTCAAGCGGTACAACCGGCAGCTCCGCGACCTGATCATCGCGCGGCAAGGCGCAGCCGTCGTTCCTCGTCTCCCACGAGCTGCCGCTGACGCAGGCGCCGGACGGCTACGAGCACTTCGACGCGCGCGAGGACGGCTGGACCAAGGTCCTCCTACACCCCGGGCGGGCCGCGTGACCGCCACCGGAACGGCTGCCGCCACGACGGCCGGCCGGCTCCCCACCGACGAGCCGGTGGGCGAGCTCGAGCTCGTGCACGCCTTCACCGGCGCGATGCCGACCGGCGTCACCGTCTCGCACTCGGGTCGGATCTTCGTGAACTTCCCCAAGTGGGGCGACGACGTCCGAGCCACGGTGGTGCCGACCGACCTGCTGGCCGACCGATCGGTGACCGAGGACCAGGTGGGCGCGGCCGTGCGCGACGAGGGCGACAAGGGCGGGATGTCCGACGGCCTCGAGACCGACGACCAGGGGCGCTTCTACCTGACGGACGGCGAGCACGACGCGATCCTGCGCCGGCTGCCCGACGGCACCGTCGAGACGCTCGTCCACGACCCGCGGCTGCTGTGGCCGGACACGATGTCGGTGGCCGCGGACGGGCACCTGTACGTGACGGCCAACCAGCTGTACCGGCAGGCGAAGTACTGCGAGGGCGAGGACCTGCGGCGCAAGCCCTACGCGCTGTTCCGGGTGCCGATCGACGCGGGCCCGGTCCGCCTCGCCTGATCCTCTCCCGCTGGGGCGACCGCGGCCCGTGCGGTCGCCCCAACGGGAGCGGCCAGGAGAGCGCCGCACAGACGAGGACGTGTGCGCCGCCGACGCGTGGGTACGAGACCCGGCGTGACCGAACAGCAGAGCGACCAGCAGACGCAGACACGCCCCGTGCCGGGCATCCGGCTCAACGACGGGCGCACCATCCCCCAGCTCGGGTTCGGGGTCTTCCAGATCCCGCCCGCCGACACCGCCCAGGCCGTCAGCCGCGCGCTCGACATCGGCTACCGGCACATCGACACCGCGCAGATGTACCGGAACGAGAAGGGCGTCGGCGACGCCGTGCGCGCCAGCGGCATCCCCCGCGAACAGGTCTTCGTCACGAGCAAGCTGAACAACGGCTGCACCGGCCCGACGACGCCCGGCGCGCCTTCGACGCGACGCTCGCGGCGCTCGGCCTCGGGTACGTCGACCTGTTCCTGATCCACTGGCCGCTGCCGACGCTCTACGACGGTGACTTCGTGTCGACGTGGCGGACGCTGGTGGAGTTCCGCAGGACGGCCGGGTCGCGTTCGATCGGCGTCTCGAACTTCCAGGTGCCGCATCTCGAGCGCCTCGTCGCCGAGAGCGACGTCGTGCCCGCGGTGAACCAGATCGAGGTGCACCCGTACTTCACGCAACGAGGAGGTGCGCGCGTACGGCCGCGAGAACGGGATCGTCACCGAGGCGTGGTCGCCGATCGCGCAGGGCGCGGTGCTCGACGACCCGGCGTCGGCGGGTCGCGGACGGCGTCGGCCGCACGCCCGCGCAGGTCGTGCTGCGCTGGCACGTGCAGCGCGGCGATGTGGTGTTCCCGAAGTCGGTGACGCCGGCGCGGATCCGAGGAGAACTTCGAGCTGTTCGACTTCGAGCTCGACGACGACGCGATGCAGGCGCTGAGCCACCTCAACAAGGGCCCGGCCGGCCGGACCGGCCCCGACCCCGACGCGTTCGACTTCGTGCCCGAGTAGCCGCCCGCCGGGACCCGTGCCGGACGACGGACGAACTCACGCGCCACACTGGATCCCGCGGCCGGCGGCCGGCCGGTCATGTCCGGCCCGCGCCGGGGTAGGCGACCGGCACCCGAGCGGCGAGGAGGCCGGCGTGCGTGCGAACGAGGTGTTGCTCGAGCTGTTCGGCCGACTGCCCGGCCTCGTGCGGTCGGCCGTCGACGGCCTCTCCCCCGACGATCTCGCCCGGCCGCCCAGCCCGGGGCGAACACGATCGGCTGGCTCGTCTGGCACCTGACCCGCGTGCAGGACGACCACGTCGCCGAGGTCGCCGGGCGCCCCCAGGTGTGGGAGGAGGGCGACTGGGCGTCGCGGTTCGGCCTGCCCGCCGGAGCGATGGACACCGGCTACGGGTACACGGCGGAGCAGGTCCGGGCCGTGCGCCCCGAGAGCGCGCAGGCGCTCGTCGCGTACTACGACGCCGTTGCGGGACGCACCGACGAGTTCGTGCGGGAACTGAAGGACGACGACCTCGACCGCGTCGTCGACCAGCGGTGGGACCCGCCCGTCACCCTCGGCGTCCGGCTCGTCAGCGTCGCGGACGACGACCTCGAGCACGTCGGCCAGGCGGCCTACCTGCGAGGGCTGCTCGAGCGGAGCTGACCCGTGCCGTCGGGGCCTCGCGCCGGCGGCGTCCGAACCCCCCTCGAAAGGGGGCGGTGTGCGACGCGTGCCGCGGGGTACGGCGGCTGGCGACCACCGTCCGGCACGACAAGGGAGACCCACGTGCAGATCGGCTACAAGCTCGCCACCGAGGCCTTCGGCCCGAAGGAGATCGTCGAGCAGGCGGTGCTCGCCGAACAGGCGGGCTTCGACTTCGTCGAGCTCAGCGACCACTATCACCCTGGCTCGAGACCCAGGGGCACTCGGCGTTCACCTGGTCGATGCTCGGCACCATCGCGGCGACGACGTCGCGGATCGGGCTGGCGACCGGCGTGACCTGCCCGTCGTTCCGGTACCACCCCGCGATCATCGCCCAGGCGGCCGCGACGGTGCAGATCCTCTCCGATAACCGCTTCACGCTCGGCGTCGGCGCGGGCGAGCGGCTGAACGAGCACATCGTCGGCGACTTCCCGAGCGTCCGGAGCGGCACGAGCGCTTCCGCGAGGCCCTCGAGATCATCAACCTGCTGTGGCAGGGCGGCTACCAGTCGTACGACGGCAGCTACTTCGAGCTGGACGACGCCCGCGTCTGGGACCTCCCCGAGCAGCTGCCGGTCGTCGCGGTGGCCTCGAGCGGCTCGGAGTCCGCGGGATCGCCGCCGAGCTCGGCACCGGGCTGTTCGCCACCGAGCCGAAGCCGACCTCGTGCAGGCCTACCAGAAGCCGGCGGCGACGGCCCGCGCTACGCCGAGGTGCCGATGGCGTGGGCCCCCGACGACGACACCGCGATCAAGGCGGTCCTCGAGACGTCGCGGTGGGCGCTCACCGGGTGGAAGGTCATGAGCGAGCTGCCGAACCCGGTGAACTTCGACGCGGCATCGGCCACGGTCCGCCCCGAGGACGTCGTCGAGCAGTTCGCGGTCGGCCCGGACGTCGAACGCTACGTCGAGCACGTCCAGCAGTACGTCGACGCGGGCTTCGACCACATCGTGCTGCAGAACGCGGGCCCCGACCCGCAGGGTTTCGTCGACTTCTTCGCCGAGGGAGCTGGCCTCCCGCCTGCGCTCCCTCACGCCGAAGGCAGCCTGAGCCGCAACCCGCCGGTCGCGAGCCACTGCCGGATCATGCACTTCGTATGCATGAGTACATTTATCGCGATCGGCTGGGTAGAGAGGTGCCATGAGCGGTGCATGGACCTTCGCGGGCCACCTGACGGTCCTGCGCCGCCGGCAGGTGAGCGACGGCGGCGTCGAGGAGACCCTCGAGCTGCGCAACCACACCGGCCGTCGCGTCGAGACCGAGGTCTCCCTCGCGGTCGACGCCGACCTCGCCGACCTGTTCGCCGTCAAAGAGGGCAGCGTCACCTCGGGCCGGACCACCGCGGACGCCGACCACCAGCCCTCACCTTCGACCGGCAGGGCGGCCCCGGCGGACAGGGCGGTTCCGGCGGACAGGACGGCCCCGCCGGGCAGGGGGCGCGGCCCGGCGGTCGGGTGGGCTCGACCGGGTGCGGGTCGAGGCGGACGGCGGGGCCGAGGTCGACGCGGCCGACCGGCGGATCCGCTGGGCGATCACGTTGGAGCCCGGCGGGAGCTGGTCGGCACGGTTGTCGGTCCGGCCCGCGAGCGCCGGCCGGCCGGCGGGCGACGCGGGTGGGGCGGCGTCGCGGGCGTCGTCCGGGTTCGCGTCGGCAACCTCCTTGCGGTCCGACCTCGTGCCCCTCGACGTGGCCTACCGGCAGTCCATCGACGACCTGGCCGCACTGCGGCTCTACGGCCGCGACCCCGACGGGCTGCCGGTCGTCGCCGCCGGTGCGCCGTGGTTCATGGCGCTCTTCGGCCGCGACTCGCTCCTCACCGCGTTCATGGCGCTGCTCGTCGACCACGACCTCGCGGTCGGCGTCCTCGAGGCGCTCGCGAGCCTGCAGGGCAGCCGCACCGTCCCCGAGACGGAGGAGCAGCCGGGCGCATCCCGCACGAGGTCCGGTACGGCGGCGCGTCGGTGCTACTACGGCACGGTCGACGCGACCCGCTCTTCGTCGTGCTGCTCGGCGAATGCCTGCGCTGGGGCGTCGCCTGGGAGCAGCTCGAGCCACTGCTCCCGCACGCCGACCGTGCGCTGGAGTGGATCGAGCGGGACGGCGACCGCGACGGCGACGGGTACGTGAGTAGAGCGCACGTGACCCCCCACCGGCTACCGAACCAGGCCTGCGAAGGACTCCTCCGACGCGATCGTCTTCGCGGACGGGCGGCTCGCCGAGCCACCGATCGCGCTGTGCGAGGTGCAGGGGTACGTCTACGCGGCCTACCGGGCGCGGGCGGCACTGGCCCGCCGGGCCGGCGACGCCGCGCAGGCGCGCGACCTGGCGGCGAAGGCGGACCAGCTGCGGGCCCGCTTCGACCGCGACTTCTGCTCGGCGACCGGGGCTGGTACGCGCTCGCGCTCGACGCCGCCAAGCGCCCCGTCGACGCGCTCGCGTCGAACATCGCGCACTGCCTGTGGACCGGCCTCGCCCGCCCCGACCGCGCCGCGGAGGTAGACAAGACCAACCGAACCAGGTACACGCACAACA
>CAWCCY010000035.1:0-100305 GCA_963794075.1 uncultured Actinomycetota bacterium
CCGGCAACCACCAGTTGGCGCGGCCGAGCAGGGTCATCGTGGCCGGCACCAGCACCATCCGGACGACGGTCGCGTCGACGAGGATCGCGGTGGCGAGGCCGAGCCCCATCATCTTGATCGACGGATCCTGCCCGAACACGAAGGCCAGGAACACCGTCACCATGATCAGGGCGGCCGAGGTGATCACGCGTGCGGTGCCGGCGATGCCCTCGACGATCGCGGTCCCGTTGTCGCCCGTGCGCAGGTACTCCTCGCGCACCCTCGACAGCAGGAACATCTCGTAGTCCATCGACAGCCCGAACAGGATCGCGAACATGAACATCGGGATGAACGAGACGACGGGCATGGTCGACTCCACCCCGATGAGGCCTGCGCCCCAGCCCCACTGGAACACCATCACGACGACTCCGTAGGCCGCGCCGATGCTCAGCAGGTTGAGGACGACGGCCTTGAGTGGCACGAGCACCGACCGGAAGATCAGCATGAGCAGCACGAACGACATGGCGAGCACGGCCGCCACGAACAGCGGCAGACGGTCGTTGACGCGGTGGCCGACGTCCGCCAGGTTCGCCGCCGCCCCGCCGACATGGGCCTGGGCCGGTCCGGCGCCGACGACGGAGGGCAGCACCGAGCTCCGCAGGCGCAGCACGGTGTCAGCTGTGGCTTGCTCCTGCGGCCCGCTGGTGGGGAACGCGATCAGACTGGTGATCCGGCCGCCGTGGTCCGCCCTCGGGGGCGCGACGGAGGCGATCCCGGGATCCGCCGCGACTGCGGTGGCCAACCGCCCCGGCACGGTGGGGTCGCCCGCCGTGTCGACGGCGACCACGAGCGGCCCGTTCGTCCCCGGCCCGAAGGCCTGGGCCACCAGGTCGTAGGCGCGGCGCTCCGTCCGGCTGCTCGGCATCGAGCCGTCGTCCGGAATGCCGACACGCAGGGCGAGCACGGGCGCGGCGGCGGCCAGCAGCAGGGCGAAGGCGCCGATTGCGTACCGGGCCGGATGCCGATTGACGTGCCCGATCCATCGCCGCCAGCTCGGTACGCCACCCGTGCGGGGGTGGGCCGTGCGCCTCCTGCGGTTGACCCGGTGGCCGGCCAGGCCGAGGAGGGCAGGCAGCAGCGTCACCGAGGCGATCACCATGATCAGGACGACGATCGCGATGGCGAAGCCACCCATCGTCATGAACGGCACTCCCGCGACGGCCATCCCGAGGATGGACACCACGACCGTGCCGCCGGCGAACACGACCGGCTGCCCGGCCGTGGCCACCGCCCGGCCCGCCGCCTCGTGGACCTCCACGCCGTGCGCGAGGTGCTCACGGTGCCGGGCGAGGACGAACAGCGCGTAGTCGATGCCGACACCGAGCCCCACCATGGCGCCCAGCACGGTCGCGAAGGTCGGGACCTCGGTCACCCCTGCCAGCACCGTGATCGTACTCATCCCCACGGCCAGCCCCAGGGCCGCCATGGCCAGTGGCAGGGCGGCGGCGACGAGCGACCCGAACGCCAGCAGCAGGATCGCGGCCGCCACCAGGATCCCGACCAGCTCGCCGGCGCTGCCCGCGTCGTCGGGGAAGGCGCCGAACAAGTCACCCCCCATCTCCAGGCGCACCGGCGAGTCCGCCGGCAACCCGGCCCGGACGGCGACCAGCGCGTGCAGGTCGTCGGGCGACAGCTGGGCCTGGTCGGGGTACTGCACGCGGACGACGGCGACCCGCCCGTCGGCGGAGACGAAGCCGCTGCGGACGGCGGCGTCGCGGCCTGTGGCCAGCGCCCCCGCGGGGTCGTTCGTGCTCAGGACGTGGGGCAGCGAGGCGAGGTCGGTCTGCAGCCGGGCCAACGCCGTCCGTGCCGGTCCGGGCTCGAAGAAGGTGCCGGCGGCGTCCTGGGGTGTGACCACGACCTGGGCCGTCAGGCCCGCCTGGTCGTTGCCGGCTGACCGGAGCAGCTCCTCGGCCCGCGTCGAGTCCAGGCCGGGAGCACTCAAGGAGTCGGTGGTCTTTCCGCCGGCAGCGGCGGCGGCCCCGACGGCCAGCCCGGCCACGACCAGCCACATCGTGATCACCCGCCACGGGTGCCGCGCGGCGCTTCCGCCGAGGCGGGCGAGGGTCTGCCACATCATGAGGTCCTCCAAGGCGTCGTCGGCCACCCGCGGTGGCCCTCGCGATCAGCCTCGCGAGCACGTGGCGCCGGCGGATCAGCCCGTGAGCTGCGCTTTCCTCGGTCTGGCGAAGGGGCCGGTTCTCGTTCTTTGGGCCGATGCGCCACGCCTGCGGCTGCCTAGGCTGGGAGGCGTGATCCCGGCCGAGCTGCGGGCCCTGTGGGCCGAACCGCGCGTGCCCGACCCGCCGGTGCGGGTCCGGCGCGACTGGCTGTTGCTCGCTGCCGGCCTCCTCGGCACAGCGCTCGAGGCAGGGCTGCGGGACGACGTCGTCTGGTGGCCCTTGTCCGTGCTCGTCACGGTCGTGTTCTGCCTGACGACGCTGTGGCGCCGCACCCACCCGCTGGCGATGGTCGTGCTCGCCTTCGGCCTCGCGATCCTGCTCACGCTGGTCGACCTGGTGGCCGGGCACCCGAAGCCCCTGGGGCTCGACACGGGTGTGGTCGTCATCGTTCTCCTCTACGCGCTGGCACGGTGGGCGTCCGGCCGGGACATCGTGCTCGGGTCGGTGCTGCCGCTCACGGCCTTCGTGCTGTCGGTGGTCGTCGACGACCTGGCTCCCAGCGAGCAGATCGGCGGCTTCGTGGTCCTGGCCTTCCCGGCGGTGCTGGGGGCGTCCGTGCGCTTCTGGTCGACCTCCCGGCGCCGCGAGCTCGACGAGCTGCGGTCCCGCGAGCGGGTCCAGTTCGCCAGGGAGCTCCACGACACCGTGGCGCACCACGTCAGCGCGATCGTCATCCGCGCGCAGGCGGGTCGGGTCGTCACCGCCGCCGACCCGGCTGCCGCCGTCCAGGCCCTGGAGGCGATCGAGGAGGAGGGGGCACGCACGCTGGACGCGATGCGCGCCATGGTCGGTGCGCTGCGCGATCGCGACGCCGGCGCCGAGCTGTCACCGCGGGCGGGCGTCGCCGACCTCCAGCGCCTCGCACGGACCCCGGGCAGCGGGCCGAGGGTGGACCTGCGGCTGGACGGCGCCCTCGACGACCTGCCGCCCGCCGTCGACGCCGCCGTCTACCGGATCGTCCAGGAGTCGCTCACCAACGCCATGCGCCATGCGGCCGGCGCCACCGAGGTCGTCGTCCGGGTCGTCGCGGACGGCGACAGCGTCCGCGTGACGGTCCGGGACGACGGCGCGTCGACGAGCCGGGGTTCTCACCGGTTCGGGTACGGGCTGGCGGGGCTGCACGAGCGCGCCTCGATGCTCGGCGGGGTGCTCGACGCCGGCCCGGGCGCCGGTCACGGCTGGCTGGTGGAGGCGTCGCTGCCGCGCGGGGAGGTGGGCGTGCATGGTCATCCGGGTCCTCGTCGCTGATGATCAGGCGATCATCCGCACCGGGCTGCGGATGATGCTCGACGCGCAGCCCGACATCGAGGTGGTCGGCGAGGCGGCCGACGGGCGGGCGGCGGTCTCCCTGGCGCGTCGGCTGCGGCCCGACGTCTGCCTGCTCGACATCCGGATGCCCGAGCTCGACGGGCTGGAGGCGACCCGGCAGCTGGCGGGACCCGGCGTGACCGACCCGCTCGCCGTCGTCGTCATCACGACGTTCGACCTCGACGAGTACGTCTACGGGGCTCTGCGCGCCGGCGCCCGCGGCTTCCTCCTGAAGGATGCCGGCCCCGAGCTGCTCGCGCAGGCGGTGCGCGCGGCCGCGGACGGCGAGGCGCTCATCGCGCCCAGCGTCACCGTGCGCCTGCTGGCCGCGTTCGCCCAGCTACCTGCAGGGAGGCCGCCCGTCCACCCCGTCGCCCCGCTGACGGCGCGCGAGGAGGAGGTGCTGCTGGCCGTCGCCCGGGGACTGGGCAACGCGGAGATCGCGGACGCCCTGCACATCAGCCTCGAGCACGACCAAAACGCACCTGGCGAGCCTGATGGCCAAGCTCGGCGCGCGGAACCGGGTCGAGATCGCCATGTGGGCCTACCAGACCCACCGCATCACCCCCGGGCCCGCCTCCGGCCTATGAGGCCCTGACGCAAGCGCGCCGACCTGCGTCGAGTACCCACTGCTGCCGGCCGCTCCCATGCTCCGGTCGGGCCGATCTGCCCCGTCGCCTCATGCCTCCCCGGCCCTGCCGAAGGGGCCCGGCACAACCGACGCGGCGACCAGCGGGAGGGGGTCGGGCTGTGGGAGCTGGCCAAGCAGACCGACCCCGACGTGCCACCGCTCTCCCGACGCGTCCTGCGCCTGATCGCCCATGCGAGCCGATGGCGCGCCGAATACCGCAGTGCCCGCGATGCCCTCGGTCCGCGCGCGATGTGGCCGACCCCGCCGCTTCTGAACCTACCCATCCGGCTGCTTGAGGAGGCCGTCATGGAGAAGCTGCTGCTGAATGCACGCGAAGCGGCTGGCGGGGACGGCGTGGTCGGGGTGAATCGGCCAGTAAAGCGGGTCAAGATTCGCGACGGGAACCGCGATCGGAAGACGCAGCTGGTCATCGGAGATCTCAAGACAGCGCGATCGAGGCGGACGTTGTTCCTCACGCCACCACTCGTGGCGAGGCTTCGTCGACACCTCGCCCACCAGGCACAGGAACAGCTGACGGCCGGGCCAGCCTGCCAGGACTACGGGCTGGTCTTCCCGAGTGAGGTCGGCACGCCGCTTGACCCCGACACCTTCTGGCACTGGTTCACGCGACTCTGCGGCGAGGCTGGCCTACGTCACTGGCACCCGCACGACCTGCGGCACTCGGGGCCTCGCTCATGCTCGCCCAGGGCGTGCGGTTGGAGGTCGTCTCCGAGATCCTCTGTCAGGCGAGCATCGCCATCACCAAGGACGTGTACGGCCACCTGATCGAGGGCGACAAGCGCCGGGCGCCGCTTCCCTCG
This sequence comes from uncultured Actinomycetota bacterium, assembly GCA_963794075.1. Classification (GTDB taxonomy): domain Bacteria; phylum Actinomycetota; class Actinomycetes; order Actinomycetales; family Kineosporiaceae; genus DATKNA01. Next base: position 4,983 of record CAWCCY010000035.1, read on the forward strand.
GCGACGTGCTGCTCGACGACGATGACTCCCAGATTGGCTCCCGAAGGGGCCCGGCGTGACTGCCCCGGCGACAAACCACGAGGGCCCGACCGGCATCGCTGCTGGTCAGGGCTTCGTGGTCGCTGTCTCAACGAGGGCGCCCGAACGGATTCGAACCCCTAACCTTCTGATCCGTAGTCTTTTCCGAGCTCCAGGTGAGGCATAGCATCCGCGTCCGAGCTGGCGAGATGCCTCTCGTCGTCTCTCGAGTCGCGTGGTTCCTCGTGGCCGTCCTGCGGACTGTGTGCGGACCGCGCGTAGCTGCCCGCTCTGGCGCTCGTCGCTCACGCCGCAGACGCTGCCGCCGACCGGCGACAGACGGCAGAGACCTACGGGTCAGTGCGCTGCCTGGTAGGCGTCGATCACGCTGGTCGGGATGCGGCCGCGCTCGGAGACCTTATGTCCGTTCTTGTTCGCCCACTCGCGCACGGCCTTCGTGTCCAAGTCGCTCTTCGAGCGAGAGGGTGCCCCGGCGGCAGCGCTGCGAGGGCGCCGGCCACCGATCCGCCGACCGTTCGTGACGTAGACGTCGAAGGCCTTGCGGAGGGCAGCTGCGTTCTTCGAGGTCAGGTCAATCTCGTACTCCCGACCGTCCAAGCTGAAGGTGACAGTCTCGTCAGCCGGCTTGCCGTTCGTGTCATCCGTGAGCTCAGTCACGACTCTCTGCGCCATAAGTGGCATAGTCGGGGTGGCCAGCGACTTACTGTCAACTCGAAACGCCAAGCTCGATCCGACATCGCCAGCAACATCTCAGGGTCGGACTTCAGAACCCGACCTGAGCCTTCCGAACGGGAAGAAGCTCGCCGGCCTCCTCACGCCAGGCAGTTCATCACGGCGGCGTTATGTGCGTTCTGCGACGACTTCGCGAGCTCGGTTGACCGCCTCCGTGATCTCGTCTAGCACTGCGATAGCTTTCTCGTGCGGGATCTGGCAGGTGCCAGCGGCCTGGTGCCCGCCGCCGCCATAGCCCAACATGAGCACGCCGATGTCTAGCGGGGAGGTCCGGTCCAGGATCGACTTGCCCATGGCGATCACGGTGTTCTGCCGTTGCTTGCCCCAGATCAGGTGCGCGGAGACGCGGCACTCCGGGAACAGCGCATAGATCATGAACCGGTTCCCCGCGTAGATCACGTCCTCCTGCCGAAGGTCGGCGATGACCAGGTCGCCCGCGGTCGAGCAGACCCGCTTCAGCTGATCCTCGAACAGTCTCGACTGATCGCGGTAGAGGGCGACACGCTCGGCGACGTCCGGGGTGGCGAGGATCTTCTCCACCGAGTCCTGCTGCAGGACCTCGTCGATGAGCTCCATCATCAGCTGGTAGTTGGAGATCCGGAAGTCCCGGAACCGGCCCAGGCCGGTGCGGCTGTCCATGAGGAAGTTCAGGAGAGTCCATCCGCTCGGCGCGAGGACATCCGCCAGCGAGTAATCCGCGGAGTCGGCCTGGTCGACCGCCCTCATCAACTCCGCCGAGACGCGCTCGAAGATGCCGGGTCCACCGAAGTAGTCGTACACGACCCGGGCCGCGGACGGCGCGGCGGCGTCGATCACGTGATTGGGCGCGATCCCACCGGTACGGATCGTCTCGCTGTGATGGTGGTCGAAGACCACGTGAGCCGCCGGCGCGTAAGGCAGGTTGGTGAGAATGTCGCGATCGGTGATCTCGACGGCGCCGTCCTGGACGTCTTTGGGGTGAACGAAGGTGATCTCGTCGATCATGTCCAGGTAGCGCAACAGGACGGCGCACACCAGCCCATCGAAATCGCTACGAGTCACGAGCCGGAACTTCGCGGCGGTCATCGACACTGCCCTTCGCGGGTACGGAGCGGGTGCCGGACGCCCAGGGACACCGGCCGGTGGAACGTCCTGGTGCCTTCTGTCTCGACCGGCGTCTGCCCGGCCGTAAGCGGCCAATCGGGTGGGCTGTCCACGTGAGTGATGAAGCGGGCCGAGCTGAACACCGACTAGTCCCGCATAGGACCCCTGCACGGGCATGCTTCGGCGTGCCACCGCGTCGGCGCAGAGGGAGTTCCACCGCCCGCAAGGTCAACGAGCATCAGGCTTGCCGGGGATCGCCGACATCGCCGGACGACAGGTGCTAGAGGTCGGCGGGGTGCCGGAGGGCGACACCGGTGGCCGGGTCGAAGACGTGCGCCCGCGCTGCGTCTACGGCCAGGGTCAGCGACATGCCCAATTGAACCGGATGGTCGCTCGGCAGCCGGGCGACGAGGCGGGCCCGCTCGCTCGCTGGCATCCACTCCTTGATGCCCGCGCCGGTCGCGGGCGGAGCGTCGAGCTCGAGCACGGCGAGCACGGACGGGCCGGTGAGCTCGGTCGCGACGACCACGGCCCGAAGCCGGGCGACGTTGGGGTCGTCGACCCCCGTGGCGTCCTCGACGTCCTCGGGACGCCACGCGAGGGCGACGTCCCGGTCCTGGTAGCCCTCGAGCTCGGGCGGGAGTCCGGCCCAGAACGGCACGGTCCGCTCGCCCAGCTGAACGCCGGCGAATCCGGCCGAGCGGACGAGCCGGCCGGTCACGAGCCCGAGCGGCTCGGACGCGACGAAGGTCGCGACGAACACGTTCACGGGGCGTCCATAGAGGACACGAGGCGAGTCGACCTGCACGAGCCGCCCCTGGTGTAGGACGGCGACCCGGTCGCCGACGGCGAGCGCCTCGACCGGATCGTGGGTGACGTAGAGGGTGGCGATCCCCTGGCGCTTGACCTCCTGGACGAGCCGGTGCCGCAGCTCGAACCGCTCGCCAGGATCCAGATGGGCCAGCGGCTCGTCAAGGAGCCAGGCGGACGGCCGCCGGACGAGAGCCCGGCCGATGTTGGCCCGGCCGCTCTCGCCGGCCGAGAGGCTGGCCGGCTTTCGGCTCAACAGCCGCCCGAGCCGCAACCGCCGGGCTTCGGCGTCGACGCGTTCGTTCCGCTCGCCTTCCTCCACGTGGTGCAGGCGGAGGCCGAAGCCGAGGTTATCCTGCACGTCCAGGAATGAGATCAACGTGCCGGCCTCGAACACCATCGCGAGGTCCCGCCGCTCACTGCTCACTCCGGTGACGTCCCGCCCACCCAGCTCGACGGTTCCCCTGACCTCCACCAGGCCCGCCACGGCCCGCAGCAAGGTCGTCTTGCCGCTGCCGGAGGGACCGACGATCGCCAGCACCTCACCGGGAGCGACGTCGAACGAGACCTGCTCCAGCGCGACCGCGCCATCCTGGTGCGTCACCTTCACGTCGCGTAGACGCACGCCTGATCCACCGGCCGACCCCGGTCCGGTTCGGCTCACCCATCAAGACTAATGGCCCCACACCTGCAGCCCACTCGCCACAGGCAGCTCCTCGCTGCCGTGACCGGGCCGTCGCCACGTGGGTCAGGCGCTGCGGTGCCACGGACAGAGCCGGCTAGCCGCCCGACCGCACTGGCACCATCCCGCAAGAAACCGTAGAGACGACGCGTCAGGTGGACCTTGTCCTGGTGGGCGTTCTTTCGGACCGTCACGATCTTCGGGACACCGCTGCCAGCCTCGCTGTGGCCGCCGGCGGCCAACATCAAGGTGGTTCAGCGCATGCTCGGGCACGCCTCGGCAGCGATGACCCTCGACATCTACGCGGGCCTCTTCGACGGGGATCTCGATGCCGTCGCCGACCGCCTGGGACGAGGCGGCCACTCATGATGGCGACTCAGTGCGGACCGACAGCCCCTCGGATGAGTGAGTCACCGGGCAAACCACGAAGCCCCGACCGGCATCGCTGCTGGTCAGGGCTTCGTGGTCGCTGTCTCAACGAGCGCGCCCGAAGGGATTCGAACCCCTAACCTTCTGATCCGTAGTCAGATGCTCTATCCGTTGAGCTACGGGCGCCTGCGCGCGGGACCACCGGTCCGACGACGCAGGAGAGCTTAGCCGACCCGGCGGCCGGCTGCCGAATCACGCCTGCGTCGCATCGACGACGTCCGGGGCCGGACCTCGAGACGACTACCCAAGGTGAGCAACGACGGGGACCAAAGCCTCTGCCGTCCGCCGTCTCGCCGACTGATACTGCAAGTACTTGCAGAGCTTCTGGAAGGACTTCCGCGCAGGTGGCGCGCTTGTGACAGGCTTCACAAGATGGGCACGTCTGCGCTGTTGGCGCCGAGGAGCCCCGCCCATACCGTGAAGTGATCCCGCCGGAGGAGCCATGACCGGTCACCCATCGTCATCGGCTCGGGAGCTGCCCACGAGGCGGCCGCCGACATCGGGAGCCACCACGACAGAGTCGAGAGAGGCGCGCATCGTGACGACGGACCTGAGCCCCGAGACCGACGAGACCATGGCGACCGCCGAGATGGACACCCCTTCGACCACGCACGCCCGGCTCCTGGCCTGGGTCCGCGAGGTCGCCGAACTGACCCAGCCGGACGCCGTCCACTGGGCCGACGGCAGCCAGGCCGAGTACGAGGAGCTCACCGGCGAGCTCGTCGCGGCCGGCACGTTCGTGCGCCTCGAGAAGAAGCCGGACAGCTTCTGGTGCGCCTCCGACCCCTCCGATGTCGCCCGCGTCGAGGACCGCACCTTCATCTGCCGCCGTGACGAGGCAGACGCCGGGCCCACCAACACTGGATGGACCCCGGCGAGATGCGCGCCACCATGACCGAGCTGTACCGCGGCTCGATGCGCGGTCGCACGATGTACGTCATCCCGTTCGTGATGGGCCGCCTGAGCGCGGACGAACCCATGTACGGCGTCGAGATCACCGACTCGGCGTACGTCGTCGTGTAGCATGCGCATCATGGCGAGGATCGGGACGCCGGTGCTCGAGAAGATGGGCGCGGACGCCGACTACGTCGCCTGCCTGCACTCGGTCGGGGCGCCGCTGGAGAAGGGCCAGAAGGATGTCGCCTGGCCGTGCAGCACCACGAAGTACATCACCCACTTCCCCGAGGACCCGCGAGATCTGGTCGTACGGCTCCGGCTACGGCGGCAACGCCCTGCTGGGCAAGAAGTGCTACGCGCTGCGGATCGCCAGCGCCATCGCCCGCGACGAGGGCTGGATGGCCGAGCACATGCTCATCCTCAAGCTCACCGGTCCGGAGGGTCAGGTCCACTACGTGGCCGGCGCCTTCCCGAGTGCGTGCGGCAAGACGAATCTCGCCATGATCGAGCCGACCTTGCCGGGCTGGACCGCCGAGATGGTCGGCGACGACATCGCCTGGATGCACTTCGGGCCCGACGGCCGGCTCTACGCCCAGAATCCCGAGTGCGGGCTCTTCGGTGTCGCGCCCGGGACGGGCTGGCACACCAACCCGAACGCGATGCGCGCCATGGACAAAGGCCATTCCCTCTTCACCAACGTCGCCCTGACGGACGACGGCGACGTGTGGTGGGAGGGCATATGAGGACCCCCGCCGCACCTGACCGACTGGAAGCACGGGGCTGGACGCCCGAAGCGGCGTCGTCTCGCGGCCATCCCAACAGCCGCTTCTGCACGCCACGGGAAGTGACATCCTGGCGGCCGAGTACCACGACCCGCGGGCGTCCCGATCAGCGCGATCATCTTCGGCGGCCGCCGCAAGACGACCGTCCCGCTCGTCGCGCAGGCGCGCGACTGGCAGCACGGGGTCTTCATGGGCGCGACCTGTCAGCTCGGAGACGACGGCGGCGGCGACCGGGGCGGTCGGCGTCGTCCGGCGTGACCCGATGGCCATGCTCCCGTTCATCGGGTACCACGCCGGGGACTACTTCCAGCACTGGCTCGACATCGGCAAGAGCGCGGACGCCGCGAAACTCCCGCTGATCTTCTACGTCAACTGGTTCCGCAGGGACGAGGAGGCAGCTATCTCTGGCCCGGCTTCGGCGAGAACAGCCGCGTGCTCAAGTGGATCGTCGAGCGCGTCGAGGGCACTGCCCCCGCGGACGAGACCCCGATCGGCTGGTCCCCACCCAGGGCGCGCTGGACACCGAGGGCCTCGACCTCACCCCCGAGCAGCTCGCGAAGGCCCTCGCGGTCGACCCGGAGGAGTGGAAGGCGGAGATCCCGCTGATCGAGGAGTGGTTCGCCAAGATCGGCGACAAGGTTCCGTCGACGCTCGTCTCCGAGCTCGACACCCTCAAGGCACGCCTCGGGCTGGCCTGACGCCGGCCGCCTCAGCGGCGACCACGAGACCGAGGGACCCGGCAGCTGCCTCCTGCCGGGTCCCTCGCACGTGTCGGGGGTCGGTGCGAGAGTCTGAGCCCGACCCCGAGGAGGAGCCCATGGCCTACGCTCTCGACCCGCAGGTCGCGGCGGCCCTCGAACCGCTCGTCGCCGCGGCCGTCGAGCCCCCGCCGGCCGGCGACGTCGCCGCCCGCCGCGCGAGCGCAGCCGAGACCTTCGCCTTCATCAGCGCAGTCGCGACCCCCGTCGATGACGTCACGCGCACCGACCGGACGACGTCGGCGCCGGACGGCGCGCAGATCCCGCTGCGCTGGCTGGCGAAGGACGGCGCGCCCGCGGGTCCCGCCGTCCTCTCCGTCCACGGCGGCGGCATGATCCTCGGCGACCTCGACATGTACGACGCCACCATGCGCCAGTACGTCTCGTCGTCGGGCGTCCCCGCGCTCGCCGTCGACTACCGGCTCGCGCCCGAACACCCCCACCCGACTCCAGTGGAGGACTGCTACGCCGGCCTGCTCTGGCTGGCCGAGCACGCCCGCGAGCTCGGGGTCGACCCCGCCCGCATCGCCGTGATGGGTGACAGCGCGGGTGGTGGCCTGGCCGCCGCCGTCGCGCTGCTGGCCCGCGACCGTGGCGGCCCGGCGCTGAGCCGCCAGATCCTCGTCTACCCCATGCTCGACGACCGGAACACGACGCCCGCCCCGGCGCTCCAGCCCTTCCTCACCTGGACCTACAACGACAACGTGACCGGCTGGAACGCCCTCCTCGAAGGGCGCGCCGGCGCGGACGACGTCCCGGGGTGTGCCGCCCCGGCCCGGGCCGGTGACCTCGCCGGGCTACCGCCGGCTTACATCGACGTCGGCGAGCTCGACATCTTCTGCGTCGAGGACGTCACCTACGCCCAGCGACTCGCCGCCGCCCGGGTGCCGGTGGAGCTGCACGTGCACCCGGGCGTCCCGCACGGGTTCGAGGCGTTCGCGCCGCAGGCCGACGTGTCACGGCGCGCGATCGCCGATCGACTGCGCGTGCTGCGCTCGCTCTGACGCGCGGCCGCTCAAGTTCGGGGGTCCGGCTGCCGACTCCCCTCCCGCACGACGCGCCGCGTCGACGGGAGGGGCACAGCATGGACCGGAGCACGACGGATGACTGAGCGTCGCGCACGACTGCGCTGGCCCCTGCTGGCGGCGCTCGCGCCGTCGAGCATGGCGCTCTTCACGGCCACGCTCGGTTGGGCGGGTACGCACGACCCGCAGGCGACGGCCCCTGTCGCGGCGGTCGTGCCCGCGCCCGGGCCGACCGGCGAGCCGACCGCACAGCCGGTCGAGGGCACGAACGTGGCCCCGGTAGCGAGCGTCAGCACCGCCCCTCCACAGACCGGGGCAAGGGCGACGGCGGCCGCCCGGCGGTCGACCACCGCGAGACCGGCCGCCACCGCGACGCCGGCCGCCACCGCGCGCACGGCGTCCGGGCCCTCGGTACGGCAGCGCCACTCCGCGCCCGCGGCGGCCTCCGCCCGGCCGTCCATGGCCGCGACGTCGCGACCGGCCGCGAAGCCCGCGGCCCCGACCGGCTCCCAAGCCGGTCCCCAAGCCCGTTCCGAAGCCCATTCCGAAGCCCGTTCCCAAGCCGGCGCCCCCTCCTGCGCCGCCACCGTCGCCGCACGCCACGACGGGGGGGTCGTGACCGCCCAGGCGGTCGGCACGCGGACGCAGACGCTGACGTTCGGCGCGATGAGCACCACCGTCACGCTGAGCGTCGTCGCGGCGCCGGTCGCCGGCCGATCCGCCCTCGCCGAGGCCCGCGCCGCGATCGAGCGCGTCGAGGCGGACTGCACGCGGTTCGCGGACAGCCCGCTCGTGCGGGTCAACGCCGCTCCCGACCAGTGGCACGTCGTGCCGCCGGAGCTCTACCTCGCGCTCGAGCAGGCTGCCCGCGCCCATGTGCTGACCGGCGGGCTGTTCGACCCGCGCGTGCTGCGGACGCTCGTCGCTCTCGGCTACGACCGGTCGCTGCCGTTCCGAGAGGGCCCGGTGTCCGTCGCCGCCCCGGCTGCGGTTCCCCCAGCGCCGCCCGCGGCCGGCGGGCCGTGGCGGCCGACCTTCGACCCCGCCCGGCTGGCGGTCCATCTCGGCGGCTCCCCCGTCGACCTCGGCGGCATCGGCAAGGGCATCGCCGTGGACCGGGCCGCCGTCGAGCTCGCCGAGACGGGCGGCGCTCATCTCGTCGACGCCGGGGGCGACTGCCGCTTCGGGGGCAACGGCCCGGACGGCGGCGGCTGGCGTGTCGCCGTCGAGGACCCGTTCGGCTCGGGTGGGCCGCTGGCCGTGCTGCGCGCCGACGATCTCGGGGTCGCCACCTCGTCCGTCCGTCTGCGCACCTGGCGGTCCGGCGACCGGCGGGTGCACCACATCGTCGACCCGCGCAGCGGCACGAGCGCCGAGACCGGCCTGCGGGCCGTCACCGTCCTCGGGCCGAGCACCGCCACGGCCGAGGTCTGGGCGAAGGCCCTGCTCATCGCGGGCCCCGCCGAGGCGCCGGACCTCGCGGCCACCGTCGACCTCGCCACGTTGTGGATCGACGACGACCGCGTCCTGCACCTCACCGCACGAGCGGCGGACCGTGTGCTGTGGTTCGCCCCGGCGCTCGACGTCCGGGAGCTCACGTGAGCACCACCACCCGTCTCGTCGCGCCCGCCGCGGCGGTCCACGGCCGCCGGCGGATGGGCGTCGCCGTCGCCGTCACCGGCAGCACCCTCGGCGCGGCGCTCAGCGCCGCCCTCGTCGGGCGTACCGTGACCGCCCTCGCCGGTGACCCGAAGGCCCCGTGGCTCCTCGGACGGGCGGCGGGGATCACCGCCTACCTCCTGCTCGTGCTGCTCACCGCGACCGGTCTCGTGCTCGCCCACCCCGCCGCGGCACGACTGCGCCGCCCGCACCCCGTCACCAGGTTGCGCCTGCACGCCTGGCTCGCCGCGTTCACGCTCGCGTTCGTCGCGCTGCACGTCGTCGCCCTGGCGACGGACCGTCACGCGCACGTCGGCTGGGCCGGAGCCCTCCTCCCGCTGGCCTCCGCGTACCGCCCGCTGCCCGTGACGTTCGGGGTGCTGGGCCTGTGGTCAGGGCTCGCCGCCGGCGTCACCGCGGCCCTCGCCGGCCGCGGCGCCGGCCGCTGGTGGTGGCGCGTGCACCAGATCGCGGTGGCGTCGCTGGTACTCGTGTGGGCGCACGCGGTGCTTGCGGGGAGCGACACCGGTGCGCTGCTCGCCCTGTACGCCGTCACGGGTGTCGCCGTCGCGGCCCTCGGCCTCGCCCGTCACGCCGCCCGCATCCGCGGCTCGGCGCAGGGATGACGACACCCACGCCGGCGCGCTGGCCGAGGTCGGCGCCGACGCAGCCGGCTCCCGCCCGCACGTCCTCCCACGCCACCTCCTCCCCCGGCTGGGCGATCCTGGACCGGCCGGTCGACCTCGACGGCGACCGGCCGGCCGGAGCGCCGCGCCCGCGCAGCCTGGCCGACGAGCTGCACACCCTCGGGTACGCGCGCGTCGAGGGGTTGCTCGACCGGCTCGACGCCGCCGCGCTCACCGGACGCGGCGGCGCCCACTTCCCCACCGCGGCGAAGTGGCGGTCCGCCCTAGCCGCCGGCGGGGTCGCCGTCGTGGTGGCGAACGCAGCCGAGAGCGAGCCCGCGAGCGCCAAGGACGCCGCCCTCCTCCAGCTCCGCCCTCACCTCGTGCTCGACGGTCTGGCGCTGACCGCCCGCGCCCTCGGCGCACGGCAGGCCGTCGTCTGGGTGCACGAAGCGGCTCCCGCGCTCGCGGCCCTCGCGGGCGCCCTGCGCGAGCGCGGCGCGGCGGGCCTCGCAGAGGTCCCGATCCGCGTGCTCGCCGCGCCCGCCACGTACCTGGCCGGGGAGTCGAGCGCGATCCGCCGATCCCTCGCCGGCGGCCCGGCGCTGCCCGCCCCGTATCAGGCGCGGTCCGCCCACGACGGCGCGCCCGCGCCCCGCGTGCTCGTGCAGAACGCCGAGACGCTGGCCCGGGTCGCCCTGCTGGCCCGCGGGCACACGGCCGCCGCCGACCACGCGCTCGTCACCGTCGCCGACGCCGGCAGGAGGACGGTCCTCGAAGCCGGCCCCGCCGACACCGTCGCCGGCCTGCTCATGCGCGCCCGCGGCGGGGCGCTGGTCCCGGAACCCTCGGCCGTACTGCTGGGCGGATGGGCCGGCACCTGGCTGCCGTGGCACGTCGCACGGGCGGCCGGCCTGGCGGGCGCCTCGCGGCACCCGGCGAGCGGCGCCGGCCTCGTCTCGCCCCTGTCACCCGGAGCCTGCGGCCTGGCCGAGACCGCCAGGATCCTGCGCTACCTGGCGCGCAGCGGCGCGGGCCAGTGCGGGCCCTGCGTCTTCGGCCTGCCGGCCCTGGCCGACACCGCCGAGCGCCTGGCCGGTGGCCGGGCCCGCCGGCGCGACGTCGTCCGGCTGCGCCGTGACGCGGCGGAGGTCGACGGCCGGGGCGCCTGCAGCCACCCGGACGGCGCCGTCCGGCTGCTCACCACCGCGCTGGCGACCTTCGCGGCCGATGTCGACGCGCACACCGCGACCGGCCGCTGCCTCGAGAAGGGGTCGGCCGGATGACCCGCGACGTGACCGGGCGCGAGCTCATCGTCGTCGACCCGCTGCGGTGCGACGGCGTCCGGATCTGTGCGCACGCGGCCGGGAGCGTCCTCGACCTCGACCGCTGGGGCTACCCGGTGGCACCCGAACGGGAACTCACCCGTCGCGAGCGGCGGGCGGCGCGCGCCGCGGTGGCGGCCTGCCCTCGGCGCGCGCTCGCCCTGGTGCCGGTGCGGCTCGATCAGGCCAGCGGCGAACCGCCGGTGACCCCGAGGACCTGAGCGGTGACGTAGCTGGACTCCTGCGACGCGAAGAACACGTAGGCCGGGGCGAGCTCCGCGGGCTGGGCCGCGCGGCCGAGAGGGGTCTGCCGCCGAAGGACTCGATCTTCTCGGACGGCATGGTGGCGGGGATCAGGGGCGTCCAGACGGGGCCCGGCGCGACGGTGTTGACCCGGATGCCCTGCTCCGCGAGCGCCTGCGCGAGGCCCTTGCTGAAGTTGACGATCGCCCCCTTGGTGAGGGCGTAGTCGAGCAGCTCGGGCGAGGGCTGGTAGGCCTGGATCGACGAGGTGTTGATGATGCTCGCGCCCTCCCCGAGGTGCGCCAGCGCGGCCTTGGTGACCCAGAACATCCCGTAGAGGTTCGTCTTGAGCACGCGGTCGAACTGCTCGGTGGTGATGTCGGCGAGACCGCCCGGCTGCGCCATCTGGAAGGCCGCGTTGTTGACGAGGACGTCGAGGCCGCCGAGCTCGGTGACCGCGCGCCGGACGAGCTCGGTGCACTGCTGCTCGTCGCGGATGTCCGCGGCGATCGCCACGGCCTTGCGGCCCGCCTTCTCCACCCAGGACGTCGTCTCGCGGGCGTCGTCCCCCTCGTTGGGCAGGTGCACGATCGCGACGTCCGCCCCCTCCCGCGCGAAGGCGATGGCGACGGCCCGGCCGATGCCCGAGTCGCCGCCGGTGATGAGGGCTCGCTTGCCGGTGAGCCGTCCGGAGCCGCGATAGCTCTCCTCGCCGTGGTCGGGTGCGGCGTCCATCTGCTCCGTGGTCGAGCCGGGCTCCCCGACGGCGGGGATCTCCTTGCCCTGCGTCGCCGGCTGGCCGAACTGCTGCTTCGGGTCCTGCTCGGTGTACTGGTCCTTCTGGTCCCTGGTGTCAGTCATGGGCCGCCGGTTACCCCCAGGTGGGGGGCTTACACCCGCTCACTCGTAGAGCACGTACTCCGGCTGCGGCTTCAGCGCGAGCACCTGGGCCGGGGTCATCAGCGGCCCCTGCGCGCGGTCCTCCTCGAAGAACAGCTTGAAACCGGGGTGGATCTGGCGTGGCAGCCCCTTCACGAGGCGCTTCCAGGTGGTGACCTTGGCGCCCGGGCTGCCGATGCCGTCGACGCTCTTGACCAGAGCGACCCCGTCACGCCGGTGCACCCTCTCGAAGCCCTGCACCACCCCCGGATTGAGCTGGTGCACGATGAGTGCCTTCTGGGGCAGACCCCCTGCCGTGACGAGGTGGTCGAGGTACGCCGACACGCTGTCGATCACCGCCCCGGTGGTGGACCCGAACACCGTCCCGGGCACCTGGCCGCCGTGCACGGCCCATTCCGGGTCGAGGGCCAGCCCCACGTCAGGTTCGCGCAGCCAGCGCTGGAAGCTCCGGACCTCGTCGAGGAAGGCCGCCCGCCCGGGCTGGACGTCGAGCAGGAGCAGGGCGTGGTGCCGGCGCGCGGCGGCGAGATAGCCGGCGATGACGCCGTCGCCCATCCGGACGCGGTACATGCCGTCGTCCCCCGGGAAGTGCTGGGCGACGTCCGCGATGAGCTCGAGCACGGGCAGGACCTCGCGCCCGGCCCGGTACTGGCGCCCGAGCTTCTCGATCTCGTTCACGCGGTCGTCGATCCGGCCGATGCCGAGGCGGCCGAAGGCGGTCGAGCCGGGTGCACCGGCATACCCCACGAGCCGGTACGCCGGGAAGATCTGCCGCCCGCCCCGCGGCAGCTGGAGCTGCCTGCCCCCGGACGCCGTCGGTGCCGGCGCTCCCCCAGCGGCGGAGCCGGTCGACGGGCTCGCGGTCGGGGTCGGGGTCATACCCGGCGTCGGGGTCGAGCTCGCGGTCGGCGAGGGCGCGGATCCCGGCGCGGCCGACCCGGCCGACGCCGGGTGCGGTCCGCAGCCGGCCAGCAGCAGGGCGACCACGGCGGCCACGGCGGCGGGCCCACGACATGCGGACAGATTCCCCACGGCACCTCCCGAACGGTGGGTAATCACGCAATCACTAGAAGTACCTCGGACAGCACGAGGGGCCCCGGTCGGCGAACGCCCGGGACCCCTCGAACAGCGCGGAGGCGGCGGGATTTGAACCCGCGATGGGGTTGAAGCCCCAAACCCGCTTAGCAGGCGGGCGCCATAGACCGGACTAGGCGACGCCTCCTCGTGTCCGGCTCAGGGTAGCGGCCGGGCGCGATGCGGGGCAAAGCGCGGCTCGACGTCGCCCGGCGACCCGAGCCGGAGGCTCATCCGCTTCTCGACGCAACTCAGGCGCCGGTTCGCGCGTCCTCATGGGAGGATGTTGCGTCGCGGCCCTCGTCCTCGAGTGGCGCGCGCCCGGCGACGGCGGAACAGGAGGTGTACGGGTGACCCAGGTCGCGCCGCACTCGGCACGTCATGGTCGCCCCGACACCCCCGACGACGGCTACACGGAGTACGGCCGAGGTCGCGGACAGCGCGCGGTCGCGCTCGAACGGACGCACGGCCGGCACCGCGGGCGGCACGCGACCGGCTACGGCCAGGGGTTCAGCGGCGTCGTCGTGTGGACGATCCTCGGCAGCCTGCTGCCCGGTGCCGGCCTCATCGCCGCCGGCCGGCGCACCGCGGGGCGGCTCCTGCTCGGCCTGACCCTGCTCATCGTCGCCGGCCTGGCGGGCTTCGCCGTCTTCGGCGACACCACGGCCTTCGCCCTGCGGTTCGCCACGAACACCAACGACCTGCTGCTGCTCGCCGGTGGCGCCGTCGCCGTGGCCCTGCTCTGGGCCTTCGTCGTGCTCGGGACGCACGCGTCGCTGCGCCGTTTCGCCAGCCTCACGACCGCCCAGCGGGCGCTCAGCGGCCTGCTCGTGACGTCGATCATCGCGGCGGGCGGGATGCTGGCTGCGCAGACCGCCAACTACTCCCTGATCGGGCGCACCACCCTCCAGGCCATCACCGACCACGGCGTGCAGACCGAGCACACGGTGCGCCCGCGGACCGCCGCCGCCGATCCGTGGGCGGGCACTCCGCGGGTGAACGTGCTGCTGATCGGATCCGACAAGGGGGCGGACCGCTCGGGCGTCCGGACCGACTCGACGATCCTGGCGAGCATCAACACGCACACCGGCGACACCCTGCTCATCGGGATCCCGCGCAACCTCGAGAACGTGCCGTTCCCCCCCGGCACGCCGATGGCCGAGCAGTACCCGAACGGGTTCACCTGCAACAACCCCACCAACCCCTGCCTGTTCAACGCGCTCTGGCAGTTCGGTGTCGAGAACTCGAAGGGGGGTGCCTTCAGCTCGTACTACGCCAGGTTCAAGAACCCGGGCCTGCAGGCGACCGTCGACGGCGTCGAGCAGACCACGAAGCTCGACGTCAACGAGACCCTCATCCTCGACCTCGACAGCTTCAAGGCGTTCGTCAACGCCATGGGCGGCGTCGACGTGAACGTCAAGAAGCGTGTCCCCGTCGCCGGCCACGAAGACACGAACGGCCGCCAGGTGGGCGTGAAGTCCTACATCGAGCCGGGGCGTCAGCACCTCAACGGCTACCTTGCCCTGTGGTACGCGCGGTCCCGCTCCGACTCCTCGGACTACGAGCGGATGGTGCGGCAGCGCTGCGTGATCGGTGACATCACGCAGCAGGCGGACCCGGTCCAGCTGGCCCGGTCCTTCCCCGAGCTCGCCCACTCCCTGCAGAACGACATCACCACGAGCATCAAGCTCGACGACCTCAGCGCCTGGGTCACCCTTCTGCTGCGGGTCAAGTCGGCCCACGTGCGGAGCCTCCCCTTCACCGACGCCAACATCAACCCGGGCAGGCCCGACTTCGACTACATCCAGACGAAGATCCAGAAGGCCCTGACGTCGCCCCCGCCGTCGAAGGCTAAGCCCGCGGCGACCTCGAACGGCACGAGCACGGGCGGGTCGAAGACGTCGCCGACGCCGACCACGCGCACCACCACCCCGTCCGACCCCGGAGCGGCCGTCGACGTGAAGGAAGTCTGCTGACCGTCACGGCGACCGCACGGGGTGCCGCCACCCGCGAGCTGATCGTGGCCGCCACCGCGGGCCTGATGTCACGAGCCGGCGTCGCGGCGACGTCCCTGGACGCCGTCCGGGCCGCGACCGGCACGAGCAAGTCGCAGCTCTACCACTACTTCGGCGACAAGGCCGGGCTCGTTCGGGCCGTCGTCGGCCACCAGCTCGAGGCGGTGGTCACGGTGCAGCGCCTGCACGACGATGCCCCCCGCGACGCGGCCTCGCTGCTGCGCTGGCGGTACCGGGTCGTCTCGGCCCAGCGCGCCCGTGGCTTCGCGGCCGGGTGTCCGCTCGGATCGCTCGCCGCGGAGCTGGCGGGTGCCCCCTGGGTCGACGACGCGACCAGGCAGGCACTCGCCGCCGCCTTCGACCACTGGCGCGCCCTGCTCGAGGCGGGGATCGCGGCCGGGGTGGCGGCGGGGTCGCTACCTCCCGGGACCGACCCCGCGGCGGCCGCGCAGGCCCTGCTCGAGGCGGTGCAGGGGGGCACGCTGCTGTCGGCGGTGATCGACGGCCCGGCGCCGCTGCAAGCGGCTCTGGAGCGTGCGGTGGCGCCGCTGCTCCGCTCGTAGGGGCGGAGCCCTCAGCCCAGCGCCCAGCGGACCTTGGGCGGTGTGACGCCGACGGCTCCGAGCGCGGCATCGACGGCGTCCATGCCCTCACGGACGGTGTCCAACGGCACCGGGGCGGTCCGGACGCCGAGGCCGCGCCGCTCGCCGGGCAGGGCGACGGCGGTCAGCACGTCGTCGACGACGTCCCGGAACCGCGACCGCAGGGCCGGCAGGGCCTCGTCGTCCGTCGCCGGGAGCAGCAGGGCGAGCTGGTCCTCGCCGATGCGGTACGCGACGTCCCCGACGCGGAGCACCTCGCCGAGAGCGACCGCGAGCGTCCTGAGGACGCCGTCGGCCGCTTCCTGGCCGAGGTCCGCGCGCACCCGCGCCAGCCCGTCGAGGTGCGCCGCGACCACGCGGACGGCCATGCCGTGGCGGTCGGCCGTGCGGACCGCGGCGCCGGCGTCCGCCGCGAACCGCCGCGGCCCGGGCCAGCCGGTGACGGCGTCGGTCTTCGGACCGGGCTCGGCGGTGGCGACAGGTGCGGCGCCGACGAGGGCGGCGCCCGTCATGCGGGCGAGCCGGCTGAGCACGTCCTGCTCCCCGGCGGAGAAGGCGCGGGCCGTGTGCCGGCGGACGAGCAGGGAGCCGACGACGGAGCCGCCGCTGGGCATCGGCACGGCGAGGAGCGCGGTGGCGGAACCGCCGGCCAGCGGGTCGCCCTCGACGACGCGGCGGACGGGGTGGCCGACCCCGAGCAGGGCGGCGAGCGTGGCGGGGCCCCACAGATCGGCGGCGTCCGGACCGCCGGGGTGGAGCCACAGCAGGCGGGGGCCCTCGACGGCGCGCAGCACGACGGCGCTGACGTGGGCGTCGGTGAGAGCTGCCGCCTCCTCTGCAGCGACGCGCGCGATGGCGGTGGCACCGTCCGCGGCGGTGATGCGCGCCTGGGCCGCGATCAGGGCGGCGCGGACGGCCGGCACCGGTTCGCGACGACGTCGGCGCACGGTCGGCGCGAGGTCGGCGGCAGGCGCGGGCGCGGGCGACCGCACCGGCGGCGCGGCGGCCTCGAGCTGCTCGGTGTCGTCGGCGGCATCGGCTGAGTCGGCATCAGCTGGGGCATCGGCGGCCTGCTCCCGGGACGGCGGGGACGGCCGCCACCCCGGGACGTGCCGCAGGAGCTGCCAGCGCAGCGGCTCGTGCCGGTGGCGGCCCGGCGCGCAGCCGGCCTCCTGTTCGCCGACGACGTCGTCGAGGACGGCGAAGCCGGCGAGCGGCACGAACCCGGATCGCGGTGCGGAGCCCGACCCGTGCCCCGGGCGGGATGTTCCCGGGACGATGCTGACGGCGGCGGAGACGGGGGCAGGCTCGCCGGCGGGCCGGTCGCGGCGCGCCCAGGCCAGACGCTCCATCCCGCCCGCGGTGGCCCCGGCGACGCGGACGTGACGGCGCCGGGTCAGCGGGCGCACGATCGCGACGTGGAACGCGGCCGGGACGGGCAGCGCCCCGCCGGCCGGTACGGGCGGGCGGACGCCGGAGGGCATGCCGCGGCTGTCGCCGCCGCGAGCACCCGCCCGAGCGGCGGCCGGGGTCACGACCGCGTCCTCGTACCGCACGGACTCTGTGTCGGCACCGTGAGCGACGGCCTGCACCCGATGGCCGTCACGAATTCGGAGGACCCGCGTTTGGCGGCCACTACGGAGGGTAGGAACGGAGCAGTGCCCCGCCCTGCCTGCGGCGCGGTGCCAGGCGCAGGGGTGGGTGCTGCGGCTGCGCGGGGCGGGGCACTCTCGATCTACCTGCAGGTTCACCTCGCACGTGGCATTCATCCGCGATTGCGGCATGTGTCCGAGTGTGATGGTCTGAGTGTCGATGGCGCGGAGGGCGGCGCCGTCGGCGTGGCCGGCCCCCCTGCAGGTCGCGCGTCCCGTTGGGGCCGATGCGGGAGAGATCATGTCGAACCGACACGGCGGCACAGCGGACGAGGTACGCCAGCGCGAGACCGCCGACATCGTCCAGCAGCTGCGCGAGTGCACCGACGAGGGTGAGCGGAGCGAGCTGCGCGAACGTCTGGTCGTCGTCAACGTGCCGGTGGCGACGAGCATCGCCCTGCGGTACCGGTCCCGCGGTGAAGCCGTGGAGGACCTCGTGCAGGCGGCGCACCTGGGTCTCGTGAAGGCCGTCAACGGCTTCGACCCCGAGCGCGGCCGTGACTTCCTCGCCTACGCCGTGCCCACGATCTCGGGCGAGGTGAAGAGGCACTTCCGCGACCAGGGTTGGGACATCCGGCCGCCGCGGCGCATCCAGGAGCTGCGGTCCGAGGTGGAGCGCGCCTCGGCCGACCTCACCCAGTCACTCGGCCGCGCACCTCGGCTGAGCGAGATCGCGGGTCACCTCGGCGCCAGCGAGGACGACGTCGTCGAGTGCGTGGCCAGCGCCGACCTCTACCACGTGCACTCCCTCGACGCCCCCGTCGGCGGCGCCGAGGACCTCGCCGTCGGCGACACCCTCGGCGACCTCGACCCGATGCTCGGCCAGATCGAGGACGTGCTGTCCGTGCGGCCGCTGCTCGAGCGGCTCTCCCCGCGGGACCGGCGCATCCTCGCGCTGCGCTTCTTCTCCGGCTGGACGCAGCAGCAGATCGCCGACGACGTCGGCGTGACGCAGATGCAGGTGTCCCGCCTGATCAGCAAGGCCCTGCGCCGCCTGCGAGAGGGCCTGCAGGCGGCCTGAGCCCCCGAAGTCCCATCGGAAGGAACACACCGCCATGCCTGAGCACCACCCCGACGACGACGTCATCGCCGAGCTCATCATCGACCACCGCGAGGTGGACGAGATGCTGACGAAGCTGCAGGACGACCAACTGTCGCCGGAGGACCGGCAGAACACGATGGAGCACGTGATCGCCGAACTGGTGCGGCACGCGATCGCGGAGGAGTCCTACCTGTACCCGGCCATCGAGGACCGCGTCGCCAACGGCAAGGCCATCGCCGACAAGGAGCGCGCCGACCACCACGAGGTGGAGCAGCTCCTCAAGCAGCTCGAGGGCGAGGACCCGCACGCCCCCGAGAGCCGCCCGACCCTGAACAAGCTGGTGACGAGCCTGCACGAGCACATCGCCGACGAGGAGGCCAACCTCTTCCCGGCGCTGCGGGGCGTCTACTCCGAGCAGGAGCTGAAGGACCTGGGCGACAAGGTGCGCACCGCCAAGAAGGCCGCGCCGACGCGCCCCCACCCGGCGGCGCCGCGCGGCGAGCTGGCGCGCAAGACGATGGGCCCGATGGTGGGCCTCGTCGACCGCACCCGTGACCTGCTCACGGGCCGCAACAGCTGAAGCGAGCCCGTCTCAGGCACTACGCCGAGGGACGGACCCGGGCGTGGACGACGTCGTCCCGCACCTGCACCTCGAACACCGGCTGCGGCGCGGTGGCCGGCCCGTGCCGCACCGCGCCGCTGTCGAGCACGAAGGTGCTGCCGTGCCACGGGCACACCAGGCAGTCGACGCCGGCGTCGTCCACGACCTGCCCCTCGTGCAGCGGGCCCGACAGGTGCGAGCAGGCGTCGGCGAGCACGTCGACCGTCGAGCCGCGCCGGACGACGACCACCGGGGTGCCGCCCACCGACCGCAGCGCGGGCTCGCGCTGGCCGAACTCCGCGAGCCGGCCGAGCTCGGTCCAGTCGCCGTCGGTCGTGTGCGGGACCGACTGGGCGTGGTTCGCGCCCGCGGACCAGCGGTAGGAGAGGTGGCCGCCGATGCCCGCGCCCGCTGAGGCGACGCGCGACGCCGAGCAGGCCGAGCAGCCGGCCGCTCGCCCGCCGGCCGCGGCCGCGCTGCACCAGGGACGCGGTCAGCAGGCCGATCGCGAGAGTGTTCGCCGAGGCGTGCACGAGACCCACCCGCTGCTGGTCGGGCAGCAGTTGCGACCAGTCGGCCGCTCCCGCGGCCGCGGCGGCGGGCGCCGAGGCGAGGCCGACGGCGAGCAGGGCGTCCGCCGCCCGGTCGACGCCGGCGCGGCGGTCGCCGTCGGAGACCGTCAGCGCGAGGACGTCGAGCAGCGCGGTGCTGGTCCAGGCGCCGACCGGCAGCTGGGCGAGCATCGGGTGCACGGGGTGGCCGAGCCACACGCCGTGCAGGGCGTCCCGGACCGGCGCGGGGACACGGCGGACGAGCGCGGCGACGCGCTGGGCCACGGGGTCGAGGCTGCGTGCCTCTGCGGTGCGATCGACGATCTCCATCACGGCCATGCCGCTACCGTTCCCGCCCAGGCAGCGGCGAAACTCAAGATCCCGCTCTATTCAGGCGTTCCAGCGCTCGAGCACGGCGGTGCCGCGGTCCCAGCCGAGCACCGAGAGGCCCGCCGGCTCCAGCGGCAGCCGCCACGCGAGCGTCCAGGGAGCCTCGATCCAGCTGACCGCGACCATCCGCAGCAGGTGGCCGTGGGCGAACAGGAGCACGTTCTCGGCACCCGAGGTCCTCGCCCGCTCCACGATCCGGCCCGCGCGCGCGGCCACCTGGTCGAGGCGCTCGCCGTTCGGCATGTCGGGGTTGGTCCAGGGCGACCAGCCGGGCACCTTCGCCCGGATCTCGCCGCGGGTGAGGCCCTCGTAGTCGCCGTAGTCCCACTCGACGGCCAGCGGCTCGGCCTCGGCGTCCGGGAAGCCCGCGAGCTCGGCCGTGCGCCGGGCCCGCTGCAGCGGGCTCGTCAGCACGAGGGCGAAGTCCAGCTTCGCCAGCCGGTCGCGCAGCGACGCGGCCTCGCGCTCGCCCTCCTCGGTGAGCGGGATGTCGGTGCTGCCGGTGTGCTTGCCCACCGAGCTCCACTCGGTCGGGCCGTGCCTCACCACCCACAGCCGCGCGCCGTCGCCGTCCCCGTCGTGGTCGTCCTGCCCGTACGCCGTCACGGCCGCCAGTGTCGCCCATGATCTCGCAACGGGCGTGTGAAGGTACCCCTGCTGGGTAGGTCAGCTCGCCGGCACTCAGCTCGCCAGCACCGTGACCGTGTGGATCAGCACGCCGACCAGGCCACCCACCACCGTGCCGTTGATGCGGATGAACTGCAGGTCGCGGCCGACGTGCAGCTCGATCCGCCGGCTGGCCTCGGCGCCGTCCCAGCGCTCGATGGTCTCGGAGATCACCGTCGCGACCTCGTCGCGGTAGCTCGTCACGAGGTGGCCGGCGGCGTCCTGCGCGTACCGGTCGACGCTCGCCTGCAGCGCGGGATCCGCGGCGAGCCGGGTCCCGAACGAGGAGATCCCCGTCACCAGGCGACGCCTCAGGTCACTGCCCTCGTCGCGGGTGGCATCCTCGAGCACGGCCCGGACGGCCACCCACAGGGCCTCGACCGCCTCGCGGACGCCGTCGTTCTCGAGCACGCGCTGCTGCAGCTCGAGCGCGCGCGCCTGGGTCTCGGGGTCCGACCGCAGGTTCTTGGCGAGGTTGAGCAGCGCGTCGTCGATCGCGAGCCGGACCCGGTGCCGCGGGTCGCTGCGGACGTCGCCCGCCCAGCGCAGGGCCTCGTGGTAGGTCCGCTGCGCGACGCGCTCGTCGAGCCAGGACGGCGTCCACGAGGGGGCGCGGTCGCGCACCAGCGCGGTCACGACGTCCTCGTGCCGGTCGAGCCAATCGTGCAGCTCCTCGGCGAGCAGGTCGACCAGGCGCCGGTGCGCCTGCTCGGTCACCAGGTGTTCGAGCAGCCGGCCGGCCGGCGGCGCCCACGGCCGGGCGAGCATCGGCCGGAGCACGACCTGCTCGAGCACGGTGACCACGCGGTCGTCCTGCATGACGGTCAGCAGGCCGCGGGCCGCGCCCGCGATCTCCTGGCCGACGCGCTCGGCGTGCCCGGGATCGGCGAGCCACGATCCCACCCGGCGACCCACCCCGACGGCGGCCACCCGGCCGCGGACGACGTCCGGCGCGAGGAAGTGCTGGGCGACGAAGTCCTGCAGCGACCGGCCGAGGGCGTCCTTGCGGGTGGGGATCAGCGCCGTGTGCGGGATGGGCAGCCCGAGGGGGTGCCGGAAGAGGGCCGTGACGGCGAACCAGTCCGCCGCCGCACCGACCGTCGCCGCCTCGCAGGCCGCGTTGACGAACCCCAGCCAGCCGCCGTCCGTGCGCCCGCGCAGCGTCAGCAGGTAGCCGAGCGCGGCGGCGACCAGCAGCGCCGTCGCCACGCTCTTCATCCGGCGCAGGTCACGCCGGCGCTGCTGGTCGCCGCTACTGACGTCGGACCCGTCCAGCACGGCCGCGCCGTTCACCCCCCTGCTCGCGCCGTCGGTCACGGGCTCCCGGCAGCCTTCGGCGTCAGCACGACGACGGGGATCTCCCGGTCGGTCTTCGTCTGGTAGCTGTCGTACGACGGCCAGATCTGGCGCATCAGCGCCCACAGGCGCTCCCGCTCCGCGCCGGTCGCGGTGCGCGCAGTCGCCGGGATCACCGCGTCGAGCACCTGCAGCTCGACCTCGGGGTCCGCCTCGAGGTTCAGGTACCAGGCGGGGTGTTCGTGCGTGCCGCCGTTGCTCGCGACGATCACGTAGTCGGCGGTGTCGCGGCCGTAGATCAGTGCCGTGCGCCGCTTGACGCCGCTCTTGCGCCCCGTGGTCGTCACCAGCAGCGTCGGGACGCCCGGGTGCCACTCGTGCCCGTCCTCGCCGCCGCTCTCGAGGTAGCGCTTCGTGTGCTCCGCCACCCAGTCGACCGG
The DNA here is from genome assembly GCA_963794075.1 of uncultured Actinomycetota bacterium. Lineage (GTDB taxonomy): Bacteria > Actinomycetota > Actinomycetes > Actinomycetales > Kineosporiaceae > DATKNA01. Next base: position 27,302 of record CAWCCY010000035.1, read on the forward strand.
GCTGTCGGTGACCTCGCTCATGCTGCTCCGTCCTCTCGTCCGCTGCTCGCCTCCTAAGCCTGCACCCGCGTCGCCCGTCGCACCGCTCCGGGTCTGGCAGGCTGGGCCGGTGCGACCCCCCGGCCGGCCGGCCCCGACGCGATCGCCGCGCACTTCTGCCCATCCCTGCTCGTGGCAGCCCTGCTGGCGCCCGCGCTGCTCGCCGCCCTGCTGGCGGGCTGCACCCACGGCGCGGCGAAGGCCACGTCGGCCGGGTCGTCCGCCGGGTCGGCCACCCTCGACGCCGCGGGAACGCTCGCCGGGGCGAAGAAGGCCCTGGACGCCGCCCCCGCGCTGCACTTCACGATCACCACGCCGGTCACGCCGGCCGGTTCGGCCGTGCTGTCCGGCGCCGAGGGCGACGTCGTGCGGCCCGACCGGTTCAGCGGCACCCTCGACGTCGTCGTCGCCGGGCAGAAGCTCCGTGCCAAGGTCGTCTCGGTCGCCGGCACCGTCTGGGCGCAGATCTTCGGGTCGGCCTGGTCGAAGGTGAACCCCGGGCAGTTCGGCGTCCATGACCCGGGCACCCTGCTCGCCGCGAAGGGCGGCCTCGGCGATCTGCTGTCGGCCGCGACCGGTCCCAGCTTCGCCGGTGAGAAGCGCCGCGGCGCCGAGGTGCTGAAGCAGGTCGCCGCGCAGATCCCCGGGGACGCCGTCGCGCGCGTGCTGACCACGGCCGACGCCACGAAGCCGGTGGACGCCGTGTTCGGCATCGACGAGGCCACCGGCCAGCTCCGCGAGGCCACTCTGACCGGGCCCTTCTTCACCGCCGGGGAGCAGAGTACGTACACGGTCGTGCTCGACCGCTACGGCGAGCAGGTCGACATCAGTGCTCCGGCCGGCTGAGACCGCCGGCACCGCACCCGCCGGCGGCCCCCCGGCACACCGGCCGTTGCGGCTCGCGGCGCCGGCGTTGGCGGTGCTGCTCGGGGCGGCCGACACGTACGTCGTCGTGCTGGCCCTCCCCGAGATCATGGCCGGTGTCGGCCTGAGCGTCGACGAGTTGGCCCGGGCGGCGCCGATCGTCACCGGGTTCCTGCTCGGGTACGTCGTCGTGCTGCCGGTCGCCGGCCGGGTGTCCGACGTCGCCGGCCGGGTGCCCGTGCTCACGACCTGCCTGCTCGGTTTCGCTCTGGGCTCGCTGGTGACCGCCAGCGCGACCACGCTGCCCGTGGCCGTGGCCGGCCGGACGGTGCAGGGCCTCGGCGCCGGTGGCCTCGTGCCGCCCACCCTCGCCCTGGTCGCCGACCTGTGGGCCGAGCGCGACCGCGGGCCGGCGCTCGGCGTCGTCGGCGCCGCCCAGGAGCTCGGCGCCGTGCTGGGCCCGCTCGCCGGGGCCGCGGTCCTGGCCGCCGCCGACTGGCGGGCGATCTTCTGGATCAACCTGGGCGCGGCGCTCGTACTGGCCGCGGCACTGCCCCTCGCGGCGGGCGGCGCCACGGGTGGGCCCCACGCCGCGGCCGGCAGGCGCACGCTCGTGGCCACCGCGGCGATGCTCGTGCCGGCCGTGCTCGGGGCGGTCGCGCTGGCCCTCGTGCTGCGACCACCCGACGTCCTCGCCACCAGCGTCACGCTCGGCACCGTGCTCGTGCCCGTCACCGGCGACAGCACCTGGCTGAGCCCGCTGGCGCTCGCGGCGGCGGCCCTCCTCGCCGGCGCCGCGATCGCGGCCGGCGTCCGGGTCCACCGGGTGCGGCGCGCCGACAGGGAGCGGGGCGGCACCGTGGCCGACGTCGACCTCGTCGGCGCGCTCCTGCTCGGCGCCGCCCTCGCGGGCGTCGTCCTGACCTTCGCGGGGGCCGAGACGACCCGGTCGGTGGTCGACGACCGGTGGCCGCTCTACCTGGGCGTCGCCGCTGTCGCGGCCGGGGGTTTCGCCGTCCGGCAGCGGCGGGCCCGCTCGCCGCTGGTGCCCCGCGGAGCGCTGGCCGCCCGGGGGGCACGCGCGGCGATCGCCGCGAACGCGCTCGTGGGGGTGGCGCTCGTGGCCGTCATCGTCGACGTCCCGGTGTTCGCCCGCGTCACGCGCTTCCCGACGTCGCAGCTCGGGGCCGCCCTGGTGCTCCTGGAGTTCCTCGCCGCCCTGCCCGTGGGGGCGCTCGCGGGGGGCTGGCTCGTCGGGCCGCGAGCCGGCGGCCTCGGCCCGCGCGTGCCGGCCCGGGCCGTCGCCGCGGGGGGCCTCGCCCTGGCCGCGCTCGCCCTGGCCGGGACCCGCAGCTGGGACGAGCGCGCCCTCTACGGCGCACCGGCGCAAGTGCTGCTGGCGGTGGCCGGCCTCGGCATCGGGCTGGCCATCGCGCCGACGAACGCCGTGCTGCTCTCGGCCGCGCCTCCGCCGGTGCACGGGCTCGTCAGCGCCCTCGCCGTGCTGGCGCGCACCGCCGGCATGCTCGTCGGCCTCAGCGTGCTCACCGCCGTCGGCCTGCGGGTCTTCGCGGCCCGGCAGGCCGCCATCGGCTCGCCGTTCACGCTGTGCCCGCGGACACCCGGGTCGTGCCCGGCGTACGAACACGCCACGCTGGCCTCCGTGGTCGGCGAGCTGCAGGCGGTCTTCACGGGCGCCTGCCTCGCGCTGGTCGCGGCCGTCGTGGTCGTGATCCTGGGATTGCGGGAGGAGCACGGGTGAGCGACGAGGACGGCACGCTGCACCGGATCGGCATCATCGAGCACGGTGGCCGGCCCGCTGCGATCAAGGCCGCCGCGGTGGTGCGGCAGTGGTGCGAGGCCCACGACGTCGACTGGGTGAACATCGACGTCTGGGACGACGACGCGCCCCGCCGCAGCGCTGACGACGAGGCCGAGCGGGCCGGGCACCTCGACCTGCTGGTCACCCTCGGCGGTGACGGCACGTTCCTGCGCGGCGTGCGGGTGGCCAGCGCGGCCGACTGCGCCGTGCTCGGCGTCGACGTGGGCCGGGTCGGCTTCCTCACGGAGGTCGAGGTGGGCGACGTCGAGACCGCGCTCGAGGCGGTGCACCACGGCGGCGCTCAGGTCGAGGAGCGGCTCACCCTGACGATGCGCGCCTCCAGGCCGCTGGAGCTGCCGCTGGGGATGGAGAGCCTGCTGCGGTACGGCCGCGGCCCTGCCCTGCCGCCGCCGCGTCCACGGCTCACCCCGGGCGCGGACGTCGGCGGCGGGGTGTCACTCGACGTCGTCGCGGTGAACGACGTCGTGCTCGAGAAGCTGGCCCGTGACCGGCAGGCCTCGCTCGGGGTGTACCTCGGCGACCGGCTCTTCGCGTCCTACAGCGCGGACGCGCTGATCGTGGCGACGCCGACCGGGTCGACGGCGTACAGCTTCTCGGCCGGCGGCCCCGTGATGTCGCCGCGCCTCGAGGGCATCGTGATGACCCCGGTGGCGCCGCACATGATCTTCAACCGGAGTCTCGTGCTCGCGGCCGACGAGGTCGTCTCGGTACGCGTGCTCGAACGCTCCGGCCAGGTGGCGGTGAGCGTCGACGGACAGCTGCGCGGGGTCATGGATCCCGGTGACTGGCTCGCCGTCTACGCCTCGCCGTGGCGGGCCCGGCTCGTCCGGCTGCACCGCTCGGACTTCTACGGGCGGCTGCGCGACCGGTTCGCTCTCGCCGACGCGCCCGCCGCGGTGGCCGACAGCGGGCACGCGCCCTGGATGCACCCGGAGGACTCGCCCCCGCAGGACTAGCGGGCGCGGGAGTCAGACGCCGGAGTCAGACGTGCACGCCGAGGCCGTGCGAGGCGACGATGTTCGTCCGGCCCTCGGCCAGCCGGTAGGCGAGCACCACGATCCCGCAGCGGCCCTCGAGCACCCGCTCGCGCACGATCGAGGACCCGGCCAGGATCTCGCGGGCGGTCCCGCGACCGTGCGACTTGGCGATCTCGTCGGGGTCGGTCAGCCCCTGCGAGCGGGCGGCGAGGATCTCGGGGGTGAGGCGCTCGACGATGTGGCGCAGGTGGCCGGGAGGGGTCACGCCGCTCTCGTGCGCCTGCAGGGCCGCTCCGACGGCGCCGCAGCTGTCGTGGCTGAGCACGACCACGAGGGGGGTCTCCAGAACGGCGACGGCGTACTCGAGGCTGGCCATCACCTCCTCGCCCACCAGGTGACCGGCCGTGCGGACGACGAAGAGGTCGCCGAGCCCGCGATCGAAGACGATCTCGGCGGCGACCCGCGAGTCCGAGCAGCCGAAGAGCACGGCGAAGGGGCGCTGGCCGACGGCGTTCTGCTCGCGTCGCGCGGCGTCCTGGTTGGGGTGGTCCGCCTGGCCCGCCACGAAGCGCTCGTTGCCCTCGAGCAGGAAGCGCAGAGCCTCGTCGGGTGTGCCCGGCCACGCGTCCATCGACGTCCTCCAGCCGGCGATCGGCCTCGTGCCGAGCCGCCACAGGCATCATCGACGGTCGGCGGCGCGTCGGCCAGCCGCAGCCGCGCTCGCGCCCGGCCACGGTTCACGCATCGTGGCGTTCCAGCACCGCGGCCCCCGCCAGCAGGGCCGCCGAGGCCCAGAGCGCCAGGACGCCGAGCCCTTGCCACGGACCGATGACGGGATCCCCGACGGTGGCCTGGACGGCGAGCCCCGCTGTCGCCGGCGCGATCTGCTCGAGGTGCCGCTGCCAGCTCTCGTCGATGACGACGCCGATGAGGATCGGCAGGGCGTAGAGCAGGGTGAGCACCACGCCGACCGCGGCCGCCGGATTTCGGACGGCGGTGGCGGTGCCGAGGCTCAGCAGCCCCACCAGGACCAGGTAGGCCACCGAGCCGACGGCCGGGCGCAGCGCCACGTGGTAGCCGGGGAGCAGGAGCCGGCCCGCCACGACCGAGCCGGTGACGGCCAGGGTCGCCGCGACCGCCACCGTGGCCGCGACGACGACCGCCTTCGCGGCGAGGACCCGGCTGCGGTGCGGCACCGCGGTCAGGGTCACGGTCACCATGCCGCTGCTGTACTCGCTGCCCATCATCAGGACCGCGAGGACCGCCACCACCGCCTGGCCGAGCTGCACCCCGGTCAGGCTGAGCCTGGGCAGGTCGGGCCCGCAGCCCGACCCGGAGCACGCCGCCGCGGCCACGCTCAGCCCGACGGTGCTCACGACCACGGCGATCAGGAGTGCCACGGTGCCCGGTGAGGTGCGGATCTTGGTCCACTCGGCGCGCAATGCCGCGCTCATAGCTCGCGGCTCATGCGTCGCGCCGCCTCAGCAGGACGGCGGCGGAGCCGAGGGCCAGGGCGGCCCACCCGGCGAGGACGGCGAAGCCGGCCCACGGCGCCAGCGGGAAGTACCCGTCCGGCGGGGTGTACAGGTTCGCCACCTGCGGATACTCCTGGGCTGCCTGCTGCACGGCGAACGCCGCCGAGGGGCTGACCCGCAGCAGCCACTGCGCGGCGCCCGTCGGCAGGATCGTCATGGCCAGCACGTACGGCAGGACGATCACGACGACGGCGGTGGTGACGGCGAGAACGCTGCGGCGGAGCACCGCTGCGAGGCCGAGCGCCAGCACCGCCGCCACGGCGAGCAGGCCGGCCGTCCCCACCACGATCCGCAGCTCGGTGGCGGTCGAGGCGGGGAGGACGGACACGCCGTCGCGGCGCAGCTCCCGCTGCCCGAGGACGACCACGACGGCGGCGGCGGCGAGGCCGGCCACGAAGGTGACGCCGCCGACGACGACCGCCTTCGCGGCCAGCACACGGACACGCCCCGGGCTGGCGGTGAAGGTCGTCCTGATGAGCCCGCGACGGTACTCGTCGCTCATGAAGAGGGCCCCGACGACGACCGCGACGATCAGGCCGGCGAACGTGCCGGCCAGCGTCTGGGTGACGGACACGCCGGCGCCGGCGGCCCCGGCGACCGCCGGTGCGATGTCGCCCGAGCCGGTCAGGCGGAAGACACCGCCGTCCCGCTGGACAGCGAGATCGCCGACCGGCGGCCCCGCGCCGGGCCCCGATCCTGCCCCGCCCACGCGTGTCGACTGCCAGCCGGCGCCCTGCCGCCCGCCCTGGAGCGCGAGCTTGTCGAAGGTGGCCGTCGCCTGGCTCGGACCGCCCATGGCCCCCGACACCAGTGACGTGTCGACCTCCTCGGCGTACTGGGGGGAGGTGACGAACAGGCCGACCTCGACCGTCGCGGGCAGGCCGGCGAGCCGGGCCGTGCCGACGGTCGTCCAGCGGGTGCCGTCGGCGGACTCGGCGCCCGTGACGGTCTCGCCGGCGCGGGTGAGCCGGAGCCAGCGCGGCGCTCCCGGGCCGACGGCGCCGGGCCGGCCGGCGATGTCGTGGGTGTAGTCGTACTGCATCCGGGTTCCGTGTCCACCCGTGACCATGATCGCGGCGTAGCTGGAACCCTGGCCGGTCCCGGCCTTGACGATGAGCCCTGCCTTGGCCCAGGGAGCGACGCCGGGGCGGGGCCCGCCGCGGTCCGGCGCCGGCAGGAGGCCGGTCAGAGCGCTGACGCGCACGGTGATGCTGCCGTCTCCGGTCAGCTGTTGGTGGACGAAGGTGAAGCTGTCCGTGACCGGTTCGCCGCCGGGGCCGATGGTCGGCCGGCACTCGGAGCCGGGGCCCTGCGTGCCGCACGAGCCCTGCATGCCCGGCAGGAGTCCCAACGCGATGATCAGCGCGACGACGACCGCGCTGCCGATCACCCACCCGCGGACGGTGCGGAACTTGGTCCACTCGGCCCGCAGGATCGGCGCGGACAGGCTCACAGCCCCTCCTCGGCCGTCGCGGGCCGGTACTCGACGGCGTCGCGGGTGAGCTCCAGGTAGGCGTCCTCCAGCGTCGACGCGGTCGCGAGGAGCTCCGCGACGCTCGCGTCGGCGATGACCCTGCCCGCGGCCGGCCACCACCACGTGGTCGGCGGTGCCCTGCAGCTCGCTCATCAGGTGGCTGGAGACCAGGACCGCGCGGCCCTCGGCCGGCGAGGGTGCGCAGGAAGCCGCGCATCCAGATGATGCCCTCCGGGTCCATGCCGTTGAACGGCTCGTCGAGCATCAGCGCCGGCGGGTCGCCGAGCAGCGCCGCGGCGATCCCGAGCCGCTGGCGCATGCCGAGCGAGAACCCGCCGGCCCGGCGCCGGGCGACGGCCTCCAGGCCGGCCTGCTCGAGGACCTCGTCGACCCGGCGGGCGCCGAGGCCCTGGGAGTGGGCGAGCCACAGCAGGTGGTTGCGCGCCGTGCGGCTCGGCTGCAGCGCGGCGGCGTCGAGCAGCGAACCGAGCGTGCGCAGCGGGTTCCGCAGCGCCCGGTACGGCCGGCCGCGGACCAGGGCGGCGCCGGCGTCGGGGGCGTCCAGGCCGAGGATGACCCGCATCGTCGTGGACTTGCCGGCACCGTTGGGCCCGACGAAACCGGTGACCTGCCGGGCCGGACGGTGAACGTCATGCCGTCGAGCGCCGTGGTCGCGCCGAACCGTTTGCGCAGTCCGCTGACCTCGATGCTGATCGTCAGTGCCGACCTCGGTGCAGGCGTCGATGTCGTTCTTCGTCATGGACACGGTCTACGCCCACCCCGGTGGCAGCCCGGTGCCGGCGGACGACACCTGGCCGTCACCGGCGACCTGGCATCGTGGGGAGATGCGCGTGCTGGTGGTCGAGGACTTCGAGATCCTGGCCCGCACGATCGGCACCGGACTGCGCCGCGAGGGCATGGCGGTCGACGTGGTCCTCGACGGCGACGACGCGCTGGAGCACCTGGCGGTGCACCCGGTACGACGTCGTGGTGCTCGACCGCGACCTGCCCGGGGTGCACGGCGACGAGGTGTGCCGGCGGATCGTCGCCGGCGCATCCCGGCAGCCGCGTGCTCATGCTGACGGCGTCGAGCACGGTCAAGCGAGCGGGTCGACGGGCTGGGCCTGGGCGCCGACGACTACCTGCCCAAGCCGTTCGACTTCGCCGAGCTGGTCGCGCGCGATCCGCGCGCTCGGCGCGCCGCCCCGACGCCGCTGGTCCCGCCGGTGCTGGAGTACCGGCGACCTGACCCTCGACGCCGGCCGCCGGGTCGCCTCCCGGGCCGGCCGGCGGCTGGACCTCAGCCCGAAGGAGTTCGCCGTGCTGGAGTGCCTGCTCGGCCGCGGGCGGGCGGCTCGTGTCCGCCGAGGAGCTGCTGGAGCGGGTGTGGGACGAGGCGGCGGATCCCGTTCACCACCGCGGTGAAGACGACGATCCGCCGGCTGCGGGCCAAGCTCGGCGATCCGCCGGTGATCCACACCGTGCGCGAGGGCGGCTACCGGATCGGCGAGCCGTGATCCGCCGCCGGCTCACGCTGCGGACGCAGCTCACGCTGCTCTACGCCGGCCCGTTCTTCGTGGCCGGCGCAGCGCTGCTGACGGTCCCGCTGCTCGGAGTCAGCGCGAGTCGCGCCCCGGCCGGCTCCGCGCCGTGGCCCCGCACCCGACAGGCGGTCTCGGGGTTCCCCGTCGCGATGTGGTCCCTGGGTCTCGCGGCGCTGGTGCTGGTGTCGATCGGGCTGGGCTGGCTGGTCGGCCGGGCGCTTCCTGCGGCCGCTGCGCACGATCACCGCGACCGCGCGCGACATCTCCGCGACCAACCTGCACCGGCGGCTCGGGCGCGACCGGCCGCACTGACGAGTTCGCCGAGCTGGCGGCGACCCTCGACGACCTGTTCGAGCGGCTGGAGGCGGCGTTCGCGTCGCAGCGGCACTTCGTGGCCAACGCCTCGCACGAGCTGCGGACGCCGCTGACCGCGGAGCGGGCGCTGCTGCAGGTCGCGCTCGCCGACCCGGACGCGACGCTGGAGTCGCTGCGAGCCGACCTGCCAGCGAGGTGCTCGCGCCTCGGCGCGGCACAGGAGCGGCTCATCGAGGCGCTGCTGACGCTGGCCAGCGGCGAGCAGGGGGTGGAGCGCCGCGAGCCCTTCGACCTCGCCGACGTCGCTCGCGGCGGTCGTGCGCGGCCGGCCGACGTGACGGCGTCGGCGCTGGAGACGACGCTCGAGCGCGGCACCGCGCGGTCCGGGGGATCCGCGGCTGGTCGAGAGCCTGGTGGCGAACCTGGTCGACAACGCGCTGCGCCACAACATCGCAGGGCGGCCGGGTCGACGTGGCGACCGCCACCGTGCGACGGCCGGCGCGACGGATCGTCGTGAGCAACTCCGGCCCGCTGGTCCCGCGCGGCAGAGGTCGACCGTCTGTTCGAGCCGTTCCAGCAGCTCGACGCCGCGCGGACCCGGCACGGCGGACGGGCACGGGCTCGGCCTGGCCATCGTCCGCGCCATCGCGGACGCGCACGGCGCGGCTCTGATCGCGCGAGCCCGGCCCGCCGGCGGCCTGGAGGTGACCGTCACGTTCGCCTGAGGGCGCCTACGCGGGCCGCGACGGGCCTCCCACGACGTCGACGATGCCGCGGCGAGCCGCCACCACGACGGCCTGCAGCTGGCTGTGGACGCCGAGCTTGCGCATCAGGCTCTTGATGTGGCCGCGCACGCTGTAGACGGACAGCTCGAGGATCCGGGCGATGTCCATCGCGTCCTGCGCGTCGGCGAGCAGCTCGAGCACCTCGTGCTCGCGCGGCGTGAGGCCGGCCGCGGTGCGAGCCTGCCGGCGTTGCTGGGGCAGGGACGGGGCGCCCCCTCGAGCGCCGAGCACGTCCTGCAGGGTCACGACGTAGCCGCAGTGGCCGGCCGAGCCGCCGGCCAGGGGCGTCCAGCGCGTCCGCACCAGCACCTTGGCGCCGTCCTTGCGCAGGACGGTGCGCCACACCTCGTGCCGCGCGGGCGTGGTGACCAGGTCGACGACCGCCGGGCTGTCCATCCGCTGCCGCTGGCCGTTCTCGTCCCAGACGTCGAGCACGTCGAACCAGCGGCGGCCGAGGAGCTCCTGCGGGAGCCAGCCGATCAGGGCCGCGGCCTCGTCGTTGACCTCCTCGACGCGGAGCTGGTCGTCGACGACGACGACGCCCTCGGCCAGCGAGCCCACCAGGGTCCGGTAGCGCCGGTCGACCACGGCGAGCCGGTCCTCGAGATTCGCCCGGGTGCTGCCCTCACGGCCGGACACCACGATGAACCCGCCCCCGGCACCGTCCGGGGTGGTCCTCGTCAGGGTGCACTCCAGCCAGGTGTGGTCGCCGTCCGCCCGCCGCACCCGCATGGCGTGCCGCGCGACGCCGACGGCTCGACAGCTCCGCCAGGTGCCGCAGCGCGGCGCGAAGGTCGTCGGGGTGGACCAGGTCGCCGAGCGCCTGGCCGGTCAGCTCCTGCGGGGTGTACCCCAGCCGTGCGTCGACCGACGGCGAGGCGTAGGCGACGACGTACTGGGCGTTGAGGAGCAGGACGACCTCGTCGAGGGCCTCCACCATCCCCCGCCACGGAACCCGTCGCTCGCCGGCCGAAACCTGCGTCGTCACCGCCATCTCCGTCAGCGACACCTGTGCCTCCTGATCCTGGCGACAACTTGAACAAGGCATGGCGCGATCTATCCGCGCGTGCATCACTGTAGACGCCATCCGCGCTTATGGCCTGTTGTAGGCGTGAATTAGCTCCGACGGCCCCCCAGGCCCCCAGCCAGATGGGGGGCGGCGGCACTGAAAGGTGCTGGTGGCGCTCAGGCGAGCGTGACGACGAGGGCGACGGCGAAGCCGACGTAGAACAGGGCAGCTGCGGCGAGGCGGCCCGGCGTGAGGCGGCCGCTGCGCAGCACGAGGAGGAGGTAACCCACCGCGGCCATCGTCGCGACGCCCGCGAGGACGAGGGGGGCATCGAAGAGCCACGGGGTGAAGAACAGCCCCAGGGCCGACGGCACGGTCGCCTGGATCATCATGGCGCCCGAGATGTTGGCCAGCGCCAGTTCGGCCTTGCCCTGCCGGACCCAGATGACGGCGTTCATCGTCTCCGGCAGCTCCGTGGCGATCGGCGAGAGCAGCAACGCCACGACCGCCGACGGCAGGCCGAGTGCCGGGCCGGCCCACTCGAGCTGGCGGACGAAGACCTGCGAGGCGACGAAGACGAGGGCCAGGGTCACCAGGGTCTGCACGACGACGGCGGGCGTTGTCGGAACGGCCCGGCCGCGCTGCAGCTTGAGCGGCTCGAGGTCGTCACCCGAGGCGGCCTCCCCGTCGCCGGCGACCTCGCGGCTGAAGTAGAGGGCGTACGCCCCGAGGAACAGCCAGCCGAACCAGGGCTTGATCGCGAAGGCGACCAGGCCGAGCAGCACCTTGACCGCGAAGATCACCAGGAACCAGGCCTGGTCGCGGGCCAGCCGAGCGGTGTCGACGGCGTCGAGCTGGTCGACGTCCGGGCTCTCCTCCGACCCTTCCCTCCCCGCTTCCGCCCCTTCCCTCGCCCCTTCCCTCCCCGCGACGCCCGCGAGGGCCGCGACCGGGGCCCGGCGCCGCCGCATGAGCATGAGCCCGGTCACGCCGTAGGCGATGGTCCCGACGACGAGGGGGCCTCCCAGCGCGGCGCCGATCCCGACGTCGTCGCCGTGCTCGGGGCTGCCGAAGAGAACGGCGACGAAGGTCACCACGCTCTCGGGCAGCGCCGTGCCCGCCGCTGCGAGCACGGTCCCCACGGCGACCGGGCCGATCCGCAGGCGGACGCCGAGCCACTCGACGGCGTTGACGAACCACTCGCAGGCGAGGTAGATGACGACGGCGCAGACGAGCAGCAGGGCGATGTGGAGCACGTGATCCTTCCCGCCTGAGGGGCAGCTCCCCTCAGTCGTCGAGCTCGGGCACCTCTCGCTCGACGGCCTCGCGGCCCTCGGCGTCGAGGTCGGCCTCGGCCTCGCGCAGGGTCGCGGGCGTCACGTCCTGCCCGCGGGCGTGCACGAGATCCTCGGCGTCGACGGGTGTCTCGGCACCCGTGCGCGGCTGGTGCAGGTCGCCCGGCGCGCGGTGGTGGTGCTCGGGGCGGTGGAGGTCCCGGTCGGCGTCGCTGACGCCGTCCTCGGCGTGCTCGCCGAGGATCTCGCCGGCGACGTCGGGCGAGGCGTTGCCGGCGGCGTTGTCGCTCGCCCCCCACTCCGGCCCGTCGACCTGACCGCTGCCCAGCTGACCGCTGCCGCCCTGACCGCTGCCGCCCTGACCGCTCATGCCTCAGGGGTACCCCGAAGCCGTAGACGCGGCAAACGGGCACGATCCTGGAAGCGCCGTGCCGACCGGGCTTCGTACGGTCCGCTCATGCACAGCGCGAGGGTGGGGCGGGCCACGGCCCTCGGGGTCGGCATCGGAGTCGCCGTCGGGGTCGCGACCGTGCTCGCCGCCTGCGCGGCGGGAGGCGCCGCGCCGGCGACGTCCGGGGTTCCCGCCTCCTCGGGAACCGCCGCGGCCCCCGCACCCATCCCCGTCACCCTGCCGGGCGCGCGACCCGTGCCTGCCGGAGCCGCGGTGGCCGTCGACGTCGGCGCCCAGCCCTGCGCGCTCACCGCCGACGGGGACGGCGTCTGGGTCACGCTCTACGGAGCGGGGCAGGTCGTGCGGCTCGACGCGGCCGGGCACGTCCGGCGCCGGCTCACGACGGGGATGCACCCGTGCGGCGTCGCCGTCGCCGACGGGCTGCTGTGGGTGGCGGACGTCGAGCTCGGGCGGCTCGAGGCGCTCGACCCCGCCACCGGGCGGCGGGTGCGCACCGTCGACGTCGGCGGCGAGGTCTGGGACCTCCGCTCGGACGGCACGCACCTCTGGACCGACGACCACGTGCGCTCGCTGCTGCGGGTCGACCCGGCCGACGGGACGGCGAGGCGCGTCGACGTGGGCACGACGCCGGGCGGCATCGCCGTGCGCCACGACGGCGTGTGGGTCGCGCTGCAGACCGACGGCGCCGTCGCGCGGGTCGACCCGGCGACCCTCGCCGTCACCGCGCGGATCGCGACCGGGCCGTCGCCGACCTGGTTCTCGGACGACGGGACGGCGCTCTGGGTCAGCGACGACAGCGGCCTCGTGCAGCGCCTCGACCCGGACGCCGCCCGCGTCGGGGCCGGCCTCGCCGTCGGCGGCCTCCCGAACGACGGCGCGGCGCTCGACGGCCGGGTGTACGCGCCCGACCGTGGCAGCGGGCGGCTGCTCGTGCTCGACGCCGCGGGCGCGACCGTCGACGACGTCCTCACCCTCCCCCGGCCGGCCTTCGTCGCCGAGCAGGCGCTGGGGTACGTGTGGAGCCTGGACTACAAGGGCCGATCGGTGGTGCGGCTGGACCCCCGGCGCCTACCGTGAGACGGGTGGAGGGCCTCGCGGTGGACGTGCGCACCTCGACCTTCCGCGCCTTCGACTACACGTGCGGGCCCGGCGAGAGCGCGTGGCGAACCGTCAACGTGATCGGGGACGCCTGGGTGGTCGCCTTCCCGCACCGGCAGGTCGGCATCTCACCGGGCGTCTCGTCACGCGTCTCGGGGGCCGTCTCGTCACGGCCCGGCGAGGTGGTCGCGGACGCCGGGCTGGCCATGCTCTACCCGCCCGGGCAGGAGTACCGGCGCCGGCTGGTCGATCCTCGCGGCGACGCCACGGACGCCGTCGGCATGGGCGGCGAGCTGGTGGCGGAGCTCTCCGAGAGCCGGCTCGGCGGCGGCACCTCGTCGTCGCCGGGCTGGCTGCCGGTGACGGCCCCGGTGCTGCTGCGTCAGCGGGTGCTCTTCCGGCGGCTGCGGCACGGGCCGGCGGCGTCCGGGTTCGACGCCCTGGCCGTGACCGAGGAGGTGACGGGGTTGCTGGCGGCCGTGCTGGGCACCGCCGCGCCGGGCGCGCCGGGCGCGCCGGTCGTGCCGGCCGTGCCGCCGGGGCGGCGGGCCTGGACGCGACGCCGGCACGCCGAGCTCGTGGAGTCGGCGCGGGAGGTGCTGGGCCGCGATCTCGCCCGCGATCTCGAGCTCGCCGACGTCGCGCGGGCCGTCGGGGCGGCGCCGCACCACCTCGCCCGGGTGTTCCGCGCCGGGACGGGTTCGTCGCTGCACGGGTACCGCACCCAGCTGCGGCTCCGGGCGGCGGTGGACGCCGTTCTCGACGGGGTTCCCGTCGGCGAGGTCGCGCACGCCGTGGGGTTCAGCAGTCACGCCCACCTGACCGATACGTTCCGCTCCGTCTTCGGGCGGCCGCCGTCGTCATTGCGGGGGCTGCTGCAGCCGTAGCCTCTCGCTCGCGTGGCGCGTCAGCCGATGCCCCGGCCGGCACCGGGGCGGCCCGTCCAGGCGATGCGGTCGAGCCTGAAGGCGTGCGACCGCTCGTCGAGCTCGAGCTCGTTGAACGCCTGCGGCCAGTGGTCCGCCGTGTAGCGGGCGTCGAGGTCGACGTGGTGCAGCTCCACCTCGACCAGGCGGCGGGCCAGGATCTGCCGCGCCGGGAACGGCGGCCGGTCGAAGATCTGGACCTCGTGGTTCCACGCCTCGTCCGGGAGCGCGACGACGGCCTCGCGCAGGGCGCGGCCGCTCTCGGCGACGTCGTCCGCGAGCTCCTCGGCGCTGCGGCCGGAGCCGGCTTCGATGCCCGCGTCGCGGTCGGCCTCGGTCGGGTAGGCGGGGGTGCGCTCGCCGGTGCGGGCCCAGGTGAGGAGGTTGCGCATCGCGTCGGCGTGACGCGCGACGTGGGTGAGGACGTGCCCGCGGGTCCAGCCCTCGAGCAGCGAGGCCTTGCGGACGTCGTCGTCCGTGAAGCCGCGAGCCGTCACCAGGAGGCCGGCAGTGGCGACGTCGAGCTGCTCGAGCTGCGCGGCGAGGTCGTCATCCATGCACGAACGGTAGTGCGCTCGACGTCGGCCGCGGAGATCAGCTTGACGGACGCGAGCGGCTGGCGGGAGCAGCGGGCGTGAGCAGCTGCCCAGCATGCAGTCCCGGCCGTCACACTCGGATGCCTCGGTGGTGGTCATCTCCGGATTCAGCGGTTGTCAAGGTCTCTTTGTGTCTCTTCTTGTCTCTTCCTTGTCTCATCAGGTCGCTCGGTGTCTCATCGACCATGAGGACTCATTTTGATCCCATCGTTTGTCGGTGGTGCCCTCTAGCGTTCTACCCATGGACAGCAGCCACCCCGACGACGACGACGGCGCGCACACCGCCGCCGGCGCCGGGAGTGGCGTGGGTGGTGCCGGCGGCGACGGTGGCGGCCCGGGCGCGAGCGCCGTTGCGGGCGGAGCTGCCGTCGAGCTGCCCGGGTATCTGGCCGACGCCCTCACCGCGATCGGTGCCGCCGTCACCGATGTCCTGCAGGTACGGGCCGCGGCGTTGACCAGTGCTCAGGCGCGTCGGCTGGTCCGGGAGGTGACGGCGGTCGGCAACCAGCTGTACGGGGCGCAGCTGCACGCGCTGCGGGTGCTGACCGGGCACCCGGACACGCCACCGACCCGGGGGCAGACCAGCCAGAGCGGCCCGACGAACCAGAGCGTGAAGACCTACCTGACCGCCGGGCTGCACCTGGACCCGGCGCACGCCGGCCGCGACCTGGCCGCGGCCCGGCTGCTCGACCCCGACACCGGTGACCTGCCCGCGGTCGGCGCCGCCCTGGCCGCTGGCGTGATCGGGCCGGACGCGGTCGCGGTCGCGACCCGCACCCACCGCGCCCTGGGCGCCACGATCCGGGACCGGGTCGACGACGACGGCCACCGGCTGATCGGCAACGTCGACGCGCTGCTGGCCGACCTCGCCCGCCGGCACACCCATCCCGAACTGTCCCGGGCCGCCGACCAGATCATCCAGCACCTGACCGACCCCGAACCCCGCGGCGCCCACCACCGCCGCTACCTGCACTACACCCCCCTCGCGGACGGGTCGCTGCGCGGCCGGTTCGCCTGCGGCCCCAGCCAGGGCGCGCTCCTGCAGGCCGCGCTCGCCGCCGGCTCCACCCCCCGACCCGGCCTGGGCATCGACCCCGACGGCACCCAGATCCCGATCCGCGACGACCGCAGCCACGGCCAACGCCAGATGGACGCCCTGGCCGACCTCATCGCCACCGCCCTCCACACCACCGGCACCACCCTCCAAACCCACGCCTCGCCCGCGCCCGACCCCGAACCCCCGAACGGGCACGAGGACACCGACCTCGGCGACACCCACCTCGGCGACACCCACCTCGGCGACCGACCCCGACGACGGCCTCGGCGCCGACCCCGACGACGGCCTCGGCGATGACGCCGACGACGGCCTCGGCGATGACCCGGCGACGGCCTGGGCGATGACGCCGCCGACGGCCTTGCCGACGACGACGAGGCCGACAGCCTCGGCCACCAGAACCACGAGGACGACGAGGCCGACGATGAGGACGTGCCGCCGCCGCACGAGGGCGAGGCGCAGGTCCTGCGCGAACCCGGCGTCCTCTGCGGGCCCTACCCGCGCGTCGAGATCCTCCTGGTCGCCACCCTCGACCAGCTCACCACCGCCCTCACCCGCGCCACCGCCACAGCCACAGCCACCACCCTCATGACAGCCGCGACCGCCGCGACGGCCGCCGGGCCAGAACCACCCGGGGCACCCTGGCTGCAGCCGCCATGGCAGCAACGACCGGACCGCGACACCGGCACCGGCACCGGCACGGGCACCGGCACCGGCACGGGCACCGGCACCGGCATTGGCATCGGCGTCGGTTGGGCGCGGGGGGAACACACCGCCGACATCGCACCGTCCACGTTGGCGATGCTCGCCTGCTCCGCGGTCGCTACGCCGGGTCCTGACCGACCCGGCCGGCGCACCCCTGAACGTCGGCCGCGCCCACCGCTACGCCACCACCGCACAACGGCGCGCCCTGACCGTCCGCGACGGGGGCTGCATCGTGCCCGGCTGCCCCACCCCGGCCCCGCACTGCGACGCCCACCACCCCCGACCCTGGTCGGCGGACGGCCCGACCGACCTGAAGAACCTGGCCCTCCTCTGCCCCCGCCACCACACCGAGGTCCACGACGGAACCTGGTCCATCGAAGTCCACGCCGACCTGCCCTGGATCCGCACCCCCCGCTGGCTCCACCCCGACCAGCCCCTCCTACGCAACACCCTCCACACAGGCCGGGAAGGAGGGCCATGAGTCCCCGCCCCTACGCCGACGGGCGGCACCACCTATCGGTGGCACCGCCCGTCGGGACGTGGCCCCTCAACACCGGCCTCTCCGAACCTGGTGCGTCAAGGCTTGGCGGGCGTCAGCTCACCGTCGCAGCGGTCCCGCTCGACGACGTCGGCGCTGTCAGGTCGTAGACCGTGACGCCTCCGACCGTCGTGCTGGTGAAGGTGCTCTCGACCCAGCTGGCGATCGCGGACGACGTCCCGGAGCCGCCGCCCGGGCCGAAGCCGCCCCGGCCACCGAACCCGCTCGAGCTCGCCCCGAGGAAGTAGTGGATCTTCCCGGCGGCCACCAGAGCCTTGAACTCGGCCAGCGTGGGGCTGGGGTCCGAGCCGTTGAAGCCTCCGATCGCCATCACGGGACGCCCGGTCGCCAGCTGGACACCCGCGGCGCTGTTCGATCCCACGGCGGCCGCGACCCAGGTGCTCGTCGTGTCCTGGCTGAGGAGAGTCACCAGGGCGCTGTCGGGCGTGGCCGAGTCGAGCAGGCCGCCGAGGCCGCCCTGCCCGCCGGGCGCGCCCTGCTGGCCGCCGCCTGGAACGCCACCTGGAACGCCACCGGTGACACCACCCGGAGCGACCTGCTGGGCACCGCCCGCGGCCCCCGGGAGTGCACCCCCGAAGCCACCCGGCCGCCCGCGGCCCCCTGGCCCGAACCCGGCACCGGCTACCTCGGGGCCGGCCGACGGGATCGACCCCGTGTGCGGGGTGGCAGCCGTGTCGAGGGCGTAGGCGGCCGGGCCCGCCAGACCGGCGAAGAGCGCCGCGCCCGCGACCACGGCGACGAGCCGGCGGCCGAGCACGACACCGAGCATCGGCAGCAGCAGACCTGCGGCCGCCACCACCCCGGCGACGACGATCACGACTCGCAGCCACGGGAACCAGTCCGGCGAGCGCGCCAGCAGCACCGCGGACCAGACGGCGGTCCCGAGGACCACTGCGGCGAGCACGAACCTCGACTCGGCGCGGGACCGATAGCGCCACGCGAGCCAGCCGCCGATGCCGACCAGGGCACCGATCGCCGGCGCCAGCGCGACCGTGTAGTAGGGGTGGATGATCCCCTGGGCGAAGCTGAAGAGCAGGCCGGTGACCACGAGCCACGTGCCCCAGATCAGGATCTGAGCGCGGCGCCCGTCCGTGCGCGGCGCGCGCCGGGCCATCCACAGCAGGTACCCGAGGAAGGCCAACGCGGCCGGGAGCAACCACGCCACCTGGCCGCCCATCTCGGCGGAGAACAACCGGGCGATCCCGGTCTCGCCCCACATGCCGGCCTGCCCCTGCTGGCCGCCCCCGACGACGCTCCCGGTCTCGTTGCCGGTGAGCCGCCCGAAGCCGTTGTAGCCGAGGATCAGCTCGAGCACCGAGTTCGTCTGCGATCCGCCGATGTACGGGCGCGACGCCGCGGGCCACAGTTCGACGATCGCCACCCACCATCCCCCGGCCGCGATCATGACGAGACCGGCACCGAGCAGCTGCGTGATCCGCCGCCGCAGCGAGGCGGGCGCGGCGATCAGGTAGACGAGCGCGAACCCGGGCACCACGACGAAGGCCTGCATCATCTTCGCCAGGAAGGCGAAGCCGACGAGCCCCCCGACCAGCAGCAGCCAGCGGGTCGAGCCGGCCTCCAGTGCCCTCACCAGGGCGTAGGCCGCCCCCACGAGCAGGAGTACGAGCAGCGCGTCCGGGTTGTCGAACCTGAACATGAGCACCGCGACCGGTGTGAGGGCCATGACGGCGCCCGCGAGCAGGGCCGCCGGCGCCTCGAACCTGCGCCGTACGGTCGCGTAGAGCAGCGCCACGGCCGCGACGCCCTCGAGCGCCTGCGGCACGAGCAGGCTCCAGGAGTTCACGCCGAAGATGCGGGCCGAGATCTCCATCACCCACAGGGACGCCGGCGGCTTGTCGACGGTGATCGAGTTGGACGCGTCGAAGGAGCCGAAGAAGAAGGCCTTCCAGCTCTGCGTTCCGGCCTGCGCGGCGGCCGAGTAGAAGGCGTTCGCCCAGCCGGAGGCACCGAGGTCCCACAGGTAGAGCACGGCGGTCGCCACGAGCAGCCCGGCCAGAGCGGGCCGTTCCCAGCGCGGGCGTGGGGTGTCGGGCGACGTCGGGCTGGGCGACGTCGGGCTGGGCGAACCCGCCGCAACCGGTCCAGCGGCGGGTGAGTCGAGCGTGGACGTCATGGGGTTTCCTCCGGGGTGGCGACGCGCAGGGCGTCGTTCGGGCGATCGGTCCGGGATTGGGCAGGAGACGGGACGGCGGGTGCGAAGACCCACCACCGCATGGCGACGAACCGCAACGCGGTCGTCACGAGGTTCGCCGCGACGAGCACGCCGACTTCGAGCCGCCGCGGCGGCGCGGCGTTGGCGGCGTGCAGGGCCGCGAGCGCGCCAGAACTCAGCGCGAGGCCCGCCCCGAAGAGCGCGAGCCCGTGCGCGTGGTGCCGGACGGCGCCGGCGCGGCCCTCGACCTCGAAGGTGAAGCGCCGGTTGGCGGCGGTGTTCGCGAGCGCCGTGGCGAGCAGGGCGAATGCGTTCGCGGGTACGGCAGGTACGAACTGCCGCAGCAGGAGGAACAGCGCGAGGTACGCGAGGGTGCTGGCCACGCCGACCAGCCCGAAGCGGAGCGCCTGCCCGGCGAACGAGGCGCGCGGCGGGCCTGCGAGCTCGGCGCGCAGCCGGGTGACGGGGAGGCGCCCGGTGGCGAGGTCGCGCCCGAGTCGGGCGATCCCCCGCAGGTCGGCGAGCGCGGTGGCGACGATGTCGACGCGGCTGTCCGGGTCGTCGACCCAGTCGACGGGCACCTCGTGAATCCGCAGGCCGCTGCGCTCGGCGAGCACGAGCAGCTCCGTGTCGAAGAACCACCCCGTGTCACGCACCAGTGGCAGCAGCACCCGTGCACGGTCCGCGCGGACGGCTTTGAACCCGCACTGGGCATCGGTGAAGCGCACGCGCAGCGCCAGCCGGAGCAGCCAGTTGTAGCAGCGCGAGATCACCTCGCGCTTCGGTCCGCGGACGACGCGAGCCGAGCGGGCCAGCCGGCTGCCGATGGCGAGGTCGCTGTGCCCCGAGAGCAATGGCGCGACCAGCGGGAGCAGCGCGTCGAGGTCGGTGGAGAGGTCGACGTCCATGTACGCCAGGACGGTCGCGTCGCTTGCGGACCAGACGGCCCGCAGGGCGCGGCCGCGGCCCTTCTCCTCCAGGCGCACCACCCGCACCCCGGGCAGCTCGGCAGCCAGCCGGGCGGCGACGAGTGGGGTGCCGTCCCGGCTGGCGTTGTCGGCGATGGTGATGCGCCAGGTGAAGGGGAAGCGCTCGCAGAGGTAGGCGTGCAGGCGGCGCACGCTCGGGGCGAGGTCCACCTCCTCGTCGTGGACGGGCACGACGACGTCGACGGCGGGCCCTGGATGGGGCGCCACCCGCGGTGAGCCGATCTCGGTGGGGTCTGCGGTGAGCATGGACAGACCGTCGGGTGCCAGCTTGGACCGTCCCTGCTACCGCGCTGTGCCGGCTCTGTGAGGCGGCGGGACGGCACAGGACCGCTGGGCGGGCGCACAGCTTCGGCCCAGCGGGGCTCCAGCCACTGCGCGGACCGTCGAGCCATGACC
Organism: uncultured Actinomycetota bacterium; assembly: GCA_963794075.1. Classification (GTDB taxonomy): domain Bacteria; phylum Actinomycetota; class Actinomycetes; order Actinomycetales; family Kineosporiaceae; genus DATKNA01. The sequence goes on from CAWCCY010000035.1 coordinate 47,890, forward strand.
GCCGCTTCCGTGACCGCCGCGTCCGTGACCGTGATCGCCTGGACTCTCGTCGCCGGCCGACTCGTCATGCTCGGGACCCGCCGGCTCCGCGCCCGCCCCGCCTCAGCGGAGGGCTGGCACCCTCGCGTCACGTCCGGCTGCGGCCGCTGATCCAGTCGGTAGCGGCAGGGGGCGGTCCGCGCCCAGGCACACCAGAGCGGCCGCCGCCGCGCGCTCGGCCGCCCCGCCCTCGTGCAGCGCCTCGGACTGCACCCGGGCCAGCGCCACGGCGGGCGGGACCCCGGCACTGATACCGGCGTGCAGGGCGACCATGAGCCCGGCGGCGGCGCTGTCGACGATCGGCAACATCGACGCGACGAGCGTGCTCGTCCCGAGCGACAGGAACGCCGCCGCCAGCCCGACCAGCTCCTCCCCGCCTTGAACCACCGAGCGTGCCGCGTCGCACGCCGCCAGCACGACGAGGCCCGGCACGCCCGGCAGCGACTCGAGGTCGTAGACGGTGAGCGGGCCGTCCGCGAAGCGCAGGGAGGAGAACAGCGCGTTGTCGGTGCGCAGGCGGCAGTGCGCCGCGACGTGGACGGCGCCGGCCCCGGCCAGCACGGCGCGGACGGCGTCCACGCTCGCCCGCTCGCCGTCGAGAGTCCCAGCGCCGCGGTAGAGCCGGCCGACCGCACCCACCTCGCCCACCGCAGCCGGCAGATCAGGCCCGGCCACGGCCGCGACGGGCCCGGCGCGCAGCGGCCGGGCCGCCGCCAGGGACCACAGCGCGGCGGACGGCGCCACGGTCACGGGGCGCCCGGCGCACGTGGGCAGCAGCGCCCAGGGCAGACCCTGCAGCCGTCCGGTGGGGACGACGACCACCGGCCGATCACCGAGCCGACGCCGCAACGGCGCCAGCAGCGCCTGGTCGAGCCGGACACCGAGCTCCCCGAGGAGCTCGACCGCCGCGGTCACGCTGACGGCGGGTGCGCTCGCACGCGTGAGCCGGCGGAGCGCGAACTGGAGGTGGTCCAGGAGCGGCAGGACGGCGTCCACGCGCGCCACCTGGTCGAGGCGCACTTGCCCGTCGACGACGCTGATCGCGAGGAAGCCCCCGTCGTGCTCGACGAACTCCACCAGCGCGCGGTCCTCCAACGCGGCCGCCAGAGCGTCCGGCGACGGGTGCACCGCTCGCACCCCGGTCCGCCCGCTCTGTGAAGACCGTCGCGCCAGATCGCGGACGCTCCGTTCGAGCTGGAGCTGGCGTCGCGTCAGTGCCTCCAGCGGGCGGCCCGCGGCGCGCGCCTCCTCGAGAGCGGCCACGACGCCCCGCAGCTCGCCGAGCCGCTCGGCAAGCTCCGGGTCGTTCGGCGGCCGGGCGGGGCGGGTCAGCAGCGCCGTCGCGCGACCGCGCTCCGCCCAGAGCAGCACGTCCCGCGGCCGGCCCGCACCCAGGCTGAGGTCGAGTCCCAGCGTCACCAGCTCCGCTCGGGAGCTGGAGACGGAGCTGCGCAGATCCGTGGCCCCCAACGTCGCCTGGTGCTCCTCGACCAGCCGCACCCCGGTCCGCAGCGCCGACAACGCCGCCGGCCGACGACCCTCGGCGAGGCGGAGCAGGGCTTCGGCGTGCCAGGCCCGGACCCGCAACGCCACGGGGGCCACCCGGGGGTGTGCCACCGAGTCGGCCAGCAGGGTCCGGGCGCCGGTGGCGTCGCCGTGCTGGAGGAGCAGCCGGGCCGCGAGCAGCCGGGTGTCGAAGGCCTGCAGGGACCATCCCGCGGCGTCCAGCCGGCCGGCGACCTCGAGGACCCCGTCCGCGGAAGGGAGCACGCGCTCGCCGGCGGCGAGCCGGCACCGGAGCACGAGCAACCTGGCCAGCGCCACCCACTCGGGGCGCTGCTGGCGCACGAACGTGGTGCGGGCGCGGGTAGCGACCACCCGTGCCGAGCGCACCTGACCGGCCTGGAGAAGGGCCTCGGCCAGCAGCAGCTGGGCCTGCGGCCGGGCGCTTCGCCGCCTGGTCCGGGTGAGGTCCTCGAGGGCCGACTCAGCGGCCTCGCGCGCCTCGGGCAGCAACCCGACCGACAGCAGGAGCTCGCTGCGGTCGAGGAGGACGGTACCCGCCCGCGCTCCGAGCGCGGCGAGCCGTCGCTCGGCCTCGTCGAGCCGGCTCAGAGCCGCCGGGACGTCGCCGCGGCGGATGTGCAGGAACGCAAGGTTCTCGACGGCGAACGCCCGCTGGAGGTCGAGCTCGCGCGCGGTCGCCAGGTATTCCGCTTGCGCCAGGTCGGCCTCCGCCGCGGCCAGCCGGCCGCGGTAGATCCTCAGCACGCCGCGGTTCGTGTGGATGCGCGTGACCCACGGCCAGTCCTCCGCATCACGCAGCACGGGCAGGGAGCTCCGGTAGTCGGCCTCGGCGTCGTCGAACCGCTCCAGCTGCTGGAAGATCGCGCCGCGCTGGGCGAGTGCCCTGGCCCGGGCCACCCCGGCGGACGCCGACAGCGCGACGGTGACCGTGTCGAGCGCGGCGTCCATCTGGCCGCGCCGGCTGAGGGCGAACGCGAGTGTCATCCGGGTCTCCGCCGCGAGCTCGACCGAGTTCACCTCGGTCGCGCACAGCAGCGCGCTCTCGAGGTACGTGACGGCGGTGTCGACCCGTCCGAGATGGAGTGCGGCCAGCCCGAGCACCCGCCCCGCGACCGCGGCGGCCTCGAGGTCGCCCTGCTCCTGGGCCGCCCGCAGCAGGCGCCCGCCGTGGGTGAACGCGTGCCGCGGCCGGTGCGCCAGGACGGCCAGGAGAGCCCGTGCGTCGTCGACGAGAGCGCTGCGGGCCATGCCTGCCTCCGCTCGTCACGGGTGCGCGGCCCCGTGAATTCGCGCGCGCCCATCGACGTCGTCCCCCGCTGGTTGTATCAAAGGGGGTGCCGACGCATCCACCCCTTAGGGCGACACGAATGTCGCCGTCCGGGGAGAGGAGCCGCACGTGTCGCAGACCTCGGTCGTCCAGGGTGACGGCCAGACCGCTGAACAACCGCCCCAGATCGTCGTCAACACCTTGCACCGGCGACTCGTCGAGCACGCGCTGTACGAGGAGTTCAGCATTCAGGTCACCCGCGCCGAAGCCGACGCGGCCCTCGACCTCACGCTGCTCGACCTCGAGCCCCAACAGGTGCTGGCCGTGACCAACGACCGGGCGACGGCGCTCGACGAGGTCTTCGCCGGGCTCTACCGGCGCTTCGAGGCCGACTTCGGCCGGTGGGTCCCGACGTTCGGCAAGAACCGGGAGCTGCAGCAGGTCGTGTCGCAGCACACGATCGACGGCGGCGACGAGGGTGCTCCTACCAAGGCCGGCTCCGCTTCCTCCTGGCCGGCACGCCGGTCCTCACCGGGAGCCGGCGTCCAGGTCGCCGTGGCCGACACCGCGGTCGCCCCCCGACCGCAGCTCGTCGGCAGCATCCTGGCGGACGCCGACGCGCTGATCCCCGAGCGCGACCCTTCGCCGGATGCCGCTCCACTGACGTCCGAAGCCGGGCACGGCACCTTCGTCACGGGTCTGGTGCTGCGCGCCGCTCCGGGCGCGACGGTGCGCGCCGTCCGTGTCCTGAACGACCACGGCGTCAGCGACAGCTGGGAGCTGGCGAAGGCCATGGTCACCCTCGCCCGGCACGGCGTCGACGTTCTCAACCTCTCGCTCGGCTGCTTCACCGACGACGACCAGGCGCCGCTCGTGCTCGCCCGCGCGTTGTCGCGGCTCGGGCCGGACGTCCTCGTGGTCGCCGCCGCCGGCAACCACGGGAAGACCACGGACGCCAGGCGGCCCCTGTGGCCCGGCGCGTTCGACGCCGTTGTCGCCGTGGGAGCCACCGACGAATCCGGGGTGCGGCAGGCCTGGAGCCCGGATCCGCAGTTCTGCCCCTGGGTCGACGTGCAGGCGCGCGGGGCCGACGTGGAGAGCGTCTTCCTCGAGGGCAAGGTCCTCACCGCGCTCAAGGCGAAGTCACCCGGTGAGAAGCCCACCGTCGAAGACTTCGACGGGTTCGCCCAGTGGAGCGGGACGTCCTTCGCCGCCGCACGCGTCAGCGGGATGATCGCGGCGGCAACGGTCCCCGGGCGGGTGAGGGCGAGCGAGGCGCTCGAGGGGCTCCTCGATGGCGCCGCCCAGCAGGACTTCGGCCGTGGCTCCGGTGACGGGGCTGGGGCCACCGAGCCGCCGGCGGCTGCGGTGGTGAGCCTGGACCCCTCGGTGACCGTCCTCGTGGCGGCAGCCCGGGACGGCGACACCGAGGCGTGGAACGCCCTCGTCGACCGCTACGCCGGTCTGGTGATGTCGATCTGCCGGCGCTACCGGCTGAGGGACGGCGACGCGGCGGACGTGAGCCAGACCGTGTGGCTGCGGCTGGTCGAGAGCCTGGGGTCGCTGCGCGAGCCGGAGGCGCTGCCGGGCTGGCTGGCCACCACCGCGCGGCGGGAGTGCCTCGGCGTGCTGCGAGGAACGCGACGCGCCCAGTGGGCCGCGTTGAACGAGGAGATCGAGGTGCCGGACGACCCCGCGGTCGACGACGTCCTGCTGGAGGCCGAGCTGCACGACGCCCTGCGCCGCGCCCTCACCGAGCTGCCCGAGCGCTGCCGCACCCTGCTGGGGCTGCTGACGCAGGACCCACCTCCGTCCTACGAGACGGTCTCCGCCACCTTGGGCATGCCGATCGGCGGCATCGGCCCGACCCGGGCCCGCTGCCTGGACAAGCTGCGCCGGTGCCCGTCACTGGCCCCGCTGGTCCCGTCGGCGGCGGCCGGTCCATCCGTCCCTGGTATGCGGGAGAGGAGCCGGCCATGACCGCGGGCAACTGGTACACGAGCGACGAGGAGCTCCTCACCGAGCTTCGGCGCGCGCTGCGGGACGACGAGCCGGTGCCTCCGCGCGTCCTCGAGGCGGCCAAGGCCGTGTACGCCTGGCGCACGGTGGACGCCGAGCTCGCGGCGCTCGCCTACGACTCGGCGGTGCACGAGGACCTCGCGGCGGTTCGGAGCGAATCGGCGTCGGTGCGCACGATGACCTTCGAGAGCGGGCGCCTCGTCGTCGAGATCGGCGTCGCCGACGGCAACCTCGTCGGCCAGGTCGTCCCCGCGGCCGCCTACGGTCTGGTCGTGCGCCGGCCCGGCCGCGAACCCACCCCGGTATCCGTCGACGAGCTCGGGTGCTTCCGCATCGAACCGCTGCCCGACGGCCCGTTCAGCCTGCTCATCCGAACGCCGGACGACGTCGTCGTCGCCACCGACTGGGTGTCCCTCTGACCGCTGCCCCGGGCCCGTCGCGGGGCGCAGGGCGCGTGATCGACTGATCCTCAAGCGGCAGAGCGGGACGACCGGGGTGACCGGCCTGCTCGTCATCGTGCTGATCGCCGACGCCGCGGCGAGCACCCCCCGCGCGTGACCCACGAGAAGCGCGCCTGGTGCCGGCGTCACGCCAGCGCCGAGCGGAACCGCTCGCCGAGATCGCGCAGCCGCTCGACCGGCTCGTTGGCGTAGACCAGCCGCAGGTAGCGCTCCCCCGACGGCCCCCAGCCGGTCATCGGCGTCGCGGCCACCCGGCCGTGCTCGAACAGGCGAGCGCTGAGCCCGGCCGGTGACAGGCCGAGCTCCGCCGCGTCGACCAGCACCGACCAGCCCCCGTCGGGCCGCACGCAGGGGTAGGCGGCCAACTGCTCGAGGACGACGTCCGCGCGCTCCTTCCAGACGGCGGTGGCGCGGGCGACGTCGGCGTCCGCGTCGGGGGCGGAGAGGGCGTCCGCGACGGCCTGCTGGGCGATGCCGACCTGGCAGACCACGTTCGTGAGCCCGACGAGGCCCACGTCGGCGACGATCGGCGCCGGGCCGGCGACCCAGCCGACCCGCCACCCGATCATGCGCAGCTCCTTGGACGCCGATCCGACGGTGATCACCCGGTCGGTGAGATCGGGATGCGACGCCGGGTGCAGCGGCGGGTTGCCGTCGAAGCGCAGCCGCTCCATCGCGGCGTCGTAGACGATCCACGCGCCGCTCCGGCGCACCGGGCCCGCGAGGGCGTCGAGGTGCTCCCGCGTGACGAGCGCCCCCGTCGGCATCACGGGACCCATGAGCAGCACGGCGGCCGTGCCGGGGCCGACCGCGGCCGCGAGCTCGTCCGGGTCCGTCCGCCAGCCCTCCGGCGTAGGACGTGATCGGACGAACCTGGGGACGCCGCCGGCGAGGTGCACACGGTTGACGAGTCCGGCGTAGACGGGGTCGAACAGCACGACCTCCTGGCCGGGCTCGACCGTCGCGAGGAGCACGTTGGTGATGCCGTTCAGCCCGCCCGCGACGCTCAGGCACTGCGTCCGCGGGTCGTGGGCGACGCCGCTGATGCGCGTCACGTGCGCCGCCACGGCCTCGCGCAGCGGCCAGTGCCCCTGGAACGGCAGATAGGAGTTGGCGGCGTCGTCCTCGACGGCCCGGTGCGTCGCGGCGACGGCGACCGCCGGCGGCGGGACGTCGGTGTCGAGGTTCTCCAGCCGCAGGATCGACGGGTCGTTCGCGGCGTCGGCCGCGTCGCCCATCACGTCGACGCCGATGCCGGGGATGTGCCGCAGCCGCGAGACGGTCATGACAGGCGAGTCTGCCCCAGGGCGAGTGTGTCGGTGGCGTGCGCAAGGGTGGGGCCATGAGCGAAATCCAGGTCACCTTCGACTGCGCCGATCCGGGTGCGGTGGCAGCGTTCTGGGCCGAGGCCCTGGGCTACCGGATGCCGGACCCGCCCGGCGGCTTCGCCTCCTGGGACCAGGCCCTCGAGGCGCTGGGCGTGCCGCCCGAGCGGCGCAACGACGCCTCGGCCGTGGAGGACCCCGAGGGCCGCGGGCCGCGGCTGTTCTTCCAGCGGGTGCCCGAGGGCAAGCAGGTCAAGAACCGCGTGCACCTCGACGTGCGGGCCGCCCCCGGGCTCCAGGGCGAGGCTCGGATGGCGGCCCTCGAGGCCGAGGCGACGCGACTCGTCGCCCACGGCGCCACCCGGCTCCAGCGGTACGAGCCCGCTCCCCCGCTCGAGCGCGGCCACATCGTCATGGCCGACCCCGAGGGGAACGAGTTCTGTCTCGATTAGGTGCGCCCTCAGGCGAGCGACAGCGCCGCCAGTGCCGCGTTGACGATGCTGCCCGGGAGCAGGTCGTGCAGCTCGTAGAGCTCCTGCACCGAGCCCGACTGCCCGAACTGGTCGACGCCGAGGGGCACGCAGGGGACGCCCAGCGCGGAGCCGAGCCAGGCCATCGCGTGCGAGGCCGCGTCGTGCACGGTGACGACCGGTGCGCGGTCGGCTCCGGTGCCACCGAACGCGGTCCGCAGGGCGCCGGGCAGGCTCGGCGCGGTCGCCGTCCGGACGCCCTGCCGCAGCGTCCGCTGCCAGGCCGAGTAGAGCCGGTCGAGCGAGGTGACGTCGACGACGTGGGCGGCGATCCCCTCCTCCGCCAGTTCGGCGGCGGCGGCAAGGACCTCGGGCAGCACCGCGCCCGAGCCGGCGAGGTGCACCACGGGGGTGCCCGGCGCCGCGAGGGCCGGCTCCGCGACCGTGGCGTCGACCAGGCGGTAGGCGCCCGCGAGCACGGCCCGCCGCAGCACGGCGTCGCCCACGCGCGCCCGCGCGGCCTCGAAGGGTGCCTGGTCGACCGGCCTCGTCGACAGCCTGAAGTAGTACGCGCCGTCCTCGGCGGGGCCGGCGGTCGAGGTGCTGGGCGGCCCCGCCGCGATCCGGCCGAGCGCGTGACAGAGGAGCCAGTCGAGCGCGCCCGCGTACGCGGGCTCGACGAAGGTGACCCCGGGCAGCTCCAGCCCGACCGAGGCGGTGATCGTCGACTGGTGCGCGCCGCCCTCGGGCGCGAGGGTCACCCCCGAAGGCGTCCCCGCCACGACGAAGCGCGAGCCGGAGTAGGTGCCGTAGAGGAACGCGTCGAGCCCCCGCAGCACGAACGGGTCGTACACGGTGCCGACGGGGAGCAGCGGCTGCGCCGAGAGGTCCCACGCGAGCCCGAGCTGGCCCAGCAGCAAGAAGAGGTTCATCTCGGAGATGCCGAGCTCGATGTGCTGACCGCCCGGGCCCTCTGCCCAGCGGAGCATCCGGTCCTCGTTCCACGACCTGCGCTGGGTGGGCGCGAAGACCCCCGTCTTGTTGAGGAAGCCGGCGAGGTTCGTCGACGTGGCGACGTCCGGGGCGGTGGTCACCAGGTAGGGCGCGACCCGCTCGTCGCGGGCCAGGTCGACGAGCACCCGGCCGAAGGCCTCCTGGGTGGCGATCGGCTTGCTGCCGGTGGACGCGGCGGGCCGCCGGGTCGCCTCGGGGACGGTCACGGGCAGGGACGGCGTCCGCGGCGGACGGGCCAGCCGCTCGCGGCGGACGTTGCACCACACGCCGGCCGGCGACTGCGGATCGAAGCGGTCCCACTCGCGGTCGGCGTCCAGGCCGTTCTGCGAGCGCAGCGCGTCGATCTGCTCGCCCGAGAGCAGCGCGGAGTGGTTGCGGGGATTGCCCGCGATCGGCAGGCCCCAGCCCTTGACCGTGTAGGCGAAGACGACGCTCGGTCGGTCCGTGACCTCGTCGCACTGCCGGAAGGCCTGGAGCAGGGCCGACAGGTCGTGGCCGCCGAGATCGGTGACGAGCTCCGCGAGCCCGCCATCGGGCACCCCGGCGACGAGGCCGGCGACGCCGTCGGGGGCGCCGTCCAGGAACTGCTTGCGCAGCGCGTCGCCCGCGAGCCCGAACAGCGACTGGTACTGCTCGTTCGGCATGAGGTCGATCCAGTCGCGCAGCAGCCCCCCGCCCGGCCGTGCGTAGGCGGCCTCGAGCGTGCGCCCGTACTTGACCTCGACGACGTGCCAGCCGGCGGCCTCGAACTGGCCCCGCCACTGCGCGATCCGGACGCCGGGGATGACGCGGTCGAGACTCTGCCGGTTGAAGTCGACGAGCCACATCACGTCGCCCAGCCCGGAGGTCGCCGGATCGGCGACGGCCTCCCACACGTTGCCCTCGTCGAGCTCGGCGTCCCCGATGATCGAGATGAAGCGGGAGCGGGGCCGGGCGCCGAAGTGCGCGTCGACGTACCGCCGGGTGACGGCGGCGAAGAGCGGCGCGGCGGCGCCGAGGCCGACGGAGCCTGTCGAGAAGTCGACCTCGTCGGGGTCCTTGGTCCGGCTCGGGTACGACTGCAGACCGCCGCGAGCGCGCAGCCGCGTCAGGTACGACCGATCGAGGTTCCCCAGCAGGTACTGGATCGCGTGGAACACCGGCGACGCGTGCGGCTTCACCGCGACCCGGTCGGCCGCGTCGAGGTGCGCGAAGTACAGCGCGGTCATCGTCGTGACGAGGGAGGCGCTGCTGGCCTGGTGGCCGCCGACCTTGACCCCGTCACCCGTCGCACGCTCGCGGTTCGCGGCGTCGACGATGCGCGTCGACAGCCAGAGGACCCGCCGCTGGATGTCGTCGAGCACCTCGAGGTCGGGCGAACCTGACGTCGCTGTCATGCCTCCATGCTGCCCCAGCCACCGCTGTCCCAGCCGCCACTGTCCCTGGCGGTCAGCGCGACGACGGCGAGCACCACGGCGAGGGCCGCGAAGACCAGCTGGAAGAGACTGAACCCCAGGAACGGCAGCTGGACGGCGAGCTCGACGATCAGCAGCGCCGACGCCACCAGCACCGCAGTCGGGGCGTGCCGCGAGCCGCGGAACGCGAGCCACGCGGCGGTGGCCGACGGGACCGCGACCGACACGAAGAGCCAGACGCCGGGCAGCACCCAGCTCTCGAGGCCGATCTCGTCGATGGCCGACAGCGGCGGGGTGTTGACGCCGGCGACGAGCATGACGGTGCCCATCAGGGCGCCGAGCGCGACGAACGCCTCGGCGGCGGCCATGGTCCAGCGGAATGGACGCGCCGGGGCGGCGGATGGGGCCGCGGTGTGGGTCGCAGTGCGGGGTGGCGTGGGGGTGTGTTCGGCGGCGGTTCTCTGCCGGTGAGGCAGCGTGAGCATGGCGGATCACCTCGCCTCCAGCTCAGCACGAGCGGCGTGCACCAGGCAGGGGCGAAGGTCCCGTGCGGGCGTCGCCCGGGATCTCCGCGGACGTCAGCGGGCCGCCACCTTGGCCAGGGCCGCCTCGGCCAGCTCCGGCCACACCTCCCGGTGCGATGGCGGCACGACGACCCACTCCTTCATCGGACGGCCACCCATCGGGTCGAACAGCACCGCCCCCTCGAGCCCGAGTGCGCGGTCGCGGGCGGCGTCCCCGAGCTTGAAGACGACGCCACCGTCGTAGAAGCCCATGAAGGCCTTACCGCCGGTCTTCGCGCAGGGCATGCCGAACATCGCGCCGCGAACGACCTCGGGGTGGCCCTCGCGGAGCTCCTCGACGAGCCGGTCCCACTCGGGTGGGCTGGTCCTCGCTGTCGTCATGACGTTCAGGTGTAGCGGCTGGCGCTCGTCGTGGCCAGCGTGCCGCTGCGGGTCAGTAGGCCGACGGGTCAGTACCCGCCGCCTCCGCCGGAGCCGCTCTTGCACGCGGCGAGGGCGAGCAGCACGGGGACCAGTGGCCCGCCGCGGGCGATGACGGAGAGGGTACGTGGACGGTGGCGCATGTCGGCTCCGGCAGCGAGAGGGGACGGGCGGGGACGAGAAGGGGCCAGGACCCCGCGGGCGGGGATACTCCTTGTCACGCGGGCACGGCCGGAACGGTTCGACCTGGCGGGTGTCGAGCCCGCCGGCCGTCGGGATGTGTCAGCCCCCCGCCACGGCGGGGACGCCCTCCTGCCAGGTCAGCGGCAGCACATACATCGCGCGATGTGCCCGGGCCGAGTCCCAGCCGTGGAAGACGACGACGGGCCGGCCGCCAGGCCCCTCGACGGCGTCCTCACCACCGGGCCCGATCACCCCCGTGGACTCCGTGGACAGCAGCGGCTGCGGCGCCTTCCGGTAGGGGCCGGTGAGGTTCGAGGCGGTGGCGTACCCGGTGGCGTACTTGTCGCCGGAGTAGTCGTTCGCCGAGTACAGCAGGGTGTAGATCTCGCCGTGGCGCACCAGGTCGGGCGCCTCGACCAGGGCGCCCTCCCACGGCTGGTCCTCCTTGACCAGCTTCACCCGCGGGCCCGTGATCCGCAGGCCGTCGACGGACGTCTTCTGCAGCGAGAGCCAGGTGTCCTTGCCGCAGCAGTTGCCGTCGTTCTTCCACAGCAGGTACCGGGAGCCGTCGGTGTCGACGAAGGACGCCGGGTCGATGGCGCCGCCCTCGTCGGCCGGGCACACGAGCGGCGCCGTCCCGACGGGCGTGAACGGCCCGGTCGGCCTCGACGCGCGCGCCACGCCGATGCACTGCACGTCCGGCTTGACGCTGTGCGCCGCGAAGTACATGACGTACCCGCCGGGGACGGCGCTGACGTCCGGCGCCCAGGTGCGGCCGGCCGTCGCCCAGCCCGGCAGGTGCGGCAACGGGTCGGTCGAGGACAGCTGCCAGGTCGCCAGGTCCTTGGACGTCGCCAGCTGGAGGTTGCCGAAGGGGCCGGTGCGCTGCGTGGCGTACGCGTAGTAGGTGTCGCCGGCCTTCATCACGTCGGGATCGGGGAAGTCCTCGTCGAGCACCGGCTTCGGCGTGCCGGCCGGGCCCGCGGCCCCGGTGCCGCCGTTCGTGCTGCCGTTCGTGCTGGTCCCCCCCGACGACGAGCCACCGCACGCGGCCAGGAGCGCGACGAGCAGCACCAGCAGCACCTGCGGCACGCGCGCCGCCTGACGATGTCGGCGTGGATGCTGACGAACCAGCACGAACCCTCCTCGATCGGACGGAGAGTCATTCTGGACCGGTCGTCGACCTCATGCGGCTCCGGGGTGGCCCCGGCTTGATCACGCCACCGTCAGGCCGAAGACCGTCGACGTCCGGAAGGTCTGCTGCGGCCCCAGCACGGTGGAGGGGTAGCCGGGGTGGTTCGGGGAGTCCGGCCAGTGCTGCGTCTCGAGGCAGAAGGCGTCCCCGGCGCGGTAGAGGCGGCCGGCCTTGCCGCGCAGCGAGCCGGTCAGCTTGTTAGCCGAGTAGAGCTGGACGCCGGGCTGGTCGCTCCAGACCTCGAGGACGCGGCCCGAGCCGGGCTCCGCGACGACGGCGGCGAGCGCCAGCCCGTCCCGGACGGGGGCGCCTCCGTCGGCGCCGTCCAGGCAGTAGTTGTGGTCGTACCCCCCGGCGAACGCCAGCTGGTCGTGGCCCTGCCGCCAGCGCGCGCCGATCGCCGTGGGGGCCCTGAAGTCGAACGGGGTGCCGTCGACCGGCGCGGGGTCCCCGAGCGGGATCGAGGTCTCGTCGATCGGCAGGTACCGGCCGGCGATCACCCGCAGCTCGTGCTCGGCGACCGACCCGGCGCCCTCCCCCGCGAGATTCCAGTAGGTGTGGTTGGTGAGGTTGACGACCGTGGCCGGGCCACCATCGGGCTCGACGTTCGTCGCCTCGTAGTCGAGCCGCAGGCGGTCGCCGGCGAGGGTGTACGTGACGGCGAGCCGCAACCGGGCGGGGAAGCCCTCGTCGCCGTCGGGGCTCTCGAGCGTGAGGCGGAGGGCGCCGGCCGTGCTGTCGTCGACGGCCCAGACCCGCTTGTCGAAGCCGTCGGGGCCGCCGTGCAGCGTGTTCGGCCCGTTGTTCGCGGGGAGCTCGTAGCTGCGGTCGTTCAGTGCGAAGCGCGCGCCGGCGATGCGGTTGGCGTAGCGACCGACGAGGGCCCCGAAGTAGGGGCTCTTCTCGACGTAGTCGTCGAGGTCGTCGAAGCCGAGGACGACGTCGGCGCGGGCGCCGTCGCGGTCGGGGGCCGACACGGACTGCACGACGCCGCCGTACGACAGCACGCCGACCTCGAGCCGGTCGCTGCGCAGGACGTGCCGCTCGACCGCGGTGCCGTCGCCGAGGATGCCGAAGAGCTCGCTCACGATCAGCGAGCCTAGGGCCGGGCGGACGGCGGGCACGCCCAGTGGGCCGTCGAACCGGCGGCTACCTGCTGGGCTGAGGCTCGTCGCCGGAGCGGCGCCACTGAGCGAGGCGTTCCTGGCTGCGGACCAGCCGCAGCAGGGTGACCAGGCCGAGGCCGCCGAGCATGTTGCCGACGACGGTCCAGGTGAACCACGACAGCCAGTCGCCGTAGCCGATCCCGGGAGCGCCGGCGTCGAGCGCGGCGAAGACGAGGATCGAGTCGAGGATCGAGTGGTAGAGCCCGCCGCCGACGATGACGAGGGCGATCCCGACGCAGGCGAACACCTTGGCGACGTCGTTCTCGGTCCCGTTCTGCATCCGGGTCAGCAGCGTGATCGCCGCCCCGGCCAGCACGGCCAGCGCGAACGTGCGGGGGCCGAGCTGCGAGGTCGCGTACTCGCTGCCGCTGCGCACCGCCGTGGCGTGCAGCTCGGGCAGGCCGGTGACGATCAGCCACGCGGCGACCCAGCCGCCGGCGAGGTTGCCGACCAGGGTGCCGATCCACAGCCGCAGCAGCTGCAGCCACGACGCGGCCCCGGCCACGACGGCGGTCACGGGCACGAGGAAGCCCTCGGTGAAGAGCTCGCTGTGCCCGAGGAACAGCGCGACGAACCCGATCGAGAAGGCGAGCGAGCCGAGCAGCCGGCTGCCGGTCGCGTGCTCGACGAGCAGCAGGGCGAGCACGCCGAAGCCGATCTCCAGGCCGGCGACGGTGGCGGTCGCGAGCAGGTCGTACCAGGCCCGGTTGAGGCGCGGCGCCCCGCGCTGGACGATGCGGTCGAGGGCCTCGTCCTTCTCCTCGGCCTGCGGATCGTCCGCCGGATCACCCGGGGGCCGCTGCGCCACGTCGGTCACGCGTCGATCCTGCTGTGCGACGGGCGGCTCGGCGAGACGACGGGGCGCCGGCGCCGACCCGCGCGGGCTACGGCCCGGTCGGCCCGGTCAGGCCGGTCACGCCTGGCCGACCATGGCCTGCTCGCGCCCCGCCGCACGGCGTGCCGCGACGAGCCGGCCGGCGACGATCGCCGCAGCCGGCGCGACGGACACCGCGGCGCACGCGGAGAGCACGGTGTAGCCCGCCACTGCGACGACCACCCCGCCGGCCACTCCCGCGCTCGCGCCGGCGAGGTTCATGAAGAGGTCGGCCGTGCCCTGCACCCGCGGCCGGTCGACGGCCGGGACGGCGTCCGCGAGCAGCGCCGAGGCCGACACCGTCGAGAACGACCACCCGAGGCCAAGCAGCATCAGGCCCGCCATGATCCGCTGGGTGGACATCCCTGCCGTGGCCGCGAGCAAGGCCGCCACCACGAGCAGCACCTGCCCGGCGGCGATGGCGCGCATACGTCCGTAGCGGTCGGCGAGCCAGCCGACGAGCGGCGAGAAGGCGTACATGCCGGCGATGTGGAGGCTGATCGTGAGGCCGATGAGCTCGAGCCCGTCACCCTGGCCGTTCATGTGCACGGGCGTCATCGACATCACGGCGACCATGACGCCGTGGCCGGTGACGAGACTCGCCAGCGCGGCCACCGCGGCTGGTGACTCGGCGATGACGGCGAGCGCGTTCCTCCGGTGGACGGGGTCGACCGGGTCGGCCGGGTCGGCCGGGTCGACAGGGGCGGCGCCGCCCGTCGCGACTGGGGGTGCACTGGGGGGTGCACTCTGGAGGGCCTGGCCGGCTGTCAGCAGGGGATCCGGGCGGAGCGCGACGGCGAGCACGGCCGCCGCCAGCGCTGCCGCGACCGAGCAGACGAGCAGGGGGCCGGCGAGCGGCGGAACGCCGACGACTCCCGCGAGCGAGGCACCCGGGCGGGTCAGGTTCGGGCCGGCTACGGCGCCGACGGTGGTGGCTCCCACCACCAGGCCCAGCGAGCGCGCCCGGATCCGCGGCGGCGCGAGGTCCGTCGCGGCGAAGCGGGCCTGCAGGTTGGAGGCGCTGCCGACCCCGAGGAGCACCAGGCCCACGAGCAGCAGCGCGAACGACCGCACCGACGCCGCCACGACGGCGAGTGCGGCACCCGCCGAGGCCACGAGCCAGCCGGTCGAGAGGGCCACGCGACGGCCGCGGGCGACGGCCAGCCGCGCGAGCGGCACCGCCACGGCGGCCGCG
Source organism: uncultured Actinomycetota bacterium (assembly GCA_963794075.1). Classification (GTDB taxonomy): domain Bacteria; phylum Actinomycetota; class Actinomycetes; order Actinomycetales; family Kineosporiaceae; genus DATKNA01. Next base: position 62,963 of record CAWCCY010000035.1, read on the forward strand.
CCGAGGGTGGTGGCCGTCGAGGCGAGGCCCGACCAGCCCGCGGAGCCGGAGAGGTCGAGCGCCAGCAGCGCGCCGACCGACACGGCGGCTCCGATGCCCACGCCGCCCGCGATCTGCGCGGCGCTCAGCACGGCGACCACACGCCGCTGTGCCGCGTGAAGGTCCACCGCCTCGAGGCCGTTCACGGCACGACCTTAGGCTCGACGTCCATGGGGGCCGACGACCCGGCAGCAACGGCCAGCACGACAGGCAGCACGACAGGCAGCACGACAGAGCTGCGCGCCGACTGCACGCGCTGCGTCGGCCTGTGCTGCGTGGTGCCGGCGTTCTCGGCCTCGTCGGACTTCGCCCTCGACAAGCCGGCCGGTACCCCCTGCACGCACCTGCGCGAGGACTTCCGCTGCGGTATCCACGCGCGGCTGCCCGAGCGGGGCTTCCGCGGCTGCACCGTCTACGACTGCTTCGGCGCCGGGCAGCGGGTCACCCGGGTCGCCTTCGGGGGCACGCGACCGGAGGGCACGGACTGGCGCCGGACGCCGTCCGCCGCGGCGCCCGCGTTCGCCGCGTTCGAGCCGGTCCGGGCGTTGCACGAGCTGCTCTGGTACCTGACGGCGGCGCTCGAACTGCCGGCTGCTGCCGCCCTGCACGCCGAGCTGCGGGTGGCTCGTGACGAGGTCGACGCGCTGGCCGAGAGGCTCGCGGGGGCGGACGCCGCCACCGCGCAGAGCCTGGACGTCGACGGCGTGCGCGATCCCGTCAACGATCTGCTCCGCCGGGCGAGCGCCATGGCGCGCGACGGCGTCCGGGGGGCGGGTGGGGTGAACCCCGACCTGCGGGGCGCGGTCCTCGTGGGCGCGGACCTGCGCGGGGAGGACCTGCGAGGGGCGGACCTGCGCGGCGCCGTGCTCGTGGGTGCGGATCTGCGCGGCGCCGACCTGTTCGCCGCCGACGTCACCGGCGCGGACCTGCGGGGCGCCGCCGTCGACGAGCAGGGCATGCGCGACGCGCTGTTCGTGACGCAGGCCCAGCTCGCCGCGGTCGCCGCGGCGCCGCCGCCGGTCACCCGCCCGCCAAGGCCCGGCGCTCGCGCCGGCCGGCGGCCTCAGGTCCGGTAGAGCTGCTCGCGGTAGGCGGCCCCGTAGTAGCGCTCCAGCTCGGCGAGCGACTCCTCCGGCCGCTCCAGCTGCTGCGCGATGCAGGCCCGTGACGGCACCGCCTCGGGGCGCCAGGTCTGCGCATCCCAGAGGTCGCTCCGAAGGAAGGCCTTGGCGCAGTGGTAGAAGACCTGCTCGACCTCGACGACGAGGGCCAGCACGGGCCGGTGGCCCTTGACGCGCATGTCGTCGAAGAACGGTGCGTCACGCACCAGCGTGGCGCGGCCGTTGACGCGCAGCGTGTCGGACCGGCCCGGCACGAGGAAGATCAGCCCGACGTGCGGGTTCTCGAGCAGGTTGCGGTAGCCGTCCGCGCGGCGGTTGCCGGGCCGCTCGGGGATGGCGATGGTCGTGTCGTCGAGCACGAGCGCGAACCCGGGCGGGTCGCCCTTGGGCGAGACGTCGCAGCTCCCGTCGGCCCCCGAGGTGGCGATCAGGCAGAACGGCGACGCCGCCAGCCACTGCCGGTCGATGTCCCCGAGCCGCGGCCGATCCTTGTGGGCGACGCGCGGCAACGGCTGGCCGAGGACGTCCACCAGCTCGGCCAGGGTCGACACGGTGACGGTCCGAGGGTCGTTCGCTGAGCCGTTCGGCGCCATCCCCCGACTCTAGGCGGGTGTCAGGGCCCCCCGCGCCAGTGCTCGATCCGGTGATGGTCGGGGGTGAACCCGTGCCGCACACCCCAGAGCACCGCCTGGGTCCGGCTGGAGACGCCGATCTTGCGGTAGATGGTGCGGATGTAGGACTTCACCGTGTTCGGGCTGAGATAGGCGAGGTCCGCGACCTCGGCGTTGCTCATGCCCTGCGTGATGAGCGCGAGGATCTCCGACTCGCGGTCCGTCAGCCCCTCGGAGCGCCCCGGCCACTCCAGGCCCGGCGCACTGCGCGCCCGTTGCGGTGCCTGGCTGACGACCACCTGGCCGGCGTGGACGGCCTCGAGCGCCCTCACCAGGTCGCGGGCCGGCAGGGCCTTCGACAGGTACCCGTCCACGCCGCGGCGGCGGGCGTCCTCGACGAGCCTCGGGTGGAAGTTCCAGGTGTAGACGACGACGCGGCGGGCGCGGGGTTCGCGACCAGGGCGCTGACCTCGTCGCGGTCGGTCTCGGGCTGCGCGAAGTTGTCGTAGAGCACGACGTCGACAGGGTCCTCCACGCCCAGGTTGGTGTCGATCTCGGCCACGAGGCACGCGCTCGCGGTAGTCGTCGAGCATCCGGGCGACGCCCGCCGCCACCACGTCGTAGTCGTTGACGATGGCGACCAGGATCGGCGCTACGGGGGAGGTTGTCACGATCTGACCATAACCTCCTTAGGGGTGTAGCGAACCACCCCTAAGGGGTGGTTATCTCAGGAGTGACCGCAAGATCCTGCTCGCTCTGAGAGGTACCCATGCTGGGCTTCATCATCACCATGATCATCGTCGGTCTCATCGCCGGCTTCCTGGCCCGCGCCATCGTGCCCGGGCGGCAGTCCATGTCGGTCCTCGCGACGATCGTGCTCGGGATCGTCGGGTCCTTCGTCGGGGGCTTCCTCGGCTATCTGATCTTCCACAAGGACGCCTCGCAGGGCGCCCTGCAGCCCGCCGGGATCATCGGCTCGATCATCGGCGCCATCATCGTCCTGCTCATCTGGACCCGCGTCGGCAACCGCCGCGCCGTCTGACCGCGCATCACAGACACCAGCAGACACGAACGCCCGGGCCGCTCGGCCCGGGCGTTCGTGCGTGCTGGGAGTTGTGTCGCGTGGTCAGGAGCGGCCGAACCGGAGGCGCCAGGGCATGGCCGCCGACTCCAGCTGCACCTTCAGGCTCATCTTGGAGGCGCCGGCGACGCGCTCCTCGAAGTGGATCGGCACCTCGACGACCTTGATCCCGTGCCGCACGGCGCGGTAGTGCAGCTCCACCTGGAAGGAGTAGCCGTCGCTGCGCATCGTCGACGAGGTCGACCGTGCGGAGCGCGCTCGCACGCCAGGCCTTGAAGCCGGCGGTGGCGTCCTTGACGTGCAGCTGCAGGATGGCGTTGACGTAGAAGTTCGCCCAGGCCGAGAGCGCCTTGCGGTGCCACGGCCACTGGCTGGCGGTCGAACCGCCGGGCACGTAGCGCGAGCCGATGACGAGACCGACCTGCGGGTCCTCGAGGGCCTCGACCATCACCGGGACGACGGCGGCGGGGTGGGAGAGGTCGGCGTCCATCTGGATCACGATGTCGGCGCCCTCGTCGAGGGCCCGCGTCATGCCGGCGACGTAGGCGCGGCCGAGCCCGTTCTTCTCCGCCCGGTGCAGCACCGAGACAGCGGCGGGGGTGTCGGCGGCGAGCTTGTCGGCCACGTCGCCGGTGCCGTCCGGCGAGCCGTCGTCGACGACCAGCATCTGCAGGCGCGGGACGCCGAGCTCGGCCAGCATGCCTGCGAGGACGGGTAGGTTCTCGCGCTCGTTGTAGGTCGGCACGACGACGACGATCTTGGGGTCCTCTGCCACGATCCGTCCCACCTGTTCTCGGTTCCCGCTCCGGCGACCGCACCAACCGGGCCCCTGATCCGTGCGCGGATCGCCCAGACGCTACCGGTGGCGCCTGTACCCGTCCCAACCCGTCCGGGCGTCTGATCGTGCCGCGGCTCGACGCCTGACGGACGATCTGCGCATGGAGATCCTCGCCTGGGTGTTCAGCACCGGCTGGGCCAGCGGCATCAGCGGGTACTCCGTGGTGCTGATCCTCGGGCTCGCCGGCCGGCTCTTCGGGGCCGAGGGCGTGCCGCCCGGCCTCATGCGCACCGACGTGCTGGTCGCCGCCGCCGTCCTCTTCGTGGTCGACCTCGTCGCCGACAAGATCCCGTACGTCGACTCCGTCTGGGACGCCGTCCACACGGTGATCCGGCCGGCGATCGGCGCGACGGTGGCGGCCCTACTGGCCGGGCAGTCCGGGTCGCTGAACCAGATCGTCGCCGCCGCTGCCGGTGGCGCGACGGCCCTCGCCAGCCACGCCGTCAAGGCGGGCATCCGGGCCGCCGTCAACACCTCGCCGGAGCCGGCGAGCAACATCGCCATGAGCACCGCCGAGGACGTGACGGTGGCGGGCGTCGTCAGCCTGTCGGTGCTGCACCCCGTCGCCTCGGCCGTGATCGCGGCCGTGCTGCTCGTGGCAGGCGGGTGGCTGGTGATCGCCCTGCTGGGGCGCATCCGGCGGTTCCGGCAACGGTGGCGCGAGCGGTCCGAAGCACGTGCGGCAGCCCGGTGACCGGCGAACGGCGGGCGGTGGTCGTGGGGGCGGGGATCGGCGGCCTTGCGACCGCGATCGGGCTGCTGCACACCGGGTGGCAGGTGCGCGTCCTCGAGCGGGCGCCGGCGCTGGGCGAGGTCGGCGCGGGCATCTCGCTCTGGCCCAACGCGGTACGCGCGCTCGACGCCCTCGGCCTCGGCACCGGGGTGCGCCGCACCGGCGGCGTCCAGGTGACGGGAGCCGTCAGGCGGCCGGACGGCCGGCGCCTCGCAGTGGCCGATCCGGCGACGATGCACGCGGCCTTCGGCGACGTCCTGATCCTGGCCCGGGCCGACCTGCTCGACCTCCTCCGCCAGGGCGTGCCCGACGCGTGCGTCGAGACCGGGCGTGAGGTCACCGGTATCGACACCGACGGAGCCCGCGTGCGCGTCACGCACGCCGGCGGCACCGAGATCGCCGACCTCGTCGTGGGCGCGGACGGGGTGCGGAGCGCCGTCCGGCGGCTCGCGTTCCCCGGCGGCCCGGGCCCGCGCTATGCCGGGTACCGGGCCTACCGGCTGCTGACGCCGCCGCTGCCGCACCCGCCGACCGAGGGCTCGGAGACGTGGGGCCGGGGCGAGCGGGTCGGTGTGGTGCCGCTGCCCGACGGCCGCGTCTACTGGTTCGCCGCCGTGAACGCCCCGCGCCTCGCCGCCCCGCCGCAGACCCCGCCCGTGCCGCTGATCGACGAGCTGCTGGCGCGGTTCGGCGGCTGGCACGAGCCCATCCCAGCCGTGCTGGCGGCGGCCCGGGCAGCCGGCGTCGCACCGCTCGCCCACGACGTCGAGGAGTTGCCGGACCTCGACCGCCTCGCCCGCGGCCGCGTCGCCCTCCTCGGGGACGCCGCCCACGCCATGACCCCGAACCTCGGCCAGGGCGCCTGCCAGGCCCTCGAGGACGCCGTCGAGCTCGCGGCCGCCCTGGCCGGGCGCCCGGTGCCCGAGGGGCTCGCGCGGTACGACGCCCGCCGGCGGCCACGGGTCCAGGCGATCGTGCGGCGCTCCCGCCGGATCGGGCAGGTGGCGCAGTGGGCGTCGCCGCCGCTCGTCGCCGCCCGGGACGCCGTCGCCCGGATCAGCCCGCCGGGCGCCGCGTTGCGGGCGCTGCGGCCCGTGCTCGACTGGCAGCCGCCCGAGCTCGCGCCGCCTGTCGGGGGGCCTCATTAGAGTCCTCGCATGCGCGCACTCGCCGTGGCCATCGACCTCACGGAGCCCGTCGTCGCCGGCGTGCGGCCTGACCAGTGGAGCTCGCCCACGCCGTGCCCCGACTGGTCGGTGCGGCAGCTGGTCAACCACCTGGTCGCCGGGCAGCTGATCTTCGCGCGGGCGCTCGCGGGCGAGCCGTTCGAGGCCGTGGCACCGCTCCTGCGGGTCGACCACCTCGGCGACGACCCGGTGGGTGCCTACCAGCGGTCGGCGCGGGAGCTCCTCGAGGTGGCCGGCACTCCCGGCGTGGAGCAGCGCATGGTGCGCGTGCCGGTCGGGACCGTTCCGGGGGCCGTCGCGCTGCACCTGCGGACCATCGAGGCGCTCGTGCACGGCTGGGACGTCGCCCGCGCGACGGGGCAGCCGTTCGAGGTGCCCGAGGAGCTGGCAGCGGCGGAGCTGGCCTTCAGCCGTGACAGCCTCTCGATCATCCCGCCGGATCGCCGCCCGTTCGGTGACCCCCAGCCCGTCGACGACGCGGCTCCCGCGATCGACCGTCTGGCGGCCCTGCTCGGCCGCCGGGTGGACCCGACATGACCGACCCGACTGACGCCGCCTCCCTGTTCACCGGCCTGTGCCGCGCGCTGGGCGGCGAGCCGGGCGTGACGCTCCCCTCCGCCGCAGGCGCGTCTCGAGGGTTCGGCTCCGACGCGCTGAAGGTCGATGGGCGGATCTTCGCCATGGTCACGCGCGGCGCGCTCGTGCTCAAGCTTCCCCGCGACCGGGTCGCCGCCCTGCTGGCCTCCGGCGAGGGCCGGCCGTTCGACGCGGGCAAGGGGACGCCGATGCGCGAGTGGGTGGTGCTCGCCGACCCCGACGAGCCGAGCGCGGTGGCACTGGCCCGCGAGGCGTTGACGTTCGTCCGACGGTGAGGGGCGTGGCGAGGTGCGGGTGGGGCGTCGGTGATGTGTCAGGTCGCCGGCCTGAAGGCCCCCGCCGTCAGCACCGGCACGACGGCGCTCGCGTCGAGCTCGACCGCGACCTCGACGTCGGCCGCGAACCCGCCGAGCACCAGCTCCTGACCGGAGGCGCAGGCGCGAACGGCGTCCGCCGGGTCGTGCGTGCCGGCGAAGGTGACCCGCGCGGCCTGCGCCTCGGGTGAGAGCGCGAGCGCGGGCGCCGCCGCGGCGGCCGCGGCGACGACGGCACCGGCGCCGAGCAGGTCCTCGAGGGCGGGGCGCAGCGAACCGTCCGGCCACCGCTCCCCCGCCGGCACGACCGTCACCGCCGGCGCCCGCCGCGCCACCCAGCGCCCGACGGCGGTCGCGTTGCGCAGGCACGCGGCGACGACCGTGACGCCCGGCGGCGCCGCGGCCGCGATGGCCGAGCCGTTGGGGGACGGCAGCACCAGGCGCTCGGGCACCGGTGCCGCGCGCAGGGCAGCCGGCGAGAGCGACCACGGGTGGCCGGCGCTCGCGGCGCGGCGACCGGCCGCGAGCACGGCCCCTTCACGCTCCGCCAGCTCGCCGGCGCGCGCGTCACGCCAGGCCGCCGGGTACACGGCGGTGCCGCGCTCGGTGCAGACGCTGACCGCGGTGCTGAACGACAGGACGTCGACGACGACGAGCACGCCGCCGGTCGGGCACCGGGCGGCACCCTCCCGGCCCCACTCGACGTGCAGGCGCGCGCTCACCGTCGCGGGCGGGGGGATCAGCACGGATCGTCCCGGACCGGCGCGAGCCGGGACCCCCAGGCGACGAGCAGGAGCCCGAGCCGCTCGCGGCCGCGGCGGACGACGAGCCGGCGCCGGGCGGGGGCCGTCGCGAGACCCGGCTCGGAGCCGTCGACGAGGGAAGGGTCGTGACGGGCGGCAGCAGCGCGCCGCGACTCGGCGGCCTCGCGGTGGAGGTCGGCATGACGGTGGTGCACGAGGTCGGCCAGCTGGCCGGGGTGATGCATGGCGGGTCCCAGGGGCAGAGGGGCGGCGGCCACGGCGGAGTGCGTGACGTCGTCGACGCTAGGAGCGCGCGCGTTCCTGGAGATCGGTAGCGGCTCCCCATCTCGGGTCCGCGGTCACCCACGTCGGCCTAACCGTGCCGCAGGTCGCGCCGGGACCGTACACCGGTCTTGCGGAGCACCGCCGACACATGGTGGCTGACGGTCCGGGTCGAGAGGAAGAGCCGCTCGGCGATCTCGGCGTCGGTGTCGCCCGCGCGGACCCAGCGCAGCACCTCCGCCTCGCGCGCGGTCAGGCCGTCGGGTTGTTCCCGGGTCGAGGGCACGGGCCCCCGCGGGATGGAGCGGACGCCGAGCTCCCGCAGCCGCCGCTCGACCCGGCGCCGCCCGGGGGCGGCCCCGAGCCCGGTGAAGATCTCCAGCGCGCGCCGCAGGAGGACCTCGTCCGACGTGTCCGCCCATGCGTCCGCGGCCTCGTACGGGCACCCGAGCGCGAGCCACGCCTCGCCGGCCGCCGCCGCGTCGCCTCCGACGTGCAGCCGGTACGGTTCCGCGGCCACGGACGGGAGCGCGTCGAGCTTCCCGTGCCGCCACAGCCAGAAGCCGAGCTCGCCGGTCAGCCACGGGTGCCCGCGGGTCACCGCCAGCTCGTAGGTCTCCACGAGCTCGGGGTCCTCGTCGCTCCCGCCGGCCAGCCACCGCGCCTCCGCTCTCGCGGCCACGACCGGGCCGGTCCGCTGCAGGCTCCGCAGCAGGCCCGCCCACTCGGCGGCGGCGGCCAGCGGCGTGTCGACGTCGAGCTCTCCACGGCGTGCCCGCAGCCGGCCGCGGACGACGAGCGCGACGAGCGAGGTCGTGACGGCGGTCTCGAGACCGTCGGCGAGCAACAGGTCGACCTCCGAGCCCGCCTCGCGCCAGTGCCCCTGCTCGAAGCGGCACCGGGCGTACCAGGAGCGCGCGTAGAGGCCGTACCCGTCGAGGTCGTGCTCCCGGAAGTAGGCGAGCGCCTCGGCCGCGGCCACGTCGCTGGTGCGGTAGAGGCGGGCCTCACCTGCGCCGGAGACGAGGTTCGCGTACGCGCGGCCGAGCTCATCGTCCAGACCGGCCTCCCGGGCCCGCTCCACCGCGCGCCGCAGGTAGGTGCAGTCGTCGTCCTGGCCCGCGACCGTGAGGGCGCCGCCCATCGCCTGGAGCGCCACGGCCTCGCTGTACGCGTCGCCGACCTCGGCCGATGTGTCGAGGGCCTTGCGCGCCCACGCGATGGTCTCGGCCAGGTCTCGCGCGATCATGCGGTTGGTGGCCATGTGCGCGTAGGCGGCCGCCAACTGCACGGTGGGCCCGGCGGGCTCGAGGATCCGCACCGCCTCGCGGGCCAGCTCACCGGCCTCGCCCTCGCCCAACGACACCCGGCTGAGCAATCGCACGGCCATACCCCGCTCCAGCGGGTCGGTCTCGGGAGGCAGCAGATCGACGCCGCGCCGGGCCGCCTCCTTCGCCTGCGCGTCACGCCCGACCATGTGCTCCTCGGTCGAGGACGCGAGCAGCAGCCGGGCGAGCTCGGCCGGCGGCTCGAGCGTCTCGGCGTCGGCGAGCACCCGGCGGTAGTGCTGGGCCGCCTCGCGGTGCGAGCCGAGGGCGGCGGCGCGCTCGGCCGCCGCCCGCTCGCTCGCGTAGGCGAGGGCCGTGTCGTGGGCACGTCGCGCATGGAAGGCCGCGACCGCGGGCTCGACAGCGCCGAGAGCGCTCATCCGGCGCAGGGCCTCCGCGTGCAGCTCCTGCCGGCGGCCCGGCGTCAGCTCGCGCTCCACCGCCAGCCGGACGAGCTCGTGCCTGAACTCGACGGCGTCGCCCTCGACGCGCACGACCCCGGCCACGACCGCCTCGTCGAGCCGCGGCAGGTCGGCGCCGAGCAGGCGGACGTCCGAGCGGCCCGGGATGACGCTGAGCAGCTCGAGGAGCTCCCGCGCCACGGGCTCGAGCGGTGCCAGCCGCGCGGCGACGGCGTCCCGGACCGTCCGCCCCACCCTGGTGTGCGGGTCGAGCGGGAGCTGGCTGACGAGGAAGGCGTTGCCGCGGGTCAGCCGGAAGGCCTCGGCGGGGTCGATCGGCGTGCCTTCGACGAGTCGCGCGACGGCGGCCGCCGACAGCGGCGGTACGTCGAGGCGGGCGACCGCCGGCTCGGCCGCGAGGTCGCCCAGCACCCGGCGCAGCGGGTGGCTCGCGGTCATCTCGGTGCGGGCCGTGACGACGACGAGCGCCGCGCGTGGCACCGATCCGGCGGCCGAGGAACCGCAGGACGTCGGCGCTGGCCGCGTCGATCCAGTGCGCGTCCTCGATGACCAGGGGCGGCACGTCGCCGTCGGAGCGCAGCCGTTCGAGCAGCCGCTCGCGCATGCCGGCGACGTCCAGGTCCTGCGGCTGGTCCGCGCCCAGCACGTGCGCCGCGATGTCGCGGAAGGGGCCGAGCGGGCGCGGGGTGGACAGCGGCTCGCAGTACCCCCAGGCACTCCGGGACGCCGCCAGCGCCTCGCGGACCAGCGTCGTCTTGCCGGCGCCGGCCTCGGCCGAGACGACGACGAGCGACCCGGCTCCGGCGGCCGCCGACGAGGCGGCCACGCGGAGCCGGGTGACGAGGTCGTCGCGCTCGAGCAGGGCCACGTCGGGAGCGTAGATCGCTCCGCGGACGGCCGGCAGGGTCTCGAGCGCCACCCGTGCACCTGCTCCGGTCGCCGCGGCGGTCAGGCGCCTTCCTCGACGCGGTAGATGCTGTCGGCGACGAGGCCGTGCGCCTCGCGGTGCACGGTGGTGGCCGCCTCAGCGTCGGGGGCGTCGACCAGGCAGAAGATCTGGCCCTGCGCCTCGTCGACCCAGTAGCGCAGGTAGCTGACGTCGTGGTCGCCCTGGTGGGCGAGGTCGGCCTGGTGGGCCTTGGCGACGTCCTCCATCGTGACGCCGTCGGTGATGTGGTGGACGTCCATGAACAGCGGCATCTCGGTGTCCTCGCTCTGGGGTCGGCCGGGTGGCCGGTGGGTGTGTGTCCTGACCCCTCAAGGTGTACGGAGGACAGCCGGCGACGAGATCGGTAGCGACTACCCATATCGGCGGGCCCCTACCCCTGTCCGCAGGGCACGAAGCGACGACGCGAGCGACGAAGCATGTCCGCTGTCGGACCTGTTCTGTAGAATCGACGACGTGACCGAGACGGGCGGGCGCAGCGGTTCCGGCGGCGAGCGAGTGCCGACCTGGCGAGACGGTGTGGTCCTGAGCCGGGAGCAGAAGGCCCAGCTCACTCCAGTGCAGCTTCAGCAGTACCTCGACGACAGCGTGGTGCGCGATCTGTCCGAGTTCGAGCAGATGCCGGAGCCGATGCGTTCGTGGGCCGAGGCCGTTGTCGAGCGCGCCCGCGCACGCGCCCAGGCACACATCGCCCAGCAGGAGCGCAGCCAAGCTTCGTGAGGCGTGTCGTCCGCACCACTGAGGATTTCTGGGCAGCGCTTGATCTGTCCCTGCCCAGTGGCAGCGACCCGCCCTGGCATGCCTTCGCCGCTCATGACCTGCCCAGAGCCTTGGAGCGGTTCGCGACTGAGTGGGGGAAACCCTGCCGCCCCTCATTGCCGGTCGGCCCGAATACCGCCTCCTCATTGATGCCGGCGAGGTCGTGGCGATCTACGCGATCGAGGCCCAGCTAGCGCCGGACGGTGCCGTCGAGCTCATCACGATCACTGTTGATGTTGCTGGGTCGCAGGAGTGATTCAGGCGATCACCGTCGCCAGTTGCGTGAGGGAGGCGACCGTGGCGGTGGCCGGCCGCGCCCACACCGGGTAGGGCACGCCCCGGCGGTTCACGAAGGCGGTGCGCAGGCCGGCGCGCGCCGCGCCGTCGACGTCCCAGGGGTGCGCGGCGACCAGGAGCATGCGCTCCGGGGGCAGCCCGCACTCGTGCGCCGCATAGCCGTACGACCGCGGGTCGGGCTTCCACGCGGGTGCGTCCTCGACGGACAGGATCCGCTCGAACTCGCCCGCGAGCCCGGCACGCTGCAGCAGTCCCTGCGCGACCTCGGCGGCGCCGTTCGACAGGGTGACGAGCCGCAGGCCGCGGGCCCGCAGCGCGCGGACGGCGCCCGGCACGTCGGGGTGCACGTCCAGCTCGCCGAACCCGGTCATCACGTGATCGACGGCCTCGTCGAGCGGGCGGTCGAGCTCGACGCCGTGCAGCACCCCGCGCAGGGCCTGCTCGCCGAGCACGGCGAACCGCTCCTTGGCGCCCGCGGCCGTGAGCGCGAACCCGTCGCGCAGCAACGAGGCGAACCAGAGCTTCGCCAGGTGCCCCGGCGCGCCGACGTCGGCGAACCGCGCCGCGATCGGCGCGAGGTCCGAGAGGGTCTCGTTGACGTCGAACACGACGACGTCCGTGCCACCGCTCGCCATGCCGTTCACCCTGCCAGCGGCCGGCTCCCCGCGCAGGACCGGACCGACCCCGCCACGATCCTGCACGCTGCGGCGATCATGCAGCACGGGGATCGTCAGGGCTCGGGCCAGCCGTTGACGCGGACGACGTCGCCCGCGGCCGTGACCACGCGGGCCGGCAGCCCCGCTGACCGCAGCAGGTCGATCCCCGCGTGCCCGCGCACCAGCGCGGCCGTGGTCAGCGTGTTCGCCTCGACGCAGGTGGGCGCCGCGACGGACGCCGTCCGCAGCACGGGTTCCACGGGCTGGCCGGTCACCGGGTCGACGATGTGGTGCAGCACGCGGCTGTCGCGCACGCCACCGCCGGGAGAGCGTGCTCGACGTGGCGAGCGCCGTCCCGGGCGCGAGGCTGATGGTCTGGGCGGGCTCGGCCGGGCCGTCCTGCACGAGCACGCGCCACTCGCCGTCGGCGGGAACGCCCGCGGTGGCGAGGTCACCGCCGAGGCTGACCAGGACGCCGGTGCCGAGCCGCTCGGCCACGAGTTCAGCGGCGCGATCGCCGGCCCACGCCTTCGCCGTCGCGCCGAGGTCGAGCTCGACGCCGGCGCGGCACCGTGGCGCTCGCGCCGTTCAGCTCGACGGCGCGCCAGTCGGCCCGCGAGCGCACGGTGACGCGCACGGGCCCGGCGTCGGTCGGGATCGACGCGAGGTCGCGGTCGTAGCCGAGGTCGGCGAGGGCACGCCCGACGGTCGGGTCGACGTCACCGCCGGTGCGTTCGGCGGCGTCGAGGGCCACGCGGAGCAGGTGCGCGAGCAGCGGGCTCACGGCGACCGGCCGGCCGCCCGCACGGGTCGGCCGGTGGATCTCGGCGTCGGGGCGGAACCGGCTGCACGCCAGCTCGACGTCGTCGCACACCTCCTGGACGATCGCCCGCGCGGCGCCGACCAGCGCGGGATCCGCGACGACGATCCGCGCCGTCGTGCTCCAGAGCGGCCACTGCGCCGTCGAGGCGTCGAGCGGCAGGGTCTCGAGGAGAGGCATGGTCACGACCCCGCGGACGTCGTCTGCCCGGTGCCGCTCGAGCTGCCGACGGTCACGCCCGACGACGTCCCCGAGGAGCTGCCCGAGCGTGGTCGTCGACGTCGTGCCCGACGTCGTGGTCGTGGCGGCCGTCGCGGTCGCGCCGTGCGTGGTCTGCGCGTACGCGACGCCGCCGACCGCGACGAGTGTCGCGATCCCGCCCGCGGCGAGGCGGAAGCGGCGGCGGTCCTCGCGGCGCGGGGCGGGCGTGGGGCTCGCCGTGCGGGGTTCCGACACGATCGGAGGGATGGTCGAGGGGAGGTCGCCCCAGGGGTTCTCGGTCATGACTCCACCGTGCCCTCGGCGCTTTTGCTGCCCGCGTGTCGCCGCTGTGCCGCTGCTGTGACGGTCAGCCGTTCACGCGGACGTGATCGCCGCGCCGCGCATGATCGCCGCGGGTGCATGATCGGCGGGGGGTGTCTGGGCGCCCGTGACGGGGAGGGTCACCTCGAAGACCGTGGAGCCAGGCCGGCTGCGGACGTCGACCCTGCCGCCGTGCGCCTCGACGACGGCCGCGACGATGGCGAGCCCGAGCCCGGTGCTGGGTGCCGGTGGCGTCGCGGGTCCGGGAGGTCTCGGCCCGGGCGAACCGCTCGAACACGTCGGGGAGCAGCGCGGGCGGGATGCCCGGCCCGTCGTCGGCCACCGTGAGGACCGCGAGGCGCGGCGAGGCGCGTCCGGGCCGCGTCCCGGACGGTGAGGCCACGGTGACGGTCGTCCCGGCCGGGGTGTGCGTGCGCGCATTGGCGAGCAGGTTGCCGACGACCTGGTGCAGCCGCGAGTCGTCGCCGGCGATCTCGACCGGGTCGTCGGGCAGGTCGAGCCGCCAGACATGATCGGAGCCGGCGGCGCGGGCGTCGCCGACGGCGTCGACGACGAGGTGGGTGAGGTCGACGGGCTCATCAGCGAGCGGGCGGCCGGCGTCGAGGCGGGCGAGCAGCAGCAGGTCGTCGACGAGCTCGCTCATCCGCTCGGTCTGCGAGCGCACCCGCTCGAGGGCGTGCGACACGTCGGGCGGCAGGGTGCCGCCCGCGAGCTGCGCGAACTCGGCGTAGCCGCGGATCGAGGCCAGCGGTGTCCGCAGCTCGTGGCTGGCGTCGGCGACGAACTGGCGCACCCGCATCTCGCTGGCGTGCCGGGCGACCAGGGCCGCGCCGACGTGCCCGAGCAACCGGTTGAGGGCGAGGCCGACCTGGCCGACCTCGGTGCGCGGGTCGCTGTCGGCGGCGGGCACGCGCTCGACCAGCTCGACGTCGCCGCGGTCGAGCGGCAGCGCGCTGACGCGGCCGGCGGTGGCGGCGACGCGGCGCAGCGGAGCGAGGGAGCGCCGGACGACGACCGAGCCGACGATCCCGGCGACGACCAGGCCGGCGCCGGCGACCACGATCTCGAGCATGACCAGCCGGCCGACCGTGTCCTCGACGCCCGCCAGCGGCAGGCCCGCGACGACGACGTCACCGTTGCCGTCGGTGTGAGCCGTGAGCCGGTAGTCCCCCAGGCCGGGCACGGCCCGCGTCTGGACCGTGCCGTCGGCAGGGACGGCGGTGACGGCGGCCTGCTGCTCGGCGGTCAGCGCCACCCGTTGCACGGGGAGAGCCGTCGGTGATCACGCCGCTGTCCGTCGGGCCACCCGCGACGACGTGCGCGCCGATGGTGCCGACGGGCAGGCCGGGCTGGTTGAGGAGGTCGAGGGGGCCGCGCCCGCGGACGGGCGCCGGGCGCTCGTCGTCGTCCCCGGGCAGGCCGTCACGCGCGTCGTAGACGCGCGAGGTCACCGAGGTGACCTGCGCGTCGAGCTTCTCGACGAGGAAGGAGCGCAGCGCCAGCGTGGTCACCGTGCCGACGACGAGGCACACCACCGCCAGCAGCACGACGACGGCCGCGAGAAGCCGGGCGCGCAGGCTCCAGGGCCGCTTCATGGCACGAGTCTGGCGGTTCAGGACGCCGGCTTGAGCACGTAACCGGCGCCGCGGACGGTGTGGATCATCGGGGCGCGGCCGGCGTCGATCTTCTTGCGCAGGTAGGAGATGTAGAGCTCGACGATGTTCGCCTGGCCGCCGAAGTCGTAGTTCCAGACGCGGTCGAGGATCTGCGCCTTCGACAGCACGCGCTTGGGGTTGCGCATCAGGTAGCGCAGCAGCTCGAACTCGGTGGCGGTGAGCTCGACCAGGTCGCCGCCGCGGCGCACCTCGTGGCTGTCCTCGTCGAGGCTGAGGTCGCCGACGGTCAGCGTGCTGTCGGCCGCGGCGGCGAGGGCGCCGCGCCGGCGCACGAGCCCGCGGAGCCGGGCGACGACCTCCTCGAGGCTGAACGGCTTGGTGACGTAGTCGTCGCCGCCCGCGGTGATGCCGGCGATGCGGTCCTCGACGGCGTCGCGCGCGGTGAGGAAGAGGACGGGGACGTCGGGGTCGCTGCCGCGCAGGCGGCGCAGGACCTCGAGGCCGTCGATGTCGGGGAGCATCACGTCGAGGAGCACGACGTCGGGCCCGAACTCGCGCGCCGTCCGGATGCCGGCGATGCCGGTCGCGGCCGAACGGACCTCCCAGCCGTCGTAGCGCAGGGCCATGGACAGCAGGTCGGCGAGCATCGGCTCGTCGTCGACGACCAGCGCGCGCAGCGGGCTGCCGTCGGGCCGCTTCAGGGGCGTCCGCGCCTTCGTCTCACTCGTCGTCATGCTTCGAGTGTCGGCGCCTTCTCTGCATCTGTCCCGTGACAACTCTGTGTGTCACCTGTGAGGCAGACGCTCGTGGCGCCTCTGCCCGAAGGGGCGGGGAGCGCGCAGGCCCTTCCTCTCGGCCCCGAGCGGGAGAAGACTTTGCCCGGCTTGTTCCAGCTCGCGAAGGAGACCCGGCATGCGCAGATCTGTCGCCCGGACCGTTGCCGTCGCCGCCGCGGCCCTCCTCCCCCTCGGCGCGGCCGCCGCCTCGACGACCGCCTCGGCGGCGACCGGGCCGGTGCGCCCTGCGCCGTCGGCGCACCTCACCGTCGCCTCGGCGCCCACCCCCTACGGCCCGTCGTGCACGCGGCAGGTCGTCCCGCCGGCGCGAACCCGGTGCCTCTACCCAACGGCGAGGTCGAGCCGTCGGGTCGCCGTCAACCCCCGTGACGCCCGGAACGTCGTCGGCGTCTGGCAACAGGACCGCTGGAGCGACGGCGGTGCCGACGCGCTGCGCACCGGCTGACTCGTTCGACGGCGGCCGGAGCTGGCGCCGCACCGCCCCCACCTTCAGCCACTGCGCGGGCGGCAACGCCGCCAACGGCGGCGACTACCAGCGCGCCTCCGACCCGTGGGTGTCGTTGGGGCCGACCGGCATCGCCCACCAGATCAGCCTCTCGTTCGACAACTACCACGTCGCGTCAGGCGATCCTCGCGAGCCGCTCGCTGGACGGCGGGCGAACCTGGAGCCGGCCCGACCACCCTGACCGCCGTTCCCCTGGGCGTGAACACCGACTTCGTCGACAAGGAGTCGATCACCGCCGATCCGCGGGATCCGCGCCTCGTCTACGCGGTGTGGGACCGGCTCGTGCTCAACGCGGCCGGCACCGCGACGGTCACCGGCAACACCGAGTTCACCCGGTCCACGAACGGCGGCCGCAGCTGGGAGCCCGTCCGCATCCTGTTCAACCCCGGGATCGGCAACCAGACGATCGCCAACCAGATCGTGGTCGGGCCGAACGGCACGCTGTACAACGTCGCGGCGCGGATCAACAACACGGACAACCCCGCGCCCCGGGGACTTCACGGTCATCGTGTCGCGCTCGTACGACAAGGGCCGCACCTGGTCCGCGCCCGTCACCGTGAGCCTGCTGGGAACGGTCGGCGTCGTCGAGCCGGCCGGGGGAGAGCCCGTGCGCAGCGGTGACATCATCCCCGACATCGCGGTGGCCCCCGACGGCACGCTCTACGTGGTGTGGCAGGACGCGCGCTTCAGCGGCGGCACCGTCGACCAGATCGTGCTGTCGTCGTCCCGGGACGGCGGCCGCACCTGGACCGCGCCCGTCCTCGCCTCCAACTCCGGCCGGGCGGCGGCCTTCGTCGGCTCGGTCGACGTGACGAGGGACGGTGCGGTGGTCGTGACGTACTACGACTTCCGGCAGGCCACGCCGGGCGTGAACGCGCTCACCCGGGCCTGGATGGACGGCTTCCGCAGGGTCGGCGGCACGGTCACCGAGCGTCCTCTCGGCGCGGCCTTCGACATCCGCACGGCCCCGTTCGCCCGCGGGTACTTCCTGGGGGACTACGAGGGGCTGACCCACGCGGGGCCGTTCGCACTGCCCTTCTTCGTCCGGGCGAGGCCGTCGACGGCGAACCCGACGGACGTGTACTCGGGGCACGTGGGCGAGATCGTCCCGTGGCTGCCGTTCGACCTCTCGGCGCCGAAGGCCGGCGCGACCGCGCCGGCGGCTCCGCAGCGGTCGGTCACGACGGCTCGGAACCTCGGCGAGCTCGTCCGCTCGCACCGCCGTTAGGCCTCCGGCAACGGTGACCGGGCCGCCCGCGCGAACCGCGCGCCCACCTGAGCCAGGTGGGCGCGCAGCGCGGGCGGCTCGAGCACGGTGAACTCGGCATCGAGCATCGACAGCCCCAGCACGGGCCACTGGAGCTGGTCGCCGGTCATCCGCACCACGCAGCTGCCGGCGGGGTCGTCGCCGGCCGGCTCGACCGACGACCAGGCACCGATGCGGCGGCGGACGTCGTCCGCGGGTGCCTCGACGCGGGCGACCACCTCGAACACCGCGGGCGGGCTCACCACCCGCAGGCGCACGAACTCCGCGGCGTCGCCTCCCGGCAGGTCGCGGGGCCTGAACCGGACGCCGCTCGCGACGGGGCGCTCGAGCCGGTCGAGGCGGAAGCTCCGCCAGTCGTGCCGGGCCAGGTCGTACGCGACGAGGTACCACCGGCGGCCCACCGCGACGAGCCGCAGCGGCTCCACCTCGCGCTCGGTCTGCTCACCGTTGGCGGCCGTGTACGAGAAGCGGAGCCGCTCGGTGTCCCGGCAGGCCTGCGCCACCGTCGTGAGCGCCCCGGCGTCGACGACGGCCCCCGCGGAACCGGGCGGCTGAGTGGCGCCGCGCCACCCCGTGGACGTCGTCGCGACGCGCAGGGCGTCGACCCGGCGGCGCAGCCGGGGCGGCATGACCTGCGTGAGCTTGGTCAGGGCGCTGACCGACGACTCGGCGATGCCGGCGACGGCGCCGTGCGCTGCGGCCTGCAGGCCGAGGGCGATCGCCACCGCCTCGTCGTCGTCCAGCACCAGGGGCGGCATGGCCGCCCCGGCCGCCAGCTGGTAGCCCCCGTCGACGCCGCGCTGCGCCTGCACGGGGTAGCCGAGCTCGCGGAGGCGGTCGACGTCGCGGCGCAGCGTGCGTACCGACACCTCGAGCCGGCCGGCCAGCTCGCCACCGGGCCAGTACCGGTGCGCTCTGCAGCAGGGACAGCAGCCGGAGCATCCGAAGACTCGTACTCGCCATGGCCCAAGACTGCCTCGAATTGAGGACAGAAAGTGGCACGAAGCGCTCCTAGCGTGGAGTCATGACGACAACGACGACCACCACGAGCCGACCGAGAACCCCACGGCAGACCCGCGACATCCTGAGCGGCGAGCGCGCTGACCTGCTGGAGTCGCTGCGCAAGCACCGCTTCTTCCTCAGGCTGACGGTCCGCGGGCTCACCGACGAGCAGGCCCGGCTGCGCCCGACGGCCAGCGAGCTCTGCCTCGGCGGCATCGTCAAGCACGTGACGCAGGCCGAGCGGAACTGGGTGCGCTTCATCGAGCAGGGGCCGGACGCCGTGCCCGACCACACCTCGGACGACGTCTACGCCGAGTGGCTCGACGGCCACACGATGCGCGACGACGAGACGCTGGCGGGGATCCTCGAGGGCTACGAGGCGATGGCGCGGCACACGGACGAGCTCCTCGCCACCGTCGACCTCGACGCATCGCACCCGCTGCCGCCGGCCCCGTGGTTCGAGCCCGGCGCCCGCTGGTCGGCACGCCGTGTGCTGCTGCACATCATCGCCGAGACCGCCCAGCACGCCGGCCACGCCGACATCATCCGCGAGACGATCGACGGCCAGAAGAGCATGGGCTGACGCGCGACGCCGTCAGCTCGTCGAACCGTCAGCTCGTCGAACCCTCAGGTCGTCGAGCCGTCGTCGGACGACGCGCCCGACGTCGTGCCGTCGTCGTCGGACGTCCCGCCGGTCAGCACGAAGACGCGCTCGAGGACGCCGTCCGAGCCCTGCGCCGGGAACACGTGCACGAGCACGGTGTCACCCCTCTTGATCGCCGAGGCGTCGGCGAGCGCGTTGCCGCGGACGATCTGCGTCTGCGGGACGATCGTGTACGTCGCGGTGCCGCCGGCGCTCTTGACGCTGAGGCTCGAACCCGAGACCGCGGTCACCGTGCCGGTGATGTGCTGCTCGCCGCCCGCACCGCCCTGGCCGCCGACGCCGCCGAGCCCGCCGGGCCCGATCCCCTGCTGACCCTGCTGACCCTGCTGACCCTGGCCGCCCGCTCCCGGCGCACCGGCCGGCTGGCCGTTCTGGGTGACGAGCGCGGTGTTCGCGTCGCGCGTACCGAAGCCGTTCAACGCACCGATCACGAGCCCGCCCGCGACCGCCCCGGCAGCGAACAGCCCGACGATCTTGGTCACGCCGCGCGCCTTGCTCTCGCCGACCGGGGCCGGGGGAAGGCGGCCGGCGCGTACGGCCCGACGGGCGATCCGTAGGGCCCGGCAGCCGGTCCGTACGGCGCGGCGGCGGGGTCGCCCGGGCGCTGCGGGGTGATGTCGATCCACGGGTCCTCGGGCGCCGGCGGCCCCGTCGTGTCGTTCGTCATGCCGTCACAGTCCCCTCCGCCGCTGTCAGCCGACCGCACGATCGCTGTGCATCGCCTGTGAGGGCGCGCCCGGCATACTCCCCCATCGTGACCCTGCCCCTGCCCGCCGCGCTATCGCTGGAGGGCCGCGTCGCCCTCGTCACCGGCGCCGGCTCACCCGACGGCATCGGCTTCGCCGTCGCGCGGCTGCTCGGTGAGCTCGGCGCGACGGTGGGCGTCGCCGCGACGAGCGAGCGTGCGCACGACCGGGCCGGCGAGCTGCGCGCGGGCGGCGTCCGGGCGGTGGGGGTCGTCGGCGACCTGACCGACCCCGCCCAGGCCGACGAGCTCGTCGCGCACGTCGCCGGCCAGCTCGGGCCGCCGACGCTGCTCGTCAACAACGCGGGGATGACCAGCGTCAACACCCCGGACGTCGGCGCCGAGGGCGGCACCCTTCTCGGGATCGACCCCGACGCGTGGCGCCGCGCCCTCGCCCGAAACCTCGACACCGCCTACCTCGTGACGCGCGCCGCGCTCCCGCACATGCTCGCGGCGCGCTGGGGGCGGGTCGTGATGGTCGCGTCGGTCACCGGACCGGTGATGGCGATGCGGGGCGAGGCGGCCTACGCGGCGGCGAAGGCGGGCATGGTGGGGCTCGCGCGGTCGATCGCCGTCGACCACGGCGCGGACGGCGTCACCGCCAACGCCGTCGCGCCGGGCTGGATCGCGACCGCGAGCCAGAGCGCCGCCGAGGCGGCCGAGGGCCCGCGGACACCGGTCGGCCGCAGCGGCACGGCGGCCGAGGTAGCGGCGGCGGTCGCGTTCCTGTGCTCGCCGGGAGCGGCGTACGTCAACGGGCAGTGCCTCGTCGTGGACGGGGGGAACGCCGTCGCCGAGGAGCGGGCGTGAACCGTGAGCGCGCTCGTTCCTGCCGGGCGACGGCGTTGCCCTGCCATTAGCCTGGGAGACGGCCCGTGGAATCCGATGGGGCCTCGACGACGAGGTGGTGAGCACGTGCCGGCGCCCGTGGCTCACCTCGTGCACTTCTACTCGACGCCCGACGGTCTCGCGGCGAGCCTCTGCTCGTTCTTCGCGGAGCCGTTGAAGCGCGGCGAGAGCGTGATCGTGGTGATGCGGCCCGAGCACCGGGTCGCGCTCGACGCGGCGCTCAAGGCCGCCGGCGTCGACCTCGCTGCGGAGGTGCGGGCCGGGCGGTACCAGGCGCTCGACGTGACGGAGACGCTGGACTCGATCCTCACCGAGGACGGCCTGTCGCCCGAGCTCTTCCGCGTCGGGCCGCGAGCGCTCGTGCTCGAGGCGCGGCGCCGCACGGGCGCCGTCCACGTGTACGGGGAGATGATCGGGACGCTCGTGTCGCGCGGCGACGTCGTCACCGCCTTCGAGCTCGAGGCCCTGCTGTCGGAGTTCATCCGCGAGCATCCGTTCCGGCTGCTCTGCGGGTACCCGCGCGACGTGCTCGAGGGCGACCTGGCGGGCGTCATCGACGGCGTCGCGTCGGTGCACGACGCGTTCGTGGCGGTCCGCGGGGCGATGCTGCCCGGCCTTACCGCCGCGGTGGACCTGCCGATCGGCGCCGACACCGGCGCCCACGCGCGGCGGACGGTGAGCGAGGTCCTCGAGGCCTGGGGCATCGCCGAGGGCGACTGGCTGGATGACGCCATGGCGGTCGTCGACGAGCTCGTGAGCGCCGCGGTGCTGCGGGGAGCGCCCACGATCGCCCTGGCGCTCGTGGGTGAGCGCGACCATGTGGTCGTCACGGTGACGGGTTCGGCGCCGACCGGCGACGAGGACCCGTGGGCGCACGCGGAGGCGCAGGCGGAGGCCGGGCGGTCGTTCGCGGTGCTGGCGTCGCTCGCCCAGGCGTGGGGCGTCGAGCGGCTGCCCGACGGCAGCCGGATGTGGGCACGCCTCGCCCGCTGACCCGCTCGGCGCTCGGCCACGCGGACCCTTCTTCGGCATCTCGGTGCGCCACGCCGTACAGGCGACGGCGTGTCGGGCCGAGGTGCCGTACGAAGGCTCATCCGCCTGCCGAAAATCGGGCAGCATCCCCCTCATGACCTTCCGCGCGCCCGGCTGGCGCCCGCTCGCCGCGCTCCTCGCCGTCGCCGGCGCCACGCACTTCGCCCGGCCGCGGCTCTACGAGCCGCTCATCCCGCGGCAGCTCGGCCGATCCGCGGCCCTGGGTGCTGGGGTCGGGCGCCGCCGAGCTCGCGTGCGCGGTCGGGCTCGCGCTGCCGCGCACCCGGCGGGCTGCCGCGCTCGCTTCCGCGGCGCTGTTCGTCGTCGTCTACCCCGGCAACGTCACGATGGCTGTCGACGCGCACCGCCGGCCCGCGCCGGCCGCGCTGCGGGTGGGCAGCCTCGTGCGGCTGCCGATGCAGGGACCGCTCGTGTGGTGGGCCCTGCGGGTGGCCCAGGCGGAGTCTGGCCGCGCGAACTGAGCGAGGTGGGGCGCCTCACCTGACGCCCTGGGCGGCAACGGTGGAATGATGCCGATTCAGCCAACCCGCAGCAGGAGGAGCCCTGGTATGCCCGACTACGACCTCCTCATCGGCAAGCTCGACCTGCCCGCCAAGGTCCGGCTCCTCACCGGCGCGACGACCTTCACCCTGGCGCCCGAGCCCGAGATCGGCCTCGCGGAGCTGCGCACCTCGGACGGCCCGACGGGCGTCCGCGGCCTCAAGTTCAGCGGCGGTCGCACCGTGGCCCTGCTGCCGAACGCCACGCTGCTCGCCTCCGCCTGGAGCGAGGACGCGATGACCGAGGTCGGGCGGATCCTCGCCGAGGAGGCGCTGGTCCAGCAGATCCACGTCGTGCTCGGCCCGACCATCAACCTGCACCGCTCGCTCCTCGGCGGCCGGCTGTTCGAGGCCTACTCCGAGGACCCGCTGCTCACCGGCCGCCTCGCCGCGGCATACGTCCAGGGCCTCCAGGCCCTCGGTGTCGCCGCCTGCCTCAAGCACCTCGTCGCGAACGAGTCCGAGACCGAGCGCAACACGGTCAACAGCGTGGTCGACGAGGCCACCTTGCGCGAGCTCTACCTGCTGCCCTTCGAGATCGCCGTCACCGAGTCCAACCCCTGGTCGATCATGGCCGCGTACAACGACGTCAACGGCGTCGCGGCCACGGAGCAGAACCACGTGATCAACGAGGTGGTCAAGGGCGAGTGGGGCTGGGACGGGCTGGTGATGTCCGACTGGTTCGCCACCAAGACCGCCGGCCCCGCGGCCAACGGCGGCCTCGACCTCGTGATGCCCGGGCCCGCCGGGCCCTGGGGGCAGGCCCTCGTGGACGCCGTCCGCGCCGGCGAGGTCGACGAGGCGGTCGTCGACGAGCATGTTCGGCGGCTGCTGCTGCTCGCCGACCGGGTCGGCGTCCTGGGTGTGGAACGCGAGTACCCCTCCGGCCTGGCCGCCCCCGACAGCGACGTCCGCAAGGAGCAGCTGACCCGGCTCGCTGCGCAGGGCATCACCGTGCTGACGAACCGCGACGCGGTCCTGCCGCTGGCGCGATCGACGCGCGTCGCGCTGATCGGCCGGCACGCCGTCGAGACGATCGACATGGGCGGCGGCTCGGCGCAGGTCAACCCCCCGTACCAGGTGAGCGTGGCCGAGGGGCTGCGTGCCCTGCTCGGGGACGCCGTCACGGTGGCCGACGGCGTCGAGGTCCGGACGCGCCCCGTCCAGGCACGTCCGGGGTTCGTCGTCGATCCCAGCACCGGCGAGGACGGCGTCCACGTGCAGTGGCTGCGCCGACGACGGCGAGGTGCTCGGCGAGGAGCACGGCGCCGCCACGAAGGTGGCCGCCGGCTTCGACGACGACTACGACCGGCCGGTGGCCGCCGTCCGGTTCCGCGCCCGCATCGCCTCGGGGGGCGACCTCGAGGTCGGCACCGTCGGCGTGGGGTCGTGGCGGGTGCGGGTCGGCGACGAGAGCGCGGAGTACGAGCTGAACCCGTCCGGTCACGGCTTCGGCGAGGAGATGATCGCGCCGCCCGCGCGGACGTCCGTCCGCGCCCTCGAGCCCGGCACCGAGATCGACGCGACCGCCACGCTGCACAAGCGCCCGGGCCTCGGTGCGGCCGGCATGTTCTCGATCGTCGCCCGGCCCGCGGCGCGCCCCTCGGACGAGGTCATCGCCGCAGCTGTCGACGTCGCGCGCGGCGCGGACGTCGCCGTCGTCGTGGTGGGCCTGACCGAGGAGCAGGAGACCGAGTCGGTCGACAAGTCGACGCTCGCGCTGCCAGGTTCGCAGGACGAGCTCGTGTCGGCGGTGGCTGCCGCCGCCCGGCGGACCGTGGTCGTCGTGAACGCGGCGACGCCGATCCTGATGCCGTGGCTCGACCAGGTCGACGCGGTCCTCTGGGCCGGGCTGCCCGGGCCAGGAGGGCGGGCACGCGGTCGCGGCCGCGCTGCTCGGGGACGTCGAGCCGGCCGGCCGGCTGGTCACGACGTTCCCGGTCGAGGACGGCGCCGCGCCGGCGTGGTCGGTGACGCCGGTGGACGGTGACCTCGTGTACGACGAGGGGCCCTTCATCGGGTACCGCGGTCACGTCGCGGGGCGCGCGCCGAGCCGCTGTTCTGGTTCGGGCACGGCCTGGGCTACTCGACGTTCGAGTGGACCGAACACGACGTGTCCGACCCCGGCGTGACTCTCGTGGTGAAGAACACGGGCTCACGAGAGGGCCGCGAGGTGGTGCAGGTCTACTTCCGCCCGGACGACGCCCGCCAGCCCGTGCGTCTCGTCGGGTGGTCCGCGGTGACGGTGGCCCCCGGCCGGTCGGCGTCCGTGACCGTACCGCTCGACCCCCGCATGCTCCGCCGCTGGGACGAGGCCACCAACGGCTGGACCTCGATCGGCGGCGGCACCCTGCTGCTCGCCCGAGGCCTCGGCGACATCCGCGCCACCCTCGACCTCCCTGTCCCCTGACCCCCACCCCCACCCCCGCCCCGACCCCGCCGCCCCGACCCCGCCCCGACCCCGCCCCGGACCAACCCCTCTTCCCGTGATCAAGGAATCCAGCGGGATCAAGGACGGCGATGAGTCGGAGTGCCCCCCGACGTCTCTGCGGGTGACCTGTTCGACGCCTCGAGGAGGAACCGGATGTCCCTGTCGCCCGTCGTCGTGGCCCTGCCGATCGCGGACCGCCGCCGTTCCTACGAGTTCTACCAACGGGTGCTCGGGGTCGACGCCGTCGGCGAGCCGGCCGACGACGGCGTCCCGGAGCCCTTGCAGTTCCCGCTGAACGACGGCGTCCGCCTCATGCTGATCCCGAGGGGTGGGTTCGGCTGGGTGGTGCAGCCGCGGACGGTGGCCGAGGAGGGGCACAGCGAGTGCCTCGTCACCGTCTTCGCCGACGACGAGACCGGTGTCGACGCGTTCGTCCGTCGGGCCGCGGATGCCGGCGCGACGATCGTCAGCCCGCCCGGCGCCCAGCCCTGGGCCTACAACGCCACCTTCACCGACCCGGACGGGCACCTCTGGTCGGTCATGCGCCGGTGACCACAGCTCCGGGCGGCTCGGCGGATCGGGCAGCGCCCTGCACGTCGGCCACCTCGTAGATCGCCGGCGTCGAGGTGAACGGCAGGCGATCGGGGCGTCCGACGATGGCGCGGAAGCCCTCGTCGTGCCCAGCGGCACAGGCCTCGGGCGACTCCCACTCCACGACGTTGACGAACCGGTACCGGGCGTCCGGCCCGAGCGACCGGTGCAGCCGGTTGCCGACGTACCCCGGCTTGCCCTGCATGTAGGCGTTGATCCGGCGGTAGAAGTCGAAGAAGGCTTCCTCCGCGCCAGGCGGGACCTCGAACAGGTTGACCAGGACGGCGCTCATCGTGACTCCCTTCCGGCGGCGACGACCGCGGTCGCCTCGACCTCGAGCATCATGCCGGGGACGGCGAGCGCACCGACCTCGACGACCGTGCCGGCCGGCGGAGCGGTGACGAACTCGTCGCGGATCCGGCCATAGGTGCGGACGTTCACCATGTCCGTCAGATAGGTCGTGACCTTGACGAGGGCGTCGAGGGTCGCGCCGGCCGCCTCGAGGACCGTGCGCAGATTGAAGAACGTCTGACGGGCCTGCGCCTCGAAATCGCCGGCGCCGACGAGTTCGCCGTCCGGTGACATCGGGCCCTGGCCCGAGATGAACACGAGACCTGTTGCGCCGTCCACCCGCCATGCCTGCGCGTAGCCGTAGCGCTCCTGCCACGTCCACGGGTCGATCCTGGTCTTCCGCATCGCCTGACTCAGTGGCTGATCGATCGTCTGATCCATCGGGGGCTCCTCTCAGGCCGCGTAGGGCCGGACGTCGTAACGGGTCATCAGGGCACGCAGGTCCGCTGGGTCGAAGCGCCCCCCGCTGGTGAGCGGCAGGTCGGCGAGCTCGCGGAAGTAGGTGACGTAGTGCGCCGGGCTGACGGTGCAGAACAACGTGGCCGGGGCGTCCGCGTCGGCGTTGGCGAAGGTGTGCGGCGTGCCGCGCGGCGCCGTGACCGATCGGCCCGGCGTGGCGACGAAGGTGTCGGCGCCGGTCGTGAACCGGACGGCGCCGGTCAGGACGAACCAGGTCTCGTCGGTGGCGGCATGCACGTGTTGCGGCGGCCCGACCCAGCCGGGCGTCAGGTCGCACATCACGAGCCCGAGACGACCCGCGGTGCCGCGGCCGTCGTCGAGGATGGTGAAGGTGTTGCCGGCGGCGGTGAAGGTCTCGGCCTCCGGTGGGCTGAGGTGGATCGTCATGGTCCTCTCCTGACTTTGATTGCACTGGTGTGCAACAGATGCACACCTGTATAGTGGCGTCATGCCCACTCGTCAAGAGCCAGCCGCGGAGTCTCCGTCGCGACCCGCGGGGCGTGACGCGCAACGCCGCCGTACGCGGCACGCGATCGTCGAGG
Organism: uncultured Actinomycetota bacterium; assembly: GCA_963794075.1. Lineage (GTDB taxonomy): Bacteria > Actinomycetota > Actinomycetes > Actinomycetales > Kineosporiaceae > DATKNA01. The sequence goes on from CAWCCY010000035.1 coordinate 89,691, forward strand.
CGACGCAACGTCTGCTGCAGGAGGGGGAGACGCCGTCGATCGACGACATCGCCGCCGCCGCCGACGTGTCCCGCCGGACGATCTACATGTACTTCCCGGCGCTCGACCAGCTGCTGCTCGACGCCGCCGTCGGGCTCATGACCATGGGCGGCGTGGACGCCGCCCTCGACTCGCTGGATGACGACCAGGGTGCGTCCGAACGCGTCGAGAACCTGGTTCGAGCGGTCGTCGCGCACGCGGACGACACGCTTCCGATGGGCCGGCAGATCATCCGGCTGACCGTGGGCTCGCCACCCGAGCCGGGCACGGCCAAGCGGGGCTATCGACGGGTGGAGTGGATCGAGCGGGCCGTGCAGCCACTCCGGCCGCGACTGACGGACGAGCAGTTCGAGCGGCTCGTCTCAGCCCTCGCGCTCGTCGTCGGGTGGGAAGCCCTGACCGTTCTGCGTGACGTCCGCGGGCTGGACGGCGAGCAAGAGGAGGCCGTGCTCACGTGGTCGGCACGGGCGCTGGTCGAGGCGATGCTGGCGGAGGCCGGGCCGGCGACCTCCGCGGCCTCCGGTCGGTGACGTAGCCGCGGGCGGCGTCAGGTCAGAGCCTGGGACTCCGCGATCGCGATCGAGGTGTTGGCGACGAGCGCGAACCGGATCTGTCCCGCGTCGCCGTTGCTGCTGGTCCAGTCCACCACCCAGTGGCTCGTCGCGCTGATGGCGTAGTGAGGGCTGGGCTGCGTGTAGGTGTAACCGCAGGTCGGCGAGGGGCTGGCGCCGAAGCTGTCCTGGTAGGGCGTGCCGGCGCCGTGGCAGGTGACGGTGTCGCCGTTGCCGAGCGTCCAGTCCGTGCGGTCGACGTGTGCGCGCATGGTCGCTGTCATCGCGCCGACGGTGAGGGTGCGCTCCTGCGGGCCGACCGTCTGGGGACCTGCGTCCGCCGCCCACAGCCAGACGGGCAGGCCGACAAGACCCTTGCCTCCGGCGTGCGGCGCGATGCCGATCGTCACCGCGTGAAGCCCCATCTGCTGGATCCCCTTGAGGACCAGCTCTTCTGGGTCCACGAGTGGCGTCGGAGGTGCGGCAAACCAGATCACCGTCGGAACGCTGAACGGTGCTCCTTGCCACGCGCACTGGTAGAGCTCGCCGTCAGTGTGCCCCTGCCAGCGCGGATCGGTCTTGGCCGGCTGCGGATCGAGCGCCTTCGCGTAGCACTCGTCAGCCTGGATCCAGACGCCTTCCGGGCCGGAGCACGGAACGGTCAATGTCGGGAACGACTTGAGAGTCGTACAGAGCGGCTTCGTATGCCCGCTGCGTCCTTCGTTCTTGGCCCCGCCGGCAGGGCCGTGGTCGCTGTCGCCGCATCCACGCAGACCTCGACGGCAACATCGCCCATGCATTCCGGCGGCGGGTCGGCGCTAGCGAGCCGTGAGCAGCGCAGACAACAGCAGGCCAGGAGCAGCTCCGAGCGCGAGGCCGCGTCGCGTCAGCATGCTTTCGCCGCTCGCGTCTTGAACGATTCGACTGCCCACCTCGTCGCCGAAACCTGCACAGTTTCCACTGTGTCTGTGAATAGCTTGGAGTCATTCGAGCCACTGGTAACGACAAGCTTTCCGCTGCGGTCGACGACTCTCGCATGTCGCTGAATCCTCACACGCGACAAGGACCACCCTCGCCGGCCCCGTCCCCGCCGCCGCACTGTAGCTTTGGTGCGTTACCGACCGCACTATGGCGTCCCCACGCGCATGCCAGCCCTTTGACCTTGTAGAGTTGAGCGATCATTAGCGACAGAACTCGCTGCCCTGCCGTTGCGTGAGCTCGACGCGGCCTTGGTGTCGCCTCCTCCACTGCGGCGCAAGTCATTCAAGCCAGCGAAGAACGACCTGTATGCGTCCTCGGCGTCCGCGATACGCCTGCGCCTTTGCATCCGCGGAAGGGCTCGCCGATGCCGGCGCCGTCGAGCTCGGCGGTGCGATCGTCGCCGTCCGCGGCGTCGACGACGTCGCGCTGGACCCGGAACTACTCGAGCATCCGCACGCTGCCGCCACGAAGCCGAAGGCGACCACCACCCTCGCCCACCGCACACCTACGCCGTGCCCCCGTTGCCACCTGCGCACCTGTGGAACCTCATCCCCGATCGTGGCGTCGCGTGCGCCCGAGCATAGAACGGATCACTGACTTCACCTGCCCTCGACCACGACAGGTCCGCCGACGCCCCTACCTGTGACACCAGGCCCGGTCACCACCGGCACGCCCGCGTCACGGCAGCAGCGGCGCGGCTGGGAACGGGTGGGCCGCTGACGGCCGCCGCCCTTCACCTGTCGGTGATCAAGGAATTCTCGGCACCACCACGCCACGACGCCCCGGACGCTTCGTCCGGGGCGTCGTCGCCGCATCAGGCCATGATCAACCGGACGTGCATGATCGGACCGGATTGCATGATCAGCGACAGTAGTGGGTGGTCAGGGACAGAAGTGGTGGTCAGGGGCGCGGGAGGCGGACCGGCTGGCTGGAGCGGATGACGTCCGCCTACTCACGCGAGCGTCGTGCCGCCCGGCCCTGACTCCGCAACACACTCTCTCCGCTAGCCTGCGGAAGGATGCCGACGGACGGGTGATCGACTAGAATCGAACAAGCGTTCGATAGTCCGCAGTCGGCGGAGGAGGTGCCCGTGTCGTACGCCGAGTCCGAGGACGCCGCTCTGGTCGCCCTGCTCCGCGTGCAGCCCAAGGGGCTGAGCTGCCGCAGGTCGCGGCGGAGGTCGTCGAGTCGGGGAGCGCCGTCGACGTCTGGCGACGGAACGCTCCGGCCCAGGGTGCGCTGTTCGACCTCCAGAGCGAGCCCCTGGAGCAGGCGCAGACGGACCTCGAGAGGTGGCGGAGCCAGAACATCACCGTGCTGACCGTGCTCGACGCCGACTACCCGGCACAGCTGCGCGAGATCCACGAGATGCCGCCGATCCTCTTCTGCCGCGGAACGGTGCTCCCCGACGACCGAGGCGTGTCCGTGGTGGGGTCACGGTCGGCGGACGCGAAGGCGCTGGAGTTCGCCAGACAGGTGGTGCAGGGGCTGGTCGCCGCCGGACTGTCTGTACTGTCCGGCCTCGCCCGCGGCATCGACACCGCTGCTCACCTGGCCACGCTCGAGGCCGGCGGTCGTACGGTCGCGTTCCTCGGGACGGGGATCCAGGTCTCCTACGCACCGGAGAGCCGGGACCTGCAGGACCGGATCAGTCGCGAGGGCCTCCTCGTCTCGCAGTTCTGGCCCGAGGCGCCCCCGCAGAAGCACACCTTCCCCATGAGGAATGCCGTCATGTCGGGCTACGGCCGCGCGACGGTGGTGGTGGCGGCCGGCGAGACCAGCGGAATGCGCACCCAGGCCCGTTTCGCCGTCGAGCACGGCCGGCCCGTGATTCTCCATGAAGCGGTTGCCCGGGAGACAGCGTGGGGCCGTGCTCTCACCGGCCGTCCCGGTGTCTTCGTCGCGTCGGATCCCGACGAGGTCCTCGCCATCGTCGATGACGTGGCCAGGCCACTCGCGGAGACCCTCGACGACCTTCTGACTCCGCTCGGCTGAATCGACGACCTCCGAGAGCGCCGATGTCAGGAATCGAGCGGAGACTCGTCGAACGCGTCGGCGGCTACCTCCTGTATGGCTACAAGACCGAGCTCGCTGCCCAGCCCGGTGACGAGCGCCGCTCGCTGATCCTGCTCCTGCTCTGGGTGGCGGTCCACCTGCACCGCACCTGCATCGAGCGTCGCGTCGGAGCCGCCCTCGATGCCTGGACGACCGTGTCGTCGACTAAGGGCAGGTCGCCGCACCCTCTGCTGACCATCGCCCGCCGAGCTGGCCTGGGCGCCGGAGAGCTGACCTCCGGGCCCGCTCCCTGGCAACCGACGGAGCTGCGCACGACCAGCGCCAAGCGCTTCTCCCTCGACCCTGGTGCCCTCGCCGGCCGGCACGTCCTGATCGTGGACGACACCTGGACGTGTGGTGGCCACGCACAATCGCTGGCGCTGACGGCACGAGCCGCCGGTGCCGGAACGGTGATGATCGTCGTTCTGGCGCGCTGGTTCACCCCCGAGTGGCCGGCGACCGCCGCCTACCTGAGCTCCCATCCGCGGCGAGACTTCAACCCTCGGATCTGCCCGGTCACCGGCGGCCCCTGCCCCTGACCTCCGTCAAGGATCCAGGAACGCGGCCTTCATGTCGCCGTCAGGTTCTGGGCCAGGATCCGCCGCAGCGGGCCCTCGTCGCCGACGTCCTCGCTGGTCTCGATCGTCAGCGCCGCCGTCCTGCCCTCGAAGTGCAGGGTCGCGACCGCGTTCCCGAAGAAGGGGCCGGCCGTGCGATGCCAGTGCAGGTGCGGCCGCGGCACGGATGCAATCCTGCCCAGCATCAGGCGGGTGGTGCGCTCGGCGGTGCGGCTCCAGCCCAGCCGGAAGGTGAGACGCATCGGCCTCGGGACGGCGTTGTGCAGCGGCGAGCACGTGATCTGGTGGACGGGGGCGCCCGCCGTGCCGATGGTCGTCTCGTCCCAGTGCGCGACCGCGACGTACGAGTGGTGCACGTCGCCGGAGAGGACGTTGACGGTGGCGGGGGCGGGCGACCCGTGCCGGCCGAGGGCGACGTCGCGCATCAGGTTCGAGAACCGCTGGAACGAGTCGCCGAAGGCGGCCCAGTGCTCGAGGTCGGCGGCGCGCCGCAGCCGCTCGCCGACGCGCGCCCGGCGGGGGCGCCGGTCGGCGGCCAGGCGCTCGTTCCACGCCTCGACGTCGTGCACCGCGGGCGCGAGCAGCCACGGCAGTGACGTCCCGAGGACGAGGTGGTCGTAGTCGCCGATCACCTGCTCGCAGAGCCACGAGAAGTCCTGCTCCGACAGCATCGTGCGCGGGCCGCCGTCGAGCATGCGGCCGCACCGGGAGTCGACGACGAGCACCCGCGTGCGGCCCACGTCGCGCCGGAACGACCAGCGGTACCCCTTGTAGCCCTCGCTCTCGAGGTCCGCCCGTAGGGCAAGGTCGCGCAGGATCGGCTCGCCGTCCTCGTCGGGTCCCAGCTCGAGCAGCGCCTGGTACGCGCGGTCGCCGTCCAGCTCGGCCGGGGACAGGTTCCCGAGGTGCTGGTACACCCAGTACGACTGCAGCGCGCCGACCACGCGCTCCCGCCACCACGGCAGCCGGTTCATATCCCGCCGCCAGGAGCGGGAGGTGTTCCAGTCGTCGTGCACGTCGTGGTCGTCGAAGATCATGGCGCTCGGCACGGTGGACAGCAGCCAGCGCACCTCGGGGTCCTGCCACGACTCCTGGTAGAGCCAGGTGTACTCCTCGAAGTCCGCGACCTGGGCGCCCGGGCCCGACCTGATGTTGCGCCTGGCGGCGACCGCCCGCTTGGTCTCGTCGGTGAGCTCGTCGGCGTAGACCTGGTCGCCGAGCAGCAGCAGGAGGTGCGGGAGCTCGTCGTCGGCCGCCTCGTCGCTGGCGAGCCGGCGGGCGAGAGCGTCGAGCGCGTCGGGACCCATCGCGTCGTCGGCACCGACGGCCCGGGGGCTGGCGTACCGGCAGGATCCCGCGACGATACGGATCTGGTCGTCGTCGGACGGCGTGCGGATGCGGCTCTCAGGGAACGTCGCGTCGGCGAGCGGCCACGCGCGCTCGCCGTCCAGCTCCAGGGTGTAGGGCGTCGAGGTGCCCGGGGCCAGGTCGCGGACGACGACCAGGGCGTAGTGGTGACCGGCGACGTGGAAGGTGCGCGCGTTGTGGCCGAGGACGTCGACCTCGGCGGGCGCGTCGGTCTCGACCCACACCGTCGCGGTGGTCGGCGAGACGTGCCGCAGCACCGGTCCGAGCAGCAGGGAGGCCACCTCCCGTTCCTACATCACGCGCACACGCGCGGGCAGCCGGACCAGAGGATCTCGCTCCTGCACGACATCGGACGGCATCTGGCGTTGCCCGAGTGCTCCGGGACATTGGCTCATGACGCGGGACAAGGGCGCCCGGCACCGTCGTCTGCGTCGGACCACGCACACGACCTGCTGGAGTTGTCATGGATCTCTCGACCGTCGGACGCCGTGCAGACACGGCCTACTCGTACTCGCCCCGGGAACTCGCTTCGATCCGCCTCGGAGGTGTCGCCGGAGTGGTGGGCGGCGCACTCATGGTGGCTCATCAGATCGCCGACATCGTGATCGGCGGGCGGACGTCGGACGGCCCGCGCGCCCTGCTTCACACGGCCTGGCTGTCCGCGCTGTTCCTCACCGTCTGGGGCGTGCGTGCGCTGCAGCGCCCGGCGAACGATCGAGTCGCAGACTTCCTCCTCCGCGTTGCGCTGGTAGGCCTCGGAGCCATGGTCGTCGGCTCCTCCGTGGAGGCCGTGGCCCTCTTCGTCGGGGCCGAATCGGGATCGGGGTCCGATGACCCACCGGTGGCCGTCATCGTCGTGCTGATCGCGCTCCTGGCACTGCTCGTGGTGGGAATGCTGTCGTTCGCGATCGCCGTCCTGCGCGCCGGCGTGCTGCCGCGGTCCGTCGGACTGCTGCTGCTGGGGGGCGTGCTCGTCAAGATGCTGGCCCCCGAGGCGGTGCCGTCACTGGCGATCCTCGGCCTGGCCGTGGCCTGGCTGGCCGCCACCATGCTCCGGCAGGTGGCCACCGGCAAGGCTGCCTGACCAGAACCGGGACCCAGAACAGTGACGAAGGCCTGCCGACTCCCCGACACTGAGGTCATGCCGCGGCGGACGCGCGGGCGACTCAGCTGGTCGGGGGGCCGGCCGGTCGCGCTCGCCGCCCTCCCGGTCGCCCTGGCCGCCCTGGTGCTGATTGAGGGGCTGGGCGTGCGGGGCGTTCTGTCCCCGGGCCTGCTGGTGTCGACCACGGCGATCGGTGTCGTTGGTGCGCTGCTCGCGGGGCTTCGGCCCCGCTACGTCGGGGGATGGCTGCTGCTCGCGTGCGGCAGCGCGTTCCTCGTCGGCCAGTGGTGCGAAGCGCGGCTGGCGTTCGCCCCGCCGCGTCCCGGAGAGGTGCCGATCACCGCGTGGATCGCCGGCTGGATTTACCAACCCGCACTGGTCCTGCTGTTCGTCCTGCTGCCGCTGACCTTCCCCGACGGACACCTCCCGACCCCGCGGTGGCGCCCCGTCGCGGTGCTGGCCGTTCTCGTGGCCGGGGCGCTCGTGCTCGTTGGGGCCTTCGCCGAGCCGACGCTCCGGCTCGGTCCCGTCACGACCTACCCCAACCCCTACGCCGTAACGGGCCTGGCGCGCGCGGAGCACGTCGGCGACGTCCTGGCGCTCGTCACCCTCGCCCTGTCGGCCGCCGCAGTCGTGAGCCTGGTCCTGCGGTACCGGGCCGCGCCGGACGACGTCCGCAGCCAGATCCTCTGGGTCACCGTCGCCTGCGTGGTGCTGGGTGCGGCATTCGCCCTGGACGCCACGGTGGCGTTGCTGGTTCCGTCGGCGTACCCGGCCGTCTTCCCGGTGATCCAGGTGGCGCCCGTCGTGCTGCCGGTGGCCGTTGCCGTCGCGGTCCTGCGTCACCGGCTCTTCGACGTCAGGGTGGTCGTCGGCCGCGCCCTGGTCTACGGGGTGCTCACGGTGGTGCTCCTGGGCGTCTACGCGGCCACCGCCCTGGGCGTGGCCCGGGTGCTCCCGGCGAGCCCGGGCGTCGGTCAACTCCTGGCGGCCGCGGTCACCGCCCTGGCGTTCGCGCCGCTGCGGGGCCGCCTTCAGGACGTCGTCGCGCGTCGCCTGTTCGGCGACCGGGCGCAGCCGTACGCCGCCCTCGTGCGCGTCGCCAAGGAGGTGGCCGGCCCGTCGACGACCCCCGAGCACATGCTCACCTCGCTGGCCGCCTCGACCGCAGCAGCCCTGCGGTCCCCGTGGGTAGCGGTGGAGCTGACAGCAAGCGGCGGCGCCACGGTGACCGGCGAGGCCGGGCGTCGGCCGGACGCGGGAACCCAGCACGAACTCACCATCCGGGAGCTGACCCACGCGGGGGACCGCGTCGGCCAGCTGCTGGTCGCGGCGAGGGCCCACGACGCCTTCACCGCGGCCGACCAGAGGTTGCTCGACGACCTCGCCGTGCCCATCGGCACCGCCCTGCATGCACTGCGCCTCTCGCTGCAGCTCCGGGCGTCGCGGGAACGCCTGGTCACCAGCGTCGAAGACGAACGGCGTCGGACGGGCCGCGACCTCCACGACAGCCTCGGGCCCCGCCTCGCGGCCATCGGGATGACCGTCGAGACCGCGGCCGAACTTGTGGATACCGACCCGCAGGCCGCGCGCCGGCTCCTTGCGGTGCTGCTGCAGCAGACCGACGCGGCGGTGAGCGAGGTCCGTCAGCTTGCCCGCACGCAGCGCCCGCCGGTGCTGGACGCTCTGGGGCTCGTCGGTGCTCTGGAGACACAGCTGGCGCTGCTATCACCGCTGCGTGCCCGGCTCGAGGTCCGCGGTGAGTGGCCCCACACGCTTCCTGCCGCCGTCGAGATCGCCGCATATCGCATCGTGCTGGAAGCGGTGACGAACGTGACGCGGCACGCTCGCGCCGAGGTCTGCCAGGTCGTCCTGGCCGCCGGCGAGGACCTGCAGGTCGAGGTGACCGACGACGGCGACGGCCTGGCCCCGCACACCGGCGAGGGAGTCGGGCTGCCGAGCATGCGCGAGCGGGCAGAGGAACTGGGCGGCGAGCTCCACGTGGGTCCCCACGAGCACGGCCGCGGCACGGTCGTCACTGCACGGCTCCCGTTGACCATACCCGCGCCTGCGGTGCCGACCGCGAGGCGGGCCGAGGCATGAGCCCTCTGCGCGTCCTCGTGTGCGACGACAACGACGGGTTCCGCGCGAGCCTGCTGGGGCTGCTGTCGACCATCCCCGACATCGAGGTCGTGGGCGAGGCTGCCGACGGGCGCACCGGCGTCGCGCTGGCGCTGACCACGCAGCCCGACGTCGTGCTCATGGATCTCGCCATGCCCGGGCTCGACGGCGTCGAGGCGACCCGTCGCATCCTGGCGGACGCCCCCACGTCGGGGTCGTCGTCCTCACGATGATCGAGGACGACCAGTCCGTGTTCGCCGCCCTGAAGGCGGGAGCCCGCTCCTACCTGCTCAAGGGCGCCCGCCGGGCCGAGATCACCCGCGCCGTTACCGCCGTAGGGAGCGGTGAGGCGATGTTCGGCGCCGCAATCGCTACCCGGCTGGTCGGGTATTTCTCCGTGCCCCGGCAACCCCAGGGCGCGGAAGCGTTCCCCGAGCTGACGGCACGCCAGATCGAGATCCTCGACCTCATGGCGCGGCACGAGGCGAATCCCGACATCGCCCGACGCCTCGACATCACCGAGAAGACCGTCCGCAACAACGTGTCCGCGATCCTCACGAAGTTGTGCGTGCGGGACCGAGCCGAGGCGATCGCAGCCGCCCGAGCGGCCCACCTCGGCAGCGCCCGGCCTTACCGCACCTGACGGCGGATCAGCACACGGCGCCGCTCCTACGATGAGTCCTGAGGTGTTCCGCCGTCCGCAGCTCGAACCCTTGGATGAGGAGCATCATGACCGCGATCTACACCTGGGACGTCTTCTGCAGCCTCGACGGCTTCGGCTCGTACGGGGAGGACGGCGATGGGGCGGCTACTGGGGCAAGGAGGGGCCCGAGTTCCTCGACCGCCGGCTGGCCGTCCTTGGTGGGGAGCAGCGTTTCGTCCTCGGGGCGACCACGTTCCGCGAGTTCCTGCACTTCCTGGGGCCGGCGTCGGAGACCCTGCTCGACGACCCCGTCAACACCCGGATGAAGAACCTCCGACGACCGTCGTCTCGACGACGCTCGAGGGCCCACTCGACTGGCCCGACGCGACGCTGGAGCGCGGCGACGCTGTGGATGTCGTCAGGCGGCTCAAGCAGGAGTCCCCCGTCCCGCTGCGGTCGCACGGCAGCCTTTCGATGAATCGGGCCCTGATGGCCGCCGGCCTCGTCGACCGCATCCAGATCTCGATCTTCCCGGTGGTCACGGGCCGGACCGGTACCGACCCGGTCTTCGGCGGGGCCGCCGACTTCGACCTCGAGCTGCTCGAGACCCACACCTTCGACGGCCGCACCCAGGAGCTCGTCTACCGGCCCACCCTGCACGGCTAGCTTCGCTACCCGGGGCCTTCTCGCCCCGGTTCGCCCCGCTCCATCCCGTTCGCCGAAGGCGCAACCACTACAGAAGGGGGGTGTACCTCCTCGGCGCTTTCCCCCGACACTGAGGAGCATGGAGCGACAGGTAGCAGCCGTCGAGGACGCGTGCACACGCGCCGCCGACACCCTCGAGCTGTTCGAGCTGCTGACCGATGAGCTGCACAAGGTCGTGCCGTTCGACGGGGGCGCCTGGTTCGGCGTGGACCCGACGGCGATCCTCCCCGATGGCACCCGTTCGGATCGAGAACATCGAGGTGGGGCACTGCGAGTCGAACCTGGAGCGCGAGTGCACGGTCGAAGACACGCTGCTCTACCGCGACCTCGCCCGCGCACCGCAGCCGGCCGGCTCGCTGTACCGGGCCACCGACGACCGGCCGGCGCGCAGCGCCCGCTACCGCGAGTTCCTCGCTCCGCAGAACTACGGCGACGAGCTGCGGGCCGCCTTCAAGACGGGTGGCAGCAC
>CAWCCY010000036.1:0-32547 GCA_963794075.1 uncultured Actinomycetota bacterium
GTCACCGCCGACATCGAGGTCTTCGAGGCCACCGCCGTGCCTCCGCAGACCACCCGCGCGAAGCTGCGCGGCGACTTCGTGCGGCGCGCACAGGAGCGCCGCCGCGACTTCACCGTCGACTGGGTGCATCTCAAGCTGAACGAACAGGCGCAGCGCACCGTGCTGTGCAAGGACCCGTTCCGTGCCGTGGACGAGCGCGTCGAGCGGCTCATCCAGAGCATGTGAGGGCAGCCGCCAGATGACCCTGCTCCCTCCTGCGGCCCGTCGCCTGCGGCCGCCGGCCGCTCCCGGCTGGCTGCTGGCGATCGGCCTGCTCCTCACCGGCTGTGCCGTCCAGCCCGCGGCCGTGTCCGCCGCCCGCGTCTCGACCGACCTGGCGGCGGTCGAGGTCGCCGGTGGAGGCGGCACCGCACCGGTGGTCCGCGTGCCCACGCCGTTCTCCGTGCAGACCTCCGAGCGCCGCGTCCTGGTGCAGGGGAGCGGCGCGGTGATCAAGCCCGGTCAGCGGGTGACGGTCGACTACCTCGGCGTCAACGGCACCGACGGGCGGGAGATCCTGTCGTCGTTCGGCGGCCGGCCGCCGACTTCGTCCTCGATGCCAAGCAGGCCATGCCGGGCATCGTCGACTCCCTCGTCGGGGCGCGCGTCGGCAGCCGCATCCTCGCGGCCCTCGCCCCGCGCGACGCCTACGGCGTCGAGGGTCAGCCCGCGGCCGGCATCGGTCCCACCGACACCATCGTCGTCCTGCTCGACGTCAAGGCCGCCAAGGACGTGCTCCAGCACGCCGTCGGCACGGCGGTCGCGCCGAAGGCCGGGCTGCCGACGGTCCGCGTCGACGCGTCCGGCCGGCCGGCCATCACCCTGCCGAAGGGCGCGCCCCCGAGCGCCCTCGTCGTCCAGCCGCTCGTCCTGGGCAAGGGCACGACGATCGCGCGGGGCAGCCAGGTGCGCGCCCAGTACCTCGGGGTGATCTGGCCGGGCGGCCGCGAGTTCGACTCGTCGTGGCGCCGCGGGACCCCCGCCGGCTTCACCGTCGGCCGCGGCGAGATCGTTGCCGGGCTCGACCGCGGGCTGGTGGGGCAGACCGTGGGCAGCCGGGTGTTGGTCGTCGTCCCGCCCGACGACGGCTACGGCGCCGCGGGCAACCCCGCGTTCGGCGTCCGGGGCAGCGACACCCTGGTGTTCGTCGTCGACATCCTCGACGCCACCTGACCGTCCCCGCGTCGATCAAGGACTTCTCGGCGCCGAGGAATGACGACCCCCCAGAGGGGACAAGTACCGCAGAGCACGGCGGCACCCGCCGCCACCGACGAGAGGACACCATGGCCGACACCCAGCGGCAGCGCCCCGAGATCGACTTTCCCGAAGGCCCGCCCCCGCAGGAGCTGCAGATCGTCGACGAGGTCGTCGGCGACGGCACCGAGGCACAGGCCGGCATGACCGTGCGTGCCCACTACGTCGGCGTCGCCTTCTCGACCGGCGAGGAGTTCGACGCCTCCTGGAACCGCGGCCAGCCGCTCGACTTCAGGCTGGGCGTCGGCCAGGTCATCCGGGGGTGGGACCAGGGCATCCAGGGGATGCGTGTCGGCGGCCGGCGCAAGCTGACCATCCCGGCCCCCCTCGCGTACGGCGACCGCGGAGCCGGGGGCGCCATCAAGCCCGGCGAGACGCTGATCTTCGTCGTGGACCTCGTCGACGCCCACTGACGGGCTCACCGCCCCTACGGCGGGGTCGTGGCCGGCAGCACCCCGCCGGTCACGTCCCCGTCGAACACGAGCAGCACACCACCGCCCGGCGTCGACGAGCGGCTCACGGGCTGCTGCCCCAGCTGCTTGATCACCTTCTGCTCGGTGCACCCGGGTAGTTCCGGACCGCGCAGTTCCGGGGTCGCCGTCAGCAGCACGAAGGTCCGTGGCCCCCGGACGCGCAGCCGCGCCGTGTCCGTCAGCCATTCCCGGTGGCGCAACCGGCCGGCGTCGCAGGCGACGTCCGAGACCTGCACCCGGCCCGAGGACAGCTGCGTGTAGAGATCGGCGCCCCAGAAGGGGGCGAGACCCGTGGTCGCCCCCTGGGCGGCCGCGGCGTCCAGCAGCCGCAGCGTCGCGGCCTGCTCCTGCCGCTGGGCGGCCAGCCGGTCGACCGGCACCGGCCGGTCCACCGCGGCAGAGACGAGGGCGGCCCCCACGGCGACGCCGAGGAGCGAGACCAGCCAGCCGGCCGAGGCGGGTACCGCGGCACCCGAGCGGCGGGGGAGCGTCGTGGTTCGCAGCGCCGCCGGCGCGAGCGCCAGGCACGCGGCCAGGTCGACGAACCCGAGCACGAGGTACCGGCCCGCGTGGAAGTCGTAGATCGTCCGGTTGACCAGCACGCCGCCGACGACGACGAGCGGGTGCACACCGAGGAAGAAGAGGGCCACCCGCCCGTCGCGCCAGCCCCGCACGGCGATCAGCACGGCCGCGGCGGCCCCGAGGGCCACCAGTGTCACGGCCAGGACGTGCACGACCGTCGCGGCGGCGCCCGGCTCGGTCAGGCCGAGCTGGGCCGCGGCGGCCGGCCCGAGGATCGGCACGTGCCCGAGCACCACCATCGGGTCGAACGTGGGGCCGGTCGCGTCGGGGACCACGAGGACGCCGGCCCGCGCCAGCAGCCCGCGCAGGGGCCGGATCAGCAGCAGCGACGTCACCAGCACGGCTGCCACCACGAGCAGGCGACGCTCCCGCCCGCCCCGCCGGGGCGGCCGCAGCCACCACGCGGCCGCCGTGAAGGCCAGCGGAGCCCCCACCAGGTAGGCCACGTACGGGTCGTCGACCCACAGCACCGCGAGTAGGACGGCGCTGCCCACGCCGGCGCAGAGCAGGACGGGCCAGTGCGGCAGCGGGAAGCGGGTACCGGCCAGGGCGACGACGAGCAGCGCCAGACCGAGCTCGATGTTGCGGGCGTTGGGCAGGGCGACGAGGTAGCTGCCGATCCCGCCGCTGAGGGTGGCCAGCCACGCGAACGGCAGCACCAGCTCCAGCGGCCGGGCGGCGAGGCGCTCGCCGGGCGGGGTCAGTTGCCGGGCCAGGAGCCGGCACGCCCAGGCCGCGAGCGCGACCATCACCACCGCCAGCGCCACCGCCTCGGCGCAGACCCGGGTGGCGGGCGCCAGCGGCAGGGCCTCCACGACGGCGTAGAACGGCAGCTTGAGCAGCCATGTGTCGGGCGGCAGGTAGGTGTCAGCGTGGCCGACGGCGAACCAGGTGCGCACCACCGACTGCTGGGCCACCGAGTCGGAGGTGAGCAGCCAGTCGTTCCGGCGCAGCACCAGCGCGGTCACGACCGGCAGGACGAGCACGGCCACGGCCCCGGCTGCCGTGAGCGGACGGCGCCGGACCCACGGCCGCGCGCGAGCGCCCGCGTCGAGCGGCGGAGTGGCCGTCCGCCGGTCCACGCCGGTTACGACGCCACCAGCCGGCCGGCGTGACGCCCCGCCGCGGCGGCGGCCAGGAAGGCCGGCTCGTCGTCGTCGAGACCGCGTCCCATGGTCGACAGCCGCACCGGTGACGCCTGCAGCGCCTCGCGCAGCCCGTCGAGGGCCACCTCCACCAGCCGGTGCCGCCCGCCCGGCGCTGCCAGCTCCGCGGCCTGCGCCCGCACGCGCTCGCCGAACGGACCGGGCAGCAGCGGCACGACGACGTCCGCGGGCACCAGGGCGACCCGCCCCAGCGCCGTGAGGCTGTGGTGCGAGACCCCGCGGTGCCGGTCGCGCGCGTCCGCAGCCGAGATCCGCAGGCACCCGACCGGCCGGCCCCCGAGCACGCCCGCGGCGTTCACGGCCTCGCCCGCCGACACGCCCGAGAAGCCCCAGCGGGTGCCGGTCCCCAGGTTGCCCGGCCCTTGCGCCACCACGGCGACGTCGGCGCCCACCACCAGCCGCGCGGCCAGCAGGGCGCTGTGCACGCTCACGGCCTCGAGGTCGCCCCCGAACGCCTGCCCGGCACTCACGCACGCCGCCAGCCACCCCGCCTCGCGCAGCTCGGCCACCGCCCGCGAGAACCAGGCCGGCAGCGCACCACCGTCGGTCATCACGTAGGCCACCCGGGCACCCGGCAGGTGCGCCCGGACGCCGGCCACGACCGCCGGCAGCGACGAGTGCAGGTCGGCGACGACGACGGGCATGCCGAGCAGGTCGTCGGCGTCCCGCAGCAGCTCGTGGTGCGGCGAGCCCTGCTCGTCCACGCCGAGCACCATGGCCTGCAGGGGTGTGTAGCGGGCCTTCACGAGGTGTCCCTCGCCCCGCCGCGGGCCCGCCGGGATCCGCTCCGGCACGGCCACGACGAAGGCCCAGCCGCCGGTGCCGAGCCCCGCCTCGAGCGCCGTCGTGTTGAGCAACACCAGCTCGCCCGGCGACGGCTCGCCCACCAGCTCGGGATAGGCCAGCGCGCGGCACGACCCCCCGGGGCTCCCGGCAGCGGCGGTGACCTCGACGTCGAGCTCCACGACGCCTCGCCGGCGGCCGCGCACGCCCGCGACGCGCCCCTCGCGCCACTGGATCATCGCCTCGACCTCCCGTGACCGGGCCCCTGCCGCCCGGCGCCCTCGGGTAGCGTTGCTGCGCGATGGCCGCGCCCGCGCACCGTACCGAACGCCTGCTCAACCTCGTCATCTGCCTGCTGTCGACGCGCTCGTGGCTGACGAAGGAGCAGATCCGCGCCGCCGTGCCCCAGTACGCCGACTGCGCCACCGACGAGGCCTTCGACCGGATGTTCGAGCGCGACAAGGAGGACCTGCGCGAGCTCGGCGTCCCGCTCGTCACGGGCTCGCACAGCGCCTGGTTCGAGGACGAGCAGGGGTACCGGATCGACCGCGGCGCGTACGCGCTGCCGGACCTCGAGTTCACCGCGCAGGAGCTCGCCGTGCTCGGGCTCGCCAGCCGGGTCTGGCAGCAGGCGAGCCTGGCCGGGCCCGCCGCTCGCGCGCTGGTGAAGCTCAAGGCGGTCGGCGTCGAGACCGACGAGGAGTCGCTGGTCGGCGTCGAGCCGCGGGTCCGCGCGGCCGAGCCCGCGTTCGAGCCGCTCTACGCGGCCACCCGCGACCGCGCGCCGGTGACGTTCGCCTACCGCTCCCGGGAGGGGGAGGCGTCGACCCGCCGGCTGGAGCCGTGGGCGCTGACGAGCCGGGGCGGGCACTGGTACGTCGTCGGGCACGACCGCGACCGCGGCGCCCAGCGCTCGTTCCGGCTCTCCCGCATCGACGGCGCGGTCCGGCGGATCGGCCCGGAGGGCTCCTACGACGTCCCCGAGGGGCTCGAGCCTGGCGAGATGGTCGCGCCCGCCCGGGAGGCCCCCGACGCCCGCGAGGCCCTGCTGCGGGTGCGCGTGGGGCGCGCCGTCCTGCTGCGCCGGCGGGCGACCGCGATCGAGCCGGCGGGGGACGACGGCTGGGACGTCGTCCGCCTGCCGGTCGTCGACGCCGCAGCGCTCGCGCACGAGGTGGCGGGCCACGGCCCCGACGTCGTCGCGCTCGAGCCCGCCGACGTGCGGGCGGGAGTCGTGCGCGTCCTCGAGGGCGCTCTGCGCGCGGCGACGGCGCCCGCTCGCCGGGTGAAGCGCCCGCGCCGACCGGCCGGAGCGGCCACGTGACAGCGGCATCCGCCGAGCGCCTCTCCCGCCTGCTGGCGATGGTCCCGTGGCTGCTCAACCGGCAGGGGGTCAGCCTCGACGGGGCGGCCCGGCACTTCGGCATCAGCCAGGCACAGCTGGTCGCCGACCTCGAGCTCCTGTTCGTCTGCGGCACCCCGGGGCACCTGCCCGACGACCTGATCGAGGCCGACTGGGAGTCGGGCGAGGTGTACCTCGCCAACGCCGACGTGATCTCGCGCCCGCTGCGCCTGTCGGTCGACGAGGCGGTGGCGCTGCTCGCCGGGCTGCGCACGCTCGCCCAGGTGCCGGGCCTGCACGACCGGGAGGCCCTCGAGTCGGCCCTGACCAAGCTCTCGGCCGCCGCGGGCGACGCGGCGCTGGCGGCGTCCGCCCTGTCCGCCTCGCTCGGGCGAGGCGCCCGGGAACACGTGCTCGCCGCCGTCCGGGACGGCGTGAGCCGGCACCGCCGCCTGCACCTGCGCTACCTGGTGCCCAGCCGTGACGAGGCGACCGAGCGCGACGTCGACCCGATGCGCCTCCTCACGGTCGACGACCGCTGGTACCTCGAGGGCTGGTGCCACCGCGCCGAGGGCGTCCGGCTGTTCCGGCTCGACCGGATCGAGGGCATCGAGGTCCTGGACGCCGACGGCACGCCGCCGGCCGACGCCGTCGGGCGCGACGTCGACGAGCGGCTCTTCGCCCCGTCGCCGGAGGACGTCGTCGTGACGGTCGACCTCGAGCCGGGGGCGCGCTGGGTGGCCGGGTACTACCCGGTGGAGCACGTCGCCGAGCTCGGCGACGGCCGGCTGCGGGTGACGCTCCGGGCCGCCGCCGCCGACTGGGTGCCGCGCCTGGCGCTGCGCCTGGGGGGCGACCTGCGCGTCGTCACCCCGCCCGAACTCGCCGACGAGGTCCGCCGGCGCTCCTCGGCCGCCCTTGCGGCCTACCCCGAAGCCTCCCCGAACAGCTGACCCGCGGGTTCTCGTGTCGTGACCACGGCGGGCTGCAAGCGCTGCCAGGATAACGCCTGCGGGTCACTCAGTGTGCTCAATAAGTAGCACTGAGCGACCGATACCGAGGTAAGCAGATCCTCGGGCGAGCCGGTGCCCCCCGGCATCGAGCGAGATCAGGCGCGCGGGAGGTGCCCGACCATGACGACGATCAAAGCATCGTGTCCCACCTGCGGTGACGTGGAGCTCACCGCACACCAGGTCAGACTGGTGGTGTGCTCCGTGCGGACCTGGTCGTACTACGCCTTCTCGTGCGCCACGTGCCTCGAGGAGGTGCGCAAGCCGGCCGGCCGTGACGTCGTCGCCCTGCTCATCTCCGGCGGGGTCATCGCCGAGCCCTGGGCCGTTCCCGCCGAGGCGCTGGAGTTCCACGAAGGGCCCGCGCTGCAGTACGACGACGTGCTCGACTTCGCGCTCTGGCTCGACCGGGCCGACCTCGTCGCCGCGGCCGCCGCGCCGCTGCCGGCCCGGCCCGTCGGGGGCGAGGATCTCGGCGTCCCCCAGCACCGCGCCTGACCCCGCGGTGACGCCGGGTGACTCCGACGTGTCCCTGGACGAGCCCCTGGACGTGCCCTTGACGGCCTCGCCGGCCGGCCGGCAGCGCTAGCCTGCCGCGGTGACCTGGTGGCTGTGGACGTTGCTCTGGCTGCTGCTCGTGCTCGCCGCCGCGGCCTTCCTGTTCGTCATGGGCCGGCGGCTCCTGCGCCAGGGGCTCGCCCTGGCCAGGGAGCTGGGTGAGGCGGCGGACCGGCTGGCCCAGGTCGGCGACGCGCTGGAGTCCCTCGCCGACCGGGCCGCGCCGCCGGCCCCGCCCACGGGGCACCGGGAACCGTCCGCGGCGGGTCACCGTTCGTCCACCCGCGGGACGGGTGAGCGCCACCGGCGCCCGCCACGGTCGCAGGACGTACGATGACGGCAGACCGACCCCTGGAGAGGACGTCCCATGCGCGGCTTGTTCGAAGGCTGGCACCTGATCATTCTCGTGCTGGTGATCGTGCTGCTGTTCGGCGCGAAGCGACTGCCCGACGCCGCCCGCGGCCTGGGCCGCTCGCTGCGGATCTTCAAGTCCGAGGTGTCGCAGCTGAAGGACGACGACGCGAGGCCGCCGGCCCGCCCCACCGAGCCCATCGAGGGCCGCGTGGTCGACGGTACCCAGCAGCAGCGCGCGGCCACGCCGGGCGAGTCGTCCCGCGACCTCTGACGCACCTGTAGACCACCGACATGGCCCCACCCCTGCGGCGGCGCCCCCGGGACCCCGAGGGGCGCATGCCGCTCCGCGAGCACCTGCGCGAGCTGCGCACGAGGCTCTTCAAGGCCGGCGTGGCCGTCATCCTGGGCGCTGTGATCGGGTGGTTCCTCTACCCCCGCGTCTACGAGGCCCTCCAGGAGCCGATCCTGCAGATCCGCGCCGACCGGCTGCGGCAGAACCCGACCGACGTCGTCACCCTGAGCTTCGACCAGGTCGCGACCTCGTTCAACCTGCAGCTGCGGATGTCGTTCTACATCGGCATCGTGCTGTCGAGCCCGGTGTGGCTGTACCAGCTCTGGGCCTTCATCGTGCCCGGGCTGACCAAGCGCGAGAAGCGCTACTCGATGGGGTTCGTCGGCGCCGCCGTCCCGCTGTTCCTCGCCGGTATCGCCCTCGCCTGGAAGGTCCTGCCGAACGCCATCAAGTTCCTCACGGCGTTCACGCCGGTCGGCACCGCGAACATCATCAACGCCAGCGACTACTTCACCTTCGTCCTGCAGATCATCCTGGCCTTCGGGATCGCCTTCGTGATCCCGCTGCTGCTGGTCGCCCTGAACTTCGCGGGCGTCCTGAGCGCGGTCGCCATGGCGAAGGCCTGGCGCGTCGCGGTCTTCCTCTGCTTCCTCTTCGCGGCGGTCGCCTCACCGACGCCCGACGCCGGATCGATGCTCGCCCTCGCCTTCCCGATGGTCGGGCTCTACCTCCTCGCCGTCGGGATCGCCTGGGTCAACGACCGGCGCCGCGCCAGGCGTGCCGCGGCCGACGGGTTCGGCGACCTCTCGGACGACGAGGCGTCGCCGCTCGCCGAGGACAGCTACGACATCCACGACGAGTCCGTCCGCGACCACCTGACGTGACGCCAGCGCGAACCGGCGTCTGAGTGGGCGCCCGCGTGGTCGTGGCCACGAACCCCCGCTCGGGTGCCGGCCGTGGCCGGGCCGCCGCCCAGGCCGTGCTCGAGGTCCTCACCCGGGAGGGCGTCGCCTTCGACGACGTCACCGGGGCCTCCGCCGCGGCGAGCGCGCAGGCCCTCGCGGACGCCGTCCGTGCCGGGGTGGACGCCGTCGTCGTGTGCGGCGGCGACGGCATGGTCAACCTCGCCCTGAACGCCGTCGCGGACACGCCCGTCGCGCTCGGGATCGTCCCGGCCGGCACCGGCAACGACATCGCCCGCGAGCTCGGCCTGCCGACCGCCGCCGTCGCCGCAGCGGGTGCGGTGGCGACGGCCCTCACCGGCGGCGGACGGCGCCGTGTGGACGCCGTCCGGTGCACCGGCGAGCACGGCAGCCGCTGGTTCGCCGGCGTCCTCGCCGCCGGGTTCGATGCCGTGGTCAACGAGCGTGCCAACGGCTGGTCGTGGCCGCGGGGGCGGGCGCGCTACCCGCTGGCCGTCGCGCGCGAGCTGCCCGTGTTCCGCGAGCGCCGGTACGTGCTCGAGCTCGACGGCGTGCGGCTCGAGACCGGCGCCATGCTCGTGGCGGTGGCGAACGCCCCCGCGTACGGCGGCGGCATGCGGATCAGCCCGGGGTCCAGCTTCGACGACGGGCTGCTCGACGTCGTCGTCGCCGGGCCGATCAGCCGGGCCGGGTTCGTCCGCGTCTTCCCGCGGGTGTTCTCCGGCCGGCATGTCGAGCACCCCCAGGTCAGCGTGCACCGGGCGCGGCGGGTCGTCGTCGACTCGCCCGGGATCGTGGGGTACGCGGACGGCGAGCGGTTCGGGCCGCTCCCGCTGGCCTGCGAGGCGGTGCCGGGCGCGCTGACCCTGCTCGCCCCTGAGGGCCGGCGGCCGGTCTGCCCGGTGAGCCGCGCGAGGGGTGTGGCGGCGGGACCTGCTGGTGGTGCCGGGGAGACGGGTTAGCGTTGCCGCATGACGTCGACCGCGGGCGACCGCGCCGCCGGTCCGGACGATGTGTCGCTGTCGCCGGCGCAGCGGTACGCGCGGGCGGCGGCCCGCTCGAAGACCCTCACGGGCCCGCTCGGGGCGTTCCGGGCCCAGTACCCCTTCGAGCTCGACGAGTTCCAGCTGCGGGCCTGCGAGGCTCTGGCGGACGGCCGCGGGGTGCTGGTCGCCGCGCCGACCGGGTCGGGCAAGACCGTCGTCGGTGAGTTCGCCGTGCACCTGGCGCTCCACACCGGCCGCAAGGCGTTCTACACGACGCCCATCAAGGCGCTCTCCAACCAGAAGTACGCCGACCTGGTCAGCCGCCACGGGGCCGAGAGCGTGGGGCTGCTGACCGGCGACAACACCGTCAACGGCGAGGCCCCGATCGTCGTGATGACGACCGAGGTGCTGCGCAACATGCTCTACGCCGACTCCCCGACGCTCGCCGGTCTCGGCTACGTCGTGATGGACGAGGTGCACTACCTGGCCGACCGGTTCCGCGGTGCCGTGTGGGAAGAGGTGATCATCCACCTCCCCGACGACGTGCTCGTCGTCTCGCTGTCGGCGACGGTGAGCAACGCGGAGGAGTTCGGCGACTGGCTCGACACGGTCCGCGGTGACACCGAGGTGGTCGTCTCCGAGCACCGTCCCGTGCCCCTGTGGCAGCACGTCATGGTCGGCCAGCGGATGTACGACCTGTTCGCCGAGGACACCCCCATCACGGCCGCCGACGGCCGCCTCGTGCCGGGCCCCGCCCGGGTCAACCCCGAGCTGATGCGCCTGTCCCGTGACGAGAGCCGGATGGTCCGCACCCAGCGGGGCCGCGGCCGTCGGCCGCCACGCGGCCTGCCGGGGCGCGGCACGCCCAGCCGGGCGGACGTCGTCGGGCAGCTCGACCGGGCCGGCCTGCTGCCCGCGATCACCTTCATCTTCAGCCGGGCGGCCTGTGACGCCGCCGTCCAGCAGTGCCTGTCCTGGGGGGTTCGGCTGACCACCCCCGAGGAGCGCGACGAGATCCGACGCGTGGTCGACGCGCGCTGCGCCGACATCCCCGACGAGGACCTCGCCGTCCTCGGGTACTGGGAGTGGGCCGAGGGCCTGGAGCGCGGGCTCGCCGCCCACCACGCCGGGCTGCTGCCCGCCTTCAAGGAGGTCGTCGAGGAGCTGTTCTCGCGCGGGCTCGTCAAGGCCGTCTTCGCGACCGAGACCCTGGCGCTCGGCGTCAACATGCCGGCGCGCTCCGTCGTCCTCGAGAAGCTCGTCAAGTGGAACGGCGAGACCCACGCCGACGTCACGCCGGGGGAGTACACCCAGCTCACGGGGCGCGCCGGGCGCCGCGGCATCGACGTCGAGGGGCACGCCGTCGTGCTCTGGCAGCCCGGGGTCGACCCCGAGGCGGTGGCCGGCCTGGCGTCGACGCGCACCTACCCGCTGCGCTCGAGCTTCCGTCCGACGTACAACATGGCGGTCAACCTGGTCGACCAGGTCGGCCGGGCCCGCGCGCGCGAGATCCTCGAGACCTCGTTCGCGCAGTTCCAGGCCGACCGGGCCGTCGTCGGCCTGGCCCGCCAGGCGCGCCGCCAGGAGGAGGCGCTGGCCGGCTACGCCGAAGCCATGAAGTGCCACGTCGGCGACTTCACCGAGTACGCGGCACTGCGCCGCCGGATCGGCGACCGCGAGGCCGAGCTGTCGCGCCGGTCGAACCGCGACCACCGGGCCGCCGCCCTGGCGTCGCTCGAGCGGCTGCGCCGCGGTGACGTCGTCCGGGTGCAGGCCGGCCGCCGGGCGGGGTGGGCGGTCGTGGTCGACCCGGGGCAGCCGGGCGGAGCGGACGGCCCCCGGCCGACCGTGCTCACGGCCGACCGCCAGGTGCACCGGCTCTCGCTCGCCGAGGTCCCGAGCCCGCTCGAGCCGCTGACCCGGGTGAACATCCCGAAGACGTTCAACTCGCGCAACCCGCGGCGCGCGCCGCGACCTCGCGTCCACCCTGCGCAACGCCCTCGGTGCCGCCGCGGACGACGAGGCGCGTCCCTCCCGCGGCCGGTCGGCCGCGGCCGACGACGAGGAGCTGGCCGCCCTGCGCCGCCGGCTCCGAGCCCACCCGTGCCACGGCTGCGCCGACCGCGAGGACCACGCCCGCTGGGCCCAGCGGTGGTGGCGCCTGCACCGCGAGACCGAGCAGCTGACGCGGCGGATCGAGGGGCGCACGAACACCATCGCCCGGGTCTTCGACCGGGTCTGCGACCTGCTGAGCGAGCGCGGGTACCTCTCCGGCGACACCGTGACGGCGCAGGGCCGCCGGCTCAAGCGCATCTACGCCGAGGCCGACCTGCTGGTGGCGGAGTGCCTGCGCGAGGGCGTGTGGGCGGGGCTGGACGGCCCGGCCCTGGCCGCGTGCGCGAGCGCGATCGTCTACCAGTCCCGCCGCGACGACGGCGGGCTCAGCCCCCGGCTGCCCCCGGGCGCGGCGCGGCGGGCGCTCGACGACACGGTCAAGATCTGGTCGGCCCTCGAGGACGCCGAGCACGACCACGCCCTCGAGGTCACCCCCGAGCCCGACCTCGGGCTCGCGTGGGCCGTGCACCGCTGGGCGGGGGGCGCCCGGCTCGAGTCCGTCCTGCAGGACGCCGACCTGGCCGCCGGGGACTTCGTCCGGTGGTGCAAGCAAGTCGTCGACCTGCTCGGGCAGATCGAGCAGGCCTCCGCGGAAGCCGAGGGCGGCACCGCGCTGCGACGCGCCGCGCAGGACGCCATCGACGGCGTCCGCCGCGGCGTGGTCGCCTACTCCTCCGTGGTCTGACCCCCCGCGCCACCCCTCTCGCCGCGCCCTCCGCCCCTCGATCCCTCTTGCCGCCCTCATCCCTCTTGCCGCTGATCATGCAATCCGGTCCGATCATGCAATCCGGTCCGATCATGCAATCCGGTCCGATCATGCAATCCGGTCCGATCATGCAATCCGGTCCGATCATGCAATCCGGTGTGGAACGTGGCAGGCGGGGCGCAACCGCGACCTTGATCGACTCTGAAGTGCATGATCCGACCAGTCTGCATGATCGACGCGGTTTGCATGATCGACGCGGTTTGCATGATCAGCGGCAGGGGGCGCGGCGGCGGGCAGCGGCGGGAGGGGGCGGTCGGCGGGGGTCAGCAGGGTCGGCGGGGTCGGCGGGGGCAGCGGAGTCGGCGGGGTCAGCGGGGGTCCGCGGCGAGGGTTGGTGAAGGTCAACGGGTGGACGAGATCGCTTCGACCACGCGGGCGACGCTGGACGAGATGCCCCAGCGGTCGGCGAGGTCGACCAGCGCATCGTGATCGGCCGGCGTGGCGGGGATCCGGTCGTCGACCTGCGGGAGCGGAGCGTCTCGGACGACGCGCACGACCGTCGGCGCCGCCTGGAGATACGCGCGAGCCGGGAGCAGGCGGCGTCCGGGGCCCTTGACCAGGTCGTCGTCACCGGCGTCGAGGGCGGCCAGCAGGTTCTCGAGGCTGCCGTAGCGGTTGATCAGGGCCGCCGCGGTCTTCTCGCCGATCCCGGTGACGCCCGGCAGGCCGTCGCTGGGGTCGCCGCGCAATGCCGCGAGGTCGGCGTAGCCGTCGCCGCCGGCGATGCCGTACTTGGCCTTCAGCCACGCCTCGTCGACGACCTCGAGGTTGCGCACCCCGCGGCCGACGTAGAGCACCCGGACGCCGGCACCGTCGTCGACCAGCTGGAAGAGATCGCGGTCGCCGGTGACGACGTCGACGTCGGCGGGCCCGTCCGCGGCGGCGCGAGTGGCGAGCGTGCCGATCACGTCGTCGGCCTCGAGGTCGGGGCCGCCGAGCCGGGCGATGCCGAGGGCGGCGAGCACGTCGATGATCACCGGCACCTGCGGCACGAGGCCCGCGGGCGTCTCCTCGGTGCCCTTCGCCGCGTCGGCGAGCCGGTGCGCCTTGTACGACGGCAGGGCGGCCACCCGGAAGGCGGGGCGCCAGTCGTCGTCCCAGCAGGCCACGAGCCGGGCGGGCCGGCGGCGCGTGATCAGCGTGGCCACCATGTCGAGGAAGCCCCGGACGGCGTTGACGGGCGTTCCGTCGGGAGCCTTCATCGACTCCGGCACGCCGTGGAAGGCGCGGAAGTACAGCGAGGCGGAGTCGACGAGCATCAGACGGTCGGGCACGGGGAGATCCTGCCAGCCCCCGGGCGGCCGGCGGGGGAGTAGCCTGCGGCGATGATGGAGGACCTCGACCGCGAGATCCTGCGGCTGCTGCTCGCCGACGGGCGGATGAGCTACACCGACCTCGGCAAGGCGACCGGGCTCTCGACCTCCGCGGTGCACCAGCGGGTCCGCCGGCTCGAGCAGCGGGGCGTCATCCGCGGGTACACGGTCCAGGTGGACTTCGAGGCCGTCGGCCTGTCGCTGACGGCCTTCGTGTCGGTCACCCCGCTCGACCCCGCCGCCCCGGACGACGTCGCCGAGCACCTCAGGTCGCTGCCCGAGATCGAGGCGTGCCACTCGGTCGCCGGCAGTGAGAACTACATCCTCAAGGTGCGCGTGGCGTCGCCCGGCGCCCTGGAGGAACTGCTGGCCCGGATCAGGGCCACGGCGTCGGTCTCCACCCGGACGACGGTCGTCCTGTCGACCCCATTCGAGGCCCGCTCCCTGCCGACCTGACGAGCAGGTCCCTCCGTCAGGACGAGCAGGCCCTCCCGTCAGAAGGTGTGGGTCGGGGCCGACGCCTGGGCCTGGGCCTGCGCAGCGGCGCGGCTCGACGCCGCCTGCTGCTGGGCGAGCGCCTCGACCCGCTCGGTGTCGGCGTTCTCGCG
Organism: uncultured Actinomycetota bacterium; assembly: GCA_963794075.1. Lineage (GTDB taxonomy): Bacteria > Actinomycetota > Actinomycetes > Actinomycetales > Kineosporiaceae > DATKNA01. Next base: position 14,565 of record CAWCCY010000036.1, read on the forward strand.
CCACCACGCCTGGCCCTCCTCGGGGAGGGTGTCGATCGGGTCGTGGTACGGGTAGGTGCGCGTCAGGGCCTCGGGGTCACCGACCTCGATCGAGGTGCGGTAGTTCTTCGTCCACTCGCTGATCCCGCGGACCCGGTCGTAGGCGTGCTCCTGGTGCACCCAGCGCTTGCCCACGAAGGGGACGTCGCAGACGATGCGCGGCGTCGCGAAGCCCGGCAGGTAGCCCATCAGCCCGTGCTGCAGGTCCTGCGCGGTCGCCAGCGACACACGCCAGTGCTCGCTGAACGGGATCATGTCGCACATGTAGAAGTAGTACGGCGTGATCATGGCGCCGTCCTGGAGCGCGAAGCACAGGTCGAGCAGGTCGTCGACCTCGGCGTTCACGCCGCGCATCAGGACGCCCTGGTTCCGTACGTCGCGGACGCCCGCCTCGAGCATCGCCATCGTCGCCTCGGCCACCAGTGGAGTCACCGACTGCGCCGCGTTCACATGGGTGTGGATCGCCAGGTTGACGCCCCGCTGCCGCGCCGTCCGTGCGACCCGGGCCACGCCCTCGACGACGTCCGGCTGGAGCCAGTGCTGCGGCAGGCCCATCAGAGCCTTGGTCGCGAGCCGGATGTCACGGATGTTGTCGATCTCGAGCAGCCGGTCGATGAACGACTCGAGGTTCTTCCACGGCATGTTCGCGACGTCGCCGCCGGAGACCACGACGTCGCGCACCTCCGGGGAGCTGCGCAGGTACTCCGTCATCGCGTCGAGCCGGTCGACCGGCTTGAGGCCGAACTTCAGCTTGGAGATGACCGGCGTCGAGTTGCCGACCAGGTCCATCCGGGTGCAGTGACCGCAGTACTGCGGGCAGGTCGGGAGCAGCTCGGCGAGGACCTTGGTCGGGTAGCGGTGGGTGAGCCCTTCGGCCACCCACATGTCGTGCTCGTGCAGCGAGTCGCGGGTCGCGAACGGGTGGCTCGGCCAGTCCGTCCGCCGGTCGGAGAAGACCGGCAGCATGTACCGGCGCACCGGGTCGGCGTAGAAGGCCGCGGTGAACGCGGCCCCGGCGGCCGGCATCGGCGAGCTCGTCGACGGCACCAGCGTGTTCATCATCTGCGGCGGCACGAGCATCGACATCGTGGCGCGCTCGCGCTGGTCGCGCTCGAGGTCGGCGTAGAACCGCTCCTCGAGCAGGTCACCCATCAGGGCCCGCAGCTGGGCGACGTTCTTGACGCAGTGGGCGCGCTGCCACTGCGCGCTGCGCCACTGCTCGTCGGTGACGTCGCGGTAGCCGGGCAGACGACGCCAGTCGGGCTCGACGAGCTCTATCCGCTGGTAACGGTAGGGCTGGCGCTGCGGGTCGACGGGGGCGGGCGCGGGCTGATGCCGCGTGAGCGTCTCTGTCACCCAGCCAAGATACGGGATGTTCTCCCGCCTGCCGACCCTTCGGCAGGAGGATTTATGGCATTACCCTCGTGACCATGGAGACCACGACCTCGTCCCCGGTGGGCCTGCACCGCGTCCTCGAGCCCGGCGGCGTGCTGCCCCAAGCGGCCTGGCGGCTCGACCCCGATCCCGCGCTCGCGCCCGACGAGGTGCGCGTGCGCGTCGAGCGGCTCAACCTCGACGCCGCCAGCTTCCGCCAGCTGTCCGACAAGCACGGCAGTGACGGTGACGCCGTCCGGGCCGAGGTGCTCGAGATCATCCGTACCCGCGGGAAGATGCACAACCCCGTCACGGGCTCCGGCGGGATGCTCGTGGGAATCGTCGAGGAGGCCGGGCCGCGCAGCGGGCTGGGGCTGGCGAAGGGTGACCGTATCGCCACCCTCGTCTCCCTCACGCTCACCCCGCTGCACATCGACGACGACCTGAAGGCCTGGGACGGCCGCAGCGAGCAGGTGCCCTGCGACGGCCACGCGATCCTCTTCGGCCGCTCGATCGCCGCGCACATGCCCGACGACCTGCCCGCCGACCTCGCCCTGGCCGTGATGGACGTCTGCGGCGCTCCCGCGCTCACGCACCGGGTGGTGGCCAAGTACGTCGCCCAGGGGCGGCCACCCGTCGTCGCCGTGATCGGGGGGGCCGGCAAGAGCGGCTCGCTGGCCCTGGCCGCCGCCCGGCGGGCGGGTGCGGCGCGCACGATCGGCGTCGTGCCCGTCGAGCGCGAGCTCGAAGCGCTGGCAGCCGCGGGGCTCGCGGACGCCGTCGCGCTCGCGGACGCCCGTGACCCGGTCGCCCTCGGCGCGGCGGTCGGGGCCGCCGGCGGCCCGGCGGACGTCACCGTCGTCTGCGTCGACGTGCCCGGCTGCGAGCACGGCGCCGTGCTCGCGACCGCCGACCTCGGCACCGTCGTCTTCTTCTCGATGGCCACCTCGTTCGCGGCGGCGGCACTCGGCGCCGAGGGGCTCGCCGCCGACGTCACCCTCATGATCGGCAACGGCTACGCGGCCGGGCACGCGGATTTCGCGCTGAACGTGCTGCGGACGTCGCCCGGTGCGCGGTCGCTCTTCGAGCACCGGCTCGCCGCGCACGGGGCGATCCACCCGCCGCGCTGACCCGCTGGGTGCGCGCTCGCCACGAGACGACAGACTGCCGGCCATGAGGACGCTCTACCGCGGGGGAGCGGTGTACAGCCCCGACGACCCGTTCGCGACCGCGCTCGTGGTCGACACCGCCACCGTGGCGTGGATCGGGTCCGACGAGGCGGCCGGCGCCCATGCGGCCTCCGCGGACGCCGTCGTCGAGCTCGAGGGTGCGCTCGTGACACCCGCCTTCGTCGACGCCCACGTGCACGTCACCGAGACGGGCCTGGCGCTCGGCGGGGTCGACGTCCGCTCCGCGCGGTCGGTCGGCGACGTGCTGGCGGCCGTCGAGCGCGCGGCCCGGGCCGGCGGCGGGCGGCCGGTGCTCGGCCACGGCTGGGACGAGCGGTACCTCGCCGAGGGCCGCCCCCCGACCAGGCAGGAGCTCGACCGGGCGTCCGCCGGCGGCGTCGTCTACCTGGCCCGCGTCGACGCGCACTCCGCCGTCGTCTCGAGCGCGCTGGCAGCGGCCGCCGGCGCGCGCGACCGCACCGGCTGGACCGACGACGGCCGGGTCGAGCGCGACGCCCACCACGCGGTGCGCTCGGCGACGCGCGAGGGCCTCTCGGCCGCGGCCCGCGAGCACGCCCAGCGCACGGCTCTTCGTGCGGCCGCCGCGGCCGGCATCGCGTGTGTGCACGAGGCCTCGGCCCCGCACATCGCGCCGGAGGCCGATCTGCGCGCGCTCGTCGCCCTGGCCGGCCCGCACCACGGGGACGACGGCGAGCCGCTGCCCGAGGTCGTGCCGTACCGGGGCCAGCTCGTGGCCGACGAGGCGCAGGCCCGCGAGCTGGTGGCACGCCTGGGTGTGGGACTCGCGGGGCTCGCCGGCGACCTGATCGCCGACGGGGCGGTCGGCTCGCGGACGGCCTCGTTCCGCGCGCCCTACGCCGACGCCCCCGGCACCAGCGGCCACACCTACCTGACTGTCGAGCAGATCCGCGACCACGTCGCGGCGTGCACCACCGCGGGTCTGCAGGCGGGCTTCCACGTGATCGGCGACGCTGCGCTCGACGCCGTCCTCGAGGGGTTCCGGCGCGCCGCCGAACGCGTCGGCCTCGCTGCCGTCCGAGCCGGCGGGCACCGGCTGGAGCACGTCGAGAGCCCGGACGCCGCGGCCGTCGCGCGGCTCGCCGACCTCGCGGTCATCGCCAGCGTTCAGCCGGCGTTCGACGCCGCGTGGGGCGGGCCCGCGGGCATGTACGCGGCGCGGCTCGGGGCCGAGCGGGCGGTGCGGATGAACCCCTTCGCGGCGCTCGCGGCGGCCGGCGTGCCGCTCGCCTTCGGCTCCGACAGCCCGGTGACGCCGTTCGCCCCGTGGGAGGGCGTCCGGGCTGCCGCCTTCCACACGGATCCCGAGCAGCGCATCAGCGCCCGGGCCGCCTTCGCCGCGCACACCCGGGGCGCCTGGCGGGCGGCGCGGCGCCCGAACGAGGGCGCGCTCTCGCTCGGTGCCCCCGCGACGCTGGCCGTGTGGGCGCCGGGAGACCTCGTGGTGCAGGCGCCGGACGACCGCATCCAGGCGTGGAGCACCGACCTCCGCTCGGGGACCCCGGGGCTGCCCGACCTCTCACCCGGCGTGCCGGCGCCCCGCTGCCTGCGGACCGTCGTCGCCGGCCGGGTCGTCTTCGACGCCGCCGCCTGAGACCGCCCGCCCGTCGGCGGTGATCGCGCCGGCGACCCGCCCGTCGGCGAGCGCGATCTCGGCGTCGCAGGTCGCCGCGACCTCACGGTCGTGGGTGGCGAGCACGACGACCCCGCCGCGGTCGGCGACGGCGCGCAGCGCCGCGAGGACGACGTCGCGGGTCGCGGCGTCGAGCTCCGACGTCGGCTCGTCGGCGAGCAGCAGGTCGGGCTCGACGACGAGCGCCCGGGCCACCGCCACCCGCTGCAGCTGCCCGCCCGAGAGCTCCTCGGCCAGCCGGTCGCGCGGCAGCTGGTCCTCCCCGAGCCCCGCACGCCCCAGCGCGTCGGCCGCCCGTCGCACCACCTCGGGCCGAGGCCGCCCGGCGATCTGCAGCGGGAGCTGCACGTTCTCCCGCGCGCTGAGCACGGGCAGCAGCCCGTAGCCCTGCAGCACGACGCCGACGGTCCGCCCGGGCCGTACGTCCGCGACCCGAACCGGCTCCCCGCGCCAGCTGACCGACCCGGCCTGCGGTCGGAGGAGGCCGCCGAGCACCGCCAGCAGCGTGCTCTTGCCCGCCCCCGACGGCCCCGTCACGGCCAGCACCTGCCCGGCGTGCGCCGCCAGCCCGACGCCGTCCAGCAGCCGGCGACCGCCCCGCTCCACGGTCACGCCGTCGGCGACGAGGCCCGGCCCCTCGTGCCGTACTTCAGATGTCACGGTGCCCTCGCTGCCGCAGTCGCAGGTCGTCGCCGTCCCGGAGCACCTCGACCAGGGTGCCGGGCGGCCAGGCGTCGACGAGGTCGTCGGGCAGCTGCAAGCCGCCGTCCCGGCCGACCACCGCGTACTGGCGGTCGCCTCGGCCGGCCCGGCCCACCCGCCCGAACCGCATCGTCACCGTCCGCCCCAGCCGGCGGCCCACCTCCGGGTCCTGCGTGACCGCGACGATGGTCGTGCCGAACCGCTCGTTGACCCGGTGGAGCAGGTCGAGGACGGTGTCGCGCCCCTCGGCGTCGAGCTGGGAGGTCGGCTCGTCGGCGAGCAGCAGGCCGGGCCCGGCCGCGACGGCGGCCACCACCGCGACCCGCTGCTGCTCCCCGCCGGAGAGCCCGGCGACGGCACGGTCCGCGACGTGACCCAGGCCGAGGTCGCGCAGCAGCGCGACGGGCTCGGCGAGGCCCCGCCGGGCGGACCGGCCGACCGCCCGCTGGGCGAAGGCGACGTTCTGCTCGGCCGTGGCGTAGGGCAGCAGATTGCGGCCGGCCCCCTGGAGCACGGTGGCGACCGTCCCGGCGCGCAGCCGCAGCAGCTGGCGGGGCGACATCCGGCCGATCTCGTGCTCGCCGATCCAGGCCTGGCCGGCACTGGGCGGCAGGAGTCCGCCGAGCAGCGCGATGAGGGTCGACTTGCCGCTGCGCGACGGACCGTAGAGTGCGACGGTCTCCGCCGGGTGCACGTCGAGGTCGACGCCCCGCAGCGCGACGACCTCGGCCTCGCCGCGCCGGTAGATGTGGACGACCTCCTCGCACCGCACCGCCAGGCCGGCCCTCGTGCCACCCGAGGCGTCGACAAGGATCGACGGCCGATCGTGACGCGATCGTGGCCGGAACGGTCGCGAATCGCGTCACAGCTGGTTCGACTTCGGCGGCACGCGTGTAGTGATCATGGCAACGGGTACTCGACCGGGGTCAGAGGAACGTACTCACCATCAGGGAGCAGGAACTCATGGCTCAGGTTCAGGAGTCCGTGGACGTCAACGTGCCCGTGCGGACCGCGTACAACCAGTGGACGCAGTTCGAGTCGTTCCCGAACTTCATGGACGGCGTCGTCTCGATCACTCAGCTCGACGACACGCACAACCACTGGGTGACGAAGGTCGGCGGCGTCACCCGCGAGTTCGACACCGTGATCACCGAGCAGAACCCCGACGAGCGCATCGCGTGGAAGGCCGTCGGCGGCGAGACGGAGCACGCCGGCGTCGTGACGTTCCACCGCCTCAGTGACGACGTGACCCGGCTGATGATCCAGATCGACTGGGCGCCGTCCGGCCTCGTCGAGAAGGCCGGTGCCGCGGTCGGCGTCGACGACCACCGCGTGAAGGCCGACGCGAAGCGGTTCAAGGAGTTCATCGAGAGCCGTGGCGGCGACGAGACCGGCGCCTGGCGCGGCGAGGTCGACGCCGACGTGACCGGTGGCGGCCGCGCCTGACGCCTCCTGGCGATGATCAAGGAATTCTCGGCCGACCGAGCTCAGCCGCGCCTGGGAGCGTCGCGGCCGAGAATTCCTTGATCACCACCGATGGTGCAACCACCACGTGACTCCGAGGATCGTCAGACGGTGTTCGCGTCGACCTCGTCGGCGGCCGGCCGCTCGTTGTAGGCGTCCGCCGGCTGCTGGGGCGACATCGCACCGATCCGGGCCATCACCTCGTCGGTGATCTCGCGGCGTGCCCGGCCGGCCGGTAGGCCGGCGTAGGCGGTGGGCTCGACGGGCGGGCCGAAGCGGATCCGCACGGGGCGCACCCGTAGACGCCGGCTCCCGACGGGCTGGACGGCGTCCGTGCCGATGACCGCCACCGGCACCACGGGCGCGCCTGACGTGAGCGCGAGCCAGCCGACGCCGGTGCGCCCGCGGTAGAGCCTGCCGTCGCGCGAGCGGGTTCCCTCGGGGTAGATGCCGAAGGCCTGGCCGTCGCGCAGCACCTGGAGCGCCGACTCCAGGGACCGCATCGAGTCGCGGTTGCCGGTGCGCTCCACCGGCACCGCGTCGATCAGCCGGAAGAAGAGCGCGACGGCGCGCCCTCGCAGGCCACGCCCGGTGAAGTACTCCGCCTTCGCGAGGAAGCGCACGCGGCGCGGCACGGCCAGGGGGATCACCACGCTGTCGATGAAGCTCAGGTGGTTGCTCGCGATGATCACCGCGCCGGTGTGGGGGACCTGCTCGAGACCCTCGATCCGCGGGCGCCACACGACGCGGAACACCACCCCGACGATCCAGCGGGCGAGCGTGTACCCCACCGGCCCTCCCCTCTGCGGGAGTCCCGCGCAGGTCCGCAGACTAGCCCGAGCCGGGCATCTCCGCCCCGGGCGTCCACCCCCCACGGGCTCGACGGCGCCGGGCGGATCGTGAGATCGTGACGACGACACCGGGCACAGCGGGAGAACCTGCGTCAAAGAGGTCCCGGCGCCGCAATTCTTCCGGGAGAACGCGCATGACCGCACAGAAGCCGAGCTCAGCGCAGCCGCGGCCGGTCCTCACCCTCGACCCCGCCGTCGTCCGGCAGGCCCGGGCGCTGGCCGAGCGCGCGGCCGAGCCGGTCGTCAGCCTCGCCCGCACCCGGACGACCGTCTCGGTGGAGCGCGCCACGCTGCGCCTGGCGGGCCTGGCGGGCGCCGACAGCGAGCGTGTCCCGTGGGTGAACCACCTGGTCGACGCCGTCCGCGCCGGTGTCGGGCTGGAGCACGGGGTGGCCCTGCCGGTCTGGGACGCGCTGGCCCGCGACGAGGCGGGCGACCTGCTCACGCTGGCCCAGAAGGCCGCGGTCGGCTCGGTGTCGTTCCGGGTGCCGGAGAAGCGCGCCGCCACGGCCGCGACGCGAGCCGCGCGCGCCGCCGTGGCGAGCGGCCTGCGCCGGGTCGACGCCAACCGCCGTGAGCGCGAGCGGCTGGTCAGGCGACTCGGTGACCCGCCGCGGCGGCCCTGGATCTACCTCATCGTGGCGACCGGCGACATCCACGAGGACATCCCGCAGGCCCGGGCCGCCGCCCGCGCCGGCGCCGACGTGATCGCCGTGATCCGCTCCACCGGCCAGAGCCTGCTCGACTACGTCCCCGAGGGGGCGACCCGCGAAGGCTACGCGGGCACCTACGCCACGCAGGAGAACTTCCGCCTCATGCGGGCCGCCCTGGACGACGTCAGCAAGGAGCTCGGCCGCTACGTCCGGCTGACCAACTACGCGTCCGGTCTGTGCATGCCCGAGATCGCCGCGCTCGCGGGGCTCGAGCGGCTCGACATGATGCTCAACGACTCGATGTACGGGATCCTCTTCCGCGACATCAACCCGATCCGCACGTTCGTCGACCAGCGGTTCAGCCGCCAAGTGCATGCCCGCGCCGGCATCATCATCAACACCGGCGAGGACAACTACCTCACCACCGCCGACGCCGTCGAGGCCGCCCACACGGTGACCGTGAGCCAGCTGCTCAACGAGGCGTTCGCGCACGAGGCGGGCCTGCCCGACCCGTTGCTCGGCCTCGGCCACGCCTTCGAGATCAACCCCGAGATCAAGGACTCCTTCCGGCTCGAGCTCGCCCACGCCCTGCTCGCGCGCACGCTCTTCCCCGATGCCCCGCTGAAGTGGATGCCGCCGACGAAGCACATGTCGGGCGACGTCTTCCGCGGCTACCTCCTCGACGGGTTCTTCAACCTCGCCGGCGCCCTCACCGGCCAGAGCATCCTGCTGGTCGGGATGATGACCGAGGCCGTGGTCACCCCCTGGCTGTCGGACCGCGACCTCGCCCTGCAGAACGTCCGCTACGTGCTCGACGCCTGCTCGGGGCTGGCCGAGGACTTCGCCCCGCCGCCCGACGGCTTCATCGCCACCCGGGCCCGCCAGGTGCTGGGCGAGGCCGTGGAGCTGCTCGAGCGGATCGTCGACGACACGCTGCTCGACGCGATCGCCGACGGCACCTTCGGGCTGATGAAGCGCCCCGCGGACGCCGGCAAGGGCCTGGACGGCGTCGCCGTGAAGGCCGACGGCTACGTGAACCCCGCCGTCGACCTCCTCGAGAGCGGAGCCACCCGATGAGCGACGTCACCGACCTGCCCTCCCAGGCGCCGCGGGTGGTGCGCCCCTACGGCGACGCCACCGGCGACGGCATGGTGCAGGTGTCGTTCACCCTGCCCCTGCCCGCGGGCAAGCGCGCCGAGGGGGCCGCGGCGCAGCTGGCCCAGAAGATGGGGATCGACCCCGCGCTGGTCGTCCACGCCAAGGCGATGGGGCCGGACTTCACGTTCTTCGTCGTCTACGGGCCCGTCCGTCACCTCGTCGACGTCAGCGCCGTGCAGGTCGTCGAGCGCGAGTACCCGCTGCTGTCGGCCAAGGAGGTCAACGCCGCGGTCAAGGCACGGCTGCGGCGAAAGCTCGTCGTGGTGGGGGCGTGCATCGGCACCGACGCCCACACCGTCGGCATCGACGCGATCCTCAACGTCAAGGGGTTCGCGGGGGAGAAGGGCCTGGAGTACTACCGCGAGCTCAAGGTCGTGAACCTGGGGGCGCAGGTGCCGGTGCCCGAGCTGGTCGCGCGGGCCGTGGCCGAGAAGGCGGACGCCGTCCTCGTGTCCCAGGTCGTCACGCAGCGGGACGCCCACCTGCACAACACGATGGAGATGTCCGCGGCGTTCCGCGAAGCGCTGCCGGCGCCCCGGCGCCCGCTGCTCATCGTCGGCGGTCCGAGGTTCGACGAGTCGGCGACCGCCGAGCTCGGCGTCGACCGGATCTTCGGCCGGGGGACCACGCCCGGGGAGGTCGCCTCGTACCTCGTGCACGCGCTCGTCCCGCTCGCCGGGAGCGGCGGCGGCCGGCGCAGCCCCGCCACGGCCGTCAGGAGGGTCGTGTGAACACCATGTCCGGCGACGCGGGCGCGGAGCCCGACCCGAGGGTGGGCGTCACCGTCACCCACCGGCGGTACGTGCCGTACGCGCACGCCCACTACGCCGGCAACCTCGTGGACGGCGCCTACGGCCTCGGCTGCTTCGGTGACGTCGCGACCGAGGTGTGCATCCGCACCGACGGCGACGAGGGGCTCTTCGCCTCGTACTCGGACGTGCAGTTCCTCGCTCCCGTCCGCGCGGGCGACGTGCTCGAGGTGACGGCGACCGTCGTGCGCGCCGGCCGGCGCAGCCGCGAGATCGAGTTCGCCGCGACCGTCGTCTGCCGCGGCCGCCCCGATCTGTCCCCGAGCGCGGCCGAGGTCCTCGACCCGCCCATCGTCGCCACCCGGGCCCGCGGCACGGTCGTCGTCCCGCCGCCGGCCGCGCTCTGACCGCGGGCTGCGGCCGCGGGCAGGACTTTGCGACCGTAGGCGTCGTGGACGACTACGCGGTCCTCGTCTTCTCGAGGACGACCGGCTTCCGGCACGACTCGATCCCCGACGGGATCGCCGCGATCCGCGACCTCGGCCGCGACGACGGCTTCACCGTCGACGCCACCGAGGACGCCGGCGCCTTCACACCCGACGACCTGCACCGGTACCAGGCGGTCGTCTGGCTCTCGACGAGCGGGGACGTCCTCGACGGCCCCGGACGAGCCGCCTTCGAGCGCTACGTCCGCGACGGCGGCGGCTACGTGGGGATCCATGCGGCCGCGGACACGGAGTACGACTGGCCCTGGTACGGCGGCCTGGTGGGCGCCTACTTCCGGTCGCACCCCTCGATCCAGACCGCCACGATCCGGGTGGAGGACCGCACCCACCCGTCCACCACGCACCTCGCCGGCAGCTGGAGCCGGCGGGACGAGTGGTACGACTACCGCAGCAATCCCCGTGACAGCGTGCACGTCCTCGCGTCGCTGGACGAGAGCTCCTACTCGGGCGGCTCGATGGGCGTCGACCATCCGATCGCCTGGTGCCACACCTACGACGGCGGCCGCGCCTGGTACACCGGCGGCGGCCACACCCACGAGTCCTACGCCGAGCCCGCCTTCCGGGCGCACCTCCTGGGCGGCATCCGCTACGCCGCCGGCCTGACCGTAGGCCGGGCCGACGTGCCGCCGCCGGGCGACGAGCGTCGACGCGCGCGTTCCTGAGACTCCAATCCCGACACGCCGGGCGACACGCCGAGGCAAAGGTGAATCACTCGTTCGGAGGGTAGGTCTCACACAACCTCGATGACCTGCGACGACGAGGAAAACGGCAGGTGACGGGCGCCTTGACAGCGCCTGACGGGTGACTAGGTTGCCAAGTGGCCGTCCACCCCTCCAGGACGGTCGTCGCGGTAGGGGAGGTCAGTCCCCGCACCGACGGCCATCGGTGGGCACGGATCGGGCCCGCACGCCCAGTAGACAACACGGGCGCCCACGCAGCCGACGTGGTCGCCCGTGGACCGAAGGAGCGTGCGGGCCCGGTCGAGCCCGCCGCCCGCTCCGACCGGCCCCCTCGTCCACCGTGCACCGGCCGTCTAACCTGGTGAGGTGGACGATCGCACCGGCCGGCTGCCGGCCCCCGCCGCGGTCGTCCTGGCCGCCGCCGGCGGTCTCGCGCTCGACCTGTCCTTCCCCGGCACCGGCTGGTGGTTCCTCGCCGCGCCCGGCATCGCCGCGCTGACCCTCGCCGCCCGCGGCCGCAGCGCCCGCGTGGCCGCACTCCTCGGCCTCGTCGCGGGTCTCGCCTGCTTCGTCCCCCTGCTGCGCTGGTCGGGCATCTACGTCGGAGCCCTTCCCTGGCTGGCCCTAGCGACCTCGCAGGCGGCTTTCGTGGCGCTCGTGGCAGCCGCGCTGCCGTCGGCCTGGCGTGTGCCGGGCGGCCGGGCCGGCACCGTCGTCGCCGTGACCGGGCTCTGGGTCCTGCAGGAGGCGCTGCGCGCCCGGCTGCCGTTCGGAGGGTTCCCCTGGGGGCGGGTGGCCTTCTCGCAGGCCGACGGGCCCACCCTGGGCTGGGCCGCACTCGGGGGTGCCCCGCTCGTCGGTGCGGCGGTCGCCGCCGCCGGCGGCTGTCTCGCCGTCGCCGTGGTCGCCCTTCGCGGCCGCCCCGCCCGGCGCGCCGTCCGCGCCCTGGTGCCGGCGGCCGTGGCCGTGGCGCTCACGCTGGCCGGGCCGCTCGCGCGCTGGGCGGGCGACCTCGGCAGTGGCCCGGACGGCGACCGTGCGCTGCGGGTCGCCGCCGTCCAGGGCGACGTACCGACTGCCGGCCTCGATTTCAACGCGCAGCGGCGGGCGGTGCTCGACAACCACGTGACCGCCACCCTGTCCTTCGCGGAGCAGGTGCGCACGAGGCACCTCCCGGCGCCCGACCTCGTCGTGTGGCCCGAGAACTCCAGCGACATCGACCCGCTGCTCAATCCCGACGCCTACGCCGAGATCAGCTCGACGGCCGACACGATGGGCGTGCCGCTGCTGGTGGGGGCCGTCCTGCAGGGGCCGGGCGACGACATCTCGAATGCCTCGATCGTGTGGGGTCCGCACGGTTCGGCCGCGGCCGGGCCGGGGGAGCGGTACGTCAAGCGGCACCCGGTGCCGTTCGCCGAGTACATCCCCTACCGCTCCTTCTTCCGCCTGTTCAGCGACAAGGTCGACCTCGTCACCCACGACTTCGCCGCCGGCGACCGGGTCGGGCTGCTGAACGCCGGCCCGGCCCGGGTGGGCGACGTCATCTGCTTCGAGGTGGCCTACGACGACATAGTCCGCGACACGGTCCGGGCGGGTGCCGACCTGCTCGTGGTCCAGACCAACAACGCGACCTTCGGGTACAGCGACGAGAGCACTCAGCAGCTGGCGATGTCGCGGCTGCGGGCCGTCGAGGCGGGTCGTGCGGTGGTGCACGTCTCGACCGTCGGCGTGAGCGGTCTCGTGCTGCCGGACGGCTCGCTGGCCGACACGTCGAGCCTCTTCACCCGCGACGTGCTGACCGCCGAGCTGCCGCTGCGCACGGGTCTCACGGTGGCGACCCGGGTCGGCGAGCTCCCCGAGCTCGCCCTCGCGGCGCTCGGCGCCGCCCTGCTGCTGGCGGGCGCGGGCGCCCGCCTGCGCCGGCGCCGCGCCGCCGGTGCTGCCGGTGCAGAGCCGGCAGAGCCGGCGGGACCGGTCGAGCCGGGAGAGCCGGCGGCACCGGTCGAGCCGGCGGTGTCGCGGACGGCGTCCGGCGGGGCCGACCGGTGACGTCGACCCGCGCCGGCGCACGCGGCGGACTGGGCAGGAGGATCGGCCTCGGGCTCCTGCTGCTGCCGATCGTCGAGATCGCCGTCGCGATCCTCGTCGCGCACTGGATCGGTGCGGGCCCGACCGTGCTGCTGGTGCTCGCGTCGAGCGTGGCAGGCCTCTGGCTGCTGCGCCGCGAGGGGCTGGGTGCGTTGCGCCGCTGGCAGCTGCGCGGGCCCGGCACCATCGCGGCGCGGGACGTGGGCGAGACCGGCCTGCGGCTGGGCGCCGCTTCGCTGCTCCTCGTGCCGGGCCTGCTCACCGCGGTCGCGGGGCTGCTCCTGCTGGTGCCGCCGATCCGGACGGCCGTCGCGCTGGTGGCGGGCCGCCGGATCAGCCGGCGGATCGGGGCCGCGGGCCACCGCCTCACCGTGAGCGGCGAGGTCGTCGACCCGCCGGAGGGCGGGGGCATCACGGTGACGACGTGGGTCGACGACGAGGAGCGGCCGCAGCTGCCGCCGGCCCCTTAGCGCCGGCACCCGGGCAAGGTGAGGCCCCGTGCCCGGGGGGGTATGGCACGGGGCCTCTCGACGCCCTCGCAGAGAGCGTCGCGTCGGGCGCCGACGGGGGAGGCGGCGCCCGGGCTCGGAAGGTCCGGCGGGGTCCCGCTCAGGAGGAGCAGGCCGCCGGAGTGTGGATCAGGCGCTGCGGCGCTGGTGCAGCCGCCCGCTGCGCAGCAGCTCGAGGCGCTCCTCGAGGAGCTCCTCCAGTTCGGCCGTGGTGCGCCGCTCCATCAGCATGTCCCAGTGGGTGCGGGCGGGCTTGACGGGCTTCTCGTCGGGCCGCTCGTGGTTCTCGCGCAGCGCCATCGAGCCGCAGCGGCATTCCCACAGCGAGGGCACCTCGGCCTCGACGGACAGCGGCACGACGACCGTGTGACCGTTGGGGCAGTGGTACACGACGTCCTGGCGGGCCGCGGGCTGGACGCCGCTGTCACTTTCGAGGCTCTGGGCTCCGAGCCGTGTGCCCCGCATGCTCCGGTCGCTCATCGCAGGTCTCCTCCGGGCGCGTCGGTTCGGCGTAGTCGTGCCACGTCGGTCTCAGGTAGAACGCCCGAGCCCTGCCGTGGGTTACTCCGTGGTAACGCGGCGCGCAAAGAGAATGTTCCGTGCCCTCGGCTCGCTGGTCGCGCTCTCAGTCAGCTCTCAGCCGACCCGTCGGCCGCGGCCGCCGTCGTGTGAGGCGGCAGGCGGGTGAGCGGGCTACTCGCGGTCACGTGCTCCGCCCTTCTCCGCTGGGGCGGGCCGAGGCCGCGAGCGGTACGGCGAGATCGGCGCGGTTCGTGACGATCCCGTCGACACCGGCCGCGAACAGCGCGCCGATCCGCGCCGGGTCGTCGACGGTCCACACGTGCACCTGCGCCCCTGCTGCGTGCACCGCCGCGACGAGCCGCTCGGTGACCACGGGCAGTGCGCCCGCCCGCTCGGGCAGCTGCAGGGCCACCGCTCCGCCCAGGGCACGCGCCAGGAGCCGGGACGGCGCCCGCGCCGCGGCGAGCGCCACCGCCACCGCGCTGCCCGAGAGCCCCAGCGAGTAGGCCACCGCACCGTGCCCGGCCAGCGCCCGGACGGCGGAGCGCCGGCGCCGGTCGCTGAACGAGGCGACGCACACGCGTGCGGTGCTGCCCGTCGCGGCCACCAGCCGCGCGAACGGCACGACGGCGCCGGCGGCCTTCAGGTCGACGTTCAACCGCAGGGCGGGCCACGCGGCGAGGACGTCCCGAGCAGGGGATTCGCTCGCCGCCCGCGAGCCGCGCCCGCCGCAGGGAGTCCCAGGGCACGGCGGCGACCGGGCCGGTCAGGTTCGTCAGCCGGTCGAGCCGGTCGTCGTGGAAGGCCACGAGGACCCCGTCCGCAGTCACGTGCACGTCGGTCTCGAGGTGCGTCACCCCGACGGCCACGGCCGCCGCGAACGCCTCCATCGAGTTCTCCGTGGCCCGGGTCGACAACCCCCGGTGCGCGAGGACGAAGGGGCGTTCCACCTGCAGGTACGGGTGCAGCGCGGGCACGGCGGCGGGCATCGGCCCATCATGAGGGGTCAGCCGCCGAACTCCCAGTGCCAGGCCTCCGGCAGCGATCCCGTGGGCTCCGCCCACGCCGGGTGGAACCAGCCGAACAGCGGGGCGTTCGCCAGCATCCACGCGTGGGTGGCGGCCCCGAACGACTCGATACCGCCGCACAGGTCCATGGCCGTGCCCCAGCCGTGGTTGCTCGTGCCCGGCGTCGCGGCGAAGCCGGGCCGCTGCGCGGCGACCCGGACCTGGTCCTCGTAGGACCGGTAGGCGTCCGTGACGCAGATGGGGCCGCCGAAGACTGCGGCGTAGGCGTGGCTCATCCGGTCGAAGGCGTAGGCCGCATCCGCCCGGAGGTACTTGCCCGGGGCGGCGAAGACGGGGCAGAGCAGGTTCACGGGGAGCCGGCCGTTGGGGAAGCCCGCCAGGCTGCCGCCGGCGCAGTCACCGACCGGGCCGGCCAGGTCGCCGCTGCCAGGGCTGCCGGCGTACTGGTCGGCCAAGGCCAGCAGCTGCGCCTGCTGATCGGCCTCGGCGCTGGCCCGGCGGGTGGCGTCGAGCTCCTGCTCGCGCGCCTCGAGCGTGGCCCGCTGCCGGGCGACGGCGGCGTCCGCGGCCTGTTTGGCCTGCTGGGCGACGGCTGCCTGCGCGTCCGCGGCCGACTGCGCAGCCGCCGCGTCGGCGACGGCCTGCTCCTGCCGGGCCTGCGCGGCCCGCAAGTCCTCGAGCGCGCGAGCCTGGCCGTCGCCCGCCGAGCGTGTCAGGGCCCGCACGACGGCGAGGTCGTCGGTGGTGTCGCCGGTCAGCACCGTCACCATGGCGGGGGAGTCGCCGAGGCCGCCGCCGGAGATGTACGCCCGCCAGGCCCACCGGCCGAGCGCGGCACGCTGGGTCGCGACGTCCTGGAGGGCCTGCTCGAGCCTGGCCTGCCCGGCCGCCTCGTCGAGCTGTGCCTGCTGCTGGCGCTGCTCGGCGGCGCGGTACGCCTGCAGGGCCGAGGAGGCTGCCGCGGCGGCGTCGGCCAGCTGGGCGCGGGCGGCGTCCGCGCCGGCGGTCTGCTGGTCGAGACGGCGCCTCAGGTCGTCGGCGCGGGCCTGGGCGGCGAGCTGGGCGGGCGTGGGCTCGGACTCGTCCCCGGCCGCGCCGCCGCTTCCCGACGGTGCGGGCGACCCCGACGGCGACGGCGAGGGGACGGGCCGGGTGCCGTTGCGGGGAGCGCTGCCGCCGACAGGCCGAGCGCCAGGGTCAGGGTCGCAGCGAACAGGGCAGGGACGCGCAAACGACGTCCGGCCGGGGACCCACACCCTTACGTACGGTCGCGACGGCCCGATCTGAAGGGGCCGATCGGGTGGTCAGTGGGCGCCGACGCCCTGCGGTTCGACATGCACGGTGACGTCGTCGAGTGGGGGAGGCGCCGCGCAGGGCGCTGCCCGCCGCGGTGGCGACGTCGTGACCCTCGCCCACGCCGAGGGCCGGGTCGACCACGAGGACGGCGTCCGCGCGGAGCCGGTGACCGATCCAGCGCATCCGGACGTCGGGCACGCCCAGGACGCCGTCGACGCCGGCCAGCGCCGCCTCGGCACGGTCGACGAGCTCGGGGTCGACGCCGTCGAGCAGGCGCCGGCCCACGTCACGCAGGGCCCCCACCAGGATGACCACGATGGCGAGGGTGATCACCAGACCCAGGATCGGGTCGGCGAGCGGGTAGCCCAGGGCGACGCCGACGGCGCCGACCACGACGCCCAGCGACGTGATGCCGTCGGCCTGGGCGTGCTTGCCGTCGGCGACCAGGGCGGCCGACCCGATCCGGGTGCCGACCCGGACCCGGTAGACCGCGACGACCTCGTTGCCGACGAACCCGATGACGCCGGCCGCCGCCACGACACCGAGGTTGCTCAGCGGCCGGGGGTCGGCCAGTGCGCGCACGCTCTTCCAGCCGGACACCAGTGCGGACGCCGCGATCATGAGCACGACGAAGAGGCCGGCGAGGTCCTCGACCCGGCCCAGACCGTAGGTGAACCGGCGCGACGGGGGGCGGCGCGCGAGCGAGAACGCGATCCACAGCGGCACGGCGGTCAGAGCGTCGGAGAGGTTGTGCACCGTGTCGGCGAGCAGGGCGACGGACCCGGAGATCACGACCACCGCACCCTGCAGCACCGCGGTGAGGCCCAGCACGAACAGGCTGATCTTCACCGCCCTGGTGCCCTCGGCGCTCGCCTCGAGCGCGGCGTCGGTCGACTGCGCGGGGTCGTGGCTGTCCCTCCAACTCACCCACTCGCGTTTCGTCCTGGCCGGGCATCTCCGCATACGGCTCGCTGCTGCTGGCCCTGGCCATGACCGACATCGCCCGCGCCAGGACGCAGCCAAGAGTTTTTGCCAGCACGAGTCTGGCAGCCCGGCCTCGCCCGGTCCGGGGCCAGGATGGTCGCGCTGGCCGAGCGCTTCGGCATCCAGCAGGGGTTCGGCCCGACCATGTCCGCCGCGCGCGCCCGGCGGGCCGCGCAGGACGCCGACGGGCCGGCGTCGACGACGCGGTGTCGTGGTGCGCCGGCCTGGGAACCGGGGGCCTGCGCTCCTCCACCCGGCCGCGCTGCGGGAATGCGCCCAGGTCAGCGGTTGAGGTCCCGCCGGGCCAGGACCCCCGCCCACAGGTGCCCGGCCAGAGCGAGCCCGGCGCACCAGACAACGGCGGTGAGACGGTGCCGCCGGACGGCGTGCCGGTCAGCAGCCCGCGGAAGGTGTGGATGACCGAGGTGAACGGCTGGTGCGCCGCGAACCACTGCACGGAGCCCGACATCTGGTGTACCGGCACGAACGCGCTGCCGATGAACGGCAGCAGCTGAACGAGGAGGAGAGGCCGTGGTGTG
>CAWCCY010000037.1:0-93160 GCA_963794075.1 uncultured Actinomycetota bacterium
GCGGCGCGCCAGGTACTCGGCGAACTCGAGGTCCGTGGGCCTGTAGTGACGGCCGGGGATGGTCGACAGGAAGGTGAGCGCGCCGATCGTGCGCCCCCGCGCGACCAGGGGGATGATGATGTAGGAGCGCGGCGAGAGGGTCTCGTAGAGGGCCTCCTCGTCCTCGCCGATGTGCATGCGGGGCTGTCCCTTCACGTCCGTGGCGAGCTCGGACTGGCCGCTGGCGATGACGTGCATCACGCCCTCGCTCTGCCCCTTCTCCGCGCGGTAGCGGCGGCGGAGGTCCATCAGCAGCTCCTCCATCCGCGGATCCGGATGGCCGCTCGTTATCTGGCGCAGCGACCCATCCGGCAGCACGATGTCGACCGCGCACCAGTCCGCGAACTCGGGCACCGCGAGCTGCGCCACCTCGGCGAGGGTGTGCTCATAGTCGAGCGAGCGCGCCAGCGCGATGCTGACCTGGGCCAGGAAGGCGAGCGACCGTTGGGGATCGAGGACGCCTCCTGATTCATGCGTGGCTTGGTCCGTCATCTGGCGCCCTCGCGTCACCGAGCCTCGTGATCGTACATCTTGTGTCGGAAAGCACAGGCATTATGCAGGTGAAATGTCCGAAACACCCACTCTGATCCGAGGCGACGACGGCCGCCGCCGCTGCTGGTGGGCGGGCAGCGCGCCGGAGTACGTCGCCTATCACGACGAGGAGTGGGCCCGGCCCGTGGTGGACGACGACGGGCTCTACGAGCGCCTCTGCCTCGAGGGCTTCCAGGCCGGCCTCGCCTGGATCACGATCCTGCGCAAGCGCGAGGCGTTCCGGGCCGCGTTCGCGGGCTTCAGGATCGACGAGGTGGCGCGTTCGGCGCCCGCGACGTGAAGCGCCTGATGGGCGACGCGGGCATCGTCCGCAACCGCAGCAAGATCGAGGCCGCGATCGAGAACGCGCGCCGGGCGGCCGAGGCGCGCGACGAGCTGGGCTCCCTTGCCGCCTTGTTCGAGCCCTTCCGGGAGATCAGGCGCCGTGCCCCCCGCACGCGCGCGGACCTGCCCGCCACCACCCCCGCCTCCGAGGCGCTGTCGCGCGAGCTGAAACGGCGTGGCTTCCGCTTCGTCGGCCCCACAACTGTCTACGCCGCGATGCAGGCCTGCGGGCTCGTGAACGACCACATCGCCGGCTGCTCAGCGCGAGCTGCCGCGGGGGCCGAGCAGCGGGCCGCGCGCCAGGAGCTCAAGGGTTAAGGGCTGAGGGACGACCGCTCGGGCCGTCCCCCGCCCAGGGAGAGAGTCGTCAGTGGAGGCTCGCCCACACCGGCGACGAGGCCAGCCTATAGCCCCGCTGAGGTACGCGCCAGGGCCGCCGGGCCGCCCGCTGGCGGCCCGGCGATCCCAGCTGCCCTCAAACCTTGAGGTCGAGCACCCGGGAGACGGTTTGCTGCTGGCCGTCGTGGCTTTTCACGTCGAGCCACAGGGTCAGCGGGCCGGAGTGGAAGCGGCTCACGACACGCTTGGCCTTGCGGCTCGAGCTTGAGCGTGACGGTGCGGCTTCCGGCCTTTGAGAGCTTGCTGGTGAGCGTGCCGAGCTTCACGCCGCCGCGCCCCACCAGGGAGACGCGCACGGCGCAGGCCTCCGAGCAGTGCGCCCGGGTGGTGAGGCCGTCCTTGATCAGCTTGTGGACGCTGATCGAGCGAGGGTCTTCAGCGCCGCCGTGAGCGAGACAATGGAGGCGTGCCGCCCGGAGTCCCTCGGCGTGTTCGGCGTGCCGGGGCCCGGGGCGAGGCATCAGCCACGACCGTGGTGGCCTCGGAGTCCTGCGGCGTGCCCTGCTCGCTGCTGCCGATGAAGTCGCCGGTCACCCGCGCGCGCAGCGTGGGCCCGACGTCGGCTGCGGTGGGCACGTAGTTCTGTGCGGTGGCGCCGGGGATGTCCTGGCAGTGCCCAGCCGGTCGGGTCGCAGCGTCGCCACTGGTAGCTGAACTCGTTCGCCATCCGCTCGAGCCACGAGCCGGCACGGTCGAGAGGACGCTGCCGGTCTGCGGCGGCTCCGCTGACCATCGGCCGCGACCGTCTCGGCGGGGCAGGCACTTCTGCGCGTTGCTGAGGCCGGCGTAGTAGTTGTTCCAGAGCGGCGTGCTGGCCGGTGACCGAGACCGTGGGCGTGCCGGCCGTGGCGTTGATCTGCAGCACCGTCGCCCAGGTGTGCCGGCCGGGCCCATGTCGGCCGAGGCGGCAGTCGGCATTGACCCACTGGACGAACTCGTAGGTGCCGTTCAGGCCCGTGACGTCGATGTACTGGCCGTCGCGCGACGGGTCGTAGATGTCGCTGAAGCCGGGGTTGATCGTCTCCGACACCGCAGCGCGGAGGGGTTGTTGTGCTGGCAGTTGGTGGGGTTGATCTGCGCGCTCTGGACCAGGCAGAAGCCGGTCTTCTGATCGCGCGCCACCTCGGTCAGCGAGGAGTCGTGCGTGCGCAGGTCGTAGCGGTCGAGCGCGAGGTAGTGCCAGTGCTGATGGCTGGGGTCGAAGTTGTACTGCAGCGCGCCGACCACGCCGCTGACGCCGGCCTCGAACGCGTCCATCGTGTTCACGCTGGTGTCCTTGCGCGAACCGGTGATCGTCAGCGGGCCGCCCTTGGTCGTGACGTCGATCTGGGCGGGGAACTGCAGCTGCACCTGGCTGCCGACCTTGACCATCGAGAAGCCGCCGTCCCAGGTGGGCGCGGGGGCCTGCTTGATATCGGGCAGCGCGGCGAACGCGGAGCTGGCCAGGCCGAGGGTGGCCAGGCAGGCGACAACGGAAGCGAGAGCCCACTTGGGCGCGGTTTTGGAGGGCATATGGAGGGTGAGGTTGGAGGGCTACTAGGAGGGGGTGCTGCCTACGTCTTCACCTACCCTTACACGACTTTCCGGAATTCGCCACAGGTCTTTAATTTGTCAGCCGGCGGGGTCCGCGGGATCCGGGATATCGCCATTTGCAGGCTCTTTCGGCGGCCGGCGGCGGCGCTGCTGCCAGAGGAGCAGACCCAACAGCAAGAGCAAGATCACCGGGGCGAGGAAGGCGAGCAGCGGGGCACTGTTCGACTTTCCCTTCTTCTGCACCTTCTTCACGCTCGGCGTGGCAAGCGGATGGCCGGCCGCAGCCGCGAGGCGCTTGGTGGCCTCTATCGCCACACGCGTGAGGTCGTCGGCCGTGGCCTTCGGGGGCACCTTGAGCCCCTCGATCGCCTTGGCCTCGGAGTCCGCGCCGTAGACGGCGATGCCGCCGCGCATCACCACCACCAGCGGCTGCACCAGGCCGGTGGCGCTGTGGAGCTCGAGGCCCAGGTACTTCGCGTACTCGTCCGGGTGCCGGTAGAGCTGCGGCACCCCGCCCAGGTCGAGGCGCGCGCCGATGATCGCGACCTTGATGCCGTAGTCGGCCTTGTTCGCCTCGTCGGTGAGCGCCGTGAGGGTGCCCTTCAGCTCCGCCGAAGGCGGCTGCACGCGCGGGAAGTACTCGTTCTGGAACAGCAGCACATCGCTCGCGGGGTCCACGTCGGCCGAGGCCGAACGGGAAGGGCGAGCAGGACCAGCGCGACGAGGATGCAGGTGGCGCGTTTCACAGGTCGGGAGGGAAACCGTATGCGAGGAGCCGGCGGTGGCGACCTCCGCCGAGCTCCACCATCATCGCGGCGTGGCGGGTGAGGGGCGCCGATCGCGGATCTCCCGTCCACAGCCGCCCGTCGATGTAGACCGCCACGCGGTCCCGCCCGCGGGCGCTGAAGCCGAGCAGCCGGCGCGACCCGAACGGCTGCCCAGGCGTCGAAGAACTGCCCGAGCGTGGCGCGTCCCTGGAGCGCGCGGTCCACCTCGATCATGCCCGTCGGATCGGTGGTGCGCACGGGATAGGAGCAGCGCCCCCCGCTACACATAGGCGCCCTCGCGTTGGTGGGGCGGCGCGATGCCGATGCCGGCGGGGATCACCACGTCGAGGCGGTTCACGAAGATCTCGAGGTGCACTCCCATGCGCGGGCGCGCGCGGGCCTGACAGCGCAGCGAGCCGACCGGCGCGGCGCCCGCCACCTCCTGGCTGAGCGCATCCGGGCGGTATTGCGGGGCGGGCCCGAAGCGAGGCGGGACCAGGTCGAGCTTGTCCTCGTGCCCGCCGCCGCAGGCGCTCAACGCGAGCGCGCAGATTCCGGTGCCGAGCAGTGCTGCCGTCCTCATCTGGCTACTTCCCCAGCAAGGTCACGGCCACCAGGATCAGCGAGAGCGCAGACGTCGCGAGCACGGTAACAGCGGCAAGACCGTCCAGCCTCCCCTTGTTTCGGTGCTCGCCCATCAGCGTCGCGGCGAGCGCGACAGCCGCCAGATGAAGAACAGGTTGATCGGCAGCAGCAGCCCGTTGACGACCTGCACGCCGACCAGCAGCGAGATCACCGGGATGCCGGGGATCATCGCGACGATCGCGCAGATCGCGATCATCGCGTGATGACCCCGACGAACACCGGCGCCTCCTCGGCGCGGCGGCCGATGCCCTTCTCGTAGCCGAGCGACTCCGAGACGACGTAGGAGGTCGCGATCGGCAGGATCGCCGCGGCGAGCAGGCTGGCGCCGAGCAGGCCGATGCCGAACAGCGCCTCGGCGTAGCTGGCCCGCGAACGGCTTCAGCGCGCGCGCCGCGTCGGCGGCCGAGCCGATTTCGTGGATGCCGTGCGTGTACAGCGTCGCGCCGGTGGCGATGATGATGAACGCCGGCGATCAGGTTGGCGAAGACCGCGCCGGCGACCGCCTCGCGTTCCTCGTGCGCGCAGCTCGTCCTCGCGCACGCCGCGCTCGACCACGGCCGACTGCAGGTAGAGCTGCATGTACGGCGTGATCGTCGTGCCGGCCGTGGCGATCAGCAGCAGCAGGTAGGTCGAGTTCGTCGTGGAGGTGCGGGGCGACGATCGCCTTGCCCGACCTCGCCCCAGTCCGGGTGGGCGAGGATCGCGGCGATCGGGTAGGCGAAGAACGGGATCGTGAGCCAGATGAAGATCCGCTCGGCCGAGCGGTAGGAGCCGCGCACGATGATCAGCCAGATGCCGACCGCGGCGATCGGCACCGACACCTGCGCCGGGATGCCCGCCAGCCCGAGCGCCGCGCCGACGCCGACGAAGTCCGAGATGCAGATGCCGAGGTTGGCGATCAGCACCGCGCTGGTGGCGAAGCACCGACCAGCGGATGCCGTACTCCTCGCGCACCAGCTCGGCCAGGCCCTTGCCGGTGACGACGCCCATGCGCGCCGCGAGCATCTGCACGATCGCCAGCGAGATCGTGATCAGCACGATCGTCCACAGCAGGCCGTAGCCGTACTTGGCGCCGACCGAGGAGTAGGTCGCGACTCGCCTGGCACGCGGCCGGCAGTGGCACCATGACCCCATGACCCATCTCAGTGCCGAGCTGGGCACCCTCTACCCCGTCACGCTCGCCAATGTCGAGAGCGCGCGGGAGTTGCTCGCGGATGTCGTCCGGGTGACCCCGTGGAGCCCAGCCGGGCGCTGCGCGGAGCGGGCGGCGGCCCGGTGCACCTGAAGTGCGAGAACCTGCAGCGGACCGGGTCGTTCAAGATCCGCGGGGCGTACACCCGGATCGCCCGGCTGAGCCGGAGGAGCGGGCGGCCGGGGTGGTCGCGGCCAGCGCCGGAAACCACGCCCAGGGAGTGGCGCTCGCCGCCCAGCTGCTCGACAACGGGCCACCGTGTTCATGCCGATGAGTGCGGCGCTGCCGAAGGTCGACGCGACCCGCAACTACGGCGCCGAGGTGCGGCTCGCCGGCGGGTCGGTGGACGAGGCGCTGGTGTCGGCGCGGAGTTCGAGGCGAGACCGGCGCGGTGCTGGTGCACCCGTTCGACCACCCGGACATCGTGGCCGGGCAGGGCACCGTCGGCCTCGAGGTGCTGGAGCAGTGCCCGAAGTACGCACGGTGCTGGTCGGCACCGGCGGCGGCGGGGTGGTCGCCGGCATCGGGCTCGCCATCAAGGCGATGCGGCCGGACGTGACGTGGTCGCGGTACAGGCCGAGGCGGCCGCCGCGTACCCGGCCTCGCTCGAGGCGGGGCGGCCGGTCGCGCTGGACCGGATGGCGACGATGGCCGACGGGATCGCCGTCGGCCGGCCCGGCGACCTGCCGTTCGCGCTCGTCCAGGAGGTGGTGGACGAGGTCGTCACGGTGTCCGAGGCGTCGATCTCCAGGCCCTGCTGCTCTGCCTGGAGCGGGCCAAGCAGGTCGTCGAGCCGGCCGGCGCGGCGGCGGTCGCGGCCGTGCTGGCCGAGCCGCGCGGTTGGAGCCGCCGATGGTCGCGGTGCTGTCCGGCGGCAACATCGACCCGGTGCTGCTGATGCGGGTGATCCAGCACGGCATGCTCGCGGCCGGCCGCTACCTGTCCGTACGGGTCCGGATCGCCGACCGGCCGGGTGAGCTCGCCGGGCTGCTCGGCTGGTGGCCGAGCTCGGCGCGAACGTGATCGACGTCGAGCACTCCCGGACCGACCTCCACCTCGACCTGGGCGAGGTCGAGGTCGCGCTCTCGGTGGAGACCCGCGGCGCCGAGCAGCCGGGTCGATGCTGGCCGCGCTGAGCGCGGCCGGGCACCCGTCGCCTGTCCTGAGCCGCGCGGCCCAAGGTCGTCGCCGGGCGCACGTCGGTCGCAGGGGAGCAACGTATCGGGGGCGGCGGTGGTGACCTCGAGGCCGGCGCGATGAGTCGGGGGAGCGGCGTCGTTACTGAGACATGCGGCACCTCCTGCCCGCTCGTCGACTTTCTGCTGTAACTCTCGTCAATCCATGAGAGTTGATGTTGAATCCGTAAAACAGATGCTCGCGATCCGTCGTTCTGAAGGGGTTGAGCAGTGCCAGACGCAGTCGCTCGCCGAGGGCCTGTCAAGAAGGTCACGGCTCGGTGCAGCGCCCTCGACGGGCTCGACCTGGCGGTCCGAGGGCACCGTGCTCGGCCTGCTCGGGCCCAACGGCGCCGGCAAGACGACCGCGGTGCGCGTGCTCGGCCACCCTGCTCCGGCCGGACGCCGGCCGCGCCGACGGTCGCCGGCATCGACGTGCTCCGCGACGCCGCAGCGAGGTGCGGCGCGAGATCGGCCTGTCCGGGCAGTACGCGGCGGTCGACGAGAACCTGACCGGCGCCGAGAACCTCTGGATGTTCGGGCGGCTGTACCACCTCGGCCGCGGCCGGCCCGGCTGCGGGCCGAGGGAGCTGCTCGAGCAGTTCGCTCTGAGGACGCGGCCGACCGGCCGGTGAAGACGTACTCCGGCGGCATGCGCCGCCGGCTCGACCTGGCCGCGGCCCTGGTCGGCCGCGCCGCGGCTGCTGTTCCTCGACGAGCCGACCACCGGTCTCGACCCGCGCAGCCGGCATCGGCATGTGGGAGGTCATCCGCGAGCTGGTCGCGGACCGGGTCGACGGTGCTGCTGACGACGCAGTACCTGGAGGAGGCCGACGCGCTGGCCGACGAGATCGCCGTCATCGACCCCGGCCAGGTCATCGCCCGGGGCACCGCCGACGAGCTGAAGTATCAGGTCGGCGGGGAGCGTCGTCGAGGTCGTCGTCGCGCAGGCGGGCGACGTGCCCGAGCGCCATGCGCGTGCTCGGCGCGGCGCCGGCGACAGGTGACCGTCGACGAGCACGCCCGCCGGGTCACGTGCCGAGCTCCGGCCGGCGCCGCAGCGTGCTCGTCGGGTCGCTGCGCGCGCTCGACGCGGCGGGCGTCCCGTCGACGACGTCGGCCTGCGCCGGCCGACCCTGGACGACGTGTTCCTCACGCTGACCGGGCACGCCGCCGAGGAGGACGCGCGACCCGAGCCCGACCGCCGGAGACCGCGGCAGCGCGCCGATGACCGTCGCATCGACCGCCCGACGTCCGCCTCGGCCGACGGGGCGGTCGTCGCCTGGCGCAACCTCATCCGGATCCCGCGGATCCCCGACCTGCTGCGTTTCGCGATCCTGTCGCCGGTCATGTTCGTGCTGCTGTTCGCGTACGTCTTCGGCGGCGCGATCCCGATGCCGAGGCGGATCAACTACAGTGAGTACCTGATGGCCGGGATCTTCGCGCAGACGGTGGTCTTCGGCTCGGCGATCACCGGGTCGGCATCGCCGAGGACATGCAGAAGGGGATCGTCGACCGGTTCCGGTCGCTGCCGATGGTGCGGTCGGCGGTGCTCGTCGGCCGGACGCTGGCGGACGTGGCGAACACCGTCATCGTGCTGGTCGTCATGGCGTGACCGGGCTGGTCGTCGGCTGGCGGATCGCGCGCCTCGGTCCTCGAGGCGCTCGGCCGCCTACGCCTGCTGCTGCTGTTCGCCTACGCGATGACGTGGCTCATGGCGGTCGTCGGGCTCGTCGTGCCGACCCCGAGGTCGTCGAGCAACGCCAGCTTCACGTGATCTTCCCGCTCACGTTCATCGCGAACACGTTCGTGCCGACGAAGAGCTGCCCGCCGGTGCTCAAGGCGATCGCCGACTGGAACCCGATCTCGGCGCTCGTCCAGGCCGCCCGTGAACTGTTCGGCAACATCGCCCCGAACGCCCCGGCGCCCACCTCGTGGCCGCTGGTGCACGCCGTGCCCTACCTGCTGACCTGGGTCGTCGGGATCCTCGTCGTGTTCGTGCCGCTCGCCGTGCCAGTTCAAGCGGCCGCCGCCCGCTGACCCGCTGACCAGGGCAGCCCGAGCCACGACGACCAGAACGCCGGCCTGAACGCGCGAACGCCGGCCGGTCCCGCGGGACCGGCCGGCGCTCGCGCGCGGTACGGCGTCAGCCCGCGAACGGCCGCGCCAGAGGATCTTCAGCGAGATCTCCTTGCCGTTGGGCGCGGTGTACGAGGAGCTGTCGCCGACGCGACGGCCGAGGATCGCCGCGCCGAGCGGGCTCTTGTCGGAGTAGACGTCGAGGTCGGTGTCGCCGGCGACCTCGCGGCTGCCCAGCAGGAAGGTCATCTCGTCGCCGAGCAGGTCGACCGTGACGACCATGCCGGGCACGATGCTGCCGTCGGTGCGGCCGGCGCGTCACCCACCTGCGCGTTCTCGAGCAGCTGGCGCAACTGGCGGATCCGTGCCTCCCGCTTGCCCTGCTCCTCCTTGGCAGCGTGGTACCCGCCGTTCTCGCGCAGGTCGCCCTCCTGGCGGGCCTCCTCGATCTTGCGGGCGATCTCGGTGCGGCCCTCGCCGGACAGATGGTCGAGCTCCACCTTGAGGCGGTCGTAGGCCTCCTGGGTCAACCAGGTGACGCTGCTGGTCTCGGTCACGGCGTTCTCCGATCAGTACGTGCCACCCCGACACTGTTGGGGCGCGAGCGAGGTTCCGACAGTATCAGGACGCCCGGCGTGCGGCGCAGCACGAACGCCGCGACCCGACGGCGGCCAGGCTGGTGCGGATCCGTCGGCGCGCCGGTCGGCCCGCGGCGGCGGGAGCCAGCTCGACGTCGGCCGAGCCCACCACCGACCGTCGTGGCGGTCCTGCGCGACGACGGCGCCCCGCCCGGGCGCGGGCGACGGGCGTGACCTCGACCGCGCACGAGGCCGGGTGTCGGACGGTCGACCGCCACGACTACGCACGGCGCTGAAGTCGACGCCGGCCGCCCGCGACCAGGCGAAGAACGCCAGACGCCAGCAGGCGAGGCCGACCGCGACGAAGACGGCGAGCGCGGCGATCAGCCGCCCCGGCTCGCCCGGCGGGCGCCGGCCGTAGCGCTCGTCGAGCGGTCACGACGCCTCCCACGTGCCGTCGCGACCTCCGGTCGGCGTGATCGCCCGCAGCCGCACGGCCGCCGTCGGGTGCTCGGCCGCGGCGGCGCCACCAGGGACACTGGAGGATCGTACGTCGAGCCGCGAAGGGCTGCGCCTGCTGGCCGTCCACGCCCACCCCGACGACGAGTCGAGCAAGGGTGCGGCGACGATCGCCCGCTACCTCCGCCGAGGGCGCCGAGGTGCTCGTGGTGAGCTGCACGGGCGGCGAGCGCGGCGACATCCTGAACCCCGCCCTGAAGGACGACCCGGACCTGTTGCGCGACATCGCCGAGGTCCGCCGCCGCGAGATGGCGCGGGCGCGCGGCGAGATCCTCGGCGTCGAGCACCGCTGGCTCGGTTCGTCGACTCGGGGCTGCCCGAGGGCGATCCGCTGCCGCCGCTGCCCGAGGGCTGCTTCGCGGCTCGAGCCGCTGGAGACGGCCAGCCGCGCCGCTCGTGCGGCTCATCCGGGAGTTCCGCCCGCACGTGATGACGACGTACGACGAGAACGGCGGGTACCCGCACCCCGACCACATCATGTGCCACAAGGTGACGGTGGAGGCGTTCGAGGCCGCGGCCGACCCCGATCGCTACCCGGGCACCGGCGACCCGTGGCAGCCGCTCAAGCTCTACTACCAGCTCGGCTTCCACAAGCCGCGCATCGTGGCGTTCAACGCGGCGAGCCGTCGCTGAGGGCATGGAGTCGCCCTTCCAGAATGGCTGGAGCGAGTGGGAGGACAGCCCGAGGACGCGGCCCGCCGTCACGACGCGTGTCGAGTGCGGCGACTGGTTCCCGATCCGTGACACGGCGCTCCTGGCGCACGCCACGCAGATCGACCCCGACGGATCGGTGGTTCTCGATCCCGCTGCCGCTGCAGCGCAGGTCTGGCCGACCGAGGACTTCCAGCGGGTGCGCAGCCTCGTCGACACGCACGATGCCGGAGGACGACCTGTTCGCGGGTCTCCGCGAGCGTGTGGAGGTGTGAGATGACCGGGAGACTCCTCGCCGCGGCGCCCGCCGCCGATCCGCCGTCGTACAACACCGTGTCGCCCGGCATCGCGGGATTCCTCGTGGTCTTCGTGCTCGCCCTGGCCACGATCGTGCTGATCCGCAGCATGGTGGGCCACCTGCGCAAGGTGCGGTACAGCCAGGATCCGGCGGGCGAGGACGCCGCCCCCGAGGCGCCGGGCCAGGCTCGGGCGGAGGGATCCGGCGACGCGGCGCCGCCGGCCCCGGCCACGGAGGTTCCGCCGGTCAGCGGCGGCCCGGGCCGGCGCCCGCCGCGGTGAGCTCGCCCGCCCGGGCCGGCCGAGCTGGCGGCTCCGGCCGGCCGGTGCCGCGGGAGCCGGCTGAGCCACCGGAGTGCGGCGGTCCATCCCTTGCCAGGCGCGGTGCACGAAAGGCAGCAGCGTGACGGCGAGATAGCTCGCGCCGGCCAGGGCCAGCGCGCCTGCGAGACCGACGCGTTCGGCCAGGGCCCCGCCGAGCAGACCCCCGAACGGGATGCCGGCCCAGCCGAGGGCACCGGAGGCCCCGAGGACGCGTGCTTGCAGGCGCGCCGGGATGCGCTCGTACTCCGTCGCCGCGAGGAGTGGGTTGATGGCGCCGCAGGCGAGTCCGCCGAGCGCGGTGACCGCCAGTACCCCCGGCAGCGGCAGCCCGAGCGCGAGCGCCGCGATCCGCGGCGCCCCGCCGACGACGAAGCACAGCGCGAAGGTGCGGCGCCGCGGCAGCCGGGCCCCGACCAGGCCGGCGACGACGGTGCCCGCCGCCGCGCACCCGGCGAAGACCGCCGACACCAGGCCGAGGACGGCCGGGCCACCCGCGTCGGCGGCCCACAGCGGCAGCAGCACCCCGCTGAGCGCCGCGTCGATCGTGTTCGTCAGGGCGATCATCAGCGCGATCGCCCGCAGCAGCGGGTCCCCGAGCAGGAACTGCAGGCCGGTCCGCAGCTCACCGGCGTAGCCGGCGGACGCCCGTTCGGGCCGTGGGTCGCGGGGGAGCAGGACCGCGACGAGCGCGGCGCCGGCGGCGAACGTCGCGGCGTCGACGGCGAGCACGGCCGGGGCGCCGAGCACCCCCACGAGCACGCCGCCGAGGGGCGCCCCCACCAGCGACGCGGTCCTGCTGATTCCGTCCGAGAGGCCGGCCGCGCGCTCCATCGGCACCGCCGAGGCGTCCACGGCCCGCGGCAGGAGGACGCGCTTGGCGGCGTCCCCGGGGCCGCGCAGGGCGCCCGCCACGGCGACCAGCGCGAGCAGGGCCGCGAAGGGGAGCCGCCGGCCGCGGACGCCAGCGGCACGGCGCCCACCGCGACCGTGCTGAGGGCGTCGGCGCTGAGGCTGGCCCGGCGCGGGCCGAGCCCGGTCGACCAGTGGGCCGGCCAATAGCTGCGCCACGACGTACGGGAGCATCTCGGCCAGCCCGACGACGCCCATGAGCAGCGGGGAGCCGGTCGTCACGAGCACGAACCACGGCAGGGCCACCAGGGTCATCCGGCTGCCCAGGGTCGAGACGGCCTCGGCGGCGAACAGGCCCCGCAGCGGTCCGCGCCGGGTCACGAGGGGTCTGCCGTCGTCTCACCCTCGCCCGTCACCTGGGGCAGGACCTGCACCTGGACGGCGACCTTGCGGGCGCCGGGCGCGTCGCGGTGGAGCCGCTCGGCCTCCTGTGCCAGCTCGATCATGGCCTCGCCCAGCGAGGCGGCCGCATCCGGCGGCAGCACGACCGTCACGTCGCTGAGCGTCGAGGCGGCGCGCCACTGCGGCGGCGCGTCGAGCTCGACCGCGAGCCACTCGTGCATCTTCGTCGCGTACACCGTCGCGACCGCCCGCAGGTACTCGACCGTGACGGCCCCGTCGTCCCCGGTGAACACCGTGTCGAGCCGGGTGGAGGAGTGGGCCGCCCGCCACCAGCGCTCGCGCCCGCCCTCGCCCGCGTGGTCCGGATCCTCCACGACGAGGCCGGCCGCGCCGAGCTGGCGCAGGTGGTAGCTCGTCGAACCGCTGGACTCCCCGACCCGGGCGGCGAGCCGGCTCGCGGTGGACGGTCCGTGCAGGCGCAGCAGGCCCAGCAGGCGCACGCGCAGCGGGTGTGCCAGGGCGCGCAGCCGTGGCGGGTCGAGGACGACGGTGTCGTCGTCGAGGGGGGCAGGGGTCAGCGAACGCCGGTACCCGGTCTCGTCGGTCACCACCTCAGACTAGCTATGCCAAGAGCCTTTGCAAAGAATACTTGCAAAGACTCTTGGCATGATGCGCGTCAGGACTGAGGGAGTGGCTCGATGTGGACGGCCTTGAGCACGGTCAGCTCGCCGATCAGGTCGGGCCCGTAGCCGCGGCCCGTGCCGCTGCCACGCCGTGGGTCCGCCGAGCCGCCGGGAGCGCCGCCGAAGACGGAGTTGACCTTGACCGTGCCGACGTCCAGCACCTCCGAGGCGCGCAGCGCGTGCTCGATCGACGGCGTGAGCACGGTGGCGGCGAGCCCGTAGGCGCCCTCCTGGGCCAGCTCGAGCGCCTCGTCGAAGCTCGCGGCCACGATCACCGGGACGACCGGGCCGAACGTCTCCTCCGACCAGACCGCCATCTCGGGGGTGACGCCGGTCAGGACGGTCGGCTCGAGGTAGCAGCCGGCCGCGAGTGCGGGATCGGCGGGCCGGCCCCCGCCGATCAGCACCCGCGCCCCGGCGGCTACCGCCGCCGACACGTGCGCCAGCACGCCCTCGACGGCGCGGGCGTCGACCAAGGGGCCGAGCCGGGTGTCGTCCTCCGCCGGGTCGCCGACCGTCCAGGCTGCCGCCTCCTCGACCAGCGCGGCCAGGAACGGCTCCGGCCACCTCGGCGTGCACCACGACCCGCTCGACG
Organism: uncultured Actinomycetota bacterium; assembly: GCA_963794075.1. Taxonomy (GTDB): domain Bacteria; phylum Actinomycetota; class Actinomycetes; order Actinomycetales; family Kineosporiaceae; genus DATKNA01. The sequence goes on from CAWCCY010000037.1 coordinate 13,604, forward strand.
GCGACGCAGAGCTGCCCGGCGTTGACGAAGGCGCCGAGCGCGGCCTGCTTCGCCGCCCACACCGGGTCGACGCCGGCGTCGACGACGAGGGCGTCCTTGCCGCCGTTCTCGAGCAGCAGCTTCGCCGCGCGCGGACCGGCCACCTCCGCGATCCGCCGGCCCGCCCGGGTCGAGCCGACGTGGGCGACGACATCGACGCCCGGGTCCGCGACGAGCCGCTCGCCGACCGTGCCGTCGCCCTGGACGAGCATCAGCACGCCCTCGGGCAGGTGCCGGGCGAGGGCCTCGGCGAGGGCGGCGCCCACCAGCGGGCTCCGCTCCGACGGCTTGTGCACGACGGTGTTCCCCGTCGCCAGGGCGGCGGCAAGCAGCCCGGCGGCGACCGGCACCGGGTCGTTCCAGGGGGTGATCACCGCGACCACGCCGCGGGGCTCCCGGCGGACGACGTCGACCGCCCGCGGGTCCCCGCCGAGGGACCGGCCGGCGTCGAGCGGGGCCACGGTGGCCGCCTCCTCCAGGAGCGAGGCGGCCACCTCGACAGCGCCGCGCGAGTCGGTGAGCAGCCGGCCGGTGTCGCTGGTGTGGAGGCGGGCGAGCCGCTCGGCGTCCGCGCGGAGGTCGGCGGCGGCGGCGCGCAGGGCGGCGGCGCGGGCGGCGGGGGCGGTGCGCCGCCAGCCGGGCAGCGCGGCTCGGGCCGCCGCCACGGCCGCCGCGATCTGGTGGTCTGTGGCGGGAGTCACACGGCCGTTCTCGGCGCCGGTCGCCGGGTCGATGGACACGATGGGTGACGAACTGGGCGCTTCGAAGGAGCCCTGCGTCACCATCGCCCCGGGGGCGATCTCGTCGGAGATGATGGACATGACCTGCAGTTTCCCCTTCGTCCCGGTTCTCACACCTCGAACTGCTACTCCTCGCAGTCACTTCTCCGGCGTTTTGCGAGAGAAGCGCTACGTCACGTGTCGACTTCTGGTTTGAACCCCTTCAAGCAAGGGCAAAAACACGCCGCGGCCACCCCTGCCGCTGTCGTCGACGGGCCTGGAGGTGTGCGTGAAGGACGGTGCTCCCGACGTGCGCGTCGGCGACGGACCCGCCGGCGGCGGGCCCACCTCCGGCCGCCCCCGGGCGGTGCTGTTCGACCGCGACGGGACCCTCGTGCACGACGTCCCCTACAACGGCGACCCGGCGCTGGTCCGCCCGGTCGAGGGGGCCCGCGGCGCCCTGGCGAGGTTGCGGGCGGCGGGCCTGCTCGTCGGCCTGGTGACGAACCAGTCGGGCATCGCCCGCGGCCTGCTGACGCACCGGGAGGTCCGCGCGGTCAACGACGAGCTCCAGCGGCAGGTGGGGGCCTTCGACGTCGTCGCGGTCTGCCCGCACGCGCCCACCGACCGCTGCGCCTGCCGTAAGCCTCAGCCCGGTCTCGTGCTGCAGGCGGCCCGTGCGCTCGGGCTGCACCCCGACCAGACGGTCGTCGTCGGCGACATCGGGGCCGACGTCGGCGCCGCCGCGGCCGCCGGCGCCCGCTCCGTGCTCGTCCCGACCCCCGTCACGCGGCCCGCGGAGGTCGCCGCCGCGCCGGTGGTGGCGCCCGACCTCGCCGCGGCGGTCCGGCACGTGCTCGGCCTCGTGCTCGGCGGCCCGGCGTGACCGCCCCCCGCCACGTGCTCGTCGCGCGGACCGACAGCGACGGCGACGTGCTGCTCTCCGGGCCGGCGGTGCGCGCCGTGGCCGCGCACGCGCGCGTGACGATGCTGGTGTCGCCCGCCGGCGAGCAGGCCGCCCGGCTGCTGCCCGGCGTCGACGACGTCCTCGTGGCCGACGTCCCGTGGAGCGGCTACCGCCCGCCGCCGCTCGACCCGCAGGGGTTCGCCGCCCTCGTCGAGCGGCTCCGCGCGGCCCGGCTCGACGCGGCCGTCGTCCTGACCTCCTGGCACCAGAGCCCGTTGCCGGCCGCGCTGCTGCTCAAGCTGGCCGGCGTGCCGCACGTGGCGGCCGCCAGCGAGGACTACCCGGGCTCCCTGCTCGACCTTCGCTTCCGCGCCGACCGCACCGCGCGGGGGCAGGTGCACGAGGTCGAGGCCATGCTCGCGCTCGCGCGCGCGGCCGGGTTCGAGCCCGCCGAGCAGGGCCGCGCCGCCACCCGGCTCGCCGTCCGCCGCCCGTTGCCACCGCCGCCCGCCGGTCTGCCGGCGGATCCGGCGGGCTACGTCGTCGTCCATCCCGGGGCCTCGGTCCCGGCCCGCGCCCCCCACCCCGCGGACGCCGCCCGCGTCGTGGCCGAGCTCGCCGCCAGGGGCAGGCCCGTGGTCGTGACGGGGGGCCCCGGCGAGCGAGCGCTGACCGCGCGGGTCGCGGCCGCCGCCGACGGGCAGGCTCCCGTGGTCGACCTCGGCGGCCGCACCGACCTCCCCACCCTCGCGGCCGTCCTGGCGGAGGCCGCCTGTGTGGTCGTCGGCAACACCGGCCCGGCCCACCTCGCCGCCGCCGTCGGCACTCCCGTGGTGTCGTTGTTCGCCCCCGTCGTGCCGCTGGAGCGCTGGCGTCCCTGGGGCGTGCCGGTGCGAGTGCTGGGCGACCCCGCCGCGGCGTGCAGGGGCACCGGCGCCCGGGACTGCCCCGTGCCCGGGCACCCCTGCCTCTCGTCGATCACCCCGGCCGCCGTGGCGGACGCCGTCGACGAGTTGACGCCCCGCCGGCCCCTGGGCCGCCCGGAGAACGAGAGGAGGGCGATGCGCGCATGAGGATCCTCGCCTGGCACGTCCACGGCTCGTGGATGACCGCGTTCGTCAACAGCCCCCACGAGGTCGTCGTCCCCGTCGTGCCCGGCCGCGGGCCCGACGGCCTGGGCCGTGCCACCACCTACCCCTGGCCGGCCGGCGTGCGCGAAGCCGGCCCCGAGGAGGTGGGCGACCTCGCCGCCGGCGCCGGCTTCGACGTGGTCGTCCTGCAGCGGCCCCGCGACGCGGAGCTGTTCCGCGCCTGGACCGGCCGTGAGGTGGGCCGGGACGTGCCCGCCGTGTACGTGGAGCACAACACGCCCCGTGGCGACGTAACCGAGTGGCGGCACCCCCTCGCGGACCAGCGGGACATCCCGATCGTGCACGTCACGCCGTTCAACGCGGCCATGTGGGACAACGGCGACGCGCCGGTGCGCGTGGTCGAGCACGGCATCTCCGACCCCGGGCACCTGTACTCCGGCCACCTCGAGAGCCTCGCCGTCGCGTGCAACGAGCCGGTCCGGCGCCGCCGCGTCGCCGGCACCGACCTGGCCGCCCGGATCGCCCGCGCCGTGCCGGTGCACGTCTATGGGATGCGCACCGAGGGCGTCGAGCAGATCGTCACCACCGGGCTCGCCGGCGCCGAGGAGCTCGCGCAGGCCGACCTGCACAAGCGGATGGCCGAGCACCGGGCCTACCTGCACGCCTACCGGTGGACCAGCCTCGGGCTGGCCCTGCTCGAGGCGATGACGCTGGGGATGCCGGTGCTCGTCCTTGCGGCCACGGCCGCACCCGAGGCGGTGCCCGCGGGAGCCGGGCTCGTCACGGCCGACGTCGACGCGCTGGCCGCGGCCGCGCGCTCGCTCGTCGCCGACCCCGCGCTGGCCCGCGCCCAGGGGAGGCCGCCCGGCGGCACGCCCTGGCGCGGTTCGGGCTCGCGCGGTTCCTGTCCGACTGGGATCGGCTCCTCGAGGAGGTGGCGCGATGACCATCGCCCCCCTGAAGATCGCCATGGTGTCCGAGCACGCCAGCCCGCTGGCCGTGCTCGGGGGCGAGGACGCCGGCGGCCAGAACGTGCACGTCGCCGCCCTGGCGATGGCGCTCGCCGACCGCGGCCACAGCGTCGAGGTCTTCACCCGGCGCGACGCCCCCGGCCTGCCCGACGTCGTCACGCTGCACCCCGGCGTCGACGTCGTCCACGTGCCGGCCGGCCCGGCCCGCCCGATCGGCAAGGACTCCCTGCCCCCGTACATGCCGGCGTTCGGGTCGTGGCTCGCGCGCCGCTGGCGCCGCTCGCCGCACCGGCCGGACGTCGTGCACGCGCACTTCTGGATGTCCGGCACCGCCGCGGTGCGCGCGCGGGCCAGCACCGGCATCCCCGTCGTCCAGACCTTCCACGCGCTCGGCGTGGTCAAGCGGCGCCACCAGGGCGCGGCGGACACCAGCCCGCCGGAGCGGCTCGCCCGCGAGGAGCACCTGGCCCGCACCGCCGAGGCCGTGATCGCCACCTGCTCCGACGAGGTGGGCGAGCTGCTCGCCCTCGGCGCGTCGCCCGAGCGCCTGCACATCGCCCCGTGCGGGGTCGACCTCGAGGCCTTCCGGCCGGGGCCGCGGGTGCTCACCCTGCACCGGCCGCTGCGCCGCATCCTCTCGATCGGCCGGCTCGTCGAGCGCAAGGGCGTGCACACGCTGGTCGAGGCGCTGCCACTGGTGCCCGGCGCCGAGCTGGTCGTCGCCGGTGGCCCCGACGAGCGCGAGCTCGACGCCGACCCGCACGTGCGCCTCCTGCGCGCGGCCGCCGCGGAGCACGGGGTCGCCGACAGGGTGCGGTTCATCGGGCGGGTGGGCCGCCCCGACGTCCCGGCCCTGCTACGGTCGGCCGACGTCGTGGCCTGCGTGCCCTGGTACGAGCCGTTCGGGATCGTCCCGCTCGAGGCGATGGCGTGCGGGGTGCCCGTCGTGGGTTCCGCCGTCGGCGGCCTGCTCGACAGCGTGGCCGACGGCCGGACCGGCGTGCTGGTGCCGCCGCGCGACCCCGCCGCCACGGCGGCGGCCCTCAACCGTGTCCTCGGCGACGAGGAGTACCGGCTGCGCCTCGGGCGTGAGGCCGCCGCACACGTGGCCGAGCGCTTCGGCTGGGCCCGCGTCGCCGAGCTGACCGAGGGCGTCTACGCCCGGCTGGCCGAGCCCGCCCGCGCCGGCGCCTCGACCGCACCGTCCACCGCCGCGACGGCCGATCGCGGTGCCGCCCCGCCGACCGTGCCGTCGAACTGGCCGTCGAAAGGGCACTCGCATGAGCCACGCGTTCGCCGACCTCCACCGTCACCTGCCGCTGCTGCGGCGGGCGCTGGCCGACCTCGAGCGGCAGGCGCCGCTCGTCGAGGCCTGGGGCGACCGGCTCGCCGCCGTGCTCGGGGGCGGCGGCCGGCTGCTCGCCGCCGGCAACGGCGGCAGCGCCGGCGAGGCCCAGCACCTCACCGCCGAGCTCGTCGGGGCGCTTCGAGACGCCCGACCGCCGGCCGCTGTCCGCGATCGCGCTCTGCGCCGAGACGTCGAGCCTGACGGCCATCGGCAACGACTTCGGGTTCGAGCACGCGTTCGCGCGCCAGGTGACGGCGCACGGGCGCGAGGGCGACATCCTCGTGCTCCTGACCACGAGCGGCCGCAGCCGCAACCTGGTGCACGCGGCGCAGGCCGCGCGCGCGGCCGGCCTGCGGGTCTGGGCGATGACGGGCCCCGTGCCGAACCCGGTCGCCGACCTCGCCGACGAGGTGCTGGCCGTCGACGTCCCCTCGACGACCGCCGTCCAGGAGGCGCAGCTCGTCGCCGTGCACGCGATCTGTGCGGCGCTCGAGGCCAGGCTCGCCGTCGCCGAGCCCGCCCGGGCAGGCTCGGAGCAGCGCCCGCGCGACCGCTACGGCGACCGCTACGACGACCGCTACGACGACCACTACGACGACCACTACGGCTTCGCGGAGGTGGGCTAGGTGCGGTTGCTGGTCCTCGGCGACGCCCTGCTCGACCGCGACGTCACCGGCACGGTCGACCGGGTCGCCCCCGACGCACCCGTACCCGTCGTCGAGGTGGCGCGCACCCTGCAGCGCCCCGGCGGCGCCGGGCTCGCCGCGCTGCTGCTGGCCGGCCGCGGAGCCGACGTCACCCTCGCCTCCGCCGCGGGCACCGACCAGGCCGGCGCCACCCTGCGCGACCTGCTCGCCGCGGCGGGGATCGCGCACCACGCGCTCGCACCCGTCGCCGGCACCCGGGTGCTGACCCGGGTGCGGGCGGCCGGCCAGTCGATGCTGCGCCTCGACGAGCGCGCGCCCGCGCTCGCGCCCGAGGCACCCGTCGACGCCGCGGCGCTCCACGCCGCGGCGGAGCAGGCCGACGCGGTCCTCGTGGCCGACTACGGCGGCGGCGTGACCGCCCACCCCGTGGTGCGCGAGGTGCTCGCCCGGTGGGCCTCCCGCCGGCCGGTGGTCTGGGACCCGCACCCCCGGGGCGCCGAGCCCGTGCCCGGGGTGACGGCGGCGACCCCGAACCGCCGCGAGGCGCTGCACTTCGCCCCGCCACGCCCCGACGGCGCCGCGGCGGGGCGCGGTGATCTGGACGACGCGCTCGACGACGCCGCGGCGCGGCTGCGCGAGCGCTGGCAGGCGCGCGCGGTGGTGGCGACCGACGGGGCGGCCGGCGCCGTCACCGTTCTGGCCGAGAGCCCGCCGCTGTTCACCCCCGCCCCGAACGCCAGCGCCGGGGATCCCTGCGGCGCGGGCGACCGCTTCGCCGGCACCCTGACCTACGCCCTGGCCCGCGGCGCCGTGATCACCGAGGCGGTCGGCGAGGCCGTCGTCGACGTCGCCGGCTGGCTCGACGCCGGCGGTGTCGCGGCGCTCGACGAGCCCGTCGCCCAGGTCCCGCCGTCGCCGGCCGATGGCCCCGAGGGCGTCGCCGGCGTTCTCCGGCGGGTGCGCGCCGGGGGCGGGCGCGTGGTGGCCACCGGCGGCTGCTTCGACGTGCTGCACGCCGGCCACGTCGCCTGCCTCGAAGCGGCCCGCCGCCTCGGCGACTGCCTGGTGGTGCTCCTCAACTCCGACGAAAGCGTGCGGCGCCTGAAGGGCCCGCAGCGGCCCGTGCACACCGAACAGGACCGCGCCCGCGTGCTCCTCGGGCTCGGGTGCGTCGACGCCGTCGTCGTCTTCGACGAGGACAGCCCGCACGCCGCGCTGGAACGGCTGCGCCCCGACGTGTGGGCCAAGGGCGGCGACTACGCCGCCGCGACCCTGCCCGAGGCGTCGCTCGTCCGCTCCTGGGGCGGCCGCGTCGTCCTCCTGCCGTACCTGCCGGGGCGGTCCACGACCCGGATCATCCAGCACGCCGCGTCGTCACCCCCGACGTCGGCACAGTCCAGCACAGGGAGAGCCTCATGACCGTCCCCGACTTCCGCTCGATCGAGGGCACCCCCCTCGACGGCCCCGTCCTCGTGACCGGCGGCTCGAGCGGCCTCGGCGCCGCCGTGGTCGCCGCCGTCGCCAAGCGCGGGGGCACGACCGTCGTCCTCGACCGGCAGGCTCCGGCCGACCTCGGCGGGGAGGGCGGCGGCTTCGTCCAGGTCGACCTCGCCGACCCGGCCGCCGCCGTCGCCGCCGTCGACGAGGCCGTGCGGCAGTACGGGCCGCCGTCCGCCGTCGTCACGGCCGCCGGCACCGACGCCTGCGGGCGGCTCGACGACGTGCCCTTCGACGCCTGGACCCGCGTCATCGCGGTCAACCTCGTCGGGACCGCGGCGGTCGTCCGCGCGGCCCTGCCGCACCTGCGGGCCAACCACGGCCGGGTCGTGACCATCGCCTCCACGCTCGGGCTCAAGGCCGTGTCGGACGCGACGGCCTACTGCGCGTCGAAGTTCGGCGTCGTCGGGTTCACCCGGGCGCTGGCCGCCGAGACGGCCGGCGAGGTCGGCGTCACCCTGCTCGTCCCGGGCGGCATGACCACGCACTTCTTCGACGGGCGGCCGGACCAGTACAAGCCGGGCCCGGACGCCGTCCTCAACGACCCGGCCCACGTCGCGGAGGCGATCCTCTTCGCGCTCGGTCAGCCCGCCCGGTGCGAGCTGCGCGAGCTCGTGGTGGCCGTCTCGACGGAGAGCTCCTGGCCGTGACGGGCGGCCCGAGCGGGCGGGCCCGCGGCCTGCGCGAGGCGCCCGTGCTGGTGCTCCGGGCCCTCGGGCTCGGCGACACCCTCACCGCCGTGCCCGCCCTGCGCGGGCTGCGCCGGCTGTACCCGGGCCGGCGGCTGGTGCTCGCCGCCCCCGCCGCACCGGGCGCGTTGCTGCGCTCGTGCGGAGTCGTCGACGAGGTCGTCCCGGCGACGGGCCTCGACGGCCCGGCACCCGGCGCCGGCCTCGGGCCGCACCTCGCGGTGAACCTGCACGGCAAGGGCCCGCAGAGCCACCGGCTGCTGCTGGCCGGCCGGCCCGACGACCTCGTCGCCTACCCCTGCCCGCCGCTGCTGCGCGCCGGGCCGGGCTGGCACGAGCCCGAGCACGAGGTCCTGCGCTGGTGCCGGCTGGTCGACGACGCGGCCCGGCTGGCGGGCCGGGGGAGGGTCTGCCGCGCCGACGACCTCCGGCTCGAGCTGCCCGGCTCTGCCCGCCCCGTCCCGGTGCCGGCCGACCTACCCGCCGCCGAGCCGTACGCGGTGCTCCACCCGGGCGCCTCGTCGGGGGCCCGGCGCTGGCCCGCGGCCCGCTGGGCGCGGCTCGCGGCCGCCATCGAGGCGTCCGGGCTGCCCGTCGTGCTCACCGGTGGGGCGGCCGAACGCCCGCTGGTCCGCCGCGTGGCGACGGCGGCGGGGCTGCCGGCCGCGCGGTGCACGGCAGGTGCGCTGGAGCTGCCCGAGCTCGCCTCGCTCGTGGCGGGCGCCGCGCTGCTCGTCTGCGGCGACACCGGGGTGGCCCACCTGGGAACCGCCTTCGGCACGCCCTCGGTGCTGCTGTTCGGCCCCGTCCCGCCGTCCCGGTGGGGGCCGCTGGCCGACCCCGAACGGCACGCCGTGCTGTGGCACGGCGAGTTCGGCGCGGCGCTGCCCGGCCGGCTGTCTGACCAGCTGCCTGACCAGCTGCCTGACCAGCGCGGCCGGGGTGAGCGGTGCGATCCGGCCCTGCTGCGGATCGGGGTCGACGAGGTCCTGGCGGCCGTGGGCCGCTTGGAGCCGGCCACGGCGGGTACGGCAGGGGCATGACCGAACCCTTCCCGCCGGAGCCGCTGCCGTCCCCGCCGTCCCCGTCGCCGCCGTCACCCCCCTCGCCGCCCTCACCCCCGTCGCCGTCCCCCGAGCCGCCGCTGCCGACGCCGTCGCCGATGCCGCCGCCGCCCGGCCCCGACATCCCCGACCCCGGCCCGGCGGTGCCCGGGCCCGATCTGCCCCAGCCGGGTTTCGCCTGATCGTCCCGTCGCTCTCCACCAGGTGGGGGAGCTGAAACATCCGGGCGACGTGTCCTAGGTCACATCGGCCTGACGGTGGTGCCCCAAACATCCCTCGGCAACGGAGGATGGGGGCTCCGGGACGTCGAGCCGAGAGGCCAGGACCCACCACGTGAGCAAGCCCAGCCCGCCGCGAGGCACCCGCGTGCTCAAACGCTCCCACAAGCTCGCCCTGGTCGCGGGCCTGCTGGTGATCGTCGCCGTGGGTGCCTGGTTCGCCGCCGCGCGGCTGGCCGGGCCGGGCCCGCGTGAGGTCGCGCTGTCCGAGGCCGTGGCGAAGCTGCAGGCGGGTGGGGTGACCAAGGCCTGGGTCGACGACACCGACCACACCGTCACGCTCGACCTCACCGGGGCCGGCTCCGGCTCCGTGGTCGCCTCGTACCCCGAGGGCTACTCGGCGGACCTCACCCGGCAGGCGCTCGCCGCCCACGTCGTGGTCGAGGCGACCTCGCCCGGCGACGGGGTCGTCGCCCGACTGCTCACGAACGGCCTCCCGGTGCTGCTCGTCGCCGGGCTCCTGCTCTACCTGGCGAAGACGGGCACCCTGACCGGCGGCATCGGCCGCTTCCACGGCAAGCGCGGCCAGCAGATCGGCGAGGTGCCGGCAGACCGGTTCACCGACGTCGCCGGCGCCGACGAGGCCGTCTCCGAGCTCCGCGAGATCGTCGAGTTCCTGCGCGACGGCAGCCGGTTCGAGGCGATGGGCGCGCGCACCCCGCGCGGCGCGTTGCTCGTCGGGCCGCCCGGCACGGGCAAGACCCTGCTCGCGCGCGCGGTCGCGGGCGAGGCCGGGGTGCCCTTCTTCGCGGTCGCCGGCAGCGACTTCGTCGAGATCTTCGCCGGCGGCGGCGCCAGGCGCGTCCGCGACCTGTTCGACCGCGCCCGCTCGGCCGGCACGGCGATCGTGTTCATCGACGAGATCGACGCCGTCGGCCGGGCCCGGTCCTCCGGGCCGGGGATGGGCGGCGGCGACAGCGAGCGCGAGAACACGCTGATCTCGTTGCTGAACGAGATGGACGGCTTCGTCGGCAGCCAGGTCGTCGTGCTCGCCGCCACGAACCGTGCGGACCTCCTCGACGCGGCGCTCACCCGCCCGGGCCGGCTCGACCGCGAGGTGCAGGTGCCGGCGCCGGACCGCCGGGGGCGCGAGCAGATCCTCGGCGTGCACGCCAGGGGCAAGCCGCTCGCGCCCGACGTCGACCTCGTCTCGATCGCCCGCCAGACGCCGGGCATGAGCGGCGCCGACCTGGCCCGCGTCGTCAACGAGGCCTGCACCGCGGCGGCGCGGCACGGGACGGCGACCGTCACGAACGCCTGCTTCCAGGAGGCGGTCGCGGTCGTCGCGATGGGCCGTGCCCGGACGTCTGCTCTCATCACCGAGCACGACCGGCTGATCACGGCCTGGCACGAGGCCGGGCACACCGTGGCCGCACTCGTGCAGCCGGAGGCCGACGAGCCGGTGTCGGTCACGATCATCCCGCGAGGGCCCAGCGGCGGCGCCACCTGGATGGGTGGCAACGACAACAGCTTCCTCACGCGTGAGGCCGCCCGGGCCCGGCTGACGACCTCGATGGCCGGCCGCGCCGCGGAGGAGATCCTGCTGGACGGCGAGCACACCCAGGGCGCCGCGGGCGACCTGCAGGCGGCCACGCAGCTGGCCCAGGCGATGGTCACCCAGTACGGCATGACCGACTTCGGGTACGCGCAGCTGGACGCCGAGACGCTGCGGGTCGGCGGCGAGGTGGCCGTGCTGGCCCACCGCGAGATCGACGGCCTGATCCGGTCGGCGCACGAACGGGCCACCGGCCTCCTCGCGGGCCACCGTGACCTGCTCGAGGCCCTCGCCGCGGCGCTGCTCGACGAGGAGACGCTCGACGGCCCGCGCATCCGCGAGATCGGCGACCGGTTCGGCGCCGTGCCCGACCCGGCGCGGGAGCCGGAGCCGGTGCGCCCGCTGATGCCCTCGCCCCGTCAGCAGCGGTGAGTCGCCCCTCGCGACGCGCCCTGCTGGCCGGAGCCCTCGGTGCGGCCGTGCTGGTGCCCGCGGCCGGCGTCGTCGCGACGTTCGCGACCCGGCGCGCCCCCGGCCGGCTGGTACCCGACCTGCTCGGCGGCGCGCCCTTCTACGTGGCGCACCGCGGCGGGTCCGACGACTGGCCGGAGTGCTCGATGCTGGCGTACCGCGAGTCGGTGGCCCGCGGCGTCGACGCGCTGGAGATCCCGCTGGCCCGCTCGGCGGACGGGGTGTGGTTCGGGCTGCACGACGAGACGCTCGACCGCACCTCCGGGACGACCGGCTTCGTGGCGGCGGAGCACGACTGGGCCGAGATCCGGACCTACCGGATCACGGCCGAGGGGACCACCGACCCCGGCGCCCCACCGCAGCCCTACCTGCGCTTCCAGGAGCTCGTGCACACGTACGGCGGAACGCACACGATCTTCGTCGACCCGAAGACGGTGCCCCGCGAGCACCACCCGGAGCTGCTCGCGATGATGGCCGCCGTCCCGGCGCCTGCCCACAGCTTCGTCGCCAAGGGCTACGTCACCGACGACGGCTGGTGGCACACGGCCCGCTCCGCCGGCTACCTCGGCTGGGGGTACTCCTACGGCCGCGACGTCGACGACGGCACCACTCCGGTCTCGCTGATGCGAGGCACCTGGGACCTGCTCGGCCTCGACGTCGCGGCCACGACGCACGACTGGGCGGCTGTCCGGCGGATCGGCCGGCCGATGATCGGGCACATCGCCGCCACCCGTGAGGAGGCCCGCGCGCTCCTGGCCGACGGCTGCGCGGGCGTGATGGTGCTCGGGCGTCCGCGCGGTCCTGACGTGACCGCCGCCCGCCGCCTGCTGCTCGCCCACCCGTCGGCCGAGCTGTACGGCTCCGACCGCGTGGCCGTGGAGTCCGCCGCCGCGCTGGTCGAGGCCGGCTGGCAGGTCGTCGTCGCGCTGGGGGCGGAGGGGCCGCTGCGCGCCGAGCTCGAGAACGCCGGCGCGCGCGTCGTCGTCACGCCGGTCCCCGTCCTGCGCAAGAGCCTGATGTCGCCGTCCGGGGTGCTCCGCTTCGCGCTCGAGAACCTGCGAGCGGCGCCCGCGCTGTGGCGGCTGCTCCGGCAGGTCCGGCCGGACGTCGTCTACGTGAGCACCGTCACCGTCCCGCTGTGGTTGCCGCTGGCCAGGCTCGCCCGCCGGCCGGTCCTCGCTCACGTGCACGAGGCCGAGGAGGGCCTGCCCCGCGCCGTCCGGCTCGCGCTCGCGGCGCCGCTGCTCTGCGCGCAGCTCGTGGTGGCGAACAGCGGCCTCAGCCGTGACGTGCTCCTGCGGGACCTGCCCCGCCTGTCCCGGCGCACGCGGGTCGTCGACAACGGCGTTCCCGGGCCCCCGCGGTGGAGCCCCGCGCGGTCCAGGCTCGACCCGCCCGTGCGCCTCGTGCTCGTCGGGCGGATCTCGCCGCGGAAGGGGACCGACGTCGCCGTCAGCGCGCTCGGGCTGCTCCGGGACCGGGGGCTGGCGGCCGACCTGACCCTGGTCGGCGGCGCCTTCGCCGGCTACGAGTGGTTCGAGCGGCAGGTCCGCGACGACGTCCGGCGGCTGCGTCTGGACGACGTCGTGCACTGGGCGGGGGTGCTGCCGACGGTCTGGCCGAGCCTGGCCGACGCCGACGTCGCGCTCGTCCCCTCCCGGGTCGAGCCGTTCGGCAACGCCGCCGTCGAGGCCCTCCTGGCCGGGCGTCCGGTCGTGGTCGCCGACACCCAGGGCCTGCGCGAGATCGTGGAACCCGGGGTCGACGGCGAGCGGGCCGCCCCCGATGACGCCGCCGCCCTGGCCGACGCGATCGAGCGGATCGTCGGCGACTGGCCGGCGTCCGTCGAGCGGGCCGGCCGGGCCAGGGAGAGGGCGGCCGAGCGGTACGCCCCCGCGCGCTACCGCAGCGAGCTCGCCGCGGCCGTCCTGGCCCTGGCGGGTGACGCGGACGACGGTGACGCGGACGACGTCACAGCGCGTCGACCGGCGTCGCGCCCAGCCGCGACACCTCGCGGAACCACTTCGGCAGCGCGGCGGCGGTGAACAGCGCCGTCCCGGCGAGGAGCAGCCCGTACACGGTCATGAAGGCCGTGGGGACGGCGAGCAGCACGAACGACAGGATCAGGACGCCGTAGTCGGTCGGCGCGACGAGCAGCGAGCGCAGCACCGCGGCCCTCGACGCGGTGGCCGGCGGTGGCGCCTGGTCGGGGAACGCGCGGCGGAACCGGTCCGTCACCCACATGGCGAAGAACAGGCCCGACGCCACCAGCGTGAAGGCGATGGGGAGCAGGTACCAGCCGGCGTTGTCGAGCCCGTAGAAGCGGTACCAGCAGATGAGCACCGAGAGGTGGACGGCCGCGGTCTTGAAGGCGTCCAGGACGTGGTCGAGCCACTCGCCCGCCGGCGTCCCGCCCCCGCGCAGCCGCGCGACCTGCCCGTCGGCCGAGTCGAACGCGTACCCGAGCACCAGGGCCACGGTGACGGCGAACGCCGACCACCCGGTCGGCGGGACGAGCGCGACCAGGGCCACGCCGATCGCCGAGCAGACCGCGCTCACCGCACTCACCTGGTCGGGGGTCAGCCCGGCCTGGTGGCTCGCCGCGGCGAGGACCCGCCCCAGCCGCCGGTTGACGAACCGGGAGTAGGCGGGGGAGCCCTGCGCCGGGGGCTTCTGCGCGGCCGCCAGCCGGCGGATCGTCGAGCCGAACGACACCGCGGTCCCGTCCGACACCACGTTCCCTTCCTCGTCACCGCGTCTGCTGGAGTGATGACGCTACCAGCGGCACACGCCGGAACCGCGGGAACGGCGGGGCCCGGCGGCCCGCAACCGTTAGCATCGCCGAGCGGGGACGGTGGCCGGCAGGAGAAGTGGGAGCGCCCGGGAGCGCCCCGCCAAATGCCATGCCACGCCCGCCCCGCCCGCCCGTCCCCCGATCGCGCCGCCGCCGAGGAGCTGTCCCGCCGATGACCACCTGGTGGTGCCGTCTCGCTGCGGGGACGGCAGTGGCCCTCGCCGTCGGGGCGGCCCTGGCGGGCTGTTCGGGTGGCAGCTCCACGGCGGGGAGCCCCCCGGCGGTGTCGGCGTCCACGCCCGCGACGTCGGCCACCGGGCCCGCCCCGGCCGGCTCGGCCGCGGTGCCCACGCCCACCGGGAGCCGGCCGGTGGGGCCACCGCGGACGGACCCCGCCGGCACGCCGTCCGTCGCCATCAGTACGGCCGCCGTCGTGAAGACCGGTACCCCCCGGGAGATCATGCACGACGTGCTGATCGACGTCCGGCGGGTGGTGCCGGTGACCGTCAAGGCCGAGCAGCCGGGGCAGGTCGCGGGCCCGGCCACGGCGGTCACCCTGCGGGCCGAGAACCGATCGGGCACACCGTTCGACCTCGGCGGCATGGTCGTGACGATCAGCTATCGCGACGGCGTCCCGGGCAACGAGACCTCGGCCACGCCGTCGCGCCCGCTGACCGGTGCCTTGGCGCCCGGCGCCAGCTCCGAGGGCGTCTACGTGTTCACGGCCCCGCCTGGCGGCGCATCGTCGGTCCGCGTCGAGGTGTCGTCGGACGCCTCGCCGACCGTGCTGCGCTTCGCGCCCTGACGTGAGCCCGGCCACCCCCGTCGCCGGGCTCGGTACGGAGGCCGTTCAGCCCCGCGCCGGGGCGCCGGCACCCGGCCGGCCGTCCCGCTCCGAGCGCTTCCGGCCCGAGATCGAGGCGCTGCGCGCGGTCGCGGTGGTGCCGTCGTGCTCTACCACCGTGGCCGGCGCGGGTTCCCGGCGGCTTCGTCGGGCGTCGACGTCTTCTTCGTCATCTCGGGGTACCTCATCACCGGCAACCTCGCTCGACCAGCTGGCCTCGCTCGGGCCGCATCGACCTGGCCGACTTCTGGGCCCGGCGGATCCGCCGGTTGCTGCCGGCCGCCTTCGCCGTCCTGTTCTTCGTGCCTGCTTCGTCTCTTGCCTTCGTGCTGCCGCCGGTCACGTGGCTCACCAACCTTCGACGAGATCGGCGCGGCCGCCGCCTACGGCGAGAACTGGCCTCCTGGCGGTGCACGCCGTGGACTACCTGGGCGGCGCACGACAGCGCCTTCTCCTCGTGCAGCACTACTGGTCCCTGTCGGTCGAGGAGCAGTTCTACCTCGGCTGGCCGCTGCTGCTGATCCTCGCCGCGCTGCTCGCCGGCCGCACGCGGCGCCTCGCGCCGGTGCGCGGCGTCCTCGTCGCCGTCGCCGCCGTGGGGGTGGTCTCGCTCGCCGTCTCGGTGCTCGGCACCGCCGCGTCACCCGCCGTCGCGTTCTTCGCGACCCCCACTCGGGGCTGGGAGTTCGCCGCCGGCGGCCTGCTGGCGCTGTCGGCGCGCGGGCGGCCGTCGGACCCTCGCCCCGCAGTGTGTGCGGCCGCGAGCTGGGCCGGCCTGCTGGTGATCGCGGCGTCCGTCATGCTCCTGGGCGCGGACGCCGCCTTCCCGGGCTGGATCGCGACGGTGCCGGTGCTCGGGGCGGTGCTCGTGGTGGCCGGCGGGACGTCCACGGCGCGCTGGGCGCCGGCCCGCCTGCAGGCGCTGGCGCCCGTGCAGTGGCTGGGGGACCACTCGTACGCCGTGTACCTCTGGCACTGGCCCCTCATCATCGCGGCGCCCTGGGTGCTGCACGGCCCGGTGCGCTGGCCGTGGAAGGTGCTGCTGCTCGGCCTCACCCTGGTGCTGGCCCTCGGCACCAAGCGCTTCGTCGAGGACCCCGTGCGCCGCCGCTCCGTGGCCGGCCGCCGCTCCTGGCCGGCCTTCGCGTTCGCCCTGGCGGGCATGGCCATGACGCTCGCCGTGACGTCCGTGTGGGGTCATGAGCTCCGGACGTCGATCGAGTCGCAGCAGGCCGCCGCGGTGGCCGGCGTGATCCGGGGGGAGCCGTGCCTGGCGGCCGCCGCGATCGTCGACGCCCGGTGCCCGCGACCGTTCGACCGGCCGCCGGGCCTCGACACCGCCGCGGCCGCCGCCGACTTCGACCCCCGCGGCGACGACTGCCAGCAGAACAGCGACGTGGCGACCGTCAGGTTCTGCGCCTACGGCGAGACGGAGCACCCGGCCAAGACCCTGGTGCTGGTGGGCAACTCCCACGCCGTGCGCCTGGTGCCGGCCCTCGACCTGTACGGCCGCGAGCACGGGTGGCGCGTCCTGCTCGCCGCGAAGACCGACTGCCTCGGCCTGAGCGTGCGGCCGGTCGGCGCCCAGGCGGCCGACGACAGCTGCGTGCGGTGGTCCGCCGACCTGCGGCGCCGCCTGCTCGACATGCCCGGCCTCACGGGCGTGGTCTTCGCGACGCACGTCGACGCGCAGCTGTACCTGGCCGGCCACCGGGCCCCGCCGGCGGCCGTCGACGCGGCACGCGGCCAGGTCCTCGACACGTGGTCGGCGCTGCGCGCCAGGGGCATCCCCGTGGCGGTCGTCGAGGACGTGCCGGGTCTTCGGCCCGAGTCGGCACCGGAGTGCATCGCGAGGTCCCGCTCGGATCACGACCCGTGCGCCCTGCCCCGTGACCAGGTCGTCCGCCCCAACCTGGTGACGGCGCTTGCCGAGAGCCACCCGCGGCTGGTGACCTACCTCAGGCTCACGCCGTACCTGTGCGACCCGTCCCTGTGTCACGCGCTCATCGGCGGCGTCGTCGTGTACAGCGACTCGCACCACCTCACGACGACGTTCTCGCTCTCGCTGGCCCCCTACCTGGGCCTGCAGGTGGCGGCCGCGCTGCACCAGAAGGAGTAGTGTCCGGGCGCCCCGGATCTTGCCGAGGGTAGGCACGACAGGGCCCAAGGCTCGCATACGCGACACAAGGGCTGCGCATTCGTGACTGGCTGTGAGCTGTTGGGGTTGCGATGAGCGCGTTCGCGGGACCTGGTCACTCAGCGCGAGGTAACTTCCGTCGAGCAGGAAGTGCTGTCGGCGTCGAGGTCCATCCCCGGATGGCGAGTGTAGGAGTGTGCATGTCGTATTCCGGCCGCATCGTCGGTGCAGCCCCGCCGCGGTCCCACCCGGGCCTGGGCAGGCTGCGCCGGGCCTCCGTCGCCTCCGCAGTGCTCGCGGTGATGGCGGCGGGGCTGGCCGTCGTCGTCACCGCCGGGCCCGTCGCGGCGGACACCGACCCCCAGCCGCCCGCGACGGTACCCACCGTGAGCGCGGACGCACTCCCCACCGCCCAGATCGGTCAGGGCGTGGTCTGGGACCAGGTCGTCGTCGGCAACACGGTCTACGCCACCGGCGAGTTCACGACGGCCAGGCCGGCCGGGGTCGCGGTCGGTGGTGCCGGTGAGGTGTCCCGCTCGAACCTGCTCGCGTACAACCTCTCCACCGGTGCCCTGCTCAGCTGGGCGCCGACCCTGAACGGGGCCGGCAAGTCGATCAAGGCGTCGGCGGACGGCACGCGGATCTTCGTGTCCGGTTCGTTCACGACGGTCAACGGGGTGGCCCGCAACCGCATCGCGGCCATGGACGCCAGCACGGGCCAGGTCGTCTCCGGCTGGAACCCGAACGCCAACTCGCGGGTCAGTGTCATCGCGGTCGCGGCGACCACCGTCTACATCGGCGGCATCTTCAGCACCGTCGGCGGCCAGGCGCGGACCCGGCTCGCGGCCGTCGCGGCCGACACCGGCGCGGTGCTGCCCTGGGCGCCCACGGCGGACGCCGACGTGCTGGCGCTGACCGCCCCGCCGGGCAGCTCGATCGTGGTGGCAGGCGGCAGGTTCGCCAACCTCAACAGCGCGCCCTGGTACGGCATGGGGGCCCTCGACGGCACCACGGGTGCGAGCCAGCCCTGGGCCATCGTGAACACGGTCCGCGACGCCGGCACGGACTCGGCGATCTACAGCCTCTCGTCCGACGGCAACCGCGTGTACGGCACCGGGTACACCTTCGGGGGCGGCGGCAACTTCGAGGGCACCTTCGCCGCCACCGTCTCCGGCGGCTCCCTGGTGTACGTCACAGGCTGCCGTGGGCGACACCTACGACGCGGTGCCGGTCGGCCCGGTCCTCTACTACGTGGGGCACGCCCACGACTGCTCCACCATCGGCGGTCACCCGCAGACGCAGCCATGGACGTTCCAGCACGCGATCGCCCAGACGACCGCGGCCGCCCCGTCCGGCCTGCTCAACCAGGGCGGCAACTTCAACGGCCAGCCCGCCCCCGAGCTCCTGCACTGGGCCCCCGACTTCACGACGGGCAGCTACACCGGCGCCACGCAGGCCGCCTGGACGATCGAGGGCAACGCCGACTACGTCGTCCTCGGCGGCGAGTTCCCCACCGTGAACGGCACCGCCCAGCAGGGCCTGGTCCGGTTCGCGGTGCGGAGCATCGCTCCCAACAAGTCCGGGCCGCGGGGGGCCGCGAGCTCGCTCGCGCCCACCGTCGTCGCGCTGGCCCCGGGCCGGATGCGCGTCGCGTGGCAGGCGTCGTACGACCGCGACAACCGCCGGCTCACCTACGAGGTGCTGCGCGGCGCCACCCTCGGCACCGCCACCGTCGTCTCCACCCAGGCCCAGGACTCGATCTGGTGGAACCGGCCGAACATGTTCTTCGTCGACACCACCGCGCCCCCCGGTACCTCCCAGACCTACCGGATCCGGGTGAAGGACTCCTTCGGCAACACCCTCGTGGGCACCACCACCACGGCGGACGTGCCGGCCGGGGGCGTCGCCATCGGAGCCATGACCAGTCAGGCACTCGCCGACGGCGCGAAGAACCTGTGGCCGCTCGGGGAGAGCAGCGGAGCCACGGCGTACGACTACGCCTCGGCCGACGACCTGACCCTGGCCTCCTCGGCCACCCGCGGCACCGCCGGCCCGAACAGCGGCGACCCCACGACCGCGACGACCTTCCCGGGCACGGCGGCGGTCCCGGCGGTCACCTCGGCGATCGCGCCCGCGCCCGGCTCCTTCGCCGCGGAGGTCTGGTTCAAGACGACCACCAGCTCCGGCGGCAAGCTGCTCGGGTACGGCAACAGCAGGACGGGCGACAGCAGCAACTACGACCGTCACCTGTACATGACGAACAACGGCCGGCTGATGTTCGGCGTCTACCCCGGCGGCGTCCAGACCGTGATCACGCCGACGGGTACCGCCTACAACGACGGCGTCTGGCACCACGCGGTGGTCAACCTGGGCGCGTCGACGGGCATGGAGCTGTACGTCGACGGCAAGCGCGCCGACGCCAAGCCCGCCGTCACGACCGCGCAGGCCTTCTCCGGCTACTGGCGGGTGGGCGGCGACAACCTGAACGGCTGGACCAACCAGCCGAGCAGCAGCAAGTTCGCCGGCAGCCTGCAGAACGTCGCGATCTATCCCGCTCCGCTGACGGCCGCCCAGGTCCTGCAGCACTACCAGGTGGGCACGGGCACCGGGACGCCGAACCAGGCGCCGGTCGCCGCGTTCACGTCGACGGTCTCGAACCTGACGGTGACCGTCGACGGCAGCGGCTCGAGCGACGCCGACGGGACGGTGGCGAGCTACGCATGGGCGTTCGGGGACGGTGCGACCGCCACCGGGGCGAAGCCCGCCCCGCACACCTATGCCAAGGCCGGTGACTGCGCGGTCGACCCTGACGGTCACCGACAACGGCGGGCGACGAACACGGTCACCCGGACGGTCGCCGCGACCGCCGCCAACCAGGCGCCGGTCGCGGCGTTCCCGTCGACGGTCTCGAACCTGACGGTGACCGTCGACGGCAGCGGCTCGACGACGCCGACGGGACGGTGGCGAGCTACGCGTGGGCGTTCGGGGACGGTGCGACCGCCACCGGGGCGAAGCCCGCCCCGCACACCTATGCCAACGCCGGTGACTACGCCGTGACCCTGACGGTCACCGACAACGGCGGGGCGACGAACACGGTCACCAGGACGGTCACCGCGACCGCCCCGAACCAGCCGCTGGCCCAGGACACCTTCACCCGGACCGTCACCACCGGCTTCGGCACGGCCGACGCCGGGGGCGCCTGGACCTTCGCCGGCACCGGCACGACGGCCTCGGTGGCCGACGGCTCCGGTGCCGTCTCGGTGACGGCGGGCAAGACGGCCCGCCTCGCCCTGGCGGCCGTGTCGTCGCTGAACACCGAGGTGACGCACACGCTCTGGACCGAGGCGATGCCCACGGGCGGGGGCGCCTACCTCGCGACCGTCGTGCGCGGCACGTCGGCCGGTTCCTACCGGGCCCGGGTCAAGATCCTCTCCACGGGGGTCGTGACGGTGCAGTTCTTCACGCTCGTAGGGACGACCGAGACGGCGGTCGGCTCGGCGGCGACCGTCCCCGGGCTCACCTACACGCCCGGGACGAAGCTCGCGCTGACCGTGCGCGCCACCGGGGCTCGCCCACCACCCTGCAGGCCAAGGTCTGGGTGGCCGGTCAGACCGAGCCGGCGTCCTGGTCCGTGTCGGCGACCGACAGCACGGCCGGGCTGCAGGAGGCCGGGTCCGTCGGCTTCTCGCCGTACCTGTCGGGCTCCGCCACCGCGGCCCTGGTGATCCGCTACGACGACCTGGTCGTGACGAAGACCGCCTGAGCAGGTCCGGGACCCTGGTCCTCGCCGTCGCCCCGACGTCGAGGACCAGGGTTCGCGCCGTTGGCCCCGCACCGCACACCACCGCGACAGGATGGACCCCATGACGGAATCGCCGGATCGCACGGTCGCGGTCGTCGCGGTCGACGACACCGCCGCCACGGCTGCCGTCCCCACTCCTGACGTCTCCACTCCTGACGTCCCCACTTCTGACGTCCCCACTTCTGACGTCCCCACTTCTGACGGGGACGCGAGGGCGACGACCCCCAGGTACGAAGGCGTGCAGGTCCTGCGGTTCGTCGCGGCTCTCGCCGTGGTGGTCACCCACGCGACCTTCTACACGCACGAGCGGCTCGACCGGCACCTCACGGTCTGGGACGCCGGCACTGCCGGGGTCGACATCTTCTTCGTGATCAGCGGGTTCGTGATCGTCGTCTCCTCACGCCGCCTGATCGGGCGCGCGGACGGCGGCCGCGAGTTCGCGGCCCGCCGTCTGATCCGGATCGTGCCGCTGTACTGGATCGCCACGACGGTCAACCTGGTCGTCCTGCTGCTGCTTCCGGGCCAGGTGCTCCACTCCCGCCTCGACTGGTGGAACGTGACGTCGTCGTACCTGTTCCTCCCCAGCTACACCTCCGACGGTCAGATCGAGCCGCTGCTGGGCGTCGGCTGGACGCTCACGTTCGAGATGTTCTTCTACGCCGTCTTCGCCGCGGCGATCCTGCTGCGGCGCAACGTCTACGTGGTGGTGGGGCTCGTCATGGGCGCGTGCGCGGTCGGCGCCCTCTGGCACACGCCAGGGGGGCCCGCGATCGGCTTCTACCTGTCTCCCCGGGTGCTCGAGTTCTACCTCGGCATGCTCCTCGCCCTGGTCAGCGTCCGGCTCCACCCCGGCCGGACCTGGGGAGCCCTCTGCCTCGGGGCCGGCCTGGTGCTCCTGTTCGTGGCCCCGCTCGACGGGTACGGGCTGCCGCTGCTGCTCCGCAAAGGCCTGCCCGCCCTCCTGGTCGTGGCGGGCGCGGTCTTCCTCGAGCCGCACGTCGGCCGCCGGCTGCCGCGCGCCCTGGTCTTCCTCGGGGGGGCCTCCTACGCCCTCTACCTCTTCCACCCCATGATCGCGCCTATCGTGCCGGCCCTCCTCAAGCAGGCGGGTCTGCGGTTCGACGTACTCAGCGTGGCCGGAGCACTCGTCGTCGCCGTCGCCGCGGCGAGCGTCGTCCACGCGGCACTGGAGCGACCGCTGACGCGGCGGCTGAACCGCGCCTGGCGGGAGCGCCGGGCGCGGGTCGCGGAACGCCCTGTCGCGGCGGTCAGCCCTGTTCCGGTGGGGGAATGAGCCGCGTCCTGGTGGCGGTGCTCACCTACCGGCGCCCCGGCGACCTGGCCGACCTCCTCCCGCTGCTGGCCGCCCAGCGGCGCGGCGTCGCGGGCCGGCAGGTCGAGCTGCTGGTGGTCGACAACGACCCCGAGGGCGGTGCGGCCGGCCAGGTGGCGGCCGCCGCCGCGACGTGGGGAGGGCTGGCGTACGCCCACGAGCCGCGCCCGGGCATCGCCGCGGCCCGCAACCGGGCGCTCGACGAGGCCGCGGAGCACGACGTGCTGGTGTTCCTGGACGACGACGAGCGGCCGTCGCCCGGCTGGCTGGCCGACCTCCTGCGCGCGTACGAGGAGCACCCCTGCGCGGGCGTCGTAGGGCCCGTGGTCTCGACCTTCGCCGGGCCCGTCGACCCGTGGATCGTCGCCGGCGGCTTCTTCACCCGCCGGCGCATGCCCACCGGGACGCCGGTGACCGTGGCGGCGACGAACAACCTGCTCCTGGATCTCGCGGCCGTGCGCCGGGCCGGCGTCCGGTTCGACGAGCGCCTGGGCCTCGCGGGCGGTTCCGACACGCTGTTCACCCGGCGGCTCGTCGCGGCGGCGGGTCCGCTCGTGTGGTGCGACGAGGCGGTCGTCACCGACGTGGTGCCGGCTCACCGTGCCACCCGCCGCTGGGTGCTGCGGCGCCAGCTGCGCAGCGGCAACTCGTGGAGCCGGACGGCGCTGATGCTGGCGCCGACGCCCGCCGCGCGGGTTCTGCTCCGGGCGCGGCTGGGACTCATGGGCGCCGTCCGGGTGGCCGGCGGCGCGGTCCGCTGGCTCTGGGGTGCGCTCTTCCGCCGCGAGGCGCATCGCGCCCGCGGGGCGAAGGCCCTCGCCCGAGGGGCCGGCCTGCTGATGGGCGTTGTCGGGGCTGCGTACGTCGAATACGGGCGCCCGGACGGCTCAGGCCGGGCCGGGCCGGAGCAGGGCACGGATGAGCCGGCCGGCGACCGCGGCGCTGACGACCCAGGACGTGCCCAGGTACCTCGCCGTGGCGAGGGCCGTGTCGGGAGCGGGGGCGCGCCAGACCGTGAACGAGCGGACGACGGCACCGCGCGCCTGCCCCAGGAGCATCCGTGACAGCGAACGCCGGCCGCCGGGCCGGCGGAGCGCCTTCGTCGCGACGCCGTCGGTGGTGCGCCGGGCCTTGGTGACCAGATCGCGGCGGGTGGCCCGGGCAGGGTGCTCCACGCGCGCGAGCGGCGCGTAGCGCAGCCGCCCCCCGGTGGCGCCGATCCGCCGGCACCATTCGGCGTCGCCGCCGGAGGCGAGGGTCGCGTCGAACGCCCCCAGTCGCTCGATCACCGCCCGGCGCGTGACCAGGTTGGCCGTCACGGCGAAGCCGCGGTCCACGTACTCGCGCTGCGGGAAGCCATGCAGGAACTCGTACCATTCGGGCCCGGTCCGGGGCTCGCCGCCGGCGAACCGGAGTTCGACGGCGCCCCCGACCGCGTCCGCGGGCGGGTCGGCGTCCAGGGCGGTGACGGCCGAGCGCAGCCAGTCCGGGCGCGGCAGGCAGTCGGCGTCCGTGAAGGCGACCACCTCGCCGCGACTCACCGCCAGCGCCGCGTTGCGTGCCCGGTAGGAGCCGGGGGTGGGCTCGCTCAGGAGTCGCAGCCGCGGGTGCGCCGGCAGCATGTCGCCCGGCCAGACGGCGGAACCGTTGTCGGCGACGACGACCTCCACCAGGTGCGCCGGGTAGTCCTGCTCGAGGAGGGCCTGGACGCAGCGCCGCAGCTCGGGCAGCCCGTCGCGGACCGGGACGATCACCGATGCGCTGGGTAGCGCGCCCACCCCGCCGGAGCCTTCCTGGCGGGGGTGACCGTCACTTAGCATGACGCCATTGTCGCCGGACGTGGACGGAGCTCGGGCATCGCCATCCTCGACGACCTGCCCGCCGCCGCCCGGGTGCGAGGGCGCGCCGACGGG
The DNA here is from genome assembly GCA_963794075.1 of uncultured Actinomycetota bacterium. GTDB lineage: Bacteria > Actinomycetota > Actinomycetes > Actinomycetales > Kineosporiaceae > DATKNA01. The sequence continues at coordinate 37,643 of CAWCCY010000037.1, forward strand.
TTCGCCGTCGTCGTGGTCCTCGCGTGGCTGACGGCGGTGGCCGCGCCGCTCCTCACCAGCGTGCTGGCCCCGAAGTACCGGACGGGCGTGGGGGATCAGCTCGGCAGCTCGCCGCTGGCGAACCTGGCCCAGCGGGCCATCCAGCTCGTCCTCGTGCTGGTGTGCGTGCGGGTGGTCGCCGGCCGCGCCCGCAGCCTGCCGACCGACCGCCGGCTGTCGCTGCTCGTCCTGCTGGCGCCGTGGGTGTACATCGTCGCCAGGGACGTCTACAACAACCACCTGCCGCGGATGCTCGACAACGTGATCTTCCCGGTGCTGGTGGTCACCGTGTGGGTGCTGCGCCCGCCGCTGCGGCGCCTGGAGCTGCTCGGCTACCTGGTCGGCGTCACGGCGTTGCTGTGCATGGCGCTGGCGCTGCTCCTGCCCTCCAAGGGGCTGTTCTCGTCGGCCGGCGGGGAGCTGATCACCCCGGAGAAGCAGATCCTGCCGTGGGGGGTGCTGGTCGGGGTCTTCAGCGGGGGCAACATCGCCGGCCAGTTCCTCGCCGTCGGGTTGCCGGCCGTGATGCTCGTCCGCCGTCCCGTCCACCGCCTGTGGATCCTCCCCGCGACGCTGCTCGCGCTGGTCTGGACCTCGTCCCGGTCCTCGATCGCCGCCGGCGTGCTCGCGCTGGCGGTCTGGGCCGTGGTGGCGGCACTCCGCGCGGCAGGTGCCGGCGCGGCCTCGCTGCTGGCCTCGCTGCTGGCGCTGGCCGCGGTCGTCGCGATCCCGATGACGACGACCACGAACGCGGACTTCACCAATCGCGGCTACATCTGGCAGGCGAGCTTCGAGTACTGGGCCCACAGCCCCTGGTTCGGCCTCGGGTCGACCTGGTACTCGAGCATCGGCAAGTTCGTGACCGCGCTGCCCGCGACGGCGTACCACGGGCACAACCTGTTCGTGCACAGCCTGGTGATCGGCGGTGTGGTCTACATCGTCCTGCTGGTGCTCCTGCTGGGCGTGGTCGCAGGCTACGCGGCGACCTGGGCGGCGCGCGGCGTGGCCTTCCCGGCCTCGCTGATGGTCGCCTTCCTCGTCTCGGGCACGCTCGAGGTCCCCTTCGGTGTGGTCGACCGCGCGTACCTGTTCGTCGTGACCGCGCTCCCCTTCGCGGTGATCGCCTTCGCGCCGCTCCCGCCGGCAGCCCCGGACGCCGCACGGCTGCGGAGGAGCCACTCGCCGCCACCGTGGGAGCGCGGGGCACCGGCTGACCCGCGCGCCCGGTGAAGGCGCCGACGGTCAGACGGAGCGGGCGAGGACCAGCCCGACCACCTCGGCGCCCACCAGCTGCAGGGCGCGGAGCTCGTCCTTGAGCAGGTCGCGATCCATGGCGGGGCCGTCGGAGACGACCACCACGCCGTCGCTCGTGCGGCAGGCGACGAGTGCCTCCGCCACCTGCAGGACCGGGGGCGCCTTGACGAGCACGACGTCGAAGCGTTCGGTCAGCCGGGCGAGCGCGGCGGCGAACGCGGCGGCGTCGACCAGCGTCGCGGGGTCGTCCAGCACGGGCCCCGCGGGGAGCACCCACACGCCCGGGACGCCGCTCGGGAGCACGGCGTCGTCGATCGGGGACTCCTGGGTCAGGAGCGACGCCAGCCCGGTGCCCGACAGCCCGTGCTCGGCCCCCATCGTCGGCCGGCGGCTGTCGGCGTCCACGATGAGCACCTGGGCGCCGGTCTCGGCGAGGGCGGTGGCGAGGCCGGCGACGGCGCGCCCGGTCGCCGTGTCCTCCTCCGCCGAGGTGAACGCCACGCTGCGCAGGCCACGCCGGCGCTGCACCACCTGGAAGTTGCTGCGCAGCTCACTGGTCCAGTCGGGTGTGCCTTTGCGGCGACGCAGCCGGCCGGGCAGGCGCAGGCGCCGGCGGAACCGCCGCGCGGGCGGGTCGAGGACCACGGCGCCCAGCACGGGGGCGGTCGTCACCGTGGCCGCCTCGCGCGGCGTGCGCACCCGTGGGTCGAGGGTGTCCCGGCCGACCGCGCCGACGGCGCCCAGCAGCAGGCCGACGGCGCCTCCCATGGCCAGGCTGAGGCCGCGCCGCGGTGACGTGGGAGCGACCGGCACCTCGGCCGGAGCGAGCTTGACGAGGGTCACGGGCAGGTTCTTGTCGGTGGCGCCGGGCACGAGCTTCGCGGCCGACAGCTGGTCGGCGACGGCGTCGGCGATCTCGGCCGCTCGTGCGGCCGAGCGGTACCGCACCGAGATGTCGATGATGACCGTGTCCAGCGGCGCCTGCGCCGTGATGGACTCGGCGAGGTCGGAGACGCTCGTGCCCAGCTTCAGCTTCTGGATCACAGGCTCGAGGACGACCGCCTCGGTGGCCACCTGGGCGTAGGAGCGGACGAGGCCCTGCGCGTAGGAGTAGCTGCGGGACAGTTCGGCTGGGGTCTCCCCGACGCTGACCGACAGGAAGACCCGGGAGCTGGCCGTGTACGTCGCCGGAGCGGCGAGAAGGTAGGCGAGGGCGACGAGCAGGGACAGTAGGGTCACGAACGCCAGGACCACCCACCGCGCACGCAGGATCGAGAGGTAGCCCCGCAGTTCCATGCCTGACCTTCCCTTCACTCCGACGTTCGCCGGCCCTGCCGGTCACGCTCCGTGCGCCGCCCCGGCCGGCCGGGCCCGAGGCCCCCGAGGATGACCCCGCCAGGGCTGGGTGACGTGGCGGCCCGCGGCGCCGGCGTGACGTTGGCGACGCAGGGCGCCCGCGTGCTGCTCCAGTTCGCGTCGGTGGTCCTCCTCGCCCGGCTCCTGTCCCCGCAGGACTTCGGTCTCGTGGCCATGGTGACGGCCGTCATCGGGGTCGCGGACCTGATCCGGGATTTCGGGCTCTCCTCCGCCGCGGTGCAGAGTGCCACGCTGGACGACGACGAGCGCACGAACCTGTTCTGGGTCAACCTCGGTCTCGGTGTCGCCTGTACCGCCGTCGTCCTCGTCGCACGACCGCTCATCGTAGCCGTCTACGGTGACCCGCGGATCGGGCCGATCGTGGTGGCGCTGGCGGCCGTGTTCACGATCTCCGGCGCGAATACGCAGTTCCGCTCCGACCTCACCCGCAGAATGCGGTTCCTCGCGGTCTCGGTCTCCGACATCGTCGCCCAGACGTGCGGGATCGTCGTGGCGGTGGCGATGGCGCTGCTCGGTTACGGACTGTGGGCCCTCGTGGCCCAGCAGCTGGTCGTGGCCCTGTGTGCCCTGCTGATCAATGTCGCGAACGTCGGCTGGCTCCCCGGCCTGCCGCGCCGGGACGTGTCGTTGCGCCGATTCTTCCGTTTCGGCGGCGGCCTCTTCGCCACACAACTCGTCACCTACTTCACCAAGAATGTCGACAATGTCGCCCTGGGTGCCGTCTTTGGCCCCGGCCCGCTCGGGCTCTACAGCCGCGCCTATCAACTGCTGATGGTCCCGCTGAACCAGATCAATGCGCCGATGACGAATGTCGCGCTCCCCGTGCTGTCGCGGATCCAGCACGACGACGAGGCCTACCAGCGATACCTGGTGCGGGCGCAACTCGTGGCGTGTTACCTGACGACGACCCTCTTCGCCGTCGCCGCGGGGCTGGCCGTGCCGGTGGTGGCGGTCCTGTTCGGGCCGGTCTGGGCCGGCGTGGCCCCCATCTTCGCCGTGCTCGCGATCGGAGGGATCTTCCGTTCGGTCGCGCAGATCGCCTACTGGATCTACCTGTCGCGGGGGGCGACCGGTGCGCAGCTGCGGCTCGTCCTCTGGACCCGGCCCATCATGATCGCGATGATCCTCGCCGGGTTGCCGTGGGGGCCCCTCGGCGTCGCGTTCGGGCACACGGTCGCCTACTTCCTCTTCTGGCTCGTGTCCCTGCTGGCGGTCGGCGGCGCCACGGGCGTCGACAGCCGGGCCCTACTGAGCAACGCGCGCCGAGCCATCCTGTTCGTCAGCGCTCCCTGCGGGCTGCTGGCCTGGGCGGCCACCCGGGTGCCCGTCGCCGCTCCGGTGCAGATCGTGCTGGGGATCGTCCTCGCGGGCGGCTACCTGGCCGCCACCGCCGCTCTCGTCCCCGTCGTGCGGGCCGACTTCACCCTGGTCGCGTCGTTCCTGCGGCGCGGGCTGCTGCGGCGCAGACCCGTTCGAGCCGCTTGAGCCGGCAGGCCCGAACGACCCGGCCGCGCGGTCCCGCGGTTCCGGCTGCAGGGGTGTGACCGATCCCGCGGGCCGGACCGGGCCCGGCTCCGGGCGTGCACCCGTCCCGCCGCGGCGGCGGTCGGTGATGTGCCGCCCCCGGGCGGCGTGGTGCGAGTCCGGCGAAGCCGGCGATCCGGGCGCGCCGGGCTCGGGCCACGGCAGGACCGAGGGGGCGGGCGCGCCCGTGCCGCGGTGGGGCAGGTCCGGGGCGGGCACACTCGCCCCGGGCGTTCCCGCGCTGCCGTTCGCGGCGGCCGGCAGCGGCAGCACCGCCGTGATCGCGGCTGCTCCGGTCGGGACCGGCGGACCCGGCGGTGCGGCGACGGGGATCGGTGCGGGCACGGGGGTCGATGGTGCGGGCACGGCGGCCGATGGCGCGGGCACGGGGGCCGATGGTGCGGGCACGGGGGCCGATGGTGCGGCGTCGGCGGGCGGTGCGGCGTCGGCGGGCGGTGCGGCGACGGGGACCGGTGCGGCGACGCCGGGCTGCGGTGCCGCCACCACGGGGGTGGGCGCGGGCTCGAGCAGGGCCGTCGTGGTCGCGAGCGCGCGGGCCTGGAGGAGCTTGTCGTACGCCGCCGGGAGCCGGTTGAGGACGACGCCGACGACCCGGGCCCCCGCACGCTCGAGCCGGCCCACGGCGTCCTTCAGGTGGCGATGCCGGGTCCGCGTCACGTCGACGACCAGGAGGACGCCGTCGGTCTGGGCCGCCAGCGTCGGGCCGTCGGGGCTCGCCGTGAGCGGACCCGAGGCGACCACGACGACGTCGTACCGTGCGCGGGCGTCCTCGAGCAGGCCCGACATCGCCTTCGACGCGAGCGGATCCTTGAGCGCCACGTCCGGTGGCCCCGCGGTCAGCACGGTGAGTGGGCGGGCGCCGTCCGGCCGTGCCGTCCACGGCACGGCGGCGTCCTCGAGCGTGCGGCCGCCTGCCAGGACGGTCGACAGGCCGTCCTGGGCCTGCAGGCCGAACAGCCGGTCGAGCGACGGGTGGAGCAGATCCGCCTCGACGAGGAGGACCCGCCGATCCGCGTTCGAGAGGGCGACGGCGAGAGCGAAGTTGGCCGCCGTCACCGTCGCGCCCTCACCTCCGCCGGGGGACGTGACGAGGAGGCAGAGCCGAGGCTCGGCCAGCAGGCCGGCGAGGTTCGACTGCAGGAAGCGGTAGCTCTCCGCCCGCGCCGACAACGGCCGGGTGGCGATGGGCAGCCCTCCCGGCACGGGCTCCGACGGCACGGTGCCGACCACCGGGGCGCGGGTGGCACGGGCGACCGCCTGGCGGCTGTCGACCCGCGACGTGACCGTCGCATCCCACCCGACGAGCGCCGCGAAGCCGGCCAGCAGGCCGAGGCCGGCTCCGAGCAGCAGGTCGACCCACAACAGCGGCGCGAAGGGCGAGGCCGGGGGGACGGCGTCCGAGATCTGGGTCGCGGTGACATGCCCGAGCTGGTTCCCGCCCGGGGGGGCGAGGCTGAGGGCGGCGAACTCGACCTGCTTCGCCACGGCGTTGGCGATCTCCGCCGCCTGCCGCGGGTCGTCGTCGACCACGTCGATCTGCGCCACCACGCTGTCGAGCTGGTTGGACACCGAGATCTTGTCCCCGAGCTGGCGAGGTGTGATGCCGAGGTCCAGCGAGCGGATCACCGGCTCCAGGACGAGCGGGGTGTCGATCACCTGCACGTACGAGGGCATCATCGCCTGCATGTAGACATTGCCCTCGGAAAGCGCGCTCAACGATTGGCTGCTCCGAAGACTGAAGAGGAGCGTCGCTTCTGCCGAATATCTCGGTGTGGTCCTGGTGTACGCGAGCCCCCCGAGGGCGCAGCCCGCGACCATGGCGATCAGGACGGTGATCCAGCCGGCGCGCAGGAGACGCAGAAGCCGGCGCAGGTCCATCGCGTCCTCCTCGAGCGGGTCGTTCGGCATCCCCTTCACGGGTATGCGCAGGGTGTTCCGCAACTCACTGTCGGTATCGCAGCCGCGTTCCATGAACTATGGCGACGATTGGTTCATTAAGCCACTGATAAGCCTCTTCGAGATGATTGCTCGTGCGTTGACACCCCCCCGGGCGACAACCATGCTACTGGTTGTCCTGCTGCGTAACAGGACGTGTTCGAACGGTACGCATCGTCAACGGAGGACGGGTCCGGCCCCTACGGGTTCGTCCCGAACCGCCGGGGTCGACGCGTGCTGAAGCTGGAGGGGTGTGCAGGCGAGACCGGCAACGGCCCGGCATCGCGGTCCCTCCCCGCCTGCGACGCGGGCAGATCGGAAGGGGAACCGACGACGGTGCCAGGCAAGCATGCGGACACGACCGTTCTCGCCCAGGCGGAGCCCGGCCGGCACGCCGACCGCGCGGCGCCGGGCCTGCCGACACGGCGCGAGCTCCGGGTGCTGCGTGCGGAGCAGGCGGTGGACGAAGTCCGCGAGGTGCCCGGACTGTCGGCGGTACGATCCCCCGTGACGCGTCGCCAGGCCCGACTGACCTCGGCGTCCCGCCGTGGCCCCGGGTCCCGGCGCCGTACCCGCCGGCTGGCCGGTCTCCTGGTCGCCGTCACGTCGCTGGCGATCCCCGGCTTCGCGCTCGCCGCCTCCGGCCCGTCCGTCGTCCGCGCCGGCACCCTCGAGCTCCGGCCCGGCAGTGGCGCGTCCGGCGGGTCGGGCCTGAACGTCCAGGACGGCGCGGTCACCGTCGGGTACGACCTCTCCGCACTGCCTGTGGGCGGGCCCGTCTACGTCGCCGTCCAGCTGCGGAGCAGCGCCGCGGGCGGCTACTACGCCCAGGTCCGGGTCATGCCCGACGGGCAGTTGAGGCTGGGCGTCGTCAAGCGCACCGGCAGCGGTCAGGCCGGCCTGGGTGTGGTCCCCGTTCCGGGGCGTGCCGGCGCCGGCACGCTCTGGGTGCAGGCGGTCGTCTCGGGGGCGAACCCCGTCAGCATCTCGGCGCGCGCCTGGCAGGCGGGCGGGGCGGTCCCCGGCTGGCAGTACTCGGTGACCGACGCCTCACCGGCGGCCGGCACCGACCGCGGCGCCGTCTCCGCGTCGACCTACCTCTCCGCCGCCGCGGCAGGGCCGCTTCAGGTGCGCTTCTCGGGGCTCGACGTCGCCGACGCCCCCGCGGGCGCCGGGCAGGCCCCGGCCCCGTCGGCGTCGGGCACGGCCACCACGGCCGCTCCCACCACCAGCACGCCGGCGTCGCCCGCCCCAGCTGCCAGCTCGCCCCGGGTGACCTCCCCGACCGCCACCACGCCGTCGAGCCCGGCCTCCTCGGGCACCGGGACGCCGCGGCCGCCGACGCCGACGGACACCGCGGCCGGCGGCGCCACCTCCTTCGCCGGGTTCCCGACGGCCAGGACGACAGGCGTGCGCAGCGGCAGGGCCCTGAAGGTGCACCAGGGCGACCTGAACCTGACCACCCCCGGCCAGGTGGTCCAGGGTCTGGACATCCACGGGTACGTCAACGTCACGGCGCCGAACGTCACGATCCGCGACAGCATCGTCCGCGGCGGCACCACGCCGACGCGCGGCCGGGGCCTGATCCGCGACACCACGGCGTCCGCGACGAATCTCGTCGTCGAGGACACCGAGCTCGCGCCGGACCGGCCGTCCGTCTACCTCGACGGCCTGCAGGGCTGGAACTTCACGGCCCGCCGGCTCGACATCCACGGCACGGTCGACGGCGTCAAGATCCACGGCAACAACGTCCGGGTCGAGTCCTCGTGGATCCACGACCTCGTCGCCTATGACCACGACCCGGCGCAGAACGGCGGCCCGTCGCACAACGACGGCGTGCAGATCCTGGGCGGCACCGGGATCGTGCTGACAGGCAACTCGATCAGCGGCGGTCCCGCCTCCGGCATCCAGGTCACCCAGAGCCAGGGGCCCGTGCGCGGCCTGGTCATCGAGGGCAACTTCATCGACAGGGGCACCTGCGCCGTGAAGCTGCAGAACGCGCCCCTGTCGACGCTGGGCCCCGTGGTGGCCCGCGACAACAGGATCGGCTCCGGCGTCACCATCGCGGGCTGCGGGATCCTGCGCACCGGTGCCACGGTGCTCCAGGAGTCCGGCAACGCGTGGGCCGACACCGCCAAGGCCGTCACCGCTCGCGTCTGGGGCTGACCCGGCCTGTCCCGTCACCGTCTCCGTCATCGTCGCCGCCGGGCAGACAGCCGCGGACCTGGCCTGCCCGGAGCCGACGCGCCTCGCCTGGCCCGGCGCGCCCGTCCTCGGTATCCCTGAGGGATGACCCCGGCGCAGGAAGACCCCGTCGTCCTCACCAACCGGCTCGCCGAGGCGACCAGCCCGTACCTCCAGCAGCACCGGGACAACCCGGTGGCCTGGCAGGAGTGGGGCGAGGAGGCGTTCGAGCTGGCCGGGCGGCTCGACCGCCCCGTGCTGCTCAGCGTGGGCTACGCGGCCTGCCACTGGTGCCACGTGATGGCGCACGAGTCCTTCGAGGACCCGGCGACGGCGGCGTTGATGAACGAGCGCTTCGTCAGCGTCAAGGTCGATCGCGAGGAGCGCCCCGACGTCGACGCCGTCTACATGGCCGCCACCCAGGCCCTGACCGGCCACGGCGGCTGGCCGATGACGGTCTTCCTCACGCCGCAGGGCCGCCCCTTCTACGCCGGCACGTACTTCCCCCCGCGCCCGCGCCCCGGGATGCCGTCGTTCCCCCAGCTCCTGGTCGCGATCGGGCAGGCGTGGGCGGAGCAGCGCGACGAGATCGAGAACTCGGGCGGGCGCATCGCGGCCGCTCTGGACGGCCGGCTGCCGGCGGGGGAGGGGCCTCCCGCGGACGACGTCCTGGAGGCAGCGGTGCGCACCCTCGCCCAGGAGGAGGACCGCGAGTACGGCGGCTTCGGGGGGGCGCCGAAGTTCCCGCCGTCGATGAACCTCGAGCAGCTGCTGCGCCATGCCGCGCGGCGCCGGCTCGAGGTCACCGACCCCGCGGGTGGGGTCGACGTGGCCGCCTTCGAGGCGGGCTCCGGCGCGGTCGCGCTCGGCCTCGCCGGGCGCACCCTGCACGCGATGGCGCGCAGCGGGATGTACGACCAGCTGGCGGGCGGCTTCGCGCGATACGCCGTCGACGCCGGGTGGGTCGTGCCGCACTTCGAGAAGATGCTCTACGACAACGCCCTGCTCGCGCGGGTGTACCTGCACTGGTGGCGGCTGACGGGCGAGCCCACCGGGCGCAGGGTCGCGCAGGAGACCTGTGACTGGATGGTCTCGGCGCTGGGCACGGCCGAGGGCGGGTTCGCCTCGTCCCTCGACGCCGACACCCCGGTCCGGGACGCCGAGGGCCGGGTGCACGGGGTCGAGGGCTTCACCTACGTGTGGACGCCCGCGCAGCTGCTCGACGTCGTCGGCGCCGCGGACCTGCCCTGGGTCCAGGCGCTGCTGCGCGTCACCCCGCAGGGGACGTTCGAGCACGGCAGCTCGACCCTGCAGCTCGATCGTGACGTCTGGGCCGACCCCGACCAGGCGCAGCGCTGGGAGCAGGCCCGGGCCGCGCTGCTCGCGGCGAGGGCGCGCCGGCCCCAGCCGGCACGGGACGACAAGGTGGTGGCCGCCTGGAACGGCCTGGCGATCGCCGCGCTCGCCGAGACCGGTGCCCTGCTGGAGCGCCCCGACCTGGTCGAGGCCGCGGCGCGAGCCGCCGACCTGCTCGTCGCCGTCCACCTGGTGCCCGAGCCCGACAGCTCTGGCCGCCCGGGCGCCGCGCGGGTGAGGTTGCGCCGGGTCAGCCGGGACGGCGCCGTGGGCACGCCGGCCGGCGTGCTCGAGGACTACGCGGACGTGGCGGAGGGGCTGCTCGCGCTGCACACCGTCACCGGCGAGGCGGCATGGCTCGAGCTCGCCGGCGCGCTGCTCGACACCGTGCTCGACCACTTCGCCGGCCCGCAGGAGGGTGGCGGCACGGCCTTCCACGACACCCCCGACGACGGCACGGACGCCGCCCTCGCCGCTGTGCGCCGCCCGCAGGAGCCGGCGGACAACGCCTACCCCTCCGGCTGGTCCGCGGCGTCCGGAGCACTGCTGTCGTACGCAGCGCTGACCGGGTCGCAGCGGCACCGGGACGCGGCGGAGGGTGGGCTCACGGTGGCCGGTGCCGCGGGCGGGCGGGTGCCGCGGGCGTTCGGGTGGGCGCTGGCCGTGGGGGAGGCCCTCGCGGACGGGCCCCGCGAGGTCGCCGTGGTCGGCCCTGACGGCGACCCGGGCCGCGCCGCGCTACGTGCCGTCGCGCTCGCGGGTGTCGCCCCCGGGCTGGTGCTGTCAGTGGGGGAACCCGGCGCGGACGCCGTCCCGCTGCTGGCGGACCGGCCGCTGGTGGGCGGCTCCGCGGCGGCCTACGTGTGCCGCGGGTTCGTCTGCCAGGCGCCGGTGACCGATGCCGACGCGCTCGCCGCCCAGGTCGGTGCGATCGTGCGGGCCGAGCAGGGGTGACGAGCGGCCCCGCAGCTCCGGCGTGTCAGCCGGCGGCGAACAGCCTCGGTAGAGACTGGCGCAACTGCTGTAAGCGAGTAATCATCGTTACATGACCCACCACGAGAACAGTCCCGCCGCCGTGAGCGCCTGGTTCACGCAGCGGCTCCCGCAGGAATGGACGGTCGCCGCACCGCCGGAGATCGCCGTCGACCGTGAGGAGATCACGGTCGTCCTCACCCTGACCGCCCCTGAGACCGCCGAGGGGGCCACGGCAGCGGAGCGGGCCGAGGGGATCGCCGGTCTGATCGCCCGCTTCCGCTCGGAGACCCGCGACCAGCGCATCGGCGTCGCCCGCGAGGCCGAGCACCGGTTTAGCCGCAAGGTCGCCTGGGGCGTGCGCGCGGGTGACAGCCGCGAGCTCTTCACCCACCTCGCCGTGCCGGTGATGACGCGGCTGCGACAGCCCGAGCGGCAGGTGCTCGACACCCTGGTCGACGCCGGCGTGGCCCGCTCCCGCGCGCACGCGCTCGCCTGGTGCGTGCGGCTGGTGGGACAGCACACCGCCGACTGGCTGGGCGACCTGCGCTCCGCCATGGAGCGGGTCGAGCAGGTCAGGGCCGCCGGCCCTGGCGCGGCCGGCGCAGGCAGCACGGGCAGCACCGACACCGACACCGACACCGACAGGTCGACGGACTGACCCCACCCCCACCCCGCGGTGATCATGCATTCCGGTCCGATCATGCACTTCGGTCCGATCATGGCCGACGATGATCGGACTGGAATGCATGATCACCGCGCGAGGGAGGCGAAGAGCGTGGTGACCTGACCGGGCTAAGTCGATCACCGCGTCGCTTATGAAACGGCGGCCCAAGCTGCTCAGGAGGCGGTGACGGCCAGGGCGAGGCCGGCGCAGTGCGAGGCGAAGGCCAGCACGGTCAGCGCGTGGAACACCTCGTGGAACCCGAACCAGCGCGGGCTGGGGTCGGGGCGGCGGATCCCGTAGACGAGTCCGCCGACGGTGTAGAGCAGGCCGCCGGCGACGACGAACGCGAGCACCGCCCCGCCGGCGGCGGCGAAGGCGGGCAGGTAGACCACCGCGACCCACCCCAGCGCGAGGTAGACGGGCACGTAGAGCCAGCGCGGCGCGCCGATCCACAGGATCCGGAACGCGACGCCGGCGACCGCTCCGCCCCAGACCAGCCACAGCAGCGTGCGGGCGGCTCCCGACGGCAGCAGCAGCACGGCGAAGGGCGTGTACGTCCCCGCGATGATCAAGAAGATGTTGGCGTGGTCGAGCCGCTGGAGCACGGCGAACGTTCTCGGCCCCCACTGCCGGCGGTGGTAGAGCGCGCTCACGCCGAAGAGCAGCGCGGCGCTGACCGCGAAGACCGCCACCGCCGCCCGGGTCCGGCCGGCGGGGGCGCGCACGGTGAGGACGATCCCCGTGACCACCACGAGCGGCAGCGCGCCCAGGTGGAGCCAGCCGCGCAGGAGCGGCCGGACGGCGCGCACGACCTCCTGGTCCATGGCATGGACAGTACTCACGACGACGGCCTTCCACGCCTCCACCACGGCGCGTGCCGCGACGGCCTGCCCGCCGGCCGAGCCGCGTTAGCCTTGCCCCCAGAGAACGGACGACGTCGCGCGGGAGCCGAGGATCACCGATGGGTTTGCGACAGCTCGTCTACCGCGCGTACGAGAGCCGGCTCGCCGCCTCGCTGTCACCCGCCGCGGTGCCTCGGCACGTCGGCGTCATCCTCGACGGCAACCGCCGCTGGGCGCGCGCCTCGGGCGCCGTGGCGGCGGACGGCCACCGCGCCGGCGCCGACCGCATCCTCGACTTCCTCGGGTGGTGCGAGGACGCCGGCGTCGAGCGGGTGACGCTCTGGCTGCTGTCGACCGACAACCTCGCGCGCCCGGCGCAGGAGCTCACGGACCTGCTGGAGATCATCGAGGACGTCGTGGGCCGGCTGGCCGGCGCCCAGCGCTGGCGTGTGCACCCGGTCGGCGCGCTCGACCTGCTGCCGGCGGCCACCGCCCGGCGCCTGAAGGAGTTCGAGGAGTCCTCCCGGGCCGTCGAGGGCATCCATGTCAACGTCGCGATCGGCTACGGCGGGCGGCGGGAGATCGCGGACGCCGTCCGCTCGCTCTTGCACGAGCAGGCCCAGCAGGGCCGGTCGATCGAGGAGCTGGCCGAGATCCTCGACGTCGAGCACATCGCGGAGCACCTCTACACCCGGGGCCAGCCCGACCCCGATCTGGTGATCCGGACCTCGGGGGAGCAGCGGCTCTCGGGCTTCCTGCTCTGGCAGAGCGCGCACAGCGAGTTCTACTTCTGCGAGGCGCTGTGGCCCGACTTCCGCAAGGTCGACTTCTTGCGAGCGCTTCGTTCTTACTCACAGCGACACCGCAGATTCGGAGCGTAACTGTACGCTGGCGCCCATGAGTCGCCAGCCCTCCGACCGATCCCGCCGCGGCCTGCTCATCGGTGCCGGAACCGCCCTCGCGGCCGTTGCGGTGGTGGCCGCGGAGAGCCCCGCGGACGCCGCCGGCCCCGGCGCCGTCCTGCTCGGCAGGGCCAACGCCGGGGGCGCCCGGACCACGGGCCTGACCTCGACCCTGCGGGGCGCTGCCTGGCAGGTGGTGCAGCGCGGCACCGGCTTCGCGGCCGCGCTCTACGCCCGCGGCACGGGGCTCTTCGCCACGACCAGCGGGGCGAACGGGTGGGGTGCGCACGCACGCAACGACGGCACGACGACCGGTACCGGCGGCGCGCTGCGCGGGCAGGGCCGGCGCAACGCCGGCCTGCTCGCGGACACGACGGCCCAGGACGTGCCGGCCGTGGTCGCGATCGGCGGGGACGGCACCGGGGTGGCGCAGGTCGCCACCGGCCAGTCCTACTTGGACGGCGACGCCCTCGCTCTGCGCGCCTGGACCGGCGTGGTGGCGACGGACACGTCGCACGTCGTCTACGCCCCGCTGGTGTCGGCCGAGGCAGCGCTGCACACCGGCGGCGGCCACCTCACGCTCGACGGCGCGGGCGGCGCCGCCGTCACCCTGCCCACGACCTTCACGGCGGCGTGCGACATGACCACGCTGCGGGTCTCGCTGACCCCGGTGGCCGTGGCCATGCCGGGGCTCTACGTCACCTACCGCCAGGCCGCGGCCGCCGTGACGGGCAGCTACGAGGGCTTCGACGTCGCGGGCGGAGCGGCCGGCGGCGCCGTCGCCTGGTCCGCCTGGGCAGTGCGCGCGGCGGTCGATCTGGCGCACCTGCAGGCGGGCTCGCTCGCGCCGGCGCGGACGGCGTCCGGGGCCGCGGCCGACGGCGAGCCGCAGAGCCTGCCCGTCCCCCCGGTACCGGCGCGGTTCAGCCGCCCGCCGGTGGCGCTTCCCGGTCGCTGACGTCGTCGCGGGGCTCCGCGGCCTGGTCGTGTGCGGAGCCGGCCCGCGGCGGGGCGGGTGGCGGGGGCGGCGGCCACGGCGTGCTGGCGGCGGCGCCCCGGTGCGACTCCGTGCCGATCAGCTCGCCCTGGAGCGTCCGCTCGTCGGCCTCGATCCGCGGGGCGGGCAGCGGTGTCGACATCGCGGCGTGGTGGCGGTGCGCCTCGACCGCGGCGGAGTGGTAGGCCTCGAGCTCCGCCGCGAAGGCCGGGTCGCCGTAGATCCGGCCGTCGACGATCGGGCCCTGGCGCCCCTCGAGGACGGCGACCACGTCGTCGCCGCTCAGGGTCTTGTGCCGTTCGAGTGCGTGCGCCAGCGCGAGCACCTGGGCGCGGTTCTCCGCGAGCATCTCCTCCGCGCGCGCGATGAGGCGGGCCAGCTCGGCCTCGATCCGCTGCCCGATCTGGCCGCCGCCGTTCTCCTCGCGCTTCACCAGGCGGGCGCCGAAGCCGATCCCGCCCTCGCCCTTCGGCTTCTCCTCCGGGGGGGCACCGTTGACGCCGAGGTCGCGCAGGGCCGGCAGTGAGGAGATGCCGGGCCCCATGCCCCAGTGCCCCTGCATGAGACCGGCGATCAGGGTCGCCGAGTGCAGGTCGCCGGAGACCCCGGAGGAGTTGTCGCCGCCGTAGAAGAGGCGCTCGCCGGCCAACGAGGCGAGCGACACGAGGATGTCGCTCTCGTACTCGCTGCGCCACTGCGTGAACTGGTCTTCCGGCGGGATGCTCGACACCATGCCGAGGTAGGTGCTGCCCTTGTCGATCGTCGCGACGTCGATGTCCATGTGGCGCCTCGTCCGCCACGCGATCGCCGCGTGGCAGGCCTCGTGCACGGCGACGGCGTGCCGTTCGCGCTCGATGTACTCGACGTTCTCGGACGGGCCGAGGTCCTTGAGGTGCTTGGCGTTGATCATGTCCTTCCACGTGATGGTGTCGTGCCCCTCGCGGATGGCGTAGACCAGCGCCTCGTTGACCATGTCCTTGATCTTGGCGCCCGTGGCGTAGGCGGTGATGGTGGCGAGCTTGTCGACCTGCTCGGGCGTCAGCTCGTGCTGGACCTTGCTGAGGTACCCCTCGAAGGTGCGCAGCCGGCCCTCCTTGCTCGGGTAGCCGACGCGGTACTCCCGGTCGATCCGGCCCGGCCTGCGCAGCGCCGGGTCGAGGGCCTCGGGCAGGTTGGTGGCCATCATGATCAGCATCCGGTACTTGGGCGGCGGCTTGGGCTGCATGAGCAGCGCCCGCCGCAGTACCCGGTTGAAGAACCCGCGCGGCTTCTTGAGACCGGACATCTCGGTGAGCAGCGCCTGCAGGGTGCCCATGCCGCCACCGCCCCCGCCGGTCGGCATCACGTACCGGGAACGGCCCCGCTCGACCGGGTCGGGCAGGTCAGGGGTGGAGAGCGACGCCACGGCGGCGCGCGAGTGCGACGAGAGGTGGTCGTAGCCGCTGCAGGCCGCCAGCCGGGAGCTGCCGGCGCCGTAGACGCCGCCCGGCTGGGCGCCCGGCATCGACATCGAGCGGCTGCCCAGCGAGTCGGCCTCGTCGAAGAAGACGATGACGCCGCCGTAGCGCAGGGCGAGCTTGCGCAGCTTGCGGAAGAGCGCCTTGACCTTGAGGATCCCGACGCCGAAGAACATCGCGTTGAACGCGCCCGGGTCGACGAACACGAAGGGCTTGCCCGTCTCGCCGGCGACGGCCTCGGCCATCAGCGTCTTGCCGGTGCCGGGCGGCCCCCAGAGCAGCACACCCGACGGGACGTGCCCGCCACGGCTCTCGATGTCGTCGGGTCGCTCGAGCAGGACGATGTTCTCCTTGAGCCGGTCCAGCACGTGATCCTGGCCCCAGACGTCGGTGAACCGGGTCTTGACGTCCTCGGGGTGGTAGGTGTCGACCCCGCCGCGGGACATGAACCAGAAGATCCCGACGAACTGCAGGATGCCGAAGGCGAGGGCGAACCCGAGCTGGAGCACCAGCGGCAGCGCCTGCAGCACGAGCGCGGGCGCCTTGAAGAGGGCCAGCCCCGGGGACGTACCGATCAGCTTGCCGAGCACGATCGCCAGCAGCGCGATCAGGAACAGCACCTTGAGCGCGGTGGAGATCTTGTAGCGGGTCCAGTCGCTGAACGTGCGGTTCGACCACCGGTTGAAGCGCCCGAAGACCCGCTCGGACCAGAACCGGTTGTACCGCGCGCTCCTCGTGCAGATCCAGAGGTGGACCTGCCGGAGGACCTCGAGCCCTGCCAGCCACAGCAGCCACTGCTGGGACCACGCCACCTGGCGATGCGCCTCGGCCCACGACTCTGCGGGCGAGAAGCGCAGGTAGTCGCTCCAGACGAGGATCTCGAAGATGACCGCGAAGAGCAGCAGGTACCGCGTCCGCTGCCACCACGTGATCGGCTTGCGGGTCCCCTTGGCCTTCCACGGGAAGCGCGGGTCCACGTCGGGGCCGGCGGCGCCCGGCGGCGCGGCCGGGGTCGTGAGCGTCACGGGGACCTCCAGGGGGCGGCGGGGCGGCTGGGCTCAGGGCACCTTGACGGTGAAGGAGTTGACCACGGCGGAGATCTCGGCGTGGTGCGTGTCGTAGCAGCTCTGGTCGCAGCGGACGAGGAGCAGGTAGACCCTGGTCCGCTGGCTGCCGATCATGGCGATCTGGTCGAACACCTCGCGGCCGTGCCCGAGGTCGTAGCTGTACACGACGTGTGCGCCCGACGCGACCGACGAGCGCACGTCGTAGTCGCTGATCTGCTTGAAGGTGGCGGCCCGGGGGTCCGTGGAGACCTGGGCCCGCGCCGAGGCGGTGAAGGGCAGCATGATGTCGCGCAGCTTGTCGGCGTCCATGGAGCTCGCCTGGTCGTCACTCAGCACGGCCACGCGGGCGTAGGCCACGGGCGCCAGCACCTTGCTCGAGAGGTCGACGTGCGAAGCATCGGGCGGCCGCGAGGCGTCGAACACGGCGTTCCAGCCGCCGTCCGGCTGCCCGGTGGCCGAGTCCGCGGAGGACGCCGTGCGCACCGTGCTCCACGTGCGCGGCAGCTTGATCACCAGATCGTTGTCGGGACTCGCGACGAACGTGTCGCTGGGCGCGCCGCAGGCGACCGCCGCCAGCGCGACGACCAGCAGCGCGGCGCCACGGCCGAGCGCCTTCGGGAGACCGGGCATGCTGCTCACCTCGCCATCCGCCGCTCCACGGCTGGTGTTATCGATCCGTGATGCCAGCGTGGCACCAGCGTCGCTCATCCTTCGATCGAACGCACCCCCTGTCCGTCCCTCGGCCCACTCGGCGGCCGCGCGTTCCGTGCGGGCGTTCATCCCGGCTTCACCCGATGAGCGCTGCGTGGCCTCTTCTGTGCCGCCCGTGACGTCCCGTAGCGTCGAGGAACGCGCACCCCGAAGCGGGTGCACCGGCGAGGGGAGACCCTGTTGGCCAGTTCCCGCCGAGGTGCAGACCCAGTGCTCGCGGAGCCGCCGCGGCGCACGTTCGTCCTCGACACCTCGGTGGTGCTCGCGGACCCTCGTGCCCCGATGCGCTTCGCCGAGCACGAGGTGGTCCTGCCGGTCGTGGTGATCACCGAGCTCGAGGCCAAGCGCCACCACCCCGAGCTCGGGTACTTCGCCCGCCAGGCGCTGCGCCTGCTCGACGACCTGCGGGTGCGGCACGGCCGCCTCGACGCGCCCATCCCGATCGGCGACGGAGGGACGCTGCGGGTCGAGCTCAACCACGCGGACGCCGGTCTGCTCCCGGCCGGATTCCGGCTGGGGGACAACGACACCCGCATCCTGGCCCTGGCGCGCAGCCTCGCCGCCGACGGCCGGCACGTCACCGTGGTCAGCAAGGACCTGCCGATGCGCGTCAAGGCGTCCGCCGTGGGCCTCGACGCGGAGGAGTACGACCCGGGCACCACGGTCGACTCCGGCTGGACCGGCATGGCCGAGCTCGAGGTCGGCTCGCAGACGCTGACCGCCCTCTACGCCGAACAGGTGATCGACCTCCCGGCGGCCGCCGACCTGCCCTGCCACACCGGGCTGGTCCTGCTCTCCGAGCGAGGCTCGGCGCTGGGCCGGGTGCTGCCCGACAAACGGGTCCGGTTGGTGCGGGGCGACCGCGACGTCTTCGGCGTCCACGGCCGCAGTGCGGAGCAGCGCATCGCCGTCGACCTGCTCCTCGACTCCGACCTGGGGATCGTGTCGCTGGGCGGTCGCGCCGGCACGGGCAAGTCGGCCTTGGCGTTGTGCGCGGGCCTCGAGGCCGTGATGGAGCGCCGCCAGCACCGCAAGGTGCTCGTCTTCAGGCCGCTCTACGCCGTCGGCGGGCAGGACCTCGGGTACCTGCCGGGCACCGAGGCCGAGAAGATGAGCCCCTGGGGGCAGGCCGTCTTCGACACCCTCGGCGCCCTCGTCTCGCAAGAGGTGGTCGAGGAGGTGCTCGACAGGGGGATGCTCGAGGTGATGCCGCTGACGCACATCCGGGGCCGCTCGCTGCACGACGCCTTCGTCGTGGTCGACGAGGCCCAGTCCCTCGAGCGGAACGTGCTCCTCACCGTGCTGTCACGGATCGGGCAGAACAGCCGTGTCGTGCTGACGCACGACGTCGCGCAGCGTGACAACTTGCGCGTCGGACGGCACGACGGCGTCGCCGCGGTGATCGAAGCGCTCAAGGGCCATCCCCTGTTCGCGCACGTGACCCTCACCCGTTCGGAGCGGTCGCCGGTCGCGGCGCTCGTCACGGAGATGCTCGAGGGCCTGGAACCGTGAAGTGACCGACAAAGCGGACGAAAGGGTGCGAACCTACGCGATGCCGGTGACGGCGGGTCGATGTTCGGCGCAGTCTCGTGACCTTCGGTGAAGACCCGCTTTCGCTGCGCGAACAGATGCTCATTCAGCTGCACATGCAGCCGCAGGTTCACGTCTGCGCCTGTGACCTTACTCACATCGGTATACAAGCGGTAACGATACTAAGGAGCGGATAACGCTCGGTGACGATCCGGTGTGTCGGAGGTTTACGTCCAGCGCCCAGGTCGACAGGTTTGGCGGGTCAACGCCTCGGCTTGGTTAGGTCGTCCGTCCTGGGGGGGACCGGACCGGGGGCCGTCGGTGACCCAGCTCGAGGGGTCCTGCGCAGAAGGGTCGACGTGGGGCGTCACGGCGGAAGGTCCGATGAGAAGACTTCGGACCTCGGATACGGGAACGATGTCCACTTCTCCCCAGCCGACCCCCCGGCCGCCTGGTGGGAGAACCAGCCGGCCGGAGCCGATCGGCCGGCCAGGGCCGCGGAGCCCTGGTGGGACGACGCGCCGGTGCCACCTCCGGTCGTCGTGGCCTCGGCCGACGGTCGCACCCCGGCGGTGACGTTCCCTCCCGGCGCCGACCCCTTCTCCGCCGGAGGCGTCTTCGCCCCCACCGGTGCGCGCGAGGGTGAGCCCTCGGTCGTGGTGCACGCCGCCCCGGACGCCGCCGTCGCCCGGTCCGCCCGACGCCGCGGCGTCGGTGCCTGCGACACCGCCGCGCTGCGCCTGCTCGACCCCGGTCCTGACACCGGCAGCCTGGTGCGGCCCTACGTCTCGGCGGTGGAGCCCGTCGCCCAGCCCGTTGCAGCCTGTCGACCAGCCCGTCGACCAGCCCGTCGACCAGCCCGTCGACCAGCCCGCAGTGGCCCGCGCCGCGACGCCCGCGCCCGCGCGCCCGGTCCCTGCCGTCCTCGACGCCTTCCTCTCGCGCCGGCGCCCCGGCCGCAGTGGTGGCCCGCTCGAGCTCATCGTCGAGCCCGCCGCTTCCGGCGGCGTCCCGGTGGCCGCCCGCCCCGTCGGCGAATGGTCGGCGCCGTGGGCGGCCGAGGCCGCTCCGGAGATGCCACGCTCGCTCTTCGAGCCGCGGACGAGGGCCGCCAACCCTGCGGGCGCCTGGGCGACCCCCAGCGAGCAGGCCCTGCCGTCGCGCAGGGCGTTGCGGGCCCAGGAGCGTAAGGGGCAGGCGCCCAGCCCGGTGGGCAAGGCCCGCGCCGCCGCTGAGCGCGCCTCGACGGTCCAGCTCGGCAGCCCTTCCGCCGGCTACACGCTGGCCGGCAGCGAGCTCGCCCACCGCACCGCCGGCCGTCGGCTGGCGAAGAGCGGAGTGCTCGCCGTCACGGCGCTCGGCGTGGTGGCCGCGAGCGCGCCGAACGCGTTCTCGGCCCTCGGCTGGCACGTGCCGGCGCATCCCGGTGACTCCTCGGCGCAGGCCGCGATCGTCGGCCTCGCAGGGGCCGGTGCCCTCCCTGCCACGGGTGTCTCCCTGTCCAGCCCCGCCGATGCCGGTGACGCTCTCGACCTGGCCCTGACGAAGGTCGTGGCGCAGCGCCGGGCAGTCGACGGGGTCGCGGCGGCCGAGGCGGCCGCGCGCGCCGGAGCCGTGGCGACCGGCACGGGCCGCACCCTGGTCGACGTCGCCCGCGACCAGGTGCGCGCCGAGGCGGCCCGCAAGGCGGCCATCGCCGAGCGCGCCTCGCGCAACGTCGTCCGCGACCCGCGCTCCTACGCCCGGCTCCTGCTCTCCCAGCGCGGGTGGGGTGAAGCACAGTTCAGCTGCCTCAACCTGCTGTGGGACCGGGAGAGCGGCTGGAACTACCAGGCCTACAACCCCTCGTCCGGCGCCTACGGCATCCCGCAGGCGCTGCCCGGCAGCAAGATGGCCTCGATCGCGGCCGACTGGCGTACCAACCCGGCGACCCAGATCCGCTGGGGGCTCAACTACATCGCCGACCGCTACGCCACTCCCTGCGGCGCCTGGGGCCACAGCGAGGCGACCGGCTGGTACTGACCGCCCGGACGCCTTGACCTCCCCTGTCTGACGCGGATTACCCCCCCTCCTCTTGGTGACACTGTTCACGTTCTCCACGCTGAGTCACCTCAGCGGGGTAGTTGAAGACGCAACGTGACGAGAGGGTGCATCTCAGCTTGAGTCCCTCGTGACTCTTCTGTGACCTTGGGGCGTCAGCACCCCGCAGTCGGGAGGAATGGGGCGCGGATCGTCGCGCTGCTCCCCGGCTGCCGTGGCTCGCTCCTTCGCTGGGGCGGGCTGCCGGGCGGAACGCCACCGCAGGCCCACCGAGGGCCTCGGTAGCCCGTGAAGAGGGTGGTAACAACTGCGCCCGGCGGACGGCGCGGCCAGGAAAGGTCATCAGTGCACCAGGCCCATCAGCGAATCACCGGCACGACCGGAGCGACCGGCACGACGAGCACGACCGGCACGACGAGCACGACCGGAACGACCAGCACGATGAGCAGCACCGGCAGGACGAGCACGACGAGCACCACGAGCAGCACCGGAACGACCAAGGGCAGCGGCAGCGGCGCCACGGCCCGCCTGCGGCGCCTCGGCAGGCACCGCGGCACGGCCCTTCGGGCCGGCGCGGGGGCCATGGCCCTGATCGGCGTCACGGGCGGTGTCAACGCCCTCGGCGGCCTGGGCGACGGCGAGGACTCCCGCGCCGCGGCGGCGGTCATCGCCGCCCCGGTGGCCGGGCAGGCCCTGAGGACCCCGGACGCCGACCCAGTGCGGGACGCCCGCGAGGCGCGCGACGCGCACCGGGCCCTGCAGTTGCGGCTCATCAAGGACAAGGCGAAGGCCGAGGCCGCGCGGCGGAAGGCGGCAGCCGCGAAGGCCGCGGCGGCCAAGGCCGCTGCGGCGAGGGCCGCGGCGGCCGAGGCGGCCGCGGCGAGGCGGGCGGCAGCGGCCGCCACGGCCCGCAGCCAGGCGGCCACCCAGCAGCAGCAGGAGGCGAGCCGCAGCTCCTCGCGCGACCCGCGCTCCCTGGCCCGGGCGATGCTCGCGGCTCGTGGCTGGTCGGGGCAGTTCGGCTGCCTCGACTCGCTCTGGCAGCGCGAGAGCGGCTGGAACTACCGGGCGTACAACCCGTCGTCGGGTGCCTTCGGCATCCCGCAGGCGCTCCCCGGCGGCAAGATGGCGTCGGCGGGCTCGGACTGGCAGACCAACCCGGCCACCCAGATCTCCTGGGGCCTGAGCTACATCGCGTCGACGTACGGTTCGCCGTGCAGCGCGTGGGCGCACAGCCAGGCCACCGGCTGGTACTGACCGACCCGAAGTGCTCCGGTCGACGGCCGGACGAACGGCGTCGCCCCGATGGGGGCGGCGCCGTTCGCCGTCCATGCCCCGGTCGTCGTCAGGCGGGGCGGGGCGTCGTCATCGAGCGGACGTCGAGCAGCCGGTCGAGGGTGGCCTCGTCGATCTCGCCCCGCTCGACGAATCCCAGGTCGAGCACGGCCTGCCGGATCGTGACGCGGGCGGCCACCGCATGTTTGGCGACCTTCGCCGCGTTCTCGTAGCCGATCACGCGATTCAGCGGCGTGACGATCGAGGGTGACGACTCGGCCAGGGCGAGGGCGCGGGCCCGGTCGGGCTCGAGGCCCGCGACGCACCGGTCGGCCAGCAGCCGGGCGCCGTTCGCGAGCAGGCGCACCTGCTCGAGCACCGCGCGTGACATCACGGGCACCATCACGTTCAGCTCGAAGCTCCCGCTCGCCCCCGCCCACGCGATCGTCGCGTCGTGCCCGACGACCTGGGCGCAGACCTGCAGCACCGCCTCGGGCACGACCGGGTTGACCTTGCCGGGCATGATCGACGACCCCGGCTGCAGGTCGGGCAGGTGCACCTCGCCGAGCCCGGCCAGCGGGCCCGAGCCCATCCAGCGCAGGTCGTTGCAGATCTTCGTCAGGCTCACCGCGATCGTCCGGGCCGCACCGGACAGCTCGACGAGCCCGTCGCGGGCACCCTGCGCCTCGAAGTGGTCGCGCGCCTCGGTCAGCGGCAGTCCGGTCCGTTCGGCGAGGTCCGCGAGGACGGCGGGGGCGAATCCGGGCGGGGTGTTGATGCCCGTGCCGACGGCGGTGCCGCCCAGCGGGACCTCGCCCACCCGCGGGAGGGCCGCCCGCACGCGCTCGACGCCCCGGCGCACCTGCGCCGCGTACCCGCCGAGCTCCTGGCCGAGGGTGACCGGCGTGGCGTCCATCAGGTGCGTGCGCCCCGCCTTGACGACGTCCGCGGTGCGGCCGGCCTGGTCCTCGAAGGCGGCGGCGAGGTGCTCCAGCGCGGGCACCAGGTCTTCGAGGGCGGCCCGGGTGGCCGCGAGGTGCACCGCCGTCGGGAACGTGTCGTTGCTCGACTGCGACGCGTTCACCTCGTCGTTGGGGTGCACCCGCCGCCCCAGCCGGGCCGAGGCGAGCGCCGCGACCACCTCGTTGACGTTCATGTTCGTCGAGGTGCCCGAGCCTGTCTGGAAGACGTCCACCGGGAACTGGTCGGCGTGCGCGCCGTCCGCCACCTCCTGCGCGGCGGCCGCCACGGCGTCGGCGACGTCCGCCGGCAGCACGCCCAGCCGCGCGTTGACCCGGGCCGCCGACGCCTTCACCGCCGCGAGCGCCCGCACCACCGCCGGGTCGACCCGGACGCCGCTCACCGGGAAGTTCTCGACCGCGCGCTGGGTCTGCGCCCCCCACAGCGCCTCGGCCGGCACCTCGATCTCACCCATCGTGTCGCGCTCCACGCGCACGCCCTCGCGGTTCGTCATGGCCCCATCCTGGGCGAGGACGACGGCGTGAGCGAGCACGCGAGCGACCGGGTGGCGGCAGGTCAGCCGGGTACGCGGGCCAGGTAGACCGCGTAGGTGAAGGTGCGGCCCTCGCGGTCGACGTTCAGCAGCACCTCCTCGCAGGAGCCGCAGGTGCGCTCGAGCACGAGTGCGAGCTCGGTCGACGCCTCCGCCGACCACACGCCGAGGACGCCGGCGGGGCGCAGCACCCGCGCCGCGGCGGTGAGGAACGGCGCCGCGTAGATCCTGGTGTTGCCGGGGTGCACGAGGAAGCCGGGGCCGTTGTCGACGTCGAGGAGCAGTGCGTCGACCGAGGCCGCCGGGAGCGCCGGTATCGCGTCGGCCACGTCGCCGACGGTGACGTGCACGCGGGGGTCGTCGAGCACGCCGCGGGCTGCCGGCACGACGCCGTCGCGCAGCCACCGCACGAGCGGCGCGTGCAGCTCCACCACGTCGACGCGGGTGACCCGCGGGTCGGCCAGCAGGGTGGCCGTGGTGTACCCCAGCCCGAGGCCGCCGACCACGACGTGCAGGTCGTCGCCGCCGAGCTGCTCGAGGGCGAGGCCCGCCAGCGCACGCTCGGTCTCGGTCTGTTCGGTGTCCATCGCGAAGACGCCGTCGACGACGAGTTCGAGCACGTCGCCCGCAGGGGCGCGGCGGCGCAGCAGCGCCAGCTCGGCGATCCCGTCGTCCGCACGGACCACGACCCGCGAGCCCCCGCCCCACCGTTCCGTCCCCGGCCCGTCGCGCCCCCGCTCCACGAAGTCATCCTGCCAGCAGTCCCCGACACATCCCCGGCGCGCCCGGGTCCGGCCCTGGGAACGGCCCCGAGGGGCACCTCCCGGCGGCCCCGACGGGCCTAGACTCGTCGCCGTGGTGACGACGGCGGGTGTGCGAGCCGCCGACGAGAATCCCGCTCGGGAACGACCGCAGTGGCGCCCGCGGGTGCCGGGTCTGGTCGCGATCGTGGTGCGTCTCGCGGCGGTGTTCGCCGTCCTCGACATCCTGCACCCGGTGGCCCGGCCCCGATACGAGTCCCGGGCGCTCCACGCCGCCGCCAACGGGGCGATCTTCGCCGCGGCGGTCTTCGCGGCCGGTGCCATGCTGGTGCTCGCCGGCGGTCTGAAGCACCGCAAGCGCCGGGCCTGGGTCCTCACCGTGTGTGCCGTCGCGCTCGGCGCGCTGACCCACGTGCCCGTGCACCGCTGGTCGGTGGTGGCCGTCAACCTCGCCGTGCTGGCGCTGCTGATCGTGGCGCGGCGCGACTTCACCGCCGTCAGCGAACGCACGGGGCGCGTCGCCGCCCTACGGGTCTTCGTCGTCATGGGCAGCGTGTCGGTGATCGCCGGCCTCTTCCTGACGGCGCGCACCTCCGACTCCTCCCTGCTCGAACGGTTCGAGCAGGTGTTCGTCGGCCTGCTCGGCTTCACCCCCGACCTCGCCTTCCACGGCGAACGCACCGGGGCTCTGACCGAGATCGGCCTCAACACCCTCGGTGCGCTGACGGCCCTGCTCACCCTGCTCACCCTGCTCGCACCCGCCCGCAAGAGCGCCGTGCTCGCGCCCGACGCCGAGCAGCGGCTGCGGGTCATGCTCGAGAAGTTCGGCGGGCGCGACTCGCTCGGCTACTTCGCCCTGCGCGGCGACAAGGCGGCGATCTTCTCCGCCAGCGGGAAGGCCGCCGTGGTCTACCGCGTGGTCGGCGGCGTCTCCCTGGCCGCCGGTGACCCCCTCGGCGACCCCGAGGCGTGGCCCGGCGCGATCCAGGCCTGGCTCGACGAGGCCGACCGGTACGCCTGGACGCCGGGAGTGATCGGGGCCAGCGAGGAGGGCGCGATCGCCTACCAGCGCGCGGGGCTCGACTCCCTGGAGCTCGGCGACGAGGCCGTCCTTCACCTCGACGAGTTCAGCCTCGAGGGCCGCTCGATGCGGAGCGTGCGGCAGGCGGTCAACCGCATCCGGAGGTCCGGTTACACCCTCGACGTGCGCCGCCAGCGTGACCTGGCGCCGGCCGACCTCGAGGAGGCCCGCACGACCGCCGAGGCGCTGCGCGGCGAGGACGTCGAGCGGGGGTTCTCGATGGCCCTGGGCCGCCTCGGGGACCCCTGCGACCCCGAGCTGGTCGTCGCCCGGGCCCGTGACGGCGAGGGCCGGCTCGTCGCCGTCCTGACCTTCGTGCCGTGGGGGACCGACGGCCTCTCCCTCGATCTCATGCGGCGCGCGCGCGACTGCGAGAACGGCACCGTCGAGTTCGTCGTCGTCGGGGTGGCCGAGCTGGCTGCCGGTCTGGGCGTGCGGCGCATCTCGCTGAACTTCGCCGTGTTCCGGTCCGTCTTCGAGCGCGGCGCGCGGGTGGGGGCCGGCCCCGTGCTCCGGCTGTGGCACCGGCTGCTGCTCATGGCCTCGCGCTGGTGGCAGATCGAGTCGCTGTACCGGGCGAACGCGAAGTACCAGCCGGAGTGGGTGCCCAGGTTCGTCTGCTTCCGCCGTGCGGCCGAGCTCGCCCGCGTCGGGATGGCCGCGCTCGAGGCCGAGGCCTTCGTGCAGTTCCCGCGGCTGCGCTGGCTCGCGCGCTGAGCGCCACCACGTGGGCACAGGCGCGCGAACTGGCCCGCACCGCCTGCCCGCCGCTGCCGGCCCGCGCCGTCCCGCTGGAGCGGGCCGCCGGCGCTGTTCTCGCGGCCGACGTGGTCGCCCGCACCGACCTCCCCCGGCCGACACGTCGGCGATGGACGGCTGGGCCGTCGCCGGCCACGGGCCCTGGCGGCTGCGGGGTGAGCTCCTCGCCGGGGAGCTGGCGGGGCCGCTCGGCCCCGGCGAGGCCGTCGTCGTCGCCACCGGCGCCTGGTTGCCGCCCGGTGCCGACGGCGTCCTGCGCCGCGAGCACGGTCTGGTGACGCCGGCCCACGGCGGCGCCGGCGAGGTGCTGGCCGCCGTCGTCGACGGCGAGCCCGCGCGCGACGTGCGGCGGGCCGGCCGGGAGTGCCGGGTGGGCGAGGTGGTGCTGCCCGCCGGAACACGGCTCGGCGCCGCGGCGCTCGGGCTGCTCGCCGCCGCCGGCGCGGACGTCGTCACGGTGCGGCGGGCGACCGCGGACGTGCTCGTCCTGGGTGACGAGCTCCTCGTCGCCGGCCCGGCCCGGGACGGGCGGGTGCGCGACGCCCTGGGCCCGCTGCTCGCGGCCTGGCTCCCGGCGCTCGGCGTGGCCGTCGCCGCCCGCCGGCACGTCCCCGACCGCCCGGGTGCGCTGGCGACGGCGGTGGCCGCCTCCGGCGCCGACATCGTGGTCACGACCGGCTCGACGGCCCGAGGCCCCGTCGACCACCTCCACAACGTGCTCGCGTCCGCCGGCGCCAGGCTGCTGGTGGACGGCGTCGCCGTGCGGCCCGGGCATCCCCAGGTGCTCGCCGTGCTGCCGGGCGACCGGGCGCTGGCGGGTCTGCCGGGCAACCCGCTCGCGGCGGTGTCGGCCCTCCTGACGCTCGTCGGGCCCCTCGTCGCCGGCTTGCACGGGGCGGCGCCGGTGCCCGAGCGCCGGGTCGTGCTCGCCGAGGCCGTCGCCGCCGGCGACGACGCGACCCGGCTGGTCCCGGTGCTCGGCGGCCGGCCGGTGCTGTTCGCCGGCCCGGCCATGCTGCGCGGCCTCGCCGAGGCGGACGGCGTCGCCGTCGTCCCGCCCGGGGGTGCGCCGGCCGGCACCCGGGTGGAGCTGCTCCCGCTGCCGGCCTGACGCGGGCTCCGACAGACTGCCCCTCAGACCAGACACCGGAGGACGCATGCCCGAGTTCACCGTCAACCCCAACCGCCGCGACCCCGAGCTCGACGCCGGCGCGGCGGTCGTGGCCATCCAGAGCATCACGCTGCAGAACGAGGGCCGGGTGCGGGACGTCTCGGTGACCGAGCCCCAGCAGCCGTCGGCCACGTCGTGAGCGGCTCCACCGATGCGCTCGCACAGGAGGAGCCGTTGCCGGCGTCCCGGTTCGCGGTGACCGTCGACGGGGTCCCGGTGGCCGGCGTCCTGCGGGTGTCGGCGCTCCAGCTCGCGGGCTCCGGCAGCGGGACGACAGCCCTGCCCGTGGTCATCACGCGGGCGGCGGGCACGGACGGCGTCTTCGACTCCTGGGCACGGGCGGCCCTGGGCCGGGGCCACCAGCCCGCGCGCGACGTCGTGCTCACCGTGATGGATGCGGCCGGGAGTCCCCGGCTCGGGTGGCAGCTCGTCGGCGCCACCCCGGTCGCCTACTCCCCGGCCGGGGAGCTGGACGCCACGGTGTCGGGGGTGCTGACGGAGACGCTCACGCTCGCGGTGACCGACATCCGTCGCACCTGACGGCCGACGTCAGCGCTGCTCATGCTGCCCGGGGCCGCCGGGGGGCCTCGCTCAGGCGCCGGGGCGGCGGCCGATCGTGAGGGCGAGCGGCTTGGTGACCTCGGCGAAGAAGTCGTTGCCCTTGTCGTCGACGACGACGAACGCGGGGAAGTCCTCGACCTCGATCCGCCAGACCGCCTCCATCCCGAGCTCGGCGTACTCGAGCACCTCGACCTTGCGGATGCAGTCCTGCGCGAGCCGGGCGGCCGGGCCGCCGATGGAGCCGAGGTAGAAGCCGCCGTGGGCGGCGCAGGCCTTCGTGACGGCGGCCGAGCGGTTGCCCTTGGCGAGCATGACGAGCGAGCCGCCGGCCGCCTGGAACTGGTCGACGTACGAGTCCATCCGCCCCGCCGTCGTCGGGCCGAAGGATCCCGAGGCGTAGCCCTGCGGGGTCTTCGCCGGCCCCGCGTAGTAGACGGGGTGGTCGCGCAGGTAGGCCGGCATCGGCTCGCCGGCGTCCAGCCGTTCCTTGATCTTCGCGTGCGCGATGTCGCGCGCGACGACGAGCGGGCCCGTCAGCGAGAGCCGGGTCTTCACCGGGTACTTCGACAGCTCGGCCCTGATCTCGGCCATCGGCCGGTTCAGGTCCACCTGGACGACGTCGTCGTCCAGGTGCTCGTCGGTGACCTCCGGGAGGAAGTGCGCGGGGTCGGTCTCGAGCTGCTCGAGGAAGACCCCCTCCGCCGTGATGCGCGCGAGCGCCTGGCGGTCGGCCGAGCACGAGACGGCGATCGCGACCGGGCACGAGGCGCCGTGCCGGGGCAGCCGGACGACGCGGACGTCGTGGCAGAAGTACTTCCCGCCGAACTGCGCGCCGATCCCGAACTGCCTCGTCAGCTCGAGCACCTCGAGCTCGAGGTCGAGGTCCCGGAACCCGTGCCCGGCCGGCGATCCGGACGTCGGCAGCGTGTCGAGGTAGTGCGCGCTGGCGTACTTGGCGGTCTTGAGGGCGTACTCCGCGCTCGTGCCGCCGACGACGATCGCCAGGTGGTACGGCGGGCAGGCGGCGGTACCCAGCGACCGGAGCTTCTCGTCGAGGAAGCGCAGCATCGACGCGGGGTTCAGCACCGCCTTCGTCTCCTGGTAGAGGAACGACTTGTTGGCGCTGCCGCCGCCCTTCGCCATGAAGAGGAACTCGTACTGCGCCTCGTGGCCGGGCTTGGTGTCGGCGTAGATCTCGATCTGCGCCGGCAGGTTCGAGCCGGTGTTCCTCTCGTCCCACATCGTCAGCGGCGCGAGCTGGGAGTACCGCAGGTTGAGCCGGGTGTAGGCGTCGAAGACGCCGCGGCTCAGCGCCTCCTCGTCGCTGGTCGCGCCGGTCGACAGGACCTGGCCGCCGCGCTTGCCCATCACGATGGCCGTGCCCGTGTCCTGGCACATCGGCAGGACGCCGCCGGCCGCCACGTTGGCGTTCTTCAGCAGGTCGAGCGCCACGTAGCGGTCGTTGGGGCTCGCCTGCGGGTCGTCGACGATCCGCCGCAGCTGCGCGAGGTGCGCCGGCCGGAGGTAGTGCGCGATGTCGTGCATCGCCGTCTCGGTGAGCAGCCGCAGCGCCTCCGGCGACACCTCCAGGAAGGTCCGGCCACCGGCGTCGAGGGAGCGCACCCCTTCGGTGCTGAGCAGCCGGTAGCGGGTGTCGTCCTCGCCGCGGGGCAGGAGGTCGGCGTAGGTGAAGTCGGGCACGCACCCGAGGGTAGTCTGGCGCCCCGTGGAGGGGTCCGAGGGCACGTCGGGCCCGGCTCCGGACGGCGCCGGTGCGGTGCAGGCCGGTTCTGCCGGGCAGGTCGAGCGCGCCGGCATCGTCGACGTCGCCCGCCGCGCGGGCGTCTCGGTCGCGACCGTGTCGCGCGCCCTCCGGGGGCTGCCCAACGTCTCGCGCGGTACCCGCGACCGGGTGCTCCGCGCCGCCGACGAGCTCGGGTACGCCGCCTCGCCGCTGGGCACCGGCCTCGCCACCGGCCGGATGCGCTCGGTCGGGGTGGTCCTGCCCTACGCGGGCCGCTGGTTCTTCGCCGAGACCGTCCGCGGCATCGAGGCGGCGCTGCGCAGGCACGGCTACGACCTCGTGCTCCACGTGCTGGCCGACGACAGCCGGCGGGCCGAGTTCTTCGGCTCGCTGCCGGTGCGCCGCCGCGTCGACGCGCTGCTGCTCGTCGCGCTCGACGTCGACGACGCCGAGGCCGACCTCCTGCGCGGGCTGGGCCTGCCGCTCGCCTGGGTGGGCGAACCCGTCGAGGGCGTGCACGGTGAGCTCGTCGACGACGTCGCGGCCGCGCGGCTGGCCGTCGAGCACCTGCTCGAGCTCGGCCACGCGGGCATCGCCAGCATCGGCGGTGCCGTCGACGGCCCGAGAGCCTCGGCCCCCGCCCGCCGCCGCATCCAGGGGTACCGCGCGGCGCTGGCGGCGGCGGGGCTGACCGCCCGCCCGGACTGGGAGCTCGACGGAGGCTTCACGGCGGAGGGCGCGCAACGGGCGGTGCGCGAGCTGCTGGCGGGGCGCCCGGCGGGGGACCGGCCCACCGCCCTGTTCTGCCAGTCCGACGAGATGGCCTTCGGCGCCCTCGGCGCCCTGCGCGAGCTGGGGCTGCGGTGCCCGCAGGACGTCTCCGTCGTCGGCCTCGACGGGCACGAGCTCGCCGCCACCTTCGACCTGACCACGGTGGCGCAGCCCGTGCTCGAGCTCGGCGCGCACGCCGCCCGGTGGCTGGTCGCCCGCCTGGCGGTGAGCGAGGACGACGAGGACGAGGACGACGACCCGGCTCCCGACGACGCCGAGGTCCGGGTGCACGCGGTGCACCTCGTCGCGCGCGGTTCGACGGCACCCCCCGCGCCCTCCGCCTCCGCCCCGCCGGCGCCCGGGGCCGGCCGGCGCCCCGCGGGTCAGCCCTCGGGGTAGGCGGCGGCCAGCTCCGGAGCCGTCGGGGGGTCGGCGCCGGGGCGGGCGCACGTCACAGCGGCCACGAGCACCGCGTGCCTGGCCGCGGCCGCGAGCCGGGCGCGGTCGATCGCGTGCAGCGCGTCGCGCCGCGCCCGCCCCGAGCAGGTCCGCCGCGGCGAGGGCGTCGAGCAGGCCGGCGGTGAAGGCATCACCGGCACCGACGGTGTCGACGACGTCGACGACCGGGGCCGGGACGCTCACGTCGCCGTCCCGGCACACCGCGACGGCGCCCTCCCCGCCGCGGGTCACGACGACCAGCGCGGGGCCGAGCGCCAGCCACGCGCGGGCGACGTCCAGGACGTCGGCACCGGGGGTCAGCCACGTCAGGTCCTCGTCGCTGACCTTCACGACGTCGGAGGCGGCGACGAAGGCCTCGACGCGCTGCCGGGCAGGCCCGGCCGCGCCCATCAGCACCGGGCGGGCGTTCGGGTCGTAGCTCACGGTCATCGTGCCGGCGCTGCGGCGGACGAGGTCGAGCACGGCGTCGCCGCCGGGCGCGAGGAACGCGGCGATGGAGCCGGTGTGCAGGGCCCGCGCGGGTGGCAGCTCCACGTGCTCGGGCAGCCGCCAGTCGAGGACGAACTCGTAGCTGGCGACGCCTCTCCCGTCGAGCGTCGCGGTGGCGGTGGACGTGGGGCCGGCCACGACCGTGCCCGGCACGAGCTCCACCGCGGACGCCGCCAGGTGGGCCCGCACCCGCCGGCCGCGGGGGTCGTCGCCGAGGCGGCTCAGCAGCGCCACCCGCCGGCCGAGGCGGCCGAGCCCCAGCGCCACGTTCGCGGGGCTCCCGCCCGGGTGCTCCTCGCCGTCCGCGGCGGGCGGATCGAGCACGCCCACCCGCCGCACGATGTCGACGAGCGCCTCGCCGACGACCAGCACGTCGTCCATGCCACCCCTCCTGTCCGTGGCCCACATCATGCTCGTCGTGGCGCCGCCGCACGCTGCCGGTTCGGCGCGGACGCGCCGGACACGGCACCATGGTCGGGTGAGCACGCCGACCGGCACGACCGACGAGCACCAGTCGCCGCCCGAGCCGGCGGCTCGTCGCGGGGTCCGTGGGACGGCCGGCGACATGATCCGCACCCTGCTCGTCATCCTCGCGGTCGTCGCGGTCATCTTCTTCCTCGTGCCGCGGCCCGGCCGTATCCCGCCGGCGCCCGTCGACGTACCCGGGTCGGCGCAGGGGGCCGCCGGCACCCTCGGGTTCACGCCGCTGGTCCCGCAGGGCCTGCCGGCCGACTGGACGGCGACGGCCGCCGAGGCCCGCGACGGCATGGACGGCGTCAAGGCCTTCCACATCGGCTACGTGACGGGGCGGCAGTACTACGCGGGCGTGGAGCAGGCGACGTCGGCGACCGACGAGTGGCTCAACGTGAACGACGCCGGCGGCACGCCCGTCGGTGAGGTGACCATCGACGGCGTCAAGTGGCAGCGGCTCGAGAAGCCGGAGCGGACGTACACGAGCCTGCTCGTGCGCCGCCCCGGCCGGGTCGTGCTCGTGACGAGCAAGGGTGGCGGCGTCGCGGAGGCCACCGTGCTCGCGCGCGCCCTGCACGTACCCGCGTCGTGACCCTCCCGCTCGAGAAGGCGCCGGCCCGTTCGCGCCCCGACGCCGTCACCGCTCCGCCCGTGCCGCGAGCCGACCGCCGGGTGCTCGCCGGGCTGTGCGTGCTCGTCTTCGCGGTCTACTCCACGTACGCCTGGCTCCGCCACATCCACTACGAGACGACGAACTACGACCTGGGGATCTTCGACCAGGCGATCCGGGCGTACTCGCGCTTCCAGGCGCCGATCGTGCCGATCAAGGCGCCCGGCTACAACCTGCTCGGCGACCACTTCCACCCGCTGATCGCGGTGCTCGCCCCGCTCTACTGGATCTGGGACGACCCGCGCATGCTCCTGCTGGCGCAGGCCGCGCTGTTCGCGGCGTCGATGGTGCCGGTGGCGCGCTTCACCGAGCGCCGCCTCGGCGGCCGCCGGGCGCTCGTCGTCGCCCTCGTCTACGGGCTGAGCTGGCCGCTGCAGCGCGCCGTGCACTTCGACGTGCACGAGATCGCGTTCGCCGTGCCGCTCATCGCGGTCGTCATCGACGCCATCGACCGCCGCGCCTGGCGCTGGGTCGTCGTGTGCTGCCTGCTGCTCCTCGGGGTCCGCGAGGACATGGGCGCCTTCGTCCTGCTCGCCGGCGTCCTCGTCGCCCTCCGTTCCCCTGTTGCTTCCCCTGTTGACGACACCCCCCCTTCCCCCGCTGATCATGCAATCCGGTCCGATCATGCAATCCGGTCCGATCATGCAAACCAGTCCGATCATGGGGACGATGCGGCGGGCGGCGGGCTGCGGGGGCGGCTGCGACGGTGGGCGGCGCCGCGCCGGGTCAACCTCGCGGTGGGCGGCGGGCTGGTCGTCGTCGGCGTCGCCGGCTACGAGCTCGCCACCTCGGTCGTCATCCCGGCGCTGGCCCCGACCGGCACCTTCGCCTACTGGACGTTCCCCGCGCTCGGCCCCGACCCGGCGTCGGCCGTGCGCTTCATCCTCACCCAGCCGTGGCGCGTCCTGCAGCTGCTCGTGACCCCGTCGGTCAAGGCGCACACGCTGCTGTCGCTGGTGTTCCCGACGGCGTTCCTGGCCGTGCTGTCGCCCTACGTGATCCTCACGCTGCCGTTCATCGCCGAGCGGATGCTCAACTCGCGCACGCAGCTCTGGGAGACCGGCTACCACTACTCCAGCGTGCTCGCCCCGACCGTGGCCATGGCCGCCGTCGACACGGCGGGGAAGCTCTCGCGGTGGTTCGACGGCCACCGGCCGGGCTGGCGGCTCCGGGGCCTGCGCCCGGTCGACCTCTGGGTGGCGTGGTCGGTCGGCTACCTCGTGGTCGGGCTGGTGCTGCACTGGCCGGACTACCCGATGATCCGGATGCAGAACACGGCCTTCTGGACCTCCGACGCCCGGGACGCCGCGATCGAGCGGGTGCTGCCGCGGATCCCCGCCGACCAGTGCGTCGAGGCGGCCAACCAGCTCGGCCCGCACCTGACCGTGCGCGACTACGTCACCCAGCCCACGCAGTCCGGCGGCCGTGCGACCTGGGTCGTGCTCGACATGAGCCAGGTCGACACCGGCTGGCAGACGCCGCCGCCGAACGAGGCCCTCGCCCAGAGCCTGCGGGCCGGGTACGGGATCGTGGACATCGACTACCCGATCGTGCTGATGCACCGTGCGGGCCCCGTCCTGCCGATCTGCCGCGCGCACTGACCCCGAGACCGAGACCCGGGGACCGCGGGCCTCGGTCGTGCCGGGCCTGCCTCAGCCCGGGGGCGCCTCCGCCCGCGCCGCCTCGACGCGGGCGCGGGCGCCGGCGAGCCACTGCTCGCACCGGGTGGCGAGCGCCTCGCCGCGCTCCCACAGCGCCAGCGACTCCTCCAGGGTGGCGGCGCCCGCCTCGAGCCGGCGGACCACGTCGACGAGCTGGTCGCGGGCCTGCTCGTACCCCAGCGCGTCGACGTCGCCCGCGGGCTGACGGCCGCTCTCGGTCATGTCTCCTCCGATCCGGCGGCGATCGCCGCCACGTCGCCGCCGTGCAGGCGCAGTCTCAGCCGCTGCCCCGGCGTCACCTCGGCCGGGTCGCGCAGCACGCGCCCGGTGTCGTCCTGGGCGATCGCGTACCCGCGGGCCAGCGTCGCCGCCGGCGACAGGGCGGCGACCCGCTCGCGCAGGTGCAGCACGTCGTCGGCGCCCCGGTCCAGCCGGGCGACGACACTGCCCCTGGCGCGCTGGACCAGCGTCGCGACCTGTTCGACGTGGGTGGTGAGCACGCGGACGGGGTCGGCGAGCACCGGGCGCGAGCGCAGGTCGGCCAGCAGCCGCTCCTCCCGCTCGAGCCGCGTCAGCACCGCGCGCCGGGCGATCGACCGCGCCTGCGCCACCCGCGCCAGCTCCTCGGCGACGTCGGGGACGATGCGCTTGGCGGCGTCCGTGGGGGTTGAGGCCCGGACGTCGGCGACGAGGTCGAGCAGGGGAGAGTCGACCTCGTGCCCGATCGCGCTCACCACGGGGGTGCGGCACGCGGCGACGGTCCGGATCATCGCCTCGTTGCTGAAGGGCAGCAGGTCCTCCAGGGAGCCGCCGCCGCGTGCCACCACGATGACGTCGACCTCGGCCTCGCCGTCCAGTGCCTCGACCGCGGCGATCACCTCGGGCACGCAGTTGGGCCCTTGCACCGCGACCGCGCGGACGTCGAAGCGGACGCCCGGCCACCGCCGCCGGGCGTTCTCGACGACGTCGCGCTCCGCGGCGCTGGCCCGACCGCAGACCAGGCCCACGACGCGGGGGAGGAACGGGAGCGGCTGCTTGCGGTCGGCGGCGAACACGCCCTCGGCGGCGAGCACCCTGCGCAGGTGCTCGAGCCGGGCGAGCAGCTCGCCGACCCCGACCGGCCGGAGGTCGTCGGCCGCCAGGCTGAGGCTGCCTCGCCTGGGGGAGAGCTGCGGCTTGGCGTGCACGACGACGTGCGCGCCGTCCGCGAGGGGGGCGGCGAGCCCGTCGAGCACCCGGGCGGCGACGGTGACGCTGAAGGACAGGTCGACGTCGGTGTCGCGCAGGGTCAGGTACACGGTGCCCTGGCCCGGCCGACGGGTCAGCTGCACCACCTGGCCCTCGAGCCACACCGCCGGGGCCTTCGCGACGTACTCCGTGAGCTTGGCCGTGAGCAGCCGCACCGGCCAGGGATTCTCGGGTGTCGTCGCACCGGCGGTGGCCGGGATGACGGCGGCCTGGGGCGGTGTCACGGTCGTCACCCTATGCAGCCCAGGCCCCCGTGGAGGGCCCCGCCTACCATGGAGGCGTGACCTCGACGCCTACCTCGACCACCCCCACCCTGGCCGCGCCGGCAGATTCCGCCGCGCGCGCCGACGCCGCGCCCGCGCGCGGCCGCGTGCTCCTGGCGGCCCCGCGCGGCTATTGCGCCGGGGTCGACCGAGCCGTCGTGGCCGTCGAGAAGGCGCTGGAACTGCACGGCGCGCCGGTGTACGTGCGCAAGCAGATCGTCCACAACAAGCACGTCGTGGCCACTCTGGAGCGGCGCGGGGCGATCTTCGTCGACGAGACCGACGAGGTGCCCGAGGGGTCGATCGTGGTCTTCTCGGCGCACGGGGTCGCGCCTGTCGTGCACGAGCAGGCCGCCCGCCGGCAGCTGCGGACCATCGATGCGACCTGCCCGCTCGTCACGAAGGTCCACAAGGAGGCCGTCCGCTTCGCGGACGACGACTTCGACATCCTGCTGATCGGGCACGCCGGCCACGAGGAGGTGGAGGGCACGGCGGGGGAGGCTCCGGCGAACATCACCCTGGTCGAGAGCCCGGACGACGTCGACGGCGTGACCGTGCGGGACCCGGAGCGGGTGGTCTGGCTGTCGCAGACGACGCTGTCGGTCGACGAGACCATGGAGACCGTGCGGCGGCTGCGCAGGCGCTTCCCGAAGCTGCAGGACCCGCCGAGCGACGACATCTGCTACGCCACCCAGAACCGGCAGGTCGCCGTCAAGAAGATCGCCGCCGAGTCCGACCTCGTGATCGTGGTCGGCTCCAGCAACTCCTCGAACTCGGTCCGGCTGGTCGAGGTCGCGCTCGAGCACGGCGCGCGGGCCGCTCATCGGGTCGACGACGCGACCGAGGTCGACGAGACCTGGCTCGACGGGGTCGCCACGGTGGGCGTCACCTCCGGCGCGTCGGTGCCCGAGATCCTCGTCCAGGAGGTGCTGGCCTGGCTGGCCGAGCGCGGGTACGGGCCGGCCGTCGAGGTCGTCAGCGCCGAGGAGGACCTGCTGTTCTCGCTGCCCAAGGAGCTGCGGCGCGACATCAAGGCCGCCCGAGCGGTGCGGGACTGAGCTCCCCGAACACCCCGTCGCCGCGTAGGTCGTCGCCGAGGAGCTCCTCCGCGGTGAGCACCCGGGGGACCACCTCGACCGGGGTCACGGGCCCGAGCTCGCCGTCGACGATGTCGAGGTCGCGCATCCGGCGCGCGGTGACGAGCACCCGCCGCTCGAGGGTGCCGACGAGCAGGTTGTAGTCCTCCACGGCGCGCTGGAGCGAGCGCCCGAGCTTGCCGGCACCTGAGCCCAGCGTGCCCAACCGGGCATACAGCTCGCGCCCGAGGGCCAGCAGCTCCTTGGCGCTGCCGGCGATCGCCTGCGACTGCCAGGTCAGCGCGACCGTGCGGAGCAGGGCGAGGAGCGTCGTCGGGGTGGCGAGCACCACCTTGCGGGACATCGCGTGCTCGAGGAGTGAGGGGTCGGCCGAGCAGGCCGCGGCGAGGAACGCCTCGCCGGGCACGAAGCACACGACGAGCTCGGGGGAGGGGTCGAAGGCCGTCCAGTACTCCTTGGCGGCGAGGGTGTCGACGTGCCCGCGCAGGGCACGGGCGTGCGCGAGCGCCGCGCGCTGCTGCCGCTCGTCGTCGGCGCCCCCCTCGCTCGCCTCGAGGAAGGCCGCCAGCGGTGCCTTCGCATCGACGACGACGTGCTTGCCGCCGGGCAGGTGCACCACGAGGTCGGGGCGCACGCCGACCCCGCCGGGCGTCGTCGCGGCCGCCTGCGTCGTGAAGTCGACCCGGGCGAGCATGCCGGCGTGCTCGACGACCCTGCGCAGCTGGACCTCCCCCCAGGTGCCCCGGGCCGTGGGCGAGCGCAGCGCACCGGCCAGCGCGGCGGTCTGCGTGCGCAGCGCCTCGCCCGAGGCCCGCACCGCCTCGATCTGCTCGCCCAGGCGGGCGTACTGCTGCAGCCGGTCGCGCTCCAGGGTGCGCACCTGGTCTTCCACCCGCTGCAGGGCACCGGCCAGCGGCGAGAGGGTGGCAGCCAGCTCACGGTCCTGCGAGGCCGCCGACTCGAGGTCGGTGACGCGCTCGCGCAGCAGGTCGCGCTCGGCGACAGCGGTACCGCCGCGGACGCGGGCGGCGAGTGTGGCGAGCAGCGCCCCGAGCGCGGCGCCGATCAGCAGCCCGAGGACGAGGGCCGCGAGCGTGGAGGTCGACATGGCGGCACCGTGCCAGACGGCACCGACACAGCGACGGCCGGCTGCGCCGCGGCAAGCATGCCCGGGTGTCCGCAGGGGAAGTGATCGGGTCGGACGCCGCAAACCCCCCGGAGGCAGCCTGATGGAGATCCGCGATGTGCACGCCCTGCTCGGCCGCACCGCCTACGGCGCGGACGGGGACCGGCTGGGCACGATCACCGGCGCCTACCTCGACAGTGCGAGCGGGCGGCCGAGCTGGATCACGGTCGAGCGCGGCGGGCTGTTCCGCACGACGACGCGCAGCTTCGTGCCGCTGGACGGCGTCGAGCGCGTCGAGGACGGTGTGCGCCTCGCCGTGGACGCCGACGCCGTGAAGCGGGCGCCGCGCATCGACGACGACAAGGTGCTGACGCGCGCGGAGGAGTCGCAGCTGCGCACCCACTACGGGCTCACCCAGCCGGCGGCACCGGCGTCCGCGGCGTCCGCGGAGCAGGCGGAGCCCGCCCCGGACGCCGAGGGCGCCCCGGACGCCGAGGGCGCCGAGGGCGGCCCGGACGCCGAGCCGGCCGCGATGACCCGCTCGGAGGAGCGGCCCCGCGTCGCGACGACGAGCGTCCCCGCCTCGAGGGCGGTGCTGCGCACGACCCGGGTCGTCGAGGACCGCACCTTCTCGGTCCCGTTGGGGCGCGACCAGGTGCAGGTCGCCTACGAGCCGCTCCCGGACCCCGGCCCGGCGCCCGTCGGCGCGCGACCGCAGCAGGGAGCGGACGACCCGGGCAGGCGCGGACGGCGACGACGAGGGTTGGGTGGTGCTCTACGAGGAGCGGCTCGTCGTCCGCACCGAGTGGGTCCCCGTCGAACGGGTGCGGCTGGGGACGGTCGGCGTCCAGGGCGAGGAGGGCGTGAACGTCGACCTGCGTCGCGAGCGCATCGACGTCGACGTCGATCGCACCCGGGAGGCTGCGCCCGCCGGACAGGAGGACGGGTCCTAGCCTGGGTCGATGGCTCTCGTGGGTGCGCACGTCGACTCCGCCGACCCGCTGGCGCACGCCGCGGCGATCGGCGCGGAGGCGGTCCAGTTCTTCCTCGGCGACCCCCAGGGCTGGAAGGCCCCTCCGCCGCATCCGCACGAGGCCGAGATCAAGGCGACGGCCCTCGGCGTGTACATCCACGCTCCGTACCTGATCAACGTCGCGAGCACGAACAACAAGATCCGGATCCCCAGCCGGAAGATGCTGGCGCAGCACGCCGCCGCGGCGGCCGCGATCGGCGCGCGCGGCCTCATCGTGCACGGGGGGCACGTGACGGCGAAGGACGACCCCGAACTGGGCGTGGACAACTGGCGCAAGACCTTCGAGCGCGCCCCGGACGGCGGGTTCGGCCTGCCCATCCTCATCGAGAACACCGCCGGTGGTGAGAACGCGCTGGCCCGCAGCTTCGACCGGCTCGCCCGGCTGTGGGACGCCGTCGGTGAGTTCGGCCCGGGCTTCGTGCTCGACACCTGCCACGCCTGGGCCTCCGGGGAGGACCTCGCGGGCATCGTCGACCGGGTCCGCGGCATCACCGGGCGGGTCGACCTCGTGCACGCCAACAGCTCCCGTGACGCCGCCGGCTCCGGCGCCGACCGTCACGCCAACTACGACACCGGCACGATCGACCCCGAGCTGATCCTCGCCGCCTGCCGCGACGCCGGTTGCGACGTCATCGTCGAGACCCCCTTCGAGAACATCGGCGCCGACGTGGCATACCTGCAGAAAGGCCTGCGCTAGGGCGCTGACTAGAGGCGGCTGAGGAAGCCGCCGGGACGGCGCCGGTCAGCCAGACGCCATTGGTCGCCTGCCGGAACTCCTGCCCCGCCGCGTGGGCGCCCACGGCGTCGACGACGAGGACGACGGGCTCACCGCGACGGCGTCCGACCGCCCGTGCGGTGGCGACGTCGGCGCTGAGGTGCACGAACTGCCGCGACCCCGGCCGCAGCCCCCGGGCCAGGATGGCGGGCACGAACCGCTCCACCGTGCCGTGGTAGAGCACGGCCGGCGGAACCACGGGCTCGAGCCCGAGGTCGACCTCGACGGAGTGCCCCTGAGCAGCGCGGATGCGATCGCCGGACACCTCGTAGCGCCCCTTCGCGTCGGCGGCCGCCACGGCACGGACGTCGTCCGCGCCGACCCTGCGGCCCATCCGGCGCAGCCCGGCGACGAGCTCGTCGAGCTGCACCCAGCCGGCCGGGTCGAGCGCGACACCGGCGGCGTCCGGACGGTGCCGCAGCACGTACGCCAGCACCTTGCCCAGCCGCTCGTCACCCACCTGGTCATCCTTGCCCAGGCCGCCCGCACCGGCAGGGCGCCGGGGCGCGACTAGACTCCTGACCCCGTGGCTCTCACCATCGGGATCGTCGGACTGCCCAACGTCGGCAAGTCCACCCTCTTCAACGCCCTGACCAAGGCCGACGTGCTCGCGGCGAACTACCCGTTCGCCACGATCGAGCCGAACGTCGGCGTGGTCGCGCTGCCCGACGCCGCGCTGAGGTCGCTGGCCGGGATCTTCGAGTCGAGCGCGATCGTGCCTGCGACGGTGTCGTTCGTCGACATCGCCGGCATCGTCACGGGGCGCCAGCGAGGGCGAGGGCCTGGGCAACAAGTTCCTCGCGAACATCCGCGAGTCCGACGCGATCTGCCAGGTCATCCGGGCCTTCGCCGACCCGGACGTCGTCCACGTCGACGGCGACCGTCGACCCGGAGGACGACATCGAGACGATCAACACCGAGCTGATCCTGGCCGACCTGCAGACCCTGGAGAAGGCCGTGCCGCGCCTGGAGAAGGAGGTCCGGGTCAAGAAGGACCGACGCGCCGTGCTCGACGCCGCCGCGCAGGCGCAGGACGGTGCTGCAGCGCGGCACGACGCTCTTCGCCTCGGGCGGCCCAGGGCAAGGTCGACCTCGCGCGCTGCGCGAGCTGTCACTGCTCACCGCCAAGCCGTTCCTGTACGTGTTCAACGTCGACGAGGACGGGCTGGCGGACGCCGCCCTCCAGGAGCGACTGCGCGAGCTCGTGGCCCCCGCGGACGCCGTCTTCCTCGACGCCAAGCTCGAGGCGGAGCTGGCCGAGCTCGACGCCGCCGAGGCCGCCGAGCTGCTGGCGAGCGTGGGGCAGAACGAGTCGGGCCTCGACCAGCTCGCCCGGGTGGGCTTCCACACGCTCGGCCTGCAGACGTACCTCACGGCCGGCCCGAAGGAGGCGCGCGCCTGGACCATCCCTCAGGGCGCGACGGCCCCGCAGGCCGCCGGTGTCATCCACACCGACTTCCAGCGGGGGTTCATCAAGGCCGAGGTCGTCGGGTTCGCCGACCTCGTCGCCGCCGGCTCGATGGCGGAGGCGAAGGCGCGCGGCAAGGTGCGGATCGAGGGCAAGGACTACGTGATGCACGACGGCGACGTGGTCGAGTTCCGGTTCAACGTGTGACGTCGTCACTGCGCCTGGCTGCGACGGTGACACGCACGAAAGTGGCGGCTCGAGCGAGGTCCGAGGGCTTGCACCCGCCACTTTCGTGCGTATGACGGTCGACGAGATTGCCTGGCGTCCGCGCTCAGCCTTCCACGCTGGCCTCGCGGTCAGCGGCGGACTCGGCCCTGTCCTTGCCGGCGCGCGTCCTGTCGGACTCGGACTCGAAGCGGTCGAGCGCCGACTCCTGCCGCTGCTCGCGGGCGGCGTCGCGGCGCGCGGCGGCCCGGTTGCGCGCGGCCATCAGATCTGCGCGGTCGCCCGCGCTCAGGTCGCGGTCGCGGGCCGCCCAGTCGCGGTCGATCTCCGCGTGACCGCGGGCCATCAGGACGTCCTCGGGCGACAGGGCGCCGTCCCGCTGCTCCGCGGCCTCGGCGGCCAGGTCGCGCAGCCGGGCGGCCCGGTCGCGACCGTCCGCCGCGACGTCGCGCGCCAACGCCCGGTCGAGGATCCGGTGCACGTCGACGTCCCGCTCGGCGCTGCGGAGGTCTCGCTCGTCGGCGACGAGGTCCCGGTGGTCGGCCGCGCGGTCGCGCACCTCCGCCAGTGCGTCCCGCTCGTCCGCGAGCCGGTCCCGCTCGTCAGCTGCTCGTTCCCGGTCGCTCAACCGGCGCTCTCTCATCCAC
Organism: uncultured Actinomycetota bacterium; assembly: GCA_963794075.1. Classification (GTDB taxonomy): domain Bacteria; phylum Actinomycetota; class Actinomycetes; order Actinomycetales; family Kineosporiaceae; genus DATKNA01. The sequence continues at coordinate 79,726 of CAWCCY010000037.1, forward strand.
GGTCGCCTCGTCACGCTCACCCGGACCGCGACGAGACGACGCGGCGGCTCCGACCAAACATGCCCGGGTGGTCAGTGCCCGGGACCCGTCCCAACGTAAACGTTCACCCTGCCGGGCGCCCTCCCGGATCATCGATCCCGCCCGCCCTCGACGGCCCCGCCGGCGGCGTTCCGCGGCAGCGGTCAGGAGGCGGCGGCCAGGTCCTCGCGCAGCCGGTTCAGTGTGCGCGTGATGAGGCGCGACACCTGCATCTGCGTCACCCCGACCTGCTCGCCGATCTGCTGCTGCGTCAGCTCCTCGAAGAACCGCAGCGCCAGGATCCGCCGCTCCCGTGGCGGGAGCCGGTCGAGCAACGGCTTCAGGCTCATCACGTCTTCGACGGCCTCGAAGCCGTGGTCGACCACGCTCAGCCCGTCCGCGAGCGTGGGGCCCGCGGGCTCGCCGTCCGGGCCGGCCGGTGCGTCGAGCGACAGCGTGCGGTACCCCTGGTCGCTGGCCAGCGCCTCGATCACGTCGTCCTCGTCGACGCCCAGCTCGGCCGCCAGTTCGGCCACCGTCGGCGAGCGCCCCAGCCGGCTCTCGATCTCGCCGCGGACGCGCGTCGTGCTCAGTCGCAGCTCCTGGATGCGCCGCGGCGGGCGGACCGCCCAGCCCTGGTCGCGGAAGTAGCGCTTGACCTCGCCGGTGATGGTCGGCACCGCGTAGGCGAGGAAGTCGGGCGCGCGGTCGGGCACGAACCCGTTCGCGGCCTTGACCAGCCCCACGTAGGCCGTCTGGACGAGCTCGTCCATCGCCTCGCCCCGGTTGCGGTAGCGCCGGGCGATGGCGGTCGCCACACCCGAGTTCGCCAGCACGAGCTCCTCCCGGGCCGCCCGCTCCCGCTCGGTGAGCTCGTCGCGCTCGTCGGCGCCGTCGTCGGCCCCCGCAGCCAGGCAGTGCCGCAGCTCGTCCACGGCGGCCGACGTGCGGCGGGCCCGCTCGTCGTCGCTGATCGTGCGCTCGTCCACGTCTGACCTCTCCACACCGGGTGACGATCCGTCCCTCCCGGCATACCCCGGCCCGCCGGGATCGACACCGCTCACGCCGCGCCGCCTGCCCGGGCGAGCTCAGGGAGCGGGCAGCACCTCGGCGCCCACGGTGCGGACCGCCTCGAGGATCCGGTGCGCGAGCTCGACGTCGAACTGGGTGATCGCGTGCTCCCAGTTCGTGGTCAGGGTGAAGGTCACGACCCGCAGTCGCAGGTGGATCTCCGGGTGGTGGTCCATCTGCTCGGCGTCCTGCGCGACGAGGGTCACCAGCCGGACGGCGTCCGCGAACGAGCCGGCCTTCACGCGCAGGACCAGGGACGTCGCCGTGTCGCGGCGGACCCCGGGCAGGTCGGCCAGCTGCCGGTCGATCTCGTCGTCGGCCAGGGGTCTGGGGCGGGGGGTCGACGGCACGGCGTCCAGTCTCGCCCCCCTCCGCGCCGATGTGTCACCCTTCGGGCCGTGACGGATCACCAGCCCGGCCCGCACGCGGGGGCCCTGGTCGTCGGCGCGGCCGTCGTCGACGACCTGCGCCGGCCGAGCACGTTGCTCGCCGCACGGCGGACCGAACCGCCGCAGCTCGCGGGCGGTTGGGAGCTGCCGGGCGGCAAGGTCGAACCGGGGGAGTCGCCGCTGCAGGCGCTGCACCGCGAGCTGGCCGAGGAGCTGGGCGTCGAGGTCGAGGTGGGTGACGAGCTGCCCGCGCCGGACGCCGACGGCTGGCCGATGACCGCGCCGTACCGGATGCGCGTGTGGGTGGTGCGCGTCGTCCGCGGGGTCCCGGCGCCGATCGAGGACCACGACGCGCTGCGGGTGCTGGGGCCGGGGGAGTGGCTCGACGTGTGCTGGCTCCCGGCCGACGTGCCGATCGTGCAGGCGCTTCTGGCCGTCTCCCCGCTTGCGGGCGGCACGTAGACTGGGGTGATCCCCCGCACCCGATCCGGATCGAGCCTGTTCGCATGCCCACGCGCACCCGAGACGACCTGCGCAACATCGCCATCGTGGCCCACGTCGACCACGGCAAGACGACGCTGGTCGACGCCATGCTGTGGCAGACAGGGTCGTTCGGCGCCCACCAGCACGTCGACGAGCGGGCGATGGACAGCAATGACCTGGAGCGCGAGAAGGGCATCACCATCCTCGCGAAGAACACGGCGGTCCGCTGGCGCGGCGCCGGCGCCCCCGAGGGCGGGGTCACCTTCAACATCATCGACACCCCCGGGCACGCCGACTTCGGCGGCGAGGTCGAGCGCGGGCTGTCGATGGTCGACGGCATCGCGCTGCTCGTCGACGCCTCCGAGGGGCCGCTGCCGCAGACCCGGTTCGTGCTGCGCAAGGCCCTGCAGGCGCACCTGCCCGTGATCCTCGTCGTCAACAAGGTGGACCGACCCGACGCGCGCATCGCCGAGGTCGTCGACGACACCTACGAGCTCTTCATGGACCTGGTCGACGGGACCGGGGTCGACCCGGACGCCGTCCTCGACTTCCCGATCGTCTACGCGTCGGCCAGGGCCGGCCGGGCCTCACTGACCCGCCCCGGTGACGGCGACATGCCCGAGAGCGCGGACCTCGAGCCGCTCTTCCGCACAGTCCTCGACACGGTGCCGGCGCCGTCCTACGACCCCGAGGTGCCACTGCAGGCCCACGTGACCAACCTCGACGCCTCGCCCTTCCTCGGCCGGCTCGCGCTGTGCCGGGTGCGTTCCGGCACCATCAAGAAGGGTCAGCAGGCGGCATGGTGCCGCCGCGACGGGTCGGTCCAGCGCGTCAAGGTCACCGAGCTGCTGATGACGGAGGCGCTGGAGCGGGTACCGGCGGAGTCGGCCGGGCCGGGCGACATCATCGCCGTCGCCGGCATCCCCGAGATCACCATCGGGGAGACGCTGGCCGATCCCGACGACCCCCGGCCGCTGCCGCTCATCACCGTCGACGAACCGGCGATCTCGATGACCATCGGCGCGAACAGCTCCCCGCTGGCGGGCCGAGCCAAGGGCACGAAGGTGACCGCGCGCCTCGTCAAGGACCGGCTCGACCGTGAGCTCGTCGGCAACGTGTCGATCCGGGTGCTGCCCACCGAGCGCCCGGACACCTGGGAGGTGCAGGGGCGCGGCGAGCTGGCGCTCGCCATCCTGGTCGAGACGATGCGCCGGGAGGGCTTCGAGCTCACCGTCGGCAAGCCGCAGGTGGTCACGCGCGTCGTCGACGGGCACCTGCACGAGCCGTTCGAGCGCCTGACCATCGACGCCCCCGAGGAGTACCTGGGTGCCGTGACGCAGCTGCTCGCCGTGCGCAAGGGCCGGATGGAGCAGATGAGCAACCACGGCACCGGCTGGGTGCGGATGGAGTTCGTCGTGCCGTCGCGCGGCCTCATCGGCTTCAGGACCGAGTTCCTGACCGAGACGCGCGGCACCGGCATCGCCCACCACGTGTTCGAGGCCTACGAGCCCTGGGCCGGCGAGCTCCGGACGCGGCCGACGGGCTCGCTCGTGGCCGACCGGGCGGGTGCGGCGACCTCGTTCGCCATCACCAACCTGCAGGAGCGCGGCACGCTGTTCGTCGAGCCCACCACCGAGGTGTACGAGGGCATGATCGTCGGCGAGAACTCCCGGGCCGACGACATGGACGTCAACATCACCAAGGAGAAGAAGCTCACGAACATGCGCTCGTCGACGTCGGACGAGTTCGAGCGCCTCGTGCCCGCGCGCAAGCTCTCCCTGGAGCAGTGCCTGGAGTTCTGCCGCGACGACGAGTGCGTCGAGGTGACGCCGACGGCGGTGCGGCTGCGCAAGGTGGGCCTTTCCGCCGTCGAGCGCGAGAAGACCAGGGCCCGCGGTCGCCGGTCCTGATGTCGTCCCTGCCGCAGGTCCTCGCGCCGGTCGCGCCCCTCGCGGGAGCGCTTGCGGTGTGACGAGCTTGCGCCGGGAAACCCTCTAGGCGGTCTCTGTCGGTGTCCGGGCGTGTTCGGTCCGCTTCGTCAAGCTCTGCCGGCGCCCGTCTTGTTCAAATCGTTACGGACCGTTGCGATACTGCAACGTCTACTCACCGTAGCGAGGAATGGGGACATAAGGCCAGGAGGGGACGGGGCGATTCGGACATTCGGTCACTTTCCGTGTACTTCCAGGGTGTCTCACGGCCCGTCGCGAGCGCCGGGGCCGCGCCGACTCCGCCTCGCCCTCTTCGGAGGGTGAAAACCGTCGGTTAGTGTTCACCTGCCGGTGGGGGTCGTGGCTCCGTCACACCCAGATGCCGCCGGTCAGTGGGCTGCTCGTGCACGAGCGCGCAGACGGTGCGACCGTCGCAGCGGCAGCCTCCTGCCGAGGCGAGCCACGTCGGGTGAAAGGTCGGTGAGGACATGACGGTTGCTCCGGGCGGGTCGCCGATCACTGAGGCGGCCGGTGAGACCGGGCTCGACCTGGTCGCGATCGACGGTGCCGTCGACATCCAGGGCCGCGGGCCGTGGGAGATCGTCTGGAGACGGTTCCGCCGCGACAAGGTGACCATGGCGTCGCTCGTGATCACCATCCTGTTCGTGCTCATCGCCGTCGTCGCCCCGATCCTGGCCAAGCTCGGCGTGTTCGACCCGTACACCGGGCACATCGACCTAGTCCAAGGGCTCGGCTCGATCCCCGACGGGGCCTTCGGCGGCGTCTCCCCCGGCCATCCGCTGGGTGTCGAGCCCGGAACCGGGCGAGACCTGCTCTCCCGGGTCGTCCTCGGCATCACGACCTCGCTCATCATCGCCACGCTGGCAACCATCTTCTCGGTCGTCGTCGGCACGGGGCTGGGGCTCATCGCAGGCTTCTCCCGCGGCCGGGTGGACTGGACGATCAGCCGGTTCATCGACCTCGTGCTGTCGTTCCCCCAGACGCTCATGCTCTTGTCGCTGGCTCCGGTGCTGTCGGACCGGGTGGCCGGGTTCCTGCATGTGCCGCCGGCGGACAATCGGGCGAAGGCCGTCCTCATCGCGCTGATCCTCGGCGTCTTCGGCTTCCCGTTCTTCGCGCGCATCATCCGTGGGCAGGTGCTGTCCCTGCGCGAGCGCGAGTTCGTCGAGGCCGCCCGCTCGCTCGGCGCCGGCTCACGCCGGATCTACGTCAAGGAGCTGCTGCCCCACCTGTGGGCGCCGCTGCTCGTCTACACGACGCTGACGCTGCCCCTCAACATCGCCGCCGAGGCGGCGCTGGGCTTCCTCGGCGTCGGCATCCAGGCGCCCACCCCGTCGCTCGGCGCGATCCTCAACGACTCGGTGACCTACGCCTTGCCCGACCCGGCGTACTTCGCCATCCCGGGCCTGACGGTGTTCGTTCTCGTGCTGTCGTTCAACCTGCTCGGCGACGGTCTGCGCGACGCACTGGATCCCAAGGCCGGCCGCTCGTGACCGCGAGCGACCTTCGCGCCGCCACGGCGGCGCACCCCGAACTGGCACCAGCGCCCGACCGGGCCACGGTGCCGACACGCTCGCAGCGACCGCTGCGGGAACGACCCCCGCGTGCCACGCGCTGGGTGGCGGACACAAGGAGATTGCATGATGCGCAGCAAGAGGGGCGCCGTCCTCGTCGCCCTGGGCGCGGTGGTATCAGTGGGTGCCGCCGCGTGCAGCAGCGGCAGCAGCGGTGGGAGCGGCGGCGGTGGCGGCGCCAGCTCGGCGAGCGCGGCCACGAAGGGCGGCACCCTGACCGTGCTGACCCTCGGCCCGCAGGAGGCCTGGGACCCGCAGCGGGTCTACGTCGGCGCGGACATCGAGTACCTCTCGCGCATGGCCATCCGTTCGCTGGTCACCTACACGACGGGGGACAAGCCGGAGCTCGTCGGCGACCTCGCCACGGACACCGGCAAGGTGAGCGACGCGGGCAAGACCTGGCAGTTCACGCTCAAGGACGGCGTGAAGTGGCAGGACGGCAAGCCCGTCACGTGCGAGGACCTCAAGTACGGGCCCTCCCGGACGTTCGCACAGGACGTCATCACCAACGGCCCGAACTACATCATCAACTTCCTCGACGTCCCGGCGAACGCGGACGGCTCGTCCAAGTACGCCGGCCCGTACAAGAAGACCGGCCAGGACCTGTACGACAAGGCCGTCAGCTGCTCGGGCAACACGATCACGTACCACTTCAAGAAGCCGTGGAACGACTTCAACTACGCCACGGCGAGCCTCCTCGCGTACTCGCCGTTCCGTCAGGACAAGGACCAGGGCGACAAGTCGAACTACGACATCTTCTCGGACGGGCCCTACATGCTCCAGGGCGCGTTCGACAAGGACAAGGGCGGCACGTTCGTGCGCAACCCGAACTGGGACGCGTCGACGGACCCGGTCCGCAAGGCGTACCCGGACAAGATCGTCTACAACGAGGGCGTCCAGACGGAGGTCGCCTACCAGCGGGCCATCGCCGACTCCGGCGCCGACAAGACGATGATTCCGCAGATCCAGGCGCCGCCGTCGGTGCTCCCCCAGATCGTGGGCAACCCGAGCGCCAAGGACCGGTCGTCCACGGTTCAGTCGCCGTACATCGACTACGTCCAGCCGAACTTCAAGAGCAAGGTCTTCTCGAACGAGAAGGTCCGGGAGGCGTTCGCCGTGGCGACCAACCGTGACGCGTACGTCACGGCCTACGGCGGCCCGCAGGTGGACTCGCCGAGCTACGCGATGTGCAACCCCGCGCAGCAATGCTTCAAGCACATGACTACCGGTAAGAGGATCGGCGTGACGATCAGGATCGACGGCGCCATGTCCAACAGGCAGCCGAGCACCAGCAGCAGGATGTTGATCAGAAACAGGATCACGTTCTTGTCGCTCGACAATGTCAGCAGCAATGCCGTGACCCGCGCCGGCACCTGCATCAGCGCCATGACATAGCCGACGCTCGAGGCGAAGGCGATCAGGGTCATCACCATCGCCACCGTGCGCATCGTGCGGTGGATCAATTCCGGCAGGTCGCGCCAGCGATAGTCGCGATAGATGAACATCGTCACGAAGAAGGCCCAGATGCAGGCGACGGCGCCGGCCTCGATCGCGGTGAACACGCCGCCGAGAATGCCGCCGAGGATGATTGCCAATGTCACCAGCCCCCAGAAGGCGTCGATCGCGATCTTGACCGCCTCGCGCAACGGCACGGTCTCGCCGCGCGGGTGACCGTTGCGGTAGGCCAGCACGAGGCACAGCACGATGAGCGAGGCGCCGAGCAACAGGCCCGGCATGACCCCGGCCATGAACAGGCTGATGATCGAGATCGTGCCGCCGGTGGCGAGCGAATAGATCACTGCATTGTGGCTCGGCGGCACCAGCAGTGCCTGCACCGAGGCGCTGATCGTCACATTGGTGGCGAAGACGCGCGGATAGCCGGTCTTTTCCATCTGCGGGATCATCACCGACCCGATCGCCGAGGTGTCGGCCACCGCCGAGCCGGAAATGCCGCTCAGGAACGTCGTGGCGAGGACATTGACCGCCGACAGCCCGCCGCGGATGCGGACGAGCCCGACCAGCACATTGGCGAAGGCCACCAGCCGGCGCGCCATGCCGCCTTCGGCCATGATCGCGCCGGCCAGCACAAAAAACGGGATCGTCAGCATCGCGAACTTGCTGACCCCGCTCGACACTTGAAGCATCACCGCCTCGAGCGGGATGCCGATCCAGTAGGCGCCGGCGAGCGCTCCGAGACCGAGCGCATAAGCGATCGGCACGCCGAGGGCAAAGCAGACGAGAAGGGTCCCGACGACGATCAGGATTTCCATCTGCGCTGTCTCCGCGTCAATGCGTCAGTGCGGCGCCGGTTCGCCGGCCTGCGGCGGACGCCCGATCAGCAGGCGCTCGGCGACAAAGAGCAAGGTGATGGCGCCGCCGACCGGGATCGGCAGGTAAGTGACCCCGACCGACAATGCGGGAAATTCGGCGATCGACTGGTGCCAGGTCGTGCCGACCAGTCGCGCACCCCAGATCACCATGAACAAGCCGACCAATGCGACCAATCCCTCGGCGAAGGGCTCGACCACCCGCCGCAATGGCGGCGACAAGGCCCGCACCAACACCGAGACGCTCATATGCGTGCCGGCGCGATAGCAGGCCGCCGCGCCGAAGAATGTCAGGACGATCGTCAATAGAATCGCCATCGGCTCGGGCCAGGACGCGGCGCTGTTCAGCACATAGCGGGTAAAGACGCCCCACGGGATCACCGCCGAGATCAGCACCAACGCCCCGCCGGCGACGATGACGCAGAAGCGGTAGAGCGCGTCCATTGCCGTGCGGAGAAGCCTCACCCCGACCTCTCCCGCAAGCGGGGCAGGGAGCATTCGGTGCAACCCTCGCCCCGCGCGAGCGGGAGAAAGCGGGCCCGCGTACGGGATGGCGAGGGCTGACGGCCGGCGCATTCAGATCAATTCACCGCCTGGATGCGCTTGATCAGCTCGCCGTATTTGGCGCCGTATTTGTCCCAGACCGGCTTTACCGCCGCTTGGAACGGTGTCTTGTCGGCAATCGTGTCGACCTCGATGCCGGAGGCCTTCATCTTGGCCATGGCCTCGTCTTCGACTTTCTTCCACAGCTGGCGCTCGTCGAGTTGCGCTTCGCGCGCGAGCTTTTTGATCAGCGCCTGATCGTCCTTCGAGAGGTTGTCCCAGGTGGCGCGCGAGAACACCAGGATCTCGGGGACGATCAAATGCTCGGTCAGGGTGTAGTATTTGGCGACCTGGTAATGGTTGTCGAAGACAAAGCTCGGCGGGTTGTTCTCGGCGCCGTCGACGACGCCGGTCTGCAATGCGCTGAACACCTGGTCGTACCCCATCGCGACGCCGTTGCCGCCGAGCGCGTTCATCATGTCGACGAACATCGGGTTGCCCATGACGCGCACCTTCAGACCCTTCAGATCGTCGATGCTCTTGATCGGCTTTTTCGTGTCGTAGACGCTGCGCGCGCCGGCATCCATCCAGGCGAGGCCGATCAGGCGCGTATTGGGGTTGTTGCTGACCTTGTCGAGCAGCTCCTGGCCGATCGGGCCGTCGATGACTTTTTCCATATGTGTCGGTGCTGCGAAACAGGAACGGCAGGTTGAAGACATTGAGGTCGTCGACGACCGGCCCCAATGCCCCGACGCTGACCCGCGCGAGCTGCAAGGCGCCGACCTGCGCCTGCTCGATCGCCTCCTTCTCGCCGCCCAATTGCATCGAGGCATACATCTGGATGCTGAGCCGCCCGCCGGTCGCCGCTTCGAGCTTTTTCCCCATATTTTCGACGGCCTGGACGGTCGGATAGCCCTCGGGATGCACATCCGACGCCTTGAACACCATCTTTTGGTCCGCCGCCCTGGCGCCTGCGCCGTCAGGGCGAGCAGCAATGCCGCCATCGCGAACTGCAACGCATGGCGTCTGTCGATCACGCAAGCCTCCGTTCCCGTGCTGTTTCGCGGCACACAATGTTGGTCAGGTCTACGACAAGTCGGCCGCTTACGGAAGGGGCGGTGCTTTTTTATGTGACAGCCGAGCCCGGCTCTCCCGAAGGCCAAGCCTGAACCTGGACCTGCCGAACCGCATTGGAACAGCTCTCGCCTGCGACCCGATATTCGTAAATCGGGATTTCTACCGCGCTTCCCCTGATTTTCTCATGCCCGATCGGGAGCAGTCGCGCTTCTTCGTCGCGCAAGATTCTCGGCGACATCGCCGGAAATCGCGCACGCGACATTGTGTGTCTTTGCGGCCTCCTCCATTCGGGCGGCGATATTGATCGTGGTGCCGTAAACCCCGATGGCGCGCTTCGTGTCGCCCTGCTCGCTGACGACGACCTCGCCGCCATGAACCCCGATCCGGAAGGACGGAACGATGCCGAACTGTTCCAGATACTCGCGCTGCTCCCGTCGGATCGTCGCAAACATCGCGTCGATGGTCCGCAAGATCCTGTTGTCCTGCACCGCTTCGCGCCAATCCCACAGCGCGATCAAGCCGTCGCCCTTGTAGAGATAGATCTCGCCGCCGTGATCGGTGATCGGCTTCGAAATGTCGAAGAGAAATTTGCCGACTAGGGATTTTGTCCGAATCGCGCCCAGCTCCTCGGCAAGCGCCGTCGAATTGTTGATGTCTAGGAACACGAGGACCTTTTCCTCGAGCACAGGTCGATGATAGGTGCCGACCGTGAGATGGAACAGGGTTTCGATGCCGATGAAATGGGCAGTGCGCATCACGACGATGCCGATAACGGAGAACGCGATTACCACCGGGATCACCACCGGCAGCCTGCCATACGGCACCGGCAATTTGTAAAATGGCCAAAGCATCAAGTGAGTGAAATGGATCGCGATTAGGAACAGGATAACCACCACAATCGTGTAAACCAAGATCGCCCGCAGCGGATGAATGTTGCGGATCCACCGGCCCCGTAGGCTTTGGACATAAAACTCCTCAAAAAGGCCGACCCCGATGCCGACAAAAATGGCATTGAGAACGCCAAAGACGATCGGACGCCCGTTGGCGCTGGTCACCAACCCGGCGAGTACCGCAAAGATCACGACGGCCAACAGGATCGAGCTCAGTTTGCGTCGTGTCGAAATCGAGAGCGGAGCGAGGGAAAAGTCCATGAGCGCGGAATGATCGCGCCTATTTCTGGCGAGAAAAAGGAATGAATCCGTCGCGGTTCGGCATCTGCACCTTTGCCAAAGTCTGCGCGTTCATGACCGCGTTCTCGGCGATGATGCCGTTGAGCTGCAAGGATATAGGCGCAGACCGCGTAGACCTCGTCATTGCTCAGCGACCTTGGCGCATTGAACGGCATCGCGCGCCGCACATAGTCGAACAAAGTCGTCGCATAGGGCCAAAAACTTCCCACGGTCTTCACCGGGGTTTGTCGCCCGTCAGCGTGCCGAGCCCGCCGACCAGCTGATCATTGGGTTTGCCCGCCCCCTTCTCGCCGTGGCAGGGGAGGCATTTCGCGACATAGACTGCTTCGCCTTGCTTGCGGGGTCCCGCTGCCGGGCGGCAGACCGGCGCCGTCCGGGCCGATGCTGATGTCCCATACGGCGATTTCTTCCGGTGTCGCGGAACGCCCGAGATCGGGCGTCTCGGCGAGCGCGGCCGTCGTCAAGAAGAGTAAGGCCGAAGCGGCGACTCAAACGGCCTACGCATAGACATGCCGGACCTCCCCGTGCTCGCCGACCGCCCAGCTGGTGATGCCGTTGAAGTGATAGAACGTCTTGGTGCCGCGTTCGGCGATCAACGCGGCGCGCGTCGGCTGGACATAGCCGGAGTCGTCCGTCGCGCGGCTCTGCAGCACCGCCGGGCCGCCGTCCCAGCGCCACGGTATGCGGAACCGGGTCAGCGCCTTTGGCAAGACCGGCTCCTGCAACGCCGCCGGAGCCCAGCTTTTTCCGCCGTCGGCCGAGACCTCGACCCGGGTGATCTTGCCGTAGCCCGACCAGGCGAGGCCCGAAATTTCGTAAAGGCCGGCGGCCTTCAGGGTCAGGCCCGGCGAGGGATGAGTGATCACCGATTTGGCTTCGATCGGGAAGACGAATTGCAAGGACTTACCGCTCGGGCAACAGGATCGTATATTTCGAGGTCTCGTCCTTTGTCATGGTCGGGCCTGCGGTGGCCTTGATCCGCCGCAGCCATTTGACGTTCATGTTGCCTTCATAGCCGGGCAACAGCAGCCGCAGCGGATAGCCGTTCGACGGCCGCACGCGCTCGCCGTTCTGGTAGAGCGCAACCAATGCTTCGTCCACCGCCTTCATCGGGACGCTGCGGCTCATGCCGGCGGCGTCGGCGCCCTCGGCGAGGAGCCACTGTGCTTGCGGCTCGACACCCGCTTCCTCGAGCAGGAGCGCGAGCCTGACACCCGTCCACTCGGCACAGGACAATAGGCCGTGGCTCGCCTGCACGTCGAGCTGGGCCGGCTCCTTCTGATAGAGCGCGCCGGCATTGCCGCCGCATTCTATGAAGGCAATGCGCGTCTCCATCGGATACCGCGCGAGCGCCTCCAGGCGTGAAAACGAGCGGCCGTTTGACGAGGCCATGGATCAGCAGCCGGTGGGCATCCGGATCGATATCGGGGATACCGGAGTGATGGCGCTCGAAGTGGAGGCCGTTCGGGGTGATCGTGCCGTTGAGCCGCTGCAGCGGTGTTCGCGATGCGCCGGTACCGGTCGTGCCCGGCGCACTTGCAAACGTCCTGACGACCTTCGCTTCAAACTTCGAGGGCTGCCCGTAACCGATAAAGGGCGCGCCCGGCTCCGTCATCCACGGCTCGACCGAAAGCTCTGCGGCGCCGAACGCAGGCCGAGCAGAGATCGCCCCCGCGCCGCCCAGGGTAGCCGCGGCGGCGAGCAGCGCCCGCCGATCGAGAAGCCCGTTTCCCGCAGCCAATCCGGGCCCGTCGCCCGTCAATCGCTTCCTGCCCATTTCTCTCCCTCCCCTATGCCGAGCGGCTGTCTCGGGCGAGAGCATGCCGCGAGGGGTCGCCGCGCGCAAACACGCGGTGTCGGCGGCCGTCCGCTCGGACCATTCGGCAGTTGGCTGGCGGCGACGATCGGTGCATTGTTGTCCAGCTAGACGTGCAGAGAGAGGAGCTATGCGACTGAGCGTCGTGACGTTTTTGCGTCCGGGCACGGAGCCGCGCGATCGTCCGCTCGGCCGCATCGTCGATTACGCCCGCCGCATCGAAAAGCGGGGGTTTCCCGGGATCTGGGTCACCGACTTGCTCGGGCGCGGCCGGCCCACCCTCGACCCGCTGGTCGCCCTCGGGGTGCTGTCCGCCGCGACCGAGCGGGTCGAGCTCGGCACCGCCGTGCTGCAAGTCTCGCTGCGCAACCCGATCGAGCTTGCCCATCGCGTGCAGTCGGTTCAGGCGGTGTCGGGCGGCCGCTTGCGGCTCGGCGTCGGCAGCGGATCGACGCAAGCCGATTTCGATCTCCTCGGCGCTAATTACGATCAGCGCTTTCGCACTCTGATGAGCTCGCTGGAAATCATGCGGCGGGCTTGGCGCGGCGAGCCGGTCAATGGCGGCACCTTGTCGCCCTGGCCCGGATGCGAGGGCGGGCCGCCGGTATTGCTCGGCGCCTGGCGCAACCCGCGCTGGATCAACTATGCCGCAAAGCAATGCCAAGGCTGGATCGCCTCGGGCCTCTACAGCAGCTGGGAGGATCTCGAAAACGGCATGCGCCTCTATCGTGAAGCCGGCGGCACCAATGCCGTCCTCGCCAACGTCGTCGTCGACCTCAGCGCCCAGGCCGAAGCCGGCAGTCTGGCCGAGCGCGCCAAGGTCTCGCTCGTCTGTCTGCCCGACGACGCGCGCCAGCGGCTGAAGCGTCTGGAGCGAATCGGCTTCGACGAGGTTCTGCTGGTCTCCCCCGCCGGCAGCGCTCGACGAGCTCGAACGCGTCCGCGATTTTCTTTAGGCCCTCATCGGGAGAATTGGCATGGATAAGGCGTTGTCGGGC
>CAWCCY010000038.1:0-62966 GCA_963794075.1 uncultured Actinomycetota bacterium
TGCCGATGTAGTTGTGCCCCAGGCGAAGAGCCTGGCGGAAGGTCAGCTCCAGCGCCTTCTTCGCGGACGCGCGTGAACGGGATCAGCGCGGCAGCTCGCCGTCGGCGCGGCGGCGGCAGGGTGACGGCCTTCTCGCGGACCGCGGCGGTCGACGCCCTGGCCGGCGAGCACCTTGGCGGCGAGCCCGTCGGGGTCGTCGAGCAGCCCGAGCAGCAGGTGGTCCGGCGTGATCTCGGGGTTGCCGGCCTCCCGGGCCGTGTTCTGGGCGGCGACGACGACGTTGCGTGCCCGCGGGGTGAAGCGGCCGAACCCGCGTTCGGGTCGAGCGCGGCGGTTCGATCGGGCGCCTTGGGCACGAAGCGCTTCTGCGCCGCCTGCTTGGTGACGCCCATGCTTTGCCCGATGTCGGTCCACGACGCGCCCGAGCGGCGCGCCTGGTCGACGAAGTGGCCGATCAGGTGGTCGGCGATCTCGCCGAGGGGGTCGGCGGCGAGCACCGCGTCGGTCAGTTGGTCCAGCGGGTCGGCGTGCGACCTTCTTGATGGCGTCGATGAGGTCGTCGAGGCGGACGGGATAGGCGATCTTGGCGGGCTCGCTCATGCGTCAACTCTAGGTTGACGACGTAGATAGCGTCAACCCAGAGTTGACGATCGTCCAGTGATCGGACCGGATTGCAGTGATCAGCGCGAGAAGTGGGGGGGTTCAGCGGGTGAGTCGCAATTCGAGGTGGGCACGGACGACCGGCCACTCCTCGAGCAGGATCGAGTCGAGGGCCGCGCTGCGCAGCCCGCCGTCGGCCGCCAGGGTGTCCGCCGGCGGACGCCGTCCGCGCGTGCCCCAGCCGTCGATGGCCGCCCGTGACCGCGGTTGCGCGCGTCAGGTCTTGAAGGAGCACACGCTGGGCCCGCCACGTCTCGAAGGCGTGCATGAGCGTCAGGAGCTTGGCCTCGGTGTTGACGGCGTCCGCTGGGCGGCGGGCACGAGCCAGGTCGGACCGATCTCGGCGACGACGGGCGCGCGGCGGCCGCTCGTTGCCACCGCCCGGTCCTGCAGGTTGAGGAAGATGGTGGCGCCGACCACACGACCGCTCGCCGCCAACACCGTCGCGAAGGGCGACCCGCGCACCGACAGCCTGCTCGGCGAGCAGAGCCCTCGACGTAGCCGGCGAGTGCGACGAGGCCTCGGGCCGATCGTCAGGCCGAACGTGGACCGGTCCCTCCGCGGCCTGCCGCAAGGGCCGGCGCGTGCTCCATACATCAGCGGTTCGAGCCGCCCCAGCCGCCCTTCGAGAGACGACGGGAGCGGGGGCGGTCAACGGATGATCTTGCGCGCCCGCAGCGAGTCGAGCGCCTCCTGGAGGATGGCCTCGCCGTCGGCGTCGCTGCGCCGCTCCTTCACGTAGGCCAGATGCGTCTTGTAGGGCTCGTTACGCGGGGCCACGGCGGGTTCGCCTGGTCCTGCCCGGCGGGGAACCCACACGGGGGCAGTCCCAGGTCTCGGGCGGCTGCCGCCGGCCTCCTGCGGAAGCTCGGCCTTCTGGTGCCCGTTGGAGCACCAGTACGAGACTGAAGCCGCGGCGCCGCGTCACCGCGCTCGGCCTCACCCATCGGGCCCGCACCAACGCGACTGCCGCGGATCGCATTGCCACTAGCCACAGATGGGTCCTTCCGTGCTCGTCGTGCTCGTCGTCGGCAACGACGCCGCGCGCTGGGCGCGGTGTCGGGGCGGCGAAGGTCGTGGTGAAGCCGCTGAGGATCGCCGAGCAGGACGATAGCGGCACCCAGAGCAGCGCCACCGCGACCGTGAACCGGTGAGGTTGCGCTCGCGACACCGGAGCTCCCCATGCTCGAGACGCGCCGCCACCGAACATGTCGGACAGGCCGCCCGCCGCCCTTGTGGAGCAGGATCAGCGATCATCAGGAACAGGCTCGTCAGCACCGGGACCTCGAGGGTGATCCGGATCGCGGTCACGACGTCCTCTGCGGTTCGCGTAGGCGTTCACAGGGCGCTCGGTACGCGCTCCTGGCCACAGCCTAAGCGATGTCCGGCGATGCCCGGCCCTTCCCCCGACCTCTGTCGCCGGATCGGGCTCTGCGGTGCGCGCAGAAGCCCGTTCGGCGACAGGGTCGCCCGAACTGGGGAGGAGCAGGTCAGGCGGTCACGTGCTGGCGGTAGCGGACGACGGCCGCGAACTCCGCCACGTCCGATCGACGCCCCGCCGACCAGGGCGCCGTCCACGTCGGGCTGCGGCCATGATCCCGGCGATGTTCGACGCCTTCACCGAGCCGCCGTAGAGCACCCGGACGCCGTCGGCGACCTCGGCCCCGTACAGCTCGGCGAGGCGTCGCGGATCCCTGCGCAGACCTCCTGCGCGTCCCGCGGCGTCGCCACCTCACCGGTGCCGATCGCCCAGACCGGCTCGTAGGCCACGACGAGCGACGCGGGTCGGTCAGCGCCACGCCGTCGAGGGCCGCCGACAGCTGGGTGACGCAGTGCGCGCACGTGGACGCCGGCCTCGCGGACGTCGAGGGGCTCGCCGATACACAGGATCGGCACCAGGCCGTGCCGGTGCGCGGCCTTGACCTTCGCGCCCACGAGCGCGTCGGACTCGTGGTGGTGCTGGCGCCGCTCGCTGTGCCCGACGACCACGTACGTGCAGCCGAGCTTCGCCAGGAACGCACCCGAGATCTCGCCCGTGTAGGCGCCGGCGTCGTGCGCCGAGAGATCCTGCGCGCCGTACCGCAGGCCCAGCTTGTCGCCGTCGATCAGCGTCTGCACCGAACGGATGTCGGTGAACGGCGGCAGGACGGCGACCTCGACGGCCTCGTAGTCGTGCTTGGCGTCCTCGAGCGTCCAGGCGAGCTTCTGCACGAAGTGCGTGGCCTGCTGGTGGTCGAGGTTCATCTTCCAGTTGCCCGCCATCAGCGGGGTGCGTGCCATTCAGTCCTCCAGGACCGCGATGCCGGGGAGGGTCTTGCCCTCCAGGAACTCCAGCGAGGCCCCGCCGCCGGTGGAGATGTGACCGAAGGCGGCCTCGTCGAAGCCGAGCCGCCGGACGGCGGCCGCCGAGTCGCCGCCGCCCACGACCGTGAGGCCCTTCGACTCCGTGAGGGCCTCGGCCACCGCCCGGGTGCCCGCGCTGAAGGCGTCGAACTCGAACACACCCATCGGGCCGTTCCAGAAGACGGTCTGCGCGTCGGCGAGCCGGTCGGCGAAGAGCCGGCCCGACTCGGGGCCGATGTCGAGGCCGATCCGGCCGGCCGGCATCGCGTCGGCGGGCACCACGTCGTGGGCGGCGTCCGCGGCGAAGGCGTCGGCGACGACGACGTCCACGGGGAGCACGACCTCGACGCCGGACGCCTGCGCCCGCTCGAGGTAGCCGCGGACGACGTCGAGCTGGTCGGCCTCGAGGAGGCTGGTGCCGACCTCGTGGCCCTGGGCCGCGAGGAACGTGAAGACCATGCCGCCGCCGATGAGCAGGCGGTCGGCCTTGCCGAGCAGGTTGTCGATGACGCCGAGCTTGTCCGACACCTTGGACCCGCCGAGCACGACGGCGTACGGCCGCTGCCGGGTCGACGGTCAGGCGCCGCAGCACCTCGACCTCGGCCAGCACGAGCCCACCGGCCGCGTGCGGCAGGCGCTGCGCGACGTCGTACACGCTCGCCTGCTTGCGGTGCACGACGCCGAACCCGTCCGAGACGTACACGTCGGCCAGGCTCGCGAGCTCGTCGGCGAAGGCACCGCGCTCCGCGTCGTCCTTGCTCGTCTCGCGCGGCGTTGAAGCGCAGGTTCTCGAGCAGGGCGACGTCGCCGTCGGCGAGCCCGGCGACGACCTCCCGGGCGCTGGGGCCGACCGTGTCGGGGGCGAACCGCACCTCCCGGCCCAGCAGCTCGCCGAGCCGCGCGGAGACGGGGCGCAGCGAGTACTTCTCCTCCGGGGCGCCCTTCGGCCGGCCGAGGTGGGCGACGACGACCACGCGCGCGCCGGCGTCGGCGAGGCGGGTGATCGTCGGCACCGACGCGCGGATGCGCCCGTCGTCGGTGATGGCCGTGCCGTCCAGCGGCACGTTGAGGTCGCTGCGCACGAGCACGCGCTTGCCGCGCACGTCGCCGAGATCGTCGATGGTCTTCGCCACCTCAGGGATCTTCGGGCATCCGTGGGAAGGGGCTCCGGACGTCGTAGGGCCGGCCGCCGGCCGGCCCTCACGTACCAGGGGTGGACGACGCTCAGAGCGCCGAGCCGACGAGCGCGGTCAGGTCGACGAGGCGGTTGGAGTAGCCCCACTCGTTGTCGTACCAGCCGACGATCTTGGCCTGGTCGCCCTGGACCGTGGTCAGACCGGCGTCGAAGGTGCAGGACGCCGGCGAGGTGACGATGTCGCTGGAGACGATCGGGTCCTCGGTGTACTCGAGGTAGCCCTTGAGCGAGCCCTCGGCGGCACGCTTGAACGCGGCGTTGACCTCGTCCTTCGTGGTCTCGCGCCCGAGCTGCACGGTGAGGTCGGTGGCCGAGCCGGTCGGCACCGGGACGCGCATCGCGAAGCCGTCGAGCTTGCCCTTGAGCTCGGGGATGACGAGCGAGATGGCCTTCGCGGCGCCCGTCGTGGTCGGGATGATGTTCGTCGCGGCGGCCCGTGCGCGGCGCAGGTCCTTGTGCGGGAAGTCGAGGATGACCTGGTCGTTGGTGTACGCGTGGATCGTCGTCATGAGGCCCTTGACGATCCCGAACTCCTCGAGCAGCACCTTCGCCATCGGGGCGAGGCAGTTCGTCGTGCACGAGGCGTTCGAGATGATGTCGTGGTTCCCCGAGTCGTACTGCCGCTCGTTGATGCCCATGACGATGGTGATGTCCTCGTTCTTGGCGGGCGCCGAGATGATCACCTTGCGGGCGCCGGCGTCGAGGTGGGCACGCGCCTTGGTCGCGTCGGTGAAGTGCCCGGTCGACTCGATGACGACGTCGGCCCCGAGCTCCTTCCACGGCAGGGCCGCGGGGTCGCGCTCGGCGAGCACCGCGAACTGCGAGCCGCCGACGGTGATCTGCCCGTCCGCGAAGCTCACCTCGCGGCCCAGGCGGCCGAGGATCGAGTCGTACTTCAAGAGGTGCGCGAGGGTCTTGACGTCGGTGAGGTCGTTGACGCCCACCACCTCGACGTCCGCGCCCGCGGCGAGCAGGGCGCGATAGTAGTTGCGGCCGATACGGCCGAAGCCGTTGATGCCTACACGAACGGTCACGTCGAAGCCTTCCCAGCAGCGCCGGGTGCCAGCCCGGCGTCATGTGCGGATGTCATTGATCACATGCGTACGCCGTCGTACCTAGGTCCACCCTAGGGGCTACCGGCAGGTAGTCGGACAGGGCCGTCCGGACGCCGGGACAGGGACCTCCGGCAGGGGCGACGGCGGGAGCCCTCAGGCGTCGAGCATGTCGGGGGTGAGGTTCGCCTCGGTCCCGGGGACGCCGAGGTCGGACGCGCGCTTGTCGGCCATCGCGAGCAGCCGCCTGATCCGGCCCGCCACCGCGTCCTTCGTCATCGGCGGGTCGGCCAGCTGGCCGAGCTCCTCCAGGCTCGCCTGCTTGTGCTTCAGGCGGAGCTCGCCGGCCGTCCGCAGGTGCTCCGGCATCTCCTCGCCGAGGATCTCCATCGCGCGCTCGACCCGGCTGCCGGCGGCGACCGCCGCCCGCGCCGAGCGCCGCAGGTTCGCGTCGTCGAAGTTCGCGAGGCGGTTCGCCGTGGCGCGCACCTCCCGGCGCATCCGGCGCTCCTCCCAGGCCAGCACGGTGTCGTGCGCCCCGAGGCGGGTGAGCATGCGCGCCGATGGTGTCGCCGTCGCGGATCACCACCCGGTCGACCCCCCGCACGTCGCGCGCCTTGGAGGCGATCCCGAGCCGCCGCGCCGCACCGACGAGCGCCAGCGCCGCCTCCGGGCCCGGGCAGGTCACCTCGAGCGCCGACGAGCGGCCCGGCTCGGTCAGCGAGCCGTGCGCGAGGAAGGCCCCGCGCCAGGCCGCCTCGGCGTCACACGTCGCACCGGACACCACCTGCGGCGGCAACCCCCGCACCGGCCGGCCGCGACCGTCGAGGAGCCCGGTCTGGCGGGCCAGGGACTCGCCGTCGCGCACCACGCGGACGACGTACCGGCTCGCGCGCCGCAGGCCGCCCGGCGCCAGCACGACGATGTCGCTGGTGTGGCCGAACACCTCGGCGATGTCGCGCCGCAACCGCCGCGCCGCGCCGCCGTGTCGAGCTCGGCCTCGACGACGATCCGCCCACCCACGATGTGCAGGCCGCCCGCGAACCGCAGCATGGCCGAGACCTCGGCCTTGCGGCAGCAGGGCTTGGTCACGTGGAGGCGGCTCAGCTCGTCCTTCACCAACGCCGTCAGAGCCATGCGGGTCATCCTGCCACCGGCACACCCGGTCCGTGCACCGCTCCGGAGACTGCCGGGCCATCCGTCGTTCTGGGCATCGGTCGAACGGACACGCCCGAGATGCGCCCGGCGGTGACGGCGTGTCGTCGGCGGGACACGCTCACCGCCTCATCGAGGGGCGCCTCAGAGCGTGGTGAAGACGTCCCGATAGGCGGCGGCGAGCCGGAGCGGATCGTGCCGCGACGAGCCGTCGGGCAGGCGCACCTCGCGCACGAGCAGCCGGGCCCCCAGGTCGGCCGCGACCCGTTCCAGCCGTGGCTGGTCGTCGACGGCGCTGGGATCGGCGAGGACGGCGTCGACCCGCAGGGCCGGCGCGTGGACGGCCAGCACCTCGAGGTGGGTCGAGGCGCCGAAGCCGTCGGTCTCGCCGGCCTGCGGCCCGAGGTTGAGCGTGACGCACCTCCGGGCGGGGGTGTCGTGCAGGGCCGCCGCGAGGCCCGGGACGAGCAGGTGCGGCAGCACGCTGGTGAACCACGACCCGGGCCCGAGCACGACCCAGTCGGCCGCGCGGACGGCCTCGACCGCGGGCGGCGCAGGCCGGCGGCGTCTCGGGCAGCAGCCGCACGGTCACGACCCGCCCCGGCGTGGTGGCGACGGCGACCTGCCCGCGCACCGTGGAGAGCTCGTCGGGCTCCGTCGGGTCGATGCCCTGGACGACGGCCTCGATGTCGAGCGGGACGGCCGCCATCGGCAGCACGCGCCCGCGGGCGCCGAGCAGCCGGCCGACCCAGTCCAGCCCCGCGACGGTGTCGCCGAGGAGGTCCCACAGGGCGACGATCAGCAGGTTGCCGACGCGCGTGGTCGTGCAGCGTCGCCGGCGCTGGCGAAGCGGTGCTGCAGCACGTCACGCCACAGCCGGCCCCACTCGCTGTCGTCGCACAGAGCGCCGACAGGGCCATCCGCAGGTCACCCGGCGGCAGCACGCCCAGCTCGCGACGCAGCCGGCCCGACGAGCCCCCGTCGTCGGCGACGGTGACGATCGCGGTCAGGCGGTCGGTGAGGTGCCGCAGGGCGACAGCGACGCCGACAGCCCGTGCCCCCCGCCGAGTGCGACGACGGCGGGCCCCGAGCCGGCGCGGCACGCTCACTCGCGCCCCAGGTCGCGGTGCACGGTCGAGGCGGCGACGCCGGCCGCCCGCAGCATGCCCGCGAACTCCTCGGCTCATGGCGACGGACCGGTGCTTGCCGCCGGTGCACCCGATGGCGATGGTCGCGTAGCGCTTCTTCTCGCGGACGTAGCCCGCGAGCACCGGTTCGAGGGCGTGGGCGTACGCCGTCAGGAACGGCTCGGCCCCCGGCTGACCCAGCACGTAGTCGCGGACGTCGGGGTCGAGGCCCGTGTGCGGGCGCAGTTCGGGCACCCAGAACGGGTTGGGCAGGAACCGCACGTCAGCCACGTGGTCGGCGTCGAGCGGCAGGCCGTACTTGAACCCGAACGACACGACGCTCACCCGCAGCGCGGGGCCCGCCTCGTCGCCGAACACGTCGGTGACGTGGTGGGCGAGCTGGTGCACGTTGAGGTAGCTGGTGTCGACCACCGTGTCGGCGAACTGGCGCAGCTCGTCGAGCAGCCCGCGCTCGCGGACGATCCCGTCGAGCAGGCGCCCCTCGCCCTGGAGCGGGTGCGGCCGGCGCACGGACTCGAAGCGGCGCACCAGCGCCTCGTCGGTCGCGTCGAGGAAGAGCACGCGATGCCCGATGCCCCGGTCGTCGAGATCGGCGAGCGCCGTCCGCAGGGCCGCGAAGAACGAGCGCCCCCGGACGTCGACGGCGACAGCGAGCCGCGGGACCTCCCGGCCGGCCGTCGTGGTGAGCTCCAGCAGGCTCTCGATCAGCTGCGGCGGCAGGTTGTCGACGACGTACCAGCCGAGGTCCTCCAGGACCTTGGCCGCCGTCGACCGGCCGGCGCCCGACATCCCCGTGATGATCAGCAGCTCGCCGGTGGTGGTCGGCACCCCCAGCCGGATCGGCCCGGTCACGTCGGCGCGCTCAGCACCCGCACCGTTGGTCGGCGTCACGCCGGCTCCCGTCTCGTCGTCCTTGCGCGTCGTCATGCCCGTCGTCGTCCGCGCCCCGGCGTCATTCGATGATCTCACCTGTCGCGACGTCGACCGACGGTTCCGGCACCCGCGTGGCGAGTGCGCCGGCGACGGCCGCGGCCAGCGCGGGGCCGATCCCCTGCACCGAGGCGATCTCCTCGGCGCTCGCCGTCCGCAGCCGCTTCACCGAGCCGAAGGCTCGCAGCAGCGCCTTCTGCCGGGCCGGCCCGAGCCCCGGCACCTCGTCGAGCAGGCTGGTCGGTCATGGCCTTGCTGCGCCGCTGGCGGTGGTGGGTGATGGCGAAGCGGTGCGCCTCGTCGCGCACCCGCTGCAGCAGGTACAGGCCCTCGCTCGTGCGCGGCAGCACCAGCGGGTGGTCCTCCCCGGGCAGCCAGACCTCCTCGAGGCGCTTGGCCAGCCCGCACAGCGCGACGTCGTCGATCCCGAGCTCCGCAAGTGCCCGCGCGGCCGCGGCCACCTGCGGCGGCCCGCCGTCGACGACCACGAGGTTCGGCGCGTAGGCGAACCGGCGCGGCCGCCCGGTCTCGGGGTCGATCCGGGCGGGCGAGGCGGCACCCGCGCCGTCCGGGCCGCCCCGGTCGCCCGGGAGGGTGGCCTCCCCCGGGGCGAGGCCGGGCACTCCCAGGACGGCCCCGAGATCGTCGTCGACCTCGTCGCCCTCGTCACCCAGACCCAGCTCCCCGGTGGCCTCGCTGTCCTCGAGGTAGCGGCGGAAGCGGCGCGTGATCACCTCGTGGATCGCGGCCACGTCGTCCTGGCCGTCGGTGCCGCGGATGGTGAACCGGCGGTACTCGCTCTTGCGGGCCAGGCCGTCCTCGAAGACGACCATCGACGCCACCACGTGCTGGCCCTGGATGTTCGACACGTCGTAGCACTCGATCCGCAGCGGCGCGTCGGCCATCGCTAGCGCGTCCTGCACCTCCTGCAGCGCCTTCGAACGCGTGGTGAGGTCGCCCGCGCGGCGCATCTTGTGCAGGGTGAGCGCCTGGGTGGCGTTGCGGGCCACGGTCTCGAGCAGGGAGCGCTTGTCGCCGCGCTGGGGCACCCGGACGGCGACCCGCGCACCCCGCACCTCGGACAGGAGGGCCTCGATCTCGGGCGGCGTCCGGGGGGTCGGCCGGCACGAGGACCTCGCGGGGCACCGCATCGCGGGCGGCGTCACCGTAGACCTGCAGCAGGAGCTGCTCGACCAGGTCGCCGGTCGTCACGTCCTCGACCTTCTCCACCACCCAGCCCCGCTGCCCCCGGACCCGCCCGTCGCGGACGTGGAAGACCTGGACGGCGGCCTCGAGGTCGTCTTCCGCCAGGGCGAAGACGTCGGCGTCGGTGCCGTCGGGCAGGACCACGGCGCTCTTCTCGAGCGCCCGGCGCAGGGCCGCGAGGTCGTCGCGCAGCCGCGCAGCTCGCTCGTACTCCAGCGCGGAGGCGGCATCGCGCATCTGCAGCTCGATCCGGCGCACGAACCTCTGCGTCTGGCCGGCCATGAAGTCGCAGAAGTCCTCGGCCAGGCGGCGGTGCTCGTCGGCGTCGACACGGCCGACGCACGGCGCCGAGCACTTGTCGATGTAGCCGAGCAGGCACGGGCGCCCCACCTGACCGGCCCGCTTGAACACCCCGTTGCTGCACGTGCGCACGGGGAAGACGCGCAGCAGCAGGTCGACGGTCTCGCGGATCGCCCAGGCGTGCGCGTAGGGGCCGAAGTACCGGGTGCCCCTGCGCTTGGCCCCCCGCATGACCTGCACCCGTGGGAACTCCTCGCCCATGGTGACGGCGAGGAACGGGTAGGACTTGTCGTCCCGGTACTTGACGTTGAACCGCGGGTCGAACTCCTTGATCCACGAGTACTCGAGCTGGAGGGCCTCGACCTCGTTCGCGACGACGGTCCACTCCACCGCGGCCGCCGTCGTGACCATCGTCTGCGTGCGCGGGTGCAGGTTGGCCAGGTCGGCGAAGTACGAGGACAGGCGCTGGCGCAGGTTCTTGGCCTTGCCGACGTAGATCACACGGCGCTGGGCGTCGCGGAACTTGTACACGCCTGCCGACTCCGGGATCTCACCCGTGCGCGGGCGGTACGTCGCGGGGTCGGCCACGCGAAAACTCTATGTCGCGCCGCCGACACGACCGCAGGCACGGCCTCACTGGCCGGCGGCCGCCGGCGAGCCGTCGCGCCGGGGCGAGCCGGTGAAGTAGTCGATCGTCCGCTTCAGCCCCTCGTCGAGGCCGACGGCCGGGCTCCACCCGAGCAGCTCCTGCGCCCTGGAGATGTCCGGCCGGCGGCGCACCGGGTCGTCCGACGGCAGCGGCCGGTAGTCGATCGGGCTGGTGCTGCCCGGTCAGGGCGAGCACCCTCTCCGCCAGCTCCAGGATCGTGAACTCCCCCGGGTTCCCGAGGTTCACCGGGCCCGGGACGTCCGGCGGCGTGTTCATCAGCCTGATCAGCCCCTCCACGAGGTCGTCGACGTAGCAGAACGAGCGCGTCTGCGTGCCGTCACCGAAGACCGTCAGGGGCTCCCCGCTCAGGGCCCGCACGACGAAGCTGGAGACGACGCGGCCGTCGTCGGGGAGCATGCGCGGCCCGTAGGTGTTGAAGATGCGGGCGACCTTGATCGGCAGCGCGTGCTGGCGGTAGTAGTCGAAGAAGAGGGTCTCGGCGCAGCGCTTGCCCTCGTCGTAGCACGACCGGGGACCGATCGGGTTGACGTTCCCCCAGTTCGACTCGTGCTGGGGATGCTCGAGCGGGTCGCCGTACACCTCGGACGTCGAGGCCAGCAGGATCCGCGCGCGCAGCCGCTTGGCGAGCCCGAGCATGTTGATCGAGCCGTGCACGCAGGTCTTCGTCGTCTGCACGGGATCGCGCTGGTAGAAGATCGGGGACGCCGGGCAGGCCAGGTGGTAGATCTGGTCGACCTCGACGTAGAGGGGGAACGTCACGTCGTGGCGCATGAGCTCGAACCGCGGCTGCCCGAGGAGGTCTTCGAGGTTGCGGCGCGTGCTCGAGTAGAAGTTGTCGGCGACCAGCACCTCGTGGCCCATCGCGAGGAGGCGCCGCGTCAGGTGCGAGCCGATGAAACCGGCTCCCCCGGTGACGAGGATCCGCTGCGGCGTCTCGCTCGCGGTTCGGGGCTCCATGACGGTCATGCCGCTCCTTGGGTGTGGCTGCCCCGACGGATGCGAACAAGACCGCCGGTAGATCGGAGTCTCGTACAGTACCGAGCGCCTGAGAATCCACCGCCACGACCGCAACCGCGGCAAGGGCGGGGATCCGCACCGTCGCCGCGGCCCACGGCGACTACGAGTTACGACCCCGTGGCTCAGACGCCGGCGGGCAGGCTCTCCCCCAGGGTGATCTCGGGCCCGCGGACCCGGCGCTTGCCGGCCGGCGCCAAGTGCCCGCGGCCCTTCAGCACCGGCGCCAGGAACCGCCCCGTGTGACTCGTGCGGTGCGCTGCGACCTGCTCGGGCGTGCCCTCGACGACGACCTTCCCGCCGCCGGAGCCACCCTCGGGGCCCATGTCGACGATCCAGTCGGCGCTCTTGATGACGTCGAGGTTGTGCTCGATGACGAGAACGGTGTTGCCCTTGTCCACCAGACCCTGCAGGACGCCGAGGAGCTTGCGGATGTCCTCGAAGTGCAGACCGGTGGTCGGCTCGTCGAGCACGTAGACGCTGCGCCCCATCGACCGCTTCTGAAGCTCGCTCGCGAGCTTCACGCGCTGCGCCTCGCCGCCGGACAGGGTCGGCGCGGGTTGCCCCAGCCGCACGTACCCGAGGCCGACGCTGGCGAGCGTCGTCATGTGCCGGGCGATGGCGGGAACGGCGGCGAAGAACTGGGCGGCCTCCTCGATCGGCATGTCGAGCACGTCTGCGATGGTCTTGCCCTTGAAGTGCACCTCGAGCGTCTCGCGGTTGTACCGCGCGCCGTGGCAGACCTCGCAGGGCACGTAGACGTCCGGCAGGAAGTTCATCTCGATCTTGATCGTGCCGTCACCCGTGCACGCCTCGCAACGGCCCCCCTTGACGTTGAAGGAGAAGCGGCCGGGCAGGTAGCCGCGGATCTTCGCCTCGGTCGTCTCGGCGAAGAGCCGGCGGATGTGGTCGAAGACGCCGGTGTAGGTGGCGGGGTTCGACCTCGGGGTGCGGCCGATCGGGCTCTGGTCGACGTGCACGACTTTGTCGAGGTGCTCCAGCCCCGTCACCGTCTTGTGCCGGCCCGGCACCTGACGGGCCCCGTTGAGCTTGTTCGCCAGGACCGTGTACAGGATGTCGTTCACGAGTGTCGACTTGCCCGAGCCGCTCACGCCGGTGATGGCGACGAGGCACCCCAGCGGGAAGCTCACGTCGATGCCGCGCAGGTTGTGCTCGCGGGCGCCGACGACGGTGACCGTGCGGGCGGGGTCGGCCGGCCGCCGGACGGCCGGGATGGCGATCTCGCGCCGGCCCGAGAGGTACATCCCCGTGAGGGAGTCGGGGTGGTCGAGCAGGCCCTGGACCGACCCGGAGTGCACCACCTGCCCACCGTGCTCGCCGGCCCGCGGGCCGATGTCGACGGCCCAGTCGGCCGCCCGGATCGTGTCCTCGTCGTGCTCGACGACGATCAGCGTGTTCCCGAGGTCGCGCAACCGGGTGAGGGTGTCGATGAGCCGCCGGTTGTCGCGCTGGTGCAGCCCGATGCTGGGCTCGTCGAGCACGTACAGGACGCCCGACGAGCCCCGACCCGATCTGCGTGGCCAGGCGGATGCGCTGGGCCTCGCCCCCCGACAGGGTGCCCGCGCCGCGGTCGAGCGACAGGTACTCGAGGCCGACGTCCAGGAGGAACCCGAGGCGCGCCTGGATCTCCTTCAGGACGCGCTCGGCGATCTGCCGTTCGCGCGGGCTCAGCTCGAGGTCACCGAGGAACCCGGCGGCCTCGCGGATGGGCAGGTTGCACACGGCCGCGATCGAGCGGCCGCCGACGAGCACGGCCAGCGACTCGGGCTTGAGCCGCGCCCCCTTGCAGACGGGGCAGGGCACCTCGCGCATGTAGCCCTCGTAGCGCTCGCGGCTCCACTCCGACTCCGTCTCGCCGTGGCGGCGCTGCACGAAGGGGATCGCCCCCTCGAACCCCGTCGAGTACGACCGCTCGCGGCCGTACCGGTTGCGGAACTTCACGTGGACCTGGTGGTCCTGGCCGTG
Organism: uncultured Actinomycetota bacterium; assembly: GCA_963794075.1. GTDB lineage: Bacteria > Actinomycetota > Actinomycetes > Actinomycetales > Kineosporiaceae > DATKNA01. The sequence goes on from CAWCCY010000038.1 coordinate 13,660, forward strand.
CAGCAGCGCCTGGCGCGCGCGCTCGGGCAGGGCCCGCCAGGGCGTGTCGACGCCGAAGCCCAGGTCGTCACCCAGGGCCTTCATGAGCCGCACGAAGTAGTCGGCCGAGCCGGTCGCCCAGGGGGCGATCGCTCCTTCGGCGAGCGTCAGGTCTTCGTCGGGGACGAGCAGCTCGGGGTCGACCTCGAGCTTGGTGCCGATGCCGGTGCACTCGGGGCAGGCGCCGTAGGGGTTGTTGAAGGAGAACGAGCGCGGCTCGACCTCGAACGACGCCAGGGGGTGGTCGTTGGGGCAGGCCATCTTCTCGCTGAAGCGCCGCTCGCGGTCGGGCCCCTCGGGCTCGTCGACCAGGTCGATGGTGAGCACGCCGCCGGCCAGGCCGAGCGCGGTCTCGACGCTGTCGGTGAGCCGGCGCTTGCTCGAGGGCTTGGCCACCAGCCGGTCGACCACGACCTCGATCGTGTGCTTGAGCTTCTTCTCGAGCAGGGGGGCTCGTTCAGCGACACGGTCTCGCCGTCGACCCGGGCCCGCGAGAAGCCCTTCGTCTGGAGTTCGCGGAAGAGGTCGGCGTACTCGCCCTTCCGGCCGCGGATCATGGGCGCGAGCACCTGGAAGCGCGTGCCCTCGGGCAGCTCGAGCAGCCGGTCGACGATCTGCTGGGGCGTCTGCCGGGTGATCGGCTCGCCGCACACCGGGCAGTGGGGCCGGCCGGCGCGCGCCCACAGCAGGCGCAGGTAGTCGTAGACCTCGGTGATGGTGCCCACGGTCGACCGGGGGTTGCGGTTGGTGGACTTCTGGTCGATCGACACGGCGGGGGACAGACCCTCGATGAAGTCGACGTCGGGCTTGTCCATCTGGCCCAGGAACTGGCGAGCGTAGGCCGACAACGACTCGACGTACCGGCGCTGCCCCTCGGCGAAGATCGTGTCGAACGCGAGCGAGGACTTGCCCGACCCGGAGAGGCCGGTGAAGACGACGAGGGAGTCTCTCGGCAGTTCGAGGGAGACGTCCTTCAGGTTGTGCTCACGGGCACCGCGCACGATCAGTCGGTCGCTCACAAGTCCTTCTCGAGGCTTGGGGAGGCAGGGGACGGCCTTCGTTCCCATGCTAGGCGGCGGGTCCGACAGACTCAGGTCGGACGCCGGACGCACGTGCGAACGGGGGCGTCCACCGGCACCATCGGGGCCAACGCCGACGGCCCGGCCCGCATGCCCGCGGCCCCGGGCCGGCGCCGGCGCCGGCGGTGCCCCCCGAGGTGCCGGCCACGGTGCCGGGGTCGTGGCCGAGCGAGGGAGAGCGAGGACGGACATGTCGTACACGGGTGTGGTCAGCCCCGGGGGCCCCAGCGACGTCCGGGAGCTGCCGGACGTCGTCATCCGCAAGGCCAGCGTGTCGAGCATGGACAACAACGCCTACCTCGTCACCGACCGCGCGACCGGCGAGCAGCTCCTCGTCGACGCGGCCGACGACGCCCCGCGGCTGCTCGCGCTGGTGGCCGAGGGCATTCCGGACGGCGGTCACGGCGTGGCGACCGTGCTCACCACCCACCAGCACTGGGACCACCACCGCGCACTCGCCGATGTGCTCGAGGCCACCGGTGCCCGCAGTGCCGCCGGCCGTGACGACGCACCCCACCTGCCCGTGGCACCCGACGTCCTGCTCGACCACGGCGACAGCATCCAGGTCGGTGCGCTGACCCTCGAGGTGATCCAGCTGCGCGGCCACACGCCAGGGTCCGTGGCGCTGGTCCTGCGGGCCGGCGACGGCAGCACCCACGTGTTCACCGGCGACAGCCTGTTTCCCGGCGGGGTCGGCAACACCCAGCAGGACCCGCAACGGTTCGCCCAGCTCCTCGGGGACGTCCGGCAGCGTGTCTTCGACGTCCTGCCCGATGACGCCTGGGTCTACCCGGGCCACGGCAAGGACACCACGATCGGCGCGGAGCGCCCGCACCTGACGGAATGGCGCGAGCGCGGCTGGTGACCCCTGCCCGCTTGGTGGGAGCACCGGCCCGCTTCAGCGCAGCTCGCTGTGTCAGCGCGCCGCGGCGGACTCGTGGTCGCCGGCCTTCAGCAGGGCGTCGCGAGCCTCGCGCCGGGCGGCCCGGCGGGGTGCCACCACGAGGCTGAGGACGGTCGTCGCGACCAGAACGCCGACGATCACCGACAGCGACAGCCAGATCGGGACGGCGGGTGCCCACGCCACCGGGTCCCCGCCGTTGACCCAGTGCAGCTCGTTGGAGTGGAGGGCCTCGAGGATGAGCTTGACGCCGATGAAGGCCAGGATCAAGGACAGACCCTGTGACAGGTAGACCAGCCGATCGAGCAGCCCCCCGAGCAGGAAGTACAGCTGCCGCAGGCCCATCAGGGCGAAGAGCGTGGCGGTGAACACCACGAACGGGTCCTGGGTCAGGCCGAAGATCGCCGGGATCGAATCGAGGGCGAAGAGGACGTCGGTCGAGCCGATCGCCAGCAGGACGACGACCATGGGCGTGAGCATCCGCCGGCGGCCGACCCGGGTGTGGAGCCGCGCCCCGTCGTAGGTCTCGGTGATGGGGAGCACCTTCCGGGCACGCCGGATCAGTGCGTTCTCGCGGTACTCCTGCGAGGTCGCCCCGTGGGAGCGCAGCAGCTGGACGGCGGTGTACACGAGGAAGCCGCCGAACAGGTAGAACACCCAGCTGAAGGCCTCGATGGCGGCGGCACCCAGCAGGATGCAGACCCCGCGCAGCAGCAGCGACAGGATGATCCCGACGAGCAGCACCTTCTGCTGGTTGTCCCTCGGGACCATGAACCGCGACATGATGATCACGAACACGAACAAGTTGTCGACGCTCAGGCTGTACTCGGTCGCCCATCCTGCGAGGAACTCCCCCGCCGTGTCACCACCCGCCACCGCCAGCAGAACGACGGCGAACCCGAGCGCGAGGGCCACGTAGAAGGCGACCCACAACCCCGCCTCGCGCATGCTCGGGACGTGAGGGCGCCGCGCGACCAGCGCGAGGTCGACGAGGAGGAGCAGCCCGAGGACCGCGAGGGTGGTGATCTCGAACGTCCGCGTCACCGTCACCGCCTGGTCTCCGGTCGTAGGGCTCCCTCGATGCTAACGAAGGCCGCCGCTCGTGACCCGTCCGCGCGGAGGCCCCGATCAGCCCGTGCCCGCCGCGCGCATCCCGCGCAGCTCCTTCTTGAGCTCCGACACCTCGTCACGAAGGCGTGCGGCGAGCTCGAAATGCAGTTCGGCGGCGGCGGCATGCATCTGCTGCGTCAGCTGCTGGATCAGATCGGCCAGGTCGGACGAGGGCAGCGCGACCAGATCGCGGGCGTGCCGGCCGGGCTGCTCGCCCGTCGAGCGCATCCCGGGGACCGGCGCCTTGCCACGGCTCCGCTGCCGGCCGCCGCCACCGATCAGCGCCTCGGTGTCCTCGTCCTCCCGGGCGATGCAGGTCGGTGATGTCGGCGATCCGCTTGCGCAACGGCTGCGGGTCGATGCCGCGCTCCGTGTTGTAGGCGACCTGCTTCTCGCGGCGGCGGTTCGTCTCGTCGATGGCCTGCCGCATCGAGGGCGTGACCGTGTCGGCGTACATGTGCACCTCGCCGGAGACGTTGCGGGCGGCGCGGCCGATCGTCTGGATGAGCGACTTCGACGAGCGCAGGAAGCCCTCCTTGTCGGCGTCGAGGATGCTCACCAGCGAGACCTCGGGCAGGTCGAGACCCTCGCGGAGCAGGTTGATGCCGACGAGCACGTCGAACTCGCCCTGCCGCAGCTCGCGCAGCAGCTCGACCCGGCGCAGCGTGTCGACCTCGGAGTGCAGGTAGCGGACCCGCACGCCCTGCTCGAGCAGGTAGTCGGTCAGGTCCTCGGACATCTTCTTGGTGAGCGTCGTGACCAGCACGCGCTCGTCCTTGCGCGGCCCGCGTCGCGGATCTCGTCCGAGCAGGTCGTCGATCTGGCCCTTGGTCGGCTTGACGACGATCCGCGGGTCGATCAGGCCGGTCGGCCGGATGATCTGCTCGACGACGCCCGTCGCCGCGGGACAGCTCGTAGTCGCCGGGCGTCGCGGACAGGTAGACCGTCTGGCCGATGCGCTCGAGGAACTCCTCCCACTTCAGCGGGCGGTTGTCCATCGCGCTCGGCAGCCGGAAGCCGTGGTCGACGAGCTGCCGCTTGCGGGACATGTCGCCCTCGTACATCGCGCCGATCTGCGGCACGGTCACGTGCGACTCGTCGATGACGAGCAGGAAGTCCTCGGGGAAGTAGTCGAGCAGGGTGTTCGGCGCACTGCCCCGGCGCCCGGCCGTCGATGTGCCGGGAGTAGTTCTCGATGCCCGAGCAGGAGCCGACCTGGCGCATCATCTCGATGTCGTAGGTCGTCCGCATGCGCAGCCGCTGCGCCTCGAGCAGCTTGCCCTGCCGCTCGAGCTCGGCGAGGCGGTCCGCCAGCTCGGCCTCGATGCGCCGATGGCGCGCTCCATGCGCTCCGGCCCGGCGACGTAGTGGGTGGCGGGGAAGACGTACATCTCCTCCTCCTCGCGCACGATCTCGCCGGTCAGCGGGTGCAGCGTGTAGATCCGGTCGATCTCGTCGCCGAAGAACTCGATCCGCACGGCGAGCTCCTCGTACACCGGGATGATCTCGACCGTGTCGCCGCGGACCCGGAAGGTGCCGCGGGTGAAGGCGAGGTCGTTGCGGGTGTACTGCATCTCGCACGAACCGGCGCAGGAGGTCGTCACGCTCGATCTGGGTCGCCGACCTTGAGCCGGACCATCCGGTCGACGTACTCCTGCGGGGTGCCGAGGCCGTAGATGCACGAGACGGAGGCCACGACGATGACGTCGCGGCGGGTCAGCAGGGAGTTCGTCGCGGAGTGCCGCAGCCGCTCGACCTCCTCGTTGATCGAGGAGTCCTTCTCGATGTAGGTGTCGGTCTGCGGGATGTACGCCTCGGGCTGGTAGTAGTCGTAGTACGAGACGAAGTACTCGACGGCGTTGTGCGGCAGCAGCTCGCGGAACTCGTTCGCCAACTGCGCGGCGAGGGTCTTGTTGGGCGCCAGCACGAGCGTGGGCCGCTGCACCTGCTCGATCAGCCAGGCCGTGGTCGCCGACTTGCCGGTGCCGGTCGCGCCGAGCAGCACGACGTCCTTCTCGCCGGCGTCGATCCGGCCGGCGAGCTCGCTGATCGCCTGCGGCTGGTCGCCGCTCGGGGAGAAGTCGGAGACGACCCGGAAGGGCGCCACGGTGCGCTGGAGGTCGGTCGTCGGTCGCATGGTCCTACGCTAAGCGCCCGCACCGACAGACTCATTCCTCCCGATCGCCGCGGAGGTCCACCAGCACCGGAAGGGCCGGATCGGGCCAGCACAGTGCCCCCCGGGGGCCGGGTACGCAGCCCGCCCGCGCGAGGGCCGCCCGGACGTCACCCATCGCCGACGGCGGCGCGCTGACGGCCGCCGTCCCCGCACCCGCGCTCACTTCCACGACGGCCCCGAGCGCGCCGACGGCACGCCGCAGCCGCCCGGCCAGCCGTTGCCCCGAGCTCTCCGCGGTCGGCGGGGCGGCCGCCGCCGGGGGCGGTGCGGGGCAGCGGCCGAGCCTGACGTTCGCCTCGAACGGCACCAGCCGCTCGTGCCACAGCGCGTCGACGGCCGCCAGCACCGCCCCCGGCTCGCCCCCGTTGTCGAGGAGGACGTCCGCCGCCGCTCGCCGTGCGTCGTCGCCGGCCTGCGCCGCGATCCGGGCCAGCGCGTCGCCCGGGGCCATCCCGCGGTCCGCGACCAGGCGCCGCACCCGCTCGTCCCGCGGCGGCCGTCACCACGACGACCAGCTGGTAGTTCGCGCCGAGATCGTTCTCGACCAGCAACGGCACGTCGTGGACGACGACCGCGTCGGCCGGCGCGGTCGCGACCTCGCGTGCGGTCAGCTCCGCGATCCGCGGGTGCAGGACGCCGTTCAGCCGGCCCCGCGCCGCCTCGTCGGCGAACACCAGACGGCCGAGCGCGGGGCGGTCGAGGGCGCCGTCCGGGGTCAGGACCTGCGGGCCGAAGGCGTCGACCACGGCCGCCAGCCCCTCGCTCCCCGGCTCGACGGCGCGGCGGGCCAGCACGTCGGCGTCGACGACGACCGCGCCGAGCTCACGCAACCGGCCGGCGACCGTCGACTTGCCGGCGCCGATGCCCCCCGTCAGACCCACCCGCAGCACGGGCCCATCCTGTCAGCGCCGACGGTGCGATCAGGCGGGAGGTCAGTAGGCGCCCGAGCGGGTCAGCACGGCACCGACCGTCCGCGCGATGATCCGCAGGTCGAGGCCGAGGTGCCAGTTCTCGACGTACGAGAGGTCGGCCCGCACGCTCTCCTCCCAGGACAGGTCGCTGCGGCCGGACACCTGCCACAGCCCGGTGATCCCCGGCTTGACGAGCAGGCGGCGCCGGACGTCGTCCTCGTAGCGGGCGACCTCGGCGAGCAGCGGCGGCCGCGGGCCGACCAGGGACATCCGGCCCTTGAGCACGTCGACCAGCTGCGGCAGCTCGTCCAGGGACCACCGGCGCAGCACCCGGCCCACCGAGGTGACCCGGGGGTCGTCCCTGATCTTGAACAGCGGCCCGTCGTGCTCGTTGAGCGCCGCCAGCGCGGCCTGCTCGTGCTCCGCGCCCACCCGCATGGTGCGGAACTTGTGCATCCGGAAGACGCGTCCGTGCCGCCCGACGCGCTCCTGCCGGTACAGGACCGGCCCCGGCGACGTCAGCCGCACCGCCGCGGCCACCGCGAGCAGCGCCGGCGCGAGGAGCACCAGCGCGACCGCCGCCAGACCGCGGTCGAGCACCCCCTTCGCGACCCTCCGCGCGCCCGTGAACTCCGGCTCCTCCACGGTGAGCAGCGGGACGCCGCCGACCGGCCGCAGGTGCAGTCTGGTGGTGGCGACCTCGGCGACCCGCGGCGCGACGAGCAACCGGACGCCGCTGCCCTCGAGCTGCCAGGCGAGCCGGCGCAGCTCCTCCTCCCCCACGTCGGACCAGGCTGCCAGCACGACGGTGTCCGCGTGGCACGTGCGCAGCGCGTCGACGGCGGCGTCCGGCGGCCCGAGCACCGGGACGCCGTCGACGTCCCGGCCGGTGCTGCGCCGCACGCAGGCGCCGACGACACGCAGGCCGGCACCCGGGTCCCGCCGGGCCGCCTGCACGAGGCCGGCCACGGACCGCTCGAGCCCGACGGCCAGCACGCGGTCGGCGAGCAGCCCGCGGCGGCGCAGCCGGTGCAGGACGACCCGGGCCAGGGCATGGACGGCGACCGCGAGCGCGACGGCCACGGGCGCGGTGAGCACGGCGGTGCGCTCGACGGCCGGGCCGGCCGCGTAGGCGGCGGTGTCCGCGAGCGCGACCACGAGCGTGCCGCAGCCGAGCAGCCGGCGGAACTCCTCGGTGCCGGTGCCGACGAAGCGGTGCTGGTAGCCGCCCGCGACGGCGAGGATCGCCACGGCGAGGGCGCCGGCGACGACGGTGAGGCCGAGCCCGGCCTGCGTGCGCGGTGCGCGCACCCACGAGCACGGCGGCGACCGGCGCGGCGGCGAGGTCGCCCGCGACCAGGGCACGGGTGTACGAGGAGCGCCAGCGTGAGCGGCGGACGCGGAGCTGCGGCCGCCGGCGGTTCCGGCGGCAGCGCGACTGTCGCGACCGGTGCCGGCGCTGGGGCGCGGCGCGCCACCGCCGCGCCGGCGCCTGGAGGTCGTCGAAGCGCCGCAGCAGGCCGGCGCGCTGCCGGTCGGCGGCGTCGACGGTGGCCAGCCGCAGTGCGAGGGGGCCGGGCTCCGCGTGACCCCGGTCGTCCGCCGGCGTCCGCTGTGCTGTGTGCCGGTTCGTCCGGTGCACGTCCTGCATCGACCCCTACCCGAGGCATGTCGGCGTCGCCGCCTGCGCTCGGCCCCCCGGCCGCTGACCTCTCGACGGTAACGGCGCGGAGCCGGGTCACCCCGTCGGCGCCGTGCTGTTCACACGGTCGGCGCAGCCGAGGCATCAGGTGGCCACTTCCTGATCATGGTGTGGCTTGCTCCCGAAAGGCTGGGTTGCGCGCGAGAAGCCGCTCGGAGCGCGGCCGGGAGCGGCCTCTCGGGAGCAACCCAGCCCGACGGGAGCAACCCGGCGACGCGGAACTCGATCGTCGGGAGGGAGGCAAAGACTGGAGGCAAGAGAAGCAAAGAGAGGGGGCCCCGGCCGCTGGTCGGCGGCCGGGGCCCCTCTCTGTCGTGCTGCGGGCCTCTACCGGTCAGAAGCCGCCGGTCAGCTTCTCGCGGAGCGCCGCGAGAGCCTCGTCGGAGGCCAGCGTGCCCTCGGCCGGCGGGGCCTCGGAGCGAGTACGACGACGGGGTCGGGCCGGCCGGGCTGTCGGCCCGCTGCCTCGGCCTCGGCCTTGGCGGCCTCGTCGATCTGCTTGCGGTGCGCCTCCCAGCGGGCCTGGGCCTCGGCGTACTGCCGCTCCCACTCCTCGCGCTGCTTCTCGTAGCCGGGCAGCCAGTCGTTGGTCTCGGGGTCGAAGCCCTCGGGGTACATGTAGTTGCCCTGCTCGTCGTACTCGGCCGCCATGCCGTACAGCGTCGGGTCGAACTCGGCGACGCCGGCCGACCGACGCCCTCGTTGGCCTGCTTGAGCGACAGCGAGATGCGGCGACGCTCGAGGTCGATGTCGATGACCTTGACGAAGATGCTCGTCGCCGACCTGGACGACCTGCTCCGGGATCTCGACGTGGCGCTCGGCCAGCTCGGAGATGTGGACCAGACCCTCGATGCCCTCGTCGACGCGGACGAACGCACCGAACGGCACCAGCTTGGTGACCTTGCCCGGCACGACCTGGCCGATCTGCGTGCGTCCGGGCGAACTGCTGCCACGGGTCCTCCTGCGTCGCCTTGAGCGACAGGGAGACGCGCTCGCGGTCCATGTCGACGTCGAGGACCTCGACGGTGACCTCCTGGCCGACCTCGACGACCTCGCACGGGTGGTCGATGTGCTTCCAGGACAGCTCGGAGACGTGCACCAGACCGTCGACGCCGCCGAGGTCGACGAACGCGCCGAAGTTGACGATCGAGGAGACGACGCCGGAGCGGACCTGGCCCTTCTGCAGGGTGGTGAGGAAGGTCTGGCGAACCTCGGACTGGGTCTGCTCGAGCCAGGCGCGGCGGGACAGGACCACGTTGTTGCGGTTCTTGTCCAGCTCGATGATCTTGGCCTCGAGCTGCTTGCCGACGTACGGCTGCAGGTCGCGGACGCGGCGCATCTCGACCAGCGAGGCCGGGAGGAAGCCGCGCAGGCCGATGTCGAGGATGAGACCGCCCTTGACGACCTCGATGACCGTGCCGGTGACGATGCCGTCCTCTTCCTTGATCTTCTCGATCGTGCCCCAGGCGCGCTCGTACTGGGCGCGCTTCTTGGACAGGATCAGCCGGCCCTCCTTGTCCTCCTTCTGGAGGACCAGGGCCTCGATCTCGTCGCCGACCGAGACGACCTCGTCGGGGTCGACGTCGTGCTTGATCGACAGCTCGCGCGAGGGGATGACGCCCTCGGTCTTGTAGCCGATGTCGAGCAGGACCTCGTCACGGTCGACCTTGACGATGGTGCCGTCGACGATGTCGCCGTCGTTGAAGTACTTGATCGTCTCGTCGATGGCGGCGAGGAAGTCCTCGGCGCTGCCGATGTCGTTGACCGCGACCTGCGGGGTGCTCGAGCTGCTCGACGGTGCTGGTGGTCATGTAGAGGGGGCTCCGATGCGGACAGGTGTCGATGGGAAGGTGCTGGTGGGCGCGCCACCCCGCACGGTCCATACCAGCCCCGCCAGCCGGGTGGCCGCCGCCGGCGCCCAGGGGGCACCGACCGACCATTCGGATCAAGGACAACGACAGTCCGCGCAGACGCCGCGCGCATACCAAGCTTAGCTGTTGCTCAGATCACGGGTCAAAGCACGACCGCTCACGTTCAGCGACTTCATGCGGCGTTCTCTTCCCCGACACTCGGGTGCGCCACGATGAGCGACGATGACCACCGTGAGCGACAGGCAGGCGGCGATCCGGGCGAGCGGGACCGCGCGGGTTACCTGCCCGCCGGCCCCGACGAGAGCGCCCGCGGGAACCGCGGCTGGTGGGACCGGAGGCGCCCGGATACCTGGCCGAGCACGGCACGTTCCTCGGGGACGACGACTTCGTCTGGGGGCCCGAGGGCCTGCGCGAGGACGACGCGCGCCTGCTCGGGGACGTCCGCGGTCGCGACGTGCTCGAGGTGGGCTGCGGTGCGGCGCAGTGCTCGCGGTGGCTGGCCGACCAGGGCGCGCGGGTCGTGGGCCTCGACCTGTCCGGCGGGATGCTGCGGGCGGCCGCGCACCGGCGGCGTCCGGACTCGCCGGTACGCCCTCGTGCAGGCGGACGCGCGGGCCCTGCCCTTCGCCGACGGGTCCTTCGATCTGGCGTGCTCCGCCTACGGCGCGGTCCCGTTCGTGGCCGACACCGGCGCGGGTCATGCGCGAGGTGGCACGGGTGCTGCGGCCGGGCGGCCGCTGGGTGTTCTCGGTGACGCACCCCGTCCGCTGGGCCTTCCCCGACGACCCGGGGCCGGCGGGGCTACCGCGCGACGCGCTCGTACTTCGACCGCACCCCCTACGTGGAGCTGGACGCCGCCGGCACCGTCGCTCTACGCCGAGCACCACCGCACGCTGTCCGACCGCGTGGCCCACCTCGTGGCGGCGGGATTCACGCTCGACCGGCTCGTGGAGCCGGAGTGGCCCGAGGGGGCCGAGCACGTGTGGGGAGGCTGGAGCGCCCTGCGCGGCCGGCTGCTGCCGGGGACCGCCGTCTTCGTGGCGCGGCTGACGGAGCCGCGGCGGCGGTAGCGGCGTGCGGTCGACCGTCAGGCAGGGCCGGGCCGCGGCTCACCCCGGCAGCAGCGGATCGGCCTCGGCGCCGGTGAGGTCGACCAGATCGGTGGCCTGCTCCGGCGGAATGGTCGGCGGAGTGGTCGGCGGAATCGTGGCCGGCCGGGACCGTGGCGGGGTCGCGCAGGTCGACGGTCTCGCGCCGGCGCCGGCCGCGGGCGGCCTCGCCCGTCCGCCTCGGTGACGGCGCCGCGCCGGTCGGCGACCAGGAGCAGCAGCAGGCCGGCGATCAGCAGGATGGGCGCCAGCACGACGAGCACCAACGGCAGCACCGTGCTGACGAGGCGCACCTTGCTCGCGTCGGTCGAGGCCCGCTGCACGGCCGCGTCCACGGTGGCCTGGGTATACCCGATCGAGGTCTGGAACGCGACGAGCAACTCCTTGCCGTCGGCGTCCACGAGGGTCTGCTTGGGCTGCTCGTGACCGTCGACGATCTCGCCGGTGACCGGCTCGACCCACAGGTCCCGGATGTTGGAGTACATGGTGGTCAGCTGCACCGGCTGGTCGCCGGTCAGGCCGACGTAGGACGGCGGCACCGGCCCGGTCGTCAGCGGCGTCGCGGGGATGGTCTGCCGGTAGTGGTAGACCTCGAGGTCCCCGCGCTTCTCCGTGGCGACGTACGCCGCCGGGAAGGCCCGCTTGGCCGTCGTGTCCCAGTACGGCTGGCTCACGGTGGTCGCCCCGAAGGGGAACTTGAAGAACAACCCGCTGTGCCGGACGGTGGTGTCACCGTTCAGCTGTTCGCCGCAGCAGTTGACGGCGAGGCCGCTCCGCCGGTCGAAGGCGATGACCTCGTCGTCCACGTTGACCGGGGTGCCGCCGGGGGCCAGCAGGGAGTTGGCCGTGTGCCAGACCGCCACGGAGTCGTCCTTCGAGCCGTCGACGATGCCGCGCACCTCGCGGTTCGCGGTGAGCGTCAGGCCCTTGTTCACCACGCCCGTGCCCTGGTCGAGCACGACCGACTGGCCGTCGGACACCGACCGGGTGAAGGAGTTCTCGTCGAGGCCGGCCCGCACGACGCGGGGCTCGACGTAGAACTTCACGAAGACACCCAGCACCAGGGCGAAGACACCCGCGGCCACCAGGAGGAGCCCCCAGAACCGCCGCATCGACGCCCTCCGTTGTCCGCGCTGCGCGAGCCGGCCACGCGACCGTGGTCGCGAACTCTACAGCGCGATCACGCTCACCGGGACACCTCTGCGTGACGATTCCGGAACACCTCCCTCAGCGCATTCCGCAACCTTGCGATCACGTTCAGTGAATGATTCGCCGGAGGCCGTCGAAAGAGTCCTCCGGGGCTCTTCACGAGCTGCTCCTGACCCCTAAACTCCGCCGACGAGCCAGCGGCGGAGGGACGGGTGGATGGCGGTCGCGGACGCTGCGAGACGGCACGTCCTGTTCCTCAACCGGCGTGACACGTCCCATCCCGAGGCGGGCGGCTCCGAGGTGTTCCTCGAGCGCACCGGAGCCGAGCTCGTCGAGCTGGGCTGGCAGGTGACGGTAGGGTGCGAGCGCTATCCGGGGTCCGCCGCGGCCGAGCATCGCGACGGCCTCGCCTTCCGCCGGGCCGGCATGGGGCTGGGGTTGTACCGGCGCATGGCCATGGACCAGCTCCGGGGCCGCTTCGGCCCTCTCGACGTGGTGGTCGACGTCCAGAACGGGATGCCCTTCTGCTCACCCCTCGTGACCCGGGCCCCCGTGGTCAATCTCGTGCACCACGTCCACCGCGAGGTGTGGCCGATCGTCCTGCCCCGGGCACTCGCCCGGCTGGGGTGGCTGGCGGAGTCCCGGGTCGCCCCGCGCGTGTACCGGGGGCATCGGTACATCGCCGTCTCGGCCGCGACCCGGCGCGAGCTCGCCGGCCTGGGTGTCGACCCGGGCCGCGTCACCGTCGTCCACAACGGCACCGACCTGCGGCCCCAGCCCAGCGCCCGCCGGGCGGAGCGCCCGACCCTCCTCGCCGTGAGCCGCCTCGTGCCGCACAAGCGGCTCGACGTGGCGATCCGGGCGGTGGCGGCGCTCCGGGCCGGGATGCCGGACGTGCTCCTCGTGATCGCCGGTACCGGCTACGCCGAGCCGGAGCTCAGGGCCCTCGTCGCGGAGCTCGGCCTCGAGCAGCACGTCGAGCTGCGCGGCTGGGTCGACGAGGACACCAAGCACCGGCTGATGGCGCAGGCCTGGGTGATGGCGATGCCCTCGCTCAAGGAGGGGTGGGGGCTGTCGGTGATCGAGGCGGCGGCGCACGGCACCCCGTCGGTGGCCTTCCGCGGGGCCGGCGGCCTGGCGGAGAGCATCGTCGACGGCGAGACCGGGCTGCTCGTGGAGGGCGGGCAGGAGGCCTTCACCGCGACGCTGCGGCGACTGCTCACGCGCCCCGAGCTGCGCGAGCGGATGCACGATGCCGCCCGGGTGCACGCGACCGGCTTCACCTGGCAGGCCACGGCGAAGGCACTGCACTGCGTGCTGGAGGACGCCCTCGCGGACGGGCGCCGGGTCAGGAGCCGGCCGGACGCCGAGCGGGCCGACCCTGCGGACGCCGTTACTGCGCGTCGTAGTTCGTGACGTCCTGCTTCACCGGCTGCGTCGCCTGAGGGGCCAGCACGCCAGGCAGGCTCACCCCGACGACGACCCCGAGCAGCCCGCCGACGAATCCGGCGATGGCGGCGCCGAGCACGGCGGCACCGACGATGCCGCGGTCGTCGCGACGACGGGGCCGGGCCGAGGGGATCGCCATGGCCGGACCCTAGCAGCCGGGCACTGCGGGGAGAATCCCCGGCGGCACCTGATCGATCACGGCTCGGGCCGGGTGCCGGGCCCTGGCCCGGAGACCGGCGGGAGGACGGGGCGCCCCCGCCTCCGCCGCCGTGACCACCCGGGCACGGGAGCGGCGCGGACGGCGCCCCCGACGGCCGCGAGGCCCGCGCCGGCCGCCACGGCGAGCCCGGTGACCACCACGGCGGGCGGAGCGGACGCCGGGGTCCCGGCCGGGGTCGGCGGGCCGTCGCCGGCCGCGGGCACCAGACGCAGGAGCTCGAGGTCACCCCCGCACACGACACAGACGGCACCCGTCAGCCGGGCGCGCACCTCGGGCGCCGAAGCGTCGCCGGCGTGCAGGAGGACGTAGCGGTACCCGAGCGCGGCGAGCGCGCCCGGCAGGGGGCCCGGTGCCGCGAGCACCGCGGCCACGCGCGCCGCGCGCGGATCCTCCCCGGCGACACGGACGCTGCGCAGCGTCAGGTCGTCGGCCTGGACGACCGGGCGCGCGCTGACCCGCTGGGCCGGGTCGAGCACCACCCGGGACCCGTTCCAGGCGAACCGGCGGTAGGCGCCCCACGGCAGGACGACCACCGCCCCCGGGACCGGGTCGGCCGCGAGCGCCGCCCGGGTGGCGCCCCAGGCCGCCGGGTACTGCACGGGTGCCAGGCGCCCGGCCGCCCCCCAGCCCAGGCTGGGCAGAGTCGCCACCGGCAGCGCGACCGCGCCCACGGCGGCCAGCCGGCCCAGGCCCTCCCCCACGTGCCGGTCGGCCGCCCGGCCGGCACGGCCGATCGCCAGCGCCCCGCAGACGGCGACGAGCAGGACCCAGCCCGCGAGGAACTTCTGGCCGTCGCGCACCAGCCCGCCCCCGGGCACGGCGACCACGATCCAGCGCAGGGAGGGCCGCGCCCGCGGCGGTCGCGCCCACGAGGGCGAGCACCAGACCGAGGACGCCGCCCGCGACGAGGCCGGCGCCGCCCGGCCTGGCCAGCAACGACGGGACGCCCGCGACGAGCGCGGCGACGACGGCGACGAGCACGACCACGACGAGCAGCAGGGACGACCGCTCCGGCGGGACGACGCCGGCGTTCCAGATCCCGCCCAGCGTCACGAGGCTCCCGGCGACCCCGAGCCGGCTGTCCGCGCCGGACGCGAACGCGTCCACCCCGGCGGGGTCGCTCGCCAGCCCCCCGCCCCGCAGCACCGCGGGCAGGATCCACGGAAGGCTGACCGCGGCCACGAAGGCCAGGTAACCGGCCGAGAGCCGCGCCCGCCTGCGCCACGAGCCGGCCCCACCCGCGAGGAGGACGCACAGGACGACGGGGGCGAGCAGGGCGACGGCGTTCCCCCCGCCGGCCGCGGCCGGCAGCGTCCAGGCGCAGGTCGCCGCCCAGCCGCCGCGCTCACCGAGACCGGCGGCCACGGCCGCCGCGACCGCCCACGGGAGGGCGGCGAACCCGAGCAGGAGCGCCCACTGCCCGAGCACGAGCCGCTCGGCGAGATAGGGGGTCCAGGCGTAGGCGACGCCGGCGACCACCGCGGGACCGGGCCCGCAGCCGAACGTGCGCGCCGCCAACCGGATGGCTCCAGCGGCGGCGAACGCCACGATCAACGCCAGCAGGGCCTTCTCGGCGACATCCGCCGGCATCAGTCGGGCCAGCAGCGCCACCACGAGGTCGCTGGGTACGGCCCGTGGCACGGATCCGTCGGTGCCGAGGAGCCGTGACGCCAGTGGCGGGTCGGGCACCACGACGAGGTCGTACGACAAGACGTAGCCCCGCCGAAGGAGCACGGGCCCCAGGACGGCGAGCGCGACCGCGATGCCCACGAGCGCGGGAAGGAGGGCCACGACCGGGCGCTCGTCAGCGCGGGCCACGTCGACCTCCTCGGTGCGGGCGGAGCCTGCCGAGCGCCCGGGCCCCGGGTCGACGGCATGGGGTTCGGACGGGTCCGTGCCGCCCGGCCGACGCACTACGGTGACGCCCGTGACGGCGCCGACCCTCCCCCGCCGGCCCGGGCTCGACGGGGTCCGCGCGCTCGCCGTGGCCGCGGTACTGCTCCATCATGCCCGGGTCCCCGGGTTCGCCGGCGGCTACCTCGGCGTCGACGTGTTCTTCGTGCTGTCCGGGTTCCTCATCACGAGCCTGCTGCTGCGGGAGGCGGACGGCACCGGGCGGATCGACCTCAAGCGGTTCTGGGCCCGCCGGGCCCGCCGGTTGTTGCCGGCCCTGTTCGCCGTGCTCCTGGCCGTCGCCGCCTACGGCGCCTGGCTCGCCCCGGGCACGACCAGGGCGCGCCTCGGCGGCGACGCCCTCGCCACCCTCGCCTACGTGGCGAACTGGCGCTTCGTCGTCGACGGGACGAGCTACTTCGAGCAGTACGCCGACCCCTCCCCGCTCCTGCACACCTGGTCGCTGGCCGTGGAGGAGCAGTTCTACCTGGTCTGGCCGTTGATCGTGGTGCTCGCCGTGCGCCTGCGGCGCCGGCCGCTCGAGCACACCGGCTGGGCGTGGGCGTCGGTCGCGGCCGGCATCCTCGTCTCGGCCGTCCTCGCGGTCACCCTCACACCGGCGGGCGCCGAGCTGGCCCGTACCTACTACGGCACCGATGTCCGGGCCCAGGAGCTGCTCGTGGGCGCTCTGCTCGCGCTGTGGGCGGCCCGCAGCCGGCTGTGGTCGCCCGACGCCGTCGCGATGCCTCCCGTGCGGGGCCGCGCGGCGGCCGAGGTCGCCGGGATCACCGGGCTCGCCGGCGTGGTGCTCGCGGTGGCCGTCGCCGGCGACGCCCGGCGCTTCCTGCACGGGGGCGGGCTGCTCGCCGTCTCGGTCGCCGCCGCCGCCCTCGTGGCGGCCGCCGTGTCCCCCCGTCGCACGGTGGTCCGGCGGGTGCTCGAGCTGCCCCCGCTGGTCGGCCTCGGGACGATCTCGTACGGCGTCTATCTCTGGCACTGGCCCCTGTTCGTGGTGCTGACGCCGGCGCGGACCGGGCTGCACGACGCCCCGCTCGCCGTGCTGCGGATCGCCGTCACCCTCGTGGTCGCGCTCGCCTCGTACCGGCTGCTCGAACGCCCCCTGCGCCGCGCGGACCTGCGGCGGCTCGATCCCGGCGACCAGGGTGCTGCTGATGCCCGCCGCCGCCCTCACGACCCTCGCGGCCGTGGCGGTCGCGACCTCGGCGTCGGCCCCGCCGCCGCGGCTCGAGCCCGTCGCCGTGAGCGCGCCCGGGTCCGGGGCCGCGGGGGCCGCGGCGGCCGGTGCCGGGCCGGCCGGCAGCGCGGTCTCCGTCTTCGTCCTGGGTGACTCGACGGCGTGGCTCCTGCACCACGAGTACCCGCCGGCCACCTCGTCGGGGTTCACCGTCACGGGGAGCACGCAACTCGGCTGCGACCTGCTCGGCGGCTCGCTCGTCATCGACGGGCGCCCCCAGCCCGAACCGCCGATCTGCGCGAACTGGACGGCCGCCTGGCAGCAGGGCGTGGCGGCGGCCCGGCCCGACGTCGCCGTGCTCGTCACCGGCAACGGCTTCCTCTTCGACCGGGACGTCGACGGCCGCCGCGTCCGCTTCGGCACCCCCGAGTACCGCGACCTGCTCCGGGCCTTCCTCGAGCGGACGATCGCCGGTCTGGAGGCCGCCGCCCGGCGCGTGGTCGTCACCGACATGCTGTGCTTCGCCAAGCCCGACACCGGCCTCGACGACACCGCCGGCGTCATCGACGACGTCGCCCGGCAGCGCGCCTTCAACGACCTCCTCGCCGGCCTGCTCAGGCCGTACCGCGACGTCGGCCTGCTCGACCTGCGCTCCTACACCTGCCCCCACGACCACTACCAGAGCCGGATCGGCGACGTGAGCCTGCAGGTCGACGGCGTCCACTGGACGTCCGGCGGCGCCGCGCTCGTGTGGGCCTGGCTGGAACCGCGGCTGCGAGGCTGACGCGGCCGACCTCAGTGGTCGCGCCGGCGACCCACCGCGGGTGCCGGCCAGGGCCCGGTCGGTGCGGTCGCCACGTACAGCAGGCCCGACGCCAGCGGCACGAACCGGCTGACCAGCCGGTCGACGAGGCTGACCGGCCACGGGAAGAACGCCGGCACGCCGATCCTCCGCCGCACCGTGAAGCCGTACCGCTCGAGGATCTCCGCGAGCGCCCGCCAGCTGAAGACGCGCAGGTGCCCCTGCACGGCGTTGCCCTGCCCCAGCACCCGAAGGAAGCGCCCGAGCGCGATCTCGCTGCTCGTCTCGGTCCCCAGCGGCTGGACGCCGAGCGGCACGAGGATGCGGTTGGCCCAGCTGACGACGTTCGGCGTCGAGATGACCAGCATGCCGCCGGGCTCGAGCACGCGCCGGATCTCCCGCAGCAGCCCGTCGGGGTCGGGGACGTGCTCGAGGATCTCGCCGGCCACCACGCACGCGAAGGAGGCGTCCGCGTACGGCAGGCCGGCCGTGACGTCGCCCGCCCGGTAGCTCCAGCGGGGGTCGGCCGGGTCGTCGTGGACGTCGATGCCGTGCAGGCCGTCGAGCCCGCGACCGGCGAGCCTGCCGAGCAGCAGCCCGTCGCCGCAGCCCACGTCCAGGGTGGACGCCGGCCCGGCCGCCGCCACCAGCTCCACGATCCGGGCCAGCCGCGGGTCGGGGCGGGAGATGTAGGTGACGTTCGAGCGGTAGTAGTCGACGAGGTTCACGCGGGCTGCTCCCCGCCGGCCGCGCCATCCCACACGAACGGCACACCGACGGCGACGAGGACGGCGCCGGTGGCGAGGGCCAGCCCCGCGGCGAGGCGCGAACCGGGGACGTCGGCGCAGATGCCGCGCGCGAAGGCGTCCGTGACCGGCCGCACCGCACTGCCGCAGTCGAGCACGACCGAGCCGTCGCTGGAGCGGATCTCTGCCGTCGTGAACAGGCGCAGCACCGCCGCACCGAGCAGCGGCGCGGCCAGGAGCACCCCGAGCGCGATCGGCGCCGACCGGGGCCGGTGCCCGAGCCATCGGAGCACGAGGACGACCCCGACGGCGACGACAGCGACCGCGAACGCCACGCCCGCCAGGGCGCGACCGGCGCCGAGCGTGGCACCGCACACCACTCCCCCGAGCTGCTGGTCGTTGGGGTGGGCCGGCGAGCCGCAGCCGAACGGCAGCCCCTGGCTGGCCGGGACGGTGGTCGGCGCGAACCAGACGTAGGCGGCGACGAGCGCGGCGGCGCCGGCCACCACGACCGCGACCCGCTGGACCAGCGCCACGGGGGTGCCGCCTCGCACCCCGGCCTCCGGGTCCCCGTCAGGCGCCGGTCCAGGGCCCGGTTCCGTTTCCTGCGGGGCAGGCTTGGTCGACGGGTCGGCGACCGGCTCCACCCGGCCCGCCGGGTCCACGACCGGCTCACCCGCCTGGTCCGCGGCCGCCTCGCCCGCGGGGTCCGCGGCCACCTCGCCCGCGGGGTCCGCGGCCACCTCGCCCGCCGGATCCGGTGTCAATTCCTCCGCCGGCTCCGCCGACGGTGTCTCCTCTGGAGCGAGCGGCGGCGTCGCGTCTGCCAGGCGGCCCGGGCGGCCGGGCCGAGCCGCGGGCGCGGCCTGCTCGGGAGGCGTCATGCTCACGGATGGTAGGTGATCGTCCGGAGCCTTGGCTGCGCAGTGGTCGGCATGACCCGTCGTGATGGCCCGCTCGGCCGAGCGGTCAACCGTCGTCGCCCGGTGTCGCGAGGCGCCGCCGTTCCCGCAGCGCCAGCCCGGCCCCCAGGGCGTACGCGCCGGCCTCGGCCGCCCGCAGCACGACGAGACCCGCGGCATGCACGGGATCACGGGCGAGGATCCTGCGGCCGTGCACCAGGGCCCGCACCGTGGCCAGCCCTTGGGCCCCGACCGCTCCCGGCTGCTCGGCGGCGTACGCGGGGATGCTGCGCCCGTAGTACACCCGCTTGCGCATCACCCCCGCGAACGTCAGCCGGCCCTCGTCGTGGTGGATCGGGGCGCGCGAGCGGGCCAGCGGCACCCCGGCCTTGAGCAGCCGCATCCGCAGCTCCGCGTCCTCCTGCCCCGCGACCTGAGCGGCGAACCCCCCGAACCGGTCGAACACCTCACGGAGCACCAGCCGCGGCGCCTCGATCATGGGCTGGCCGACGTAGCACCGTCGCTCCAGGGCGCGGCAGGCGGTCCAGAACCCGGGCCCGAAACTGGTCTCGGGGATGAAGACGCCGTCGGCGCGGGCCCGGGCCGCGGCGGCCAGCGCGTCGCTGACGACGTCCGGTTCGAGGACCATGTCGGCGTCGACGTAGAGCACCCACGCGCCGGTCGACAGCCCGATCCCGAGGTTGCGCTGCGCACTGCGCTCCGGGCCTGCCTGGACGGCCACGTCCGCGAGCTCCTTCGCCACGGCGAAGGTCTCGTCGCCGCTGAAGTTGTCGACGACCACGATCTCGATGGGCGCATGGTCCTGGGCCCGGACCGACTCCAGGCAGCGCCGCAGCGTCCGGCCCACGTCGCGGGTCGGGACGACGACGCTGACGAGCGGGTCGGCGGTCATGCGCGGTCCTCCGGGTCATCCTCTGGATCGGCGTCCGGGTCGGTCTCTGGATCGGCGTCCGGGTCGGTCTCTGGATCAGTCCCGGTGCTCCGCGGGCGGGTGGTGTCGCGGTGGACGCCGACGACGAGCAGGAGCAGGGCCACGACGGCGACCGCGCTGGGCGTGCGGTTGTCGAGCACGACCCGGGGTGACGCGAGGCCCAGCCGGTCGAGGTTGCCGACGAGCCAGGCGGCGGGCACGAGCGCGAACGCGACCACCGCCAGCCCCAGCAGGACGCGTGGGCCGGGCGGCCGGGCGAGGTGCCACCCGGCGAGGACGACCGCGGCCACTCCCGCCGTCGGGCCGCCGAAGACCCAGGCGGCGACCGCCACGGCGAACCAGCCGAGGGCGGGTCGCCACGCGCCGGACGACGGCGTCACGGCGGCCGGGTCCTCAGCGGCGGCCATCGGACTCCTCCGGCTGGTAGGCGTGGCCGCCGACCGGCGCCGGCTCCCGGACCGGGGGCGGGCCCCGGGGAGCGAGGGCCGCGGGTGGGCCGGCCTGCGGCGCGCCCCGCCGTGGGCGGAGCCGGCCCCACCAGCGCCGTCGCCAGCCGGGCGAAGCGGCGAGCAGGGCGCAGAGGACCACGGCGGCGATGCTGCCCGCACCGGCGACGGCCGCCGTCGTGCGCGGCGCGTAGGCGATCTCGACGAGCCGGCCCGGGCCGGCGGGCAACCGCCAGCCGACGCTGTACGCGTCGACGAGCACCGGAGCGCCGAGGTCGCGCCCGTCGGCCCGCGCCGTCCAGCCGGCGTCGTACCCGCGCCCGGCCACGAGGTAGGTCGGCACCGTCGTCGCGGCGGTCCGGACCGTGGTGCCGGTGTCGGACGTCGACAGGACCTCCGGTACGGCCACGCTCCCCGCCCCCGTGACGGTGCGCTCCGCCCGGAGCGTGTCGGCCAGCTGGAGGTCGTCGACCACCCAGTCCGCGACGCCGCGGACCCGGTGCCGGCCCGCGGCCAGCGGCAGCGCAGACCCGTCGCAGCCCACGACGGCGACAGGGGTCCCGGCGGCGACCTGGGCGGCCGTGCCGACGGGCTGGACCCGCAGGGGAGCCCCGTCGACCGTGCCGACGGTCACACACGGCACCGGCCGCGGGCCGGGCTGCGAGAGCGGGCGCGTACCCCGGGCGCGGGACACCGTGACGTCGGAGATCCGCACCTGGCCGGCGCCGCTGCGCCCGCGCAGCGTGATCCGGACCGTGGACGCCGTCTGCGCGGGCAGCGGGACGCTCACCCGGCCAGGACCCAGCCGCACCTCATAGCTGCGGCTGCCGTCGAGCGTGATCGTCGCCCGGACCGCTGTCGCCCGCCCCTGGCCCGGCGCGGGCTGCGTGACGGTGACCGCGTCCACGGGCCCCCGAGGGACGTGCACCTCGAGCCACTGGCCCACCGCCGGATCCGCCGGCTGCCAGCCCGTGCCGAGGTCGGCCCGCCCCAGCCGCACGTCGTCGACGGCGGCCGTCGCGCGCAGCAGCGGATTGCCGAACTCCCGCGAGGAGGCGGTGGCGGTCACCGAGGCTCGCTGGCCCAACAGCTCCTGGAGAACGGCGTCGGGCACCGACGCCGACGCCCGGACGTGGCCGTGCACGCGGTAGCTGCGCGTGACCGGCAGCGTGACGTCACGCTGCAGCCGTGATTCCTCGTCGTCGCCGGCGGTGCCGGGGCGGCCGAGCCGGCGCCGCAGCAGGACGTCCACCGGGGTGGTCGTGAGGCTGCGCGTCCCTGTCTCCCCCAGCGACGCGATCCGTGCCGCCAGCCCCGTCGGCAGCGCGGCGACCTTGGTGGAGGTCACGCCCGGCACCGAGAGCTCGGCGATGCCGACGGACCCGATGCCGGGGCCGGTGACGGCGAGGATCCGCACCTCCACCGTCGTGCCGCGGGCGCCCGCAGGGAGGTCGACCGGCACGACGGCGCCGACGGCGTCCGCCGACAGCTCACGGTCCGCACTCCAGCTGCGGCCGGCACCGCTCACCGTGACGCGAACCTTGGTGATCCACCGGGTCGCGTCGGGGGGCAGGCGCAGCGAGACCACCGGGACGTCGAGGGCCGCGCCGGTGCGCACGACGAGGGCATCCCCCACGCCGCCGTCGAAGTTCCCGGTCGACCAGGCGGTGGTCGGGTCCCCGTCCAGGGCCAGGGCAGGGTCGCCGTAGGGGGCGGGGCCGAAGACGAGCCCTCCCCCGGTCTGCGTGACCGTCGCGGTGCCGTCCGCGGTCGCGACCGTCTGGTCCGCGGCGCCGAACATGGCCCGGCTCGGCGACGGGTCCTGCGCCGGGCCGAGCAGTGGACCGGTGCCGTCGGCGACGAGGTGCGTGTTCCAGGGGGCCCGGCGGTTCGTGTCCGTGAGCACGACCCTGGACGCCGAGGCGAGGGCGCCCGGCAGTGCCGCGCCGTCGACGGCACCGGCGTAGAGCAGCGCCGGATCCCCGGCCAGGTCCCCGGCGGCCACGAGATCCGGGAAGGCCTCGCCGTCCCCGTCGACGACGACGGCGCCCTGCTGCGGCACCTGGCGCACCGGCCCGTGGCCGCCGGCCACCGAGAACCAGCCCAGCGGGGGCACCCGGTCGTCCCCTGCCCCGGGTCCTCGCGGGCCCACCGTGAACTCCCCGGGGGCACCGAAGCTCCGTTCCGCCCGCAGACCGGGGTCGGCGGTGGCGGCCGCCCACACCTGGCCCGGCGGGGCGCCGTCGGCGAGCTCCCACACGTCGTCGTCGCGCAGCAGCACGTCTCCGGCTCCGACGTACCGGGCGAGCGCCGAGAGCGTCCCGGGCGGGAGGGAGCCCTCGTTCAACCGCGCGTCGACCCCGGCGAGGAGGTCGGCAGCGGCCGGGGTGCCGGCCGGGACCGCACTGCGGAAGGCGGTCGGCCGGTCGAGGAACGAGTTGCCCAGCTCGTCCGGCCCCGCGTAGCCCCAGCGGTAGCGGGCCAGCGCGACGCCCGGCGTGAACAGCACCCGGCTGGGGGCTCCTGGTTCACCCGCCCGGTCACCGGCGTCGATCGCCCGGGCCGCGTCGAGCCAGTACCCGGGCACCGGGACGTGAGTGCCGTACAGGTCACCGGTCCAGGCGGGGCCGGTGGCGGCGACGGCGAGCCCGGCGGCCGTGGCCGCCGCGAGCGCGCGGGCCGGCGGTGCCGGCAGGAGGTCGGCCACCGCCACCGCCCCGAGGGCGACGAGCAGGGCCACACCGAGCACGAGAACCCCCCCGGCCTTGTTCGTCGTACGGAACGCGATCGTGCCGGGCACGTGCTCGAACACGAGGCGGAGGAGGCGCCCGAACGGTGTGGGGTCGTCTGGCGGGTACAGGCCGACCATGGTGACGGCTGCGGTCGCGATGAGCCCCACCGCGAGACGGCGGACGGGCGACCGGGACAGCAGGGCGCCGAGGGCCGCGAGGACGGGGAGGGCGAAGCTGCCGGCGATCACCACCGGCGACCCCAGGTAGGCCAGGAGGTTCGGCTGGAAGGGACCGGCCGCGTCGGCCCCGTACATGGTCCACATCCCCAGGCCGCGCAGCACCTCCGCCCACGACGACGTCGACGCGATCGCCGCGGTCGTCTCCGTGGTGCTGGCGATGGCGGTGCCGACCGGGACCGCCGCCAGCGCGGGCAGCAGCCAGTAGAGGGACACGGCGAGGAGCAGCGGCGCGGTCCGCAGCAGGCTCCGGCCGACGTCCGGCAACGGTCGCCCCTCACGGCGGTGCGCGTCGAGCACGAGCGGCACGACCGCCAGGAGCTGCAGGATCGGCACGACGCCGGCGTTGATCCCCGCCATGGCGGCGAAGATCAGGGCGGCGGCCGCCGGACCCCGCCAGGCGCCTCGCCCCACGGGCGTGGCGAACCCGCGGCGCAGCGCGAGCAGGAACCACCCCAGCAACGCCATCGGCAGCAGGGTCGGCGTGGTGGCCCCACCCAGGAGCAGGTAGGGGTTGGCGACGAACGCGACGGCGGCCACGACCCTGCCCACCGGCCGGTCCGCGGGCGTTCCGGCGGTCACGTCGCGGTAGAAGGCGCGCGCCCCGGCCCCCGCGACCAGCAGCAGGAGCAGCCGCCACAGCCGCATGAGCAACCAGGCGGGGACGCCGGAGCCGGACAGCAGGCCGGTCGCGAGGGTGACCGGCACGAGCCCGACGTTGAAGTTGGGTGCCCCGAGGAATGGACTGTCCTGCCAGGCGGAGGCCGTGTGCCCCACGGTCCGCCACGGCGCCAGGAACGCCTCGGGCTTGGTGTCGGGGGTGAGGACCCCCCAGTCCTGCGCCAGGACGACGACGGTCAGGACGGCCGCGGTGAGGGCGAGGACGGCGCGCTCGGCGGGGGGCGTCACACGCGGTGTCGACGGCACGGGCGGCGCATGGTCCTCACTGCGAGACGCGGACGATCCGGTCACTGTACTGCCGGGCCTGCGAGGCCCCTGGCCCGTTACGGTGCGGGGAGCGCCGGGACGACCGCTGGGACGTCAGAGCCGGGGGCCGGGCCGGGGACGAGCCGGGGACGAGCCGGGAGGGCGATGGACGTGCCGGCGGGGAGCGTGCGCAGCGCGGGCCTGCTCGCGCTCGCCCGGTCGGGCGCCGCCCTCGCGGCGGCCACGCTCGCGGCGAACGTGCTCGGGTACGTCCTCCTGCTGGTGCTGAGCCGCGTGCTGGTCGCCGCCGACTACGGCGCGGTGGGCGCGCTGCTCAACCTGGCCATCGTCGGGGCGGTGCCGGCGCTCGCCGTCCAGCTCGTGGCCGCCCGGGAGACCGCCCGCGCCCACCGTCGCCACGACGTCCCGGGCCCGGCGGTCGCCAGGACCTCCATGCTCGGCCGGCTCGGGCTGGGTGCGGGCGCCCTCGTGGGCGTCGCGGTGGTCCTGGCGTCGCCGTTGCTCGCCTCGTTCCTCCACCTGAACGGGCCCTGGCCCGCCGTCGCGCTCGGCACGTCGCTGCTGCCCGCCGGCGGGACGTCAGCGGCGCTGGGCGTGTTGCAGGGCGGCGAGAGGTTCGGGCGGCTCGCGGTCCTCTTCGTCGCCGTGGCCGTCACCCGCTGCCTGGCCGGGGCCGGGGCCGCCGTAGCCGGATGGGGGGTCACCGGTGTCATGGTCGGCACGCTGGCGGCCGCCGTGGCCGGCCTGGCCGTGGCCGTCGCGCTTGTCCCCCGCGCCTTCGTGCCCGCGAGGATCGCTCCCGGCGTCGCCGCTCCGGTCGGGCACCGCAGCGCGGGCGGTCGCGCGCAGGATGCGGCTGTGCGGGCGCGACTGCGCCGGGACACCCTGGCGTCGACGCTCTCGACCGGCGGCCTGCTGGCCTTCGTCAACCTCGACGTCCTGCTGGCCCGGCACTACCTCCCGGCCGCGGCCTCGGGTGTGTACGCCGTCGGGTCGCTCTTCACGAAGGTGACCTTCTGGGGGCCCGCGTTCCTCGCGACGCTGCTCTACCCGCGGATGGTGGGAGCCCGGGGGCGCGACCGGGCTGTCGCCGCCGCGGCCGGACTGACCGCCGCGCTGGGTGCCGTGGTCGTGCTGTTCGCGCTCGCCGCCGGAGGCCGGTTGGTCACCCTCGCCGCGGGCTCCCGGTACGCGGACCTGGGTCGGACGGCGGCCCTGTTCGCCGCCCTGGGCACCGCGTTCGCCGTCGTCCAGGTGCTGATCTACGCCCGCGTCGCCGTGGGCGACCGCCGGCTGGGGATCGCCGCGTGGTTGCTCGCCGCAGGGACGGCGGGCGTCGTCGCGGCCACCTCGCCCAGTGCGGTGACATCGCTGGTCAGCATCGCGCTCGCGGGCGCCTGCTGCCTGGTCGCCGTCGGGTTCTCGCTCGAGCGCGGTGCGCTGCGCGCCTTGGTGACCTCGCCCGGGCGGTACCGCCGGCGCCAGGCGGACGCGACGCCCGCGTCGCGCTAGTGACCCGCCTCGTGCCAGGACGAGCCGATGCCGACAGACACGTCCAGCGGGACCGACATGGTCGCGGCACCGGCCATCGCCGCCCGCACGAGGGCCTCGGCCCGTTCGAGCTCGCCCGGCGCGACCTCGAGCACGAGCTCGTCGTGCACCTGCAGCAGCAACCTCGTGCGCAGGCCCTGCTCGCGCAGGGCGTCGTCGACGCGCAGCATGGCGACCTTGATGACGTCGGCCGCGGAGCCCTGGATCGGGGCGTTGAGGGCCATCCGCTCGGCCATCTCGCGGCGCTGCCGGTTGTCGCTGGTGAGGTCGGGCAGGTAGCGCCGCCGGCCGAGGATCGTCTCGGTGTAGCCGGTGCGACGGGCCTGCGCGACGATCCCCTGCAGGTAGTCGCGGACACCCCCGAACCGGTCGAAGTACTCCGACATCAGCGTGCGTGCCTCGTCCACCGGGATGACGAGCTGGCGCGAGAGGCCGAACGCGGACAGGCCGTAGGCCAGCCCGTACGACATCGCCTTGATCTTCGAGCGCATCGCCGGCGTCACCTCGGCCGGGGGCACGCCGAACACCCGCGAGCCCACGAACCGGTGCAGGTCCTCGCCCGAACGGAAGGCCTCGATCAGGCCCTCGTCGCCCGACAGGTGCGCCATGATCCGCATCTCGATCTGCGAGTAGTCGGCCGTCAGCAGGCACTCGTACCCGGCGCCGACGACGAAGGTCTCGCGGATCTGGCGCCCCTCCTCGGTGCGGATCGGGATGTTCTGCAGGTTCGGGTCGGTGCTCGACAGCCGGCCGGTCGCAGCGATCGTCTGCTGGTACGTGGTGTGGATGCGGCCGTCGTCCGACACCGACTTGATCAGACCCTCGACGGTCTGCCGTAGCCGGCTCGCGTCGCGGTGCCGGAGCAGGTGCAGCAGGAAGGGGTGCTCGGTCTTGGTGTAGAGGTCGGCCAGCGCCTCGGCGTCGGTCGTCCAGCCCGTCTTGGTGCGCTTGGTCTTCGGCATGCCCAGCTGGTCGAAGAGCACGACCTGCAGCTGCTTCGGCGACCCCAGGTTGATCTCCTGGTCGATCTCGCGGAACGCGCGCTCGGCGGACTCCTGGACGGCCGCCCCGAAGTGCGCCTCGAGAGCCTCCAGACGGGCCGTGTCGGCGGCGATGCCGGCGTGCTCCATCGCAGCGAGGACCCCCTCGAGCGGCAGCTCGACCTCGCGCAGCAGGCGGTCGCCGCCGCGCTCCTCGAGCTCGCGCGCGAGGACGTCGGACAGCTCGAGCACGGCGCGGGCGCGGACCATCGCGGCCTCCGCCTCGCCGCGGCCGCCGTCGACCTCGTCGACCTCGAGGGTGAGCTGGCCGTCGGCCTCGTCGGGCTGCTCGGGCCCCTCGGCGCGAAGCTCACGGCCGAGGTGGCGCAGGGTGAGATCGGCCAGGTCGAAGCTGCGCTGGTCGGGCCGGCACAGGTAGGCGGCGAGGGCCGTGTCGCTCACCACTCCCCGGACCGGCAGCCCGTGGTCGGCGAGGGCGGTCAGCGGCCCCTTGGCGTCGTGCAGCACCTTCGGCCGGGCCGGGTCGGCCAGCCAGGCGGCGAGGGCGGTCACCGCCTCGGTGTCGGCGTCCGCGAGGTGCACGTAGCCCGCGGCGCCGTCGCCCGTGGCCAGCGCCAGGCCTTCGGCGTCGCCACGACCGGCGCGCCACCAGCCGACGACGAACAGGCCCGTCCTGCCGCCGGTGTGCGCCGCCAGCCACGCGGCGACCGCCGGCCCCGACAGGTGCTCGACGTCGAGGTCGAAGCCGCCCTCCGCCTCGGGCTCGGGCGCACTGAGGGTGGCGAAGAGCCGGTCGCGCAGGACGCGGAACTCGAGGCTGTCGAACACCTCGTGGACCCGCTCGCGGTCCCACCCCCGGACCTTGAGGTCGTCGATGCCCAGCGGCAGCTCGAGGTCGCCGACCAGGCGGTTCAGCTGGCGGTTGCGGATGACACCCTCGAGGTGGTCGCGCAGGCTCTGGCCCGCCTTGCCGCCGATGGAGCCGGCGTTGGCGATGACGCCGTCGAGGCCGCCGTACTGGGTCAGCCACTTCGCCGCCGTCTTGTTGCCCACGCCGGGGACGCCGGGCAGGTTGTCGCTGCTCTCGCCGACGAGCGCGGCGACGTCGGGGTACAGCGCCGGCGGGACCCCGTAGCGCTCCTCGACGACCGGCGGGGTCATCCGGATGAGCTCACTGACGCCCCGCAACGGGTAGAGCAGCGTGACGTCGTCGGTGACGAGCTGGAGCGCGTCGCGGTCGCCGCTGCTGACGACCACCTCGTAGCCGGCATCCGTGGCCTCGCGGGTCAGCGTCGCGATGATGTCGTCCGCCTCGAAGCCGTCCTTCTCGAGGACGGGGACGTTCAGCGCGGCCAGCACCTCTTTGATCAGCGCGACCTGGCCCGAGAACTCCTGCGGGGAGGAGGAGCGGTTCGCCTTGTACTCGGCGTACACCTCGCTGCGGAACGTGACCCGGGAGACGTCGAAGGCGACCGCGACGTGGGTCGGCTGCTCGTCGCGCAGCACGTTGATGAGCATCGAGGTGAACCCGTAGACGGCGTTCGTCACCTGGCCCGTGGAGGTCGAGAAGTTCTCGACAGGCAGCGCGAAGAACGCCCGGTAGGCCATCGAGTGCCCGTCGACCAGCAGGAGCCGGCCGGCGTGCCGGGCGTCGACCGGCCGCGCCTGGACGCCCGTGGCGGGCGAGGTGCGGCGCGCGCCGCGCGGGTGCCGCGCTGACCGAAGGGGTGGTGGTGGGCGGCGTCACGGCGCCAGCCTATGCGCAGCCACCGACACGCGGACGCGCCGCCGCGGGACCGCGGCCGGGGTCGGGCGGACGCCCGGTACCGCGCCTCGGCCACCCCGCGGCCTGCCCGGCAGTCAGGCGAGTGCCGGGCCGGCGAGCGGGCCGCCGCCCGGCCGTGCGGTCAGGCTGACGTCGCCTCGCCGGAGCCCTGGTCGCCCACCGGTTCGACGGGGGCGGAGCCGACGGCCGCGGCGACGCGGCGCCGGGATCGCCGCTGCGGCGCGACGAGCGCGGCGGGGCGTTCGCCGTGCTCGGTGCCGGGCGAGGCGCCGGCGCCGTCCGGGGTCGCCAGCTGGAGGGTGACGGTGAGGCTGTCGCGGTGGGCCGGGTCGCGGGCGACGACCTCCACGGCCAGCTCCGCCGGGAGCTCGACCGGCAGCTCCAGCGGGCGCCGCGGCGCGGCCGCCGCAACGGGGAGGTCGACAGCAGCGGCGGTGACCTCGAGGGGGATCCCGGCGGGCGGCGTGGCGGCCCGGGTGATGCGCGCCCGCGACGACCGCCGCCGGCTCAGCAGGTCCTCCAGGGCGCTGCGCTTGGACTCGCCGGCGAGGCGGCGGCGCAGCGTGGCGGTCGCGACCACCCGGCGCAGCACGAGCGGGGTGAAGCCGAGCCGGGCGAGGACGCGGTGGACCTCGCGCGCCGACGGCGGCGCGCCGGACAGGATCTGGTCGGCTCCCGAGCGCTCGGCGAGCGACGCGACGCCGCCGAGCAGGGCCTTGGCGATGCCGTGCCGGCGCAGCGCGGCCGTGACGAAGAGGTGCTCCAGCTGCACGCAGTCGCTCTCGAGCACGGGCAGGAGCTGCCCCACCCGCACCAGCGCGAACCCGGCCGGCCGGCCCTCCCAGCGGGCGAGCAGGATG
Organism: uncultured Actinomycetota bacterium; assembly: GCA_963794075.1. Lineage (GTDB taxonomy): Bacteria > Actinomycetota > Actinomycetes > Actinomycetales > Kineosporiaceae > DATKNA01. Next base: position 43,426 of record CAWCCY010000038.1, read on the forward strand.
TGGACGTCGTCCCGCCGGCAGAGCGCCTCGAGCAGGCGGGGCCGCAGGAGCTCGGGTACGGGGCCGAGCAGCGGCCGCCCGGCTCCCTGCACCTCGCCGCGGGCCTGGACCCACAGCCCCAGCAGGTCGTCGACGTCACCAGGACCGGCCTGGCGGACGTCCACCGGTGGACGCGCCACGCGAGCCTCCTCCGCGTCGGGCGCCCCGAGGACGCCGCACCATGCCCGCACCCCCGGCGACCGATCGGAATCTACGGTCCGGCAGGGGCGCCGAGAAGCAGGGCGCGCGCGTCGCCGCGCGGTCTCCCGCGAACGGCTCACCCCCGCCACCGGCAGTTCCGCGGCCTTGACGGCGGGCGGTTCCACGTGCGTGGCGGGGGTGAGGTGGAGCCGTGCCCGGCTCCGGGCGGCGTCAGCCGCCCAGGTAGGCCCGGACGATGTCGTCGTTCTTCGCGAGCTCCGCGCCGGGCCCTGCATCTTGAGGGTGCCCGACTCCACCAGGTAGGCGTAGTCGGCGATGCGCAGGGCCGCCAGGGCGTTCTGCTCCACGACCAGCACCGTGGTGCCCTGGTCGCGGATCGTCTGGATCGTGTCGAAGATCAGGTCGACCAGCACCGGGGCGAGCCCCATCGACGGCTCGTCGAGCAGGAGCAGCCGCGGCGAGCCCATCAACGCCCGCCCGACGGCGAGCATCTGCTGCTCGCCGCCCGACATGGTGCCCGCCTTCTGCGCGAGGCGCTCCCGCACCCGCGGGAAGAGCTCGAGGACCCGCTCCTTGTCGGCGGCGATCGCCTCGCGGTCCTTGCGGAGGAAGGCCCCGAGGTCGAGGTTCTCCTCGACGGTCATCCGCGGGAAGATGCGCCGGCCCTCGGGCGACTGGCAGATGCCCGGCCGCCACGACCTGGTGGCCGGCGAGGCGCGAGATGTCCTTGCCCTCGAACGTGACCGAGCCCGCCGTGGCGTGCAGCAGGCCCGAGATCGTGCGCAGGGTGGTGGACTTGCCCGCCCCGTTGGAGCCGATCAGGGTGACGATCTCGCCCGTGCGGACGTGCAGCGTCAGGCCCTTCACGGCCGCGATGCTGCCGTAGAAGACGTGCAGGTCCTCGACGCTGAGCAGGGCGTCCTCCGACCGCGCCGTCCGGCTGGCCGCCGGCGAGGTGTCCGTACTCATGCGTCGCTCCCGTAGCCCTCGGTGCCGGTCTTGCCGAGGTAGGCCTCGACGACCCGCTGGTCGTGCGGATGTCGTCTGGGCCCGCCCTCGGCGATCTTCTCGCCGCGGTCGAGCACGGTGATCCGCTCGCTGACACGCATGACGACGCTCATGTCGTGCTCGATCAGCAGGATGGAGATCTTCTGCTCGTCGCGGACCCGGTGCACGAAGTCGACGAAGCGGGCCGACTCCTGCGGGTTCATGCCGGCCGTCGGCTCGTCGAGCAGCAGCACCTTGGGCTTCAGCGCCAGCGCGCGGGCGACCTCGAGCCGGCGCTGGTCGCCGTAGGAGAGGTTGCGCGCGTACTCGTCCCAGGTCTTGCCGATGCCGACGAACTCGAGCAGCTCGCGGGCGAACTCGCGGCCCTCGCGCTCCTCGCGGCGCTGGGCCGGTGTCTTCAGGACCGTCCTGAAGACACCCGACTTCATGTGCGAGTGCATCGCCACCAGGACGTTCTCCTCGGCGGTCATGAGGTTGAACAGCCGGATGTTCTGGAACGTCCGGGCGAGGCCCAGGTCGGCGATCCGGTGCGGCGGGAGGCCGGTGACGTCCCGCTCGCCCAGGTGGACCCGGCCTGTGGTCGGCCGGTAGAGGCCGGTGAGCACGTTGAAGAACGTGGTCTTGCCGGCGCCGTTGGGCCCGATCAGGCTGACGATCGCCTGGTTCGGGATGGTGAAGTTCACGTTCCGCACGGCGGTGAGGCCGCCGAACTTGATCGTGATGGCGTCCGCGCGCATGCTCAGCGGCGGTGCGGCGGCGTCGGGCGCCGTCGAGGTGGCGGTCATACCGGCGTCCCCTCCAGGTCGGCCCCGACGGCCTCGAGCTCGCCGCGCTCCGGCTCCTGGAGGACCTGGCGCGTGCGGGCCTCGGGCAGCAGCCCCTCCCGGCGGAACAGCATCATGACGATGAGCAGCACGCCGAAGATGAGGAAGTTGTACGACGGGAAGTTGATGTCGGTGCCCAAGCTGCTGTTGAACGAGCTGCCGAACTGCGCGAGCCCGGTCGAGTTGACCCACTCCAGCACGAGCGCGCCGAGGAGCACCCCCCAGACGTTGCCCATGCCGCCGAGCACGACCATCGCGAGCAGGATGATCGAGTTGGCGAACTGGAAGCTGTCGGGGATGACACCACTGGTGAGGGTCGCGTACGCGACGCCGCCGAGGCCGCCGATCGCCGCGCCGACCGCGTAGGCCGCCAGCTTGGTCCGCATCAGCGGCACGCCCATCATGCTGGCGGCCAGCTCGTCCTCACGGATCGCCAGCCAGGCCCGGCCCAGCCGGCCCACCCGGATCCGTAGCGAGATGAAGATCGCTACCGCGGTGAGAAAGGCGTACACGAGGAACTTGTACGTGTTGTCGAACGGCCCGAGGTTCGCGGGGACGCCGGGGAAGAGATGGAACAGCCCCATCGGGATCGGGTCGATGGGGTCGATACCCTTGACGCCGTTCGTCAGGTTGAAGCCGTTGACGTCCTCGCCGTTCCTGAAGATCTCAGGGATGATCTCGCCGAAACCCAGGGTGACGAGTGCCAGGTAGTCGCTCTTGAGCCGCAGCGTCGGCGCGCCGATGATCACGCCCGCGAGGGCGCAGACGGCGGCCCCGATGGGCAGCACCAGCCAGAAGTTGATGTGGATGCCCGCCTCGAGGCCGGGCGGCGCCGAGCCGAAGAAGTTGATGCTCCACTGGCTGAAGAACGACGACATGAGCCAGGCGGCGACGTAGCCGCCGATGGCCCAGAAGGCGACGTAGCCGAGGTCGAGCAGGCCGGCATAGCCGACCACGATGTTGAGCCCGACGGCGAGCGTCGCCCAGATCAGGCACTGGTTGACGCTGGAGAGGGGCAGCCAGCTGTCGAAGAAGTCCTGGATCGGCTGGACCAGGCCGCCGAGGATGAACTGGTAGAACACGAAGACGAGCAACGCCAGCGCCGTGAACAGCACGGGCAGCGAGCGGAGTCTCTGCTGGAGGGTGGGGCCGGTCACGCCCGGTCGTCGCGGTCGGCCATGTCAGACCTTCTCCTGGGTGGGCCTGCCGAGGATGCCCTCGGGCTTGAAGACCATGAGGACGATGAGCACCGTGAAGATGACGGTCTGACCCCACTTCTGCCCCAGGCCGAGCGAGCCGTTCAAGCTCTCGATGATCCCGATGAGGACCCCTCCGAGGACCGCTCCGTTGAGGTTGCCGATCCCACCGAGGACGGCCGCGGTGAAGGCGAACAGGCCCAGGCGGAAGCCGACGTCCCAGCGGGTGATCCCGCTCGACTCCATGTAGAGCACGCCGGCGGCGCCGGCGAGTGCGCCACCGAGCCCGAAGGTGAAGGCGATGGTGCGGTCGACGTCGATCCCCATCAGCCGCGCCGCGTCCTGGTCCTGGGCCGTCGCGCGCATCGCCTTGCCCTGGCGGGTGGCGGTGACCATCCAGGTCATCAGGAGCAGCAGTGGCACGGTGATCGCGATGATGACGACGGTGCTCCAGTGGATGGTGACGCCGCCCACGGTGAAGCCCTGGTCGCCGAGGATCGTGTCCCAGCTCTTCTGCGCGGAGCCGTTCGTGGAGACCCCGACGAACTGGTACACGAAGCTCAGGCCGACCGCGGTGATGAGAGGAGCCAGCTTGGGCGCCCTGCGCAGGCGACGGTAGGCGAGCCGCTCGGCGGCGACGTTGAGCCCCGCGGCCCCGGCCATGACCACGACCAGCGCGATGCCGAGGACGCCCGCGGCCGCCCAGTTGGACGTCGTGGCGCCGAACGTGGTGACGATCACGAAGGCGGCCAGGATGGTCGACAGCATGAAGAGGTCGCCGTGGCTGAAGTTGATCAACTCGATGATGCCGTACACGAGGGTGTAGCCCAGGGCGATCAGCGCGTAGAGGGCGCCGTTGTTGATGCCGGTGACCATCGCGTTGGCGAATTGGTTGGGGTGCTGGACCGCCTGCACGACCACCCAGAGGGCGACGACGAGCAGGAGGCCGCCACCGAGGACCCGGGTGACGCAGCTGTCCGGCGCGCAGTGGAGGCCTGGCCTCCGCCGTCTCGATGGGCGACTGGGTCAACGTCATGGGCTCACCCCTGGGGTCGAGACCGCCCCTCGACGGGCGAGGGGCGGGCGCCGGGCCGAACGGTTGCGCTGCGGGCAGTGTGGGGTCGTCGCGCGAGGTGCTGGCAACGGGCCCGGGCGGGAGATCTTCCCGCCCGGGCCCGTTCGTGCTCAGCTGACCGACTGCGCCTTGAGGAACGTCTCGTTGTTGCCCTTGACGACCTCGACCGTGATGTCCTTGGCGTTGACGTCACCGGTCGCCGGGTCGATCTTGAGCTCCTTGCCGATGACCGACTCGTTCGCCGGCACGGTCACACCCTTGGTGAAGACCGCGTCGTTGACGCCCTTGCGGGTGCCGTCCGACGCGGCGATCGCCTTGAGGATGACCTGGAGTGCCGCCACGCCGTACAGGGCGTAGTTCGACGACGGGGGCTGGCCGTACTTCGCCTTGTAGTCGTCCACGAGCTTCGCGCCCGCGCCGCCAGCCGAGAGCAGCTGGTCGATCGACAGGCCGGCGAAGGTCAGGTACATGCCCTGCGCCTGCGGCATCTTGTTCATGTCGGGGAAGCCGGTGAAGCCGTCGGGGGCGATCACCTTGACCTTGTTGTTGTCACCGAGGACCGACGCCTTGTCCTTGATGAGCTGCGCCCCGCCGTTGTCGTAGATGCCGCCGAGGAAGACGCAGTCGGCGCCGGCCGCCTGGATCTTCTGGAAGACCGACGTGTAGGTGGTGGCCTTCGGGTCCCAGGCGTCGTTGCCGAGGATCTGGATGCCGTTCTTCTGCGCGTTGTCCTGGAAGACCTTCGCGACGCCCTGGCCATACGTCTCGTTGTCGTTGAGGATGTAGCACTTCTTCACGCCGAGGGTCTGGCCGGCGAAGATCGCCGCGGCCGCGCCCTGGACGTCGTCGGTGGTGACGACCCGCGCGTAGTTGCGCTTGCCGGTCGGGTAGTACTTGTTCGGCTCACCCGAGTCCCAGGGACGGGTCAGGCCGACGTTGGTGTTCGCGTGCGACACCATCAGCAGCGGGCCGTCGGGGGCCTGGTTGAGGACGGGCACCTCGATCTTCGCGCAGCCCGAGTTGAGGGTGCCCATGACGGCCACCTCGGCCTTGTTGGACACGTGCTTCTGCGCGTTCGTCTGGCACTGCGCCTGGTCCCACTTGGCCGCGGCGGCGGTGGAGTCGTCGTACTTCTGCAGCTGGATCGTGTAGTCGCCGACCTTGTTGCCGACGGACTGCAGGTACAGCTCGATCGCCTGGTTGGTCGAGTCCGAGGCGTCCTTGTTGGACCCCTGTAGCGGCAGGTCGGTGGAGATGATCAGTGTCTTGCCACCGCCACCCCCGGCCGCGCTGCTCCCGCTGGAGCTGCCGCTGGCGCAGGCGGCCAGACCGAGCGCCCCGACGGCGACGAGGGCTACGGCCCGAATCGGCTTCGCCATGTCTACCTCTTCCGTGTGAGACCGCCGGGACGGACGCCCAGGCGTTGACCTGGGGGAAACTACCATCGGGACCTGCACGGAAACCGTGCCCAGAGGTGCTGGTAGCCCCGCCGAACACAACGATTCGGAAACGTCGAGGAGTACAAGGTCCCATCGCCTGGTCATCCCATGAATGGGGGAACCCGGTCCTAGGTCTCCTGGGGCCCTGTCTCGGGCACGGCGGAGGAGGTCCTGATGGCGGCCGTGCCCGTGGCCGAAGCGGACGAGTTGACCACCGCGCCCGCCACCTCGCGCATCGTCAGCCGCTTGTCCATCGACGTCTTCTGGATCCACCGGAACGCGTCCGGCTCGGACATACCGAACTTGGCCTGCAGCAGGCCCTTGGCGCGGTCGACGAGCTTGCGCGTCTCGAACCGGTCGGAGAGGTCGGCCACCTCGGCCTCGAGCGCCTGGATCTGTGCGTGCCGGCTCAAGGCGATCTCGAGGGCGGGCACCAGATCGGCCGCGGTGAACGGCTTCACCACGTACGCCATCGCGCCCGCGTCGCGTGCACGCTCCACGAGCTCGCGCTGGCTGAACGCCGTGAGCAGGACCACGGGCGCGATCCGGGCGCCGGCGATCCGCTCGGCGGCCGAGATCCCGTCGAGGACGGGCATCTTGACGTCGAGGACGACCAGGTCGGGCCGCAGCTCCTCGGCCAGCCGTACGGCCTGCTCGCCGTCGCCCGCCTCCCCCACCACGTCGAAGCCCGCCTCGCGCAGCATCTCGACGACGTCGAGCCGGATCAGTGCCTCGTCCTCGGCCACGACGACGCGGCGGGCGGGGGTGGTCGTCAGGGGTGCGGGCTCGTCGGTCACGTGACCAGCCTAGTGAGCGAGGGCCGGGCGGGCCGTGGTTGTACACGGGACGAGACGCCCCGGGAGGCGGCGCTCTCGCGCGCGGGCCGTCGGCGTGCCGCGCAGCGGATATCCTCGTGGCCGCGCCGGGTTGGTGGAATCGGCATACACAGCGCACTCAAAATGCGCCGCCGAAAGGCATGCGGGTTCGAGTCCCGCACCCGGCACGGTGGTTGCTTCAGGTGATCATGCCACGATGGTTGCTTCAGGTGATCATGCCACGATGGTTGCTTCAGGTGATCATGCAATCCAGTCCGATCATGCGCGCTCTTGGCATGATCGGACTGGATTGCATGATCACCGTGGGGTTCGCGGCTACTGGTAGGCCGGGGCGAGGCCGCCGACGGCGTCGCCCATCCGGTGCACGCGCATGGCGTTGAGCGACCCCGGGATCCCGGGCGGCGAGCCGGCCACGATGACCACCTGCTCCCCGGTCTGGCAGCGCCCGATCGACAGCAACGCCTCGTCGACCTGCTTGACCATGTCGTCGGTGTGAGCCACCGGCTCGGTGAGGAACGTCTCGACGCCCCAGCTGAGTGCCAGCTGCGAGCGGACGGCCGCGTCGGGCGTGAACGCCAGCAGCGGGATCCGGGAGCGCAGCCGCGACATGCGGCGCGCCGAGTCGCCGCTCGTGGTGAAGGCGACGAGGTAGCTCACGTCGAGCAGGTCGCCGACGGTCGCGGCGGCATACGTGACCGCCCCGCCCTTGGTCGACGGCCGGGTGCCGAGCGGGGCGATCCGCTCCAGGCCCTGGTCCTCGGTGGTCTCGATGATGCGCGCCATCGTCCTGACCGACTCGAGCGCGTACTTGCCCACGCTCGTCTCGCCGGACAGCATCACGGCGTCCGCCCCGTCGAGCACGGCGTTGGCGCAGTCGGACACCTCCGCCCGGGTCGGGCGGGGCATCGAGATCATCGAGTCGAGCACCTGGGTGGCCACGATGACGGGCTTGGCGGCGCGGCGGGCGAGCTCGACGGCGTACTTCTGCACCATCGGCACCTCCTCGAGCGGCATCTCCACGCCCAGGTCGCCGCGAGCGACCATGATCCCGTCGAACACCCGGATGATCTCTTCGAGGTTGTCGACCGCCTGCGGCTTCTCGATCTTGGCGATGACCGGGAGGGTGACGCCCTCCTCCTCCATGATCTTGTGCACGGCCTCGATGTCCGAGGCCGACCGCACGAACGACAGCGCGATCATGTCGGCCCGCAGGTGCAGCGCCCAGCGCAGGTCGGCCTCGTCCTTGTCGGACAGGGCGGGCACGCTCATGGCGACGCCGGGCAGGTTGAGGCCCTTGTTGTTCGACACCTGCCCGCCGACCTCGACGCGCGTCAGCACGTCCTGGCCCTCGATCGCCGTCACCCGCAACGTGACCTTGCCGTCGTCGACCAGGATCACGTCACCGACACGGGCGTCCTGCGGCAGGCCGTCGTAGGTGGTCGAGGCGATCCGGACGTCGCCCGTGACGGCGCGGGTCGTGATCGTGAAGGCGGCGCCGTCGACGAGGTCGACCGGCCCGTCCGCGAAGCGCCCGAGCCGGATCTTCGGCCCCTGCAGGTCGACGAGCACGCCGACCGCCCGGCCCACGGTGTCGCTGGCCTCGCGCACGGCCAGGTACCGCTGGCGGTGCTCCTCGTAGGCACCGTGACTGAGGTTGAGACGGGCGACGTCCATCCCGGCCTCGACGAACTCACGCACCCGGCCGTCGACGGCGGGGCCCAGCGTGCAGACGATCTTGGCGCGGCGCATTGTCGTGGTGGTCCTCACGAATCGGCGGACGGCTGGCGCGGGGATGGGCCCCGCCCGCTCAGACGGCGAGCGGTCGTGCGGTCGGGGCGATCGGCGCGGGCAGCACGCTAGCGCCAGTCAACCAGCGGTCGACGGCGGCCGCACACGAACGCCCCTCGGCGATCGCCCAGACGATGAGTGACTGCCCACGGCCGGCGTCGCCGGCGACGAAGACCCCCGGCACGGACGACATGAAGGCGTCGTCCCGGCGCACGGTGCCCCGGGCGTCGAGCTCCACCCCGAGCTGCTCGAGCACGCCGGCGCGCTCCGGGCCGGTGAAGCCCATCGCCAGCAGCACGAGCTGCGCCGGGATCTCCCGCTCCGACCCCTCGACGGGCGTGAAGCGCCCGTCGACCAGCTCCACCTCGACGAGCCGCAGACCCCGCACGCGCCCCTGGTCGTCGCCCACGAACTCGGTCGTGCTGACCGCGTAGACGCGCTCGCCGCCCTCCTCGTGGGCGCTGGAGACCCGGTAGGTCATCGGGTAGGTCGGCCACGGCTGGGCGTCGGGGCGCTCCTCGGGTGGCCGGGGCATGATCTCGATCTGCGTCACGCTGCGGGCGCCCTGCCGGTGGGCGGTGCCCAGGCAGTCGGCGCCCGTGTCGCCGCCCCCGATGATGACGACGTCCTTGTCCTGCGCCGACACGTCGGCGAAGGGCAGGTCGTCCGCGGGCTCGCCGAGGGCCCGCCGGTTGGCCGGCGGCAGGTACTGCATGGCCTGCAGGACGCCGTCGAGTTCGCGCCCGGGCACGTCGAGGTCGCGCCACGCGGTGGCACCCACGGCGAGCACGACGGCGTCGTACCGGTCGCGCAGCTGGCGCCCGGTGACGTCGTCCCCGACCTTGACCCCGGGCCTGAACCGGGTGCCCTCGGTCTCCATCTGGGCCAGCCGGGCGTCGAGGTGGCGCTTCTCCATCTTGAACTCCGGGATGCCGTACCGCAGCAGCCCGCCGATCTTGTCGGCCCGCTCGTAGACGGCCACCGTGTGGCCCGCCCGGGTCAGCTGCTGCGCGGCCGCGAGCCCGGCCGGCCCCGACCCGACCACGGCCACGGTCTTGCCCGTGAGCCGGTCCGGCGGCTTCGGGGTCACCCAGCCGTGCTCGAAGGCCAGGTCGGCGATCGTCACCTCGACCTGCTTGATCGTCACCGCGGGCTGGTTGATGCCGAGCACGCACGACGCCTCGCAGGGCGCCGGGCAGAGCCGCCCGGTGAACTCCGGGAAGTTGTTGGTGGCGTGCAGCCGCTCGACGGCCTCGCGCTCGTCGCCGCGCCACATCAGGTCGTTCCACTCGGGGATGAGGTTCCCGAGCGGGCAGCCGTGGTGGCAGAACGGGATGCCGCAGTCCATGCAGCGGCCCGCCTGGCGCCGCAGCACCGTCCGGTCGGTGTCCTCGTAGACCTCCCGCCAGTCCTGGATCCGCACCGGCACCGGACGCCGGGTCGGCAGCTCCCGCTGCCGGGTGCGCAGGAACCCCTTCGGGTCAGCCACGAGACGCCTCCATGATCCGGTTCCAGACCTCGTCGCCGTCGAGGTCGAGGCCCTCGGCCTCGGCCCTCGAGCGCACCTGCAGTACCCGCGCGTAGTCGCGCGGCATGACCTTCGTGAAACGGCCCAGCGCCTCGGGCCAGTCCTGCAGCAGCCGCCACGCCACGGCCGACTCCGTCTCCGCGCGGTGGCGCCGCACGACGTCGTGCAGCGTGGCCGCGTCGTCGTCGTCCAGCGGCAGCAGGTCGACGAGGTCGGGGTTGACGCGCCCGGGGCGCAGGTCGAGCACGTAGGCGACGCCGCCCGACATGCCGGCGGCGAAGTTGCGGCCGGTGCGCCCGAGGACGACGACCGTGCCGCCGGTCATGTACTCGCAGCCATGGTCGCCGACGCCCTCCACCACGGCGGTGGCGCCGGAGTTGCGCACGCAGAACCGCTCGCCGGCCTGCCCCCGCAGGAAGATCTCGCCGCTGGTCGCGCCGTAGCCGACGACGTTGCCGGCGATGATGTTGTGCTCGGCGGCGAACCCGGCCGAGCGGTCCGGCCGCACCACGATGCGGCCACCCGACAGGCCCTTGCCCAGGTAGTCGTTCGCGTCGCCGAGCAGCCGGAGCGTGACACCGCGGGGCACGAAGGCGCCGAACGACTGGCCGGCGGAGCCCGTCAGGGTCACGTCCACGGTGTCGTCGGGCAGCCCGGGGCCGCCCCATCGCTTGGTCAGCTCGTGGCCGAGCATGGTGCCGACCGTCCGGTTCACGTTCCGGACCCCGACCGCGGCGCGCACCGGCTCGCCCCGCTCGAGGGCGTCGGTGGCGAGGTCGATCAGGGTGTGGTCGAGCGCCTTCTCCAGGCCGTGGTCCTGCGCCGTCGTGCGATGCGTGGCGCTGCCGTCCGGCGCGGGGACCGCGGTGAGCAGCGGGGCGAGGTCGAGCCCCGACGCCTTCCAGTGGTCGACGGCCTGGCGCGTGTCGAGCACCTCGACGTGACCGACGGCCTCCTCCAGCGAGCGGAAGCCGAGCGCCGCGAGGTGCTCGCGCACCTCCTGGGCGAGGAACTCGAAGAAGGTCACGACGAACTCGGGCCGGCCCGAGAACCGCTTGCGCAGCTCGGGGTTCTGGGTGGCGACGCCGACCGGGCAGGTGTCGAGGTGACAGACGCGCATCATCACGCAACCGGACACCACCAGTGGCGCCGTCGCGAAGCCGTACTCCTCGGCGCCGAGCAATGCCGCGACGACGACGTCCCGGCCGGTCTTGAGCTGGCCGTCGGTCTGCACCACGATCCGGTCGCGCAGGCCGTTGAGCACGAGCGTCTGCTGCGTCTCGGCCAGGCCGAGCTCCCAGGGGCCGCCGGCGTGCTTGAGCGAGGTCAACGGGCTCGCGCCCGTGCCGCCGTCGTGGCCCGACACGAGGACGACGTCCGCGTGGGCCTTGCTCACGCCCGCCGCGACCGTGCCGACGCCCACCTCGGCCACGAGCTTCACGTGCACGCGGGCGGCCGGGTTCGCGTTCTTCAGGTCGTGGATGAGCTGGGCAAGGTCCTCGATGGAGTAGATGTCGTGGTGCGGGGGCGGCGAGATGAGGCCGACACCCGGGGTGGAGTGCCGGGTGCGGGCCACCCACGGGTACACCTTGGGGCCGGGCAGCTGGCCGCCCTCCCCCGGCTTCGCGCCCTGCGCCATCTTGATCTGCAGGTCGTCGGCCTGGGTGAGGTACAGGCTCGTCACGCCGAAGCGGCCGGAGGCCACCTGCTTGACCGCGCTACGGCGGACCGGGTCGACGAGGCGGTCGGCGTCCTCGCCACCCTCGCCGGTGTTCGACTTGCCGCCGATCGAGTTCATCGCGACGGCGAGCGTCTCGTGGGCCTCCTGCGAGATCGAGCCGTACGACATGGCGCCCGTCGAGAAGCGCTTGACGATCGACTCGACCGGCTCCACCTCGTCGATCGGCACAGGCGGGCGGGCGCCCTCCTTGAAGCCGAAGAGGCCGCGCAGGGTCATCAGCCGGGCCGACTGCTCGTCGACCCGTCGGGTGTACTGGCGGAAGACGTCGTAGCGGCGCGAGCGGGTGGCGTGCTGCAGCCGGAACACGGTCTCGGGGTCGAACAGGTGCGGCTCGCCCTCGCGGCGCCACTGGTACTCGCCGCCGATCTCCAGGCGGCGGTGCGGGTCGTGGACGCCGTCCGCCGGGTAGGCCTTCGCGTGCCGGGCCGCGACCTCGCGGGCCAGCACGTCGAGGCCGACGCCCCCGAGCCGTGAGGTGGTGCCGGTGAAGTGGCGGTCGACGAGGTCCGGCGCGAGCCCGATCGCCTCGAACACCTGAGCGCCGCGATACGAGGCGACGGTCGAGATGCCCATCTTGCTCATCACCTTGAGCACGCCCTTGCCCAGGGCCTTGATGAGGTTCGCGACGGCCTTCTCGGCCGGGACGCCGGTGATGACTCCGGACCGGACGAGATCCTCCGCGCTCTCCATCGCCAGGTAGGGGTTGACCGCGGCGGCGCCGTAGCCGATGAGCAGCGCGACGTGGTGGACCTCGCGGACGTCGCCCGCCTCGACGATCAGGCCGACCTGGGTGCGGGTCTTCTCGCGGATCAGGTGGTGGTGCACCGCGCTGGTGAGCAGCAGCGACGGGATCGGCGCCAGCTCGGCGGTCGAGTCGCGGTCGGAGAGGACGACGAAGTGCGCGCCCTTCTCGATGGCCGCGGACACCTCCGCGAAGATCTCCTCGAGCCGCTCGCCGAGTGCCTCGCCACCGCCCGCCACCCGGTAGCAGCCCTTGATCGACACGGTCCGGTAGCCCGGCAGGTCGCCGTCGGCGTTCACGTGCACGATCTTCGCCAGCTCGTCGTTGTCGATCACGGGGAAGTCGAGGACGAGCTGGCGGCAGTGCGCGGGGGTCGCCGCCAGGACGTTGAACTCGGGGCCGATGGACGTCGCCAGGCTGGTGACGAGCTCCTCGCGGATGGCGTCGAGCGGGGGGTTCGTCACCTGCGCGAAGAGCTGGGTGAAGTAGTCGAAGAGCAGCCGCGGCCGGCCCGACAGCACCGCGATCGGGGTGTCGGTGCCCATGGAGCCGATCGGCTCGGCGCCGGCGCGGGCCATGGGGGCCACCAGCAGGCGCAGCTCCTCCTCGGTGTAGCCGAAGGTCTGCTGCCGCCTGGTCACCGAGGACGGGGTGTGCAGGATGTGCTCGCGCTCGGGGAGGTCCGACAGGTAGATCCGGCCGGCGTGCAGCCACTCGTCGTAGGGGTGCTGGCCGGCGAGCTCCCGCTTGATCTCCTCGTCGTCGACGATGCGGCCGTGGTCGGTGTCGACCAGGAACATCCGGCCCGGTTGGAGCCGCCCCTTCTTGACGACCCTGGCGGGGTCGACGTCGAGCACGCCGACCTCGCTGGCCAGCACGACGAGGCCGTCGTCCGTCACCCAGTACCGCGACGGCCGCAGGCCGTTGCGGTCGAGGACGGCCCCGATCAGCGTTCCGTCGGTGAAGGTGATGGACGCGGGGCCGTCCCAGGGCTCCATGAACATGGAGTGGAACTCGTAGAAGGCGCGCCGGGCCGGGTCCATCTCGGCGTGGTTCTCCCACGCCTCCGGGATCATCATGAGCACCGCGTGCGGGAGGCTGCGGCCACCGAGGTGGAGCAGCTCGAGCACCTCGTCGAAGCTCGCGGAGTCGCTCGCCTCGGGGGTGCAGATCGGGAACAGCCGGTCGAGGTCGCCGGGGATCACGTCGCTGGCGAGCTTGCCCTCGCGCGCGCGCATCCAGTTCCGGTTGCCCTTGACGGTGTTGATCTCGCCGTTGTGGGCGACCAGGCGGAAGGGGTGGGCCAGCGGCCAGCTCGGGAAGGTGTTGGTCGAGAAGCGCGAGTGGACGATCGCGAGCTCGGTCGCGTACCGCCGGTCGGACAGGTCGGGGAAGAACGGCTCGAGCTGGCCGGTGGTCAGCATGCCCTTGTAGACGAGGGTGCGGGCCGACAGCGAGGGGAAGTAGACGCCGGTCTCGCGCTCGGCGCGCTTGCGCAGGCAGAAGGCCATCCGTTCGAGGGCCAGCCCGACGACGCGCCCGCGGGCACTGGCGACGAAGAGCTGCTTGAACCGTGGCTGACACGAGCGGGCGGTGGCGCCGACGAGGTCGGGCGTGGTCGGGACGTCGCGCCAGCCGAGGACCTTCAGGCCCTCCTCCTGCGCCAGCGCCTCGATCCCTGCCTCGGCCTCGGCGGCCTCGTCGGGGTCGACGGGGAGGAACGCCGTGCCGACGGCGTACGACCGGCGCGGCGGCAGCGCGAAGTCGACGACCTCCCGGAGGAACTCGTCGGGGATCTGGGTGAGGATCCCGGCCCCGTCGCCGGTGTCGGGGTCGGCGCCCACGGCGCCGCGGTGGTCGAGGTTGCGCAGCGCGGTGAGGGCGAGCTCGACGATGTCGTGGCCGGGCTCCCCGCGCATGGTCGCCACGAACGCGACGCCGCACGCGTCGTGCTCGTGGGCTCCGTCGTAGAGCCCGATGGCCTCGGGCTTCGCGGAGAACCGGCGGAAAGGCGAGATCATGTGGCCACCTCGTCGCGTCATTGAGCCGACCGCCTCGACGCCGCGCGGCGTCGCGGGGGCCGGAAGTGGGTCCGCCCCGCAGGGACGCCGATGGCCCGCGTGGTGTGTGTCGTCACTGTAACGGCTGCCCGCACGTGACCGGAATACGCCGCTCGCGGGCCTGCCCGCGCGGCTCATGGTCGCACGCCCCCTCCCGTGCCGCCGACCGATCTACCCTCACCCGGCCCCATTTGCCCCACCGATCTCCCCACCGACCTCCCCGCCACGATCCTTCGCCCGACCAAGGGCGGGTCCGCAGCAGTGATCGCCACGCCAGCACCCGAACGAGGCTGCCCACGTGCGTTCTACGCAGGCAGTGCTTGCCCGACGTCGCCCTTCTGGTGCTGGCCTGGCGATCACGGCCCCGAACATGATCGCCAGCTGTACCGCGATCGACCTGCAGACCGGTCCTCGACCGTGACGCTCGCGCTCGCGGCGATCCAGTCCCGGTCCGGTAGGGGTATGGCCGGCGATCACTGCTTGAGTACGGAGTGCGCGAGCGCCATGATCGCCACGCCAGCACCCGAACGAGGCGGTCCTGGTGCGTCTGGGCAGGCAGCCCTGCCGGACGCCGCCCTCCTGGTGCTGGCCTGGCGATCACGGCCGAACATGATCACCCGCTGACCCAATTCGGTCCCGTCCCCTCGACGCCGTCCAGGACGTTCGTGCTCGCGGCGATCCCGTCCACGACCGATGGCGGTACGGCCGGGCGATCACTGCTTGAGGGCGGAGCCTCCACAGCAGTGATCGCCACGCCAGCACCCGAACGAGGCTGCCCACGTGCGTCTACGCAGGCAGTGCTTGCCCGACGTCGCCCTTCTGGTGCTGGCCTGGCGATCACGGCCCCGAACATGATCGCCAGCTGTACCGCGATCGACCTGCAGACCGGTCCTCGACCGTGACGCTCGCGCTCGCGGCGATCCAGTCCCGGTCCGGTAGGGGTATGGCCGGCGATCACTGCTTGAGGGCGCAGCCTCCACAGCAGTGATCGCCACGCCAGCACCCGAACGAGGCGGTCCTGGTGCGTCTGGGCAGGCAGCCCTGCCGGACGCCGCCCTCCTGGTGCTGGCCTGGCGATCACGACCCGAACATGATCGCCCGCTGTACCGCGATCGATCTGCAGACCGGTCCTCGACCGTGACGCTCGTGCTCGCGGCGATCCCGCCCACGACCGATGGCGGTACGGCCAGGCGATCACTGCTTGAGGGCGGAGCCTCCACAGCAGTGATCGCCACGCCAGCACCCGAACGAGGCTGCCCTGGTGCGTCTGGGCAGGCAGCCCTGCCGGACGCCGCCCTTCTGGTGCTGGCCTGGCGATCACGGGCCGAACATGATCGGGGGTCGGGCTGAGTGCGCAGGGTCAGCGCGAGGGACGCGACTCGGCGGATTGCACCGGGTCGCCGTCGGGGGTGTCGTGAACGGGCGGGTCGTCCCGGCCGGGCATTCCGCTCTCGGCAGCCTCGTCGGCACCGGGTCCGTCCGGACGCGGCTTCCACCAGCGGCGGCGCGGGGTGGCCGGGGTCGCAGACGAGGTGGCGCCGGAGCCGGCGTCCGCCGTCTCTCCCGCAGCGGCGTCGCCGTCCGTGGACGCCACTTCCTCGTCGGCGGCTGGTGCGGCGATGGTGGCCGACGCGGGTGAGGCCGCGTCCGGATCCGACTTTGCGCTGGCCACTGTGGCGTCGGCCTCCTCGGCCTCCTCGGCCCCAGCCGGCTTCGCGTCGTCCGGCTTCGCGTCGGCCGCCTTCCCGTCGGCCGCTTCGGCGTCGTCCGGCTTCGCGTCGTCCGGCTCGTCCGCAGTCGCGTCGGCGGGCTTCGTGTGGGTCGCCGTCAGGTCGGTCGCCTCGGCGTCGGTGATCACCGGGTCAGGCTCGGGATCGCGCAGCACGACGGTCTCGCGGCCCGGCCGGAACCGGGCGGAGAGGACCAGGTACACGATGGCGCCGAGCCCGACGAGCAGGCTGGTCCACAGGTTGAGGCGCAGGCCGAGCACGTGGTTCGCCGGGTCGACCCGGAGGGCCTCGATCCAGCCGCGCCCGATCGTGTAGATCAGCACGTACAGCGCGAACAGGCGCCCGTGGCCGATCTTGTACCGCCGATCGAGCAGGATGAGCACGCCGGCGGTCCCGATGTCCCACAGCGACTCGTAGAGGAACGTCGGGTGGAACGGGCCGCCGGGGACGAGCAACGCCTTGCCGTCGGCGCCGGCCAGAGCGTGCCCGGACGACGTGTCCCACTGGTGCACGTCGAGCCCCCACGGGAGCTTCGTCGAGCTGCCGTAGAGCTCGTTGTTGAACCAGTTGCCCCACCGGCCGATCCCTTGCGCGAGCACGATGCCCGGCGCGAGGGCATCCGCGAGCGGGGGCATGAGCAGACCCTTGCGGCGGGCGGCGATGTAGGCACCGAGCGCCCCGAGGGTCACCGCGCCCCAGATGCCGAGCCCGCCCTGCCACACGTACAGGGCCTCGATCGGGTGCCCGCCCTTGCCGAAGTAGGGCTGCCACGGCGAGGGCCACGTGGTAGAGCCGGCCGCCGACGATGCCGAACGGCACCGCCCAGGCCGCCACGTCGAGGACGTCCCCGTGGCGACCGCCGCGCGCCCGCCACCGGCGGTCACCCAGCCAGATCGCGACGACGATCCCGAGCAGGATGCACACGGCGTACGCGCGCACGGGGAAGGGCCCGAGCTGCCACACCGCCTGGGTCGGGCTCGGAAGCGTGGCTGCGACGGAGCTCACGGCGCCCCCTTCGAGGATGCGGTGGAGACAGGGCCGGACGCCGCCGCCGTCGTGGCGGCGCCCACGCCGGGGGTACCCCGGGCCAGGGCGCTGCCACGGCGCACGCCCTCGGCGAGCTCGGCGCCGCGAGGGCAGCGGCGGCCGCCATCGCCGCCGGCCCGTCCGCGCCTGCGCGATCGCCCGGACGAAGCGCTGACCCACGATGACGCCGTCGGCGTAGCCGCCGACCTCGGCCGCCTGCTCGCCGTTGCACACGCCCAGCCCGACCCGACCGGCAGGTCGGCGCCGGCGGCGCGGACCCGGGCGACGAGCGCCGGCGCCGCGCTGCCGACGCTGATCGCGGGCGCCGGTGACGCCCATGACGAGGTGGCGTAGACGAAGCCGCGGCAGGCCGCGACGGTGATCGCGATGCCGCTCGTCGGTCGAGGACGGCGCGACCAGGAAGATCCGGTCGAGGCTCGTGCGCGTCGGAGGCGGCGAGCCACTCGGCCGGCCTCGTCGGGGATCAGGTCGGGCGTGATCAGCCCGGCACCGCCGGCGGCGGCGAGGTCGCGCGGCGAACGCGTCGACGCCGTAGCGCTCGACCGGGTTCCAGTAGGTCATCGACCAGCGTCGGCGCGCCGGCGGCGGCGACCGCCTCGACGGTGCGCAGCACGTCGCGCGGTGCGGACGCCGCCGGCCAGCGCGGCTCGATGGCGCGCTGGATGACCGGGCCGTCCATCACCGGGTCGGAGTACGGCAGCGCCGATCTCGACGAGGTCGACCCCGGCGTCGACCATCGCCTTGATCGCGGCGATGCGCGCCGTCGACGGTCGGGAAGCCGGCCGGCAGGTAGCCGACCAGCGCGCCGCGGCCCTCGGCGCCGCGCCGTCGTCGAACGCGAGCGCGATCGCCGCCGCGTCGGCGTCATCGACGCGTCGCCTCCGACCGCGTCCGAGGAGGCCGAACCACGCGGCGGCGGTGTCCACGTCCTTGTCGCCGCGGCCGGACAGGTTCACCAGGATCCGGCGCTCGCGGCCCGAGCTCGGCGGCCGAGCGCGCAGCGCCCCGGCCAGCGCGTGCGCGCTCTCGATCGCCGGGATGATGCCCTCGGTGCGGCACAGCAGCGCGAACGCGTCCATCGCCTCGGCGTCGGTGACCGGCTCGTACGTCGGCCCGGCCGGTGTCGTGCAGCCAGGCGTGCTCCGGGCCGACGCCCGGGTAGTCCAGGCCGGCCGAGATCGAGTGCGACTCGATGGTCTGGCCGTCCTCGTCCTGCAGCAGGTAGGTGCGGGCGCCGTGCAGCACGCCGGTCGTGCCGCCGGTGATGCTGGCCGCGTGCCGGCCGGTCTCGACGCCGTCGCCGCCGGCCTCGAAGCCGTACAGCCGCACGGCGGCGTCGTCGACGAAGGCGTGGAAGATGCCGATCGCGTTGGAGCCGCCGCCGACGCAGGCCGGCGACCGCGTCGGGCAGCCGGCCGGTCAGCTCGAGGCACTGCGCGCGGGCCTCGACGCCGATGACCGCTGGAAGTCGCGGACCATCGCCGGGAACGGGTGCGGGCCGGCGACCGTGCCGAGCAGGTAGTGGGTGGTGTCGACGTTGGTGACCCAGTCGCGCAGCGCCTCGTTGATCGCGTCCTTGAGGGTGCGCGAGCCGGTGGTGACCGGGCACGACCTCGGCGCCGAGCATCCGCATCCGGGCGACGTTGAGCGCCTGCCGGCGGGTGTCCTCCTCGCCCATGTAGACGACGCACTCGAGGCCGAGCAGGGCGCGCGGCGGTGGCGGTGGCGACGCCGTGCTGGCCGGCGCCGGTCTCGGCGATGACCCGCGGCTTGCCCATCCGCTTGGTCAGCAGCGCCTGGCCGAGCACGTTGCTGATCTTGTGCGCGCCGGTGTGGTTGAGGTCCTCGCGCTTGAGCAGGATCCGCGCGCCGCCGGCGTGCGCGGCGAGCCGCGTCGGCCTCGGTACAGCAGGCTCGGCGGCCGGCGTAGTCGCGCAGCAGCCGGCCGAACTCGGCCTGGAACGCCGGGTCGGCCATGCGCCTGCCGGTACGCGGCGTCGAGCTCGTCGAGCGCCGCGATGAGCGCCTCGGGGACGAACCGGCCGCCGTAGGGGCCGAAGTGGCCGGCGGCGTCGGGCAGCAGCCCCGGCTGGGTCGGCGCGGCGGGGTCGGCGGTCACCGGCGCCGGCCGGGGGGTGGCCGGGTGGCTGCCGGCGGTGACGAGCTCGGCGACGGCGTCGCGCGGGCTCTTCCGGGTGACCAGGCCCTCGCCGACGAGCACGGCGTCGGCGCCGGCGGACGCGTAGCGGATCAGGTCGTGCGGGCCGCGGACACCCGACTCGGCGATCTTGATGATGTCCGCGGGATGCGCGGGGCGAAAACCTGG
>CAWCCY010000039.1:0-32743 GCA_963794075.1 uncultured Actinomycetota bacterium
TTCATAATGATGATCTGAGCTGAAATGATCGCGGTGGACCCAAAAATATTCATGGCGTCCGTGATCGCGGCCTTCTGAGTATTCGCGGTTAATTTTACCGTTACACTTGAACCGTGCAGTCTTGTGACACTGTCGCCGTGATACTGCCCAACTGGGCAGATTGTTACATGCGTATAATCTCACTTTCGTTTTGTCCGTCGTGGGACAGGTCGTCGCGGTCGTGCTCCAGGATTTTGATGCCCGGCTGGACATAATCCGGGCCGCGTATTGAGTATTGGATTGCATGCTGGTCCAGGTCGTGAAAGCACCCTGCTCAGCCGGCTATGAAGCCGAACACGGTGAGCATGAGCGGTGTGCACACCAGCGCGAATTCGAGAGCGGCCGCACCGCGCGTGCAGGAGCGCAGGTCACGAAGCGCGTGCCATAAATGCGTGTTTCGTTGCCGACCTCTCCACGTTGCATCCACGACGCGGCATGGCAAATCCCATAATTGATCGGGGGTCACGGTGTACGAACCCGGACCCTAATGAGAAGACTCTTACAAATCGGTTTCAACTCAACTGCGAGGTTGCAAATTCCTGTCACGAGCGCCGTGTTTGTCCAATAAACCGGGATTATCTCTCATCGAAGGTAAAACGCAACCGTTTCACGAATTCTGATCAAGGGTGAGAGGTGGATTGCCGGCCAGCGGAGACTGCCCAGACCTCGAATAGCCAGACCTCGAATAGACAGACCTCGAATAGACAGTGAACGATTATGAACCGGTTACGGATGGCGCGTGCCAATGGGCACGCCAGTCGCGCCCGATAAGCCACTGGCCGGCGCGAGTGCCGAAACCCGGCCCCGAATTGACGCGAGGCGGCCGGCCTCAGGATGGTTACTGGCCGCGCGCTTCGCCTCGGCCTTGAATGCGGCATCACCTCGCGCGCGAAACGCCGAAATAGTCCCGCGATGTGCCGCCGCCGTTCAACAGAATGTACTCCACCCCTTATCGCGGAGCCTCTGGATCTTCTGTATATTTCGTCCGGCCGTCCGAACAGGGTCGCGCTTCTTCGTTGGCTTCCCGCGTGTCGGAGAAAGCCATGATGCTCGCGGTGTTGTTCTGGACCGGCAGCTGGCTGATATCGTGCAACCGCGTTGCACGGCCATCCGGCGCTCGATCGCCGCGTCTTTCTCCGCCTGCGAGTCCGCCACGAAAAATGCCCTCGCCACACCCACCTGATGCGGGTTGAAACCGAACCCGTTCTCGATCATCGCGGCGCGATAAATGCCGAACCGCTCACCGTCTCATCGATCGAGGCGAATTGATCCAGCAGAATTGTGGCCTCGTGCCGCCACCCGCGGATCAGTTCGGCATGCCCGGGCGCCCTGCCAGAACGGCGGATGCGGGCGCTGGATGGTCGGCGGCTCCACCACGATGTCATCGAAGAGCCCAGTACTTGCCCTGAACTCGAACCGCTCGTTGAAACCCAGGATTTCGTGATGATGTCGATCGCTTCCTCGAACGCGCCTGGGCTTCCTCCATCGGGATCCGAAAGGTCGCGAACTCGTTGTGGCGGTAGCCCTTGCCAACACCGAAATCCAGCCGCCCACCGGACAACAGATCGACGTCGCCGCCTGCTCGGCCAGCAGACACCGGATTGTGCCAGGGCAGCACGATCACCGCCGTCCCCAGCCGGATCGTGGATGTCTTGGCGCCAATCCAGGTCAGCAGATTCAGGGTCGCCGGGACACTGGCCGAAGCCCGGTGAAATGATGTTCGACGATGAACACGCTTTCATAGCCGAGAAGTCGGCCTCGATCACATAATCGATGTAATCCTTGAAACCGGCGGCGCTATCGACGTCCGGGTCTATCGTTCGTTGCGCCGTGGCGGCGCCGAACAGGCCAAATTTCATGAGCGAAGTCTCGGCTCTTGGGTTGGCAGGAGTGCCTGGCGACCGAAAGAGTTGCGATACACGCGAAGTGTGCGTAAACCAGCCTCTACCACAATGCGCGGGCGGGACCAATGACCGGGCCGCCATAGAGCCCGGAGCGCACGCGCGCCAGACCGGAAGTCAGGCAGGGACGTGAACAGCGGTCGATGGGCACGGAAATGGTTGCCCCGGCGGGGATGTCTATCGGCGTGGCACTGATGGCTGGTCCGTTCCTGGCGACCGTCATCCGGAGCTGTCGTGGACCGGCACGGCGACAACGTCCGCCCCAGACAATTCGGCAACTTCGGCGGATCTGTTCCTCATCCGAGGTTGCGGCGCCGCCATGGCCAACACGCTGGTCGCCTGCACCTGCACGACGGTCGCTGAGCCTTGTCCTCGGATTTTGCCTGGCCTTCCTGGTGATGCCGCACCGATATGCCGGGCCGCCGCTGGTGGGGATACTGAATTACGTGCCGTTCTTTCTCTCGCCTTACGCCGGCGCCATCGCGTGGATTTATCTGTTGGCGCCGCACGGCGGGCTGCTTCACCACATGGGCGCGACAAGGTCGCGCGATGTCGGCGGAGTGGCTGAACATCTACAGCGTGCCTGGCGTGATCTTCGTGCTCACGCTGTTTTACACGCCGTATGTATATCTTTTCGTCATCCCCAGCCTTTGCGAGAAACCGACACCGCGTTCGAGGACGCCGCGAAGGTACATGGCGCGACCTTCTGGACCACCATGGCACGATCACGCTGCCGTTGGTATTGCCGGCCGTTTCTCGGCCGCGCTGATCGTGTTCGTCACCAGCGCCGGAGCGTTCGATGTCCCGCTGGCGTTGGGCTATCGCGCGGCATTCGGTTCATGCCGACCGAAATCTACGCCATGGTGCAGTATCCCTCCGATCTCGGGCGTGCCGCGGCGTTCGGCATCGTGGCGCTTACCATCACGGTCGCATTGACCCTGTGGCAGAGACGGTTCCTCGCCGGACGCCGGTTCGATACGATCACCGGCAAGGGCTACCGGCCGCGCCTGATTTGGCTGCGCTGGCCCGCCCGGATCGCGGCGCTGAGTTTGGAGGCGATCTATGTCGGAGGCGGCGTACCGCTGCTGCTGATGGCGCTGTTGATGGTGTCGTTCTCTAAACTGTGGACCGGCCGGTTCGTATGGCGGGTCGCGAGTTTCGCCAACTTCGATTATATCCTGACCAAATACGACCTGAGCTCGCATTGCTATTTCCAACAGTCTGATCCTCGCGGTCGCCGGCGCCCTCGATCGGCGTCATCCTCGCGGTCCTGCAAGGCTATTTTCTGACCCAGGCAACTCCTTATCGCGCCCTGGCTCTCGAAACATTGCTGTCTTTGCCGCTTGCATTCCCGGCATCATTCTTGGCCTCGGCTTCCTGATCCTGGCGCTGTGTACGCCGCTTTACAGCACGCTTAGCATCATTCTGATCGCCTATATCGCGCGGTTCCTGCCGTTCGCGACGCGAAACGTCACCGCGATGTTCATGGCGATCAATCCAGAACTGGAACAAAGCGCCCGCACCTCCGGCGCCACATGGAGCCAGACGATGAGGCATATCGTGGTTCCATTGCTGAAGCCCTCCCTGGTCGCGTCCTGGCTGATGCTGTTCGTCATCTTCATCCGGGAACTCGGTGCCACGATCCTGGCTGGTACGCACAGGGCACCGAAACGATCAGCGTTGCGATGGTCGTGCTGAGCGAACGAAGTTCCGGATACGTCTGTGTGCACTCGCCGTCGTGCAACTGGTGATGCTGCTGCTGGCGTTCACCTTGTTCAATCTCAGCCGAGCATCGTTATCCCAGAGGCCAGCATGAGTAAGGCCCGCATGAGTTCGGCCCGCACGAGTTCCGTCAGCGTCAAGGGTTTGACCAAGCGTTACGGGTCGGTCGCGGCGGTGTCTGACGTATCGTTCGAAGTGCCGACCGGCGGCACGCTTGCTCTGCTGGGACCGAGCGGATGCGGAAAGACCACTATTCTGCGCTGCCTGGCCGGCCTGGAGACACCGGATCAGGGCTCCATCGAGATCGACGGCGAACCGGTATTCGATCGGTCGCGGCATCGACCTTCCGCCGGAGCGCCGCGGTCTGGGAATGGGTTCAGTCCTACGCGGTCTGGCCGCACATGACGGTCGCGGAAAACGTGGCGTTTCCTCTGAAGCGCGCGGCGTGCCGGCCGCCGACCGGCTTGCCCTGGGCCAGCAAGATGCTGGAACTGGTTGGGTTCAAGGGCTTCGAGAACAGATCGGCGACGCTCGTCTCGGGTGGGCAGCAGCAGCGCATCGCCCTGGCCCGGGCGCTGGTCCATGAACCCAGGTTGGTGCTGTTCTATGAGGCGCTGTCCAATCTGGATTTAAGATTGCGTCAGCAAATGCGGATGGAACTGCGGCTGTTGCGGGAGCGACTGGATTTCACCGCGATTTACGTCACCCATGACCAGGCCGAGGCGTTCGGGCTGGCCGACGAGATCATCCTGATGAACACGGGCTCAATCGAAACCATCGGCGTCCTGCCCCGCGTGGTATTCCGTCATCCGCGCAGTGCATTCGCGGCACGGTTCTTCGGGATGAACGTGCTGTCGGAAGGACGCTTGCTCGAGGAGGCCGCCGGCGACCGTTACCGGTCCGTCGAACTTGGCCCCAGCCTGGTGGTCCGAGGTGTCATCGCGGCCGGGCAGGAGGCGCGAAGCGGCGCGCCCTGTGCTCGCCTGTATCCACAAGGACGCGGTGCGGATATCTCGCCCCCGGCCTGACGAAGTCGCCAATGGCGTCATCGTCGCGGCGTCGTTCGTCGGCACCGAAGAAGAATACATCATCGATGTCGCCGGCGTGCGCATCGAAGCCGCCGGCCCTGCCATCGAACTTGTCAAAGGCGACAAGGTGCGGGTGGTGATGGCGGAAGACGAGTGGGTGTTCGTGCGTTAGCGTCTGAACGGAGATATGTCATGCGAAACCGTCTCATTGCCTGGCTGGTGTGGTCAGTGGTGGCATCGACCGGCGTCTCGATGGCGCAGGACGCGCCGGTGGTCGCGGCGGCGGAAAGCTCTCGCAAGGACCAGTTGCGTGCGTTTATTGCCGCTTCCGCCAAGGCCGAGGGCGCGATCGCCGATTGGGACGCGGTGATCACGCCGGAGACCAACGACGAACTGTCGAGCCAGTTTCGTAAACTGGAACGGCTGCCGGCGAGTTTCGCGGTGAAATACACACAGAGCGCGACGCTCAATCTCGTGACCCGCGTGGACCAGGAAGTCGGCTCCGGAAACGTCACGATCGACGTGGCGTCCCTCGCGTCGCCGCCATGGATCAACAGCCTCGTACGCGGCGAACACATCATGAAATACGACAGTCCGAGCATGTTCGATGGACCTGCGTGGGGGTCTGATCGGGATGGGCATGGGGCGGGCCGGGAGACTCCGTGCCGAACGGAGCCTATTGTTCTGTACCCGCCTGGAACAGCGAGACGCTCGATTTCAAGGGCACGTCGTGGCGCGATGTGCTCGGAGCGGTGCCGGCCTCCTGGACCCGGGCCGTCTTGTTGATCTCGTCGTCGTGGGCGACGGAGATGTCACGCACCCACCGGATCGGCTCGTAGGGCAGCCGCAGCGCGTGGAAGACCCGGTCGTAGAAGCCGTCCTCGCCGAGCAGCTTGCGGTGCACGATCCGCAGGAAGTCGCCGGACTGCGCGCCCTGGATGATGCGGTGGTCGTAGGTCGACGTCAGGGTCATGGTCTTGCTGACGGCGAGCCGGGCCAGCGTCTCCTCGGAGGCGCCCTGGTACTCGGCCGGGTACTCCATCGCCCCGACGCCGATGATCGTGCCCTGGCCGCGCATGAGCCGCGGCACCGAGTGGACCGTGCCGATCGTGCCGGGGTTCGTCAGGCTGATCGTCGTGCCGGCGAAGTCGTCGGCCACCAGCTTGTTGGTCCGCGCGCGGCGGACGACGTCCTCGTAGGCCGCCCAGAACTGGGCGAAGTCCATCTGCTCGCAGTGCTTGATGTTCGGCACGAGGAGCTGACGGGTGCCGTCGTTCTTCGCGAGGTCGATCGCGATGCCGAGGTTGATATGGGCCGGCTTCGCGACGGCCGGCTTGCCGTCGGCCTCGGTGTAGGCGTGGTTCATCTCCGGCATCTCGGCCAGCGCCTCGACGAGGGCGAAGCCGACGAGATGGGTGAACGAGACCTTGCCGCCGCGGGCCCGGGTGAGGTGGTTGTTGAGGACGATCCGGTTGTCGATGAGGAGCTTCGCCGGGATCGCCCGCACGCTCGTCGCCGTCGGGACCTCGAGGCTGCTCTCCATGTTCATCGCGGTCCGGGCGGCGGCGGTCTTAGCCGCTGCACCTCGACCTCGGCGGCGGCCGCGGGGCGGGTCGGCTGGGGCTGCGGGACGTCACGGGGCATCGGCGCGATCCGGCCCCGAGGGGTTCGACGCAGCCGCCGGCGCCTGTCGCTGGGCCGGGGCTGCGGGCTGGGCCGACGCGGGCTGCGCCGAGGCGGGCTGGGCCGGCGGGGCGCGGCGGCCTCGGCGGGCTGGAGCCTCGGGCGGCGCCGGACGCCGTCGGTGCGGCGCCGGCCGGCGCCGCGGGTGCGGGCGTGCCGTTCACGCTGCCGTTCGGGCGGATCCCGCCGCCGTCCGCTTCGCCGGGGCCGACGGCGGCGGCGGCGGGCGCCGGCGAGCCGTCGAGTACCGGGGCGTCGGGACCTCGGCCCGACCGCGTGCCGCGCGCACCGTCGTCGGCACGCGAGGGGCCGAGGGGCGTGTCGGAGGGCTGGTAGTCGGCGAAGAACTCCCACCACGCCGGATCCACCGAGTTCTTGTCCTCGAGGTACTGCTGGTGCAGCTCGTCGACGAGCCACTCGTTCGGACCGAACTCCGTGTGGTCGTGGATGGGTCGCTGCGACACGGCGTGGATCGCCTTCTTCCAGTGCTCTACAGAGTCGTCCAGCTGGTGCAACCACCCTAACCCGACCGGGTGCACGCGACCCGGGCCCTACGGGCCTGCCCGGCGGGTCGCGGGACCGGCCGATCGCCCGTCCGGCGGGCCCGTCAGGTGGCCGATCGGCGCGGTCCGGCGACGCCTGAGCGCCTCGCCGGCCTGCCGCGTCGAGCGTGGAAGGTTGGATGGACCTGACGCTGAACGCTTGTGGTGGCCATAGCGCTCGTTCCTTCCACGCTCGGCTCCATCGTCCGGTTCATGGTCGAGACGGGCCGCGGATCGCCGGTCGTGCCGTCGAGGGATCAGGTGACGTCGCGGCGGGTGGTCACGGCGACACCGATGGCGGCGAAGACCAGTCCGTAGCCGGCGAGCACCAACGCCCCGCCCCACCACGGCAGGAGCTGCTGGTCGAAGCCGCCGTTGGTCCCGGCGACGAGCGCCGCCGACGCCTGGTTCGGCAGGAACTGCGCGACGGCGCCCAGCTTGAGGGCCTGCAGGGCGAGCCCCAGCAACGGCCCCGCCAGCGCGGCGAAACCGATCGCGGTGAGCAGCGCGACGATCTGGTTGGTGATGAGCGTGCCGAGGCCGAGACCGAACACCGCCCACACCGCGCACGCCAGCGCCGCCAGCAGCATCGAGCGCACGACACCCGGGGCGCCGAGGCCCAGCGGGTACCCCCGGATCGCCAGGACCACTGCCCCCAGCACCGCCCCGGCCGCGACGAACACGACGCCGTAGGCGAGCCCGGCCAGGAGGTAGGCGACCAGCTTGGCCGACACCAGCCGCACCCGGGACGGGACCGCGAGCAGCGTCGGCGTGATCGTCAAGTGACGGTACTCGCCGGCCATCCCGAGCACGCCCAGGCAGAGGGTGACGACGTACCCGTTCGCGAAGCCGCCCGTGTAGATGCTGCGCAGCATGGCGGGGTCGGTCGGCGGCGGGGTGGGCGGCCCGTTGCCGAGGGCGAGGCCCGCGGTGCCCGCGCTGAGACCCGCGTTGAGGAAGGCCAGGGCGATGCCGGTGAGCAGCAAGCCCCACCACACCCGCGTCGTGCGCAGCTTGAGCAGCTCGGTGGCGACGAGCGGCCGAGCCCGTCGGTGCGTGCGCCGGCAGCGGGGGACGAGGCCTGGGGCGTGGCGAGCGTGGTCACCGGGGCACCTCCGGCTGCGACGGCGACGGCTGCGACGGCGACGGCTGGGACGGCGACGGCGGTGGCGGGGCCGACGACGGCGACGGCGGTGGCGGGGCCGACGGTGGCGGGGCCGACGGTGGCGCTGGGGCGGAGGCCGATCGGCGGTGCGGCGCCGGGAGGAACCTGCTCCGCGCCGTCGACCAGCCGCAGGAAGATCGTCTCGAGGTCGCTCTCCGCCGGGCCGAGCCCGTGCAGCTCGACCCCGCGGCGAAGGCGACGTGCCCGACGGCGGCCGGCGTCGTCGCGCGTGCCAGCACCTCGCCCGGGTGCGGTGCGCGCGCCTCGATTCGGGCGTCCGCCAGGGCCGCCACCAGAGCGGCGGGGGAGGGAGTCGACGCCCGGACGGCGCCTGCACCCGCGAGCTCGTCGAGCGTCCCCGCGCGCACCAGCCGACCGCGCGCCACGATCACGACGTCGTCGACGGTCTGCTGCACCTCCGACAGGACGTGGCTCGACACGAGCACGGTCCGCCCCTGCGCGGCGAGCGACCGCAGGAACCCGCGCAGCCAGGCGATGCCCTCGGGGTCGAGGCCGTTCGCGGGCTCGTCGAGCACGAGCACGGCAGGGTCGGCGAGCAGCGCCTGGGCGAGCCCGAGCCGCTGGCGCATCCCGAGGGAGAACTGACCGACCCGGCGGTGCGCGGCGTCGGTCAGGCCGACGAGCGCGAGCACCTCGTCGACGCGCCGGTCGTCGACGCCCGCGGGCAGCGCCGCCACCCGCAGGCTGTCGCGCGCGGAGCGGCCCGCGTGGAAGCTGCTGGCCTCGAGCAGCGCGCCGACGGTCGCCTGCGGCCGGGGCAACTCGCCGTAGCGCAGGCCGCCGATCGTGGCCGTCCCGGCGGTCGCCGTGACGAGCCCCAGCAGGACGCGCAGGGTCGTCGTCTTGCCGGCGCCGTTCGGCCCGAGGAAGCCGGTCACCCGGCCCGGCAGCACGGTGAACGACAGGTCCTGCACCGCCGTCACCGCGCCGAAGCGCTTGGTCAGCCCCCGGATCTCGACAACACGCTCCCTCGCTGCGTCCGTCACGAGATCCACCCTATCCAGGGGGTGCGACGGAGCATGCCGCGGCGTCGTGCGATCCTTGCAGGTCGGCGGGCGGACCCGCCGGATCCCCCCAGCAAGGTGTTCTCGTGCAGTTCTCGCGCCCAGCCCTGCCCGCCGACGCGCCCGCGACAGGTGACCTCACCTACGCCGACGTCTTCCTCGTGCCGGCGCACTCGACCGTCGCCAGCCGCCTCGACGTCGACCTCTCGGCGCCCGACGGCACGGGCACGACGATCCCGCTCGTCGCCGCGAACATGACCGCCGTCACCGGCCGCCGGATGGCCGAGACGATGGCCCGCCGCGGCGGCCTCGGCGTCCTGCCGCAGGACGTGCCCCTGGACGTCGTCGCCGACGTGGTCGCCCGCGTCAAGGCCGCGCCACCCGGTGCTCGAGACGCCGCTGACGCTGGGGCCCGAGGACACCGTCGTCGACGCCCTGCACCTGCTGCCGAAGCGCGCGCACGGCGCGATCGTCGTGGTCGACCACGACGGACGGCCCGTGGGCGTCGTGGCCGAGGTCGACTGCCGCGGCGTCGACCGCTTCACGCAGCTGCGTCGACGTCCTGTCGCCCGACGTGCTCACCCTGGACGCCGACGTCGTCGAGTCGCCCGCGGGTCTGCGCTCCGCCTTCGAGACACTGCACGCGGCCCGCCGCAGGTTCGCCCCCGTGGTGCGCGAGGGCCGGCTCGTCGGCGTCCTCACCCGGACCGGGGCGCTGCGGTCGACCATCTACAGCCCGGCCCTGGACGCCGCCGGCCGGCTGCGGATCGCCGTCGCCATCGGCATCAACGGCGACGTCGACGCGAAGGCGCGCGGGGCTGCTCGCGGCGGGCGCCGACGTGCTCGTCGTCGACACCGCGCACGGCCACCAGGAGCGGATGCTCGAGGCGCTGCGGGTGGTCCGCAAGCTCGACCCGCAGGTGCCGGTCGTCGCCGGGAACGTCGTGACGGCCGACGGCGTCCGCGACCTGGTCGCGGCCGGCGCGGACATCGTCAAGGTCGGCGTCGGGCCCGGTGCCATGTGCACGACCCGGATGATGACGGCGGTGGGCCGGCCGCAGTTCTCGGCCGTGCTGGAGTGCGCGCAGGCGGCGCAGGGAGCTCGGCCGGCACGTGTGGGCGGACGGCGGCGTGCGCCACCCCCGGGACGTCGCGCTCGCCCTGGCGGCCGGCGCCAGCCAGGTGATGATCGGTTCGTGGTTCGCCGGGACCTACGAGAGCCCGGGCGACCTCGTGCTCGACGAGCAGGGCCGCGCCTACAAGGAGAGCTACGGGATGGCGTCGGCGCGGGCCGTGGCCGCCCGGAGCGCCGGCGACAGCGCGTTCGAGCGCGCGCGCAAGGGGCTCTTCGAGGAGGGCATCTCGACCTCGCGGATGTACCTCGACCCGCAGCGGCCCGGCGTCGAGGACCTGCTCGACCACATCACGTCGGGCGTGCGCAGCGCCTGCACCTATGCGGGCGCGTCGACGCTCGCCGAGTTCACCGAGCGTGCCGTCGTCGGCGTGCAGTCGGGCGCCGGCTTCGAGGAGGGCCGCCCCCTCCCGTCCGGCTGGTGACGCGCCACCCCCACCTCTCTCGCGCTGATCCGCCTTCCCGCACCTTCTCGCGCTGATCATGCAATCCGGTCTCGATCATGCAATCCGGTCCGATCATGCAAGGGGGGAACTTCCATGATCGGACCGGATTGCATGATCAGCGCCAAGAGGAGGAGGAGGAGGAGGGGCGGCGGGGGAGTCGGCGCCCGTAGACTCGTCAACGTCCGTCCACGGGCGCCGCCGCGCACCGGCGCGGCGGCACATCTGATCAGCGCATCTGAGAGGTCCATCCAGTGACCGAGTGGCTCCTGGTGGGCCTCGGCGTGCTCCTCACCCTCGGCACGGCCCTCTTCGTGGCGGGCGAGTTCTCGCTCGTGAGCGTCGACCGCCAGGCCGTCGAGCGCGCCGCCGAGGCGGGCGACCGGCGGGCGCAGAGCGTGCTCGCCGCCGTCCGGCGCCTGTCGACGCAGCTGTCCGGGGCCCAGGTCGGCATCACCCTGACGACGCTCGTCGTGGGCTTCCTGGTGGAGCCCTCGCTGGCGGCCCTGCTCCAGCCGCCGCTGCGTCGCCTCGGGGCGTCGGCCGAGGCCGCCGAACCGCTCGCGGTCGCGCTCGGCCTCCTGATCGCCACCGTGTTCTCGATGATCGTGGGCGAGCTCCTGCCGCAGAACCTCGGGATCTCCGCGCCGCTGGCCACCGCCAAGGTGGTCGCCGGGCCGCTGCGCCTGTTCTCGCGCGCCGTCGGGCCGGCCATCAGGGTGCTGAACGGCAGCGCCAACCGCCTCCTGCGCGCCGTCGGCGTGGAGCCGCAGGAGGAGCTGTCGAGCGCCCGCACGCCGGAGGAGCTCGCCGCCCTCGTCCGCCGGTCCGCCGAGGTCGGCACCCTCGACGAGACCACCGCCGAGATCATCACGCGCTCGCTCGAGTTCCCGGCCCGCACCGCGGCCGACGTCATGACCCCGCGCGTGCGCATGCAGGTGGTGCGCCGCGGCGAGAGCGCGTCGGACGTCGTCGCGATCGCCAAGCGCACCGGCTTCAGCCGGTTCCCGGTCGTCGAGGACGGCCTGGACGACGTCGTCGGCGTGGTGCATCTCAAGACGGCGATCGCGGTGCCGCGCGACCACCGCGAGTCGGTGCCGGTCGAGGCGCTGATGGCCGACGCCGTCCGGGTGCCCGAGACGGTGCGGCTCGACCCGCTGCTCGACGCGCTGCGCATGCAAGGCCTGCAGATGGCGGTCGTGGTCGACGAGTACGGCGGCACGGCCGGCGTCGTCACCCTGGAGGACGTCGTCGAGGAGCTCGTCGGCGAGGTGTCCGACGAGCACGACCGCAGCCGCCCGGGCGTCGTCCGGCTGCGGGACGGCAGCTATGTCGTCCCGGGCCTGCTGCGGCCCGACGAGGTGCGGGCGCGCACCGACCTCGCCGTGCCGGACGGGCCCGCGTTCGAGACCGTCGGCGGCTTCGTGATGGCCGCGCTGGGCCGGGTGCCGAGGGTCGGCGACGTGGTCGACATCCCGGGTGCGGTGCTGCGCGTCGACCGCATGGACGGCCGCCGGGTCGACCGGCTGCGCGCGGTGCGGCGACGGGAGGACGCGCCGTGAGCGCCGGTGAAGCGCTGCTGGTGGCGCTCGGCCTGCTGCTGCTCAACGCCTTCTTCGTCGGGGCGGAGTTCGCGGTCATCTCCGCGCGCCGCAGCCAGATCGAGCCGCTGGCGGCCGCGCCGGACGGGCGCCCGCGCCGGCGGGCAGGCACCACACTGTGGGCGCTCGAGCACCTCTCGCTGATGCTGGCCTGCGCGCAGCTGGGCATCACGGTGGCGTCGCTGGGCCTCGGCGCCGTCGCCGAGCCGGCGGTCGCCGGCCTGCTCGAGGGCCCGCTCGCGGCGGTCCGCCTGCCGGCGAACCTGCTGCACCCGCTGGCCTTCGCGGTCGCGCTCGCGGTGGTCGTGTACCTGCACGTCGTGCTCGGCGAGATGGTGCCCAAGAACCTCGCGATCGCCGGCCCGGAGCGCGCCGCGCTGGTGCTCGCGCCACTGCTCGTGGCCGTCGCCCGCGTCGTCAAGCCGCTGGTCGCCACCCTGGACGCGGTCACGCGGCTGCTGCTGCGGATGCTCCGGGTCGAGCCCAAGGAGGAGCTCGCGTCGGCGTTCACCGCCGAGGAGGTGCACTCGATCGTCACCGAGTCGCGCCGCGAGGGGCTGCTCGACGACGAGGAGCACGGCCTGCTCACCGGCGCTCTCGAGCTGTCCGCACGCCCCGCGGTCGACGTCATGGTGCCCCTGGACCGGCTCGTCTCGGTGCCCGCCGGCTCCACCCCGGAGGAGGTGGAGCAGGTGGTCGCCCGGACCGGGTTCAGCCGCCTGCCGGTCGCGGACGGCGACGAGCTCGTCGGCTACCTGCATGTCAAGGACCTGCTCTTCGCCGACGACCGGACCTATGCGCTGCCGGTGCCGCCGCGCCGCGTCCGGGCGCTGGTCACGGTGCCCGTCCACGAGGACGTCGAGGATGCCCTGGTGGCCCTGCAGCGCGCCGGCGCACACGTGGCCCGCGTCGTCGACGACGGGGGCGTCACGGTCGGCGTCGTCTTCCTGGAGGACGTGCTCGAGGAGCTCGTCGGCGAGGTCAGCGACGCCACCCAGCGCGGCGACGGCCGGGCCGTCCGGGGGTGAAGCCGCACTGTCGATTCGTCCGCTTCTTGACGGCGGGTTGATCCCGTCTGAACAGTCCCCGTGGGGATGATGTCCACACGGTGGAGGCCCGGGTCCGGGACACGCCTGACGATTTGGTGAGTGACACGCGGGTCCTTCTATAGTTCCGTGACTCTGGGGGTCACGGAACGTGAGCCGGACCCCGTGAGGTCCCGGCTGCCCATGGGGAGGTTCCACCGTGCCGTCGCATCGCGCCGACACGCCGACGGACGCATCGACCGCTCTGCGCTCCAGGGCGACCGCGCATCCTCCCCGGCAGCGGCGCCGCGACCTCCGCGGTCCTCGCGATCCGTTCCCGGTGCCGGCCGGGGCGTCGGTGCGGCCCGGGGTCGCCCGTTCCGCCGGCCTGTCCTGGCTCGACGACGAGCCGGGGCGGGGTCGCTTCGACCCGGCGGACTCCCCGGGGCTGCCGGTCGACGGCGCGCTCGCCCTCGACCCCTTCGCGCTGCCGGCCCCGGGGGCGCAGGAGCAGCGGCCGCCGCAGCACCACGACGACCCCGTGACCTTCGGGCTGCCTGTCGAGCAGCCGGCACGGCAGTCCGAAGCCCTCCCCACCCGCCGCTCCCTGCGTGCCAAGGCGGCCCAGCAGCCGCTGCCGGCCGCCGTGCCGACCGTGGCGTCGCCGTCGCCCGCGCCGTCGTCACCCGAAACTTCAGCCGAGACATCGCCTGCCGCGTCGGCCGCGCCACGGCGGGCGAGGGGCGAGCGCGCTCAGCGAGCGGCGAGCGAGCCCGCCTCGCGCCGCGCCTCCGCGCTCGGCCTGCCGCAGGTCGGCATCGCGGGCGCCCTCGGCATCGCGACCATCGCCGTCCCGCTGAGCGGGGCCTTCGCGGTCGCCCCGGCCACGAGGCCCACGTCGAACACCGTCGCGACCGCGGCGAGCGCGGCCCTCCAGCCCCTGCCGCCGTTCCCGCTGGTCGCGCGCGCCCCGCTGACCGCTCTCGACGACGTCCGGCTCCTACCCGACCAGACCGAGGGCGCGCAGGTGCCGGCGCGGCTGGCCGCGCCCCGCGTCGTCCTGTCGGACCGGGCCTCGCGCAGCGACCAGCGCGCGGTGCTCCCGGGCTGCGACGGGCGCGTGCCCGACGTCGCAGACGTGGCGAACGGCCAACTGCCGGCGTCGATGCTCTGCACCCTGTGGGACCCGCGCCGTCAACTGCGCAGCGACGCCGCCGTCGCCCTGGCCAAGGTCAACCTGAGCTACCGGGCTCGCTTCGGCCACGACATGTGCTTCAACGACGCGTACCGCTCCCTCGCGCAGCAGTACCGCGTCAAGGCCGAGCGCGGCGGCTTCGCGGCCCGGCCGGGCACCAGCGAGCACGGCTGGGGGCTGGCGGTCGACCTCTGCGACGGCGTCGAGAACGGCTCCTCCAGCGCCACCTACCAGTGGATGCGCCAGAACGCGCCCGGCTACGGCTGGTCCAACCCCACCTGGGCGCTGCCCGGCGGCGCCGGCCCGTACGAGCCCTGGCATTGGGAGTACCTCCCGGGCGAGAAGAACCAGTCCTCCGGCGACTGAGCACTCCGTCCACCGAGTACGCGGCTCGGCTGCGCTAGCGTCCCGGGTGTGGACGTCAGGCGGCCGGACGGCGACAGCGAGGCCGCCCTGCTCGCGGCCTTGCGGGCCGGTGATGCGGCCGCCTTCGAGCGCATCGTCCGTGACTGGTCGCCCGGTCTCCTGCGCGCCGCGCGCGGGTTCGTGTCGAGCGAGTCGGCCGCCCAGGAGGCCGTCCAGGAGACCTGGCTCGCCGTCGTCGACGGTCTGGACCGCTTCGAGGGCCGGTCCCGGCTGCGCACCTGGGTGTACGGGATCCTCGCGAACGTCGCGCGCCGCCGCGGCGTCCAGGAGCACCGGTCGGTCCCGCTGTCGGCACTGGGAGGGCCGGACGGCGCCGGATCGGCGGTGGACGCCGACGCGCTCGTCGACCGGCGGCGCTTCCACGGGGCGGGCGGGCCGCTCGCGGGCCAATGGCGCGACGACGCCGCGCCGGAGGCCTGGGGGCCGGAGGGGAGCGTGCTCACCTCGGAGCTGCGCGAGATGCTCCTGGCCGCGCTCGCCGAGCTGCCGGCGCGCCAGCGCGAGGTCGTCGTGCTGCGCGACGTCGAGGGGCTCGAGATCGCCGAGATCGCCCTCATGCTGGGGCTGGCCGAGGGCAACGTGCGCGTGCTGCTTCACCGCGGCCGGATGCGGCTGCGGCAGTTGCTCGAGGACTACGTGGCCGGGCGCCGCGCGGCCGCGGCTCTGGACTCGGGTCGAGAGGCGGAGCCGATCGGGACCGAGGTGACGCAGCCGTGAGCCGCTCCGTGGACGACCTGCGCTGCGACGAGATCGTGGCGCTCCTCGGCGCCTACATCGAGGGCGCTCTGCCCCCGGCCGAGGCCGCCCGGGTCGAGGAGCACCTCGCGGGCTGCGACGGCTGCACCGCTCTGCTCGACCAGCTCCGGGCGACCGTCACCCTGCTGAACGGGCTGGGCACGGCACCTCCGGACGCCGTCCGCGACGCCCTCCCCGACGACGTCCGGTCCGCCCTCGTCGAACGCTTCCGCGCCCTCACCGATCCCCGCCGCGGCCAGTGACGGGCCCGCCGTGCTCGCCACGCCCCCTCCGATCCCCCCTCCCCTCGGTGATCAAGGGATTCTCGGCGGGCGCGGGGATGTGGTCACCACAGCCTCCCGCCGAGAATTCCTTGATCACCGAGGTGGGAAGAAGTGGCGGCTGCCCGCGGGGCGCTCACCGGGTGAAGACGACGCCCTCGTCGTCCAAGGGTGAGCGGCGGTACAGCGTGCGGTCGCGCAGGTAGTTCTGGTGGACCCGCCAGGGCGCGCGGCTGCCTTGCGCCGGCAGGGTGGCGATGGCGCGCTGCACGTAGCCGCTCGTGAGGTCGATGATCGGCCGGCGCGCCACGTCGGCCGGCGGCTCGACTGGCAGCACCACCCGGTATCCGTTCCGGTCCATGTGATCGAGCAGCCGGCAGACGTACTCCGCGATGAGGTCGCACTTGAGCGTCCACGACGCGTTGGTGTACCCCAGCGCCATCGCGAGGTTGGGCACCCCGCTGAACATCATCCCCTTGTAGCCGACCGTCGCGGCCGGGTCCACGGGCCGGCCGTCGACCTCGAACGTCGCCCCGCCGAAGATCCTCAGGGCGAGGCCGGTCGCCGTCACGACGACGTCCGCCGGCAGTTCCTCCCCGGACGCGAGGAGCAGTCCCTTGGCGGTGAACCGCTCGATCCGGTCGGTGACCACCTCCGCCCGGCCGGCCCGGATCGCGGCGAAGAGATCGCCGTCCGGCACCAGGCAGAGCCGCTGGTCCCACGGGTCGTACGGCGGGGTGAAGTGCGTCTCGAGGTCGAAGTCGGGCGGCAACTGGCTGACCAGGCCCCGGCGCAGCAGCGCCTTCATCGCGCGGGGGGCACGACGGCTCAACTGGTAGCTCGCCATCGTGACGAGCACGTTCTTCCACCGGATCAGCGTGTACGCGCGCTGGGCGGGCAGGCGGGCGCGCAGGCGGTCGGCGAGCGCGTCCCGCGACGGCAGGCTGGCGATGTACGAGGGCGTCCGCTGCAGCATCGTGACGTGGCCGTCGTCGCCGACCCGGGCGGCGAGCGCGGGGACGAGGGTCACCGCGGTGGCGCCGCTGCCGATCACGACGACCTGCTTGCCCTCGAGGTCGAGGTCCTCGCGGCCATTGCTGCGGGTGCACGACCAGGCCCTCGTAGTCGCCGGCGCCCTCGAACCCAGGCGTGTAGCCGGCGTCGTAGCGGTAGTACCCGGTGCACATGTAGAGGAACCGGCAGGTGAGCTCGAGCGTCTCGCCGGTGTCGCCGCGCAGCACCCGGACCGTCCACCGCGCGTCCGCGGACGACCACGAGGCCCCGACGACGTCGTGGTGGTAGCGGATCGCCTGCTCGAGGCGGTACTCGCGCGCCGTGTCCTCGATGTAGCGGCGGATGGAGGGGCCGTCGGCGATGGCCTTCGCGTCGGTCCACGGCCTGAAGGCGTAGCCGAGGGTGAACATGTCGGAGTCCGAGCGGATGCCGGGGTAGCGGAAGAGGTCCCAGGTGCCGCCGAGCGTGCCGCGCGACTCGAGGATCGCGAACGTCGTGCGGGGCCGTTGCAGCCGCAGCCTGGCCGGCCGCCCCGACCCCCGACAGCCCCGCCCCGACGACGATCACGTCGAGATGCTCAGTCGGCATGCCCCGGGCCTCCCGCCTCGATGGTCGCCCTGTCCGTCGCGCCGGACGTCGCCCCCACGAACTCCACCACCACCCGGGCCAGCTGCTCGCCCCGGTCCTCCTGCACGAAGTGCCCGCCACCCTCGATCGTCACGTGCGCCTGTCCGCGCGCTCCGGGCACGCGTTCGCGCAGCGGCCGGTCGGCTCCGGCGGTGATGGGGTCGCCGTCCGTGAACGCGCAGAGCAGCGGCCGCTCGAACCGCGACAGTGACGCCCAGGCGGCACGGTTCGCGAGGCCGCCGGGGTCGTCCGGCCGGTCGGGGACCAGCGTGGGCATCACCCTCGGCCCGGCCATGAACTCCTCGGAGGGGAAGGGTGCGTCGTACGCCGCGAGGACGGCGTCGTCGAGCGGCTCCCGGCAGCCGGCGGCGACGAGCCGCGACACCTGGAGCCGCGGGGCCGACGCGACGACGTCCCGGAACCGCTGCCAGACCGCGGGCATCCGCGTCTCGCCGGTCGGCAGCCCCGTGTTCGAGGCCACCACCCGGGCGAAGCGCTCGGGGTGCTCGGCGACGAGGCGCAGCCCGATCAGGCCGCCCCAGTCCTGCCCGACCAGGGTGACGTCGCGCAGGCCGAGCGCGTCGAAGAGCAGCCGCCGGGTCCACTCGACGTGCCGTGCGTAGCTGTGGTCGCCGGGCGAGGCCGGCTTGTCGGAGCGCCCGAAGCCGACCAGGTCGGGTGCGACGGCGCGTAGCCCCGCCGCGGCGAGCACCGGCAGGATCGTGCGGTAGAGGAACGACCAGGTCGGCTCGCCGTGCAGCAGCACGACCACGGGGGCGTCGGAGCCGCCCGTCGCGCCGCCCGTGGGAAGGGCCTCGACGTACGCCATCCGCAGCGGCTCGCCCGGGTCGCCGACGTCGGCGTACCGCGGCTCGTACCCGAAGCCGGGCACCTGGGCGAAGCGCTCCTCGGGGGTCCGCAGCGCCTTCACGACGCCCGGCCCGCCGTCAGCGCGACCTGGGCGTGCACGAGCGCGGTGCGGGGGATCACCGGACGGCTCCCGCGGCGGCCCGCGACCCCGCGGCCTGCGCGACCTTGGCGACGACCCGGGCCGAGCGCCGCTCGAGCAGGCGCGGCGCGAGCCGCTGCACCCGCCAGGCGCGCCGCGCGCCCCGCGGTGCGACGACGACCGGGAGGTTGCGGCGCAGCCCGTCGAGCGCGGCGGCGGCGACCTGTGCCGGCGGCACGGGCGCGCCGATGCCGTATTCGTGCAGGTCGTCGCGGATCGGCCGCCCGTCGGGCCCGGTGCCGTCGAGCATCGCGGTGTCGACCCAGCCGGGGCAGAGCACGGTGACCCGTACGCCGAACGGCGCAGCGTCGGCCCGCAGGCCCAGCGAGAGCCCGACGACCGCGTGCTTCGTGGCGGCGTACGGCCCGAGCGCCGGGCCCGGCACGAGCCCCGCGAGGCTGGCGACGTTGAGGATCTGACCGCGGCCGCGGTCGCGCATCCGCGGGTAGGCCGCGTTGACCCCGTGCACGACGCCCATCAGGTTCACGGCGACGAGCCGCTGCCACTCCGAGAGCGGCCACAACCCGTCGGTGCCGGGCGCCGGCGAGACGCCGGCGTTGTTGACGATCAGCCGCAGCGGATCACGCTCCTCGACGGTGGCGACGGCCGCCTCGACGGCCTCGGGGTCGCGGACGTCGAGCGCGACCCCGCTGGCACCGGTCAGCCCGCTCGCGGCCAGTGCCGCCTTGGCGCCGTCGAGGTCGGCGAGCACCACCCGCCAGCCCTCGTGGGTGAGGGCCGTGGCGATGGCGAGGCCGATGCCCTGGGCGGCTCCGGTGACGAGTGCGACGCCGGGGCTCGCGGCGGCGGTCGGCGGGGGGATCGGGTCGCGGGCCGTCATGGCGCCTCCTGCGGTCGACGCTGCTGCGGTCAGTGAAGCCGGTTGTTGAACCGGCGTCAATGAGCAGCCCGGACGCCGTCACCGCGTGGTGCAATGGTCGGGTGATGGAGGCCCCGGCGAGGCGACGACGGCTCGCGGTCGACGAGCGGCGGGCGCTGTTGCTCGAGCTCGGGCTGCGGCTCTTCGGCGCCCGCGGGCTCGACGAGGTGTCCGTCGAGGACATCGCGCGCGAGGCCGGCGTGAGCGCGGGGCTGCTCTACCACTACTTCGGGAGCAAGCGGGAGTTCCACCACGCCGTCACGGCGCACGCGATCGAGCGGCTGGCCATGGTGACGGCGCCCGACCTCGCGCTGCCGCCGGGGCAGCGACTCGTCTCGGGGCTCGTGCGATACCTCGAGTACCTGCGCACGGACGCCGGCGGCTGGTCGTGGCTGCTGCGCGGGGGTGGCGGCGACGAGCGGCTCGGTGCCCTCAGCGAGCAGTACCGGCGTCTCGATCGCGGCCTGGGTGTTCGACGCGTTGCCCCCGGAGGCGTCGACCCCGGTGTCGCGCGTCGCGGTCCGGGGCTGGATCGGGTCGAACACCGAGATGTCGCTGGCCTGGCTCGAGGCCGGCGAGCCGGCCGCGGCGGTGGTGGTCCGGCTGATGGTGGCCGTGCTCGTCGCGGTGCTGGCGGCCGCCGCTGTCGACGGCGACGTCGTCGAGGCCCTGCGGGCCGACGCCGAGACGGGTCTGCGCGAGCTGCCCGGGTGAGCTCCCGGGCCACGCAGGCGGTGTGGGCCCGCCGGCGGTAGGCGCGGGCGTGGCCCCGGGAGTCGCGTCAGGAGCGGCGACGCAGGACGGCCAGCGCCCCGGCGAAGCTGACGCCGGCCACGGCGCAGAGCGCCGCCCAGGTGCCGGTGTCGGACGAGCCGCGGGCGACCTGCACGAGGAAGCCCCCGACGAGCACGGTCACGAGCACGTTGCCCGTGAAGGCCGTCGCCCGGAGCTGAATGAGGCCGGCCCGCTCGTCGACGGTGTCGCCGCGCAGCAACGACACCGTCTCGCTGCGGCCGCCGAGTACGGCGAGCACGGCGGCGTACCCGGTCATGATCGCGAGGGACGCGAGACCGCCGCCGGTGTCACCGTTCGCGGCCTGCGCGACGAAGAGCACGAGCCCGAGGGCGACGGCGACGCCGGGGACGAGCCACGCGGGTGCGGCGGGTGCGGCGGTCAGGCGTCGCAGCGTGCGGGGTCGACGTCGTCGACATGGAAGACCTCCTCGACGGTGAGCCCGAAGTAGCGGGCCAGGGCGATCGCGAGCGGCAACGACGGGCTGTACCGGTCCGCCTCGATGGCGTTCACGGTCTGGCGCGACACCCCGAGGGCGGCGCCGAGATCGGCCTGCGAGAGCCCGCGACTGTTGCGCAGGGCTCTGACGTCGTTCCGCATATGGAAAGCTTCCTTGACATCCGGCCTGATGTCAAGGGTGCTTTCCATGTCCGGTCACCCGCGGGTGTCCTCCCGCTCGATCAGGGGACCGGGCCCAGGCCGAGGCAGCGCCGAAGGGCGTTCTCGACCGTATCGCTGCGCTCGTGGCCGCCGGCGCTGCCGGTGACGAACGCGAAGCCATAGCCGCCCGCCGTGCTCGCCCAGGCCAGGCTCCCGCCGGTGCCGCCCATGCCGAAGCCGTCGTCGTTCACGCCCACCCCCAGGCCCCAGGCCGCCTCGCTCCCCGTGATCGCGTCGGTGCCCGACCACTGCGGCGCGCAGAGCTCGGAGCGCAGGCCCGGGGACAGCAGGCGGCCCTCGAGCAGCGCGGCGAAGAGCCCGCAGAATCCCTCGGCGGTGCCGTGCGCGTTGACCGCGGGGATCTCGGCCGCCCGCCACCTCTCCCCATTGACGACGGCCGGGTCGAAGGCGCCGGGCGGGTTCGCCACCGCCCGCCGGCGCAACGATCCCGGCGCGCCGGCGACCCGTGACCGGAACGGTTCGTCGTCGAGCCCGGTCAGCTCGACCGCGCGGGCCCGGTCGGCGGCGCCGAGGCCCACGGCGACGTCGAGCCCGAGCGGTGCGCAGACCTCCTCCCGGAGCAGTGCGCCGAGGGAGCGGCCGTCGACCCGGCGGGCAATCTCGCCCACCAGGTGTCCGAAGAACAGGGCGCTCTCGCCGCCGCCCTGCCGGGCGCCCAGCTCGGCGCCTGCCGCGCGAGCGCCGCGCAGATCCGGTCCCAGTCGTAGAACGCCTCGGTCGGCAGCGGCTCGTCGAGAGCGACGACGCCC
The DNA here is from genome assembly GCA_963794075.1 of uncultured Actinomycetota bacterium. GTDB lineage: Bacteria > Actinomycetota > Actinomycetes > Actinomycetales > Kineosporiaceae > DATKNA01. The sequence goes on from CAWCCY010000039.1 coordinate 21,696, forward strand.
GCCTGGTGCGACAGGACGTGGCGGACGGTGGCCGGCGCGGTGAACTCCGGCCAGTACCGCTGGACGGGCGCGTCGAGCTCCACGGCGCCGCGGTCGACGAGCACGAGCAGGGCGACCGCCGCGAACGGCTTCGACACCGAGTAGGGCATGACGATGCTGTCGGCCCGCCAGGGGTGGATCCGGGCGGCGTCGGCCCAGCCGCCGTGCAGCCTCGCGATCCAGCGCCCGTCGTGCCGGGCCGCCATCGCGGCGCCCGTCCCGGGCTGGGCCGCGAGCACCGCCGCGAAGGCGTCCCGGACGTCGGCGAAGCCGTCCGCGACCTGGCCGGAGACGTCGCCAGGACTGGGGAATGTCGTCACGGTCCATCCCTACCAGCCCCGCAGGCCGGGTCAGCGGGCGAACCGGCCCGAGTTGACGTCGATCGTCGCGCCGGTCATGAACTCGGTGACCGGGCTGGCGACCACGACGATGGTCTGGGCGATCCGGCGGGGGGTGGCGTACCGCTGCAGCCACAGGTTCCGCTCGGCGTAGTCAGGGGCGAGGTTGTCGATCGCCTGCCGGCCCATCGCCGTCAGGGTGATCCCGGGCGCCACACAGTTCACCCGCACGTGCGGCGCCAGGTCGCGGGCCAGTGACTTGGTGAGGTTCACGAGCCCGGCCTTCGCCGCCGCGTAGTGGGCGTGATGGGGCGCGCCGGTGTGGGCGGCGACGCTGGCGACGGTGACGATCGACCCGCCGGGCCGGACGGCGGGCGCGAGGGCCTGCAGCGCGAAGAAGGCGCCACCGAGGTTCACGTCGAGGACCTGGGTCCACTCCTCCTGGGAGATCGCGTCGAGGGGGGTCACGATGTTCCGGCCGGCCGACAGCACGACGACGTCCAGGCCGCCCGTCTCCGTCGCCAGGGCCCGCGCGGCGGCCGGTACGGCGTGCAGGTCGGCGAGGTCGAGCTGCACGACCCAGGCCCGCCGGCCCTGACCCCGGACCGCTCGGGCGACCTCGGCCGCCCCGTCAGGGGAGTCGCGGTAGGTGACTGCGACGTCGCAGCCCTCCTGGGCCAGCAGCTCGGCGACGGCCGCGCCGATCCCGCTCGACCCGCCGATGACGGCAGCCGTCCTGCCGGAGAGCTCGAGGTCCATGGCCGCTTCCTATCCCTGTCGGGCGAGCGGCGCCGGTCCATCGGCCGCCCCGTCCTGGCGGCCGGTCCACGTCCTTCCCCTCGTCGCGCGACTCCTGGCTGGCGAGGATGGAGGGAGGCCGGAGGAGGTCGTGATGCGATTCGCGGATCGGAGAGAAGCGGGCCGTCGGCTGGCCGCGCTGGTGCGGCCCCTCGTGACCGGCGACGTCGTCGTCGTCGGACTGCCCCGCGGCGGCGTACCCGTCGCGTTCGAGGTCGCCCAGGCGATCGGGGCGCCGCTCGATGTGATCGTCGTCCGGAAGCTCGGCGCGCCCCGTCAGCCGGAGCTCGCGATGGGCGCCGTCGGCGAGGGCGGAACGAGAGTGATCAACGACAGGGTGGTGGCCTCGGCCCGTGTCAGCGACCAGCAGTTCGACCAGATCGAGCAGCGGGAACGCGCCGAGGTCGAGCGCCGGGCGGGCGTGTTCCGCGCCGGCCACCCTCGCGTTCCGCTGGCCGGCCGGTCCGTCGTCGTCGTCGACGACGGGATCGCGACCGGCGCCACGGCACGCGCCGCCTGCTGGATCGCACGGGCGCACCACGCGGCCATGGTGGTCCTGGCCGTGCCGGTCGGGCCGCCGGGTGTCGAGCGGAGGATGGGCCCGGCCGCCGACCACGTGGTGTGTCTGGTCACGCCGGCGGCCTTCCGCGCGATCGGTCAGTTCTACGCCGACTTCACGCAGGTCAGCGACGACGAGGTCGTGGAGCTGCTGCGCCGGGCGGCCGGAGGTGCCGCAGGAGCCGGCCCAGGAGGACGCCGGCGATGACGGTGGCGTGGTCGCGTGGCGTTGGTGCCCCGGCGAGGAGGCGGTCGCCGTCCTCGCCCGGGAGGCCGGGCGTCAGGAGGCGACGTGCTCGCGCAGGTGGGTGTCCACCAGCGCGGTGACGAGGAGCCCCAGGCCGAGCAGGAGCATCACCACTGGCGCGACGATGGACCACTGCAGCGTGACGCTCCCGGATCTGCACGATGAGCACCAGGAGGCCGGCGGCGACGTAGGCCAGGCCGACGAGCACCCGGAGGGCCACGTGCCCCGAACGGGCCGCGAACTCAGCCATGGTCCACCTCCAGCTGTCCGGTACCGACATGGACGTCGACGACGACCGCGGGCGGGTCAAGGCTCGTCCAGTCGAGTCCCATCCCGCTCCTGACCTCGACCCCGTCCACCTGGATCTGTCCCATCCCGACGTGGGCGACCACCTGCACCCGCTCGCCCGAGGTCCGGCTGGGCAGGCGGATGACGACAGTGCCAGCCGTCACGTCGGCGGTCAGTCGTCCGCTGGCGGGCAAGGGGTTCTGCCGAAGGTCGATGGTCAGATTCCCGGCGGTCATGGAGGTCGCGACGGGCCACTGCGGCGACGGTCGGCGTCAGGACCTGGTCACCCACGGGGCCGCCGGTCGGTCGCACGACGGCCAGCGCGATCGCCACCGCGAGCAGGATCCCGCCCCAGATCACGAGCGGTGCGTGCCCACCGGGCGTCCGGGCCGTGACGAGCAGCGCGATGCCGATCACCACGACGCCGGCGGCCGGGGCGAGGGCCCACGGCACGGACACGCCGGCCACGTCGAGCAGCCAGGCAGCGCCCCCCGCTGTGAGCAGCAGGCCCAGCACGATGCGCTCCGGACTCGTCCGGCGCCTCGGCGGCGCGACGGGCGGCTCGGGGGCGAACGTGGCGGGCGCGGGACGCGACGGCTGTCTCCGGCGGCGGGTCGTCGAAGTGCATGGGAGGAGGGAGAACCGTCATGTCCGCCGCCTCCCCGACATCAGGATCGCCACGCCGGCCGCGACCACGATCAAGGGCCAGACGATGGCGGCGTCCAGCCAGGGCACCAGCCGGTCGAGGAGCGTCAGGGCGCCGATCGCCACGAGGGCGGCGCCGGCGATCGTCGCCGCCGTCGCGCGGGAGCGGGTGCGGCTCGCATCCGGCTCGGTCCCGTAGCTCGGGGTCGTCATCGGACCTGCTCGGTAGTCTCCCGTCCCCTCCTCGGGGATGGCGATCCAGGCGATGAAGTACAGCAGGAAGCCGACGCCGCCGGACAGGGCCAGCGCGACGGCCACGATCCGCAGGAGGACGGCGTCGACGCCGAAGTACTCGCCGAGGCCGCCACAGACCCCGCCGAAGACCCGGTCGCGGCGGCTGCGGAGGAGCCGCCTGGGAGCGAGGGGTTCGGCGGGAGGTGCCGGCGGCGGGACCGGAGTGGGACCGCCGCTCAGCACGGGGGTTTCCGTGTCGTGAGTCATCTGATCCACCTCCATCTACCAGGGTCGCCACCTGGCCGAACGCAGGGCAGAGGCGGAAGTCCCAGCCTCGCCGCGAAGGTCCGTCCGGGGGGACCACCGTCCTCGCGGGCGTGATGGTCGTCGCCGTCGGGCTCCTGCTGCGCGCCCAGCGCCGCTCCGATCGCGCCCCGCAGCCGCTCGTCCCGCGTCGTCCACGTCGCCTCCTCCCCGCCGGCTGAGGATCGCCAGGGCCGGTGTACGCGGCAGAGGCGAAGGAGCCTCTCGCACCGGCCATGAGCGATGATCGGGTGAGCGGATCGCGGGAGGTGGCATCGACGTGTCGGGCTCGGGACGGACGGCGTCCGGTCTCGTGGGGGGTTCCCGCACCAGTGACGGCGGCCTCACCTCCGCCGAGGTCGCGCGGCGGCGGGCGGCAGGGCAGGGCAACGTCGTCGGCCACCGCACCAGCCGCAGCGCCGGGGAGATCGTCCGCGCGAACGTCCTGACGCGCTTCAACGCCATCATCGGCGTCCTGCTCGCCGCCGGGCTCGTGTTCGGGGCGCCCCAGGACGCCCTCTTCGGGCTCGTCATCGTCGTCAACAGCGCCGTCGGGATCGTGCAGGAACTCCGGGCGAAGCGCAGTCTCGACGCGCTCGCGCTGCTGGACGCGGCACCGGTGACGGTGCGCCGGGACGGAGCCGACGTCGAAGTGCCCCCCGAGGACGTCGTGCTCGGTGACCTCGTGCTGCTGCGGGCCGGGGCGAAGATCGTCGTCGACGGCGAGGTGACCGCCGCCGCAGGCCTCGAGGTCGACGAGTCGCTGCTGACCGGCGAGGCCGACCCGGTGCCGAAGGTTCCGGGCGACCCGGTCCTCTCCGGCAGCTTCGTCCCCGCGGGCGGCGGCGCCTTCGTGGTCATGGCGGTGGGGGAGGCCGCCTACGCGAACCGGCTCGTGGCCGAGGTGCGCCGGTTCGACCTCACCCACTCCGAGCTGATGGCGGGGATCAACCGCATCCTGCGGGCCATCCAGTGGCTGATCGTGCCCGTCGGCGCCCTGCTGGTGGTCAGCCAGCTCCGCAGCGCCGCCACCCTGTCCGAGGCGGTGGTGGGCAGCGTGGCCGGGATCGTCCCGATGATCCCGGAGGGGCTCGTCCTCATGACCTCCGTCGCCTTCGCCGTCGGCGTCGTCCGGCTGGCCCGGCGCCGGTGCCTGGTCCAGGAGCTGCCCGCCGTCGAGGTGCTCGCCCGGGTCGACGTCCTCTGCGTCGACAAGACCGGGACGCTGACGGAGCCGACGCTCGAGGCCACCGGGGTCGAGCCGGTGGGGGAGGCCGGCGACGGCGACGTCGCGGCGACGCTCGCAGCCCTGGCCGCCCTTGTCGCCGCCGACCCCGCGCCGAACCCGACGCTCGAGGCGATCGGCCGGCTGGTCGGCGACCACGCGGGGGGCACGCCGTGGCGAGCGAGTGCCGTCGTCCCGTTCTCGTCCGCGCGCAAGTTCAGCGCCGCCGTCTTCGAGGGGCGGGGTGGGTGGGTCCTGGGCGCACCCGACGTCCTCCTGCCTCCGGCCGACCCCGCGCGGATCCGGGCCGAGGTGGCCGCCGCCGGGGGGATGCGCGTCCTCGCCCTCGGCCGCCTCCCGGACGGCGCCGTCCCCGCGGAGCAGCTTCCGGACGCCGTCCGCGCCGTCGCGCTCGTCGTCCTGCGGCAGCGGCTGCGACCGCACGCCGCCGCCACCCTGCGGGAGCTGGGGGAGGAGGGTGTCGCGGTCAAGGTCTTCTCGGGCGACAACGCCGCCTCGGTGGGAGCCGTGGCCGGCGCCCTCGGCCTGCCGGGCGCCGACAGGCCCGTCGACGCCCGGCAGCTGCCGAGCGACCCCTCGGCGCTCGCGGACGCGCTGGCGGCGTCCAGCGTCTTCGGCCGCGTGAGCCCCCAGCAGAAGCGGGACTTCGTCGAGGCGCTGCGCGGGCGGGGCCACGTCGTCGCGATGACCGGCGACGGCGTCAACGACGCGCTCGCCCTCAAGACGGCCGACCTCGGCGTCGCGATGGGTTCGGGCAGCCCCGCGACCCGGGGGACGGCGAAGGTGGTCCTGCTCGACGACGACTTCGCGACGCTGCCACACCTCCTGGCGGAGGGCCGCCGGGTGCTCGGGAACATCGAGCGCGTGGCCGGCCTGTTCCTGGTGAAGACCACGTACTCGGTGCTTCTGGCACTGCTCGTCGGCGTCGCGCACCTGCCGTTCCCGCTGCTGCCGCGGCACGTGACCCTGGTGGGGGCGCTGACCATCGGGATCCCGGGGTTCTTCCTGGCGCTGGCGCCGAACAGCGAGCGCGCGCGGCCGGGGTTCGTGCGGCGGGTCCTGCGCTTCGCGGTCCCCGCCGGCCTCGCCTGCGGGGTCGCGACCTTCGTCGCCTACGGGCTCGCCCTGGAGGCGCCCGAGTCGGGCCTGGTGGCGGACAGGACGTCAGCCGCCCTCGCGCTCTTCCTCGCGGCGACCGTCGCCCTCGCGCTCGTCGCGCGGCCCTACACCTGGTGGCGCCTCGGGCTGGTGGGGGCGATGGTCGCGGCGTTCGCCGTCGTGGCGGCGATCCCGTTCGCGCGGGACTTCTTCGCGCTGAGCTTCTCGAACCCGGCCGACATCGCCTCCGCGGTCCTGGCCGCGGCGCTCGCCGCCGCGATCATGATCGGGGTCGACCGGTGGGAGCGGCGGTCGCAGGGCGGGTGACCTCGCAGAGTGCGGCTCGCACGCCCTCCGCGAGGAGTGGCAGCCCGTCGAGGGCGTCGTCAGCGAGGAGCGAGACGACGAACCGGCCGTCGTACGACAGCGCCGTGACGCTCAGCCGCACGCCGGCGACCAGTGGAGCGAGCGGCACCGCGCTGACCAACCTCGCGCCCGCCAGGTAGAGCGGAGCGGCCGGCCCGGGGAGGTTGGTGACGTAGAGGTTGATGTGGCCGGCCGCGGCGTGCTTCGCCCAGAGGACGCCCACCCGCGCCACGCTCGCGGGCAGCGCGACGATCACGGCCGTGCCGGCGTCCGGATGTCGCTTTCGCGCGCGCGTGGTCTCGACGGGCCAGGGCGCGCAACGCGTGCAGCGAGCGGAGCGGGTGGGTGTGTCGCGCACGTGCTACAGCGGCCACTCGGCGGTCGACGTTGTCCTTGATCAGCGCCTGCCTGCTCGGAGCCGGCTCCGGTCGCCACGGCGCGACGGCGTCCCGTCGCGGCTGTGGTTCCTCGTCGAGGAGGGTGCTGATGATCTCCACGCCACGAAGGCCGTCGGCGACGACGTGATGGAGGACCACGAGCACACCCACGCGGCCCCCGGCGAGGCCGGGCACGATGTCCATCCGCCACAGCGGCCGGGTGCGGTCGAGGGGGAGCAGGGACCTTTCGGCGCACCAGGCGCTGAAGGACTCGTCGGTGAGCGGCGCTTCCGGACGAGCCGATCAGCGCCATGTTCATCGGAGCCGAGCGGGTCTCGGCCCAGAGGGCGCACAGGTCCGGGCACGGGCACGCGCCTGATGGTCGGCGTCCGGCTCACGGCTGCCCCGCCGGCCCGGGGAGCAGTCTCGATCTGGGCCTTGATGTGTGGGGTGGAGATCGACGGGGGCATGCGCCTCCTTCCCGCTCCACCATGGTCGACGGCGGGAGGTGTCGGTCGGCAGGACCGAAAGTCCCGCAGGCGGCCGGTCGCCGTACCCGACGACGGACGAACTCGGCACCGATCGCTGTGCCGGACGTCATCCGCACCGAGTGAGGCTGAATCGCCGTGTGGGCACGAGGCTCGAGGGGTTGACGGAATGACTGTGGGCCGCGGTGTGTGGTCGGCCGAAGCGTCGAAGGGGTGTCGTGATGGCTTTCAGGGAACGACGGCAGGAGCGCCGGGAAGAGCGCCGTGGCGGCGGTGCCGCGGTGCACTACCAGATGCGGGAGCGGTTGATCTCGATCGGCGACGACTTCTGGATCGAGGACGACAGCGGGCGCCGCGCCTTCAAGGTCGACGGCAAGGCGCTCCGGGTCCGGCAGACGCTGAACTTCGACGACCCCGGCGGCAACACGCTGCTCAGGATCCAGGAGCGCAAGGCTCGAGTCCGCGACACCATGGAGATCGAGGGTCCGGACGGGCGCACCGTGGCGACCGTCAAGAAGGCGCTGGTATCGCCGTTGCGCGAGCGGATGTCCGTGTCGGTCGAGGGCGGCCCCGACCTGGACGTCCAGGGCAACATCCTCGATCACGAGTACTCCATCGAGGCGGACGGCGAGAAGGTCGCGGAGATCTCCAAGCGGTGGTTCCGTGTTCGGGACACGTACGGGGTGGAGATCGCCCCCGGTCAGAACGACGCCCTGCTGCTGGCCGTCACGGTGGTCGTCGACTCGATGACCCACGACTGACGCGGTCGGGCCGGCACCACGGATGAACGACCGAGAGCCTCTCTCGCCTGACGTCGACGTGGCTGACATCGACGTGCCTGACGTCGACGAGCCCGACGTCGACGCCTGGTCACCTGACGACGAACCGCGCCTTCTGGACCGTCGTCAACTCGGCGTTCACCGATCAGGACGGCTGGCGGGCATGGTCGGCGCCCGAGGTCACGTGGGGCTTGTTCGGTGTGCCGGAGCGCGACGTGGGCGTCCTGGGTGACGTCGCCGGGCTGGACGTCATCGAACTGGGGTGCGGAACGGCGTACTTCTCCGCGTGGCTGGCCGCACGAGGGGCGCGGCCCGTCGGCGTCGACCTCACCCGTGCTCAGCTGGACACGGCCGCCCGATGTCAACGACGCTCCGGGACGGTCTTCCCGCTGCTCGAGGCGGATGCGCAGAACGTCCCGCTGCGGGCCGCGTCCTTCGATCTCGTGGTGAGCGAGTACGGGGCCAGCGTGTGGTGCGATCCCGAGCGGTGGGTGGCGGAGGCGGCACGGCTGCTGCGCCCGGGCGGGCGGCTGGTGTTCCTCACCAACAGCGTCCTGGCCACGCTGTGCGTGCCCGAGGAGGAGGGCGTCGCGCAGGAGCGCCTGATGCGGCCGCAACGAGGGCTGAACCGCGTGCGCTGGCCCGGCGGCGGCACGGAGTTCCATCCGAGCCACGGCGAGTGGATCCGCATCCTCTCCACGAACGGCTTCACCGTGGAGGCGCTGCACGAGCTGTACGCGCCGCCGGACGCCGACGCTCACGCCTACTACGACATCGCCTCGGCGGAGTGGGCTGCCAGGTGGCCGGCCGAGGATCTCTGGGCCGCGAGGCTGTGACGACGTACCGGCGTCCGGGAGAGCGCCGGGAAAGGCTCAGGGCACCGCACGCTCGATCGCCTCGACCACGTCGGCGTCGTCGGCCAGGTCGGGCGCGAGCAGTGCGAGCACGTCTCGGACCGACCCCGATCGTTCCTGGAAGGGGCCGGCCCCGGCATCGTTCACCGGTACGCCGACTCCCCTCAGGTGCTCGATCCAGCCGGCCAGCGTGTGCACGGCCCCGGTGGGCATCCGCCCGGCCGCGCGCTCGGCGCGCAGCACGGGCAGCACCCGGATCGGGAGCTTCTGCGAGCCGTCCGCGCCGATCTGCGCGAGCGTGTGCCGCATCCGCGGATTGGCGAAACGCTCGAGCAGCTCCGCGCGATAGGCGGCCAGGTCGGAGCCGGGCAGCGGCACGTGCCGCGACGCCTCGTCCCACCATTGGTCCAGCAGCCGCCGGCAGCCCGGATCGGCCACCGCCGCCGCGACAGTCTCATGGCCGCAGGCACCTCCTGCGTAGGCGAGCAGGCTGTGCCCGCCGTTGAGCAGGAGCAGCTTGCGCGTCTCGTAGGGGTGGACGTCCTCGACGAAACGGGCGCCGGCGGCGTCCCAGGCAGGTCGCCCGAGCGGGAAGTCGCCGCTGAGGATCCACTCGGTGAACGGTTCGGTGACCACCGGGACCTCGTCGGCCCAGCCCGTCCGCTCGGCCACCGCCCGCACGTCGTCCTGCGTGGTGCGCGGCGTGATGCGGTCGACCATCGTGGTCACGAAGGACACGTGGTCGGCGATCCAGCCGGCGAGCGCCGGGTCCGCCGCCTGCGCCAGGTCGGTGACGACGCGCTCCGCGGCAGCACCGTTGCCCGGCAGGTTGTCGCAGGGGACGACCGCCAGGGGGGCGCCGCCCGCGGCGCGCCGCGCAGCCAGGCCGGCCGCGAGACGTCCGGGCACCGTCACCACGTCGCCGCCGTCGCGCAGCGCTTCGATGTCCGCCCGGACGTCCTGGCGGTCCAGGTCCAGGCCGCCGTCGCCGGCACGTGCGTACGCCGCCTCGGTGACCGTCAAGGTCACCACGCTCACCTCCGGACGCGCCAGCCGATCGAGCCACGTGGGCAGGTCGGTCCCGGGGTGAGCCTCCGACACGGCGTGCTGAACGGTCATCTCGTCCTGGTCCGGCCCCCTGACCACGAGCGTGTACAACCCGTCCTGGCGGGCCAGCTGGTCGGCCAGCTCCCGGGACCGGCCGGTGAACGCGGCGATCCCCCAGCCCGCGGCGTCGGGGGCGGCACCCGTGTACCAGGCCTGGTGTGCGCGGAAGAAGCCGCCGAGCCCGAGATGGACGATCCGCACCGGCGGACGGGGCGTCGCCCGGCCGGGGGTCACAGCTTGAAGACCTTGCGCGGCTGGTCGACGACCATGGTGGTGAGCGTGTCGAGTGCCTCGTCCTCGTCGAGGCGGTGCCGCGCCACCAGTTCCGCGAGGTAGCCCGCGTCGAGGCGACGGGACATGTCGTGCCGGGCGGGGATCGAGCAGAAGGCCCGGGTGTCGTCGATGAAGCCGGACATCCGGCTGAAGCCGGCGATCTCGCTGACGGCCTCCTGGTAGCGGCGGATCGACGCGGGGTTGTCGAGGAACCACCAGGGCGCCCCCGCGTAGACGGAGGGATAGAAGCCGGCCAGGGGCGCGATCTCGCGGGCGAACGTGTCCGGATCCACCGTGAACAGCACGAGGTGCAGGTTCGGATGGGTGCCGTAGCGGTCGAGCAGCGGGCGCAGCGCCTCGGTGAACTCGGTGCTGATCGGGATGTCATGGCCGGTGTCCGGCCCGTAGCGGGCGAAGGTCCCCGGGTGGTGGTTCCTTCGGATGCCTGGGTGCACCGTCATCACCAGGCCGTCGTCGCACGACATCCTCGCCATCTCGAGGACCATGTGCCGACGGAACGCGGTGGCCTCCTCCTCGGACGCCTGCCCGGCCAGTGCCGACCTGTAGATGCGCCGCGCCTCGGCCTGCTCCAGCGGAGCGGCGATCGCGTCCGCGTGGCCGTGGTCGGCCGACACCGCGCCGTTCTCGACGAAGTACCGCCGACGCTCCTCCAGCGCGGCGAGGTAGCCGGCGTAGTCGCCGACGTCCGTCCCGGCCGCCTCTCCCAGCCGCTTGACGGCGTCGGCCCAGCCCTGTGCGGCGGGCTCAAGATACCGATCCGGGCGGAACGTGGGTACCACCCGTGTGCCCACCGCCGGGTCCTCGGCCAGCCGGGCGTGGGCGTCGAGATCGCCCGCGGGGTCGTCGGTGGTCGCCATCACCTCGATCCCGAACCGCCGCAGCAGCGCCCGGGGCCGGTGGCCGGGCTCGGGCAGCTGCTCGGCGATCTGGTCGTACAGCGCGTCGGCGTTGCCGGCGCTCGGCCGTTCCCGGATGCCGAAGATGTCGCT
>CAWCCY010000040.1:0-70570 GCA_963794075.1 uncultured Actinomycetota bacterium
AGCTCCTCGGCGCCGAAGATACTCGCGGCGGAGATGACCGTCTGGATGCCGTCGTTGAAGAACAGGTACGCCAGGAGGAAGCGCAGCGTCTGCGGATACCGCCGCAGGTCGCGGAGGGTCGTCGCCAGCTGACCGAAGGCTGCGTGGACCAGGCCGCGGTCGCCCTCGGGGACGACGTCGCGTGGTGGGCGGTCGCGCAGGCCGAGGTACGGCACGAGGGTGAAGGCGCCCCACCAGAGCCCGGCGGACAGCAGGCTGAGCCGCACCGCCAAGCCCTCGTCGAGCCCGAAGGCGCCATGGCCCTGCACGAGGACCAGATCGAGCGCCAGCAGCAGCCCACCGCCGAGGTACCCGATCGCCCAGCCGCGGCTCGAGACCGCGTCACGCTCGTCCGGCGTGGCGATGTAGACGAGGACCGCGTCGTAGACGACCAGCGAGCAGCCCAGTGCGAGGCTCGCGACGAGCTGCAGCAGCACACCGAGCTGCAGTTGGCACCGGTGACGAAGACCATCCCCGCGGCGGCCGCCGCCCCGACCCAGGCGAAGCGCGCGAGTACGGTGCGCTTGTTACCGGTCCGGTCCGCGAGGGCGCCGACCACCGGCAGCAGCAGCGCCAGAGCAGCGTGGTGGCGGTGATGGCGTACAGCGCCATGGACCCGGGGCTGACGGGGATGCCCACCACGGAGAGGTTCGTGTCGCAGTGGGCGTCCGAGGGCAGGGACGGGCAGGCGGCCTTCTTGGCGACCGCGGTCAGGTACGGCCCGAAGAGCACGGTCAACGTCGTGGTGACGTACGCCGAGTTCGCCCAGTCGTAGACGTACCAGCTGCGCTGCTCCCGCCTGCGGGTGGCGGGGTCCAGGAGGTCGTGCGGCACGCCGGGGCCGCTCGCGGTCACGTGCTCCGCCCTTCTCCGGTGGGGCGGGCCGAGGCCGCGAGCGGTACGGCGAGATCGGCGCGGTTCGTGACGATCCCGTCGACGCCGGCCGCGAACAGCGCGCCGATCCGTGCCGGGTCGTCGACGGTCCACACGTGCACCTGCGCCCCTGCTGCGTGCACCGCCGCGACGAGCCGCTCGGTGACCACGGGCAGTGCGCCCGCCCGCTCGGGCAGCTGCAGGGCCACCGCTCCGCCCAGGGCACGCGCCAGGAGCCGGGACGGCGCCCGCGCCGCGGCGAGTGCCACCGCCACCGCGCTGCCCGAGAGCCCCAGCGAGTAGGCCACCGCACCGTGCCCGGCCAGCGCCCGGACGGCGGCGCGCCGGCGCCGGTCGCTGAACGAGGCGACGCACACGCGGGCGGTGCTGCCCGTCGCGGCCACCAGCCGCGCGAACGGCACGACGGCGCCGGCCGCCTTCAGGTCGACGTTCAGCCGCAGGGCGGGCCACGCGGCGAGGACGTCCGCGAGCAGGGGGATCCGCTCGCCGCCCGCGAGCCGCGCCCGCCGCAGGGAGTCCCAGGGCACGGCGGCGACCGGGCCGGTCAGGTTCGTCAGCCGGTCGAGCCGGTCGTCGTGGAAGGCCACGAGGACCCCGTCCGCAGTCACGTGCACGTCGGTCTCGAGGTGCGTCACCCCGACGGCCACGGCCGCCGCGAACGCCTCCATCGAGTTCTCCGTGGCCCGGGTCGACAACCCCCGGTGCGCGAGGACGAAGGGGCGTTCCACCTGCAGGTACGGGTGCAGCGCGGGCACGGCGGCGGGCATCGGCCCATCATGGGGGGTCAGCCGGCGAACTCCCAGTGCCAGGCCTCCGGCAGCGATCCCGTGGGCTCCGCCCACGCCGGGTGGAACCAGCCGAACAGCGGGGCGTTCGCCAGCATCCACGCGTGGGTGGCGGCCCCGAACGACTCGATGCCGCCGCAGAGGTCCATGGCCGTGCCCCAGCCGTGGTTGCTCGTGCCCGGCGTCGCGGCGAAGCCGGGCCGCTGCGCGGCGACCCGGACCTGGTCCTCGTAGGACCGGTAGGCGTCCGTGACGCAGATGGGGCCGCCGAAGACTGCGGCGTAGGCGTGGCTCATCCGGTCGAAGGCGTAGGCCGCATCCGCCCGGAGGTACTTGCCCGGAGCGGCGAAGACGGGGCAGAGCAGGTTCACGGGGAGCCGGCCGTTGGGGAAGCCCGCCAGGCTGCCACCGGCGCAGTCACCGACCGGGCCGGCCAGGTCGCCGCTGCCAGGGCTGCCGGCGTACTGGTCGGCCAAGGCCAGCAGCTGCGCCTGCTGATCGGCCTCGGCGCTGGCCCGGCGGGTGGCGTCGAGCTCCTGCTCGCGCGCCTCGAGCGTGGCCCGCTGCCGGGCGACGGCGGCGTCCGCGGCCTGTTTGGCCTGCTGGGCGACGGCTGCCTGCGCGTCCGCGGCCGACTGCGCGGCCGCCGCGTCGGCGACGGCCTGCTCCTGCCGGGCCTGCGCGGCCCGCAAGTCCTCGAGCGCGCGAGCCTGGCCGTCGCCCGCCGAGCGTGTCAGGGCCCGCACGACGGCGAGGTCGTCGGTGGTGTCGCCGGTCAGCACCGTCACCATGGCGGGGGAATCGCCGAGGCCGCCGCCGGAGATGTACGCCCGCCAGGCCCACCGGCCGAGCGCGGCACGCTGGGTCGCGACGTCCTGGAGGGCCTGCTCGAGCCTGGCCTGCCCGGCCGCCTCGTCGAGCTGTGCCTGCTGCTGGCGCTGCTCGGCGGCGCGGTACGCCTGCAGGGCCGAGGAGGCTGCCGCGGCGGCGTCGGCCAGCTGGGCGCGGGCGGCGTCCGCGCCGGTGGTCTGCTGGTCGAGACGGCGCCTCAGGTCGTCGGCGCGGGCCTGGGCGGCGAGCTGGGCGGGCGTGGGCTCGGACTCGTCCCCGGCCGCGCCCCCTCCTCCCGACGGTGCGGGCGACCCCGACGGCGACGGCGAGGGGGACGGGGCGGGCGCCGTTGCGGGGAGCGCTGCCGCCGACAGGCCGATCGCCAGGGTCAGGGTCCCAGCGAACAGGGCAGCGACGCGCAAGCGACGTCCGCCCGGAGCACCCACACCCTTACGTACGGTCGCGACGGCCCGATCTGAAGGGGCCGATCGGGTGGTCAGTGCGCGCCGACGCCCTGCGGTTCGACATGCACGGTGACGTCGTCGAGCTGGGGGAGGGCGGCGCGCAGGGCGCTGCCCGCCGCGGTGGCGACGTCGTGACCCTCGCCCACGCCGAGGGCCCGGTCGACCACGAGGACGGCGTCCGCGCGGAGCCGGTGACCGATCCAGCGCATCCGGACGTCGGGCACGCCCAGGACGCCGTCGACGCCGGCCAGCGCCGCCTCGGCACGGTCGACGAGCTCGGGGTCGACGCCGTCGAGCAGGCGCCGGCCCACGTCACGCAGGGCCCCCACCAGGATGACCACGATGGCGAGGGTGATCACCAGACCCAGGATCGGGTCGGCGAGCGGGTAGCCCAGGGCGACGCCGACGGCGCCGACCACGACGCCCAGCGACGTGATGCCGTCGGCCTGGGCGTGCTTGCCGTCGGCGACCAGGGCGGCCGACCCGATCCGGGTGCCGACCCGGACCCGGTAGACCGCGACGACCTCGTTGCCGACGAACCCGATGACGCCGGCCGCCGCCACGACGCCGAGGTTGCTCAGCGGCCGTGGGTCGGCCAGTGCGCGCACGCTCTTCCACGCCGGACACCAGTGCGGACGCCGCGATCATGAGCACGACGAAGAGGCCGGCGAGGTCTTCGACCCGGCCCAGACCCGTAGGTGAACCGGCGCGACGGGGGCCGGCGCGCGAGCGAGAACGCGATCCACAGCGGCACCGCGGTCAGAGCGTCGGAGAGGTTGTGCACCGTGTCGGCGAGCAGGGCGACGGACCCGGAGATCACGACCACCGCACCCTGCAGCACTGCGGTGAGGCCCAGCACGAACAGGCTGATCTTCACCGCCCTGGTGCCCTCGGCGCTCGCCTCGAGCGCGGCGTCGGTCGACTGCGCGGGGTCGTGGCTGTGCGGTCGGACGATGTGGAGCAGCCGCCCCTTGAAGCCGTCGTCGTGATCGTGACCATGCCTGTCGTGATCGTGACCGTGGTCGTCGTGATCGTGACCGCCGTGACGGCCGTGACCTCGCTCGTCGTGATCGTGATCGTGGTCGTGGTCCGGGCCCGGCTCCGCACGGGCGTGGTCGTGGTCCGGGCCTGGCTCCGCACGGGCGTGGGCGTGGCCGGGGGTGGTCGCGCCGGGTGGGCCGTCGGTCAGCGGGTCCATGCCGACATGGTCACAGCACGGCGGGTGACCGTCGAGGCAACCCGCCCACGCACGGGGGCGGCGATATCACGGCAGTCCGCACGCACAGGAGGAGTACGCTGGACCCATGCGGCAGTCCCTGCTTCTTCGCCGGCCGCGCTGACCGGTCCGGCTCGCGCCACGCGAGCCGACCACGGCGCGGCGACCCCTCCTGTGCGAGGGGTCTTTTGCTGTCCGCGGGCCGTGCCGCCCGCAGTCGCGCAGAGAAGCCCCAGACGCCCCCCAGCCAGCCCGTGAGCACCCCGCGAGATGAGGACCCGGTGACCGACACCACGACCCGCGAGGAGCAGACCCGCTCCGCCGACCACGGTGCCGTCTACGACGCGGCCGCCCTGCAGGAGAAGTGGCTGCCGGTCTGGGACGAGCTCGCGCCGTTCCGGGCCGGGCGCCCCGGGGACAGCCGGCCCCGCATGTACATGCTCGACATGTTCCCGTACCCCTCGGGCGACCTGCACATGGGTCACGCCGAGGCGTACGCGCTGGGCGACGTCATCGCCCGGTTCTGGGTGCAGCGCGGCTACGACGTCCTGCACCCGATCGGCTGGGACTCCTTCGGCCTGCCCGCGGAGAACGCGGCCATCAAGCGCGGTGATGACCCGCGCGGAGTGGACCTACGCGAACATCGAGCAGCAGAAGGCGTCCATGCGCCGGTACGCCTGCTCGTTCGACTGGGACCGGCTGCTGTACACCTGCCGACCCCGAGTACTACCGCTGGAACCAGTGGCTGTTCCTGCAGCTTGTACGAGCGCGGCCTGGCCTACCGAAAGCCGTCGATGGTCAACTGGTGCCCGCACGACCAGACGGTGCTGGCCAACGAGCAGGTCGTTGACGGCCGGTGCGAGCGCTGCGACACGCTGGTCACCAAGAAGAAGCTGACCCAGTGGTACTTCAGGATCACCGACTACGCCGACCGGCTGCTGGACGACATGGAGCAGCTGCGAGGGGCGCTGGCACGAGAAGGTCCTGACGATGCAGCGCAACTGGATCGGCCGGTCGCGCGGGCGCCGACGTCCGGTTCGCCATCGAGGGCCGCGACGAGCCGGTGACGATGTTCACGACCCGTCCGGACACGCTGTACGGCGCGACGTTCTTCGTGGTCGCCGCCGACTCCGAGCTGGCGGCCGAGCTGGCCACCGGGTCGCCCGCCGAGGAGGAGTTCGCGGCCTACCTGGAGCAGGTGCGCCGCACCAGCGAGATCGACCGGCTGTCGAGCGAGCGGGAGAAGACCGGGGTCTTCCTGCACCGGTACGCCGTCAACCCGGTCAACGGCGAGCGGCTGCCGATCTGGGCCGCCGACTACGTGCTGGCCGACTACGGCCACGGCGCGATCATGGCGGTGCCGGCGCACGACCAGCGCGACCTCGACTTCGCCCGGCGGTTCGACCTGCCGGTGCGGGTGGTCGTCGAGACGGGGGAGGAGGACCCGCTCGTCACCGGGGTGGCGACGAGCGGCGACGGCGTCCTGGTCAACAGCGGGCCGCTGGACGGGCTGCGCAAGGAGGAGGCGATCGCCCGGATCGTCGACGTCCTGCGCGAGCGCGGCACCGGCGACGCGGCGACCAACTACCGGCTGCGCGACTGGCTGCTCTCGCGGCAGCGCTACTGGGGCACGCCGATCCCGATCATCCACTGCCCCGTGGACGGCGAGGTCCCGGTGCCGGACGCCGACCTGCCGGTGACCCTGCCGCCGACCCAGGGCCTGGACCTGCAGCCCAAGGGCAGCTCGCCGCTGGCCGCGGCGACCGACTGGGTGAACGTCACGTGCCCACGCTGCGGCGGGCCGGCCACGCGCGACACCGACACGATGGACACCTTCGTCGACTCGTCCTGGTACTTCCTGCGGTACTGCTCACCGCACCGGGACGACGTGCCGTTCGATCGCGCCGAGGTCGAGCGGTGGCTGCCGGTCGACCAGTACGTCGGCGGCATCACGCACGCGATCCTGCACCTGCTGTACGCCCGGTTCTTCACCAAGGTGCTGCACGACCTGGGCATGGTCTCGTTCACGGAGCCGTTCTCGCGGCTGCTGAACCAGGGCATGGTGCAGATGAACGGCTCGGCCATGAGCAAGTCGCGCGGCAACCTGGTGCGGCTGTCCGACGAGCTGGCCGGCCACGGCGTCGACGCCGTCCGCATGACGATGGTGTTCGCCGGGCCGCCGGAGGACGACATCGACTGGGCCGACGTGTCGGCCGCCGGCTCGGCGAAGTTCCTGGCGCGGGCGTGGCGGCTGGCGGGTGACGTCACCAGCACCCCCGGTACGGACGCCGCCACCGGCGACGTCGCCCTGCGCAGGGCCACGGCGCGAGCCGTGGACGACGCCACCCGGGCCGTCGAGACGATGCGCTTCAACGTGGCCGTCGCGCGCTGCATGGAACTGGTCAACGCGGCCCGCAAGGCGGCGGACGGCGGCCCGGGCGGCGCCGACCCCGCCGTCCGCGAGGCCGTCGAGGCGGTCGCCGTGATGCTGTCGCTGTTCGCTCCCTACACCGCCGAGGACATGTGGGAGCGGCTCGGGCACCAGCCGACGGTGGCGCTGGCGGGCTGGCCGTCGGCCGACCCGGCCCTGCTGGTGGAGGAGAGCGCGACGTGCGTCGTGCAGGTCGCCGGCAAGGTGCGGGCCCGGCTGGAGGTGCCCGTGGGCATCGACGAGGCGGCGTTGCGCGAGCTGGCCCTCGCCGACCCCGCCGTCGTGCGAGCCCTGGACGGGCGCGGGGTGCGGACCGTCGTCGTCCGGGCCCCGAAGCTCGTGAACATCGTCCCGGCCTGACGGACGCTGACCGCCCGGCCCGCACTCCCGCGGGGGCCGGGCGGTTAGCATGCGCCCGTGCCGGTGCTGATCCGCCTCCTTGGCGGGTTCGGCGTGCAGGTCGACGGTCGCACCGTCGACGACGCGGCCTTCCGGCGCCGTCACGCCGCCGCCCTAGTGAAGGTCCTGGCGCTCAGCCGCGGCGGGCGGTTGCACCGCGAGCAGGTCATGGACCGGCTGTGGCCCGACGCCGGCGCCGACGAGGCCGCCAACCGGCTGCACAAGGCGGCCCACTACGCCCGGCGCACGACCGGCGCTGCGGACTGCGTCAGCATCCGCCACGAGGTGGTCGCCCTGTTCGAGGGTCGTGAGCTGGTGGTCGACGCCGTGGCGTTCGAGGGGGCCGCCGTGGCCGCCCTGCGCGCGGGTGACCCCGGCGCGGCTGAGGTCGCACTCGCGGCGTGGACGGGCGATCTCCTGCCCGGCGATCCTTACGAGTCGTGGGCGTTCCAGCCCCGGCAGCGGATCCAGCTGCTGCACCGCGAGCTGCTGCGCCGGGCGGGCCGGTGGCACGAGCTGGTCGAGCTCGACCCGACGGACGAGGAGGCGCACCTCGGCGTGGTCCAGACCGCGCTGGCGAGCGGGGACCGCGGCGGGGCGCTGCGGCAGCTGGACCTCCTCGAGCAGATCCTCCGCGACGAGCTCGGCATCGGCCCGAGCCCGCGAGGCCCGCGACCTGCGCGTGCGCGCGCTCGACACCCCGGTCGCCGCTCCCGCGCCTCACCCCGCGCCTCGCTCCGCCTCACACGCCGGCGCACCACGACACGCGGCCCTCGCCCGGCAGGCCGTGCACTTCTGCCGGACGGCGGACGGCGTCCGGCTCGCCTACGCCACCAGCGGCAGCGGGCCACCTCTGGTGAAGGCCTCCACGTGGCTGACGCATCTGGACCACGACTGGGGGAGCCCGGTCTGGTCGCACTGGTGGCAGGCGTTGTCGCAGGGGCGACGGCTGGTCAGGTACGACGAGCGCGGCTGCGGCCTGTCGGACTGGTCGGTCGACGCCTCCTCGTTCACCCTCGACGCCTGGGTCCACGACCTCGAGGTGGTCGTCGACACCCTGGGCCTCGAGCGGTTCCCCCTGCTCGGCATGTCCCAGGGCGGTCCGATCGCCCTCACCTACGCCGCTCGGCACCCGGAGCGCGTCAGCCACCTCGTGATCTTCGGCACCTGTGCGCGCGCGACCTGGGCGAGGGCGGCGCCGGACGAACGGCGGTCGCTGGCCGCGCTCGGCGAGCTGATCAGGATGTCCTGGGGTTCGGAACAGCCGGGGTTCCGCCAGGTGTACGACGCGCGGTTCCTGCCCGACGGGCCGCTGGAGCTGTGGCGCGCCTTCGACGAGCTCCAGCGCCGATCCACGTCGGCCGAGAACGCCTACCGGCTGTGGCGCGCCTTCGGGAGCCTGGACGCGAGCGAGGCCGCGCCGCAGCCTGAACGTGCCCACGCTGATCCTGCACAGCCGCGACGACCAGGTGTGGTCCTTCCAGGAGGCGCAGGACCTGCACGCGATGATGCCCGGCAGCCGCCTCGTTCCGCTGGACAGCCGCAACCACATCCTGGCCGCCGGTGAGCCCGCGTTCGGGACCTTCGTCGACGAGGTGCGGGCCTTCCTCGACGACGAGGCCTCGCCCCTGGGCACGTGAGCGTCGTCCCCGCCTGAGAGTCCTTGGACCCTGGGGCGGCCGAGCGGTGCCGTGCAGACTGGCAGCATGACACCTGACGTGACGTCGGAGCCGGCGCCCGAGCTCATGACGGAGCTGACCGCCGACCAGTGCCGCAACCTGCTCGGGGCCGTGCAGTTCGGGCGGCTGGCGACGGTCGACCGCGGACGCCCGCTGATGCTCGTGCTCAACCACGCGGTCATCGACGGGAACATCTACGTGCGGACCCGCGAGGACGCTCGCCTGGCGCTCTTGACCGACGGCGGCGTCGTGCTGCACGCGGTCTTCGAGGTCGACAGCTCCTTCCCGGTGGGGCAGTCGGGCTGGTCGGTGATGGCGACCGGTCACCTCGCGCGCGAGCAGGACGAGGCGCGCGCCGGCCAGGTGCGATCACACCTGACGGCCTGGGCGCACGGCGAGCGCGACGCGGTGCTCCGCCTCGAGGTGCACGAGCTCACCGGCCGCCAGGTCGGCCCGCTCTGACCTCCCCGTTTCATGTTCCCGTGATCAAGGAATCCAGCGGGATCAAGGAATCCGGCGGGATCAAGGAATCACGGCAGGAGGTCGACCTCGAGGCCGGGCACCAGCCGGTGGGCTACGGGTTGGCGGCCAGCACCACGAACGCCGCCAGGACGACGAGGTGCACGGCACCCTGGAGCCGGGTCGCGCGGCCGGGCACGACGGTCAGCGCGCCGACGACCACCGTCAGCGCGAGCAGCACGAGCTGGGTGCCGCCGAGGCCGAGCAGCAGCGGGCCATCCGTCCAGATCGAGGCGACCGCGACGGCGGGGATGGTCAGCCCGATGCTCGCGATCGCCGAACCGAAAGCCAGGTTGATGCTGACCTGGATCCGATCGCGCCGGGCTGCGTTGGTGGCCGCCAGGGTCTCCGGCAGGAGCACCAGCAACGCGATGACGACACCGACGAACGACGGCGGCAGGCCGGCCCGCGCGACACCGTCCTCGATCGTGTGCGATTCGACCTTGGCCAGCCCGACGACGCCGACGAGCGAGGCCAGCAGCAGAGCGAGGCTGCGCAAAGCCGCCGCGTTGGCCGGGGGAGCGGCGTGCTCCTCGGCCTGCCCCTCGTCGTCGACGGGCTCGTCGAGCCGCGGGTCGACGTGCCCGGCCGGGCGGTCGTCGTCCGGGGGCGTCCTCGACCGGTAGGAAGAAGTCGCGGTGCCGAACGGTCTGGGTGGTCACGAACACGGCGTAGAGCAACAGCGACGCCACGGCGGCGAACGTCAGCTGGGCCGGCGTGTACGCGGGCCCGGGCTGCGTCGTGGTGAAGGTCGGCAGCACGAGGCACACGGTCGACAGGGTGGCGACGGTGGCGAGCGCAGCCCCGGAGCCCTCGGCGTTGAAGACCGCGAGCCCCCGCCGGACGGCGCCGATGAACAGGGACAGGCCGAGGATCCCGTTGCACGTGATCATCACTGCGGCGAAGACCGTGTCACGAGCGAGGGAGTGGCTCGAGGCACCGCCTGCTGCCGTGAGCGAGAGGATGAGGCCGACCTCGATCACCGTGACCGCGACCGCCAGGACGAGCGACCCGAACGGCTCGCCGACCCGATGCGCGATCACCTCGGCGTGGTGGACGGCGGCGAGCACGGCCACGGCCAGCACGAGCCCGACGACCGTCGCGACGACGGGCGCGAGGTCCCGCCCCCAGCTGACAGCGAGCACGACGAGCGCGGCCACGGGGGCCACGTCCGTCCATCCGATGTGGCGCCCCGCGATCGTCATGGGCCTGATCGTCTCAAACGCCGCACCGGCCGACCTCACAGCCAACGTCCAGGCTCCGCCCAAGGGGTTACGAGGTGACGGGGTCATCGCTCGGGGATCGCCGTCTCGTCGGGGGCCGCGGGCGGCTACGCGGTGACGAACATCGAGGGCGTGCGGACGGCGTCGGCGAGCACGTCGACGGCGGCGTCCGGCACCTCGGCCGTGACCACCAGCGCCGGGACGGCGACGTCCTCCGCCGGGGCCGGTGCGACGATCACGGTGAAGACGGCCGGCGCGAGCCTGGGCGGCCATAGCTCGGGGAACATCGGCCTCGGCTTCGCCATCCCGATGGACCACGTGAAGCGGGTGCTGAGCACTCTGGGCGTCAGGCTCTGAGGCCACCGCCGGGGGAGCTGGTCACCGCGTTCGTCGTCGAGGCCCGGCCCTGCGCGCCTAGCTCCGCTGCCCGCGGGGCGCGCCCTCGGCGCTGTTCCTGCGGGCAGCGCCGGCGTCGCGCCGCAACTGGATGAGCTTGCCGCTGATGCGCGTGCCGCTCAGCCGCTCGACGACGTCCGCGGAGAGGTCCGCCGGCAGCTCGACGAGCGAGTGGTCGGGGCGGATGTCGATGGCGCCGAAGTCCTCCCGGCTCAGGCCGCCCTCGTTCGCGATCGCTCCCACGATCTGGCGGGGTTCGACGCGCTGCCGCCGCCCCACGTCGATCCGGTAGGTGGCTCGTGGGCCGGACGCGCGGCCACGGGGCCGCGAGGACGGCCCGTCGTCGCGGCGCCCCCGGCCCTGGTGGGGGCCGGCCCGCTCGCGGTCGTCGCGCGCGAACTGCTGTGGCCGGTCGTCGCCGGGGGAGAGCAGCAGCGGCGTCTCGCCCTGGGCGACGACGGCGAGCGCCGCGGCCACGTCGGCCTCGGGGACGTCGTGGTGCTCCACGTAGTGGCCGATGATGTCGCGGAACCGCGCGATGCGGTCCTGCTGCTCCAGTGCCGCCGTGATCTGGTCGTCGAACCGGGCGAGCCGGGTGGCGTTCACGTCCTCCGTGCTGGGCAGCTGCATCTGCGTCAGCGGCTGGCGGGCGGCGCGCTCGATGGCGCTCAGCAGGCGGCGCTCGCGGGGGGTGACGAAGCTGATCGCCTCGCCCGACCGGCCTGCACGGCCGGTGCGCCCGATCCGGTGCACGTAGGACTCGGTGTCGATCGGCAGGTCGTAGTTCACGACGTGGCTGATGCGGTCGACGTCCAGGCCGCGGGCCGCGACGTCGGTGGCCACGAGGATGTCCAGCTTGCCCGACCTGAGCTGGTTCACCGTGCGCTCGCGCTGCGCCTGCGCGACGTCGCCGCTGAGAGCGGCGGCGGTGTAGCCGCGGGCGCGGAGCTTCTCGGCGAGGGTCTCCGTCTCGTTCTTGGTGCGGACGAACACGATCATCCCGTCGAAGTTCTCCACCTCGAGGATGCGCGTGAGCGCGTCGACCTTCTGCGGGTAGGACACCACCAGGTAGCGCTGCCGGGTGTTCGCCGACGTCGTGGTGGTGGCCCCGACGCTGATCTCTTCGGGATCGTGCAGGTACTGCGCGGAGATGCGCCGGATCTGGGCGGGCATGGTCGCCGAGAACAGGGCGACCTGCTTGTCCTCCGGGGTCTCGGCGAGGATCGTCGCGACGTCCTCGGCGAAGCCCATCCGGAGCATCTCGTCCGCCTCGTCGAGCACCAGGTACTTCAGCTGGGAGAGGTCCAGCGTGTGCCGGTCGAGGTGATCCATGATCCGGCCGGGGGTTCCCACGACGATGTGCACGCCGCGGCGCAGCGCGGAGAGCTGGACGCCGTAGCCCTGACCGCCGTACACGGGGAGGACGCGCACGCCCTTCAGGTGCGCGGCGTAACTTTCGAACGCCTCGCAGACCTGGAGCGCGAGTTCGCGGGTGGGGGCGAGCACGAGCGCCTGGGGAGCCGTCTGGGAGAGATCGAGGCGGGACAGGATCGGCAGGGCGAACGCGGCGGTCTTGCCGGTGCCGGTCTGCGCGCGGCCGATGACGTCGCGGCCGGCGAGGAGCGACGGGATCGTCGCGGCCTGGATGGCCGACGGTGACTCGTACCCGACGGCCTTGAGGCCCTTCAGGACCGGGGCGGACAAGCCGAGATCGTCGAAGGAGCGCTCGACGCGGCCCGGGGCGGCCTCGCCGGCCTGCGAAAAGATCAGGGGACGACACGCCTCAACCGTACCCAGCACGACGCTCGAGCCCGCCGGAGAGTCAGCCCGCCTGGTCTGCATGATCGGACTGGTTTGCATGATCACCCCAGAGGGAGAGGTGACGAGCGCGCGGTCCGGTTCCTCCTGCGCTCACTCCTTCATGCCGGCGGAGGCGATGCCCTCGACGATGAAGCGCTGGGTGAATGCGTAGATGATCAGAACGGGCACTGCCGAGATCATCGCACCCGCCATCAGCAGGTCGTAGCGGACGCTGTTGGCGCTCTGCAGGGTGGACAGGCCCGCGGGCAGCGTCTGCTTGTCGGGGCTGAACAGGGTGTAGATCGGCCACAGGAAGTCGTTCCAGTTGGTCAGGAACGTGAGCAGCACCAAGGTGGCGATCGCCGGCCGGGCCAGCGGCAGCAGGACCTTGTAGAACGTCTCCCAGCGGTTCGCCCCGTCGAGCGAGGCGGACTCCTCGAGCTCCTTGGGCAGGCCGATGAAGAACTGCCGCATGAAGAACACGCCGAACGCGCCGGCCGCCCCGGGGACGATCACGGCGAGCAGGGTGTCGAGCCAGCCCAGGTAGTTCAGGGTCAGGTAGTTGGGCACCAGCAGCACGACCGGCGGCAGGAACAGCGTCGCGACGATCACCGTGAAGAGGATCTTGCGGCCCTTGAACGGTATGCGGGCCAGCGCGTACCCGGCGAGGGTGGCGGCGGAGACCGCGAGGACGGCGTTGCCGGTCGCGGCGATCGCGCTGTTGAGGAACCACCGCCCGACGGGTGTCGACGGGTCGTTCAGCACGCGCTGGTACGCCTGCAGGGTCGGGTGCGCGGGGAACCACTGCGGCACCGTCGAGATGGCGTCCTCAGGGGTTTTGAAGGACGTCGACGCCATGTAGACCAGGGGCGCGATGAAGATCAGCGTGAGGAGCCCGAGGAGGCCGTAGAACAGCCACCGCCGGCCACCCTCCCCCTCGCCACCCTCTTCGGCCTTGAGCTTGCGCGGCGCGTCCTTGGTCAGCGTGGTCATGACGTCACCCTCGGCTTCTGTTGGGCCGGCACCTTCTTCTGTGCCGCCTTGTTCTGCTGTGCCGCCTTCTTCCTCGCGGCCACCTTCTTCCTCTCCGTGGCGGCGTCACTGTCGCGGTTGAACCCCCAGAAGACCGCGCTGCTGATGATGACCAGGAAGAACATGAAGATCATCGACATCGCAGACCCCATGCCGGAGTCGAACTGCCGCAGCCCGGTGTCGGAGATCTGCATGATCGCCGTGCGGGTCTCGTTGCCCGGGCCCCCGTTGGTCATCAGGTACGACTGACCGAACATGTTCATCGAGGCGATGATCGTCGTGCTCACCACGAACACCAGCACGGAGCGGATGCCCGGCAGCGTCACGTGACGGAACGACTGCCACTTGCTCGCCCCGTCCATCGACGCCGCCTCGTACAGGCTGCGCGGCACCTCCTGCAGGGCCGCGAGATAGATGGCGCAGTTGAACCCCAACGTCCACCACACGGTGACCCCGACGATGGAGATCCACGCCCACGGGAGGCTGGTGAGCCAGGGGACTGCGCTGCCCAGGTAGTAGTTGATGAGCCCGACGTTGGTGTCCAGCAGGTACCGCCACAGCACGGCGATGACCGCCACACCCAGCACGTACGGGGCGAAGTACACCGCGCGGAAGAGGTTCCGTCCGGCGAACTTCCCGTTCAGCACCATGGCGATGGCGAGCGGGACCACGAGAAGCAACGGTGCCGCCAGCAGGGTGAAGAGCAGGGTGTTACGCAGGGACTCCCAGAAGACCGATGCCCAGGGGGAGCTGCCGTTGATCAGACTGGTGTAGTTGTCCAGACCGATGTACGGCTTGTTGGGCAGCGTGAAGTCGTAGCGGTGCAGGCTGATCCACAGCCCCCACACGGCCGGGAAGACGACGAACACCGTGAAGAGCACCAGGTAGGGGGAGCAGAACAGCCACCCGGCACGGGTGTCGGCCCTGCTGGTCTGCTTCTCGTCGAACGTCTTCGTCGTCGTCGGGGCGGGCGGCGGTGCGGCCGGGGCCGGGACGGTTGTCTCTGTCGTCATCGCTCACCCCTGGCTCGTCGGGCCGAACTTCACGGCATTGCTCGCGAGGATCTCGTTCGCCCGAGCCGCCTGCTGGTCGAGCGCCTCCTTGGGCGAGAGGCGCCCGAGCACGGCCTCGCTGACGGCGAGCTCGAGGGTCTGGGCATTGACGTCCCCGATGCCGGGGATCGACGGCATGTAGTGGAAGTTGTTGATCTGGCTGGCCAGCGCGGACTGGGGCATCTTCTTGAACTCCGCGCTGTCGCGGGCCTTGTTGTAGGCCGGGATCATGCCGGCGGCAGCCCACATCTCCGAGTGCTCGATCATCCACTTGATGAAGACCTTGCTCGCCTGCTGCGCGTTGGGGTCGGGATCGCGCTGGGCCAGCATCACGAGCTGGTGCGAGTTCGCCCACGACGCGGGGCGCTCGAAGATCGTGGGGATCGGCGCCAGCGACCACTTCAGGTTCGGTGCCGTCGTCGTGAGGTCGTTGATCTGCCAGATGCCGTCCCAAGTCACGCTGGTCTCACCGTTCTTGAAGGCCAGGTACTGCGAGTCGATCGCCACGTCGGTCGGGCTGACGCCCTTCTTCACCTGGTCGACCATCCAGGTGAGTGCCGCCACTCCCTCGGGGCTGTTGTACGTCGCCTTCGTGCCGTCCGCGGAGTAGGGCTCGCCCCCGCCCTGCCACAGCAGGCTGAGGAACATCAGGTGCGCCGGCCAGCGGTTCGGCATCCAGAACGGCTTTCCGACGCCCGACTTCTGGAGGGACTCCAGCTCGGACTGGAAGGCCGCACCGGTCGTCGCCTGCTTGCTCACGCCGGCCTTGGCCAACTGGTCGGTGTTCGCGTAGGACGCGATCGTGTGGGAGTCGAGCGGGACCCCCCAGGTGTCCCCGTTGAAGGTCGTCGCCTTGACCAGCGTGTCGGGGAAGTCCGCGGCGGTAAAGCCCATCTCCTTGATCGCCCCCTGCATGGGAACGATCACGCTGCGCGCCGCCTGGGTCGCCAGGTTGTCGAGCTGCATCGCAGCGACGTCCGGGCCGTGCCCTGAGTGCACGGCCGCGACGATGCGCTGGTAGAAGTCGCTCCAGCCGAGCGTGTTCGACTCCACGGTGATCTTGTCGTGCGTGGCGTTGAACTCGTCGACCATCGCCCGCATGTAAGGGCCGTCGCCGCCGGTGAAGCCGTTCCAGTACTCGATCGTGATGGGTGGCCCCGTGTAGCCGTCCTCCGCCAGCGGGGGCCCCGTCCCGACCGTCAGCTCCGCCGAGGCGCACCCGGCGATTCCGAGCAGAAGCGCGCAAATCGTGGCAAATCTGCCTACGAGCGCATGCCTGTGCCTCGCCCTGGGCATCATGGGCCCTCCCGCCGAGTAAGACGCCGGCGCCGACGCTCGGGAAGTCCCACTCCGTTCGATCAGGCTTGGCACCCGCGTGGATCTGCTCGCGGATCGGCGCCCAAAGACAAGCGCCACGTTAACAGTCGGGCCGCTCGGAGGGCACCCCCGAGCGTGCTCGAATAGCATTCTCCTCGGGTCGTCGCTCTTCACGGCCTGCGCGGGTCGCCGGGGTTCGGGGGGCCATTCACAGATATCGTCGAAACGCAACATCCCCAGCGAAGGAGTTCGTTATGGATGATGACATCCGGCTCCAGGGCGGCATGACCGGAGCGTGGCTCCCCGGAGACCGTTCGGTCGTCCTTCGGGAGGTTCCCGTGCCGCGGCCGAGGGCGGGCCAGGTGCTCCTGCGGATGCGGGCCTCGACCATCTGCGGGAGCGACTTGCGTGCCATCTACCGGGGGCACGTCGGGCCCGAGCCCTACGACGACGTCATCGCGGGGCACGAGCCGTGCGGTGAGGTGGTCGAGGTGCCGGCGGGCAGCCGGCTCGCTCTCGGCGACCGGGTCGTGGTGTACCACATCGTCGGCTGCGGGCGCTGCCGCGACTGTCGCGCGGGGTCGTACATCACCTGCTCGGCGAGCTACCCCGACAAGCTCGCCTACGGGTATCAGCGCGACGGCGGCCATGCCGACTACCTGCTCGCCGAGGAGCAGTCGTGCCTGCCCTTGCCCGACGAGCTGTCCTTCGTCGACGGTGCCTGCGTCGCCTGCGGCTTCGGCACCGCCTACGAGGCGATCCTGCGTGCGCAGGTGTCGGGACGGGACACCGTGCTGGTCACGGGCCTGGGCCCCGTCGGGCTCGCCACCGGGCTGCTCGCGAAGTCGATGGGAGCGCACCGGGTGATCGGGCTGGATCTCGGGGCTCCGCGCACCGAGCTCGCTCTCTCCCTGGGTGCGGTCGACGACGCGATCCTGGGTGACGGCGACGGAACCGGACTCGTCGACCAGGTCCTGCAGCTCACCGCTGGCCGCGGGTGCGAGGTGGCGGTGGACTGCTCGGGTGCGAGCGCCGCCCGCATCGTCGCGCTGCGCGCCAGCCGGAGCGACGGCCGTGTGGTGATGGTGGGAGAGGGGGGCCGCCTGGAACTTGACGTGAGCGCCGACCTCATCCACCCCCAGCGCCGGCTGATCGGCTCGTGGGTCACCTCCGTGCCGCACATGGAGGACCTGCTCGAGCATTTGGTCCGGTGGGATCTTCATCCCGAGCGGATCGTCACGGCACGCTTCCCGCTGGCGCGGGCCGGTGAGGCGTATGCAGCCGCGGACGGGGGCGCCGGAGGAAAGGTCGCCGTCGTCATGGCGGACTGAATACGACCCTCCCGGAAGAAGCATCACCCAGAAGGGGTGGTCGGGGGCCGCAATTCGACGTCCGGAGAGGCTTGCGGCCTCAGGACGGGCGCGACAGACTGCAGGGGACCCTTTTCTTCCTTTACGCGGATTGGCCGGCGCACACCGGCCCGCCCGAGGGGCTCGGTGAGTGATGCCGACCATCTCTTTCGACAAGGCGACCCGGCTGTACCCGGGGGCCGACAAGCCAGCGGTCGACGCACTCGATCTCGAGATCGACGACGGCGAGTTCCTCGTTCTGGTGGGGCCCTCGGGGTGCGGCAAATCCACCAGTTTGCGCATGCTTGCCGGGCTCGAGCACGTGAGTGCGGGCGCCATCCGGATCGGCGGCCGCGACGTGACCCACGTGCCGCCGAAGCACCGCGACATCGCGATGGTGTTCCAGAACTACGCCCTGTACCCGCACCTGAGCGTCGCTGACAACATGGGCTTCGCGCTCATGATCGCCAAGGTCCCCAAGGACGAGATCGCACGCCGCGTCGAGGAGGCGGCCAAGATCCTCGACCTGGAGGAGTACCTCGACCGCAAGCCGAAGGCCCTGTCGGGCGGCCAGCGCCAGCGCGTGGCGATGGGCCGTGCCATCGTCCGGCAGCCGCAGGTGTTCTGCATGGACGAGCCCCTGTCCAACCTCGACGCCAAGCTGCGCGTGTCGACCCGCACGCAGATCGCCTCGCTGCAGGCGCGCTTGGCCATCACCACGGTCTACGTCACGCACGACCAGGTCGAGGCGATGACGATGGGCGACCGGGTGGCCGTCATGAAGGACGGCCTGCTGCAGCAGGTCGACACCCCGCTCGGTCTCTACGAGAAGCCGGTGAACTCCTTCGTCGCGGGGTTCATCGGCTCACCAGCCATGAACATGGGCACCTTCGACGTCGCCGACGGCGGTGCCATGGTGGGCGACAGCCTTGTCCCGCTCGGTCGCGAGACGCTGGCAGGGGTCCCCGCGGGCGGCAAGGTCGTCCTCGGGTTCCGGCCGGAGAGCGTGGAGCTCACCAGGGAGAGCGTGCCGGGATCGTTCCCCGTGATCGTCAAGCTGGTCGAGGAGCTGGGCTCCGATGCGTTCGTCTATGGGGAGATGGGGCAGGGGAACGGATCGAGTCGGGTGGCCCTCACCTCCGAGCAGGTGATCGCCCGCGTCGATCCGCGCGACCCCCCGAAGAAGGGCCAGACGGTCTGGATGTCGATCCGGCCCCGCTCCGAGCACGTGTTCTCGGCCGAGACGGGCGAACGGCTCTCCGCCTGACGACCCGGCCCGGCCGCCGCGTGCACAGCGCGATGATGACGGAGTGGACGAGAGCGGCATTCCCAGGCAGCAGGTGTGGGAGGCCGACCTGACGGCCGCCGACCACGAGGAACCGCGCCGGCTGCTGGTCCCGATCTTCCTCGGTCATGGCGCACATCGCCCGCGGGGCGACGTCGTGCGCAACGGCGACGAGATCTGAGCGCCGCCAGGGCCGTGAGGCCTGGGACGGCTCGCATCAGCTGCAACTCCCGTTGGTTCAACGCCGATAATGTGCATTATGACAAATCGAGGCTGAACTCACAGGGCTGGCTCCCCCCGCAGCCCCTCCCCTTCGAATCGTCGACCGCCATGCCCGCCATGACCCGGGCGACCCGCCACCGAACCCGAAACCTGCGGTCCGGGGGGTCGTGGTGCGCCCAGAACCGCAGGTTTCGGGTTCGGTCGCACCCGCGGCGGCGTCCCGACTAGCGACTCGTCCTGCTCACGACCCGTTGACCTCGTTGATCCCGGGCCTCTGCCGGCGCAGCCACCACAGCCCGAGCAGCGGCAGCACCAGCGGAACGAAGCCGTAGCCCGACCCGTACCCCGACCAGACCGTCGCCCGCGGGAAGTCGGCGGGCGCCAGCAGGCTCGCCGTCCCGACGACCAGCACGCCGACGAGCTCCACCGACACCGCCACCAGGGCCACCCGGTGCGCACCGCTCCCCCGCCCCGCCAGCGCCACGGTCGCGATCACGTAGACCACCGCCGAGAAGGCCGACAGCAGGTACGCCAGGGGCGCCTCGTGGAAGTCCGTGAGGATCTGGACAGTGGCCCGCGACGTGGCTGCCAGCGCGAAGACGGCGTAGACCGAGACGAGCACCCGGCCGGGCCCGGTCGCGAGAGGCCGCCGCTCCCCCACCGCCGCCGGGTCGGCCGACGACGGCCCCGCGGACGACGACCCCCGGACGGCGGCTCAGGCACCGGCGCCACGCCACATCATGACCAGGCGTGCCGTCATGACCGCGACGGTGACGCCGCCGACGGCGACCACCAGCCCGCTCCACCGGGTGCGTTCGGCCAGGGCCCAACCGGCCGCCAGGGGCAGCACGACGACGATCCCCAGCAGGTACCCGATGAAGGTGGCGAGCTCGGGCGGCCGGCGTCCCTGCACGAGCTCCACCGCGGCAACGGCCGACTGGGCCAGGGTGACCACTGCGGCGACCGCCGTCAGCCCCAGTGTCAGCCCGCCCGCCGGCCGGTTCCGGGCGGCCGTCACGACGCCCGCCGCGGCGGCGAGCAGCGCCAGCGTCACGACGGCGGCGACGAGACCGGTATGCACGCGAGCACGATCCCACGCCCGGCACCCGGCCCGCGCCCCGGACGCGCGCTCGCGCCGGCGCCCCGCACGGCCGACACTCGGAAGGCGGGAACAGCGCTCCCGGCCGCTCGCGTTGACCACAGTCCGGGCGCACCGCGGGCGCCGCCGGGAGGACGAGAGAGGGCGAGGAGCGCACATGGACGCCGTCGAGAGATTCCGCCAGGCCGAGAGCCTGCTGGCGGGCCGCAACCCGCACGCCGCGCTCACGGTGATCGAGCCTCTCGTCGCCGAGGAGCCGAACACCGTCGCCGTCCTGCTCCTCGCGGCCCGCGCGAACTTCGACTGTGCCCGGCTCGGGCAGGCCGAGGCGCTGTTCCGGCGCGTGGTCGAACTCGACCCGACGCACCACTACGCCCATGCCGGCCTGGGCCGGACCCTGCAGCGCCGCAGCCGGCACCGTGAGGCGCTGGTGCACCTGCGGCTCGCGACGGCACTCGACTCCGAGCCCTGGTACGCCCAGGCCCTCGCGCGTGCCGAGGCGAGCGTGGCGGAGCCGCGCAGCGCGTGACCGAGCCGGCGGCGCTGGCCCCGATCGCCTACGCGGTGGCCGCCGCGGGCTACGGCGGCTTCCAGCTGACCGTCAGGTTCGTCGTCTACCCCCAGCTGGTCAGGGTCCCTCCGGCCGCCTTCCCCGAGTACGAGCGTGCCCATCAGCGGCTCGTGACGCCTCTGGTCGGTCTCCTCTTCGGTGCCCTAGCGGTGACCGCCGGGGCGCTGCTCGTGGTCGGGCCGCGCCCTGGCGGCGCGGCGGCGGCCGCGCTGCTCGCCCTGCTCCTCGCCGTCACCGGCTTCGGTGCGGTGCCCGAGCACGCCCGCCTGTCGCAGGTCTTCGACGGTGCGGCCCACCGGCGGTTGCTGCGCTGGGACGGCGTCCGCGTCGCCATCGCCCTCGGTCAGGTGCTTCTGGGCGCCGCCCTCGCCCTTCGTGGCTAGGGTGCCGCGCTAGGTCGGCCGACGTCCTCTTGTTGTGACGCTGCGTGATCGAGCATGGTCCGACCGGTGATCCTCCGAACGGCTGATCGCAGGCGCGTCGCCGCAGGCTCTTCCGTTGACGGCGGGGACGGTTAGAGTGCTGACGGATTGGTGAGGTTCCTCACTTCGAGTAACCGTACGCACACTGGGCGGTGACGCACGTGGCCCCATCGGGACCCTCGGCGGCGACCTTCTCCGGGAGCGCTCCCCCGCGCCGCCGCCGCCGCCGTCTCGTCCTCCCGATCGTCCTCGTCGTCGCACTCGCCGCACTGGTGACCGGCGGCGTGGCGGCGAGCCGCAGGGGTGCCTTCGCGGCCGCGGCCTCCCACCTGCCCTGGGTCAGCCCCGCCGCCGCCTGCCCCAGCACCCAGATCACCGTGCTGACGGCGCCCGAGGTCGCCGGCACCGTACAGACGGTCCTCCAGCCGCTCGGGGGCCACCCGTTGCCCGACGGATCCTGCCTGCAGGTCGTCGTCCAGGGGCAGGATCCCGCGACGACCGTGGCGAACGCCGGCACGACCGCGATCGGCGGCCTGCCCCGGGTCTGGATCCCCGACGCCTCTCTCTGGGTCGGGCAGGCACCCTCGTGGGACGCGCGTCCCGTCGGCAGCTTCGCCTCCTCCCCCGTGGTCCTGGCCGCCACGCCGGCGACCGTGAAGCGCCTCGGGTGGGCCGGCCGCGCCGTCTCGTGGCCGCAGGCGCTCACCGCCAACCGGATCCTGCTCGCTCCGCGGATCACGGATGACGCCTCCGCCCTGCTCGGGCTGCTGGCACTCGCCCGCTCCCTCGGCAGAGGCCCGCAGACCGAGCAGGCCATCGCCGGCGTGATCCTCGCGGCGTCACGCCAGAACGCGACCGACGAGCCCTCGGCGTTCGCGGCCACCCTCACGAGCACCGCGAAGGCGCCGACACCCGTGATGCTCACGAGCCAGCAGGCCCTGAAGCGTGCGGACGGTGATCCCGCCACCCGCGGTCTCGTGGCCCTGCGCCCGCAGGGCCTGCCCGCCGCGCTCGACTACCCGATCCTGCGCATCGCGCGCCCGGACGACGACATCGTCTCGACTGCCGCGACCGACCTCGTCGTCGCCGCACTCACCAGCGCGAAGGCACGTGCGGCCGCCACCGCCGACGGCTTCGGGCCGCCCGCCGCCATGACCGTCCCGACCACCGCGGCCGGCCTGGCCGCGATGAAGGCCGTCAACGACCAGGTGAGCGCGTTCGTGGGCCAGGTCCGGACCCGGGCCACGCCCTCCCGGCTGCTCACGCTGATCGACGTGTCGCTGTCCATGCGAGCCCCCGTGCGACCCGGTTACAGCCGTGCCCAGCTCGCCGTGCGCGGCCGCCGCCGGTGCCGGCCTGCTGCTGCCCGACACCTCCGCCATCGGGCTCTGGAGCTTCGCCGGCCGTGAGGCCGGTGGCAAGCCGTACAAGGAGATCGCACCGATCGACCTCATGAGTGCGGCCGACCACGGCACCACTCACCGGCTGGTCATCGGTAACGCGCTCGCCGATCTGCCACGGCACCTCGCCGACGGTGGCACGGCGCTCTACAACGCGACGCTCGCGGCCATCCAGAAGGTGCGCGGGTCGTACGACCAGAACGCCACGAACGCCGTGGTGGTCTTCACCGACGGCGCGAACGACTACCCCGGCGGGATCACCCTCGACCAGTTCGTCGCCGCAGCCCGGTCGGACCGGGCCGCCCACCCCGGCCACGAGCTGACGCTCGTCCTCATCGGCATCGGACCGGACGCCGACATGAAGGCGCTCGGAGTCATGGCGAAGGCCGTGAACGGGCTCGTGTACCAAGCCGACAACGTCCAGGCCCTGAACACGGTGGTCTTCGACGCGATCGCCAAGCGCACGCGCCCCCAGGGCTGACCCGGCGGTCGGTCCAGCTGACAGGCTGCCCGGCCGAGGGTCCGCCAGGCAGTCAGTCGGCGGGTCCGACGACGAGCACGAGGTCCCCGCCCTCGACCTGCTGCACCGGCCCGATGGCCAGCCTGCCGACCACGCCGGCCACCGGGGTGGTGATGGAGGCCTCCATCTTCATCGCCTCGATCGTCGCCACGGTCTGGCCGGCCTCGACCCGGTCGCCCTCCCCGACACCGAGCGACACCACCCCGGCGAAGGGGGCGGCGACCTGCCCGGGCCGGCCCGGGTCGGCCTTCTCGGCCGCCTTCACCTGGACGGCCACGGACCGGTCACGCACCTGGATCGGGCGCAGCTGGCCGTTCAGCGTGCACATCACCGTCCGCAGCCCGCGGTCGTCCGCGTCGCCGATCGCCTCGAGACCGACGAGCAGCCGGACGCCGCGATCGAGCTCGACGGCGTGCTCCTCGCCGTGGCGCAGGCCGTACAGGTAGTCGACCGTGTCGAGGACGGAGACGTCCCCGAACGCCTCGCGCACCGCGGCGAACTCCTTCGTCGGCCCCGGGAAGAGCAGCCGGTTGAGCGTGCCGCGCGCGATCGGTCGCGAGGGCGGCGTCGTCCGCGGCGACAGCCCCAGGCTGCGAGCCGGGAGCTGGCGGCCCTCGAGCGCCCGGGTGCGGAAGGGCTCCGGCCAGCCGCCGGGCGGGTCGCCGAGCTCACCCGCGAGGAAGCCGATCACCGAGTCCGGGACGTCGAACTTCTCCGGGTGCTCGGCGAACTCGGCCGGGTCGGCGCCGACGGCCACGAGGTGCAGCGCGAGGTCGCCGACGACCTTGGACGACGGCGTCACCTTCACCAGCCGGCCGAGGATCCGGTCGGCGGCGGCGTACACCGCCTCGATCTGCTCGAACTTCTCCCCCAGGCCGAGGGCGATGGCCTGCTGGCGCAGGTTCGACAGCTGGCCGCCGGGGATCTCGTGGTCGTAGACGCGCCCCGTCGGCGAGGGCAGCCCCGACTCGAACGGCGCGTAGACGCGCCGCACCGCCTCCCAGTACGGCTCGAGGTCGGTGACCGCCCGCAGGTCGAGCCCGGTGTCCCGCGGGGTGTGCGCGAGGGCGGCGACGAGCGCTGACAGCGGCGGCTGGCTCGTGGTGCCGGCCATGGGGGCGCTGGCGGCGTCCACCGCGTCGACCCCGGCGTCGACGGCCGCGAGCAGGGTGGCCAGCTGGCCACCGGCGGTGTCGTGGGTGTGCAGGTGCACCGGCAGGCCGAAGCGGTCGCGCAAGGCCGTCACCAGGGTGCGCGCCGCGGCGGGGCGGAGCAGGCCGGCCATGTCCTTGATGGCGAGGACGTGCGCCCCGGCCGCGACGATCTGCTCGGCGAGGCGCAGGTAGTAGTCGAGCGTGTAGAGGCGCTCGCCGGGGTCCGACAGGTCGGCGGTGTAGCACAGGGCCACCTCGGCGACCGCTCCGCCGGTGCCGCGGACGGCGGCGATCGCCGGACGCATCTGCTCGACGTCGTTGAGGGCGTCGAAGATCCTGAAGATGTCGATCCCGGTGGCGGCCGCCTCCTCGACGAAGGCGTCCGTGACCTTCGTCGGGTAGGGGGTGTAGCCCACCGTGTTGCGGCCGCGCAGGAGCATCTGCAGGCAGAGCCCGGGCGCCGCCTCGCGCAGGGCGGCCAGCCGCTCCCACGGGTCCTCCCCCAGGAACCTCAGGGCGACGTCGTAGGTCGCGCCACCCCAGCACTCGATGCTCAGCAGCTGCGGGGTCGCGCGGGCGACGGCGGGTGCGGCGGCGACGAGGTCGCGCGTGCGTACCCGCGTCGCGAGCAGCGACTGGTGAGCGTCGCGGAACGTGGTGTCGGTGACGGCGACCGGCACGGCCGCGCGCAGAGCGGCGGCGAACCCCTCGGGGCCCTGCGCGCGCAGCACCTCGCGCCAGCCGCCGGCGGGGGCGGCGGCGACGGGCGCCGCGGGCAGCTTCTCGCGGGGGGACACGGTCACGCGGGCCTCGCCGTGAGGCCGGTTGACGGTCACGTCGGCGAGCCAGTTCAGCAGCTTGGTCCCCCGGTCACCCCCTTGCGGGCGCTGCAGCAGGTGCGGGCGCTCGTCGATGAACGACGTCGGCACGCCGCCCGCGAGGAAGTCGGGTTCGGCGAGCACGGCCTGCAGGAACGGGATGTTGGTGCTGACCCCGCGGATCCGGAACTCGGCCAGCGCGCGCCGTGCCCGTCGCACCGCCGTCGGGAAGTCGGCGCCCCGGGCGATGAGCTTCACCAGCATCGAGTCGAAGTGCGGGCTGATGGAGGCACCCGCGTGGGCGGTGCCGCCGTCGAGCCGGATGCCCGCACCGCCGGGTGACCGGTAGGTGTTGATGATCCCGGTGTCGGGCCGGAAGCCGTTCGACGGGTCCTCCGTGGTGATGCGGCACTGCAGCGCCGCGCCGTGCACCTGGATGCGGTCCTGGGTGAGCCCGAGATCGGCCAGCGTCTCGCCCGCGGCGATGCGGAGCTGGGCCTGCACGAGGTCGACGTCCGTCACCTCCTCGGTGACGGTGTGCTCGACCTGGATCCGCGGGTTCATCTCGATGAAGACGTGCCGGCCCGCGTTCTCGCCCGCCGTGTCGAGGAGGAACTCGACGGTCCCCGCGTTGACGTAGCCGACCTGCCGGGCGAAGGCCACCGCGTCGCGGCACAGTGCCGCGCGGAGGGCGGGGTCGAGGGCCGGCGCCGGCGCGATCTCGACGACCTTCTGGTGGCGGCGTTGCACCGAGCAGTCCCGCTCGAACAGGTGCACCGTCCCGCCGGCGGCGTCCGCGAGCACCTGGACCTCGATGTGGCGCGGCCGGAGCACGGCCTGCTCGAGGAAGAGGGTGGCATCGCCGAAGGCGCCCTCCGCCTCGCGCATCGCCGTCTCGAGCGCGTCGCGCAACTGCCCGGGGTCGTCGACACGGCGCATGCCCCGCCCGCCGCCACCCGCCACGGCCTTGGCGAACACCGGGAAGCCGATCTCGTGCGCGGCCGCCACCAGCTCGTCGACGTCGGCCGACGGGGGCGAGGATCGCAGCACGGGTACCCCGGCCTCGCGCGCGGCGGCCACGGCCCGGACCTTGTTGCCGGCCATCGACAGCACCCTCGGCGGGGGCCCCACGAAGGTGATGCCGGCCGCCTCGCACGCGCTCGCGAGGGCCGGGTTCTCGGAGAGGAAGCCGTACCCCGGGTAGACGGCGTCAGCGCCCGCCTCTCGCGCGACGCGGACGATCTCGTCGATGTCGAGGTAGGCCCGCACGGGGTGGCCCCGCTCGCCGATCAGGTAGGCCTCGTCGGCCTTGGTCCGGTGGACCGCGTTGCGGTCCTCCCACGGGAACACGGCGACCGTGCGGATGCCGAGCTCGTACGCGGCCCGGAAGGCCCGGACGGCGATCTCTCCGCGGTTGGCGACGAGAAGGGTGGAGAACATGGCGCTCCCGGTCGTGCGGCGGAAGGGATTCACGGGGGGGCACCCGCGGGATCACGGTAGCGAGCGCACCGCACTCCCCCAACGTCGTCTCACCCCTGTGGGCACCGCCGGGTGGGACGACGCCTTCGCGGGCACGACCGGCTCGGCGTACTGTTCGCCTCATCGTGGTGCCGGGGGGCGGGGAATTCACGGGGGGGATGCGTGAGCTGGCGTAAGTACCTGTTGCTGCCCCGCCTCGCCGTCACCGCGGTCCGGCGCGGCCCCGGCCCCGGCCCCGGCGCAGCCTGGGAGTCCTACTGGCGCGCCGTCGCGCGGACGGGCCCGGACGGCGACGTCCTGTGGGACGGCGCCGGCGAGACGGAGCTCGGCTGGTGGGTCCGCGCCGCACGGGAACACCTCGACCCCGCCCTTCCCGTCGTGGACGTCGGCTGTGGCAACGGGCGGCTCAGCCGGTTGCTGGCCGCGAGCTTCCCCGCCGTCGTCGGCGTCGACCTGTCCGCGGCCGCGGTCGAGCTGGCCCGGCGCGAATCCGCCGGCGACGACCGGGTGAGCTTCCACGTGCTCGACATCACCGTCGCCGGTGCCGGCGCCGCGCTGGCCGCCGAACTCGGCGACGCCAACGTCATCGTGCGGGGGGTCCTGCACGTGCTCGACCGCGACGACCGGCGGCGGGCCGCGGCGGAACTCGCGACCGTGCTCGGGGCGAGCGGCACCCTGCTCATGCTCGAAACCAACTGGCGCGGCGACCTGCTCGGCTACCTGGAGCACCTCGGCGGCGACGGCGGGCGGCTGCCGGGCGCCCTGGGCCGCCTGATCGACCACAGGCTCCCCCGGCCGGACCCCTTCGGGCCGGCGGAGCTCGCGCAGACCTTCCCGGCGCCCCAGTGGACGACGGTCGTGAGCGGCGCCACGGAGATCGACCCCGTCCGGACCCTCGGCAGGGCGGCCGGCCGGACCATCCCCGGCTTCCATGCCGTCGTCCGCCCCGTGTCGCCCGAACCCCCGGCGCTCGGAGGACCCGCCGGGGCACCGGGGGGCCAGATCGTCACCCGGTCGGACGCACCGCGCGGCCAGTAGGAGCGCGCAGGGTCCGGTTCGTGACACCATGAGCACGAACAGCAGCAGTCCGTTGAGCCGCCGCGGTCGCCGCGAGGCATGGACGGACCCAGGGGACATTGCGGAGCGTGTGATGACCGAGCCGGCGCCGGGGAGCGCGACGGTACGTCGCATGCTCGTCGGCGCCCACCTGCGCCGCCTCCGCGAGGAGAAGGGCATCACCCGGGCCCAGGCCGGCTACACCATCCGCGCCTCCGAGTCGAAGATGAGCCGGCTCGAGCTCGGCCGCGTCGCGTTCAAGGAGCGCGACGTCAGCGACTTGCTGGTCTTCTACGGCGTGACCGACCCCGGCCAGCGCGACGCCGTCCTCGCCCTCGTCGAGGAGGCCAACCGGCCCGGGTGGTGGCGCGAGTACGAGGACGTCATGCCCGGGTGGTTCCAGAACTACATCGGCCTCGAGGAGGCCGCCACCGCCCTGCGCACCTACGAGACGCACTTCGTCCCCGGCCTGCTCCAGACCCCCGACTACGCACGGGCCGTCCTCGCGTCGACGATCCCGCCGCTGACCGGGATCGATCTCGAGCGCGCGGTCCAGCTGAGGATGACCCGGCAGCGGGTGCTCGCGCGGCCCGAGCCGCTGCGGGTCTGGGCGGTGGTCGACGAGGTGGCGCTGCGCCGCGAGGTCGGTGACGGTGACGTGCACCGAGCCCAGTTGCGGCACCTGCTCGAGCTGGCCGAGCGGCCCACCATCGCCCTGCAGGTCCTGCCCCTGCGCAGCGGGGCGCACGCCGGCGGTGGGGCCTTCAGCGTGCTGCGGTTCGCCGACCCCGACCTTCCGGACGTCGTCTACATCGAGCAACTGGTCAGCGCCCTCTACGTCGACAAGGTCGAGCACGTGGAGCGCTACATCGAGGTCATCACGAGGCTCAGTGTGCACGCCCTCACGCCCGAGGCGACCGCCGACCTGATCGGCAAGATCCTCACCGAGCGCTGACCCGCGCTCCCGGCGGTTCTCGGGGGCAGCCGCCGCGGGTCTCTCCCGGCGCGGGGCCCATTCCCCGAAGCACCTCCGTCGGCGTCCCTGGGACTCGCCGCGCCGGTTCGCGCCCGGCGAGCGGAAACCTCACGTTCTCTTAGCGCTGTCTTGACTGCCGAAGGGGTCAGTAGTCCTTGCAGATGCATGTGCAGCAGGCATACCTTCATGGAGGTGCAGGTGCGCAGCCAAATGCACATGCACGGCGGGGGTCCGGCCCAGACCACCAGCACATCAGAGGAGTTCACGACCATGAACAACGGAGTCCGCGCGAGCGACCTGACCGGGGTCAGCTGGCGCAAGAGCGGGCGGAGCGGCGCCGGCAACTGCGTCGAGCTCGCCGAACTGTCCCGAGGCGGCGCGGTCGCCGTCCGCAATTCGCGCTTCCCCGACGGCCCTGCCCTCGTCTACACCCGGTCCGAGATCGAGGCCCTGATCCTCGGTGTCAAGGACGGGGACTTCGACGACCTCCTGCTCTGACCGCGGCGGGCGGCTCTCCCGCCCGCACCCCACGAGCCCGCGCGGCGGGTCGGTGACGCTCCCTCCCGGCCTGCCGCGCGTTTCCAGCTCTGCCCGCAGCGAAGGTCGTGCGATCGGAAGGAGCCATCCGATGACTGAACGAGAGCTCCTACTACCCCGGAGTGACGGTACGAGGGATTGGATCTCGGGCTAGGCTCTCGGGTGAAGGGAGGGCGGAAGCCCTCGGCGCATCGGTCCCCGGCGTCCGTGTCCTGAGCGCGCGCGATGCACCAGATCCACGAGGCCCTACGGGGCAGGGCCTCGCACGACGGGAGGACCGGCGTGACCCAGAACCGCGAACTGGGCGTCACGGTCAGCACTGGACGCGACGAGCTCGACACAGGCGTGCCGCAATCGGCGCGCGTCTACGACTTCCTGCTGGGCGGCAAGGACAACTACGAGGCCGACCGTGCCGTCGGCTCGGCGCTGATCACCCACGCGCCGGCTCTGCCCGTCATGGTGCGCGCCCAGCGGGCCCTGCTCGCCAGGATGGTCACGTACCTGGTCCGCGACGCGGGCATCCGGCAGTTCCTCGACGTCGGCACGGGGATCCCCTCGGCGAACAACGTGCACGAGGTGGCGCAGGCGCTCGCGCCCGAGACGCGCGTGCTCTACGTCGACAACGACCCGATCGTGCTCGCCCACGCCCGCGCCCTGATGAAGACCACCGGCGAGGGTGCCACCGCCTTCATCCAGGCCGACCTGCGCGACCCCGACAGCATCGTCCGCGACCCCACCCTGTCCAAGGTCATCGACCCGGCGGCCCCGGTGGCGCTCCTGCTGATCGGCATCGTGCACCACCTCCGCGACGAGGACCGGCCGTACGAGCTGGTCGAGCGCCTGGTGAGCTGGCTGCCCAACGGCAGCTACCTGGCCGTGGTCACGCCCTCGGCCGACTTCGACCCGCCGATGATGGCCTCGCTCGCCGCGACCGCCGAGCGCTCGGGCATCCCCTACGTGCCGCGCAGCAAGGCCGAGGTCGAGCGCTTCTTCGGCGGTCTCGAGCTCGTCGAGCCGGGAGTCGCGCCGATCCTCGGCTGGCGGCCGGACGACGCTCCTGGTGACGTCAACGCCGTCCACGGGTGGGCAGCTCTCGGCCGCAAACCCTGACGTTCAGGGCGCCGGCCGCGACGTCGTCGGCCTCCCCCGCCGCTCGGCGAGCAGCCGGCGCTCGGCGGCGAACACGAGCCGCACCAGGCGCTCGCGGTCCAGGGGGGCGAGATCGGCGAACCTCACCTGGACGACGCCCCCGGTCGTGCCGAGGGGCGGGCTGCCGCTCACGCCGTCGCCGGCCACGACGCTGACCACGGCCGGCGCGAGCTCGGCGTCCGGCAGTTCGATCTCGACGTAGAGCCGGGCGCCGACGACCGGCGCCCCGCGTAGGCCGGGCAGGGCGAGCCGGGCACCGCCGGCCGAGACGTCGAGGGTGTGGCCGGTGAGCACGAGGCCGTGCAGCGCCCGTTCGGCGCGGCCGTCGAGGGCGGCGACCCGGACCGGCAGGTGCACCTCGCCACGGACGTCCTCTCGACGCTGACCGACGTCCTTCGGGGCGTGCGTGCCCGTCGGCTCACCGGCCTGACCGGCCTCCAGGACGAGCGCGCCCTCTGCGAGGGCGAGGCGTGCGGGCAGCCGGAGCGTGCCGGCGCCCTCGGCGGCGATCTCGAGCACGCCCGTGACAGCGGTCGCCCTCCCCACCGGAGCCAGCACCAGGACCCGCCAGGGCCCCACCAGCTCCGCTGGCTGCAGCGCCCGCACGGCGAGCAGGCCGCCCTCGGTGCGCAACACCAGGCGGTCACCCGCCGCAACGGCGACCATGACGGTCCTCTCCTCGGGTCCCGGGGGCGCGAGGCGCCCCCCTTGGCAGTGTCGGCAGCCGCACTCCCTCCCGCAGCCACCCCGCCGTCCGGTCACCCCGGCGGCGGTACCCCTGTCACGCCGACCTGCAGCTGCTCCAGCCCGCGGATCACGAACTCGGGCCGGCGCCGCGCCTGCGCCGCGAGGCGCAGCCCCGGCAGCTGCGAGCGCAGCGCGGTCAGCACGGCCTGCACCTCGACCCGGGCCAGCGGCGCCCCGAGGCAGAAGTGGATGCCGGCACCGAAGGCGAGGTGGGGGTTCGGCGCCCGGCGGGCGTCGAAGCGGTCGGGGGCGGCGAAGGCCGCCGGATCACGGTTGGCCGCGCCGAGCAGCGCGGCGACCTTCTGCCCCGCCTCGACCCGGACGCCGAACAGCTCCACGGGTCGCGTGGCCGTCCGCTCGAACAGCTGGAGCGACGAGTCGAAGCGGAGCATCTCCTCGGCGGCCGTCACGACGAGCGCCGGGTCGGCGACGACCTGCCGCCAGGCATCGCCGTCGCCGTCACTCAGCATCGCGAGCATGCCGTTGCCGATGACGTTGACGGTCGCCTCGTGCCCGGCCATGAGCAGCAGCACGCAGGTTCCGACGATCTCGTCCTGGGTCAGCCGGTCGGCACCGTCGGCGGCCTGGACGAGGTCGGTCACGAGGTCGTCGGGCAGCGGGCGGGCCCGGCGCTCGGCGACCAGCGTGCGCAGGTACTCGACGAAGGCGCCGGCCGCGGCCTCGGCCTCGAGCCGTCGCTCGTGCGGCAGGCCGTACTCGTACATCTTCACGATCGCGTTCGACCAGGGGCGCAGCAGCCCGCGGTCGGCGTCCGGCACAGCGAGGAGCTGGGCGATCACCTCGACCGGCAGGGGCTCGGCGACGAGGGCGACCAGGTCGGCGGAACCCCTCTCGGCGACGGCGGCCGCCAGGTCGGCGACGAGGCGGTCGGCGAGCGCCTGCACCCAGGCACGCAACCGCTCGGTGTGCCCCCGCCCGAAGGCCCCGGCGATCAGCCGGCGCAGGCGCGTGTGGGTGGGCGGCTCGTTCTCGAGCATCGAGGTCCGGTGCAGCAGGTTGAACGCCTCGAAGAGCTCGGCCGGCTGCCGGTCGTGCCAGATCCGCTCGAGCGAGCGGTCGCGCAGCACGGCGTCGGCCGCCGCGTGGGTGAGTGTGACGTAGAGGCCGAGGCCGTCGTGCCACTGCACCGGGGCGTGCTCACGCAACCGCGCGAAGGCCGGGTACGGGTCGGCGAGGAACACCGGGTCGGCGGTGTCGAACATCGCCGGGCCGGGCGACGTCAGGGCACCGGCCACGTGTGCACCGGTTCGTTCGCGTGCATCCCCTCGAGGTAGAGGTCGAGCATCCTGGTCAGCGCTTCCCGTCGGCCCATGCCGCGCTCCTCCAGGGCGTGCACCGTCTCGGCCTGCCAGGAGGCGCCGTTGCGGCCGCTCTTCGCCCGCTGCTCGATGACGCCGAGGTAGCGGTCGCGGACGGCGGCGCTGACGCCCCAGCGCTCGAGGCCCTCGTGCGCCATGGGCAGCAGCCGTCGCAGCACGAGTTCGTCGACGGTGACCTGGCCGATGCCCGGCCAGTAGAGGTCCGCCTCGAGCCCGAGCCGGGCCCCTTCGCGGAAGTTCTCCTCGGCGGTCGGGAACGTCATCTTCGACCAGACCGGCCGCTCGTCGTCGGCCAGCACCCGCAGGGCGCCGTAGTAGAACGCGGCGTTCGCGAGGACGTCGACGACCGTCGGGCCGGCGGGCAGCACCCGGTTCTCCACGCGCACGTGCGGGTAGCCGTCGACGACGTCGTAGACCGGGCGGTTCCAGCGGTAGATCGTCCCGTTGTGCAGGCGCAGCTCCTGCAGGCGCGGCCCGCGGCCGGCCTCGAGCTCGGCGACCGGGTCCTCGTCGCTGATCTCCGGCAGCAGCGCCGGGAAATAGCGCACGTTCTCCTCGAAGAGGTCGAAGATCGAGGTGATCCAGCGCTCCCCGAACCACACCCGGGGCCGCACCCCCTGGTTCTTCAGCTCCTGCGGCCGGGTGTCGGTCGACTGCGTGAACAGCTCGATCCGGGTCTCCCGCCACAGCTCGCGGCCGAAGAAGAACGGCGAGTTCGCGCCCAGGGCCACCTGCGGGCCGACGAGGACCTGCGCCGCGTTCCAGTGCTTGGCGAAGTCCTGCGGGGCGACCTGCAGGTGCAGCTGGACGCTCGTGCACGCCGACTCGGGGGCGAGCGTCGATGCGTAGAGGCTGAGGCGCTCGACGCCGTGGATGTCGAGGTGCACGTCCTCACCGCGGGCGGCGAAGACCATGTCGTTGAGGGCGGTGTACCGCGGCGACGGGCTCATCCAGTCGGGGCGTGACAGGTGCTCGGTCATGAGCGTGGGCAGGATGCCCACCATGACGATGTCCGCGCCCCGCCGGCCGGCCCGCTCCTCGGCGTGGTTCAAGGACTCGCGCAGGTCGTCCTCGAGAGCCAGTGCGGCGTCGCCCATCATCGAGCGCGGCGGCACGTTCAGCTCGATGTTGTAGGCCCCCAGCTCGGTCTGGAACGCGGGGTCGGCGATCTCCTCCAGGACGGCGGCG
This sequence comes from uncultured Actinomycetota bacterium, assembly GCA_963794075.1. Lineage (GTDB taxonomy): Bacteria > Actinomycetota > Actinomycetes > Actinomycetales > Kineosporiaceae > DATKNA01. The sequence continues at coordinate 33,390 of CAWCCY010000040.1, forward strand.
TTGCCGAGGTAGGGCTGCCGTTCGTGGTCGACGAGGTTGAGCTCGACCTCGAGGCCGGTGAGCGGGTTCTCGGCGTCGCTGTCGAAGGTGGACGTCCCGAGCATGCGTTCGAAGACGTCGAGGCAGAGCTGCACCTTCTCGCGGTAGCGCTGGCGCTCCTCGCGGGAGTAGTGGCTGGCGGAGATCTCGTCGCCCATGCCCCGACCAAACCACACCCGGGCCGGTCCGGCCAGAGGCCGGGGCCGGTGATCGAGGCGCGGACGGCGTCGCCCTGGCCCGCGGGACCGGCGCTGCCGCCGCTCCGAGCGCCTCGTCCACAGGGCGCGACCCGCGTCACGTCGCCCACAGGTCTGGCGCGCCGCCCGCGGATGACCTTGGAAGCTTCCTAGAGTCGGGGTCGTGCGGATCCTCCACACCTCCGACTGGCACCTCGGCCGCTCGTTCCACCGGGTCGGCCTGCTCGAGGCGCAGGCTGCGGTCCTCGACCACCTCGTCGAGGTCGTCCGGTCGGAGCAGGTGGACGCCGTGGTCGTCGCGGGTGACGTCTACGACCGGGCGCTGCCGGGCGTCGAGGTCGTGGCGCTGCTCGACGAGGCGCTCGCCCGGCTCGCGGCCACCGGCGCGGCGATCGTGCTGTCCAGCGGGAACCACGACTCACCGCGGCGGCTCGGCTTCGCCGCCCGGCTGATGGAACGCTCGGGGGTTCACGTCCGGACCGACCCGGCGCGCTGCGGCCGGCCCGTGCTGCTGGAGGACCGGTGGGGCCAGGTCGCGGTCTACGCACTGCCCTACCTCGAACCCGCTCTCGCCGGGCCCGTGCTGGGGTGTCCTCCCGGCTCCGGCCACGAGCAGGTGCTGGCGGCTGCGCTGGAACAGGTGCGGTCCGACCGGTCGAGGCTCCCGGCGGGCTCGCGGTGCGTGGTCGCCGCGCACGCGTTCGTCGTGGGCGGCCTGCCCAGCGAGAGCGAGCGGGACATCAGCGTCGGCGGCGTGGGCGCCGTCCCGGCGGAGCTGTTCGCCGGCGTCGACTACGCCGCGCTGGGGCACCTGCACGGCCGGCAGCGGCTCGCGGACGGCGTCCGGTACTCGGGCTCGCCGCTCGCCTACTCCTTCTCCGAGTACGCCCACACGAAGGGCTCCTGGCTCGTGGAGCTCGGGCGGGGCGGGCTCGAGCGCGTCGACCCGGTCGACGCTCCCGTCCCACGCCGACTGGCCGTCCTGCGCGGCCCGCTCGGCCGGCTGCTGACCGACCCGGCGCTCGCGGCGGACGAGCAGGCCTGGTGCCAGGTGACGCTGACCGACGACGAGCGGCCCGCTGAGGCCATGGCGCGCGTGCGCTCGCGCTTCCCGCATGCGCTCGAGCTGCGCTTCGAACCGGCGGGCGGGGCCGCGGCATCCGGCGCGTACACCCGTCGTATCGCCCAGCAGGACGACCTGAGCCTGTGCTGCGGCTTCGTCGAGCACGTCAGGCGGCGTGCCCCCGGCGAGGCGGAGGCACAGGTGCTGCGGTCGGCGGTCGAGGGCGCACGGGTGGCACTGGCCCGCGAGAGCGGGGTGGCGCCCCTGCGGCAGGGTCGCCGGCTCGTGCCGGCGGGCCGGCCCGGGGCGACGGCAGCTGTCGGGAGCGCCGGGGCGGCCGTGGTCACCGAGATCGCGACCGTCGATCTCGCCCCCGCCGAGTCGACGGCCGGCGAGCGGGCGGCGGGGTGAGGATCCACCGGCTGCGGATCACGGCGTTCGGTCCTTTCGCCGGCACCGTCGAGGTCGATCTCGACGCGCTGGCGGCGAACGGGCTGTTCCTGCTGCACGGCCCGACGGGGGCCGGCAAGACGAGCGTCCTCGACGCCGTCTGCTTCGCCCTGTACGGCGCGGTGCCCGGCTCGCGTCACGGCGCCCGGTTGCGCAGCGACCACGCGGCGCACGGTGTGGCGCCCGAGGTGGTCTGCGAGTTCACCGCCGGCGGCCGGCGGCTCGAGGTGACCCGCTCCCCCTCGTGGGAACGACCGAAGCGGCGCGGCGCGGGGACGACGACGGACCAGGCCCGCGTGCTCGTCCGCGAGCTGGCCGACGGCGACTGGCAGCCGCTCACGAACCGGGTCGACGAGGCCGGCCTCGTGCTCGACGGCGTCCTGGGCCTCGGTCTGGAGCAGTTCACGAAGCTGGTCCTGCTGCCGCAGGGCGAGTTCGCGGCGTTCCTGCGGGCCGACGCCGAGACCCGCCGCGCCCTGCTCGAGCGTCTGTTCGGCACCGACCGCTTCGGCGCGGTGCAGCAGTGGCTGCGCGAGTCGCAGGCGGCGCTCCGTGTCCTGGTGGAGGCCGCGGACGTCGTCACCGGGCAGTTGCTCGCGCGGGCGGAGCAGGCGGCGATGCCGGCCGGCATCCACCTGGCCGAGGGCGACGGCGAAAGCGGTACGGGTGACGACGGCGATACGGGTGACGACGGCGACACGGATGTCGACGGCGTCACGGCGCGGGAGCCGGGAGCGGTGGTCGACAGCGCTCCGGTCCACGGTGGCCGCGGCGCTCGAGGAGGCCAGGGCACGGCGGGTCGCCGCCCAGGAGCGCGCGCGTCACGCCTCGGCCGAGCACGAGGCGGCCCGGCGGACGGCGGAGCTGCAGGGCCGGCACCGTGAGCTGACGGCGACCGCGGCCCGGTTGCGGTCGCGCGAGCACGAGCAGGAACAGCACCGCCGGCGCCTCTCGGCTGCTCGCCGGGCGAGCGGGCTCTCCCGGTGGCTGGCCCCGCTCGAGGCGGCGCGCGCGCGCTCGCAGGCCGCGCTCGACGCCGTCGACGCCGCCGTCGTCGAGCTCGTGGAGTGCGGGCCGCTCCGGCGGGCGCCGCTCGCCCCCCAGGTGGGGGACGTCCAGCTGTGCATCATCGGGCTCGACGACGCCGAGGTCGACCTCGCGCACGTCGACGACGCCCAGCTCGACGACGCCCAGCTCGACGACGCCGAGCTCGAGGCCGAGGTGCGGGCGGCCCAGCAGCTCGTGGGTGAGCTGGCCGCGCTCGAGCAGGAGGCGACGGGCGAGGCGGCCCTGGCCGCGAGCGTCGAGTCCGCAACCCAGGCCCACGACAGGGCCCTGCGAGGCGTCGAGCAGGCGGCGGCCGCGGCGACCGCCGCCCGCGAGGACGCCGCGGTCGCGGCGCGGCGGCTCACCGCGGCGCGCGAGGCGGCGGCCCGCGAGCCGGCGGCACGGCACGTCCTGGACCTGGCCGCCGCGCGACTCGCCGCGGCCGTGGACGCCGCCGCTCGCGTCGCCGAGGTCGTCGAGCTGTCGGACCGCCGCGACGATGCTCGCCGGCAGCGCGACGACGCCCGTGAACGCTGGCTCGACCTGCGCGAGCAGCGACTGCTGGGGGTCGCGGCGGAACTGGCTGCGGCCCTCGCCGACGGCGACCCGTGCCCCGTCTGCGGTAGCGCGGAGCATCCGGCGCTCGCCGCGGTGCCCGCCCGCGACGGGGCACCTCACCCCGCCCCCGGGCTCCAGGCGGCGACAGACGAGGAGCGGGCCGGCGCGGAGGCCGAGGCGGCGGACGACCTGCTCCGGCGCTGCGAGTCGGAGCTGGCGAGGGCACGGGCGCAGGCGGAGGCCGCCGCTGCCGCCGCGGGAGGGCGTTCCGTCGACGGGGCGCGTGCCGAACGAGACGCCGCCGCCGCCGAGCTCGCGGCCGCCGGTGAGGCGGTCGCCGCCGAGGCCGCTGCCCTGGGCGGGCAGGAGCGCGCCGACCTGGCCCTCGAGGCGGCCGGGGGGCGGCACGACCGGGCGGTGGAGCGGCTGCTGGCGACCGGGACGGAGCTGACGAGGCTCGAGGAGCGGCTGCTCGCGCTGCGCCGCCGGCTGGACGCCGGCCGCGGCGAGTACGAGACGGTAGGGGCACGCCGGGCGCACGCGGCCCGGCGGGCGCTCGCGGCCACCGGCCTGCTCGACGCCCGCCGCGAGCTGCGCGGGGCGACCGAGCAGCTCGCCGAGGTCACCGGCACGGCGCGAGCAGCCGCCACGGACGCCGGGTTCAGCGACCTCGGGAGCGCCTGCGAGGCCGCGCTCCCGGAGACCGAGCTCGCCGCCCTCGAGCGGTCGTGCACGACCCACGCCCACGAGCAGGCGCAGGTCGAGGAGGGGCTCGCCGACCCTGCCCTCACCGCCGCCGCGGCCGCGCCGCACGCCGACCCGAGGGTGACGGAGACCGCATGGCAGCTGGCGCAGGCCGACGACGAGGCCGCCGCGGCCGCCTTGGACCGCTGCGACACCGCGTACGGCGGGTTGACCGTGATCGCGGGGCAGCTCGCGGCGCATCTCGCCGACACCCGACCGCTTCACGATCGCTACCGGGTCGAGTCGGGCCTCTCCCGCTGCCTGGACGGCACCGGTGGTGACAACGCCCTGCGGATGAGCCTGTCGTCCTACGTCCTCGCCGCCCGGCTCGAGCAGGTGGCGGCCGCCGCCAGCGAGCGCCTGCTGGCGATGTCCGGCGGCCGTTACAGCCTCGAGCACAGTGACGGGGCCGAGCGCGGCCGGGGCCGCTCGGGGCTTGCGCTGCGCGTCGTCGACGGCTGGACGGGCCGCGGTCGCGACACCGCGAGCCTGTCCGGAGGCGAGTCGTTCTACACGTCGCTGGCGCTCGCCCTGGGGCTCGCGGACGTCGTGGCGGCGGAGGCCGGCGGCGCGACCATCGAGACGCTGTTCGTCGACGAGGGCTTCGGTTCTCTCGACGACGACACCCTCGGGGAGGTGATGGACGTGCTCGACGGGTTGCGCAGCGGCGGCCGGGTCGTCGGGCTCGTCAGCCACGTCGCCGATCTGCGTGACCGGATCCCGGCGCGGCTCGAGGTCGTCAAGACCCGGGCCGGCTCGACGCTGCTGCAGGCGAGCGCCTGACCCGACCGCTGCCCTCGCGGCGGCGGGCTCACACCCCGGCCGTGGGCCCGGGCGCTCGTCAGGCGCGGACGGCCGCCGGGGCCGTGGCGACGATGTGCCGCACCGGGAGCCCGTACCGGGCGCGCGCCCTGCTCACCAGATCGTGCCGCGCGAGCCAGGCCGACCTGCCCTCGGGGTGCGTCGAGATGACCAGCACGTCGGGCACGAACCGCTCGACAGCCTCCTCGAGGGCGTGCGCCGGGCGGTAGTCGCCGAGGTCACCGTCGGCGTCCAGGCCCTGGGCCCGCAGGATCTCCAGCGTGCGGTCCAGCCGCCACCGGGCGGCCTCGACGGTGGCCTCCCACACCCACACCGCCCCCTTGCGCTCCGCCTGCCCGGTGTCCACGGGATTCGCCGGAACGCAGACGAAGTACGTGGCCCGGCCCTCGGCGTCGATGCGGCGCAGTTCGTCGAGAAGCTCGCGTGCGCCGACGGTCTCGTTGGCCAGCACCAGGACGCGGGTGGGGGCAGTGGTCGCACCGGCGGCTCCGGCCGCCACGGCGTCGTCGGCGTCCCCGGCGGGGGGCTCGGCGTCCACGGACCCTCCCCGCCACCGCGTCACCACGTAGAGCACGAGGACGACGGCCCACGACCCCAGGCTGAGCAGGATCTGCGACCTGGTCGTGGCGTCGGCGAACATCGACACGAGGATCGCCACGATGGCGAGCGCGACGGCGATCGTGAGGAAGGGGTAGAGCCACATCCGCACGAGCAGGCGGTCCGGCGGCGTGCGGCGCCGCAGGACCAGCTGGGAGAGGGCGATCAGCAGGTACACGAAGAGGATGACGGCGCCCGAGGAGTTCAGCAGGAAGAGGAAGACCGTGTCGGGCGAGACTGCGGCGGCGATGACGCAGAGGAAGCCCACCACCGTCGAGGTGAGGATCGCCCACACCGGGACGCCCCGGCGGTTGACGGTGATGAGCGAGACCGGAGCCTCGCGCCGGGCCGCGAGGACGAACAGCATCCGCGACGCCGTGTAGAGGCCGGAGTTGAGGCACGACAGCACCGCGGTGAGGACGACGGCGTTCATGATGTGGTCGGCGTACGGCAACCCCATCTCCTTGAACGCGCTGACGTACGGCGACGCACCCAGCTCCGTGGAGTTCCAGGGCAGGATCGCCGCCAGCAGGAAGAGCGAGCCCACGAAGAACACGGCGATGCGCACCACCACCGAGTTCGTGGCCCGCGCGATGGCGCGTTCGGGGTCCCGGGACTCGGCCGCCGCGATCGTCGCGATCTCCGCGCCCACCATCGAGAAGATCACGACGACGATGCCCGAGAAGACGGCTCCGACGCCCTTCGGGAAGAACCCGCCGTGCGCCGTCAGGTTGCTGAGGTCGAAGCTGCGACCCGGCCAGAGCCCGGTGACGAACAGCGTGCCCAGGACGAGGAACGCGCAGATCGCGAGCACCTTGATGCCGGCGAACCAGTACTCGAACTCGCCGTACGAGCTCACCGAGAAGAGGTTCGTCACCGTCATGAGCAGCATCAGCCCGAGCGAGAGCAGCCACAGCGGCGCCGAGAACCAGTACGTGATGACCTTGGCCCCCGCGACGGCCTCGAAGCCGACGACGATGACCCAGAAGTACCAGTACAGCCAGGCGACCGAGAAGCCGGCCCAGCCGCCCAGCGCGCGCCGGGCGTAGTCGGCGAAGGACCCGGTCGAGGGGTTGGCGGTGGCCATCTCGCCGAGCATCCGCATCACGAGCACGATCAGGACGCCGGTCAGGGCGTAGGTGAGGAACGCGGCCGGGCCGGTCTTGTTGATGACCACGCCGGAGCCCACGAACAGGCCGGCGCCGATCACACCGCCGATGGCGATCATCGTGAGGTGACGCTGCTTGAGTCCCTTGTGGAGCTCGGGCGCTGACGTGGTGGTCATCGGACCCCCTCCGGCCGTCACGATCGTGACAGGGCCACTACCCGCCGCGACCGCGCCTAATCCCCCGCCGGAGCGCCGTACAGTGCGGCCGTGACCGGTCCCGGGGCCCAGGAGCCGTGGTGGCGCACGGCCGTCGTCTACCAGGTCTACCCGCGCAGCTTCACGGACGCCGACGGCGACGGGGTGGGCGACCTGCCCGGCGTGCTCACCCGTCTCGACCACCTCGAGGCGCTCGGCGTCGACGTGCTCTGGCTGTCACCGGTGTACCCCTCGCCGCAGGAGGACAACGGCTACGACATCAGCGACTACCAGGACGTCGACCCGCTCTTCGGCTCCCTGGCCGACCTGGACGCCCTGATCGCGGCGCTGCACGAGCGCGGCATGAAGCTCGTCCTCGACCTCGTCGTCAACCACACCTCGAGCGCGCACCCGTGGTTCCTCGCGTCGCGGTCGAGCACCACCGACCCACGGCGTGACTGGTACTGGTGGCGCCCGCCCCGCCCCGGGTTCCAGGCCGGTACGCCGGGCGCCGAGCCGACGAACTGGCGCTCGATGTTCTCCGGGCCGGCCTGGCAGTTCGACGAGGCAACCGGCGAGTACTACCTGCACGTGTTCGCCACCGGCCAGCCCGACCTGAACTGGGAGAACCCGCAGGTCCGGTCGGCGGTGCACGCCATGATGCGGTGGTGGCTCGACCGCGGCGTCGACGGCTTCCGGATGGACGTCATCAACTTCATCTCGAAGGACCCGGCACTGCCCGACGGGCGCGTCCTGCCCGGCGCCGGCGGCCCCGGTGCCACCGGCGGTGCGTCCGACGGCCTCGCCGACGGCTCCCCCGCCTTTGTCGACGGCCCCCGGATCCACGAGTACCTCGCCGAGATGCACCGTGACGGTCTTCGCGGGGCGCGACGGGGCCTTCCTCATGGTCGGTGAGATGCCGGGCGTCACGGTCGACGAGGCCCGGCTCTACACCGACCCCGCGCGCGCCGAGGTCGACATGGTCTTCCAGTTCGAACACGTGGTCATCGACCACGGCACATCGAAGTGGGACGTGCGGCCCCTGCAGTTGCCCGCCCTCAAGGCCGTGATGAACCGCTGGCAGGTGGGGCTCGCCGACGCGGGGTGGAACAGCCTCTACTGGTGCAACCACGACCAGCCGCGCGTCGTCTCGCGCTTCGGGGACGACGGCGAGCACCGGGAGGCCTCGGCGAAGGCCCTCGCGACCGTGCTGCACCTGCACCGCGGGACGCCCTACGTGTACCAGGGCGAGGAACTGGGGATGGCGAACTACCCGTTCACCACGGTCGGGCAGTTCCGCGACGTCGAGTCCCTCAACCACTACCGGGACGCCGTCGGGCGCGGCGAGGCACCGGACGTCGTCCTCGCCGGGCTGCGCGCGATGAGCCGGGACAACGCGCGGACGCCGATGCAGTGGAGCGCCGGCCCCAACGCCGGGTTCTGCCCCGCGGGCACGACGCCCTGGATCGGGGTGAACCCCGACCACGTGCGCGTCAACGCCGCCGCCCAGCGTGAGGACACCCGGTCGGTGTTCTCGCACCACCGGCGCCTGATCGAGCTCCGCCACACCGACCCGGTGGTCGCGACGGGCGACTTCACCATGCTGCTGCCACAGGACCCGCAGGTCTACGCGTTCACCCGCACGCTCGGCGACCTGGCGTTGCTGGTGCTCGCGAACCTCTCCTCGGCCCCGGCCGACGTCGAGGTTCCCGACGGCGCCGTCTGGGCGGGGGCGCAAGTGCTGCTGGCCTCGGGCGGCGGGAGCGCCGACGTGCCGGACCGCGCGCCGGACGGCGCGTCGGACGGGGCGGCGGGTGTCGGTGCGGACGGGCGGTGGCACGCGGGCGCCTGGGAGGCCGTCGTGCTGCGTCTCCCCCCACCCATCCCTCCCGGTGATCAAGGAATTCTCGGCCCGGCATGATCACCTCGGTGGGCTCTCCTATCCTGACGCGGTGCCGAGCAGCCGGGACGCCGACGTCTGGGACGTGATCGTCGTCGGGGCGGGCCCCGCCGGCAGCAGCGCGGCACTGGCCGCCGCCAGGGCCGGCGCGCGGACCTTGATCGTCGATCGCGCCGTCTTCCCCCGGTACAAGACCTGCGGTGGCGGCCTGCTCGGCTCCACCCTGACCGCGCTGCCGCGCGACCTCGCGGTGCCCGTGCGGCAGCAGGTCACGACCGCCACGTTCACCGCCGGCCTGACCCGGCCGGCCACCTGGCACTCGAAGGTCCCCGTGATCGCGATGGTGGACCGCGCCGAGTTCGACGAGGCGCTGCTGCGCCACGCGGAGCGAGCCGGCGCCGCCGTGCACGAGGGCGTCACGGTGACGGCGGTCCGGGACGACGTGGACGGCGTCCGGGTCGAGACCCGTGACGGCAGCCTGGTCGCGCGGTACGTCGTCGGCGCCGACGGCAGCGCGAGCCGGGCTGCCCGGTACGTGGGCGTACGGGCCGTGCAGGTCGACCTCGGTCTCGAGCTGGAGCTCGAGGCGGGCGAGCACGCGCGTCGCTGGCAGGACCGGCTGCACATGGACTGGGGCACGGGTGCGCCGGGCTCGTACGGGTGGCTGTTCCCGAAGGGCGACCGCCTGACCGTCGGCGTCATCTCCGCCAAGGGTGCCGGCGGCGAGCGGAGCTACCTGGAGCGGTACGTCGAGGTGCTCGGGCTGGCGGGCGCGAAGGTCCTGGAGGACTCGGGGCACCTCACCCGCTGCCGGGCGCGGGACTCCCCCGTCGGACGGGGCCGCGTGCTGCTGGCGGGCGACGCGGCCGGGCTCCTCGAGCCCTGGACGCGCGAGGGCATCTCGTACGCCGTCCGCTCCGGCGCGGCGGCCGGACGGCTCGCAGCGGCCGGCGCGAGGAGCGCCGGGGCCGACGGCGTCCAGAGCGACGTACCGCGGCTGGGTGGACCGTGCGCTGGCGCCCGAGATGGACGCCGGCCGCGCCTTCCTGGCGGCCTTCGAGCGGCACCCCGTGCTCGTGCACACCGCCCTCGCCCGCACGCCCCTGGGCTGGGCGGCCTTCGCCCGGATGGCCCGCGGGACGACGTCGCTGCCGGGGCTGCTCCGTCGCGCGCCGCTGCGCGCCGCCGTGCGCGTGGCCGGCGGCGCGCAGCTCACCCCGTCATGATCGACGCGGATTGCATGATCGACGCGGATTGCATGATCAGCGGCTGAGAGGCGGGGCGCGGGTCAGTCCTCGAAGGCCTCGGGTGGGGGGCAGGAGCAGACGAGGTGGCGGTCGCCGTAGGCGCCGTCGATCCGGCGGACCGGTGCCCAGTACTTCGAGCGGGGGTCCACGCCCTCCGGGATACACGGCCTCCTCGCGGGTGTAGGGGTGCGTCCACTCCCCCACCAGGCTCGCGGCCGTGTGCGGCGCGTTCGCCAGCGGGTTGTCGTCCTTCGGCCAGCGCCCCGCGGCGACCTCGTCGATCTCCCGCCGGATCGCGATCATGGCGTCGCAGAACCGGTCGAGCTCGGCGAGGTCCTCGGACTCGGTCGGCTCCACCATCAGCGTGCCGGCGACGGGGAACGACATGGTCGGCGCGTGGAAGCCGTGGTCGATGAGCCGCTTGGCGACGTCGTCGACGCTCACGCCGGTCGCCTTGGTGATCCCGCGCAGGTCGAGGATGCACTCGTGCGCGACGAGCCCGTCACGACCGGTGTAGAGCACGGGGTAGTGCTCACGCAGCCGGCTCGCGACGTAGTTCGCCGCGAGGATCGCGACCTCGGTGGCGCGGGTCAGGCCGTCGGGCCCCATCAGCCGCGACGTAGGCCCACGAGATCGGCAGGATGCCGGCCGAGCCGAAGGGCGCGGCGGCGACCGGGCCGACGCCGGTCTCGGGGCCCGCGGCGCCGTCGAGAGGATGGTTCGGCAGGAACGGCGCGAGGTGCGCCCGCACGCCGATCGGGCCGACGCCGGGGCCCCCGCCCCCGTGCGGGATGCAGAAGGTCTTGTGCAGGTTGAGGTGGCTGACGTCGGCACCGAAGCGGCCCGGCCGGGCCAGGCCGACGAGCGCGTTGAGGTTCGCGCCGTCGACGTAGACCTGGCCGCCGGCGTCGTGGACGGTGGCGCACAGCTGCGCGACCGCCTCCTCGAAGACGCCGTGCGTCGACGGATACGTGATCATGACGGCGGCGAGCCGGTCGGCGTGCGCCTCGATCTTGGCGCCGAGGTCCGCGAGGTCGACGTCGCCGTTCTCGCTGGTCGCGACCACGACGACGCGCAGCCCGGCCATCGCGGCGCTGGCGGCGTTCGTGCCGTGCGCGCTCGAGGGGATGAGGCAGACGTCGCGGTGCCCCTCGCCGCGCGACCGGTGGTAGGCGCGGATCGCGAGCAACCCGGCGAACTCCCCCTGCGAACCGGCGTTCGGCTGCAGGCTGACCGCGTCGTACCCGGTGAGCGCGGCGAGCCGCTGCTCGAGGTCGGCGATCAGGGCGCGGGTGCCGGCGGCGTGCTCGGCGGGCGCGAAGGGGTGCAGGTCGGAGAACTCGGGCCAGCTGATCGGCTGCATCTCGACGGTCGCGTTGAGCTTCATCGTGCACGACCCGAGCGGGATCATGCCGCGGTCGAGCGCGTAGTCGAGGTCGGCCAGCCGGCGCAGGTAGCGCAGCATCGACGTCTCGGAGCGGTGCGCCGAGAAGACCGGGTGGGTCAGGTAGGGCGAGGTTCGCCGCAGCGCGCCGGGCAGGGCGTCCACGCCCCGGACGCCGTCGCTGCCGGCGCCGGCGTCGTCCGTGTCCGCGGGTGCGGTGACGCCGAAGGCCTCGCACACGGCGGCGAGGTGCGCCGCCGTGGTGGTCTCGTCGCAGCTGACGCCCACCTGGTCAGGCCCGGCCAGGCGCAGCAGCACGCCGCGCTCGCGCGCGGCGGCAACGACGTCGGCGGCCCGGCCGGGTACGCGTGCCAGGACCGTGTCGAAGAAGGTGTCGTTGACGACCTGGACGCCGCCGGCCCGCAGTGCGCCGGCGAGCGCGGCGGCCCGGCCGGCGACCCGCGATGCGATCCGCCGCAGGCCCTCCGGCCCGTGGTAGACGGCGTACATCGACGCCATCACGGCCAGCAGGACCTGCGCGGTGCAGATGTTGCTCGTCGCCTTCTCGCGGCGGATGTGCTGCTCGCGGGTCTGCAGGGCGAGCCGGTAGGCGGGGTGGCCGTCGGCGTCGCGCGACACGCCGACGAGGCGCCCCGGCAGCGAGCGCTCGAGGCCGGTGCGGACCGCCATGTAGCCGGCGTGCGGGCCGCCGTAGCCGAGGGGGACGCCGAAGCGCTGGGTGGTGCCGACGGCGACGTCGGCCCCGGCCTCGCCCGGCGGGGTCAGCAGCGTGAGAGCGAGCAGGTCGGCGGCGACGGCGAGCAGGGCGCCGGCGGCGTGGGCCGCGTCGGCGAGCGGCGCGAGGTCGCGGACGCGCACCGCTCGTACCGGGGTACTGGGTGAGCACGCCGAACACGCCGGCGTCGGCGGCGGCCCGCGCGAGCCCGGTGGCGGGATCATCCGAGAGGTCCGCCTCGACCACCCGGATGCCGAGCGGCTCGGCCCGGGTCAGCACCACGCCGCGGGTCTGGGGCAGCACGTCCGCGTCGACGACGAGCACCGCGCCCGCCGGGGCCTTCGACGTGCGGCGCATCAGGGTCATCGCCTCGGCGGCGGCCGTGGCCTCGTCGAGCAGCGACGCGTTGGCGACGGGGAGCCCGGTGAGATCGGCGACCATCGTCTGGAAGTTCAGCAGCGCCTCGAGCCGCCCCTGCGAGATCTCCGGCTGGTAGGGGGTGTAGGCGGTGTACCACGCCGGGCTCTCGAGGACATTGCGCTGGATCACGGCCGGCACGGCGGTGCCGTGGTAGCCGAGACCGATCATCGGCACCGCGACCGTGTTCCGGTCGGCGAGGGCACGCAGTTCGGCGAGCACCTCGGCCTCGCTCGCGGCGGCCGGCACGTCGAGCGGGTCGCTGCTGCGGATCGACGGCGGCACGACGGCGGCGACCAGGTCCTCGAGCGAGGCGTGGCCGACGACGGCGAGCATCCGGCGGACGTCGTCCGGGCCCGGCCCGATGTGCCGGTCGGCGAACCCCTCGGCGGGGGCCGCGTCACGGCGGTCGGCGGGCACGGCGTGGCCGGCGGGAGCGTCGAGCAGGGAGGTCATGCGGAGCTCCGGCGGGGTGAGGGTCACGCGACCGGGGTGCACCGGCCGTCTGGGCACCTCCCCCTCTGTCGAGCACCGCGGTTAGTGGGCGGAGCGCTCCAGAGCTGCCTCGCCCACACGGTCCTGGCGCCTGAGAGGTTCCGGGGAGTTTGCCCCTTCGGCGCCCGACACCGCCACCTTCTCGGGCGGCGGCACGGGGCTCTCCCGTGCGAGGTCTACGGCGTCGCCGAGTCTAGCAGCGGGTCCTGCGGAGGGCCCGGGAGCCGCCCCCGGGGCCGGTCCGGCGCCCGACCGCCCCGTCCGCCGTTCGGCCCGTCGGGCGATGACCATGCTCTCCGATTCGGTAGCGTCGGGGGGTGATCGTGCTCAGCGTCTGCAGCCTCAAGGGCGGGGTCGGAAAGACCTCGGTCGTTCTCGGTCTCGCCTCGGCGGCCCACGAGAAGGGCGTCCCGACGCTCGTCGTCGACCTCGATCCGCAGGCTGACGCCACGCTCGCGCTCGACGTGTCGGGCAGCGTGGAGGTGGACGTCGCGACGCTGCTCGGCAACCCCCGCCGCAAGACCTTCGAGGCCGCGCTGACGCCCAGCGGGTGGGCGGGCGAGGGCGGCGGCCTCGACGTCATCCCCGGCTCGGCGGAGAGCGCGGCGTACGACGGCCGGCGGTCGACCGAGCGCGCGTTGTCGCGCCTCGGCCAGGCCCTGGCGACCACGCAGGACTACCGGCTCGTGATCATCGACTGCCCGCCGTCGTTCGGAGGCCTCACCCGTTCCGGCCTCGTGGCGAGCAACCGCGCCATGGTCGTCACCGAGCCGGCCCTGTTCTCGGTGACCGCGGCCGACCGGGCCCTGCGCGCGATCGACGAGTTGCGCCGAGCCTCCGCCCCCGACCTGCAGCCCCTGGGCGTGGTGGTCAACCGCTACCGCGACCGGTCCCCCGAGCACCGCTATCGGGTGACGGAGTTGGCGGACATGTTCGGGCCGCTCGTGCTCGGCCCGACCATTCCCGAGCGCAGCGCGCTGCAGCAGGCGCAGGGCGCGAGCCTGCCGATCCACCGCTGGCCGGGGCCGGCCGCCGCCGAGCTCGCCGGCGCCTTCGACGCGCACCTGGCGCGGGTGCTGCGGGCCGAGGCGCGTCCATCGCGGCGCCGGCCGGGTACGGGGTCGTCGTCCGGCACCGCGCCCGAGGCGGCCGCCGTCTGACCGCGCGCCCGAGACGGCCGCGGTCTGACCACGCGCCCTCCCCCTTGTCACATCCCGCGGCTCCATCTGTGCGTGATCATGCAATCCGCGTCGATCATGCAATCTGGATTGCATGATCGACGCGGATTGGATGATCACCAGCAGAGAAATTGCGTGATCGAGAGCAGAGAAGTGGACGAACAGCCGGAACGCGCGTGCGGGTGCGGCTGGTTCAGCCCGCGGTGCGGGGGCGGGTGCGTCAGCCGGTGGCGCGGGTGCGGCGGCGCGTGGCGAGCTCGTCGTCGGGGTGGTCGGCAGGGTCTTCGCCGGGGCGCTCCCCCGGCAGCTCGGCCAGGCTGCCCTCGACCTCGCGCCAGACCCGGCCGACCGCGATGCCGAACACGCCCTGGCCGCCCTGCACGAGGTCGATGACCTCGTCGGCGGACGTGCACTCGTAGACGCTCGCGCCGTCGCTCATGAGCGTGATCTGCGCGAGGTCCTCGACGCCGCGGTCGCGCAGGTGGCTGACGGCGACACGGATCTGCTGCAGCGAGACCCCGGTGTCGAGCAGCCGCCTGACCACCTTGAGCACGAGGATGTCGCGGAAGCTGTAGAGCCGCTGCGTGCCCGAGCCCGTGGCCGGCCGGACGCTGGGCTCGACCAGGCCGGTACGGGCCCAGTAGTCGAGCTGGCGGTAGGTGATGCCCGCGGCGCCGCACGCCGTCGGCCCGCGATACCCGACGTGCTCGTCGAGGACCGGCAGATCCTCGGTGAAGAGCAGACCCTGCGCCGAGGCGGGGACGCCGACGGATCGCGTGATACCGCCCGGAGCTTCGCCGGTACCGCTCACGCCGTCCTCCTGTCCCAGCGCCCTCGCGATGAAGAATCGTGTGCCGCGGTGCCGCACACCGTAGGTCGAACTACACCGAGGGCTTTACCCTTCGAACCGTAAGGGGCTGGCAGCCCAGCGTCAACGAAGCCCTCCGGGCGCGCACCCCGCGTGTCGTATAACGATTCGACGCGCCGCGGACACGCCGTTCTTCGAACACTCTCGGTGCTCAATGCAGCGACCCGCGATTGACGCAGTGTCACCGGATGTTCAGCTCGGGGGCTGCTGGCCGGGGGCGCCCTCGCCGAAGTCCTCGGGCGAGATCTGGTCGAGGAACTCGCGGAACTTCTCCACCTCGTCCTCGTCCTCGTCCTCGTCGGGCACGGCCACACCACCGGCCGCGAGGACCTCGTCGGCCCCGACGATCCGCGACCCCGTGCGCAGCGCCAGGGCGATCGCGTCCGACGAGCGGGAGCTGACCGTGAGGCCCCCGTCGAAGACCAGCTCGGCGTGGAACACGTTGTCCTTGATCGCCACGATCCGGACCTCGACGAGCCGGCGGCCCAGCGCCTCGATGACGTTCCGCAGCAGGTCGTGCGTCAGCGGCCGGGGCGGGACGATCCCCTGCTGGGCATGCGCGATCGCCGTCGCCTCCGGCGCGCCGACCCAGATCGGCAGGTAGCGGTCACCGCCACGCTCACGCAGGAGAACGATGGGTTGATTGGAGGGCATCTCGACCCGGACACCGACGACGTCGAGCTCACGCACACCGTCACGGTACCCCGGGGCCCCCGGCCGCGCGACGGCCCCCACTCGGGGCCACGGGCCGGCGGCCACGGGCCGGCTCACGGGCCGGGGCGTTGCAGGGCGGTCGCCACCAGGGAGGCGTGCAGGCGCACGCACAGGGCCGCGACCTCGCGCGCCACCTCATCGGCGCGGCCGGCCGCCTCGGGCCCGCGCTGACGGCGCAGCGGCGCCACCACCTGCTCGACGAGCCCGGCCTCCCGGTCGGCGGCGTTCCTGAAGGGCCGCAGGTGGCGCGGCTCGATCCCGAAGCGCGCCAGCCCTGCCGCCGCCCGCAGCACCGCCAGCGACTCGGCGTCGTAGCGGCCGCCCGAGCGCGCGGCCACGAGCCCGAACGACTCCAGCTCGGCCAGCAGCTCCTCGGGCGCCGGGCCGGCCGCGAGGACCTCCGCGCGGGTGAACGTCGCCTCCCCCGCGCCGGCCCGTGCCGGAGCGTCGGCGACGAGGCGGGGCACGCGCGGCGCGCCGGGCAGGGGCGCAGGGTCCTCCCGGCGTCGACCGCGTCGAGGTGGTCGCGGATCACCCGCAGCGGCATGTAGTGGTCGCGCTGGACCGCGAGCACGAAGCGCAAGCGCTCGACGTCCCCGTGGCTGAACTTGCGGTACCCCGAGGCCGTGCGCTCGGGCTCGACCAGCCCCTGTTCCTCCAGGAAGCGGATCTTGGAGATCGAGACGTCGGGGAACTCGGCGCGCAGGATCTCGAGGACCGCCCCGATGCTCATCGCCGAGCGCGGGTCACGCTCCCCCTCGTGCCGCCGCGCGGCGTTCGCCACCGGTCGTCACCCGCCGGAGGCGGCCCCGCCGCTCCGCGGGCTCGGGTGGAAGACGAGGCGGTACTTGCCGATCTGCACCTCGTCGCCGTCGCGCAGCACGACCTCGTCGATCCGGTCCCGCTGCACGTAGGTGCCGTTGAGGCTGCCGACGTCGCGGACGGCGAACACCCCGCCGGGGCGGCGCACGAACTCGGCGTGGCGCCGGGACACGGTGACGTCGTCGAGGAAGATGTCGCTGTCCGGCCGGCGGCCCGCCGTCGTGGTGTCCGAGTCCAGCAGGAAGCGCGCACCCGTGTTCGGGCCCCGCTGGACGACGAGCAGCGCCGAGCCGTCCGGCAGCGCGTCGATCGCCGTCCGGTCGGTCGCCGAGAGCCCCGACTCCGCCGCCTCGGTGGCCTCGGGCAGCCCGACGGGCGGCAGTGACATGGTCGTCTCGGGCCCGCCGGTGCCCTGCCCGGGCGGTTGGGGCGCGGCGGCAGTACCCGCGTCAGGTTCCGTCATCGCGGCCTCCTCGTTCCGTGGCGTTCGCCGACCCGGCCGGTGTCGAACGACCCCGAAGTCGGCAAGCCTAACCCTCGACGACAGGTCGAGGTACCGCGCGTGCCCCCCGGTGACCGCGCCCCGTCAGGACAGCTGATCGCGGTACTGGTCCGCAGTGAGGAGGGCGTCGAGCGCGGCCGGGTCCGCGGGCTCGACCTCGAACATCCAGCCCTCGCCGTACGGGTCGCTGTTGACCAGTTCGGGCGTCGCGTCGAGTGCCTCGTTGCGCCGGACCACCGTCCCGCTGACGGGGGCGTAGAGGTCGCTCACGCTCTTGGTCGACTCGACCTCGCCGACGGAGCTCGCGGCGTCCACGGTGCTGCCCTCCTCGGGCAGCGACACGAACACGATGTCGCCCAGCGCGTCCTGGGCGTAGGAGGTGATCCCCACCCGTAGCCGCCCCTCGACGGCCTGCACCCATTCGTGCTCGCTGGTGTAGCGCAGGTCGCCCGGGTACTCGAACTCGGCCATCGACAGCCCTCTCCGGTGTGCGGATGCCGCCGGTGGCGGCGTGCCTGCTCGGCAGGGTCAGGGTGACCCGCCCTGGGCCGGGCGAGCGTACTGAGGCTTGGCGGCCGGCCGCAACGCGTCGACCGTGACGACCGGCGACTGCGTGACCTTGCCCTGCGCGTCCTTGCTGCGCAGCACGTCGAAGACCCCGCCGGGGATCTGCAGCAGCCGGGACAGGGTCTGCGGCTCGCCGATCACCGTGAAGCGGTAGGGCGGCGTCAGCAGGCGGCCGTCGACCCGGACGCCGTCGGCGTCGTCGGTGAACGCCGTCGCGCGACGACCCGGACGTCGCCGATCTGCACGACCTCCGCGCCGCCGTCGCGCAGCTCCTCCAGCGTGTCGAGCAGGATCGACGCGTCGACCTTCCGCTGCGGGTCCGCGATCTCAGCTCAATGCCGGGGCCGGACGCCGCGACGGTGCCCGCGAGGATCCCCAGAGTGTCGAGCCGCTGCCGGGCCGCCTGCTGCGCGGCCGCCGAGCTGTCCGTGCCCGACAGCAGCTTGTCGCGGATGGCCTGCTCGTCGCGGACGTCCTGGTCCGCGCGGGCCTCGGCGTTCGTGACGTTGTCGAGGAGCCGCACGAGGTCGGCCTGCTGCAGCCGGTCCAGGCCCTGCGTCTGGGTCTGGCGCGCCTGCACGACCAGCGCGAAGCCGAGCAGCGCGCACAGTGCCGCCGCGAGGATCTGAGCGCGGCTGGCGCGCGGGCGCATCGCGCGGCCGAGCCGCCCGCGCGCCACGGCCCGCGGCGGCAGCTCCGTCGACGGCGCGTCGCCCGGCAGCAGCGGCGCGGGGGCCTCACCGGCGGGCAGCGGCGCAGGAGCCCCCGCCACCGGTGACGGCGGCGTCGGCTCGCCCGCGGGCTGATCGTCGAGCTCCACGTCGACGTCGTCCGCCTCGTCCTCGGGCTCATCGGCGGGCTCATCGGCAGGCTCATCGGCAGGCTCATCGGCAGGCTCGCCGGCGGCCTCGTCAGCAGCCTCGGCGACGGGCACGACGACGGGCTCGTCGGCAGCCTCGGCGACGGCCTCGTCGGCAGACACGGCGGCCGGCACAGCCAGGGGCTCGTCTGCCGGCTCCGCAGCGACCACCCCGGCACGCTCGGCCGCCGGTTCCCCGCTGGCGGCCGTCTCCGGAGAGTCGCCGGCCTCCCCCCTATCGGAGGTCGCCGCGTCGGTCGCCGTACCGTCGACGCCTGCCTCGGCCGCGGTCTCTCCGTCCGGCGCCGCCACCTCCACCACGTCGTCCGCCGCATCGGCGCCGGTCGGCGTGTCGGTGCCGGCGTCCGGGGCCTGGGGGTGCGACGGGCCGGAGCGCTCCCGGGGCGCGGGCGGGCCGGGCGGACGGGCGACGTCCGCGGGGGTCGGGGTCTCGTCGCTCACGGTCACGCCTTGAAGAGGTGGCGGCGGATCGACGCGGCGTTGGAGAAGATCCGGATGCCGAGCACGACGACGACGCCGGTGGACAGCTGCGAACCGACGCCGAGCTGGTCGCCCAGGTAGACGATGAGCGCGGCGACGATGATGTTCGACAGGAACGAGACGGTGAACACGCGATCGTCGAAGATCCCGTCGAGCACGGCGCGCAGACCGCCGAAGACCGCGTCGAGGGCCGCCACGACCGCGATCGGCAGGTACGGCTGCATCCACAGCGGCACCGTCGGCTCGAGCACGAGACCGGCGACGACGCCGATGAGCAGGCCGATCGCGGCGATCACGGGGAGACCTCCGGGGTGGTGGACGGTGCGGCCGGGCCGGGCGCCGATGCGGACGGGGACCCGGCTGAGGAGCCGGACGGGGACCCGGACGCCGTCGCGCCGCCGGAACCGGCCGGCTGGACCGGCTTGGCGTAGGCCAGGCGCGTCGTGGTGCCCCCCGCGCCCGGTAGCTGCAGGCGCGACGAGGAGACGATAGTCGCCCGGATCCCGTAGTTGTCGCGCAGCGCCTGAAGGTAGGAGCCGGCCGAGCCCGCCGCGAAGCGCGTCTGCAGCGTGCCGGTGTCGCCGACGGCCGAGATCACGTAGGGCGGCACCAGGGGCCGGAAGTCCACCAGGATGGCCTGCCCCGCGTAGCGGATGGCCGAGCGCGCGGTCAGCCGCTGCCCGTTGATCGAGACAGCCTCGGCGCCGGCGGCCCAGAGGC
This sequence comes from uncultured Actinomycetota bacterium, assembly GCA_963794075.1. GTDB lineage: Bacteria > Actinomycetota > Actinomycetes > Actinomycetales > Kineosporiaceae > DATKNA01. The sequence continues at coordinate 53,120 of CAWCCY010000040.1, forward strand.
CGTTCACGACGGTCTGGACGTCGCGGTCGAGCACGCGGGACTGGTCCGAGCCGCCGTCCGCCCGCGGATCGGTGCCGGCGGGCGCGTTGGTGGCAGGTGCGTCGGCCATCGTGATCTGCAGCCCGGGACCGGTCACCGGGGCGAGCCCGGAGACCAGCTGGAGCAGCCCGGCTCGCTGGGCGAGCGCCGCGTCTCCGCTGCCCGCCAGCGTCTGGGCCTGGAGCATGGCGACCTGGGAGCGGATCTGGTCGAGCTGGCGCTGCTGCGAATCCACCGTCGCGCTGCGCCGGCGGATCTGCGCCTGCAGCGCCGCGCGGGCCTGCTCGGCACCGGGCTGCGGGCGGCGCAGCTCGGCGATGGCGCGGGCCGTGACGGCGCCGCAGATCAGGGCCAGCACGAGGGTGAGAGCGAGGGCGCGCCGGCCGGGCACCCGCCCGGCGGCACGCCGTTCGGCCGCCGCCGCGTACCCCGGGTCGAGCGGCCGCTCCATCACCTCGCGCAGCAGGGTCATCGACGCGTCGACCACGCGAGGGCCGGCTACGGGCGGCGGGCTCGCCGCCGGGTCCGTCGCGTGTGCCACTGCCCCATGCTTTCACGCCGCCGGGCCCCCGGCCCCGATCGGGCTCAGGCGCGGGTGGCGTCCGCGCGGACGACGTCCCGCACCTGCTGCAGGTAGAGCCAGCCCGCCCACCAGTACAGGCCGATCCCCCACCACGCGAACGCCCAGCCGAACACCCGGGCCGGGGCGGCGAGCGGGCCGCCGACCTCGGCCAGGAGCAGCAGCGGGAAGGAGTAGAGCAGGTTGAAGGTCGCAGCCTTCCCGAGGAAGTGCACGGGCAGCGGGCCGTAGCCGTGCCGGGCGAGCACCGGCACGGTGAACGCGAGCAGGACGTCCCGCGCGACGATCACGCCCACGACCCACCACGGGACGATGTCGCGCCAGGCCAGGCCCACCAGGGTGGCGGCGATGTAGAGGCGGTCGGCGGCGGGATCGAGGAGCTGCCCGAGCCGCGACACCTGCCCCCACCGGCGGGCCAGCTTCCCGTCGGCGTAGTCGGTGAAGCCGCTGAACATCAGGACGGCGAGGGCCCAGCCGTCGCGATGGGTCAGCACCAGCCAGAAGAAGACCGGCACGAGCAGGAGCCTCAGCACGCTGAGCGCGTTCGGCACGGTGACGACGCGGTCGCCGACCTCGGGTCCGCCCGGGTCGTCCCGCTGGTCGCCCCGATCGTCGCCCATGGTCACGGCCGTGGTGCCGCGGGGGGACACGTGACGATCAGTCCTTCGGTCCGCCGGCCACGTAGACCACCTGGCCCGAGACGAACGAGGCCTCGTCGCGGGCGAAGAACGACGCCATGGCGGCGATGTCCTCCGGATGGCCGACGCGGCGCACCGGGATCTCCTTCGCGACGGCCGCCTGGAAGTCCTCGAAGGACACGCCCATCCGCGCGGCGGTGGCCGCCGTCATGTCCGTGGCGATGAAGCCCGGCGCGATCGCGTTGGCGGTGACCCCGAACGGCCCCAGCTCGATCGCCAGGGTCTTCGTGAAGCCCTGCAGGCCCGCCTTGGCGGCCGAGTAGTTCACCTGACCCCGGTTGCCCAGCGCGGAGGTGCTGGAGAGGTTGACGATGCGGCCCCAGCGGTCCTCGGTCATGAACCGCTGGACCTCGCGGGTCATGAGGAAGGCCCCGCGCAGGTGGACGGCGAGCACGGCGTCCCAGTCGTCGTCGGACATCTTGAAGAGCATGTTGTCGCGGACGATGCCCGCGTTGTTGACCAGCACCGCGGGGCGGCCGAGCCCGTCGGCGACGCGCTGCACGGCGGCGGCGACCTTCTCGCGGTCGGCGACGTCGACGCCCACGGCGAGGGCCCTCCCGCCGGCGGCGGTGATCGCGCTCACGGTGCCGTCGCACGCCGCCTCGTCGAGGTCGAGCACGGCGACGGCGAACCCGTCGGCGGCCAGTCGCGTGGCCACGGCGGCCCCGATACCCCGTGCCGCTCCGGTGACCACGGCGACCCGCTGCCCCGTCGTGCCCTCGCTCATGCCGCACTCCCGTCGTCCGTGGCGCCCGCCGGCCCGTCGAGCGGCAACCTATCCCTCCCGGCATCCGGACCGCTCACCCGGCTGCGCGCCATGAGCAGCAGCGACGCCACCGTGACCACGGCGACGGCGGTCACCACCGCGAAGACGTCGTGGGTGGCGTCGGCGAGCGCGGCCCGCCACCGTCCTGCAGGGGCGGGGAGGTCGTGGTGCGGCGGTCGTCCGGGTGGCGGCGGGTCAGGCCGCGGCGGTCGAGCAGTTCGAGCAGGGGGATGACGACGCGGCGGGAGGTCCGCAGGGCCTGTCGCGCCTCGCTGGTCGTGAAGGGCTGCGGCAGGTCGGCGAGCACGCCGGCCGCCTGTTCGGCGGCGCCGGCGAGCAGCACGACGCCGTCCGCGACCCGCAGGACGGCCCCCGCGCGCTCGGCGGCGGCCAGCTCGCGGCGCCCCAGTCCCAGGGCGACGAGCCGGTCGGCTGCGGGCGCGGCGAAGGGGTCACCGTCGAGGTCGGCCCGCAGCGCCTCGACCGCGGTCGCCACCGGTGGCGGCAGGTCGGGTGCCGACCGCGGGTCGACCACGCGCCCGGCCCGGACCCGCAGCGGCGGCACGGCGAGCGCGGGCACGAGCACCTCGTCGGGCAGGCCGAGCGCGGCGCGCGCCTGCGCCACGGGCACCCCCGGTTCGACGCCGCCCGCCGGCCGGTGGGCGGCGACGAGCGCCGCGAGCGCCACCTGCCACCGAGCCGCGGCGTCCGGGTCGATCAGCCACTCCCCCGCGACGAGTGCGCCAGGAGGCGCACTCGCGCCCGTGGCGACGAGCTCGCCGGCACGCACCGCCCCCCGCTCGCGCAGCAGGGCGGCACCGTCGGGGCGCGCGGCGACGGCCAGCTCTGCGAGAGCCTCCGCGCGCACGCGCGCCGCGCCGCGCCGGGTCAGCGCGGGCGGCCGGGTGTCGAGCACCGTCACCCGCGCGACGATCCGGTGAGCGCCGGGGTCCCGCAGCAGGGCGACGTCGCGTGCCAGGAGCGGCAGCGCGCGGTCGAGCCGCAGCCGGGCGTAGCGCGCGGGCCCCTCGGACATGTCGAGCAGGCGAACCCGAGCCCCGACCGCCGCCGACCCCAGGTGCAGCACCCCCTGCGCCGGGACGTCCACGGCGTCGTCCGGCAGGTCGAGCCGGACGTCGACGGCCGTCGTCAGGAGCACCGACCCCGGTGCGGCGAGCACGTCGCCACGGGCGACGTCCTCCTTCTCGAGCCCGCGCAGGTTCACCGCCACGCGGGCGACGGCCGGCACCTGGGATGCCGCCGCCCCGAGCGACTGCAGGCCCCGCACCCGGACGGCGCCGCGGTCGGCGCCACCCGCCAGCAGTGTGAGCTCGTCCCCGGTGCGGAGCGTGCCGGCCGCCAGCGTTCCGGTGACGACCGTCCCGCTGCCCCGGATCGAGAACGACCGGTCGACCCACAGCCGCACCGACGCGGCGACGTCGGGCGCCGGCACCGCCCCGACGAGGCGGGCCAGGCCCGAGCGCAACTCGTCGAGCCCGGCCCCGGTGCGGGCGCTCACGGCCACGGCCGGCAACCCGGCGAGCGAGGTCCCGGCGAGCCGGGCCCGGACGTCGTCGGCGACGGCGCCGGCCGGCGCGAGGTCCGAGCGCGTCACGGCGAGCAGGGCGTGCCGCACACCGAGGGCGTCGAGCGCGGCGACGTGCTCGGCCGTCTGCGGCATCCAGCCCTCGTCGGCCGCGACCACCAGGAGGACGGCGGGCACGGGGCCGACCCCCGCGAGCATCGTCGGGACGAACCGCTCGTGGCCCGGCACGTCGACGAACGCGACGACCTCGCCGCCGGGCAGGGTGGTCCAGGCGAAGCCGAGGTCGATGGTCATGCCCCGGCGGCGCTCCTCCTCGAAGCGGTCCGGTTCCATCCCCGTCAGGGCGCGCACCAGCGTCGACTTGCCGTGGTCGACGTGCCCGGCGGTGGCGACGACGTGCATCAGGGCTGCTCCGCGGCGCCCGCGACGGCGCGCAGCACGGCGCCGCACAGGGCCTCGTCGTCGGCGGGGTCGACGGCCCGCAGGTCGAGCAGCAGCCGGCCTCGCTCGACCCGGCCAAGGACGGCGGGATCGCCGGTCCGCAGGGGGGCCGCCAGCACCTCGGGCAGCTCGACGGCGGCGGACGGCAGGGTGAGCCCCGGCGCGCCGCCTCCCCCGACCACCGACTCGCTGGGCACCGCGCTCGCCGGGACGCCGGCCTCGACGAGCCGGCCGGCCAGCCTCGCCGCCCGCTCGGCGAGCGACGCCGGGTCGGCGGCCAGCGCGGCGGCCGTCGGCGTCCGGGGGCCGGTGAGCGTGGCCTCGAGCGCGGCCAGGGTCAGCTTGTCGACGCGCAGCGCCCGCGCGAGGGGGTGGCGCCGCAGCTGCTCGACGACGCCGGCGCGGCCGAGCAGCAGCCCCGCCTGCGGGCCCCCGAGCAGCTTGTCGCCGCTGGCCGTGACGAGGTCGGCACCGGCGGCCAGGGCGGCCGCCGCGGACGGCTCGCCGGGCAGGCGCGGGTCGGGCTCGAGCAGCCCCGAGCCGATGTCGACGACGACGGGCACGCCGAGACCGGCGAGCTCGCCCGCCTCGACGGCGCTCGTGAAACCGCTGACGACGAAGTTCGACGGGTGCACCTTGAGCACGAACCCGGTCTCCGGGCCGATCGCACTCGCGTAGTCGGCGAGGTTGGTGCGGTTCGTCGTGCCGACCTCGCGCAGGCGCGCCCCGGTCGACGCGAGCAGGTCGGGCAGCCGGAAGCCGTCGCCGATCTCGACGAGCTCGCCCCGGCTGACGACGATCTCGCGGCCCTGCGCGAGCGCGGTGGCGGCGAGCACCACGGCGGCCGCTCCGTTGTTGACCACGTGCACCGCCTCGGCCGCGGGCACCGCGGCGGCGAGCGCGGCGAGCGCGCCCCGGCCGCGCCGGGCCCGCCGGCCCGTGGCGAGGTCGAGCTCGACGTCGGTCGGCCCCGCCGCCGCCACGAGCGCTTCGACGGCAGCTGCGGACAGTGCGGCGCGGCCGAGGTTGGTGTGCAGCACGACGCCGGTGGCGTTGAGCACCGGGCGGAGCGAGGCCGGGCGGGCGGGCAGGGCCTCGAGCGCCGCCCCGGCGGCGGCGTCGGGCGGCAGTTCCCCGGAGCGCACCCGGGCCAGCGCGGCGACGACCGCGGCCTTCACCGCGGGCCGCCCCAAGCGGGTCACGGCGCCGGCCAGCCGGGCGTCGCCGAGGACGGCGTCCGTGCGTGGCACACGGCGGCGAGGGTCACCGCCCGGGGCGGTGTCGGGCACGCGGGGAGTCTAGGTGAGGGACTCTCGGTGAGGCGGCCGGGACGGCTCTCAGTACAGTCCCCGTCATGCCTCGTCGGTGCCTGGTCGGCGTGCAGCTGCCCGAGGTCGAGCGGCACGTCGCCGTGGCCGGAGCTGTTCGCCATGGCCCGCACCGCCGAGGCCGCCGGGTTCGACTCGCTCTGGGTCGGCGACCACCTGCTCTACGACCTGCCCGGACGGCATCACCCGGGGGCCGTGGGAGGTCTGGACGTCGCTGGCCGCGCTGGCCGCCGTGACCGAGCGGATCGAGCTCGGCCCCCTCGTCGCGTCGGCCGGCTTCCACGCGCCGGCGATGCTCGCCAAGCAGGCGGCGACCGTCGACGCCATCTCGGGTGGCCGGCTCATCCTCGGTCTCGGCGCCGGCTGGAACGAGCGCGAGTACAGCGCCTTCGGCTTCCCGTTCGACCAGCGCGTCTCGCGCTTCGAGGAGGCCTTCACGATCGTCCGGCCGCTGCTGCGCGAGGGCCGGGTGGACTTCGAGGGCGCTTCTACCGGGTCGAGGACTGCGTGCTCGACCCGGCGCCCGTCCGCCCGCGGCCCGCCGTTGATGCTCGGCTCGATCGGTCCGCGGATGCTGCGCATCGGGTTGCCGCACGTGAGGCGTGGAACGTGTGGTGGAGCGACTACGGCAACACCGCCGCCGGGCTTCGCGCGCCCTCCGCGAGCGCGTGGAGGCGGCGGCCGCCGAGGCCGGCCGGGGACCTGGCGAGGTCGAGGCGACGGCGGCGGTGCTGGTGCGGCTGCCCGGGGGCGAGCGGGCGGCTGATGGGCGACGCCGCTCGATCGGCGGGTCACCCCGGTGCAGGGTTCGCCCGCCGAGCGTCGCCGACGCACCTCGCGGCCATTGCCGGGGCGGGAGCGGGCCACGTCCAGCTCGTCGCCGACCCCATCACCCTGTCGTCGATCGAGCGGCCGGCCGAGGCGCTGGCGATCCTCGACGCCGCCGGGTAGACCCGCGGCCAGAAGGGGGGCGTTGCCGGTTGCGCCAGGCGGTGCCAGGGTGCCGGTATCACGGACGGCATCGATCACGCGGGAAGCTTCCGCGCGGCCCGCGACCTGCTGCTCGAGCTCCGCGACGACCTGCCCGCGGCCCGCGAGCGCTTCCGCTGGCCCCGGCCCGAGATGTTCAACTACGCGCGGGACTGGTTCGACGCGGTGGCCGCCGGACCCGCCGGCGAGCGGTCAGCGCCTCTGGATCCTGGGCGCGGACGCCGGCAAGGACGTGCGGGTCACCTACGCCGAGCTCGCCGCCCGGTCGCGCCGGCTCGCCGGCTGGCTGGCCGCGCAGGGCGTGCGCCGCGGCGACCGGGTGCTGCTCATGCTCGGGAACCAGGTCGAGCTGTGGGAGACGATGCTCGCCGCGATCCGGCTCGGCGGCGATGATCATCCCTGCGACCACCCTGCTGACACCTGCCGACATCGCCGACCGGATCGCCCGCGGGCGGGTCCGGCACGTCGTGGCGCGGGCGGGCGACGCGGCACGGTTCGACGGCGTACCCGGCGACTGGACGCGGATCGCCGTCGGCGGCGACGTCCAGGGGTGGCTGTCCTACGACGACGCCGGGAGGTTCGACGGCGACGAGGTCGCCGGTGAGGACACCCGCGGCGACGAGACCCTGCTGCTCTACTTCACGTCGGGCACGACGGCGGCGCCCAAGCTCGTCGAGCACACGCACACGTCGTACCCGGTCGGGCACCTGGCGACCATGTACTGGCTCGGGCTGCAGCCGGGCGACCTGCACCTCAACGTCTCGTCGCCGGGCTGGGCGAAGCACGCCTGGAGCAACGTGTTCGCGCCGTGGTGCGCCGAGGCGACGATCGTGGTCGTCGACCAGCCGCGCTTCGACGCCCAGGGGCTGCTCGCGGCGATGGAGCGGGCGGGCGTCACGACGTTCTGCGCACCGCCGACGGTCTGGCGCATGCTCGTGCAGACAGATCTCGCCACCTGGGGCGGCAGGATCCCGCTGCGCGAGGTCGTGGCAGCGGGCGAGCCCCTGAACCCCGAGGTGATCGAGCAGGTCCGCCGGGCCTGGGGGCTGGTCGTGCGTGACGGCTTCGGTCAGACCGAGACGACGGCGCAGGTGGGCAACACGCCGGGGCAGGACGTCGTGCCGGGGTCCATGGGCCGGCCGCTGCCGGGTTACGACGTCGTGCTCGTCGACCCCCTGACGAACGAGGTGCGGCCCGACGGGCCGGCCGAGGGTGAGCTCTGCCTGCGGCTGGACTCCCCCGACCTCGGCCGGCCGCTGGGGCTCATGGTGGGGTACCGCGACGACGACGAGCGCACCGCCGAGGCCGTGCGCGGCGGCGTCTACCACACCGGCGACGTCGCCAGCCGCGACGAGCGCGGCTACGTGACGTACGTGGGCCGGGCCGACGACCTCTTCAAGGCCTCCGACTACCGGATCAGCCCCTTCGAGCTCGAGAGCGTGCTCGTCGAGCACCCGGCCGTGGCCGAGGCCGCCGTGGTGCCGTCGCCGGACCCGCTGCGGCTGGCGGTGCCGAAGGCCTTCGTCGTCCTGGCGGCCGGCTGGGAGCCGACGGCCGAGACGGCGGCAGCGATCCTCCGGCACGCCCGCGAGCACCTCGCGCCGTACAAGCGGATCCGGCGGATCGAGTTCGCGGAGCTGCCCAAGACGATCTCCGGCAAGATCCGGCGGGTGGAGCTGCGCACCGGCGAGGACGAACGCCACCCCGAGGGCGCCGGCGCGCGGGCCCCGCTCGAGTTCTGGGAGGACGACCTCCGCTGAGCCGCCGCCCTCACTCCCCCGTGATCAAGGAATCCAGCGGGACCCACGGGGGCTCCGCCCCCCGTACCCCCCGAAAAGTGCGCTGATCAAGGAATCCACGGGAGATCAGGGCCGCCGAAGGGCGACGGGGGCCGGGAGACGCGATGGCGTCTCCCGGCCCCCGTCGTGAGGGACCCGATCCCGGCCCGGCTGCTGCGGGCGGCAGTGCTCAGGCGTGCCGCTGGGCTCGACTCAGACGATCCGGCCGATGACCCAGTTGTTGCCGTAGATCTTCTGCAGCCGCACGACGGCGCCGGTGTGCGGAGCCGCCCACATCTTGCCGTGCCCGGCGAAGATGCCGACGTGGTAGACCCCGCCCGATCCGTAGAAGAAGACCAGGTCACCCGGGCGGGCGGCAGCCCGGGAGATGTGCCGGGTCTGGCGGTACTGGCCGGCGGCGGTGCGGTTCATCCGCCAGTGCTGCTGCTTGAGCACGTACTGCACGTACCCGGAGCAGTCGAACGCCCAGGGGCCGGCGGCGCCGTAGCGGTACGGGCGGCCCTTCAGCGAGGCCGCGACCCGGATGACCCGGTTGCGGTCGACGACGCGCCGGGTGCTGGCCGCGACGGTGGTGGCGTGCAGGCTCACCGTGGTCGCGGTGGCCGTCGTGGTCGCGCGGGTGGCGCCGAGCGCGGCGCTGCTGCCGCCCTGCGCCGTGACGGTCCCGGTGAGCGGGGCGGCGACGGCCGTCGAGGCCGGTGCCGCGAGGCCGGCGACCGCCGCGCCGAGGAGCAGCGAGCCGGTGGTGCCGGTGACGGCGGCCTGTTTCAGGGCATGGCGAAACGGGCGTGAACGAAGATCAGACACGAGTGTCCTTCCCCATCCGCCTGCGAGGTGAGCTGTCGGGTTCGGGCTGGAAAGTTGCCCGGCCGGTCTCTGCGTGCAAAGACCGGCTTCACCCCGAGGCGCCCGTCGTCGTGCGACGGTCTGCCGTGGAGATCGGGTCCCCCGCTTCCGCCGTGGTGACTCGGAGACAGCGACCGCCGGCGGAACTCGGCGTCACGGCGCTGCCGTCACCCGAATGGGTGACAGCCGTCAGCGTGCTGGAGTGTTTCGTCCCCTTCCAAGCCCCGAGGGCTGAATGTGACGAGGCTCATACCACGTCGAAGGTCAGCCGCACTACACCCGACACGCCAGTAATTCGGTCACGATCTGATCTCAGGATGGTGTCTGACCTGCACATCCTTGATGGGCGGGCGGTCCGGTCGGGCGTGACAGAGTCGCCCCATGGACTTCGCCGACGTCGTGCGCTCCCGGCGCATGGTCCGCGCGTACCAGCCGGGCAGGCCGGTGCCGGACGCAGCGCTCGACCGCATGCTGCGCAACGCCGTCCGAGCCCCCAGCGCCGGTTTCAGCCAGGGGTGGGACTTCGTCGTCTGCCGGCGCCCGGACGACGTCGAGCGCTTCTGGGCCGCCACCGCCGACCCCGGCGCGGCCCCGGACGCCGAGCCCGACCCCTGGCTGCGCGGCATGCGCAGCGCCCCCGCCCTGGTCGTCTGCCTCTCCGACCCCGACCGCTACTTGCGCCGCTACGCGGAACCGGACAAGGGCTGGGACGAGCCGGACCGGGAGAGCCGGCTGGCGCACTGGCCTGTCCCGTACTGGGACGTCGACACCGGGATGGCCGCGATGCTCATGCTGCTCACCGCGGTCGACTCCGGCCTCGCGGCCTGCTTCTTCGGGGTGCCCCCGCAGCGGCACGCGGCGGTCCTCGAGGCGCTCGGCGCCCCGCCCGACCGGCGCCTCGTCGGCGTGATCAGCGTGGGCCACGCGGCCCCCGACCGCCGCTCGCCGTCGTTGCGCCGCGGCCGCCGGGGCGTCGACGAGGTCGCCCACGACGGCCTGTTCGGCACCCCGTGGCACCTGCGCGGCCACGCCTGACCCGAGTCGGGGTCGCTCACGTGGTCACGTGAACGTCGCCAGCGTCGCCGCGCGGACGTCGGCCGTCTGGGCCTGGACCAGCAGGAACAGCGCCTCCCGCGCCTTGCGCTGAGCCGGTGACGCCAGGCTCATCGCACCGCCCGCGCCGGCGGTGACGAGCGCGGTGCCGGCGTCGACCGCCAGGCGCAGGGCCCGCGCCCGCAGCGCGAGCCGTTCCTCGGTCGCCTCCCCCGGCGGTGCGTGGTCCATCAGGTGGTAGGCCCTGCCCCGGACGCCGCCCACCGCCTCGGCGAGCCGGCACGCGGCGTCGACGGCGCGGGCCTCGTGCCGGCGCCGCCCGTGCTCGTGCAGCAGGGTCAGGGCCGACTCGGCGAGCCCGAACGCGGCCGGCGGCGCGTTCACGGTCGCGAACGCGTCCGGTCGCCGCCCACTGCGCCGCGGGTTCGACGCGCACCAGGTCCGCCGGCCCGACCCGGTACCCGTCGAAGGTGAGCGGCACCGTCGAGGCGGCGTCCAGGGCGGCGGTCCGCACCCGCTCCCCCGGCCGCAACGCCGGCCCGGCGACGGGCCTGACCAGCAAGAACACGGCGAGGTCGTCATCGGTGAGGGCGCCGACGAGCGCGACGTCGTTGAGGCCCCAGCCGGTGTACCAGGGCGCGGTGCCGTCGAGTCGCCAGCCGTCGCCGTCCGGGGTCGCGGCGAGCACCCGCGCGGGACGGCGGCGCAGGTGCGAGAAGGCGATCCCCGCGACGGCGCGCCCGGCCGCGAGATCGGCCAGCAGCTCCGGGTGCCGCCCGGCCGCCGCCACGGCGCGGACCGGCGCGTGGTGCTGCGCCTGCACGAACCAGGTCGACAGGTCGGCCCCGGCGAGCAGCTCGTTGACCCGGCGCACCACTGCGGCCGGCGCATCGAGCCCACCGGCCGACGCGGGCGCCGCGAGCCCCAGCACACCGGCGGCACCGAGGGCGTCGAGGTGGGAGCGGGGCACCGCCGAGGTGTCGACATCGGCGGCGGAGGGTGCCAGCACCTCGGCCGCCAGCCTGCGCACCCGGGCCACCACCGGATGGCCCTCGACGTCAGGGTCCTGCGGGAGCAGCGGGCCGGCGCGGTTGCCGTCCGGGCCCTCGTCCGGCACCCGCTCTGCCGCCCTCTCCGTCGACCGGCTCATGCCCCGATCCTGCCCGTTCCGGCGGGTCCGTGCCCGGGGGTGGCGTCGGGCGGGGAGAATCAGCGGCGAGCCGGGTGGCATCCATCCCGGCCGCGACGACGAGGAGCACGCCCCGCATGGCCAGGAACGCGACGCCGCCGCCGGAGGACTACACCGAGCGCATCGTCGACATCGAGGTCGAGCAGGAGATGCAGGAGGCGTTCCTCGAGTACGCCTACTCCGTCATCTACTCCCGCGCGCTGCCCGACGCCCGTGACGGCCTGAAGCCGGTGCAGCGCCGCATCCTCTACACGATGGCCGACATGGGCCTGCGGCCCGACCGCGGCCACGTGAAGTGCGGCGCGCGTCGTCGGCGACGTGATGGGCAAGCTCCACCCGCACGGCGACGGCGCCATCTACGACGCGCTCGTCCGCCTCGCGCAGGACTTCACGCTGCGCCTGCCGCTGGTCGACGGGCACGGCAACTTCGGCTCGCTGGACGACGGGCCGGCCGCGTACCGCTACACCGAAGCGCGGATGGCCCCCGCCGCGCTCCTCATGACCGACGGGCTCGACGAGGACGTCGTCGACTTCGTGCCGAACTACGACAACCAGTTGACCCAGCCCGAGGTGCTGCCGTCGGCGATCCCGAACCTGCTGGTCAACGGCGCGAGCGGCATCGCCGTCGGCATGGCCACGAACATGCCGCCGCACAACCTGGTCGAGATCGTCGGCGCCGCCCGGCACCTGCATCGACGCACCCCGAGGCCACCCTCGACGACCTCATGCGGTACGTGCCCGGCCCCGATCTGCCCACCGGCGGCAAGATCATCGGCCTCGAGGGCATCCGCGAGGCGTACGCCACGGGCCGCGGCAGCTTCCGCACGCGCGCGACCGCGCGGATCGAGAACGTCACGCCGCGGCGCAAGGGGATCGTCGTCACCGAGCTGCCCTACACGGTCGGGCCCGAGAAGATCCGCGAGAAGGTCAAGGACCTCGTCCAGGCCAAGAAGCTGCAGGGCATCTCCGACCTCACCGACCTCACCGACCGGCAGCACGGGCTGCGCCTGGTCATCGAGGTGAAGAACGGCTTCAACCCCGACGCCGTGCTCGAGCAGCTCTACCGGCTGACGCCGATGGAGGAGTCGTTCGGCATCAACAACGTCTGCCTCGTCGAGGGGCAGCCGCGCACGCTGGGGCTCAAGGAGCTGCTGCGGGTCTACGTCGACCACCGCCTCGACGTCGTCCGGCGCCGGTCGGCGTTCCGGCGGACGAAGGCCGCCGACCGGCTGCACCTCGTCGAGGGCCTGCTCGTCGCCATCCTCGACATCGACGAGGTCATCGCGGTCATCCGCGGCAGCGACGACACGCTCAGGCGCGTGAGCGGCTGATCGGCGGTGTTCGACCTCAGCCAGGTGCAGGCCGAGTACATCCTCGAGATGCCGCTGCGGCGCCTCACCAAGTTCAGCAAGCTCGAGCTCGACAAGGAGAAGGCGCAGCTCGAGGAGACGATCGGCGAGCTCACGGCGCTGCTCGAGAGCGACGTGCTGCTGCGGGCCGCCGTCTCCGACGAGCTGGCGGACGTCGCGCGCCGGTTCGGCACCCCGCGCCGGACGGTGCTGCTCGAGTCCGCCGGCACGGGCGTGGTCGCGAGCAAGGCGGCGCCGCTGGAGGTGGCCGACGACCCGTGCTTCGTCCTGCTGTCGTCGACGGGCCTGCTGGCGCGGACGACGTCCGCGCAGCCGTTGCCCGCACCCGACCCGGCCGCGCGTTCGGCGCACGACGTCGTGGTGGCCTGCGTGCCCGCGACCGCCCGGGGCGAGGTGGCGGCGGTGACGAGCCCCGGGCGCATGATCCGGCTGCCCGTGCTCGACATGCCGGCGCTGCCGCCGACGTCGTCGGCGCCGTCGCTGTCGGGCGGCGCGCCGCTGGCCGAGTTCGTGGCGCTCGGCAAGGGCGAGACCGTGGTGACCCTGAGCTCGCTGCGTGCGGACTCCCCCGGGCTGGCCCTCGGGACCGCGTCGGGCGTGGTCAAGCGGGTGGCGACGGACTACCCGCTCAACAAGACCGAGTGGGAGGTCGTGGCGCTGCGGGACGGCGACAGCGTCGTCGGGGCGGTCGAGCTGCCGCACGAGTCGTGCGACCTCGTCTTCGTCACCAGCGACGCGCAGCTGCTGCGCTTCGGCGCCGACAAGGTCCGCCCGCAGGGTCGGCCGCCGGTGGGATGGCCGGGGTGAACCTGGCGCCCGGGGCGCGGGTCGTGCACTTCGGCGTGGTCGACCTGACGCTGCCCGACGGCGAGTGGGCGAACGTGGTCGTCACGGTGGCCGGGGCGAGCGGCGCGCTGCCGGGCACGCAGGCCGGCACCGCGAAGGTGACGCCCGTACGCGGAGTTCCCGGCGAAGGGCCGGGCGACCGGCGGGGTGCGCTGCCACCGGTTCCTGCGCGGGGAGGACACGCTGCTGCTCGCCTGGGCGGGCGCCGCGCCGCCGCTGGCGGCGGGGGCCAACGGTGTCGCCGTCCCGCTGCCGGCGCAGGACTCGCGCCGCGACGGGTCCGGGGTTCCCCTGCGGGCGCCGGTCGCGGCGGTGGGCGGGCCGGTGGGTGCGCAGGTGCCGGTCACCGGCTGAGGCTCGGCCGCCGGGGTTCACGCTCCGGCGGCGCCCGCGCGGAAGGCGCGTCGGTACCCGACAGGGCTGGTGCGGCGGCGCCGGGTGAAGTGGTGCCGCAGGGTGTCGGCGCTGCCCAGGCCGCAGCGGCGCGCCACCTCGTCGATCGGCAGCTCGCTCTGCTCGAGCAGCTGCTCGGCGAGGCGCCATCCGCTGGTCGAGCAGCCACTGGTGCGGCGTCGTGCCGGTGGTGGCCCTGAACCGCCGGGCGAAGGTCCGCGGCGACATCAGGGCGCGGGCCGCGAGGTCGTCGACGGTGAGGGGCTCGGTGAGGTGCCGCTGCACCCAGGCGACGAGCGGGGCGAGGCCGTCGTCGTCGCCGGTGCGCGCGACCGCGGCCTCGACGAACTGGGCCTGGCCGCCGGAGCGGTGCGGTGAGACGACCATGCGGCGGGCCACGGCGTTGGCGACCCCGGCGCCGTGCTCCTCGCGCACCAGGTGGAGGCACGCGTCGATGGCGGCGGCGGTGCCGGCGCTGGTGACGACGGGGCCGTCCTCGACGTAGAGGACGCCCGGCGTCGACGCGGACCGCGCGGGTAACGGCGCGCGAGCGTTGCGGCGTAGCGCCAGTGGGTGGTCGCGCGACGCCCGTCGAGCAGCCCGGACGCGGCCAGGAGGAAGGCGCCGGAGCAGACCGCGAGCAGACGGGCGCCACGGTCGATGGCGGCGTGCAGCGCCTCGACGAGCTCGGCGGGTGGCTCCACCGGCCGGTCGGTCCACGAGGGCACGGCGACGAGGTCCGCCGCGGCGAGCCGCTCGAGGCCGAGGGCGATGTGGACGTCGAACCCCGACGTGGTGGGGATCAGGCCGGGCCTGACGGCGCACAGCGCGAAGTCGTAGCCGGGCAGCCCGTCGTCGGTGCGATCGAGGCCGAACACCTCGCTCACCACGCCGAGCTCGAAGGCGGACACGCGCTCGCCGACGACGGCGGCGACGTTGCTGAGCATGGTGACGAGTGTGGCAGAAGATGCCCGCAGCACGGCAGTCCTGCCAGTGGTGGGATGTCTGTGGGCTCGCGACAGGCTGTCCGCGTGACCACGGATGCCATCACGCACTTCGAGGCCAAACTCCGCTACGAGACCGATCCCTCCGATGTCGCCGCCGCGCGTGCCGCCGGCGAGCCGCTCGTCGTCGTCGACGTCCGCGACCTGGCGTCGTGGCGCCAGGGGCACCTGCCCGGCGCGCGGCACCTGCCCGGGCGCGAGCTCGCGAGCCGGCTGGGCGAGCTGCCCGCACCGGCGGATGCGCCGCGGCTGGTCGTCTACTGCTGGGGGCCGGGCTGCAACGGCAGCACGAAGGCCGCGCTGGTGCTCGCCCGGGCGGGCTATGACGACGTTCGCGAGATGATCGGGGGCTTCGAGTACTGGGCCCGCGAGGGGCTGGCCGTCGAGACCGCGCACGGGCGCGTACGGCGCGCGGTCGACGAGCTGACGGCTCCGGTGCGTGACCGAGCCGACGGGTGACGGCGTGACCGCCCGGGGCCGGCTGCTGTTCGCGGCCATGGCGCTCATCTGGGGCGTGCCGTACCTGTTCATCAAGGTGGCCGTCGCGGACCTGTCGCCGGCTGCCGTGGTCTTCGGGCGGACGGCGCTCGCGGCGCTGCTGCTCGTGCCCCTCGCCGGGGGGCGCGGCATGCTGCGGCCGCTGCTCGGTCGCTGGCCGTGGCTGCTCGTCTTCGCCGGCGTCGAGGTCGCCGGGCCGTTCTTCCTGCTGACGTTCGCCGAGCAGCGGCTCTCGAGCTCGCTGACCGGGCTGCTCGTCGCGACGGTCCCGCTGCTGGGCGTGCTCTTCGCCCGGATGCTCGGCCTCGCCGACCCGGTCGACGCGCGGCGGCTGCTGGGCCTGCTGGTGGGGATCCTCGGGGTGGCCGTGCTGGTCGGCCTCGACCTGCACGCCGGCAGCTGGATCGCCGTCGTGGCCGTGCTGCTCGCCGCGGCCGGCTACGCCATCGGCCCGATCGTGGCCGACCAGCGGCTCGCCGGGCTGCCGTCGCTCGGGGTGTCGGCGGTGGCCATGGGCGTCACCGCGCTGGCGTACCTCGTGCCCGCGTTCGTGACGAGGCCGGCGGACCTGACGGCCGTCTCCGCCTCGACGTGGTGGGCGGTGGGGGTGCTCGGGGTCGTCTGCAGCGCGCTCGCCTTCCTGGTGTTCTTCGCGCTCATCGCCGAGGTGGGGCCGACGCGCGCCACGGTCATCACCTACGTGAACCCGGCGGTCGCGCTGACGCTCGGCGTCCTGGTCCTGAGCGAGCCGCTCACGGTCGGGCTGCTGGTCGGGTTCCCGCTCGTGCTGGCAGGCTCGGCGCTGGCCACGCGGCGCGTGGCGCAGCCGGCGCCGCCGGCAGCCGCCGTGCCGGTCCATGCCACCGAGGCGTGACGTGAGCGGCCTGGGGGCCGGCGGGGAGCCCGTCGGGTTCATCGGGCTCGGCACCATGGGGACGCCGATGGCGCTCAACCTCGCGTGCGCCGGCGTGCCGCTCGTCGTGTACAACCGCTCCCCGGGCAAGGCCGAGGCGCTGGCGGCGGCCGGGTGCTCGGGTGGCGTCCGACGCGGCGGAGGTGTTCGCCCGCGCGTCCACGGTGCTCCTGATGCTTGCCGACGAGCCCGCCGTGGACGCCGTCCTGGTGCGCGGGACCCCCGGCTTCGCCGGGCTCGTCCGCGGCCGGACCGTCGTGCACCTGGGCACGACGTCGCCGGAGTTCTCGCGGCGACTGGCGCTCGACGTCGAGGCCGCCGGCGGCCGGTACGCGGAGGCGCCGGTGTCCGGGTCGGTGGGGCCGGCCGAGGCGGGCGAGCTCGTCGGGATGGTCGCCGGCCGCGCGGACGTGGTGCGGGACGTCGTCCCGTTGCTGCGGCCGATGTGCGCGGAGGTCGTCGCGTGCGGCGACGTGCCGGGCGCGCTGCTCATGAATCTGGCGGTCAACGTCGTGCTCATCACGCTGGTGACGGGGGTGGCGGAGGCCGTGCACTTCGCCGGGCGCAACCACCTGGACGTCGAGACGCTGCTCCGGGTGCTCGACGCCGGCCCGATGGCGAGCCAGGTGTCGCGGGTGAAGGCGCGCAAGCTGGCGGACGGAGACCACCGCGTCCAGGCGTCGATCAGGAACGTGCTCGAGAACAACCGGCTGGTGACGGAGGCGGCGCGGGCGGCCGGTGTCGCCGCGCCTCTGATGGACGTCTGCCACGCCCTCTACGGCGAGACGCTGCGGCTGGGGCACGGCGACGAGGACATGGTGGCTGTGCGCGCGATCGAGGCCCGGACGGAGGCCGGAACGGAGAGCCGGACCGAGACTGGACAGGCCGGAACGGAGAGCCGGACCGAGACCGACGAGCCCCGGACCACCGGAACGAGACCCGGACCGAGGCCGGAACGCAGCCCCGGACCGAGGCCGACAGCCCGGACCGAGGCCGGAACGGAGCCCCGGACCGACACCCGGACGCGACGGCGGCCCTGACTCTGGCCCTGCCGGCGCAGTCAGCTGTGGCCGCTCGAAGGGCGATCGCTCATCCCGCTTCCCCCAACTTTAACGCTGCGTGAACTAGAGCGGGGTCGGCTCACCTCGATAT
>CAWCCY010000041.1:0-82260 GCA_963794075.1 uncultured Actinomycetota bacterium
GGACCGAGGCCGGAACGCAGCCCCGGACCGACACCTGGACGCGACGGCGGCCCTGACTCTGGCCCTGCCGGCGCAGTCAGCTGTGGCCGCTCGAAGGGCGATCGCTCATCCCGCTTCCCCCCAACTTTAACGCTGCGTGAACTAGAGCGGGGTCGGCTCACCCCGGTATGATTCGTACAGGTGTTCGAGTCGGGGTGTTCGCGGGTGTCGGGGCGGGTGTTGGGGTGGGGGTCGGGGTGGGGCGTAACGACGACGGCGTGTCGCCGGGTGAGCGCGTCGACGGCGGGGGCAGCGGTGAGGGGAACGGTGAGGGTCCGGCGGCGCCTGCTGGCGGCCGGGGGGTGGGGGTGAATGTGCCGTTCGTGGTGTCGGTGGAGGGGTTGCGGGGTTTGCCGGGGGCCCGGTCGGCGGGGGTGTTGGCGGCGTATGCGTGTCAGCCGCATCAGGATCTGTCGGGGTCGGTGCGGGGGCCGGCGGCGGAGTGTGTGGAGCGGTTCGGCGCGGCCCGGCGGTTGGAGGGCTGGTCGGTGTGGTTGCAGGTGTTCGAGGCGGCCCGGTTGGCGCGGTACTGGGATGGGCATCCGTTCGACGCCGACCCGGCGGCCGGGGTGGATTGCGGGGGGTATTGGAATGCGGTGGAGGCGGCGGACCCGGCGTTGTATGAGCGGCTGGTCGGGCAGCTGAACCGGGTCCAGGCCCGGATCCCGCGGGATGTGGACGCGGTGGAGTTGACCGACGAGTTCGTGGCGGCGGAGTGTGCGTTGGCGTCGGGTCTGACCCGCCGGGGCGCGGACGGGCGGGCGTTGGCGGCGCGGGTGTTGGTGATCGACGGCGGCTTCCCGCGGGTGACGGCACTGTTGCGGGCGGGGTTCCTGGACTGGTCCAAGCTGAACCAGCTGCTGCCGCAGCTGCTGGCGTTGGGGCCGGTGCTGGGCCCGGCGGTGGAACGGGCCCTGATCCCGGACACCGACCTGGCGGTGGCCGAATCGGCCCCGGGCCCGGACGGCGCCGGCGAGGTCGAACCCCAGTTGCAGGTGCTGGCCGATCCGGCCCGGCCCGGGGTGGCGTTGCCGGCGGTGACCAGGATGAGTATCGGGGCGATGCTGGTCGCGATCACCGCGCACGCCACCGCCCTGGACCCCGACGGCGCCGCCGAACGGGCCAAGGATGCGCGGGCCAGGCGGTCGGTGTGGACGGTGAAGGACCCCGACGGGATGGCCCGGCTGGAGGCCAGTTCGGGGCACGAGGACATCGCCGCGGTCTGGAACGCCCTGACCGACGCCGCCCGCACCGCCCGCCGCCACGGCGACACCCGCACCCTGGACCAACTCCGCCTCGACGCCCTCATCCACCGCACCACCGGCACCCCCAGCCCCCTGACCGGCCACCCGACCACGGCCGACGGCACCGGCGACGGCACCGGCCCCACCCCGAGCGCCGCGACCGGCCGCGCCGCGAGCGCCCCGACCGGTACGACCGCAGACGGGGCGGCGGGAACGAGGGGAGCGACGGCCGCAACGGCGGGGACGGCGTTCACGGACGCCGCGGCCGACGGGTCGAGGACGCGGCGATCCGACGGGTCGAACGCGGCATCCGACGGGTCGAACGCGGCATCCGACGGGTCGAACGCGGCATCCGACGGGTCGAGCGCGGCGTCCGCGAGGGGTTCGGCGTGGACGCCGGATCGGCGGTTGACGGTGAACCTGACCATCCCGCTGTCGACCTACCTGGACCTGGCGGCCGACCCGTGCACCCTGGACGGCTACGGCGTGATCCCGGCCGCGCTGGCCCGTCAGATCGCCGCCGACGCCGCCCGCGACCACCCCACCAGCACCACCTGGCGGTGCATCCTGACCGACGACCAGCACGCCACCGTGCTGGGCCTGACCCGCCCGATCCGGACACCGCCAGCCGCCACCACGGCCGCCGGGGTGCCGGCGGGCCAGGGCTCACCGCCGACGCCGGCACGGCGGGTACCCGCGCGGGAAGGACCCGCAGATCGCGGACCGTTGTCGACGCCGTTGTCGACGCCGTTGTCGACGCCGTTGTCGACGCCGTTGTCGACGCCGCGGCATGATCCACCGCCGCAACTGGTGGAGCTGGTCCGGGCCGCGCTCCCGACGTGCGTGTTCCCCGGCTGCGCGCATGCCCGCCCGCCGCTGCGACCTGGACCACCGCATCCCCTACGACCACCACCACCGCGACCGGGCCGGCGGGGCAGGCCCGACCTGCTCGTGCAACCTTCAAGCACTCTGCCGGACCCACCACCGCCTCAAGACCACCGGCCTGATCACCGTCCGCCCCGCCGAAGCCGGCCGACGACGGCAAGGGCAGCGGGACCGGCCAGAGCCGCCAGGGCGGCCAGCGCGAGGACGGCGGGAAAGGCGACGACGGCCGCAAGGGCGGCGGTGCGACGGCCAGGGCGGCCAGGGCGGCCTGCGCGAGGGCGGCGAGGGCGGCCCGCGCGGCGAGGGGGGCCGTAGCGGCGCGGGCTCGGCTGCGCTCGTGAACGCGAAGATCGCGGCCCTCGGCACGGTGACCTGGACCAGCCGCGCCGGCCTGACCTACACCAGCAACCCCGAGCCGGTCACCATGCCCGGCGACCCCGACCACGCCGACGCCCTGCGCCAGGAGCTCTACCGGCTCCGCCACCCCGACCCCGAACCCCTGCGCCGCTTCAACCACGACCTACGCGTCCGGACAGCCCAAGCCAAGATCGACGACAACCTCGCGGCCCTGCACGCCGAGCCCTGGCGCGTCGAGACCTGGACCGACACCATCGAACGCCCCGACCCCGACCAGCCCCTCGGCCGGCACCACCTCGACGACCTCGACGCCGACGACCCCTACGCCCAACTCCCCCTGCCACCCCTCGACGAGCCCTCCGGCGTCGTATCGAGCGCTCAGTGGTGACGGGCGTGGCGCCTCACGAAGTCGAGCAGCAGGCGCCACGACTCGTCGCACGCCTCCTGGTACTCGGCGAAGGTACGGTCGAAGAACGAGTGCGGGGCGCCCTCGAAGACGTGCGTCTGCACCTCCGCGCCGCGCCGGCGCAGTCGCTCGGCGGCGGCGAGGACGTCATCCGCAGGAATGGCCTTGTCCGCGCCGGCGATGAGCATGAGAACAGGCGACGGAGCACTGTCGCGGGCCTCGGCAGCCTCCTCCACGAGTCCCGGCCGCCCGTAGAACCCGACGGCGCCGGCCAGACCGAGGTCCTCCGCGGCGAGCCGCCAGGAGTGACCCCCGCCGAAGCAGAAGCCCACGGTGAAGGCCGGGTGGGTGCCTTCGGGCGACAGGTGCCGGATGGCGGCCCGCACGTCCTCGCGTCACGTGCTGCGGCGTCACCTGCTTGACGTGCTCGGCGTACGCGAAGTCGTCGTCGCGAGGGCAGGTCGGCGGCGGTCCGGCCGAAGTAGTCGATCGCGACGGTGTAGAGCCCGGCCTCGGCGAAGCGTTCCGCGAGGGCGCGGTAGTAGGGGTGCAGCCCACGCACGTCGGGCAGGAGCACGATGCGCGCGACGGGCTCGCCTGCCGGGATCGCCTCGTAGCCCGCGACCGTCGTTCCGTCCGACGGAGGTCAACTCGATCTCTCCGGCGCTGTCGAGGTCGCGCGGCTGACGTAGTGCGTCGGCGGGCGGCGCAGGCGGGCGCGAGTCGGTGTCGTGGCACATGAGCAGCACCTTGGCACTGGCGGCGGCCCGCCACGCTCCGGAGCCGGGAGTGCGGCAGAGCCGCGAGTGCGCCGGAGCCTGGCGCGCGGCGGGGCGGCTGTGATCAGCCGGCGGAGGGCAGGGCGACGGCGGCCAGCCCGACGGCGGCGGCGTCCTCGAGCTACGGCGACGACGATGTCGGGCAGGCCGCTGGCCTGAACGGCCTGGCGGCGTGCGGCGTACCCGGCCCACGAGCCCGCGTAGGCACCTGCGCCGCCGACGAGCGCGGGCAGCACCAGGGCACGCCCTCGGGCGCCGCGAGCCGAGGCGAGGGTGGCACCGGCGAGCGCGCCGCTCACCACGCGCCCGATCAGCGGGCCGGGGCTGACGCGGCTGGGGGTGGCGGGGAGCTTGTCGGCGACGATCTCGCCGACGGCGGCGAGGTAGGCAGCACGGCGGCCGGCGGGCGAGCCGAGCAGCGCCAGCGGACCGCTGGTCGGCTCCAGCCCGCGAGCTGCGAGCACGGCATTGGGCAGCTGGCTGCGCAGGCCGGCGACGACACCCAGCAGACCGGTTGTGACAAGGAGGGGACGGACCATTCCGGCATCATGCCGGACCGCCGGTCTCTCCCCGCAGCAGTCGGTCGCGCTGCCCGACGAGGTAGGCGCGCACCAGCTCGTCGTCGATCAGCCCCGCTGCCGTGGCGTAGGCGGCCGCGGCCTCGGTCACCTGGCCCGCTCCTGCCAGCAGGTGGGCTCGGGCCGCCCAGTACGGCTGGAAGGCGGCCACGTCCGTGACGTCGCTGACCGCCTCGAGGACGGCCAGACCGGCGGCCGGTCCCTCGAGACGACCGACGACGCCGGCGAGCGCGACGTGCGCCCCCAGCGACGGGGCCACCTGGACGAGCGCGCGGTACAGCGTGCGCACCGCCGGCCAGTCCGTCGAACCCGTCCGGGCGCGATCGCAGTGCACCGCCTGGATCGCGGCCTCGAGCTCGAAGCGACCGGGCGGGCCGAGGCGCCCGGCGCCCGCGCGGCGCAGGTACGTCTCCCCCTCCTCGACGAGCGCACGGTCCCATGAGGTGGCGTCCTGCTCGTCGAGCGGCACGTAGCGATCCGTCCGCCCTGCCCGGCGGGCCGCCGACAGCGTGACCAGCGCGGCCAGCCCCCAGGCCTCCGGTTCGTCCTCGAGCAGAGCCGCGACCGTCACCGCGAGGTACTGCGCCTCCCCCACCAGGTCGTCACGTTCGAGCGTGTAGCAGGCGTACACGGCCTCCAGGACAGCCGGGAGACGCTCCGGCAGCGCGTCCCGCCCCGGCACCGCGAACGGGATCCGGGCGTCACGGATCCTGCGTTTCGCCCGGACGAGCCGCTGGGCCATCGTCGCTGCCGGCACCGCGAACGCCGTCGCGATCCGCGCCGCCTCGAAGCCCAGCACCGTCTGCAGCATGAGCGGCGTCCGGGCGGCGGGGTCGATCGCCGGGTGGGCGCAGACGAAGAGCAGCGCCAGCCGTCGATCCGGGACGGCGTCGGGGTCCAGCCCGTCGAGCCCGTCGAGCCCGTCTGGGCCGCCCGGTCCGCCGGGCTCCCCCGGGCTACTCGGCCCGCCCGGGCGGCCAGCGCCGTGGAAGCGTGCCATCGCGTCCTCCGCGAGGTCGTCGAGCGGAGCGGAACGCCGGTAGGCGGCCGACTTCCAGACGTCGCGCTGGCGGTTGCGGGCCACGGTGAGCAGCCACCCCTGCGGGTTGCGCGGCACGCCCGTCGAGGGCCAGGAGGTCAGCGCCTGCTCGAAGGCTTCCGCGAGTGCGTCCTCGGCCAGTGCCAGATCACCGTGGTGTGCGGCGAGCAGCGCCACGAGCCGCCCGTACGAGGTACGGGCGGCCCGTTCCGCCGCCTCGGCAGCCACCTGCCGCGCGGCCGGCCCGGTCGGCTCACCGGCCGGGCCGGGGGCCGCCGGCCCGGTCGGCTGACCGGCCGCAGGCCCGACCGCCGGGCCGGTCATGCGTTCGGCCGCCACGCCCCGTCCGCGTAGTACACGGCGCCGGGGCGCACCTCGACCGCGCCCCAGGCCACGGACGGCGCCTTCCCGGCCCACTCGAGCGCGGCGTCGAGGTCGGGCACGTCGATGACGAAGGTGCCACCGAGCTGCTCCTTGGTGTCGGCGAAGGGCCCGTCCTGCACCCGCAACGCCCCGTCCGCCACCCGCACCGTGGTGGTCGTCACGGAGGGCTGGAGCACCTCGGCGGCGAGCAGCACGCCGGCCGCGTCGAGTGCCTTCGCATAGCTCTGGAAGGCCCGCTGCCCTTCCTCGATCGCCTCGGCGCCGATCGACTCCGCGGTCGCCTCGGGGTAGTGCAGCAGGAGTGTGTAGCGCATCTGTCGTCCCTCCTCGGTCGAGCGCCCCCGGCCGGGGCGCCTCGTACCGTCATGACGATGCTGCCGGCCCCCGATCGACACTCCGGACGAAGGCGCTCAGGTGTCGATGCGCTCGCGGTCGAGGCGGGCCGCACCCTCGACGATGAAGTCCTTGCGGGGTGCGACGTCGTTGCCCATCAACAGGTCGAACACGCGCTCGGCAGCGGCGGCGTCCGAGGCGCGAACACGGCGGAGCGTGCGGTGGCGCGGATCCATCGTGGTCTCGGCGAGCTGATCGGCGTCCATCTCGCCCAGGCCCTTGTACCGCTGAATGGGTTCCTTGTACCGCCGGCCGCGCTTCTCGATCTGGCCGAGCAGGCGGTGCAGCTCCGCCTCGGAGTACGTGTAGACGACCTCGTTCTTCTTCGCCCCCGGGTTGATCACCTCGACGCGGTGCAGGGGCGGGACGGCGGCGTAGACGCGGCCGGCGTCGACGAGCGGGCGCATGTAGCGGAAGAAGAGCGTCAGCAGCAAGGTGCGGATGTGTGCGCCGTCGACGTCGGCGTCCGTCATCAGGACGATCTTGCCGTAGCGGGCGGCCTCGAGATCGAAGGTGCGACCCGAGCCGGCGCCGACCACCTGGATGATCGAGGCGCACTCGGCGTTCTTGAGCATGTCGGAGATCGACGCCTTCTGGACGTTCAGGATCTTGCCGCGGATCGGCAGCAGCGCCTGGAACTCCGACGTGCGGGCCAACTTGGCGGTGCCGAGCGCGGAGTCACCCTCGACGATGAAGAGCTCGGACCGGTCGACGTCGTCACTACGGCAGTCGGCGAGCTTCGCCGGCAGCGACGAGGTCTCGAGCGCGTTCTTGCGGCGCTGCGTCTCCTTGTGCTGGCGAGCGGCGACCCGGGTGCGCATCGCGCCGACGACCTTGTCGAGCAGCAGAGCGGCCTGGGCCTTCTCCACCCGCTTGGACGAGACGAGCAGGGCGGTGAGCTCGGTGTCGACGACCCGGGCCACGATGCCGCGCACCGCGGCGGTGCCCAGCACCTCCTTGGTCTGGCCCTCGAACTGCGGCTCGGCCAGGCGTACGGTGACGACGGCCGTCAGGCCCTCGAGGACGTCGTCCTTCTCGAGGCGGTCGTCCTTGAGGTTGAACTTCAGCCGGCGCGCGTTGTCGCCGACCTGCTGCCGCACGGCCTTCAGCAGCCCCTGCTCGAAGCCGGCGAGGTGGGTGCCGCCCTTCGGCGTGGCGATGATGTTGACGAACGTCCGGACCTCGGTGTCGTAACCGGTGCCCCAGCGCAGGGCGACGTCGACGAAGGCCTCGCGCTCGACCTGGGTCGGGGTCATGTGCCCGCGGTCGTCGAGCACCGGCACGTTCTCGGTGAACGTCCCGCTGCCCTGCAGCCGCCACACGTCGGTGACGGGGTCGTCGGTCGCCAGGAACTCGGCGAACTCGCCGATCCCGCCCTCGTGCACGAACTCCTCGAGGTGTGGGCCGTGCTCGCCGGGAGTGCCCGGCAGGCCCCGCTCGTCGCGGAGCGTGATCCGCAGGCCTGGCACGAGGTAGCTCGTCTGCCGGGCACGGGTCACGAGCTCGTCGTAGGAGAAGTCGGCGTCCGCCAGGAAGATCTGCCGGTCGGCCCAGTAGCGCACGCGCGTGCCGGTGACGCCGCGCTTGATACGGCCGAAGGTGCGCAGTTCCGAGCGGTCGACGAACGGCGCGAACGTGGCCTGCGGGCCCACCCCGGCCGCCGCGAAGACACCCGGCTCGCCGCGGCGGAAGCTCATCGCGTAGGTCTGCCCGTTGCGGTCGACCTCGACGTCGAGCCGGGCGGACAGCGCGTTCACCACGCTGGCACCGACCCCGTGCAGCCCACCCGACGCCGCGTAGGAGCCGCCGCCGAACTTGCCGCCGGCGTGCAGCTTGGTGAAGACGACCTCGACACCCGACAGGCCGGTCTTCGGCTCGACGTCGACCGGGATGCCGCGGCCGTCGTCGTGGACCTCCACCGAGCCGTCGACGTGCAGGGTCACGTCGATCGAGTGGCAGAAGCCGGCGAGCGCCTCGTCGACGGCGTTGTCGATGATCTCCCACAGGCAGTGCATGAGGCCGCGCGAGTCGGTCGACCCGATGTACATCCCCGGGCGCTTGCGGACCGCCTCGAGACCCTCGAGGACCGACAGGTGCCGGGCCGTGTAGTCCCCGGCGGCACTGACCCTGCCGGCGGCGCGCGCGCGCTCGGAATGGGCGGGCTGGACGGCCACGCGGTGATGCTCCTCACTCCCGCCCCCGGTGGGGCGGGCGCTCGTACGTCTGATCGAAGATACCGTGCGGCGCGGTCGGCGGCCGGGGGGACACGCGCGACGGGCGCTCACTGCCCCGCCTCGCCCGATACGCGCCCGAACCGGGCACCCGCCGACGCCGGCTCGCGCCCGATATCGGGCGATCAGGTCTGGTTCGTCGCAGCGGCGCCACCCCTACGCGCAGAGCGAACGCGGGTCGTGTGCGGTACGGGGAACTGGTGAGGCTGGTTCACTGTTGCCCATGGAGCGCCCGTCGACAGGAGGGGCGAGCACGGCCAGTACCCACGAGATGGCGGAACCCTGACGAACACCACATCACCACCCCACACCGAGACCGGAGGAGGTCCGCCCGTGAACGCCGTGACCGCATCGCCACCGTTGACCGCAGCGGACCGCTGCGATCGGTGTGGCGCCCGCGCCTACATCCGGGTGCTCCTGCCCGCCGGCGGCGAGCTGCTCTTCTGTGCCCACCACGGGCGGGCCCACCAGGACGCGCTGCGCGCCGCCGACGCCGACATCCAGGACCAGTCGGATGCCCTCGCGTCGACCCCTGGCAGCGCGCCCGACGACGAGCACTGAGGACCCGCGGCCGGTGCGCTGACGCGAGCGAACCGTGAACGCCGGCGCGACCGACGCCTCGACCATGACGGTGCTCGCCGGGCTGATCATCGTGATCGGCCTGGCGGGCATCGTCGTTCCGTTCCTGCCCGGTCTGCCCCTGGTCTGGGGCGGCGTCCTGCTGTGGGCCTTTGCCCGGCACGACGCTGTGGGCTGGCTGACCCTCGCGGTCGCCACCGGCCTGCTCGCCCTCGGGATCGTCGCGAAGTACCTGCTCCCGGGACGGCGCTTGCGCGAGGCCGGCGTCCCGGGCGCCTCCCTCGCCGCCGGCGGGGTCCTGGGTGTCGTCGGCTTCTTCGTCGTGCCGGTGATCGGGGTGGTGCTGGGCTTCGTGCTCGGCGTCTACCTCGCCGAGCGGATCCGCCTCGGCGGCGGCGGAGCGGGCGCCTCGACCAGGCGGGCGCTCGCGGCCGTCGGCTGGAGCCTGGCGATCGAACTCCTCGCGGGCCTGCTCATCGCGACGACCTGGGTGGCGGCGCTCGTCCTCACGTCCTGAGCGGCGTCGCGGGTCGGCAGCGCTCCGGACGACGACGGCGCCCCCCCGTGCGGAGGGCGCCGTCGTGCGCGTCGGGCGGAGGACTCTCAGTCGAGGTAGTCGCGCAGCACCTGCGAGCGGCTGGGGTGCCGCAGCTTCGACATCGTCTTGGACTCGATCTGGCGGATCCGCTCCCGGGTCACGCCGTAGACCTTGCCGATCTCGTCCAGCGTCTTGGGCTGGCCGTCGGTCAGGCCGAAACGCATCGACACGACCCCGGCTTCACGCTCGCTCAGCGTGTCGAGCACCGAGTGCAGCTGTTCCTGCAGGAGCGTGAAGCTCACGGCGTCGGCGGGCACAACGGCCTCGGAGTCCTCGATGAGGTCGCCGAACTCGCTGTCGCCGTCCTCGCCGAGCGGGGTGTGCAGCGAGATCGGCTCGCGGCCGTACTTCTGGACCTCGATGACCTTCTCGGGGGTCATGTCGAGCTCCTTGGCCAGCTCCTCCGGGGTGGGCTCGCGGCCCAGGTCCTGGAGCATCTGGCGCTGCACGCGCGCGAGCTTGTTGATGACCTCGACCATGTGCACCGGGATGCGGATGGTGCGGGCCTGGTCGGCCATGGCCCGCGTGATGGCCTGGCGGATCCACCAGGTGGCGTAGGTCGAGAACTTGTAGCCCTTGGTGTAGTCGAACTTCTCGACCGCGCGGATCAGGCCGAGGTTGCCCTCCTGGATGAGGTCGAGGAAGAGCATGCCGCGGCCGGTGTAGCGCTTCGCCAACGACACCACGAGGCGCAGGTTGGCCTCGAGCAGGTGGTTCTTGGCCCGCCGCCCGTCCTCGGCGATCCACTCGAGCTCGCGGCGCATCCTGGGGTCGAGCTTCGCCGGCGCGTTCAGCGTCTCCTCGGCGAACAGGCCGGCCTCGATGCGCTTGGCGAGCTCGACCTCCTGCTCGGCGTTCAGCAGGGCGACCTTGCCGATCTGCTTCAGGTAGTCCTTCACCGGGTCGGCGGTGGCACCGGCGGTCGCGACCTGCTGGGCGGGTGCGTCGTCGTCGTCGTCGGTGAGGACGAACGCGTCCTCCTCCTCCTTCACCTCGGCCGCGGCCGGCTCGGCGACCTCCGCGCCGTCGACGACCTCGGCGGCCTCCGGCACCTCGGCGCCCTCGACCACCTCGACGTCGGGCTCGGCGACGACCTCCTCGATGTCGAGGTCGACCTCGACGATCTCCTCCGGGTCGACCGCGATGTCCTCGGCGTCCTCGGGCAGGTCGACGGCATCCGCGTCGACCGCGCCGTCGGCCGCCGGCTCGGCGGTCTTGGTGCCCTTCGGCTTGGCAGCGGTCTTCGCGGTGGCGGGCCGGGCCGGGGCGTCGTCACCGGCTGCCGGCGTGGCGGCCGCCTTGGCAGCGGGCTTCGCCGCGGGCTTGGGCTTGCGCGCGGGCTTCTCCTCCGTGGCGGCGGTGGACGCCGACGAGCGGGAGGTGGTGGCGGCGACGGCACGCCTGGCGGCGGGGCCGGCCGCCACGTCGATCGTGATGCCGGCGTCGTCGAGCACCCTGAGCACGGCCTTCATCCGGGGCATCGGGACCTGCGCCTCCTCGCACGCGGTGCGTACGGCGGCGGCCTCGACGCTGCCGCGGGTGGCCCCCAGACGCAGGAGCTCCTGGAGGGCGGGGTGGGCGAACTCGGAGGGCAGGGGCCGGGAGGTCGGAACCGACGACACGGACAACCTTTCGTCGTGACTGCCGAGTCGGGGCAGCAGGAGTTGCTGTACCGGCCCGGCGGCGATGTGCGGTGTGGGCGATGCTCACGGGGAGCGGTCGTGCTGAAGCGGCCGGCTGTCGCTCGGCCACGTCTGCCTAACGGTTCGGAGGCCGAAATTCTGCCCGGCGGGGCCGGTCAACTGTCCATTCTTGCACGTCCTCCCGCCTCGGGTGGGCGTCTCGCTGCCTCCTGCCCCGCCCGGAGCCGCTCACTCCCCCGCGTTCCGGGCGGCCGCCTTCTGCGCGCGCTTGTACTCGCGGACCTCCTGCAGGCTCGTGGCGTCGACGACGTCCGCCACCGAACGGCGCCCGGCCGTCGCGTAGGCGCCGGCGGCCTGCTCCCACCCCACCGGCCGGACACCGAACTGCTTGGCCAGCAGCGCGAGGAAGATCCTGGCCTTCTGGTCGCCGAACCCGGGCAGCGCGCGGATCCGGGCGAGCAGGGCGACCCCGTCGTCGGCACCGCGCCACAACGCCGCGGCGTCGCCGTCGAGGTGTTCGACGACGTACGCGGCGAGCGACTGCACCCGCGCCGCCATGCTGGTGTGGTACCGGTGCACGGCCGGCGGGCCTGCCATGAGACGTGCGAACTGCTCCGGGTCCGCGTCAGCCAAGGCGCGCGGGTCGAGGTCGCCGGTGCCCATCCGCTCCGTGCTCATCCGCTCGGCGATCAGGGCCGGCCCGGCGAACGCCTTCTCCATCGGGAACTGCTGGTCGAGCAGCATGCCCACGAGCAGCGCGAAGGGGTTCCGCGCGAGCAGCGCGTCGGCCGTCTCGTCCTGCGCGATGCACAGCTTGGCGGGCGGCTCGCTCACGCCTCGTCCCGCGCCTTCACGGCCAGCACGGGGCAGGGCGCGTCGAGCAGGATCCGCTGCGCGTTCGAGCCCAGGATGAGCTTGCCCACCGGGCTGCGGCGCCGTAGGCCGATGACGATGAGGTCGGCCGCGACCTCCTCCGCGACGGCGATCAGGTCTTCGGAGGGCTCCAGGCCGCGGACGAGTTGGCGCACCTCATGCTCCAGCCCCTGCGCGTCGAGCATGGAACGGACGTCGTCCAGGTCCTCGCGGCTGCGGTTGGCGTCCTGGGCGTCGAAGGCGCTCCCGCCGCGCTGCGAATTGATCACCACGAGCCGGGTGTTGCGCAGCAGGCACTCCTGCGCGGCCTGCCGGAGCGCGGCCCGGCCCTCCGACGTCGGCACGTAACCCACGACGACCGCCATGGCGACCCCTCCTCACGAGCCGGTCCTGCCGGCACCTGCCGGCGGTCCGTGAAGCGTGGGGCACCGGCGCCCCGGGGGCCGACGGTACCGGACCTTCGCGCCCCGGGCCCACGAGCCCGAGCCAGCCGGGGGCGACAGTGCCTAGCCTGGTCACGTGCTGCACGACGGGAACGGGTGGGTGCACTGCCGCTGCGGGCGGCGGCACTGGGGTCTGCACGGCGCGGCCGGGCTGGTCCTGCTGCGTCCTCCGGATCTCCGTGCTGCCACCGCCAGCGTGCTGCTCCAGCTGCGCGCGGCCTGGACGCACGAGGGGGGCACCTGGGGGTTGCCGGGCGGGGCTCGCGACAGTCACGAGGACGTCGTGGCCGCGGCGTTGCGTGAGGCCCACGAGGAGGTCGGGCTCGATCCCTGCGCGGTCCGCGTCGTCGGCCGGACGGCCGGCGCCGACCACGTCGACTGGAGCTACACCTACGTCCTCGCGAGGGCGGGCGCGCCGGTGGAGGTGCACGTGCGGAACGAGGAGAGCGACGAGATCCGCTGGGTGCCCCTGGACGGCGTCGCCGGGTTGCGCCTGCACCCCGCGCTGGCGCCGGACTGGGAGACGCTGCGCCTCCTGCTCCGGGACGTCGACGCGGCGTGAGCGGCACGCCCGCCGGGTGGCGCGGTCAGGCCTCGACGAGCTCGGCCAGCAGTTCCGACAACACCTCGGCGACGGCCCCGGTCTCGATGAGGAAGCCGTCGTGGCCGTATGGCGAGGCGATCACGCGCAGCGGCAGGGCACCGGGGACGCCGTCCGCGATCTCCCGGCTGAGGTGCACCGGGTAGAGCCGGTCGGAGTCGATGGCGGCGACGGCGGTCCGCGCGGTCACCTGCCGCAGCGCTGCTGCCACGCCCCCGCGGCCGCGGCCGACGTCGTGGGAGTTCATCGCCTCCGTGAGCACGACGTAGCTGTTGGCGTCGAACCGGCGCACGAGCTTGTCCGCGTGGTGGTCCAGGTAGGACTCGACCGCGAACCGCCCGCGGCCTGCCAGCGGCTGCTCCCCCGGTTGCGCCTTGCGCCCGAACCGCAGGTTCAGCTCGGCCTCGGAACGGTAGGTGGAGTGCGCGATGCGGCGAGCGACCCCGAGGCCGGCATGCGGGCCGTCGCCGGCGGCGGCCTCGTAGTAGTCGCCGCCGCGGAAGCCGGCGTCGGCGCGGATCGCCGCGAGCTGCGCCGCGCACCACGCGATCTGGTCGCCGGTGGCGTAGGCCGTGGTGGCGAGGGCGAGCAGGCGCTCGACCCGGCGCGGCTCGGCGACGGCCCACTCCAGGGCGCGCATCCCACCCATCGACCCGCCCACGACGAGCGCCCAGCGGTCGATCCCCAGCCGGTCGGCGAGGAGCACCTCGGCGGCCACCTGGTCGCGCACGGTCAGGTGGGGGAAGCGTGCGCCCCAGGGCGACCCGTCCGCCGCGGCCGAGGCGGGCCCTGTGGTCCCCTGGCATCCGCCGAGGACGTTCGGGGCCACGACGAACCACCGGTCGGTGTCGAGGGCGAGGCCCTGGCCGACCAGCCCCGGCCACCATCCCGGCGAGGAATGGCCGGGCCCCGCGTCGCCCACGACGTGGCTGTCGCCGGTGAGGGCGTGCAGCACCAGGACGGCGTTGTCACCGGACGGCGACAGCCGCCCCCACGTCTCGTACGCCATCCGCACCGACGGCAGGGCCCCGCCGGCCTCGAGCCGCAGCGGGCCGAGGTCGGCGAAGCGCCGCTGCCCGGGCGGGTCGCCCTCCCGCCATGCCCCCGTCACCGGGGGCATGGCGGTGGGCGCCGTCGCCGGTGCAGCGGTCACGGCCGCCCGCCGTGCCGCACGAGCCCCGTCGAGGCCGTCGTCCACGCGGTCGTCGATCGGGCCGTCCTCGTGGACCTGCGGCCCACTCAGTCGGCCTTCGCGGCGGCGAACCCGACCTCGAGGTCCGCCAGGATGTCGTCGATGTGCTCGATGCCCACCGACAGGCGCACCAGCCCGGGGGTCACCCCGGCCGCCAGCTGCTCCTGCTCGGAGAGCTGGCTGTGCGTGGTCGACGCGGGGTGGATCACGAGGCTGCGCACGTCACCGATGTTGGCGACGTGGCTGTGCAGCTCGAGGGCGTTGACGAAGCGCTTGCCGGCCTCGATGCCGCCCTTGATCTCGAACGCCAGGACGGCGCCCGGCCCGCGCGGCGCGTACTTCTGGGCGAGCTCGTACCAGGGGCTCCCGGGCAGGCCGGCGTAGGCCACGCTCTCGACCTCGTCGCGGTTCTCGAGCCACTGCGCCACGGCCTTGGCGTTGTCGACGTGGCGCTCCACCCGCAGGCTCAGCGTCTCGAGACCCTGGGAGATGAGGAAGGCGTTGAACGGCGACTGCGCCGAGCCGAGGTCGCGCAGCAGCTGGACGCGGGCCTTGAGGATGAACGAGAGGTTGGCGCCGAAGGCGCTGCCGACGCCGAGGTCGCGCGCGTAGACCAGGCCGTGGTAGCTGGGGTCGGGCTCGTTGAAGTTCGGGTAGCGCTCGGGGTAGCGGGCGTAGTCGAAGGCGCCGGCGTCGACGATCACGCCGCCGATCGCGGTGCCGTGACCGCCCAGGTACTTGGTGGTCGAGTGGACGACGACGTCCGCGCCCCACTCGAAGGGGCGGACCAGGTAGGGGGTCGCGACCGTGTTGTCGACGATCAGCGGGACGCCTGCCTCGTGGGCGACACCCGCGACCCCCTCGATGTCGAGGACGTCCTGCTTCGGGTTGGAGATCGTCTCGCCGAAGAACGCCTTGGTGTTCGGGCGGACGGCCGCACGCCAGGACTCGAGGTCGTCGGGGTCCTCGACGAACGTCACCTCGATGCCGAGCTTCGGGCAGCGTGTAGTGGAAGAGGTTGTACGTGCCGCCGTACAGGCTCGGGCTCGACACGATGTGGTCGCCGTTCTCGGCGACGTTGAGGATGGCGATCGTCTCGGCGGCCTGGCCGCTGGCCACGAGCAGGGCGCCCACGCCGCCCTCGAGGCTGGCGATCCGCTGCTCGACCGCGTCCTGCGTCGGGTTCATGATCCGCGTGTAGATGTTGCCCAGTTCCTTCAGGGCGAACAGGTCGGCGGCGTGGTCGGCGTCGCGGAAGACGAAGGACGTGGTCTGGTAGATGGGCAGGGCGCGGGCGCCGGTGGCGCCGTCGGGGGTCTGGCCGGCGTGGATCTGCCGGGTCTCGAAGGACCAGCCGTCGGTCACGTGGACTCCTCGGTGGGGTTCTCGTCGTTCCGCGCTCCGGGCGGTGCGCGGGCAGGGCTCGGGCGTGCGTCGTGGGGCAGGGACGGGGCCGCCGTGTCGACGTCGTCGTCGACGCGGGGACGGCGGACGGAAGGGTGCCGCGACAGGGCAGCGGCCGGGCGCTCGGCGCCCGCCACCGCCACGTCGCGAGGTCGGCCGACCCCGGGCAGGGAGCGGCGACTGGTGCGACGCCGCGTCAGACGGTGGGGCGACAGCTCATCGGTGTGCTCCTCGAACCGGGGGGCCCACCAGGGCCCGCGCTTGCCTCCGCCACCTCGGCGGTCAGCCGTGTCATCACCCGGGGCACCCCACCGCGGTTGGAGGGTTGCCGGCCAGCGAGCCGGGGCTTGACGCTGGCGCTCTTGACCTGCGGTCATCGTAAGGCACGCTCGCCTTCTGGTCACCCCTGTGTCCACGAAGTGGTCATCGCGTGCCCGGGCGGCCGGCCGTGATCTGCGGGCGCAGCGGCAGGACCCAGCTGGGCGGCACGGCATGGGCCAGCAGTTGGTCGACGATGGCCGCCAGCCTGTGAGCAGGGTCGTCGGCCAGGGCGAGCCCGACCAGGAGGCGCCCCCGCGCCCCCGAGCCCTGCCACCACGCCATCCACCCCAGCACCGCGAGAGCCTCCGCACGGGAGCCGGGTGGGGCGCCCCTGGCGACCTGGGCGAGCAGGGCGCGGGCGGCCTCGAAGACCTCGGGGTCGGGCCGGCTCCCGGTCAGGGCGGTGATGTCGGGCATCGACTCCCCCCGGCCGGCAGCCAGGTCGGCCGCGGGATCCTGCGGGCGCCGCGTGAAGGCGGCGCCCTTCGGCGCCGGCAGCACGCTGACCAGCACGGCGTCGCGCAGCCGCAGGTCGCGCAAACCGGCCACGAGCCAGGCCACCTCCGCCGGCAGCGGCTCGCGCCCCGGCCGGGGTGCGGCCATCCGTGCCTGCAGCAGCGCCCGCCACCGGGCCAGGCCCAGCGGGGCTGCGGCCGCCGGCGGCTCGGCGAGCAGCACGGCGCCGGGCCAGGGCACCGGTTCGACGTCGGCCACGAGCCCGGCCTCGTCGGCCGCGAGCACCCTGCCCCGCAGCACCATCCCGGCAGCGGTCCGGGTGCCGGCGAGGTCACCGAGGGGGGCACCGCCCGGAGGGCAGCAGCGGGGGTCCGCGCAGTCCAGCGAGCGCACCCACCCCGATCCCACGAGTGCCACCCCGGCGACCCGGACCCCGGCCGTGCGCAGCGCCTGGCGGACGGCCCGGACCAGGGCTGCTTCTGCGCGCCCGAAGGCCGGCCGCTCGACGCCCGCGGGATCCTGCACGACCAGGAGGACCGCGGCACGCACTCCGCCGCGCTGCGCCGCCGAAGCGATCATCGCGGCGGCCGCACGGCGGTGCGCGGCCGGTGCGGGGGCGTCGTGGCTGGTCCCCTGTTGCCCCGGCAGCGGTGACGGCGCGGCCGGCTGGTCGATGCGGGCGACGACCCCGGCTTCGCCGCCCCCGTTCACCTCGACGAGCACGAGGCTGCGCGCGGGTGGATAGCCGATGGTGAAGCCAGGCGTGCGCGACGAGTTCGCGCAGCTGCCCGAGCGGGGAGGCGTCCATGGCGGCGAGCCTGGCCGTGTCACGCGACGGCGACCAGCGCCCCCGCAGGCTCCTGTGGACGGTGGGACGCGGCGGCGGGCTGTGGAGGACGCGTCAGCGCACGACCTGGCCGACGACGACCCGCCGCCGGTCGGCCTCCCACCGCAGGAACGCGTCCGTCTCACCGAGGACGGCGCCCGCGACCCAGGCCGCCACCAGCGCGTCATCGCCCAGGCCGAACACCCCGAGCAGGATCTCGGGCATGAGGTCGACGGGCGACACCACGTAGAGGACCCCCAGAAGGGCCATCACCAGCCGGGTCTTGGAGAGGCCGGGATAGCGGCCGGTCAGGCCGAGGGCGAGCATCCTCGGCACGGCGGCGAGGTGCGCGCCGATGCCGGGCGCGCCGGGTCTGCGAGTGGCGCGCAGGGCGTGCACGAGTGCGGTCAGTGCTGCCACGCGGCTCTTCGCGGCCATCCTCGGGCTCCCTCCGCCGGATGTTCCATCCTCACCCTGTCCCGACGCGCGCGCCAGGGCGGGCGTTCCCAGGATGAGTGATCACACCGTCCCGCTCAGGCGTCTCGCCGCTCGAACACGGCCCATCCCAGCGCGACGAGGACCGCCGTGAACGTGCAGAACACGCCCACGGCCTGCACCCGGGTGAGCGCCTCGGGCTGCGACCCCACGAGCGCCTCGCCGGGCAGGGCCATCCCGCGGCCGGCCTGGAAGGGCAGGAACCGCGCGAGCGGGTTCAGCGCGGCCAGGCGCTCGGTCGACAGCAGCAGGCCGAGCAGCGGCTCGACCAGGAGCGGCACCACGAGGAGCACGACGATGGGCCCTGTCGTCGCACGCATGAGCAGGGCCAGGGCGGCACCGACGACCGCCCACAGCACGAGCAGCAGCACGCGAGCGGCGGGCAGCCCGGTGGCCGCCGCGAGCATCCGCAGGTGGTCGCGGGCGCGCCGGGTCGGGTGGAACGAGCGGGCCTCGAGCACGGCCCCCACCGTGTGCAGCGGCCGGACCAGCTCGCGGTAGCGCCGGCCGTCGAACCGGGTCTCGCCCTGCCCGCGGTCGAGGTCGAGCATCAGGCGCATCGTGGTCGACTTGCCGGCGCCGTTCGGCCCCAGGAAGCCCGTGACGACACCGGGCCGGACGTCGAAGGACAGGTCACGTACCGCCTGCACGTCGCCGAACCGCTTGCCCAGGCCCCGAGCCGTGATCATCGCCGCCCTCCCCACCGAGGCCGCCCACCCTAGCGGCCCGCCGTGCCCGGCCCGAGCTCGCGATCTACGGTGGGGCCCGTGCCCGCCCGCCGCTCGCCGCGCCCCGAGCCGGTGGCGGGGTCGTGGCCCGTGGACACCGGCCGGGCGGAGCTCGTCCCCGACGGCGACGGCCGCCGCGGCTGGACGCTCGTCGTGAACGGGGTGCCCTCCAGCCACGTCGACCTCGACGACCCGACCCGGCTCGACTTCGAGTACGTCCGGTGGTTCGGCGACGCGCTCGACGTCTGGGCGCCGGACGGTGACCCGCTGCGCGTCGTGCACCTCGGCGGGGCGGGCTGCTCGGTCGCCCGCTACGTGGCAGCCACCCGGCCCGGCTCGCGCCAGGTGGTGGTCGACGTCGACGCCGGTGTGCTCGACCTCGCCCGGCGGGCCTTCGGGCTGCGCTCGTCGCCGCGGCTGCGGCTGCGGGTCGGTGACGGCCGCGCGACCCTCGGCGACCTCGTCGAGCAGGGCTACGAGGTGGTCGTGCGCGACGCGTTCGCCGGCGCCTCCGTGCCTCGGCACCTCACCACGCTGGAGTTTCTCGAGCAGGTCCGCCGGGTGCTCACGCCGGCCGGGCTCTACCTCGCCAATGTCGCGGACAACCCGCACCTGGCGCTCGCCCGGGCCGAGGCGGCCACGGCGCTGGCCGCGTTCGGCGAGGTCGCGCTGGTCGCCGAGCCGGGGCACCTGCACGGCCGCCGCTACGGGAATCTGGTGCTGGCGGCGTCCGACGGTCCGCTGCCGTGGGCCGCGCTCGGCCGCCGGCTCGCCTCCGGCGCCGTCCGGGCCCGGATGCTCGACACCGACGAGGTGCGTGCCTTCGCGGCCGGCCGGCGGCCGCTGCGCGACGCCCCGGTCACACCTTGAGCGCCACCACCGGCGTCGTCGTGGGCTGGGCCGAGCCGCCGGCCGGCTCGACGCTCACCGCGACGAGGTCGCCCCGCCGCACGCCGTCCACGGGGCGCGACCACGAGCCCGCGCCGTCCGCCCCCGCCGGGCCGAGCCCGGCCGAGGTGATCCGGTCGCCGCGGATGACCCACAGCTGGTAGGTGCGGTCGGCGGGCAGGGCCGCGAGGCTGCCGCCCGCGAGCACGGCGCGGTCGCCGGCGACGACCAGCCGCGCCGCTCCCCCGCCGGTGACCGGCGCCTGCACGGTGCGGGCCGAGGGATCGGCCAGGACCTGGGTGATGCGGTCGGCGAGGGCTCGCGCGTCCTGCGCGGACCGGTACTGGGACCAGGCGGTGGCGCCGGCGCCGACCGACACGACGGCGAGCACGGCGGCGGCGACGAGCCAGACCCGGCGCACCACCGGCCGGGCGCTGCGCGCCGGGCGGATCGGGGTCACGACGTC
Source organism: uncultured Actinomycetota bacterium (assembly GCA_963794075.1). Taxonomy (GTDB): domain Bacteria; phylum Actinomycetota; class Actinomycetes; order Actinomycetales; family Kineosporiaceae; genus DATKNA01. The sequence goes on from CAWCCY010000041.1 coordinate 19,849, forward strand.
ACGGACCTGGGCGGTGACGGCGACCTGCGCCAGCACCCGCTCCCGGACCCGGGGCGGCGGCGGCGTGGCGACGGCATCGGCCAGCCGGACGGCGGTCCGGCGCAGGCCGGCCACCTCGTCGCGGCAGGTCGCGCACTCGGCGAGGTGGCGCTCGAAGTCCGCGCGCTCGCCGTCGTCGAGCGCGTCCAGCGCGTAGGCCCCGATCAACGTGTGCGCCTCGGCCGGCCCGAGCTCCGGCTCGATGTTCTGGTCCATCACGCCACTCCCAGGCAGTCGCGCAGGCGGATGAGGCCGTCCCGCAGCCGGGTCTTGACCGTGCCGAGCGGGACGTCGAGGAGGTGGGCGACCTCGCGGTGGGTGTGCCCGCGGTAGAAGGCCATCGACACGGCCTCGCGCTGCAGGCCGGTGAGGCCGTCGAGGCAGCGCCGGACCTGCTGCTGCTCGAGCCGGATCTCCACCGCTTCTGACACCACGTCGACGTCGCGCTCCATCTCGCGGGCCCCCACCGCCGCGTCGCGGTCGGCCGAGGCCTGCACCGACCGCACCCGGTCGACGGCGCGCCTGCGGGCCATGGTGAGCAACCACGAGCGGGCGGTGCCGCGGGCCGGGTCGAACCGGGGAGCGGTGCGCCAGGCCTCGACGAGCACCTCCTGGGTCACCTCCTCGGCCAGGGCCGGGTTGCGCACGACGGCCAGGACGACGCCGTGCACCAGGGGGGCCACCCGGTCGTAGAGCCGCTCGAAGGCCGCCTCGTCGCCGCGGGCGACCCGCTGGAGCAGGCCCTCCTCGCCGTCGGCGTCCGGCCCGTCGCCCCCGGCGTGCGGCGGGGATTCCACGAGCCGGGGCCGCCAGGGCCCGCGCAGGGGTGACACGGCCACATCGTCCTCCTCGTCGCGGTCGTCGTCCGGCACTCGGCCGGGCGGTGGACGGGGCCGTCCGCCGCTCGGAGCGTGTTCGGAGCCGACGGGCGGGCGGATGGGTCCGATCAGCTGTCGGTTCGCGCGGGGCGGGCGTTGCCGGGCCGCCGGTCAGTGCACGCGGCGGCGGACGCCGAGCGTCAGCAGATCGGAGTGGACCTCTACGTCGACGGGCGTCACGCCCGGGGGCAGCTCCCACACGAGGGAGCCGTGGAGGACGCCGCCGGGCGTCAGGGTCCGGCCCTCGAGCGGAGGGTGGCCGAGGGCCGGGGCGAGCAGCGCGTTCGAGGCGTAGCCCTCGCCGCCGGGGCCGTGGAGGTACTGCCAGGGGAGCACGTGCGTGCCGTGGCCCAGGTTCCGGACGACGACGTCGGCGGTGCAGCCACGCTTGCCCGCGGGGAGGTCGTAGGCGAGGACGCCGCTGCCGACGGTCCTCAGGCCGCAGGTCAGGGCGGTGACCCGGAACTGCACCCCGTTCTCCCGGGCCGGCTGGAGCGCCGCGGCGAGCACCGTGCCCGCGGCCGCCGTGGCCCGCTCCGTGGCCGGCGTGGCCCGCGTCGGGGTGGGTCGCGGGGTCGGCCGGGCGGTGCGAGTGGGGGTCGGTCTCGCGGCGGTGCGGGGCTTGGCCGGCGACGGCGTGTTGTCCGCGCCCGCTCCGTTGCCGGGCTGGCGGGCGACCGCGGCGACGAGCGCGGCGGCCGCCAGCACCCCGAGGAGCAGGCCGCCCCGGCGCCGCCTGCCGCGGCGCGGCGGCGGCATCGGCGCCGGACGCGCCGGCGGCGGCGCCGGACGCGCCGGCGGCGGCGCGGGTTGCCGCGGTGCGACCCGGGTGGGGTCGACGCCCGTCCGGCGGGTCGCGTCCACGCCGGGGGCGCGCACCGGGAGGCCCATCGACAGGGCGTCCGCGAGGGCGGCCGCGGAGGGCCGCGCGGCCGGCTCGGGCTGCAGAGCCGCTGCGACGGCGCCGGCCAGGCGCGGCGGCAGCCCGCGCAGATCGGGAGGCGGCCCCGCGAGCACCCGGTGGGCGACGGCCGCCTCGGGGCCGTCGCCGAAGGGGCGGCGCCCGGTCGCGGCGTAGGCGACGACGGCGCCCCAGCCGAAGACGTCGGCCGGCGGCCCCGACCGCTCCTGCCGCAGCACCTCGGGGGCCATCCAGCCCATCGACCCGATGATCTCACCGGTGCCCGTGAACGACGTGGCGGCGTCGGCGGGACGGGCGATCCCGAAGTCGACCAGGCACGGCCCGGCCGGCCCGAGCAGGACGTTCGCCGGCTTGAGGTCGCGGTGGACGACGCCCGCCGCGTGGACGACGGTCAGGGCGCGGGCGACGCCGACGGCGAACGCGTCGAGGGCGCCGTCGCGCAGTGGCCCGGCCGCGGCGACGTGGGCGCGCAGCGACGGGCCTGGCACGTACCGGGTGACGAGGTAGGGCAGCGGAGCGTCCGCGTCGGCGTCGAGCACCTCGGCGACACCGGGGCCCCGGACGCGTTCGGCGGCCTGCGCCTCGCGCCGGAACCGGCCCCGGTAGACCGGGTCGTCGGCGTACTCGGGCCGCACCACCTTGAGCGCGACGGCGTCGGCGGCCCTGGTGCCGGTCTGTGCGCCGGTGCGGGTGCCGGGCTCGCGCAGCGCCAGGTAGACGGTGCCCATGCCGCCGGCGCCGAGCCGGCCGAGCAGGCGGTAGGGGCCGATCGTCGGCGGGTCGCCGGGGCGCAGCGGGTCGGGACCGCTGAAACCGACGCCGCTGAGCCCGGGCGTCACCGCGGTCGCACCGCCGCGGTGTGGCGGAGCGGGCGGCGGGCGGCCGCCGAGCGCACGCCGGTCCAGGGCCCCGGACCCGTCGGCGTGCTCACGAACGTCGAGACTACGCGGCTCAGGGGACGGCGACGGTGATGCCCGACGGGCCGTGCTCCCCCATCGCGGCGAGCGCCTCGCCGGCCTCCTCGAGGCCGATCGTGCGCGTGACCAGGTCCGCCGGGCGCAGGCGGCCCGCGGCGACCAGCCCGAGCAGCTCCGGGTAACGCCAGGCAGCCATCCCGTGGCTGCCGAGCACCTCGAGCTCCCCCGCCACGACGAGGTGCATCGGCACCGGCGGCCAGCCGAGGACGTCGGGCAGCAGGCCGACCTGCACGTGCCGCCCGCGCGGGGCCAGGCACCCGATGGACGCCGCACAGGTCGCGGGGCTCCCGAGGGCGTCGATCGACAGCGCGACGGGGCCGCCGGCCGCCGCACGGACGCGTGCGGCCACGTCGAGGGCGGCGTCCCCGGGTGGGTCAGCACGGTGACCGCGGCACCGGCGGCGCGGGCCAGGTCCAGCGCCTCCTCCCGGACGTCGACCGCGACGACCCGGCCGCCGCCGGCCGCGGCCACCATCACGGCGGAGAGGCCCACGCCCCCGCAGCCGTGGACGGCGACGAGCTCACCCGCGGCGAGCCGCCCGACCTGCGTGACCGCCCGGAACGCGGTCGCGAACCGGCAGCCGAGGGCCGCGGCGGTGACCGACGTCGACGGCGTCGGGCAGGGCCACCAGGTTGACGTCGGCGCGGTCGACCACGACCAGCTCGGCGAACGACCCCCAGTGCGTGAAGCCGGGCTGCCGCTGCCGCTCGCAGACCTGCTGCTCCCCGGCGGCGCACGCCGCGCACGCGCCGCAGGCGTTCACGAACGGCGCCGTCACGCGGGCACCGGGATGCCACCGCTCGACCCGCTCGCCCACCTCGGCCACGACACCCGCGAACTCGTGCCCCGGCACGTGCGGCAGCGCCACGTCGGGGTCGTGGCCGGCGAGCGCATGCCAGTCGCTGCGGCACAGCCCCGTCGCCTCCACCCGGACGATCGCGCCGTCGGGCGGGCAGGCCGGCGCGGGGACGTCGGCGAGCGCGGGGACGGCGCCGAAGCGCTCGAGGACGACGGCGCGCACGATGGCCTCTCGGTGGGGTGACGGGGCGATGGAGGACGGCGGGATCAGAAGCTGCTCGACCGCTCCCAGAGGTTGATGCCGGCGTCGACGGCGTGCTCGTCGATCGCCGAGAGCTCCTCGGAGGTCAGCGGCGGCCCATCCAGCGCCGCCACGTTCGCCTCCAGCTGGCGGACGCTGCTCGCCCCGATCAGCACCGACGTCACCCGCTGATCGCGCAGCACCCACGACAGCGCCAGCTGCGCCAGGCTCTGCCCGCGCCGCGCCGCGACCTCGTTGAGCCGGCGCACGTGCGTCAGCGCCTGTTCGGTGAGCAGCGCGGGGTCGAGGGACTTGCCCTGCGCGGCCCGCGAACCCTCGGGCACGCCGTTCAGGTACTTGTCCGTGAGCATCCCCTGCGCCAGCGGCGAGAAGGCGATGCAGCCCACGCCCTCCTCGCCGAGCACGTCGAGCAGGCTCGGGACCGCCCTCGACCCACCGGTTGAGCATCGAGTAGCTGGGCTGGTGGATGAGCAGCGGCGTCCCCATCGACCGGAGGATCGCGACGGCCTCGCGGGTGCGCTCCGGGGAGTACGACGAGATGCCGGCGTACAGGGCGCGGCCGGAGCGGACGGCGGTGTCGAGCGCCCCCATCGTCTCCTCGAGCGGCGTCTCGGGGTCGAAACGGTGGCTGTAGAAGATGTCGACGTAGTCGACGCCCATCCGCCCCAGCGACTGGTCGAGGCTCGCCAGCAGGTACTTGCGCGAGCCCCGGTCGCCGTACGGCCCGGGCCACATGTCGTAGCCGGCCTTCGTCGAGAGCACGAGCTCGTCGCGGTACGGGCGCAGGTCCTGCGCGAAGATGCGGCCGAAGTTGATCTCGGCGCTGCCGTAGGGCGGGCCGTAGTTGTTGGCCAGGTCGATGTGGGTGATGCCGAGGTCGAAGGCCCGGCGCAGGATGGCGCGCTGCCGCTCCAGCGCGACGTCGTCGCCGAAGTTGTGCCAGAGGCCGAGCGAGACGGCGGGCAGGTCGAGCCCGCTGCGCCCGCACCGGCGGTAGGTCATCGCGTCGTAGCGGCCGGCGGCGGCCTGGTAGCGCTGCAGATCGTCCATGCCGCCATCCTGGCGCAGCCCACCCGCACCGCCTCCCGCAGGCGCCCGCACTAGGGTTGGTGCCGCCCGAAGCCGAGCCAGAACCGGGAGCCACCCATGCCCGTGCGCCGCGTCGCCCTGCTCACCGCCGGAGGCCTGGCCCCCTGCCTCTCGTCCGCCGTCGGCGGCCTGATCGAGCGCTACACCGAGCTCGCGCCCGACGTCGAGATCATCGGCTACCTGGACGGGTACGCCGGCCTCCTCGCCGGCCGGTCGGTCGGGGTCACACCGCGACTGCGGGAGCGGGCGCACCTGCTCCACGAGGTCGGCGGCAGCCCGCTGGGCAACAGCCGGGTGAAGCTCACCAACGTGGCGGACGCCGTCAAGCGCGGGCTCGTCCGGGAGGGGCAGGACCCGCTCGAGGTGGCCGCCGAGCGGCTGACCAGCGACGGCGTCGACGTGCTCCACACCATCGGCGGCGACGACACGAACACGACGGCCGCCGACCTCGCCGCCTACCTCCAGCGCGGCGGCCACGACCTCACCGTCGTCGGGCTGCCGAAGACGATCGACAACGACGTCGTCCCGATCCGGCAGAGCCTCGGCGCGTGGACCGCCGCCGAGCAGGGCACCGTGTTCGCGCGCAACATCGTCGCCGAGCACTCCTCGAACCCGCGGATGCTCGTCGTGCACGAGGTGATGGGCCGCGGCTGCGGCTGGCTGACGGCCGAGACCGCGCGCCGGTACCACGAGCTGGGTGAGCGGGCAGGAGTTCGCGGGCTTCGGCGACGAGCGGCGCGCGCTGGGACGTGCACGGCGTCTATTTGCCCGAGCTCGGCTTCGACATCGACGCGGAGGCCGAGCGCCTCCGCGCCGTCATGGACGCAGTGGGCTGCGTCAACCTGTTCGTCTCGGAGGGTGCCGGCGTCGAGACGATCGTCGCCGAGCTGACCGCCCGCGGCGAGGACGTCGCGCGCGACGCGTTCGGCCACGTCAAGCTCGACACGATCAACCCGGGCGCGTGGTTCGGCAAGCAGTTCGCCGAGCGGCTCGGCGCCGAGAAGACGATGGTGCGGCAAGAGCGGCTACTTCTCGCGGTCAGCCGCAGCGAACAGCGAGGACCTCGCGCTGATCAAGCAGATGCACCGACCTCGCGGCGAGGTGGCCCTGGACGGCGAGCAGCGGCGTCGTCGGCCACGACGAGGACCGCGGCGACGAGCTGCGCGCCGTCGAGTTCGCGCGGATCAAGGGCGGCAAGCGCTTCGACACGACCGTGCCCTGGTTCACCGAGCTGCTCGGCGAGCTCGGCCAGCCCGTCGGGGAGCAGGTCGCCGCCGCGCACTGACCGGCGGCGGCCGTCACCGGGTGTCCGGTGCGGTGCCCAGCCCAGGTGGCGCGTCACCCACGCCACCGTCTCCCGCACGAACGCCACCCGGTTCGGCGTTGCCAGCAGGTCGTGGCCTTCGTCGGGGAACATCAGGAAGCGGTGCTCGGCGCCCCGCGCGGCCAGCGCCGCCACGACCTGCTCGGCCTCGCCGAGCGGCACGTTCGTGTCCTGCCCGCCGTGGACGACGAGCAGCGGGGCGGTGAGCCGGTCGATCCGGTGGATCGGCGAGAGGGCCCGCAGGAGCTCCGCGTCGTGCTCGGGGTGGCCGTACTCGGCGACGGCGGCGGCGGCGATCCACGGCTCGGTGCCGGCGTAGAACGTCGCGAAATCGGCCATGCCGCAGACGTCGACGCCGACCGCGAACAACTCGGGGTGCTCGACGAGGGCGGCCAGCGTCAGCCAGCCCCCGTAGGACCGGCCCATCACCCCGGCCCGGCCCGGCTGGGCGACGCCCTCGGCCAGCAGGTGGGCGACGCAGTCGGCGACGTCGGTGACGGCGGCGTGGCGCTTGTCGCGGTCGTCCGCGTGCACGAAGGAGCGGCCGAAGCCCGACGAGCCGCGCACGTTGGCGGCGAAGACCGCGATCCCGGCGGCGACCAGGGACTGGTACAGGGAGTTGTAGACCGGGCGGTCCTGCGACTCGGGGCCGCCGTGCAGGTACACCAGCGTCGGCCAGGGCGCCTCGCCGGACGGGCGGTAGAGCCAGCCGGTGAGCTCCAGCCCGTCCCGGGCGAGGAGCCGCAGCAGCCGCGGGCGGGTCAGGTCGTCGATCTCGACGACGCGGGGCCGACGCCCCGCGCGACGCGCGCAGCTCCGGCCCCGCCGAGCTGCTCAACGGTGTCGCCGCACCGCCGGTGACCTCGACCGACCACACCCCGCGGGGGTCCGCCCAGCCCTCCGCCGTGACGAGCAGCTCACGGTGCCCCGGCTGCAGCCGGGGTTCGTGGACCACGGCCCGGGGCAGTCGCGGCACCGGCTGCTCGCGGCCCGAGGCGAGGTCGAGCAGGCCGACGGCGCTGGTCCCGCCGTCGACGTTCCAGAGCAGGACGACGAGCGCGCCGTCCGGTGACACCACGAGGTCCTCGAGCTCGGCGTCGGCGCGCTCGGCGAGCGTCACCGGCTCGCGGCTGCCCTCGACGGCCACCGCGACGAGAGCTGCCAGCTCGCGGCCGTGGTCGGAGCAGGCGTAGACGGTGCGCCCGTCCGGTGACAGGGCGGCGATGTCGCAGGACCCGTCCCCTGCGCCGGGGCCGAGCCGGGCGGGTACCCCCGCGCTCCGCCAGCAGCAGCGACCGCGCACCGCGGGGCCCGACCCGCAGCAGGGCGCGGACGCCGTCGTCGTCGACGTCGACGTCGAGCAGGCTGATCAGCGGGCCGGCGGCCAGCACTTGTCGCTCCCCTGTCGCGGGGTGGACGAGGAGGGCGGTCGACACCAGGCCGTGGGTCTCGGTGACGAGCAGGCGGCCGTCTGCCGACCAGCCGTGCCGCGAGCCGTGGCCCAGGACGGCCGTGGCGCTGCCCGCGCCCGCCACCAGCCGCGGGTCGGCGCCCTCGGGGGTGACGACCCAGAGCTGGGTGCGGGAGGCCCCGACGGCGGCGGTCACGCACGCCAGCCACCGCCCGTCCGGCGACCAGCTGACGCTCAGCACGCGCTCCCGCAGGCTGGTCAGCGCCGTCAGGCTCCCGCCGGGCCCGCGGACCCACACCCGCGGCTCACCCGAGCGGTCGGAGACGAAGGCCACCCGGACGCCGTCGGGCGCCGGCGAACCGGACCAGCTGCCGTAGACGTCCTCGGGGATCGCGTCGTGGTGCCGGGCCGCGGCGTCGACCGTGGTCACAGGCCCATCCGCTGCAGCCACAGCTCGAGCAGGCCCACCTGCCAGAGCACGTTCGCGCCGATCGTCGTGCGCCGCCCGTTCGGGTCGGCGAGCAGCTCGGCGACGACGTCCGGCCTGAAGAGCCCGCGCCCGCGGGCCGCCGACGACGTCAGGGCGTCGCGCACGCGGTCGAGGACGGGCCCGTCGAGGTGGCGCACGCCGGGCACGGGGAAGTAGCCCTTGGGCCGGTCGATGACGGCGTCCGGCACCAGGCCGCGGGCGGCGGCCTTGAGGACGCCCTTGCCCGCGGCGGCGAGCTTGAGCTCCGGCGGGCAGCGGCCGGCCAGCTCGACGACCTCGTGGTCGAGGAACGGCACCCGGGCCTCCAGGGCCCAGGCCATGGTCATGGTGTCGACGCGCTTGACGGGGTCGTCGACGAGCATGACCCGGGTGTCGATGCGCAGGGCGGCGTCGAGCGTGGTCTGCGCGCCGGGCGCGGCGAAGTGCTCGTCGACGAAGGCCCGGCTGGGGTCGCCGTCCGGCAGCCACTCGGGGTTGACGAGGGCTGCGAGCTCGCCCTGGTCGCGGTCGAAGAAGACCTTCGCGTAGGCGTCCGCCGCCTCCGCCCGGGGCACGCCCGCCAGCGGCGGGTACCAGTCGTAGCCGGCGAAGACCTCGTCGGCGCCCTGCCCCGACTGCACGACCGTGACGTGCTTCGACACCTCCTGGGAGAGCAGGTAGAACGCGACGCAGTCGTGGCTGACCATGGGCTCGCTCATGGCGCCGATCGCGGCGTCGACGCCCGGCACCAGCCGCTCGTGCCCGATCCGGATCTGGTGGTGGTCGGTGCCGAACTGCTCGGCGACCAGGTCCGAGTACGCGAACTCGTCGCCCGACTCCCCGCCCGCGTCGGCGAAGCCGATGCTGAACGTTGCGAGGTCCGCCTGGCCGGCCTCGGCGAGCAGCGCCACGACCAGGCTCGAGTCGAGGCCGCCCGAGAGCAGGACGCCGACCGGCACGTCCGCGACCATCCGCCGGGCGACGGCCCGGCGCAGCGCGTCGAGGATCTCGTCCTGCCACTCCCCCGCTGAGCGCGCCGGCCCTCGGGTCTCGTCGCCGGCGGGTCCCAGTAGCGGACGTCGGTGCTGGTGCCGTCCCGCTCGACGGTACGGACGGTCGCGGGCGGAAGCTTCTCGACGCCGCGCAGGATGGTGCGCGGCGCCGGCACCACCGAGTGCCAGGACAGGTAGTGGTGCAGGGCGACCGGGTCGACGGTCGTGTCGACGCCGCCGGCGGCGAGCAGGGCCGGCAGCGTCGACGCGAACCGGATCCGGCCCGGTGTCCGGGCCAGGTAGAGCGGCTTGATGCCCAGCCGGTCGCGCGCGAGCACGAGACGCCCGGTGGCCTGTTCGTACATCGCGAAGGCGAACATCCCGAAGAAGCGCTCGACACAGCGCAGGCCCCAGCGGTGGTAGGCCTTGAGCAGGACCTCGGTGTCGGAGTGCGAGCGGAACGTGTAGCCGGCGCCCTCGAGCTCGGCCCGCAGCTCCCGGTGGTTGTAGATGCAGCCGTTGAAGACGACGACGAGGCCGAGGTCGTCGTCGGCCATCGGCTGCGCCCCGGCGTCCGACAGGTCGATGATCTTGAGCCTGTGGTGCAGGAGCGCCAGCGGGCCGTCCTGCCAGGTGCCCGACCCGTCGGGGCCTCGCGCCTGCAGGCACGGCGACATCCGGGCGACCGCCTCGACGTCGGGCGGCGCGCCGTCGAGGGTCAGCTCGCCACCCAGTCCGCACACGTCGCACTCCTTCCCGCGGGGCGGGCCGCCCAATCCCCCGCCGGTGTCGACCTCACTCCCCCAGCAACCAGGTGTCCTTCGAGCCGCCGCCGCGCGAGGAGTTGACGACCATGCTGCCCGCGGGCGCCACCCGGGTCAGGGCGGCCGGCGCCACCGTCGGCCCGCCCTGGTCCGGTGGCCGTGGAACACGAAGGCCCGCAGGTCGACGTGCCGCGGCACCAGCGCCTCGCCGTCGAAGGTGGGGAGCGTGGACAGCTCGATGACCTCCTGGGCGATCCAGCGGTGCGGGGCCGCGAGCATCTGCCGGCGGGTCGCGGTGATCTCCTCGTCGGTCGCGAGCGGGCCGATGAGGACGCCCTCGCCGCCGTACCCGTCCACCGGCTTGAGCACGAGCCGGTCGAGCCGGCCGAGCACCTCGGCTCGCTGGTCGGGCGTCGGCGCACAGGTAGGTCGGCACGCTCGCCAGCGCCGGCCGCTCCCCCAGGTAGTACTCGATCAAATGCGGGCACGAACGCGCAGACCGCCTTGTCGTCGCCGACGCCGTTCCCGGGGGCGTTGGCCAGCGCGACGTGGCCGGCGTCCACCGCGGCGCGCAGCGAGGGCCCGAGCGGGCGGCCGTCCGCCCCGGCCGCGTGCAGCAGCGCCTCCTCGTCGATCCGCAGGTACAGGACGTCGACGCGCTGCCGGCGGCCCTCCCGCAGCAGGTACACGACGCAGTCGTCGACCAGGATCTCGGTGCTCACGGCGACGGGCACGCCCATCTCGTCGCCGAGCATCCGGTGCTCGAACCAGGCCGAGCTCTCGGGGCCCTCGCTGAGCACGGCCACGCCCGGGGTGTCCGGCGCGGCCGGCAGCGCCGCCGCCTCGAGCGTCTCCCGGAGCATCGCCGGGACCCCTTCGACGTCCAGGAGCTTCTCGGGCCGCGGCAGGTCGGGCATCACGGCGCGCCGAGAGCCGCCGGTTCTGGACGGCGTACCCGAGCCCCGACGGCACCCGCACGTTGTCCTCGAGCAGGTGCCACCCGCCGGCGCCGTCGCGGACCAGGTCCATGCCGCAGACGTGCGCGCGCACGGCCTGCCGCTGCAGGATCGCCCCGACGCTGCGCAGCCCGGGGGCGGCGTCGACCACCCAGGCCGGCACGACGCCGTCCGCGACGGCGGCGCGGTCGCCGTACACGTCGTGGAGGAAGAGGTCGAGCGCTCGGGCGCGCTGCACCAGCCCGGCGCGTCAGCCTCGGCCCAGTCGTCGGCGGCGACGACCCGCGGGATCAGGTCCACGGGGAAGAGCCGCTCGCTCGCGCCGCCACCGACGCCGAACGTGACGCCGCGGGACCGCTGCTCCTCGTCGCGGGCGCGTTCGCGCGCGCGCAGCGCCGGCGGGCCCAGCCGCTCGACGACGTCCAGCAGCTGCCCGTACGTCGGCGCCGGCCCGGCCGGCCCCAGCGCCTCGTCGCCGGAGCGGCGGTACCGGGCCACGACGTCGACCCGGGACGGGCCGTCGTGCTGCGCGGGGCGCCCGCCGTGGCGCGGGTCCGTGGTCGCGATCAGCACGTCGACCACGTCGCTGAGCCGGCCGCGGCGCGTGTAGGAGGCGCGCTGCTCGGCGGCCGAGCTGCCGCGGGCGAGGGCCGCCGCCGCGAGCTCGGCGACGGGCTCCCAGTCGCCGGCGTCCTCCAGCTGGGGCCGCAGGTCGGTGAGCAGCCCGCTGACGGCGGTGGCGGCGGGCACCGGCTGCGGCGAGCGCGGCAGGTCGACCAGCACGCCCTCCAGTCCCGACCTGGCCGCGCGCCACAGCGCGCTGCGCAGCAGCGGGGCGGGCCGGCGGAGCACCGGCTCCCCGGCCAGGACGGCGTCGTGCTCGCGGCGCACCAGCGCACGGAAGAGCCCGGCGAGCAGGACGACGTCGTCGACGCGGGGGCAGGCGTCGGGCACCCGCAGCTCCAGCGTCGGCACGTGGGCCGACGGCCGGACGTCGAAGTAGATCATCCCGGGGTCGGTGATCGTGCCTGAGGCGACCAGGTCGGCCACCAGGGCGTCGTGCTCGGCGGCCGAGGCGATCTCGCCGCTGAGTCCGGCGGTCGGCCAGCGCTGCCAGAGCAGCGATCGCATGCTCGCGTAGCCGGTGTCCTCCCCCATCCAGAACGGCGAGCTGGCCGACAGGGCCAGCAGCACCGGCAGGTACGGCGTGACCCGCTGGGCGATCCTGACGGCGAGGTCGCGGTCGCTGACCTGCACGTGCACCTGCGCGCCGCAGATGAGCTGCTCGCGCACGAGCAGCTGGTAGTCGTCGAGCATCCGCTCGTAGCGAGCCGTCGGGGTGACGGCGAGCCGCAGCGGGTCGACCAGGGGCACGGTGCCGGCGGCCACCACACCGAGCCCCTGCCGGGCGGCGACGTCGACCAGCAGCCCGCGGGTGGTCACCAGCGCGTCGCGCAGCTCGTCGAGCCGCTGGCACACCGGGGTGTTGCTCTCGGCGACGCTGCGGTGCAGCTCGTCGGAGTAGGTGTCCGGCGGCAGCTGCGCGAGCAGTTGCGGCGCCTGCGCGACGAGCTCGCGAGACGCGAGGTCGACGACGTGGAACTCCTCCTCGACGCCGAGATTGACCAGATCACCGGTATCGCCGGCGGCCGGCGCGCGGACGGCGGGCACGGGCGTGTGCCGGTCCCGCGGGGTGGGGCTCGCACTGATGGTCATCGCGTCGTCCCTTCGGCTGCCCTCGTCCGCCCTGTCGTGATCGGACGAGGCGATCGGACCACTGGTGGCGCGGACCCCGACACCGTCTCCGGAGGATATGTCGCCGGCGGGTCGGCGGATGTTTCCGCTCGATTGCGCCGGTGGTGGCGGGAGCGGTCCCCGGGGTGCTCGCCGGGGCCGGTGCGGGCGGGGCCGCGTGGTATCCATGGGGCTCCCACCTGCCCCGGAGGTTGTCCCCGTGACCTTCTCGATCGTCGCCTGCGCGCCCGACCGGCGTTCCTGGGGCGTCGCCGTCGCGTCGAAGTACCTGGCCGCCGGCGGGCTCGTGCCCGCCGTCGAGGCCGGCGCCGGAGCGCTCGCCACCCAGTCCTTCCTCAACGTGGGTTACCGCCCGCAGGGCCTCTCGCTGCTGCGGGCCGGGCTGGCCGCGCCGGAGGTGGTGGCGGCCCTCACCGCCTCCGACGCCGAGCGCGAGCACCGCCAGCTCGGCGTCGTCGACGCCGCCGGCGGTTCGGCGACCTGGACCGGGCCGGCGTGCATGGCCTGGGCGGGCGGCCGCAGCGGCCCGGGGTACGCGATCCAGGGCAACATCCTGACCGGGCCCGAGGTGGTGCACGCGATGGAGGCGGCCTGGCTGGGCGGACCGGGTGCGGACGGCGGCCTCGGCGCGGCGCCCCAGTTCGCCTTGGCCCGGCGGCTCTTCGCCGCGCTGGCCGCCGGCGACGCGGCCGGCGGGGACCGCCGGGGCCGGCAGTGCGCCGCGCTCGTGGTGGTAGGGCTGGACGGCACGATCGGCGAGGGGCCGGGCCGCGGCCAGGGCGCGGACGTCGTCGTCGACCTGCGGGTCGACGATCACGCAGCCCCCGTCGCGGAGCTGCACCGGCTGCTCGCCCTCGCCGACCTGTACTTCGGCAAGCCCGATCCGGCGACGTTGCTGCCGCTGGAGGGCGACCTCGCGGCGGAGGTCGACCGGCGGGTCCGCCGGCTGGGGTTCGAGCAGCTCGCGGACTGGGCCGGCGTCGAGAACTACGAGGAGCGCCTCGTCGAGGGAGCCATCGACCCGGTCGTGCTGACGAAGCTGCGCGAGGCCGCCCCCGACGCCGACACCTGATCCCCACCTCCCACTCCTCCCACCCTCCCCCGCTGATCATGCAATCCGGTCCGATCATGCAATCCGGTCCGATCATGCAATCCGTGTCAGGCGGCCTCCAGCCAGAGGTGTCTGCGGGAGCGCCGATCGCCAGCACCCCTGACCGGGCGAAGCAGTCACGCTGGGCCTGCGCGCTCGGGGCAAAGAGGCCTCGACGCGGTGCGGATCGAGCGGCGGCGGGGGCGGCCGTTGGCCACCCCCGCCGCCGCTCAGCGAGATGCGTTGGTCAGGACCCGCATGATCGGACCAGGTCGCATGATCGGACCGGATTGCATGATCGGACCGGATTGCATGATCAGCGCCAGGGGGAAGTCAGCAGCCGGCCTTGTAGATGTACTTGCTGACGTCGGGCTGGCTCATGTTGTCCTTCGTGACGATCAGCGACTCGGTCTGGATGTTCGGGTTGACCGTGCCGCCGGACAGGGCCGCGATGGCCTGCTCGACGCCCTGCTTGCCGATGTCGTAGGGCTTCTGCGCCACCAGCGCCTGGACGTCGCCCGCCGTCAGCTGCTTGATCTGGTCGGGGCCGGCGTCGAAGCCGACCATCTTGACGGTGCCGGACTTGCCGGCCTGCCTGAGCCCTGTCGCCACACCCTGCGCCGTGAAGAGGTTGGTGGCGAAGACGCCGGCGAGGTCGGGCGTCTTGGCCAGCGCCGCCGAGATCACCTGGGCGGCAGTGGCGGGCTGGTTGTGGGAGTACTGGGTGTCGCTGGCCAGGGTCATGCCGAGCGTGGCGGCCTTCTCCTTGAAGCCGTCGACGCGGGCGTCGACGCTGCTGACGCCGGGGTCGGTCGAGATGACCAGCACCTTGCCCTTGACGCCGAGCTGGCCCAGTGCCTCGGCGGCCTTCTCGCCGCCCAGCTTGTTGTCCGTGGCGATCCTCGAGACCCCGATCGTCGTGTCCGTGACGATCGTGTCGACCAGCACGACCTTCGTGCCGGCGTCCTGGATCCGCTTGAGCGGCGGCGCGGAGGCCTTCACGTCGTTGGGGGCGACCAGCAGCGCGTCGGGCTTGGCGGCGGCGACGGCGTCCAGGAGGGGGTTCTGCAGGGTCGCGTCGAACTTGTCCGGGCCCTGCACGTTCAGGGTGGCGCCGGCGGCCTTGGCGGCCTCCTCGGCGCCGCACTGCATCGACACGTAGAACGGGTCGCCCTTGACGCCCACCATGAGGGTGATGTTCTTGCCGGCCCCGCCGGCCCCGCTGCTCGCGGCACCGGCCGCGCCGGTGGCGGCGGAGGTGGCGCTGGACGTGGCGGACGACGATGAGCCGCAGGCCGACAGGACGAGTGCCGCCAGGCTGACCGTCGCACCGACGGCCACGCGAGTGCTTCTCACGATGTCTCCTTCAAGGGGTTGGCAGTGCTGGATGGTGCTGGGGGGTGCGGAGGGTGTGCCGGCCACGGCGCGGGATCACCGGCGGCTGCGGGAACGGCGGCGGAGCTGGTCGAGGTAGACCGCGAGGATGAGGACGAACCCGACGGCGACGTCCTGCCAGTAGGCCTGGACGCCGAGGATCACGAAGCCGTTCTTGAGCACGGCGGGGATCCAGACGCCGATCACGGTGCCGACGATCGTGCCGACGCCGCCGAACAGGCTCGTGCCGCCGAGGGCGACGGCCGTGATCGCCTGCAGGTTGTCGGTGGAGTGCCCGGCGATGGACGTCGTCGAGAAGTAGGCCACCGACAGGTAGCCGCCGAAGCCCGAGCACATCCCGCCGAGCACGTAGACCTTGAGCAGGTGCCGCTCGACGTTGATGCCGACCCGGCGGGCCGCCTCCTCGTTGGAGCCGATGGCGTAGGTGTGCCGCCCGAAGACCGACAGGTGCAGGAGCACGGCCCCGCCGACCACGACGACGAGCGCCGATGAGGACGACGTTGGGGACCGCCGGGATCAGCTTCCCGCTGGCCACGGGGTTGAGCGTGTAGGTCGCCGTGTTGACGCCGTTCTGCAGCAGCAGAGCCACGCCGAGGCCGGCGCCGAGCGTGCCGAGCGTCGCGAGCAGCGGCGGGATGCGCATGTACCCCACGGCGAAGCCGTTGACCAGGCCGAGGCACAGGCCCGCGAACAGCGACCCCGCCAGCGCGATGAGCAGGTAGCTGGCCTTCGTGTCGGTCGCGTCGACCGCGGTGATGTCGCCGATGTGGATGAGCCCCAGGGCCCGGACGGCGAACACCTCGCCCAGCACGATCCCGCTGGGGATCGACAGGTCGACGCCGGCCGTGATGATCACGAATGTCGTCCCGACGCTGACGACCGTGAGGATGGCGACGTTCTGCGCGAGCTGGGTGAAGTTCGCCTGGGTGCCGAACTTGCCCGGGGCGAGGATCGAGAACCCCAGGATGATCACGACCAGCGCCAGGAAGGTGACGATCACCGGGCTGGTGAGGATGCGCCGCAGCGGCGGCCGGGCCACGTCGACGCTGACGCCGGCTCCCTCGGTGGCGCCGGCGGCGGTGGCCCCGGCGGACGGGTCGGTGCGCTGGGTCATGCCGACGCCTCCTCGGCGAGCTCGTTCGTGTAGGCCCCGGTCATGGCGGCGATGAGGCGCTCGACGTCGGCCTCGCCCCGCCCGAAGCGGGCCACGCGTGCGCCCAGCCGCATCACCTCGATGCGGTCGGCGATGTCGAGGACCTGGGGCAGGTTGTGCGAGATGAAGACGACGGCGAGGCCGCGGTCGCGGATCCGCCGGACGAGGTCGAGCACCTTCTGGGTCTGGATGACGCCCAGCGCGGCGGTGGGCTCGTCCATGAGCACGACGTTCCGCGCCCACATCGCGGCGCGGGCGATGGCCACGGACTGCTTCTGGCCGCCGGAGAAGGAGGCGACGGGCACGCGCAGGTCCTGCACCATGCCGACGCCGAGGTCGGCGAAGCTGCGGGCCGTCCGCCGGCGCATCTCCGGCTGGTTGTGCAGGACCCGCCAGCGCCGGATCTCCCGCCCGAGGAAGATGTTCGCCGCGGCGTCGAGGTCGGGGGCGAGCGCGAGGTCCTGGTAGACGGTCTCGACGCCGAGCCGGGTCGCGACCTGCGGGTCGGAGATGACCACCCGCTCCCCCGCCAGCTTGATCTCGCCCTCGTCGGGCTGCAGGGTGCCGGCCAGGCACTTGACCAGGGTCGACTTGCCGGCGCCGTTGTCGCCCACGAGGGCGGTGACCTCGCCGGACCACGCCTCGAACGAGGCGGCACGCAGCGCCCGCACCTGGCCGAAGACCTTCGTCACACGGACGGCCTCGATCGCCGGTGCGTTCGCGCCGTCCGGCCGGCCGTCGCGGCCGCCCCGGCCCTGGTCGGGCACCTGGTGGGGCACCTGCTCCTGTCCCGGGTCGTCGCCGGCACCGTCGACGTCGCTCATGCCGTCACCTCCGCCCGCCGGGTCAGCCGCTCGCCCAGCACCTGCACCAGCCGGGCGAGCCGCGGGCGCGACACCTCGTCGAGGAAGGCGACGCGATCGTCGCCCTCGAGCCCGACCGCCTCGCCCCAGATCGCGCGGCCGGCGATGAAGCCCCCGGCCCCGGCGTCCACCGCGATCGCGACGCGCTCGGCGAACTGCTCGAACGGCACGCCCGCCGACAGCAGCGCCCACGGCACGCCGGCCAGGGCGGCCGTGACCTCGGCGCAGCCCCGCGCGCCGGGCCACTCGATCTTCAGCAGGTCGGGGCGCAGCGCCGCCAGCTCGCGCGCGGACTCGACGACCAGCGCCTCCTTGGCGGCCGGGTCGAGGGTCTCGCCGGGCAGCGGCTGCACCAGCGGCTCGACGACACTCGCCAGGCCCGCCGCGCGGCAGTCGTCCACGACCGCGCGCACCGCGGCGAACGCCTCGGCGGCGAGGTCGGGCCCACCGTCGCGGACCGGCCGGTCGTGGCGCCACCGGACCAGGAACTTCAGCGCGTCGCCGCCGTGCGCCCGCACCCAGGCCGGCCCGCGGTCGCTGTCGTAGACGGTGCGGTGCTCGCCGTCCCAGGTCTGCGCCGGGGACGGGTCGGCGGCCACGAGCAGGCCGGTGCCGGCGGCCAGCGCGGCGGCCTCCTGCACGGCGCCGACGCCGTACTCGGCGTCGAGCAGGACGCCGGACGCCAGCGGCGACAAGGCCGCGGACGACGTCGACCTTGAACGCGCGCACCTCGTCGTCGGTGTCGGGCCGGCCGACCCCGCGCAGCATCTTCTGCAGGGTGCCGCGCTGGTCCATGGCCAGGATGGCCAGCCCGCCGTCGGCGGCGGCGATGGCGGCGAGCGACGCCGCGTGGTCTGCGCCGCGGTCGGCCCTCTGGTCGGCGCTCGGGTCAGCCATGGGTCCTCCTCGAACTGCTCGAACTGCTCGAACGGGTGAGCCGGTCGGGCCGGGCGGCGCCGCCGGAGGACGGGTACGGGACCGGCTCGCTGGTGGTCGGCGCCGTCGGCCCAGCGCGGCACGTCGCCGGGCGCCGGAGCGGGCAGCGCGCCGGCCGCGAGCCCTGCCATGACGGCGGCGCCGACGGCCCCGGCCTCGGCCAGCCTGCTCTCGGTGAAGGCGCCGTGCCGGCGGCGCTTGGCCGCCGAGACCGCGGGGTTGTTGAGCCAGCCGCCGGCGGCGACGACGTGGCTGGGCGGCCCCGCCAGCGTCTCGACGGCGGCGAGCGCCTCGTCGGCGTCCCCCCGCAGCCGATCGAGCGCGGCGGCGAACAGCGCGCCGGGAGTGGCGGCCTCGGTGACCCCGCTGACGACGAGCTCGTCGCCGTCGCCGGTGTCGACACGCACGGTGCCGGGGTCGGCGTCGAGCGCGGCCAGGCCGAGGGCGTACCGCGCCTCCCTCGAGATGGCGCCGACCAGAGCACAGACGCGTTCGAGGGTGAGCCCCGTGAGCAGGCCCGCGAGCAGGCACAGCTGGCCCGGGACGACGCCGCGCCCGACGGTGCCGCCGCGGGCGGCCACGGCGGCGACGGCGGCACGCAGCTCGGCGCTGTCGGCGCCGGCCTCGACGTGCCGCACCAGCGCCTCGGCCGTACCGAGGGAGTCGAACAGCACCCCGACCCGGACGGCGCCGAGGGCGAACGCGGCGGTCTGGTGGTCGTGCCCGGCGACGGTGAGCACGGCGTCCCGCAGCGGTTCCGGGGCGCCGGCGCCGGCGCGGCCCGCGGGCGACCCGGCCGGCAGGATCTGCGCGGGCAGCAGCGACGCGTCCGAGCAGCTCCTGCGCGACCGGCCAGGACCGGTCGGCCACGACGTCCCACAGCCCGGTGCGCGACAGCAGCGAGGGTTCCGCCACCTCCTCGCCGCCCAGGCGGCGCACCAGCCACTCGCCCACGCTGAGGTGGCGGACGGCGCCGAGCGCCGCGGGCACGTTCCGCCGCAGCCAGAGCAGCTTGCCCAGCGAGGGCAGCGGGGTCAGGTCACGTCCGGTGGCGGCACGGAACGCCTGCACGCCGGCGGCCGCGGCGATGGGTGCCAGGTCGGCGCGTGTGTCGTACCAGGCGAGCGCGGGCGCGCAGGCGCGCCCGGCCGCGTCGAGGAGGACGCCCGTCTCGGCCATGCCGGTGAAGCCGAGACCGAGCACGGCGGCCGGCTCGCCGAGAACGTCGGCGGCATCCACGGCGGCCCGCGCGGCGCACGCCGCCACCGCGGCGGCGAGCTCCTCGGGGTCGGCGTCCGTGGCAGCGCCGTGGTGCCGCCAGGGTGTCGGGCACTCCGACGTCGACAGCTGGCGGCCGTCCGGTGTCAACGCCAGGGCCTTGACGCGGGTCGTGCCCACGTCGACGCCGACGAGCACGCCCGCCGTCATCGAGGTGCTTCAGGAGCGTCGGGCGCGGGCGGCCGGCAGAGCACCCCGGCCGCGCCGCCGCGCAGCGACCAGCCACCCGCCGACCAGGGGACGACGACGGCGTCACCGCGCCGGACGGGCAGGGTGCCGGTGTGCTCGGCCAGGAGCTCGCCCTCGCCGGAGAGGACGACGAGAACGGCGAAACCCGCGGGGACGACGACTGCCCCCGCGGCCGCGTCGACGCGGTCCCCGCGGAAGTACGGCTCGGCCGACCTCGGCAGCGCCGGGGCCATCGCGCTGCCGCCGGACGCGTGGACGACGAGCCGGTCGACGTCCGACGGCGACAGGACGGTCAGGTCGACCGCGTCGAGGGCGACGTCGTAGCCGAGGTCGAGGTGGCCGTCGCGCTCGCCGTCGACCGCGAGGCCCTCCCACTCGAGCAGGATCGACAGGTCGGTCGGCTCCTGGACCTCGACCACGAAGACGCCCGCGCCGATGAAGTGCGGCGTGCCCGAGGGCACGAGGATGCCGTCGCCGGGCCGGGCGGGCCGGGTGTGGACGGCGTCGACGAGAGCCGCGCTGTCGTGGTCGCGGACGAGCTGCGCCGAGCTCCGCCCGGGACAGCGGCGTGCGCAGCCCGAGGCCGACGACCGCCCCGGGGTCGGCGTCGACGACGATCCACGCCTCGGTCTTGCCGTGTGCGAGGCCGAGATGGCGACGGGCGAACGCACGGGTGGGGTGGACGTGCACGGGCAGGCGCTGACCCGCGTCGAGGAGCTTGACGAGGAGCTCCACCCCGTCGCCGCCGTAGCGCTCCACGTGGGCGGGCCCGAGCCAGGCCACCGGGTCGGCCTGCACGCGGTCGCGCAGGCAGGCTGCCGTCGGGCAGCCGGGAAAGGCCCTGCGGGGCCTCGCCTGCCCTGGTCGTGCTCGAGGCCAGCCACTCCTCGGGGCGGCGCGGGCCGCCGCTGGTGCCGCCGCTCGCACCGCGCAGGGCGCTGATGCGAGCGCCGCCGAGGTAGAAGTGGTCGAACTGGCCGGGCGGCAGCAGCAGCGGGGCGGGGGCCGTCATGACGCCTCCTGGGGTCGGTGCAGCGCCGGGGCCGGCGGGTGCTCGACCGGGCGCGCGAGCGGGCTGCCGAGCGGGCTGCCGAGCGGGCTGCCCAGCGGGTGGGAGCGCTGCTGCTCCGTCGGACGGCCGGACCGTAGGACGAGCGTCGCCGGCAGCACGACGCGGCGCGGCGGGCGGCGGTCGCCCTGCAGCCGGTCGAGGAGCAGGGCGGCGGCGGCCCGGCCGGCGGCCTCGGGGTCGTTCACGACCGTGGACGGCGCCTGCGTGAAGAGGTCGGCGTCCGGGTCGGGGTCGAACGCGGTGATCTCGAGTGCGACGCCGGCGGCGCGGGCGGCGCGCAGCACACCGCGCCCCGCCAGGTTGTTCATCGCCAGCACGGCGGTCGGAGGATCGGGCAGCCGCAGGAGCTCGCGCATCGCGGTCGCGGCCCGCGCCGCGTCGCTGCAGTCGAGCCGGACGAGGGCGGGGTCGGGCTCGATCCGTGCACGGATCAGCGCGTCGCGGTACCCGCCGAGCCGCTCCACGACTGTCCACAGCCCCTGCTGCGCCCCGACGAAGGCGATCCGGCGGTGCCCCTGGGCGAGCATCGAGACCACCGCTGTCGTCGAGCCGGCCCTGTCCTCGAAGAGGACGGCGTCGCTGTCGTGCTCGGGCATCGGGCGGTCGAGCGCGATCACGGGCACGCCGTGCAGCAGCGGGCCGAGGTCTCCCGTGCCGGGTGCCGGCACGATGACCAGCCCGTCGACGCGCCGCTCGACCAGAGCCCGGACGAGCCGCTCCTGCAGCGCCGCGTCCTCCTCGTGGCTGGCGGTGATGAGCAGGAGGCCGGGGCCGGTCAGTTCGCGCTCGATACCGCGGGCCACGGCCGACCAGAAGGGGTTGCCGAGGTCGCCGATGACAAGGCCGACCGAGGCCAGCGACCCACCGGAGCGCAGGCCCTGGGCGAGCCGATTCGGTGAGAAGCCCAGCTCCTGCGCGGCCAGCCGGACGCGGGCGGCCGTCGCCTCGTGCACGTGCGGCTCGCCGTTCAGCGCCCGGGACGCCGTCTTGACGCTGACGCCCGCCCGCCCGGCCACGTCGGCCAGGGTGGGTCGGCGGATCACGCCGCCTCCCAGCGCAAGGTCCCGAGCAGCGACCGGAGCACGCCCGGTTCGACGCCGCCGGCCAGTGGGTGCGCCACCGACGCGGCGGCCGTGGCGACGCCGACCGCCGCGGCCTCCCGCAGCGGCAGGCCGGCCTCGAGGCCGACGGCCAGCCCGCCGACGAGTGCGTCGCCGGCACCCACGGGGTTGACCTCGCCGACCCGCGCGGCGGGCAGCCAGAACGCCCCGGCGGCGTCGGCCCCGGCGAGGCCGTGCCGGCCCGCACTGACCAGCGCCGCCCGCGCGCCGCGCTCGCGAAGGGCGGTGGCCGCGTCGAGCGCGCGGCCGCGGACGCCGTCGCCGGTCGGCTCGACGCTCTCGTCCGGGTGACCCCACAGCACCGACTCGGCCTCGGCGAGGTTCGGCGAGACCACGTCGGGCCTCGCCGCGAGGGCACCGGCGAGCGCCGCACGGGCGGCGTCGACGACGACCAGGCGGTGGTGGCGGTGCCCGAGCTCGACGGCCCGTGCGTAGGTGTCGTCGGCCGCGCGCGGCGGCAGGCTGCCGGACGCGACGAGCACCCGCGGCCCGGCGGCCGGCGCGTCGAGCCCGGCGGTGAGCGCGGTCGCCAGGGCCGCGAGCAGTGCGGCCGCGTCGGACGGCGACAGCTCCGGGCCCGGCTCGTTGAGCACCGTGACGCGTCCGTCGGCCTCGAGGATGATGACGGCGGTGCGTGCCTCGCCCTCGGTCCGGACCGGCACGACGTCGTGACCCTCGTCGTGCAGGAGCTCGGCGAGCAGCCCGCCGGCGCGGCCCGGCAGGTTCGCGACGAGGGTGCCGCGCACTCCGTGGGCGGCGACGGCCCGCAGCACGTTGACGCTCTTGCCGCCGGCCGTGGCCACGGCGGACTCGGGCCGCTGCACGTGCCCGGGCACCAGCCGCGCGATGCGCAGGGTGCGGTCGAGAGCGAGGTTCGCCCCGAGCACGAGCATGCAGTCTCCTGTGAGCCAGGTCACGACAGCGTTGTCGGTCCGCAGACCGTAGCTACGGCCGTCCGGGTGGCGCAATGGCCGGGAAGTGACCGTTGCGAACCCGTGACCGGCCGGACGGCGGAAGCCGGACGCACCGGGCACACCGGGCAAGACACCAGGTGGAAGCCGGGATGCGCGGCGCCGGCAGTGGCAGAGCCTCACCTCTGGCAGGAGCAAGGTGTGTTCTGACATCGTTGGCAGTTCTCGCGCTCCCATCGGGAGCGGGGCACCTCTGGGAGGACGCATGCCCGCCGGGGACGACCGCTCCATCAGGCTGCGCCGCCTGTTCGACGCAGGCTCCGGCCGGTGCCTCGACGTCGCCGTCGATCACGGCTTCTTCGGCGAGGGTTCGTTCCTCACCGGCATCGAGGACCTGCGGGCGGCGGTGACGACACTGGCCGACGCGGGGCCCGACGCCATCCAGCTCACCGTCGGACAGGCCCGGCTCCTCCAGCATGCCGGGTCGCGCACCAGGCCGGCCCTGGTGCTGCGGACCGACGTCGCCAACGTGTACGGCCGGCCGCTGCCCGACCACATGTACAGCCTGATGCTCCCCGAGCCGGGCCTCGCCGCCGTCCGCCTCGACGCCGCCTGTCTCGTGGTCAACCTCTTCGAGCTGCCGGGCCGGCCGGGCGTCCGGCAGGCCTGCCTCGAGAACGTGCTGCGGGCGCGGGTGGAGTGCGACCGGTACAACATGCCGCTCATGGTCGAGCCCCTGGTGATGCGCGAGACGGAGCAGGGCGGCTACGCGGTGAACGGCGACGCCGAGCGGATCGTGCCGCTCGTGCGCCAGGCGGTCGAGCTCGGCGCCGACATCATCAAGGCCGACCCCACCGACGACCCCGCCGACTACCGCGACGTCGTCCGCACCGCGTCCGGGATCCCGGTGCTCGTGCGCGGCGGCGGCCGGGTCGGCGACGAGGAGCTGCTGCGGCGGACGGCGGCCGTCCTCGAGCAGGGCGCCGCGGGCATCGTCTACGGCCGCAACATCATCCAGCACGAGCGGCCCGCCTCGCTGGTGCGCGCCCTGATGGCGATGCTGCACAGCGGCGCGGACGTCGCCGCCGCCGCCGCGATCGCCGGGCAGGGCTGAGCCGTGCGTGTCGACGGCCACCCCGGCCCTACCGGGCGCAGGGTGCGGATCGGCGTCGTCGGCGGCGGGCTGATGGGTCGCGAGCTCGTGGCGGTCGCCGGCCGGTGGGACGCCCTCGTCGACCATCCTGCCGGCCCGAGGTGGTGGCCGTGGCCGACCCGGCCCCCGCCGTGCGGGACTGGTTCTCCCGGATCCCCACGGTCAGCACGCTCACGCCGGACTGGCGGGAGCTCGTGGACGACGACGGCATCGACCTGCTGTACCTGGCCGTGCCGCACGACCTCCACGAGGAGATCTATCTGGCCGCGGCGGCGGCCGGGCGCGACTTCCTCGGCGAGAAGCCGTTCGGCATCGACCTCGGCGCGGCCCGCAGGATCGTGGCCGCGCTCGAGGGGTCGCCATCCTTCGTCCGCGTGTC
This sequence comes from uncultured Actinomycetota bacterium, assembly GCA_963794075.1. GTDB lineage: Bacteria > Actinomycetota > Actinomycetes > Actinomycetales > Kineosporiaceae > DATKNA01. The sequence goes on from CAWCCY010000041.1 coordinate 44,025, forward strand.
GAGCGAGATGCCGTTCTTCCCCGGGGCGCAACGGGCGGTCGCGCTGGCGGCGTCCGGCGTGCTCGGCGAGATCGTGGAGGTGCGTTCGGGCTTCGCGCACTCCTCCGACCTCGACCGGGCCAAGCCGGTCAACTGGAAGCGCCAGGCGTCCCGGTGCGGGGCGATCGGGGTGATGGGCGACCTCGGGATGCACGTCGCGCACGTCCCGCTGCGGCTCGGCTGGCGCCCGCGAACCGTCTACGCGCTGCTCGACGACATCGTCCGCGAACGGCCCGGCCCCGACGGCTCGCCGGTCCCCTGCGACACCTGGGACAACGCCCTGCTGGCCTGCCGCGTCCCTCCCCCGCCCACCGCCGCTCCCGCCCACACCCCCGCCCACACGGCCGCCGTCGCACCTCTGTCGCTGATCATGCAAACCGGTCCGATCATGCAAACCGGTCCGATCATGGACGGGCCTTCCCCATGCTGTGGGAGACCCGTCGCATCGCGCCCGGCCAGATGAACACGTGGTGGTTCGAGGCGCTGGGCATGGACGGCGGCGTCCGCTTCAGCACGCGATCGCCGGCGGTTCTCGAGCGCTTCGCCCTCCGCGACCGCGAGCAGGTCTGGGAGCAGGTTCAGCCGGGGCACGCGTCCGTGTGGCCGACCATCACCGGCGGGATCTTCGAGTTCGGCTTCCCCGACGCGCTGCTGCAGATGTGGGCGGCCTACCTGGCCGAGCGCGAGGGCGCGCTGGGCGACCGGTTCGGCTGCGCGACGCCCGCGGAGGCGCTCGCGGCGCACGAGGTGTTCGACGCGGCGCGGCGCTCGGACGCGTCGGGCGCGGCCGAGCACGTCACCCCCACGTTCGTCGGCTGAGGGCAGAGCGTCATGTTCGGGCTCGAGCCCGGCGACGACCCGCGGCGCTGGACCGGGCACCCCGACCAGGTCGCCGGCGTCGAGCTCGCCGAACTGCTCGAGGGCGACGCGCGCGGCGTCCGGGTGCTGCGGCTGCGGGGGGCCGAGGTCGAGGTCGACGTCCTCGTGGACCGGGGCCTGGACCTGTTGCGGGCCCGGGTCCGCGGCGTGCCCGTCGGGTGGCTCTCCCAGGCCGGCGTCCGGCACCCCGCGTTCGCCGAGCAGCACGGGGTTCGGGCCGCTGCGCACCTTCGCTGGGGGGCTGCTCACCACCTGCGGGCTCGACCACGTGCACGGCCCGCGGGACGAGCCCGACCGGTTCGGCCACCCTGGCCTCGCCGTGGCCCACCACCCGCTGCACGGACGGGTGTCGGCGCTGCCCGCGCGGCTGCTGCGCGTGCAGGGGACGCCGGGGCCGCTGCTCGCCGTCGAGGGCGAGGTGCGGCAGGCCGCGCCGTTCGCCGAGCACCTCGTGCTGCGCCGCCGGATCGAGCTCGACGTCGCCGGCCGCACGCTGCGCATTCGCGACGAGGTCCGCAACGACGGCTTCACCCCCACGCCGCTCGCGGTGCTCTACCACGTCAACGTCGGGTGGCCGGTGCTCGTCGCCGTCCGCGGAGGTGCTGGCGGACGTCGCCGAACCGTCGGCCACCGCGGGTGACGCGCGCGGGGCGCGACTGGCGGCGTCCGGGGGCGCCCCGGGAGGGGGCGACCGAGGCGGTCTGGGACCACACCCCCAGGCCGGACGCCGCCGGTCGGGGGCGGGCCGCCGTCGTCAACGACGACATCGGCGACGGCCGCGCCGCGGGCCTGCTCGTGAGCTGGGAGCTCGCCGGGCTGCCGCACCTCGCCCAGTGGACGATGCCGGCCGCCGGCATGTACGTGGTCGGGCTCGAGCCGGCGTCGGTCGGGATCGGCGGGGTCGCGGCGGCCGAGGCGGACGGGTCGTCGCGGGTGCTGGGGCCGGGTGAGTCGGCAGGCCTGACGGTCGACCTGACCTTCCTGCACGGCGCGGACGAGGTCGCGTGGGCGCGGGCCGCGACGACGGGCGGCGACGGGAGCACGTGATCCCGCTGAATTCTTGATCCCGCTGAATTCCTTGATCCCGCTGAATTCCTTGATCCCGCTGAATTCCTTGATCACGAGGAGGTGGGCGGCGTGTCGGTGGCGGCGGGTAGCGTCGTCGTCGACATGAGCGCCACTGTTCTCGCCCGCGGCCTGAGCGCCGCGCACGGCGACCGCACCTTGTTCTCGGGCCTCGACCTCGTCGTGGCCCCCGGCGACGTCGTCGGGCTGGTCGGGGCCAACGGGGCCGGCAAGTCCACCCTGCTGCGGCTGCTGGCGGGGCAGGCCGCGCCCGAGGCGGGCAGCGTCACGCTCCGCCCGCCCGCGGCGACGGTCGGCTACCTCCGCAGGAGCCCGAGCGAAGGCCGGGCGAGACGATCACGGCGTTCCTGGCCCGGCGCACCGGCGTGGCGGAGGCGCAGAGCGTGATGGACGACGCCGCCGAGGCGCTCGGCCGGGGCGTCCCCGGGTCCGACGACGCCTATGCGATCGCCCTGGAGCGGTGGCTCGCCCTCGGCGCGGCGGACCTCGAGGATCGCGCCGAGGCCGTCACCGCCGAGCTGGGGCTGCTCGTGGCCGTCGACACGAGGATGTCCTCCCTGTCCGGCGGCCAGGCGGCCCGCGCCGCTCTCGCGTCGCTGCTGCTCGAGCCGGTACGACGTGTTCCTGCTCGACGAGCCGACCAACGACCTCGACCTCGACGGCCTCGACCGGCTGGAGCGGTTCGTGTCAGGCCTGCGGGCCGGCACCGTGGTGGTGAGCCACGACCGCGAGTTCCTCGCGCGCACCGTCGACCGGGTGGTCGAGCTCGATCTCGCCCAGCAGCAGGTGTCGGTCTTCGGCGGCGGCTACGGCGCCTACCTCGAGGAGCGTGAGGGCGCGCGGCGCACGCCCGCGAGGAGTACGAAGAGTACGCCGGACGCGTCGGTGCCCTCACCGAGCGGGCCCGCACCCAGCGCGCCTGGATGGAGAAGGGCGTCAAGAACGCCCGCCGCAAGGCGCCGGACAACGACAAGATCGGCCGCAAGTTCCGCACCGAGGCCACCGAGAAGCAGGCCGCGAAGGCGCGCCAGACCGAGCGGCTGATCGAGCGGCTCGACGTCGTCGACGAGCCCCGCAAGGAGTGGCAACTCCAGATGGAGATCGCCGTGGCTCCCCGGGCCGGCGCCGTCGTCGCCACCGCCCGGCACGCCGTGGTGCACCGCGGCGGGTTCACCCTCGGCCCGGTCGACCTCCAGATCGACTGGGCCGACCGGCTCGCGGTCACCGGGCCCAACGGGGCCGGCAAGTCGACCCTGCTCGCCGTGCTGCTCGGGCGGCTGCTGCCCGACGAGGGCAGCGCCTCGCTCGGCCCCGGCGTCGTGGTGGGCGAGGTCGACCAGGCACGCTCCCTGTTCGACGGCGACGCCACCCTGCTGCGCGCCTTCGGCGAGCAGGTACCGGACCAGACGGAGGCCGAGGTGCGCACCCTGCTCGCGAAGTACGGCCTCAAGGCCGAGCACGTGCTCCGTGCGGCGGCGAGCCTCTCGCCCGGCGAGCGCACCCGCGCCGCGCTGGCCCTCCTGCAGGCCCGCGGCGTGAACCTGCTGGTGCTCGACGAGCCGACGAACCACCTCGACCTCCCGGCCATCGAGCAGCTCGAGCAGGCGCTCGACTCGTTCCCGGGGACGTTGCTGCTCGTCAGCCACGACCGGCGCCTGCTCGAGGCCGTCCGGGTCACCCGCCGGCTGCACGTCGACGCCGGCCGTGTGAGCGAGGTGGCGGCATGACCACCACGACGCCCACGAGCGAGACGGGACTGCTCGAGGAGGGGCGCACCGCTCTGCGCGCGCTCGTGGGGTCGGACGCCGCCGACTTCCGCGAGGGCCAATGGGAGGCGGTGCACGCCCTCGTCGCCGAGCGCGGCCGCGTGCTCGTCGTGCAGCGCACCGGCTGGGGCAAGTCCGCCGTCTACTTCGTCGCGACCGCCCTGCTGAGGGCTCGCGGCCGCGGGCCGACCCTGATCGTGTCGCCGCTGCTGGCGCTGATGCGCGACCAGGTGGGCGCCGCCGCCCGGGCCGGGGTGCGTGCCGTCACCATGAACTCGGCCAACGCCCACGAGTGGGACGACGTCGCCAAGGCGCTCGACGCCGACGAGGTCGACGTCCTGCTGGTCAGCCCCGAGCGGCTCGAGAACCCCCGGTTCCGTGCCGACCAGCTGCCCGGGCTGGCGGCGCGCTGCGGCCTCGTCGTCGTCGACGAGGCGCACTGCATCAGCGACTGGGGCCACGACTTCAGGCCCGACTACCGCCGCATCCGCGATCTGCTCACCACCCTCCCCGAGGGCACCCCGGTGCTCGCCACCACGGCCACGGCGAACGCCCGGGTCGTCGCGGACGTCGCCGAGCAGTTGGCCTCCCGGCAGATCGAGGGGGCCTCGGGTGCCGTCACGGTCCTGCGGGGTCCGTTGGCCCGCGCGTCGCTGCGCCTCGGCGTGCTCGAGCTCGCGACCCCCACCGAGCGGCTGGCGTGGCTGGCCGCCCACCTCGGCGACCTGCCGGGCAGCGGGATCGTCTACACGCTCACGGTCTCGGCCGCGCAGGATGCCGCGGAGCTGCTCGCCGCGGCGGGCCACACGGTGCAGGCGTACACGGGCCGCACCGACGCCGCCGAGCGCGAGGCCGCCGAAGGCGCACTGCGCCGCGGCGAGGTCAAGGCGCTGGTCGCGACCAGCGCTCTCGGCATGGGCTTCGACAAGCCCGACCTCGGGTTCGTCGTGCACCTCGGCGCGCCCTCCTCCCCCGTCGCTTACTACCAGCAGGTCGGCCGTGCCGGCCGGGCGATCGAGCGCGCCGACGTCCTACTGCTCCCCGGATCCGAGGATCGCGACATCTGGCGCTACTTCGCCACCGCCTCGATGCCGCGCCCCGATCAGGCCGCGGCGGTGCTCGACGCCCTCGCCCATCCCCACCAGGGCGGCCGGCCGATGTCGACCGCCGCCCTCGAGACCGTCACCGACGTCCGCCGCACCCGGCTCGAGCTGCTGCTCAAGGTCCTGGACGTCGACGGCGCCGTGCAGCGGGTCCAGGGCGGCTGGACGGCCACGGGCCGCGGCTGGGTGCACGACACCGAGCGGTACGCGCGCGTCGCGGCCGCCCGCGACGCCGAGGCCGCGTCGATGCTGGCCTACCAGCGCACGACAGGCTGCCGGATGCGCTTCCTCGCGGAGGCTCTCGACGACCCCGACGCGCAGGACTGCGGCCGGTGCGACCGCTGCGCCGGCCCCTGGTACCCGGCCGGCGTGCCCGACGGCGCGCGGGAGGCCGCGGCCCAGCGGCTGCGCCGGGTCGGCGTCGAGATCCCGGCGCGGGCGCAGTGGCCGACCGGCATGGACCGCCTCGGCGTGCCCGTCAAGGGGCGCATCGGGCCGGCGGAGCAGATCGCGAGCGGCCGCGCCGTCGCCCGCCTCACCGACCTCGGCTGGGGCAGCAGGCTCCGGGAACTGCTCGCCGCGCCCGACGGTCGAGCCGACGACGCGCTGCTGGCAGCCTGCGTCGCCGTCCTCGCGCAATGGGGCTGGGAGCGGCGGCCTGGTGCCGTCGCCCTGGTCCCGAGCCGGCGTCGCCCGCAGCTCGCGGGCAGCGTCGCCGCGCACCTTGCGCGGGTCGGGCGGCTGGCGTGGCTCGGTCCGCTGGCCCTCGACGGCGACGGGCCCCGCGGGGAGCCCGGCGGCAACAGCGCCTTCCGGCTGGCGGCCGTCTGGAACGGCTTCGCGGTCACGCCCGAGCAGGCCGACGCCCTCGCCGGGCTCGGCGACGCGCCGGTGCTGCTCGTCGACGACCTCGCGGACTCGCGCTGGACGCTCACGGTCGCCGGCCGCGCGCTCCGCCTCGCCGGCGCCGCCGAGGTCCTGCCCTTCGCCCTCGCCGTCCCGGCCTGAGCGGCGGGGCTCGTGATGCTCCTCGCCGACGTGGCGGCCGCCTCCGACGCGGTGGCCGCCGTGCCGGGCCGGCGCGCGAAGACCGACCTGCTGGCGGCGCTGCTGCGCGCCGCCGGCCCGGCCGAGCTGCCCGTCGTCGTCGCCTGGCTGACCGGTCAGACCCGTCAGCGCCGCACCGGGCTCGGGTGGGCCTCGCTGCGCGATCTGCCGCCGGCGGCGGCCGAGGCCACGTTGACCGTCGGCGAGGTCGACGCCGTGCTGGAGGGCGCCTCCGTCGCCGTCGGGGCCGGCTCCGTGGCCGCCCGCCGGGACCTGCTCGCGGGCCTGCTGGCCCGCGCGACGGCACCTGAGCAGCGGTTCCTGCGGGGGCTGGTCACCGGCGAGCTGCGGCAGGGTGCCCAGGCCGGGGTGGCGCTGGAGGCCGTCGCGGCCGCGGCCTCGGTGCCCGCCGACCTCGTTCGCCGGGCGGTGACGCTGTCGGGCGACCTGCCCGCCGTGGCGGCCGCCGCCGTCGAGGGTCCCGCCGCCCTGGCCGCCTTCCGGCTGGCCGTGGGCCGCCCGCTCGCGCCGATGCTCGCGCAGAGCGCCCCCGACCTCGCCGCGGCCCTCGAGCGCACCGGCCCGGCGGCGGTCGAGTGGAAGCTCGACGGCGTCCGGGTGCAGGTGCACCGCGACGGCGACGACGTCGCCGTCTTCACCCGGACCCTCGACGACGTCACCGACCGGCTGCCCGAGGTCGTCGAGGCGGCCCGGGCGCTGCGGGCGCGCGCGGCCGTCCTCGACGGCGAGGTGATCGCCCTGCAGCCCGACGGCCGGCCCCGCCCCTTCCAGGTGACGTCGTCGCGGGCCGCGCGCCGCGACGTGGACCAGGCCCGTGCCGAGGTGCCGCTGACCACCGTGCTCTTCGACGTGCTGCACGCCGACGGCACCGACCTGCTGGACGAGCCCGGCGGCGTCCGGCGGGCGGCGCTCGAGCAGGCCGCCGAGCCCGGGCTGCTCGTCCCCCGGCACGTCGTCGACGGCGATGCCGAGAGCGGCGCCGGCACCGGCGAGGCCGCGGAGTTCGCCGCCGGGGCGCTGGCCCGCGGCCACGAAGGCGTCGTCGTCAAGTCCCTCGCCGCCCCCTACGCGATGGGGCGCCGCGGCGCGGGCTGGGTGAAGGTCAAGCCGCGGATCACCCTCGACCTCGTCGTGCTCGCCGCCGAGTGGGGCCACGGCCGGCGGTCGGGGTGGCTGTCGAACCTGCACCTCGGGGCGCGCGACCCCGACGGCGGGTACGGGCCGCCGGGGGGCTACGTCATGCTCGGCAAGACGTTCAAGGGGCTGACCGACGCGATGCTCGCGTGGCAGACCGATCGCCTGCAGGCCCTGGCCGTGAGCACGTCGCGCTGGGTCGTCGAGGTCCGCCCCGAGCTCGTCGTCGAGATCGCCTTCGACGGCGTCCAGACCTCGCCCCGCTACCCGGCCGGCGTCGCCCTGCGGTTCGCGCGGGTCCTGGCGCACCGGCCGGACAAGCCGGCGGAGCAGGCCGACACGATCGACGCCGTGCTGGCCCACCACGTGCCCGGTGAGCCGGTGCCGTAGCCGGCCCGCACGAGCGCCAGGTGTGGATCCTGCTCGCGCGGGGAAACCCGATCACGTGACCGCGCCGAGCCGACCCCTGCCGCACGGGGCCCGGCCGTCCCCCGAGGCGCCGGCCCGCCGCTTCGGCGTCCGCGCGGCGCTCGCAGCCGCCGCGGCGCTCGTCGCGGCCGGGCCCCTGACCCTCGTCGTCGTGCTGATCCTCACCCGGTCGCCCGGGCTGCGCAGTCTCGACGCCTCCGTCGCGACGTCCCTGCATTCCTACGTGGCGGCCCGGCCGGCCCTGGGGCAGACGCTCGGCGTCGGCAGCGTCGTGCTGCACCCACGCGTGATGTGGGTGGTCGCGGGTGTGACGGCGGCCGTGCTGTGGCGCCGCGATCGCCACCGGCACGCGGTCTGGGTGGTCGTCACCGTCGCCGTCGGCGGCGCGCTCGACACGCCTCTCAAGGAGCTGATCAGGCGGTCGAGGCCGGTCTTCGACACCCCTATCACGACAGCGCCCGGCTACTCCTTCCCGTCCGGTCACGCGCTGAACTCGATGCTCATCGCCGCCGGCGCGGTCGTCCTCGGCTGGCGCGCCACCCGCGGCCGGCCGTGGCGGCGCACCGCTCTCCTCGGCGGCGCCACCCTGCTCGTGCTCGTGACCGGGTTCGACCGGGTGGGTCTCGGGGTCCACTACACCAGCGACGTCGTCGGGGGGTGGCTCATCGGTCTCGCCGTCGTGTGCGCCACGACGGCGGCCTTCAGCACCGGTGTCGCGCCGCAGGAGCGCGACGAGGGCGAACCGGCCGACCCCGACCACAGGAGCCCTTCGTGACCGCAGCCACCCCCGCCGCCGACACCGCCGGTGCCGCGCCACCGATGCCCTCGACCGGTGAGACCGTCGTCATCGCGAACCCGACGAAGGTCGAGGACATGGGCGCACTGCTGTCGCGGGTCGCCGCTCGCAGCGCCGAACTCGGCCGCCCCGTACCCCGGCTCGTCCCGACCACACCCGAGGATCCGGGTGAAGGCCAGGCCCGGGACGCCGCCCGCGCCGGTGCCGCCCTCGTGCTGGTCGCCGGCGGCGACGGGACCGTCCGCGCCGCCGCCCAGGGGCTCGCGCACACCGGCGTCCCGCTGGGGATAATCCCGCAGGGCACCGGCAACCTGCTGGCCCGCAACCTCGACATCCCGCAGGACGAGAGCGACGCGCTCGACGTCGCCCTCGCCGGCGCCGACCGGACGATCGACCTCGGCCGGCTCGAGGACGGCACGGCCTTCGCCGTGATGGCCGGCACCGGCTTCGACGCCAGGATGATGCGTGACGCGCCCGAGGGGCTGAAGAAGGTCGTCGGCTGGCCCGCCTATCTCGTCGGCGGCGTCCACGGGCTCCGGCACTCGCGGATGCGCGTGACCGTCCGGCTCGACGGTGACGAACCGAAGCGGCGGACCGTGCGGACGGTCCTCGTCGGCAACGTGGGCCGCCTGCAGGGGGGCCTCCAGCTGCTGCCTGACGCGACGCCCGACGACGGCCGCCTCGACATCGCCCTCGTCGCCCCCCGCTCCGCGCGCGACTGGGTGGTGCTCGTGGCCCGCGGCCTGACCCGCCGGCACAAGCCGGACCGCCGCCTGGACCTGCTCACGGCCAAGCGCGTGGAGATCACGACACGCCGGATCGAGCCCCGCCAGGTCGACGGCGACCTCATCGACGACGGCCGGGGGTTCGTCGCCGAGATCGACCCCGCGGCGGTCGTCGTCCGGGTGCCCCGTCCCGAATCCAAGGAGACCCGATGAGCACGGCCACCCACGTACCCGAGACCAGCAGATTCGGTCGCGACGAGCTGTCCGCGGACGACGCCTGGGCGACGATCTCCCGGGTCAGTCTGCGCAGGCTCGGGGTCGACTCGTTCCGGCGGCTGCGGTACGGCGACGGCTTCACCAACGCGCGCGCCGTCGCCTTCCAGTTCGTCCTGTCGCTGATCCCCCTGCTCATCGCCTTCGTCGGCCTCGCGGCCACGGTCAGCGCGCAGAAGCCGGCGCAGGCGCTCCGGCAGACGGTCCTGTCGATCCTTCCGGGCGGCAGCTCCGACGCGTTCAAGCAGGCGATCACACGAGGGCTGTCGCAGGGCGGCAGCGGCGGCAAGGTCGCGCTGGTGGTGGGCCTTGTCGCCGCGCTGGTCTCGCTGACCACGGCGATGGCCCAGATCGAGCGCGGCGCCAACCGGCTGTACGGGATCCAGCGTGATCGGCCGAGCGGCGAGAAGTACGGCCGGGCCGCCCTGCTGGTCCTGACCTCCGGCATCCCCGCGATGCTCGGCTTCCTGGTCCTCGTCGCGGGCGGCGCCCTGATCGACTCCCTCCGGTCCGCCTACGGGTGGGGCGACACCACCGGCACCGTCCTGGAGTGGCTGCGCTGGCCTGCCGGCGTCCTGCTCGCGATCGTGGCGGTGACCACGCTGTTCCGGCGGGCTCCGCGGCGGCGCCAGCCCGGGTTCTCGTGGCTGGCCGTAGGGGCGGGTCTCGCCCTGGGGTTGTGGCTGCTCTTCAGCCTCGGGCTTGCGTACTACGTGTCGCACTCATCGTCGGTCGGCACGGTCTACGGCCCGCTGACCGGGATCTTCGCGCTGCTGATCTGGTCGCAGCTCACGTCGGTCGCGCTCGTCTTCGGCCTCGCCTTCGCGGCGCAGCTGGAGGCCGTGCGGGCCGGCGTTCCCTCGCCGGTGACCCTCGACCCCGAGGACGAGCCGGGCGCACGGACCGACCGCGTCGTCGTGCTCAAGCCCGAACCCTCGCGGCACTGACGCGCCCGGCGGCACTCGGGGGCCGCCGGTACGCCAGGATGGCGCCCATGTCCGCGCTGGAGACCACACGCCTGTTCCTGCACGTCCTCGCGGCGACGATCTGGGTGGGCGGGCAGCTCACCCTCGCGGCGCTGGTGCCGGCACTCCGGCCGCTCGGTGGCGACGTGACTCGGACGGCGGCCCGGCAGTTCCGTCGCGTCGCCTGGCCCGCGTTCGCCGTGCTGGTCGCGACGGGCGTCTGGAACATGGCGGCCCTGACGCCCGACGAGCGCTCCCGCACGGGCACGCTGACGGTCAAGCTGATCGCCGTCGTGGTCAGCGGTGTCGCGGCGTTCGCGCACGAGCGGGCCACCAGCCGCCGCGGGCTCGCCGTCTGGGGAGCGCTCGCGGCGGTGGCCGCGCTGGTGGCCCTGCTCTACGGCGTGATCCTCGCCGGCAGCGGACCTGAATGATCGACGGGGATTGCATGATCGACGGGGATTGCATGATCAGCAGGGCATTGGGGGGGCCCACGGGGGGCGGAGCCCCCCGTGAGTTGGGATAATGGGGCGTGATCGCCCTCGAGCTCGCGCTGGAGCTGCGCGCCACCGGCCTGCGATGGACGCCCCGGCCCGGTGACCGGTTCGTCCTGCCGAACCGCGGCATGGACGACGACGTGTTCGTGCTCTCGGACATGACCGTCGAGGTGCACGAGTTCCCGAACGGCAAGGTGATCGGGTTCAACGGCGTCACGGAGTGGGCGCTGGACTCGGTGGACCAGCAGGAGGCGGTCTGGCTCCCCGCCGAGCACCAGCTGCGCGACCTGCTGGGCGGCCTGTTCCGGCGGCTCGAGGCGACCGGCACCGGGTTCGCCGTGACGCTCGCGCTGCCGGGCGGCGACGCCACGATCGAGGCGGGGACGGCCGCCGACGCCTACGGGCAGGCGCTGCTCGTGGTCCTGCGGGACGTGACCGCGGCCGCCGCCGGCAGCGTTCGGTAGCCTGCGGTCACCCAGCGCCCCGCCGTCCCACGGCGGTGGCGGACGGTCCGGCGGCGGAGGACGCGGATGGACTTCGGCTTCGACGAGCGCACCCGCCAGCTGCAGGGCGACGTCAGCGCCTTCCTCGAGGAGCACGTGTACCCGGCCGAGCCGGTGCTCGCCGCGCAGGTCCGCGAGCGCGACGGCGACCCGGTGGCTCGCTGGTCGACGCCCCCGGTGGTGGCGGAGCTCAAGGCCGAGGCGCGCCGGCGCGGCCTCTGGAACCTGTTCCTGCCGGGCGGTCGTGGCGCCGGCCTGACGAACCTGCAGTACGCCCCGCTGGCGGAGCTCAGCGGTCGGAGCCCGATGCTCGCCCCCGAGGCGATGAACTGCTCCGCACCCGACACCGGGAACATGGAGCTGCTCGCCGAGTTCGGCACCCCCGAACAGCAGGAGCAGTGGCTCCAGCCGCTGCTCGACGGGCGCATCCGGTCCGCGTTCTGCATGACCGAGCCGGCGGTGGCGAGCTCCGACGCGACGAACATCGAGGCCCGGATCGAGCGTGACGGCGACGCGTACGTGGTCACCGGCCGCAAGTGGTGGTCGACCGGGGCGATGAACCCGGACTGCCGGATCTTCGTCGTGATGGGCAAGACCGACCCCGGCGCGCCGCGGCACCGGCAGCAGTCGATGATCCTCGTCCCCCGCGACGCGGACGGCGTCCGGGTGGTGCGGGGCCTGACGGTCTTCGGGTACGACGACGCCAGCCACGGCGGACACGCCGAGATCTCGTTCGAGGGCGTGCGAGTGCCGGCCTCGAATCTCGTCGGCGGCGAGGGCGACGGCTTCGCGATCGCGCAGGCGCGGCTCGGGCCGGGGCGGATCCACCACTGCATGCGCCTGATCGGGATGGCGGAGCGGGCCCTCGAGCTGCTCTGCGCCCGCGCGGAAGGCCGGTCGACGTTCGGCCGGCCGATCGCCGACCACGGCATGGTGCAGCACTGGATCGCGCAGTCGCGGGTGCGGATCGAGCAGGCTCGGCTGCTCGTGCTCAAGACCGCCTGGCTGATGGACACGGCGGGAAACCGCGGGGCGCACACCGAGATCCAGGCGATCAAGATCGCGGTCCCGCAGACGGTGGAGTGGATCCTCGACAAGACGATCCAGGCGCACGGCGGCGCGGGGGTCGCCGCCGACACCCCGCTGGCGATGCTCTGGGCCGGTGCGCGGACGCTGCGACTCGCCGACGGCCCGGACGAGGTGCACGAGCGCTCGCTGGCCCGCGACGAGCTGCGCCGGCAGCGCCCCTGACGCCCGTACGGGGCGGGCGGCGTCAGCCCTCGCCGCGGCCGCGGCGGTCGTTCTCCCGCGCGAGGAAACGCTCGAGCTCGGCGCCGAGCTCCTCCGCCGTCGGCAGGGGCGAGTCCTCGGCGAGCAACGACCGGCCGCGTGCGGCGACGAACGCGTCGTACTGCTCCTCGAGGGCGCGCACCACCTCGGCGACCTCGGGCTGCTCCGCCACCTGCGCCTCGACGGCCGCGCGCACCTGCTCGCCGGCCGACCGCAGCTCGCCCACCGGCAGCCGCAGGCCGCTGACCTGGGCCACCGAGTCGACCAGGCCGGCGGCCGCGTCGGGGTACTCGGCCTGGGCGAGGTAGTGCGGCACGTGCACCGCGTAGCCGGCGGCGTCGAACCCGGCCTGGCCGAGCCGGAACTCCAGCAGGCCGGCCATGTGCCCGGGCACCTGCACCCGGCTCACCCAGGGCTCCGCGCCGGCCACGAGTTCGGGCCGCGTGGCGTGCGCGGTCACGCCGACGGGCCGGGTGTGCGGCACGGCCATCGGGATGGCGTGGACGCCGACGGTGAGCCGCACCTCGAACCGCTCCACCAGCAGGCGGACGGCGCTCGTGAACCGCTCCCACTGCACGTCGGGCTCGGGGCCGGTCAGCATGAGGAAGCCCGTGCCCGCCGAGTCCTCGACCAGGCTGATCTCGAGCCGGGGCGTGTCGTAGGACTCCCAGTGGTCCTCGACGAAGGTCATCACCGGCCGGCGTGCGCGGTAGTCGTACAGCTGGTCGACGTCGAAGCGCACGATCACGCGGTGCGGCAGCGTGGCGAGCAGGTGATCGGCGGCCAGCCGGCCGGCCTGCCCGGCGTCGACGAACCCGCCCAGCGCGTGCACCAGCACCGGCCGCACGAGCTCGCCGGGCTGCGGCTGTACCGGGTCGAACTCGTACAGGTCCTCCGGGTCCAGCACGACGCTCACCTCCGCTCCGCGCCCGAGGGGTTGCGGGCGGTGCCCACCGCCCTTGCCGTGACCTTACCCCGAGCCGCTGGGGCGGCCGGAGGCCGACCCGGGCTGGCCGGCGGGGCCGGAAGGACCTCCGAAGGCGGCCGGCCGGGCCGTCAGGGGACGGGCCAGAACCCGACGACCGACCAGCCGAGGTCGGGGAATCCCGCGGCGTCCGCCGCCTTGGCGGAGGCGATGTTGTCGGGCGCGTGCAGGTATGTCGGGACGGCGCCCTCGTCGAGCACCCGGCGAGCCGCCTGCGCCACGAGCCGGCGCGCCAGGCCCCGGCCGCGAGCCGTCTCCTCCGTGCCGACGGCCAGCTCGTGCCCGCACGGGTCGTGCCGCTTGACACCCACCCCCGCCACGTAGGTGTCGCCGTCCAGGGCGACGAGGACGTCGCCGCCGAAGGGGCGCAGCCAGTCGGGAACCCGCGCGTCGTCGAACGGTAGCCAGACGCCCGCGGCGGCGAGCGGAGCGGGCGTCGTCGACCAGCGGAACACGCCGCGGCCGGCCACTCCCCGGCGCCGCAGCAGCCCGGGCAGGGCCCGGATCAGTGCGTCGACGTCCTGCACGTCGGCCGCGAACGCCTCGACCGGCGGGGCCAGCGCCGGGTCGACACCCACGACGGCCTCGCCGCCGGCGGTGACGACGCCGGTGACGGGGGAGATGGAGCCGTCCCAGCCGGGCAGGGCCCGCCGCGGGTTGGCGACGACGTCGAGACGGCGGCGCGGCGGCCAGGCGCCCACCCAGCTGCGCAGGTGCTCCGCCAGCCGGTCGGGGAGCTGTTCGGGGCGGTCAGGCACCGTCGTGCCGCGCCGCCTCGAGCAGCTCCCGCTCGCGGTCGCGGGAGAGGCCGACGCCGTCCGCGAGTGGGGTCGCGTCACCCGCGGCGAGCACGTCGCGGGCACTGTCCCCCACCGGGCGCAGGGCGAGGCCGGCCCCCAGCGCGGCCGACGGGTCCACCGCGCCGACCGGGTCGAGCTCGCCCTCGTGCCACAGCGGGACGATCCGGCCGTCGAGGCCGTTGGCGGTGGCGAACTCGGGCGTCACCCAGGTGATCGTCGTGCCGTCGGGGGCGACGGCCGCGGCCGTGGCGTCGAGCAGGTCGGCGAAGGTGTGCGGCGGCGGCGGCCCCGCCACGTGGAAGGGTCCGCGGGCGCCGCTCTCGAGCAGGCGGACCACGAAGGCGCCCAGGTCGCGTCCGTCGACCACCTGGATCGGCTGCTCCCGCGGCCCGACGGCCAGCACCTCGCCGCCCTCGGCCAGCCGGCGCACCCAGTACGTGTACCGGCCGGTGGGGTCATGGGGGCCGACGACGTAAGTCGGGCGGACGATGAGCGTCTCGGGCCCGAAGGCCTCGACGGCGGCGTACTCGCAGAGTGCCTTGAGGCCCCCGTAGCTCTCGCCGTCGACCACCTCGGTGTCCTCGTCGGCGAGCACGGCCAGCGGCGTGGACTCCGTGATCGGGGGTTCCGCGCCCGGCGCGTAGGCGGAGACCGACGAGATGTACAGGTAGCGGCCGCCGCGCCCGCCGGCCCCGCCGAGGGCGTCCGCGAGCACGCGCACCTGCCGGGGGACGTAGGCGCTGACGTCGACCGTGGCGTCCCACTCGCCGTCGGCCAGGCCGGCGAGGTCGCCGTTGCGGTCGCCGTGCCGGTGCTCGGCCTCGGGGAACGGATCGCCGCCCGAGCCGCGATGGAAGAGCGTCACCGTGTGCCCCGCGTCCAGCAACGCCTGGACGATGTGTCGGCCCACGAACCTGGTGCCTCCGACGACGAGCACGCGCACGGTGTACCTCCGATCGGCCGGTGGCGGGTCGTCCGGCTGCGTGGGCAGCGTCGGCCACCCGCCCGAGTGCGGCCCGCCGTGATCTGGCGGCACCCTACGGCTCGGTGGCCGGGCGCGCCCGCCCGTCCATCCCCCGGGCGCCTGGTTGGCGTCGCCGACGTCCCGGTCGGTAGCGTCGTGGCGGCCCGACGGGCGACGGATCAGGGCAGGCGCGAGTGATGGCGGAGGTGGAGCGGGTGGCGCGGCAGCGGGCCCTCACGGTCGTCGTGGCGGCGCTGGCCCTCTTCGCGGTGGCCGCGGGAGTGATGATCCCCCTCGCGCTGCACCAGCGGCACGACGGGCGCCGTGAGGCGGCCATGGCCGCGGCGGCGTCGTTCGCGCGCGCCTGGCCGGCGGGCGACCTGGCGTCCGTGCACTTCACCGGGACCCCCGCCTCGACGGTGGCGACGCAGGTCGCCGCCCTCACGGCCGGACTCGCCCCCGCGACCGCGCCGGCGGCAGCGGGGTCCGGCGCGTCGTCCTCGGCGTCGTCGGCGTCGGCGTCGGCCACGGCAGCCGCCGCGGCGTCGCCCCGGCCCGCCGCCGTCACCGTGATGGACGTCGCCGAGCCCGCGAACGGCACCGCCCGCGGGCACCTGAAGGTGCGGTGGGCCCTGGCGGGCGGCCGCAGCTGGGAGTACACCACCGCCGTCGACGTCCGCCAGGTGCAGGACGCCTGGGCCGTGGTCTGGTCGCCGACGCTCGTCCACCCTGCTCTCACGACGGGCCACGGCCTCGTGGCGGCGCGCACGACCGGTCATCGCGGGCGGATCCTCGGTGCCGGCGGGCAGGTCCTCGCGGGTGAGCAGCAGGTCGTGAACGTGGGGATCGAACCCGGCAAGGCCCGGGACGCCGCCGCGACGGCCGCCGCCGTCGCCGGCATCGTCGACGTCGACGCGGGAGCCCTGGCGAAGGCGGTCACCGCCGCGAAGCCCACGGCCTTCGTGCCGGTCATCACGCTCCGCGCGCAGGCCTACCAGCGCGTCTCCGCCCGGCTGAAGGCCGTACCGGGCGTCGTCACGGCGACCGGTCTGCTGACCGTGGGCCGGACCGCGCAGTTCGCCCGCGCCCTCCTCGGCAGCGTCGGCCCGGCCACCAAGGAGATCGTGGCGGGGTCCGGCGGCCGGGTCAGGGTGGGCGACCTCACCGGGCTGGCCGGCCTGCAGCGCGTCTACGACGAGCAGCTGTCAGGGGCGGCCGGCCTCACCGTGACCACGGCCCCGCTCGCCAAGAGCGGCGGCGCGAAGAGCGGTACCGGCCCGCCCCTCTTCACCGCGCCCGCCACGAACGGCGCCGACGTCACCACCACGCTCGACCCCGCGGTGCAGGACGCCGCCCAGGCCGCGCTGGCCGCCGCCAAGAAGCCCGCCGGTCTGGTCGCCGTCCGGCCGAGCACCGGCGAGGTCCTGGCCGTCGCCAACGGCGGCCCGAACGCCGCCGGCTACGACCGCGCCCTGCTCGGGCAGTACCCGCCGGGATCGACCTTCAAGGTGGCCAGCGGGTACGCGCTGCTGCGCCAGGGGTACACCGCGACGACCCCGGTCGCGTGCCCGGCCTCGCTCGTCGTGAACGGGCAGACCTTCACGAACGCCGAGGGTGAGGTGCTCGGCACGGCACCGTTCAGGACGAACTTCGCCCAGTCGTGCAACACGGCCTTCGTCGGCAGCGCCCCCAAGATCACTCCTGCACAGCTGGCCGACGCGGCCTCCGAGCTCGGCTACGGCCGGCGGCTCGCCCTCGGCGTCCAGGCCTTCGCGGGCTCGGTGCCGTCCTCGGCGACGGCGAACGAGCACGCCGCCGACATGATCGGCCAGGGCAAGGTGCTCGCGAGCCCCCTGACGGTGGCGACCGTGTCGGCGTCGGTGGCTGCCGGCACGCCGGTGGTCCCGCGGCTCGTCGTCGACCCCAAGCCGGCGGGCTCCGGCGGCGCCTCCGGCTCGCTCGACGGTTCGACCGTCGCCACCCTGCGACAGCTCATGCGTGCCGTCGTGACCGAGGGCACCGGCACCGCCCTCCGGGGCGTCCCCGGCGGCCCCGTATACGGCAAGACCGGGACGGCGGAGTTCGGCAGCAAGGACCCGCCGGACACGCACGCCTGGTTCACCGGGTACCAGGGCGACCTGGCGTTCGCGGTCGTCGTCGAGGGCGGCGGTTTCGGGGCCAAGGCCGCCGCACCGCTCGCCGCGGACTTCCTGCGGCGCCTCTCCCGCTGAATTCCCCCGCGCGTCACGTGATCGACGCCGATTGCATGATCGACGCGGATTGCATGATCGACGCGGATTGCATGATCAGCGCAGGTGGGGGGTTCAGCACAGGTGGGGGGTCAGCGGTCGAGGTCGGCGAGGATCGCGTCGTGGACGTACCGGGCCAGGCCCGGCGCGCGCTCCTCGTAGTGGGCGGTGAAGCGTTCGTCGTCGAGGTACATCTGCGCCAGGCCGCGGTGGATCTCGGGGGTGCAGTCGTAGAACCAGCGGCTGATGTGGGCGCGGTGCTCGCGGGCGACGTCCATCGCCCTCGGGTCGCTCGCCGGCACACCGGCGGCCTGGGCGGCGGCGAACCGTCGAGCACCGCCTGCGCCTCGGCCTTGATCCGCAGCCAGTCGTCCTTGCCGTAGCGGGCGCCGCGCCGGGCGGACTCGCGGTACGCCTCGGTGTCGCCCCACCGCTCGCGCGCCTCGTCGGCGTGCTCCATCGGGTCGCGGTCGCCGAAGACCTCGAACCGCTCCTGCGGGGTCAGCCTCATGCCGGACATCTCTGCCTCCATCGTCGTCTCGAGCGCGGCGAGCAGCCGGGTCAGCTGCTCGATGCGGGCCCGCACCAGGTGGTGCTGGCGCCGCAGGTGGGCGAGCGGCTCGGCGTCGCCGTCGAGCAGGCCGGCGATCTCGTCGAGCCCGAAGCCGAGCTCGCGGTACGCGAGGACCGCGTGCAGCCGGTCGAGGTCGGGATCGGCGTAGAGCCGGTACCCGGCGGCCGTCCGCCCGCTGGGACTCACCAGCCCGACGGCGTCGTAGTGGTGCAGCGTCCGGACGGTCACGCCGGTCAGCCGGGCGACCTCGCCCACCGTGAGCGGGGGCGCCTCGATCTCGCTCATGTCCCCGACGCTAGGGGCTCACGCTGCGTCAGAGTCCAGCTGAAATCACTCCTCCTGGGTACCGTGCACCTATGGCCAGGACGAGGCTCTACCGCGACGGGGTCCTCAAGAGCGAGGGCTTCCCGGTGGCCGACGTCTCCGACCACCTCGAGGACCCCGCCAACGTCGTGTGGGTCGACATCTGCGAGCCCGACGAGGCCGACCTCGCCGCGATCGCCGAGGAGCTGCAGCTGCACCGGCTCGCGGTGGAGGACGCCGTCGCCGAGCACCAGCGGCCCAAGCTCGACCGCTACGACACGCACCTCTTCGTCACCGGATACGCAGTCCGGCTCGACCACTCCTCCGGCCGGCTGGTGACCGCCGAGGTCGACGCCTTCATCACGCAGCACGCGCTGGTCACCGTCCGGAAGTCCGAGAACTTCCCCATCGACGACGTCGTGGCCCGCTGGGACGCCTCACCCGACCTGCTGAAGTACGGGACGGCGTTCCTCCTGCACGGCCTTCTGGACGTCGTCGTCGACAGCCACTTCACCGCCGTCCAGGCCCTGGACGACGCCATCGAGGACCTCGAGGACATGTTGTTCGACGACCGGCCGCGCAGTCAGGAGGTGCAGCGACGCTCGTTCGAGATGCGCAAGAGCCTCGTCCTCCTGCGCCGGGTCGTGCTGCCGATGCGCGAGGTCGTGAACGCCCTGATGCGGCAGGACCTGCACATCGTCGACCCGGGGATGATGCCGTACTACCAGGACGTCTACGACCACGTGCTGCGCGCGACCGAGTGGACCGAGTCGCTGCGCGACCTCGTCACCACCATCCTCGAGACGAACATGACGATCCAGGGCAACCGGCTGAACTCGATCATGAAGAAGGTCACGAGCTGGGCGGCGATCATCGCCGTCCCGACGGCCGTCACCGGGTTCTACGGCCAGAACGTCCCCTACCCCGGGTTCGGGCACGTCGCCGGCTTCTGGATGTCGACGGTCTCGATCGTCGTGCTGAGCGCGGTGCTGTACACCGTCTTCAAGCGGCGCGACTGGATGTGACAGGAGACCGGATCCGGCGGGTGACCGGATCTGACGGGTGACCGGGCCCGGCGCCGGCGCGCCGGGCCACGGCCACCGGATGCGTCAGGCGGTGGACTCCGCGAGCTCCGCCAGCCGGTCCAGCCCCCCGGACCAGCGGCGGGCGAGGTCGTCGGCGTCCACGCCGTGCCAGAGATGACCCTGGGTGAGTTCGAGCCGGGTGCCGTCACCGTCCGCGGCCAGGTCGAGCTCGACGATCGTCGGCGGCCCGTCCGGCGTCACGTGCCAGGAGACCCGGAGCTGCTCCAGGGGGTGGTAGCTGCGGACGACGCCGCTGCTGCCGTCACTGCTGTGGTAGGGCTCGCCCTTGCCGCCCAGGACGGCCCCCTGCCCGAGCAGGGCCTGGGCGCCCGCGGGACTCACGAGCACCTCCCAGACGTGAACCAGCGGAGCACCCACCGTGCGGCTCACCTGCACGGTCGGTGCTCCGGATCCTTCGGACGGCCCCGAGGTCTTCCCCTCGGCATCCGTGCTCACAGTCGTCATCGAGCCTCCCAGATCGTCGCGTGCTCGTGTCGCACGACGGGTGCCCGCCCCCGGCCTGCCGCGGGTCGCCCGCGCGTGCCTCCGGCCCCTGGTGGGCCGATGGGACCAGCACACTCCTGATCCGCGGTCGCCACAACCCCTCCCGGCCACCTGCTTGCCCCGACGGGTCCGTTCGCCCGATCCGGCCCGGCCACCGGCTAGCCCGAGTGGCCGGATGCCGCGGGAGGTGACGCGTGGGCGGCGGTCGTCCGCGCGCTGGGGTCGAGGAAGACGTACTCGATGCCGGGGAAGCGCGCGACGAGCCGGCGCTCCGCCTCGTCGGCGGCGCGCTCGATGTCGTCGGTGGTGCACCCGTCGCGGAACTCGACCTTGGCGGCCACGAGCAGCCGCCGTGGGCCGGTGACGGACGTGACGAAGACCGGCACCGAGGTCACCTCCGGCAGCGACTCGAGCTCGTCCTGGAGCTCGTGGTCGAGGCCGAGCGGGGCGGACCGGCCGACGAGCAGGCTCGAGTTGGCCCGCGCCAGCGAGACCGCGACCACGAACAGCAGGGCGCCGATGAGCACCGAGCTGGCACCGTCCCAGAAGGACTGCCCGGTCAGGTGCGTCAGACCGAGGCCGAGAGCCGCCAGCACGAGCCCGACGAGGGCCGCGCTGTCCTCGAAGGTGACGGCCTTCACCGCGGTGTCGGTGGTCTCCTCGAGGAAGGTCAGGATCCGCACCCGGTACCGCCGCGCGTTGCTCCGTACCTGGCGCAGGGCGCGCAGCAGCGAGGTGCCCTCGAGCACGAACGCCACGGCGAGGACGACGAAGGCCACCCGCGGGTCCCCGCTGTCGCCGCCGTGGAGGATTCGGTCGATGCCGTCCACGACGGACACCACGGCGCCGGCGACGAAGGTGGCGAAGGCAGCCAGCAGGGACCAGAGATAGGCCTCCCGGCCGTACCCGAGCGGGTGCACCTCGTCGGCGGGCTTGGAGCCCCGGCGGATGGCGACGAAGAGGAGCACCTCGGTCACCGTGTCGGCGAGCGAGTGCGCCGACTCGGACAGCATCGACGAGGAGCCGCTGATCATCGCGCCGACGAACTTGGCCGCCGCGATGAACAGGTTCGCGAGGCCGGCGACCAGCACCGTCAGGACGCTGTCCTCCGAGCCCTCCGCGGGGGGACTTGCGGCGTTCGTACCTTCTGTCACGTCCGCACCGTACCGACGGTCGGCGCGCGCGGCTCCCCGGCCGTGACAGCGTGGGCCGCGTGCTGCGGCTCCTCGTCCTCGCCGACACCCACGTGCCACGCCGTGCCCGCGACCTGCCGGCGGTGGTGTGGGCGGAGGTCGACCGCGCGGACGTCGTCGTCCACGCCGGCGACTGGACCGAGCCCGACCTGCTCGACCGGCTGCTCCGCCGACTCTCCGACCGCCCCGGGCCGCCCGGGCGGCTCGTCGGCGTGTTCGGCAACAACGACGGCCCCGTACTGCGGGCGCGCCTGCCCGAGGTGGCGCGCGCCGAGCTCGACGGCGTCCGGGTGGCGGTCGTGCACGAGACCGGTGACGCGCGCGGCCGCGAGGCACGGGCCGGTGCCGACCCGCGGTTCGCGGGCGCCGACGTGCTGGTGTTCGGCCACAGCCACATCCCGTGGGACACGAGGACCGCCGCCGGCCTGCGGCTGCTGAACCCCGGCTCCCCCACCGACCGGCGCCGCCAGCCGCACTGCACCTACCTGACGGCGGTGGCCGCGGAGGGCGCGCTCGGTGACGTGACCTTGCACCGGTTGCCGCCGCGGGCGTGACCTCGCCGGGCGTGAGATCACGGCGCGGGGTGGTCGTGAGAGGCTGCGGCGAGCATCTGCCGAGAGGAGCTGTCGAATGGCCGCGAGGGGCGCACCGCTGTCGGTGGACGAGCTGATCCGGATGGTCGACGCGGGGGACGTCGACACCGTGGTCGCCTGCCTGACCGACGTGCAGGGCCGGCTGCAGGGCAAGCGGCTGCACGCGCGCTACTTCGTCGACGAGGTGCTCGCCCACGGGACCGAGGCGTGCAACTACCTGCTCGCCGTCGACGTGGACATGAACACGGTCGAGGGCTACGCGATCTCGTCGTGGGAGCGCGGCTACGGCGACTTCGTGCTGCGCCCGACCTCGCGACGCTGCGTCTCGCCGGCTGGCTGCCCGCGACCGCGATCGTGCAGTGCGACGTGCTGTGGCTCGACGGCGCGCCGGTGGTGCAGTCGCCGCGGCAGATCCTGGCCGCGCAGGTGGAGCGGGCGGCCGGGCTGGGGTTCACCGCCTTCGCGGGCACCGAGCTCGAGTTCCTCGTGTTCGAGGACACCTTCGAGCAGGCGTGGGACCGGGGCTACGCCGGTCTGACCCCCGTGAACCGCTACAACGTCGACTACTCGGTGCTGGGCACCGGGCGGGTCGAGCCACTGCTGCGCGACATCCGCAACGCCATGTACGCCGCCGGGCTGCGGGTCGAGTCGGCCAAGGGCGAGTGCAACTACGGCCAGCACGAGATCGCGTTCCGCTTCGACGAGGTGGTCCGGACGGCCGACGACCACTCGCTGTACAAGACGGCCGCCAAGGAGATCGCGGCGGCGCACGGGCGGTCCCTCACGTTCATGAGCAAGTTCGACGAGCGCGAGGGCAACTCCTGCCACATCCACATGAGCCTGCGGGGCACGGACGGTTCGCTGGTGTTCGACCGCGAGGCCTCCGGCGGGGGGCGGGAGCGCACCGAGGTCTTCGGAGGGTTCGTCGCGGGCGTGCTCGCCACCCTGCGCGAGTTCACGCTGCTCTACGCGCCGAACGTCAACTCCTACAAGCGCTTCGCCGCCGGCAGCTTCGCGCCGACGAAGGTCGCCTGGGGCGAGGACAACCGGACCTGCTCGGTCCGCGTGGTCGGGCACGGGCCCTCGCTGCGCCCCGAGCTGCGGCTGCCCGGCGGCGACGTCAACCCCTACATCGCCCTGGCGGCGATGCTCGGCGCCGGGCTGCACGGCATCGAGACCGGCCTCGAGCTGCCGGCCGCGTTCGAGGGGAACGCCTACACCTCCGAGCTGCCGTCGGTGCCGACCACGCTGGCCGCAGGCGCGCGACCTCTTCGCCGGCAGCCGGTGGCGCGCACGGTCTTCGGCGAGGATGTCGTGGCCCACTACGTCAACGCGCGCCGACGTCGAGCTGGCGGCGTTCGGCGCCGCCGTCACCGACTGGGAGCAGGATCGAGCGCTGTGACCCCCGACCCGCGGCGGTGATCATGCAATCCGCGTCGATCATGCATCCGACGACGGTCGATCATGAACCCGGCCATGCACGAGGTGATGGATCCGGCGACGGAGCGTCGTCGCCACCGTCGGCAGCTCGACCTCGCAGGCCACCGACGCGGCGATCGCGCGGGCCTCGGCTGCGCTGCCGGCCTGGCGCGCGGTCGCCCCGGCCGACCGCGGCCGGCTGCTGCGGCGCTTCGCGGACGTCGTCGACGCGCACCTCGAGGAGCTCGCGCTGCTCGAGGTCCGCGGCGCCGGCCACACGATCGCAACGCCCGCTGGGAGGCCGGTAACGTCCGCGACGTCCTGCACTACTACGCGGCGGCGCCCGAGCGGCTGTTCGGCCGGCAGATCCCGGTGGCCGGCGGCCTCGACGTGACCTTCGCCGAGCCGGTCGGCGTCGTCGGCGTGATCGTGCCCTGGAACTTCCCGATGCCGATCGCCGGCTGGGGGTTCGCGCCGGCGCTGGCGGCCGGCTGCACGGTGGTGCTCAAGCCCGCCGAGCTCACCCCGCTGACGGCCATCCGGCTCGGCGAGCTGGCGCTCGAGGCCGGCGTCCCCGAGGGGGTGTTCCAGGTGCTCCCCGGCAAGGGGTCGGTGGTCGGGCAGCGCTTCGTCGACCACCCCGACGTGCGGAAGATCGTCTTCACCGGCTCGACCGAGGTCGGCCAGGGCGTGATGGCGGGCTGCGCCCGGCAGGTCAAGCGGGTGACGCTCGAGCTCGGCGGCAAGAGCGCCAACATCGTCTTCGCCGACGCCGACCTCGAGAAGGCCGCCGCGACGGCGCCGTACGGCGTGTTCGACAACGCCGGGCAGGACTGCTGCGCCCGCTCCCGGATCCTGGTGGAGCGCTCGGTCTACGACCGGTTCCTGGCGCTGCTCGAGCCGGCCGTGCAGGGCGTCGTGGTCAAGGACCCGGCGCCGACGACGCCGAGATGGGGCCGCTCATCTCGCGCGAAGCAGCGCACGGCGGTGCGCTCGTACGTCGAGGACGCGACCGAGCCGGTCGACGTCGCCTTCCGCGGCGAGGCGCCGTCCGGGCCCGGGTTCTGGTACCCGCCGACGGTGGTCCTCCCCCGCTCGGCAGGTGACCGGGTGTGGCGCGAGGAGGTCTTCGGGCCGGTCGTGGCCGTGCTGCCGTTCGACGACGAGGCCGACGCGGTCGCCAAGGCGAACGACACCGAGTACGGGCTGTCGGGCTCGATCTGGACCCGCGACGTCGGCCGCGCGCTGCGCGTGGCCCGCGGGTGTCGAGAGCGGCAACCTGTCGGTGAACTCGCACTCGTCGGTGCGGTACTCGACGCCGTTCGGCGGCTTCAAGCGCTCCGGCCTCGGCCGCGAGCTCGGCCCCGACGCGCTCGCCGCGTTCACCGAGACGAAGAACGTCTTCATCGCGTCGGACTGACATCCCTACCTATGCGTGATCATGCAATCCGCGTGATCATGCAATCCATGTCGATCACGACTGATCGACGCGAAATCATGATCGACCGGAAGTGCATGATCGACGCGGATTGCATGATCAGCGCGAGATGTGAGGGAGAACAGGGTGGAACGACTGACCGCGTCGCTGTCGTCACCGGCGGGGCGAGCGGGATCGGCGCGGCGACCTGCCGCCGGCTGGCGAGCGAGGGCGCGACGGTCGTCGTCGTGGATCTGGCCGCGGACGCCGCCGCCGACCTCGCGGGCGAGCTCGGTGGCAGCTCGGTGCAGGCCGACGTCACGAGCCCCGACGACAACGAGCGGATGTACGCCGAGACGGTGCAGCGGCACGGGCGCGTCGACATCGCGTTCCACAACGCCGGCATCAGCCCGCCCGATGACGACTCGATCCTCACCACCGGGCTCGACGCCTGGCGCCGGGTGCAGGAGGTCAACCTCACCAGCGTCTACCTCGGGTGCAAGGCGGTGCTGCCGCACATGCTCGCGCAGGGCAAGGGCGCGATCGTGAACACCGCCTCGTTCGTCGCCACGCTGGGCGCGGCCACCTCGCAGATCTCGTACACGGCGAGCAAGGGCGGAGTGCTGGCGATGACGCGCGAGCTGGGCGTGCAGTTCGCCCGGCAGGGTGTGCGCGTCAACGCCCTCTCCCCCGGACCGGTGGCCACGCCGCTGCTGATGGAGCTCTTCGCCAGCGACCCCGAGCGCGCCCAGCGCCGCCTCGTGCACGTGCCGATGGGCCGGTTCGCGGAGCCGGCGGAGATCGCGGCCGCCGTGGCCTTCCTCGTGAGCGACGACGCCTCGTTCATCACCGCCAGCAACTTCCTCGTGGACGGCGGCATCACCGGCGCGTACGTCACGCCGCTGTGACGGCCGGCCGGCTCGAGGGCCGCGTCGCGGTCGTCACCGGCGGCGCGGCGGGGATCGGGGCGGCCATCTGCCGGCGGCTGACCGCCGAGGGCGCGCGGGTGGTGGTCGCGGACGTCGACGGCGCCGAGGGCGAGCGTCTGGCCGGCGAGCTCGGCGGGGCCTTCGCGGCCACCGACGTCAGCGACCCGGACGCCGTCGACCGGCTGTACGCGGGCGCCGTCGATCGGTTCGGCCGCATCGACGTCGCCGTGCACAACGCCGGCATCTGCCCGCCCGGCGACGGGTCGATCCTCGACCTGGGGCTCGACGCGTGGCGGCGGGTCCAGGCGGTGAACCTGCAGGGCGTCGCCCTCGGGTGCAAGGCGGTCCTGCCGTACCTGCTCGAGCAGGGGGCCGGGTCGATCGTCAACGTGGCGTCGACGGCGGCCCTGATGGGCGCCGCCACCTCGCAGCTGGCCTACACGGCGAGCAAGGGCGGGGTGCTCGCGCTCACCAGGGAGCTCGGCGTGCAGTTCGCCCGCTCGGGCGTCCGGGTCAATGCGATCTCGCCGGGCGTGGTCGGCACGGCGCTCACCCGGAGCCTCTTCGCCGCCGACGCGGCCGAGAGCGCCCGCCGGCTCGTGCACACGCCGATGGGGCGCTTCGCCGAACCCGCCGAGGTGGCGGCGGCGGTGGCCTTCCTCGCGAGCGACGACGCGTCGTTCGTCACCGCGGCGAACCTCGTCGTCGACGGCGGCATGACGGCCGCCTACGTCACGCCCGAGTGACCGCCCTGCGGCCCCTCACTCGCGGCCGGTCTCCTCGCGGAGCTCGTCGATCTTCTCCGATGCCTGCGCCTTGGTGAGGTCGTCGGGCAGCTCCTCGCCGGCCTCCTTGGCCAGCGTCTCGAGGTAGGCACGCTGGCGGTGCGTGGGCGGCTCGTCGCCCGTGCGCCAGGTGGCGGGGTCGGGCACGTCGCTGTCGGAAGGGCCCGTGTTCGCGTCGTTCGTCATGACTCGAACCTATGTCCGAACGGGGACGTCGGCAGCTCCGCGCGCCCGCAGTCCGTTCGCAGGCCCAGCGGCCCGACGCCGAGCCGTCGGGCCAGCCCGGCGGCGTCGTAGGGCGCATGGGCGTCGACGTCGTTGTCGAAGTAGACGACGACGTCGTGCCCGTCGGCGGCCCAGCCGCGCACCCGGTCGGCCCACAGGTCGAGCGCCTCGTCCGAGTACCCGCTGGTGTAGAGCTCGACGTCCCCGTGCAGGCGGACGTAGACGAGGCGGGCCGTCGGGTCCAGGAGCATCGGCCAGCGCCCCGCGGTGTCGGCGACGACGAGCGAGATGCCCTGGCGCTCGAGCAGCCGCAGGAACGCCGGGTCCCGGTAGCTCTCGTCGCGCACCTCGAGCGCGTGCCGCAACGGGCGGTCGGCGTCCGTGGTCAGCCAGCTCCGCTCGTCCAACCGCGCGTCATGTCCCTCGGCAAGCCGCACCGCCTCGGAGGTCGTCCGCGGCAGCATCTCGAGGAAGGCCTCGAGATGCTGCTCGTCGAACACCAGCCCCGGCGGCAGCTGCCAGAGCACCGGACCCAGCGCCGGGCCGAGCGCGAGCGGCCCGGAGGCGAAGAAGTTGGCGAGCGGCGTCTCGACGCCGCGCAGCCTCAGCAAGTGAGTGATGTAGCGGCCGCCCTTGACGGCGAACAGGAACCCGGGCGGGACGGTCGCCGCCCAGCGCTGGTACGACGACGGGCGTTGCAGCGAGTAGAACGAGCCGTTGATCTCGACCGTGTCGAACCGGTCGGCCACGTACTCGAGCTCGCGGCGCTGGACGAGGCCGGGCGGGTAGAAGCGGCCGCGCCACTCGCGGTACCGCCAGCCGGACAGGCCGACACGCACATCACCGGGCCCGGCGGGGGCGGCTCGGCCGGCGGCGTCCACGCGTGAACGCTAAGCGCCGATCACGGCCCCCGCTTGCAGAGCGGAGCAGCGGGTGGCCCGCGGGGGGCCGGCGGTGCGCCGCTGGTCTGCCCGCCCAGGGGCTGCGCCCTTCGGGTGATCCGGTGGTCCGATCGGGCGTTGCTCACCGACAGGCGATCACACGGTCACGCTGCGCCGCCATCCTGACCAGGGAGTTACAGGACGATGACGGAAGGGGCTTCCATGCGGCTACGCCGCTCCGCAGGCGTCGACGCAGAGCCCGCCGGGGGCGCCCCGCACCCCCGCGTGCCGCTCCAGGCTGCCGGCCGCGACGATCAGGCCGACGAGGCTCCCCGGCGCCTGCTCGGCGAGCTGCTCGTGCACCGGCAGCGCCCTCGACCACGGCACGGTCGCCGAGGTGCTCGCGTTGCAGACGGATGACGGGCGGCGGCTCGGTGAGATCCTCGTCGACCTCGGGATGCTGACCGAGGCCGGCGTCGCCGAGGCCGTCGCCGAGCAAGCCGGCCTCACGGTCGTCGACCTCGATCGCACGCCGCCGGACGCCGCCCTCGCCGCCGAGCTGCCCGAGAGCCGGGCCCGGGCGCTCGGCGCCGTCCCGGTGGAACGGCAGGCGGACGGCGCCCTCGTCGTGGCGGTCGCCGACCCGGCCCCGGGCACCCTCGAGCAGCTGCGCGCCGCCGTCACCGGGCCCGTCGTCGTCCGGGTGGCCCCCGCCGGGCAGTTGCGGCGCGTCCTCGACGCCACCTATCGCGCGCTGGCCGGGGTCTCCGAGCAGGTGGCCGCCTTCGAGGTCGGCCGGACCGGGGCGACGACGCAGGCGCTCGCGCACCGCGGCGAGCTGGGGGCGGAGGGGGACGACGCCCCCGTCGTCCAGGTGGTCGACATGATCCTGACCCAGGCGCTGCGCGACCGCGCCTCCGACGTGCACGTGGAGCCGCAGGACGGCCGGGTGCGCGTGCGCTACCGCATCGACGGCTCCCTGCACGAGGTGCTCGCCCTGCCCGGCGCCATGGGGCCGGCGGTGGCCAGCCGGCTGAAGATCATGGCCGGCATGAACATCGTCGAGCGCCGGCGCCCGCAGGACGGCCAGATCTCCACGACGATCGACGGGCGCCCGGTCGACGTCCGCGTCGCGACGGCCGGCACCGTGTGGGGCGAGAAGGTCGTCCTGCGCGTGCTCGACAAGGGCCGGGCGCTGTACCGGCTGCGCGACCTGGGGATGCCCGAGCGAGACGCACGAGGCGTACGCGCGCCTGATCCGCGTCGCCGTTCGGGATGGTCATCTGCGCCGGCCCGACCGGCAGCGGCAAGACGACGACCCTCTACGCGTCGCTGTCGGAGATCAACGGTGGCGACCGCAACATCATGACGATCGAGGACCCGGTCGAGTACGTGTTCCCGTCGATCACCCAGATCCAGATCAACGAGGCCGCGGGCATCACCTTCGCCAGCGGCCTGAAGTCGATCCTCCGGCAGGACCCCGACATGATCCTCGTCGGCGAGATGCCGTGACGTCGAGACCGCCCGCATCGCGGTGCAGTCGGCCCTCACCGGGCACTTCGTCCTCTCCTCGCTGCACGCCACCGACGCCGTGTCGGCGCTGCTACCGGTTCCTCGACATGGGGATCGAGTCCTTCCTCGTCGCCTCCTCGGTGATCGGCGTCGTCGGCCAGCGGCTCGTGCGGCGCACCTGCCGGCACTGCCGGGTGCGCTACGAGCCCACGCGCGGAGGAGCTCGCCTTCTACGAGGCGTCCGGCGGCGGCGCCGAAGGCCGAGTACTGGCCCGGCGAGGGCTGCGCGGCCTGCACCGGGACCGGATACTCGGGGCGGATCGGCGTCTACGAGCTGCTCTCGGTCACCGAGGAGCTGCGAGAGATGATCGTGCGCCCGTCGCCGTCCCACGGGGAGCTCCGCCGGCTCGCCATGAGCCAGGGCCTCCGGCCGCTCCGCACCGAGGGGGCCCGGCTCGTGCACGAGGACGAGACCACCATCGGCGAGATCCTCCGCAGCATCTACACGGTCTGAACCGCGCACTCCCCCGTCCCGCAGCCCTTCCCCACGACCCCGGGAGATCCCTTGCCCAAGTTCGCCTATGTCGCCGTCAGCCCCGACGGGACCTCTGCGCGCGGCGTGCAGGTGGCGCCGAGCCTGCAGGACGCCAGGGCGGCGATCACCGGCGGCGATCTCCGGATCGTCGACATCGCCGCCAAGCGCCGCCTGCTCGAGATCGAGGTCGCGCCGGCGCGGATCCGGCCGTCCGAGCTCATGCACCTCTCCCGGCAGCTCGGGGCCTTCCTGCGGGCCGGCATCCCGATCCTCGACGCGATCTCCGTGCTGGCCGCCGAGTCCGACCGGACGGCGGTGCGACGGGCGCTGACCGCCATGGGCGAGGACCTGCGGCCGGACAGCGGCTCTCGGACTCCCTCGACCGCCATCCCCGCGACTTCCCGACCTGGTACCGGGGCATCCTGCGCTCGGCGGAGCTGACCGGTCGTCTCGACGAGGTGCTCGACCAGGTCTCCGGGTACCTCGAGCGCGACATCGAGGCCCGCAAGAAGATCAAGAGCGCCATGATCTACCCGGCGATCGTCTTCGTGATGGCGATGGGCACGGTCGCCGTGCTCAGCCTGGTCGTGCTGCCGAAGTTCGAGACGTTCTTCGCCAGCCTCGACGCCGACCTGCCGTGGCCCACCCGCGCCCTGCTGGCGAGCACGAGGTTCATGGGCACGTGGTGGTGGCTCGTCGGCGGCATCGCCGGCGTGCTCGTCCTGGCGTGCGCGGCCGGCGTCCGGACCGGGCCCGGCCGCATGCTCTGGCACCGTCTGCTGCTGCGCCTGCCCGTGATCGGCGAGGCCGTCCGGTACGCGAAGATCGAGCGGTTCACCCGGCTGCTCGCCTCGATGGTGAAGGCCGGCGTCCCGCTGCCCGAGGCGATGACCGTGGCGACCGGGAGCCTGAACAACCGGGTCTTCGAGCGCGGGCTCGAGCAGGCGCGCGCGGCGATGCTCAGCGGTGAGGGCCTCGCCGGCCCTGTCGCCGCCACCGGCCTGTTCCCGGGAGTGGCCGCCCAGATGATGCGCGTCGGGGAGGACACGGGCACGCTCGACACCCAGCTCGAGGTGGCCGCCCGGTTCTACGAGCGCGAGCTCGACTACAAGATCCAGAAGGTGACCGCGATCATCGAGCCCGTCGTCATCGTCGTGATGGGCGGCATCGTCGCCTTCGTCGCCGTGGCCCTCGTCTCGGCGATGTACGACATCTTCCGCACGGCTCACCTGCGATGAGGGCACGCCCGCACGACGACGCCGGCGAGAGCCTGATCGAGAGCCTGGTGTCGCTCGCGATCATCGGGATCGCCGTCACCGGGCTGACCGCCGGCTTCGGGGTCCTCGGCGCCGCCCGGGCCGCCCAGGACGGCGCCGCGACGCACGCGGCCGCGGCCTCCGTGCAGGCCGTCCTGCGGTCGTGGGCCGAGACGCTCAGCCGGCCCACGGACGGCGGCAGCGGCTACACGTACACGCCTTGCGCGACACCGGCGGCCTTCCCGCAGCCTGCCGGCCTGCCGGCGGGATGGACGGCGGCAGCGGCGCCCGTCGGCTACTGGACGGGGTCGTCCTGGACGACGTCCACCTCCCCCTGCGCGGACACGGGACTCCAGCTGGTCCGCCTGACGGTGACCAGCGCCGGCGCGACGTACGGGGCCGAGCAGCCAGCACCTGGACGTCGTCGTCCGGCGCCCCTGCCAGGTCGTGTCGTGCTGACGCCGCCGCCACGACGACGCCGGTTTCACCCTGGTGGAGCTCCTCGTCAGCATCACGGTCCTGGGCCTGATCGTCAGCGCGCTCACGTTCGCCTTCACCGCGGTCATCGGCGCGAGCCGCGGGACGGGGGCGAGCACCGCAGAGTCCTTCGAGCTGCAGCGGGCCGCGCTGGCCTTCGCGGACGATGCCGAGGGCGTCACGGCGGTCACCGCGGTGAACTCGCCGCCCACCTGTGGCAGCGATGCGACCGCGGTGGTGGAGTTCCGGGGCACGACGTTCGACGCCGGCGCGCTCGCGGCCGGGATCACGCCCGTCGTCGTGACCTACGTGCTCCGGCCGGCGCCGGCAACACCCGGGCAGTGGGAGCTCCACCGGCTCACCTGCTCGGCGACCGCCCCGAGCCCGAACGACCGGGTCGTCGCCGACGCCCTGCGCAGCGCGACCCTGACCGACTGCAGCGGGCCGACGGTCACGACCGGCGCGTGCACGGCCGCCACCTCGTACACGCTCACCGTCGTCGCGGCCGGCACCGACGCCCGGTACACCGCCGACCGGTCCGTCACGCTCACCGGCACCAGGAGGATCTCGTGAGGAAGCGCGTGCGCGTCCGGGCCCGGACCACCGACGACCGGGGGGCCTCCCTGCTCCTGACCCTCGCGTTCGTCCTCGGTGTCGGCCTGATCAGCGGCGCCGCCACGTACGCCGTCCAGGGCGGTGTGGACTCGATCGCGGGGACGCTCGGCCACGCGCAGAACGTGGCGGACGTCGACGGGGCGCTGCAGATGGGGCTCAACGACCTGCGCAGCGGGAGCTACGCGTTCGACGGCGGGAGCACGGCGTGCTTCACGCAGGGCGGGTCCGGTGGCGGGGTGCGCTACTACGCCGAGACGGCGCCCGGCGGCCCCTCGTGGTCCGCGGCGCCCGCGGCGTCCGGGCACTACGCGGTGACCTGCACGCCCGGCCCGGGGACGGGCGGCGACTCCACGGGGGTCACGCAGAATGCCAACACCAAGCCGGGCTCGGCGATCCTCACCCTCGGGACCGACCCCGGCGAGCCCGGCATCGGGCTGGGCTCGAACGCCACCCTGCTGGTCAAGGGCAAGGTCGTGAGCAACTCGGCCATCACCCAGGGCGGCTCGTCGTCGAACCTGACGAGCCCGTGGGCCCAGGCGAAGGCGCGCGGCGCGTGTGACACGAGCTACGTGATCAGCACGCCGGCGGCCCTGTGCGGTTACACCCCGACGGCCGCGGACGCCGCGGCGTTCCAGGACCCCGCACTGAGCAAGGCCGGCTACGCGCTGGCCGCGCCGACGCCCGCCCAGCTCGTGCCCCGGACCGTCCCGACGTCGTGCGGGCCGGCCACCGTCACGCTCCAGCCCGGCTACTACGACGACGCCACGTCACTCACGACGCTCAGTGCCTGCGGCAACACGATCGTCTTCTCGCCCGGCACCTACTGGTTCGACTTCCGGAACAGCCAGGTCGGTGGGCTGACCTACCGGCCGGTGCCGAGCGGCACGGACGTCTGGACCGTCAACAACAAGTCCACCTACGTCATCGGCGGCACGCTGACCGGGGCCTCTCCCCTGGCGGTGCCCGGAGCCTGCGTCAGCCCGCTCACCGATGCCACCGCCAAGGGCGTGCGCTTCGTCGTTCGGCGGCGACAGCCGGCTGGTGGTGGCCGCCGGCAACGTCGAGCTCTGCGGCACCTACTCGTCGTCGTCGCCGGCGATCCCGATCTCGGGGGCGACCACCGGAGCGGACCCGGCTGCGAGCACGAGCGGGCCGGTGGCCGCGACCGCGGCGACGTCGACGACCTCGCCCGCGTTCACCACCGCCCCCGCGGGGCAGCTGGTGCAGAAGCTGGCCACGAAGGACGGCGCGGTCGCGACCGCCACGGTGCTGCGCTCGACCGGGGGCACCGCGAGCGTGAGCCTGTCGTCGTTCGCCCTCCCGGCCGCGGTGCCGGCGGGAGCCGTTCTCACGGGTGCGCAGGTGGCGGTGACGCACCGGGAGCAGAACTCCGGGAGCGGCGACGCGGTGGCCCTCCAGGTGACGCCGGGGCGGCCGGGCGCGACGTCGATCACCGCTGCCGCCACCCTGCGGACGGCGAGCACCGACGACACGCTCGACGTCATGTCGCAGGCGCTCGTCGACGAGGTGCACGCGTACGGGCTGTCCGATCTGGTTCTCCGCTGGGACGCCACCGGCAAGAAGGGCGGTCCGCAGGACCTCCTGGCGACCCTCGACCGGGTGCAGGTGACGCTCACCTGGAAACCGCCGGCGGTGCGGTCCGAGGCGACGCCGGTCACCGGTTCCTCGAATTGTGTCGGAACGGCTCCCTACGTGCCGGCGAGCACGAACTGCGCACTCGTGACGACGTCCGGGTCGAAGACCTCCGTCTATTTCCAGGGAACGGCCTACACCCCGTTGGCCGCCCTCGACATCCAGCTCACGAATGCGTCCGCGCAAGTATTCCGCTCCGGTCTGATCGTGCGTTCCCTGCGTATCAAGGTGACCCCGTCCGCGCAATACACCGGCCCCGTCATCGAGGTACCGGACGACAGCCCCGGGGTCGTGCCGCTCGACGTCTACCTGACCGCCTACACCTGCCCGGCCGGCGGCGCCTGCGGCGGCGCACCGCCGCTCGGGAGCTGGGTGGCGGTGGGCCGCGCCGCGGCGACGTTCGACGACAGCACCGGCGCACGCAGGGTGACGGTCAAGGCCTGGCAGATGCAGCGCTGAAGAATGGCCCACGAAAGGCCGGTGCGCATTCCCGCGCGCGCCGGCCTTTCGTCGTGTCCTTTTCCGCCAGGCCCGGGGACGCTTCTCGGCTGCCCGCCGGGAAACTTGATGGGCCGGTCGGGCGAATGTCGGCGGGAATGCCGCGCAGAACCGCGGCGATGGGCAACTCTTGGGATGTCGGCCACCAGGGACGGCGGTCAGCACCAGCACCTCCCGCGCAATCATCGTGACTGTGCGGGCACCGCGCCGTAATCCTCGAGAAATGGACCCCGCATGCTGAAGCAGCGCATCCTCGCCGCCCGTACCCGCGACGACGAGGGCTTCACCCTGATCGAGCTCCTCATCGTCATCGTCGTCCTGGGCATCCTCGCCTCGATCGTGGTGTTCGGGGTCGCGACGTTCCGCGCCGACGCCACCGCCCAGGCGGCGTGCTCGAACGCGAAGACGGTCGACATCGCCTCGCAGGCCTACATCGCCAAGACCGGGGGCCCGGCGGCGAGCGTGGCGGCCCTGCAGGCGGCGAACTACCTGCAGTCCGTGCCGAACCCGGCCGTCGTCTACGCCGCGGGCGTGGTCACCTACCCCGTGGGCTGCTGAACAAGCAGCACCCGCACAGCGACGGCCCGGCGTCCGAGGACGCCGGGCCGTCGCTGTCTGCGTGGTCGAGCGGGTCAGCCGGCGAGTGCCGCGGGGGGCGCCACCTCGCGCGGGTACAGGGAGCGCGTGACCGCCTCGTCGTGGTCGACGAGCCCCTGCGCCACCAGGTCGGTCAGTGACTGCTCGAACGTCTGCATGCCGTCGCGCTGGCCGGTGACGAGCTGGTTGCGCAGCTGCCCGGTCTTGCCCTCCTTGACGAGGTTGCGGACCGGCGGTGTGGCGAGCAGGACCTCGTGGGCGGCCACGAGGCCGCCCGCACGGCGCGGCAGGAGCCGCTGGTAGACGACGCCGGTCAGGGTCGAGGCCAGCTGCACGCGGATCTGCGGCTGCTGGTCGCCGGGGAAGACGTCGACGAGACGGTCGACCGCCTGGGCGGTGTCGTTCGTGTGCAGGGACGCGAGCACGAGGTGGCCGGTCTCCGCGAGCGTCAGCGCGAAGCGGATCGACTCCAGGTCGCGCAGCTCGCCGACCAGCAGGACGTCCGGGTCCTCGCGCAGAGGGCTGCGCAGCGCCGCCTCGAAGGACCGTGTCCGTCCCCACCTCGCGCTGGCTCACGCACGCTCCGCTTGTGCTCGTGCACGTACTCGACGGGTCCTCGATGGTGATGACGTGCCGCGCCCGGTGCGTGTTGATCCAGTCGACCAGCGCGGCGAGGCGTGGTGGACTTGCCCGACCCGGTCGGCCCGGTGACCAGAGCACGAGACCCTGGCCGCAGGGCCGCCAGCCGCGCACACTCTCCGGCAGTCGCAGCTCGTCGAAGGCGGGATCGCCGCGGATCACCCGCAGTGCCAGGGCCGCGTCGCCGCGCTGGCGGTAGGCGTTGCCGCGCACCCGGGCCTGTCCCCGCCAGGAGAACGAGAAGTCCACCTCGGTGCCCGCCTCGAAGGCCGTCCAGGCGTGCGGCGGCACCGAGCTCGCGGGCCAGCGCGCCGGTCAGCTCGGCGGCGCGGCGCCGAACCGGCCAGCGGTGCGAGGTCGCCGTCCACCCGCAGCTGCGGCGGCGCGCCGGCGACGAGGATGAGGTCGGTGCCGGCCTGCCGCCAGAGTTCGGCGGCGGCGGAGTGTTAGGTGAGGCGACGGCTTCGCGGTCCATCGACACGGCCCCATCGGCGGTTCCGGGGGCGTGATCACGCCCGCCACGTCGCTTCACCTGTTGGGCCGAACATCGGGCGAGGCGGCCATCACGGTGACCCAGACCCACCTCCCGCCGCTGCTCCGGGGCATGACCCACCAGGGTCCGGGGTAGCAGCAGGCCGTGGTCGAGGTGAGGGCGTGACGGACGTGACCGGCAAGGCGGGGAACGGCGCGGACGGCACTCCGCCCCGCCTGGCGCTCGCCGCCTGGCGCTCGGGGCCGGCCGCCCTGTGGCTCGTCCGGCACGGTCAGAGCGAGGGCAACATCGTGCGCGACGGGGCCGAGCGGCGCCAGGCGCCCGACTACGTGTTGGCTGCCGCGACGCCGACGTGCCCCTGAGCTCCCTGGGCCGGCGGCAAGCGACGGCGCTCGGCCGATGGCTCGCGGACCAGCCGGCCCACCTGCACCCGGACGCCGTCCTCGTCTCGCCCTACCTGCGCGCCGTTCAGACCGCCGACCTGCTGCTCGGCGCCGCCGGCCTGCCGCACCTGCGCCGCAGCATCGACGAGCGCCTGCGCGACCGCGAGATGGGCGAGTGGGACGGCCTGGCCTGGAGCGGGATCGTCGCCCGCCACCCCGAGGAGGCCGAGCGGGCCGAGCTCGTCGGCCGGTATTCCACCGGCCGCCGGGCGGCGAGACATGGACGGACATCTGCCTGCGCTGCGCTCGCTGCTCGCCGACGCGACCCGTGAACTGGCCGGGGCCCGCCTGCTCGTCGTCGCGCACGACGTCGTCATCCAGCTGACCCGCGCCGTCGTCGAGGGCCTCGACGAGCGCGCGACCGTCGAGCTCGTGACCACGACCGCGTACGCGAACTGCGGCTCACCGTCTTCGAGCACGACGCGAGCGGCCCGCGGCTGGACCGCTGCGACTGGACGGTCCCCGTGCGCGAGCGCCGGCGAGCCCAGACGAGAAGGAGCTACCCCGATGACCCGGTCGGCGGCTGCGACACCGACAGCAAGGTCCGGTCGCCCCCGCCCTGCTGCGGGGGTGGCCGTTGCCGCCGCCGGGCGACGACGAGCGCGACCGGGGCAGCATCTGCTCGTCGTCGGCGGTGCCGCACAACCCAGGGCGCGGCCGTGTGCTCAGCAGAGCTGCGGCGCTGCGCGCCGGGGCCGGCAAGCTCCGACTGGCTGCTCGCGGCCCCGTCGGCTGTCGCGGTGGCGGTGCGCAATCCCGGCGCTCATGCTGCCCCCTGCCCGCGACGCCGGTGGCCACGTGAACCTGCCGGGCATGGAGGACCTGCACGATCTCGCCCGAGCAGGCAGACGTCGTCTGCGCCGCCGCCCTCGACGACGGCGACGACACGGCCCTGGACGCCGGCCTCGCCGAAGCGCTGCCGCAGGCCACGAAGGTGGTCTCGACGCCTACGCGCTCGGGGCCCGTCCGGGACGGCCGGAGTCGCCGCCGCGCTGAAGGAGCAGGAAGCTGGTCCTGACCCCGACGCCTCCGAGGCCGGCATCCTGCTCGAGCATGACGCGCCGGACCCAACGTCGTCGCCGGCGCGGCGGCCGACATCGCCGCCCGCTACGGCTGCATCGTCGCGCTGCGGAGCGCCGTCGGCCGCCTCCGGACGGCGACCCTCTGGGTCGGGGGCGCCGGGCGGCGGCCTCGGGACCTCGGGCAGCGGCAGCGTGCTCGCCGTGCTCATCGCCGGCCTGCTGGCGCGGGGCGCGACCGGCCCAGGCGGCCGTCTCGAGGGCGCACGCCTGCACGCCCACCGCCGCGACGGGCTCGCGGCCAGGGTCGACCACTCAGTACCTCGCCCACGAGCTCCTCGACGGCGCCCCACGTGCTCACGGAGCTCTCCGTCACGTCATAGGGACGGCTGACGAAGATAACCTGCTGAACACCGCATGTGCGCGGCATAGAGATCGCCCGCGCGGATGCCGATGAGCGCGCCGACGCCGGTCCATGACGCCCCGCGGCCAGCACCCCCACCACGACCTGCCGCAGGGCGCCCCGGACCGGGGAGACGACGCCGTTGAACGACGCGATTGCCCGACGCCGATCGCGGTTCATCTGCGAGCAGGGCGCGGAGGACGACCGCGGCGGCGAAGGCGCCCCGCCGTGCCGCCGGTGACGAGGTCAGGAACAACAGCGGCGGAATGCCCGACCGCGAAGGGGCCAGCAGCAACAGAGAAGGCGGCCGACCACGGCGAGCCCGGGCCCCGTCGAGGCCCAGCTCCTGCGGGCGAGCGTGTCGAGCGCGGCGTCCCCGTCGCGCATGATGCTCTCAGCGACCAGCCGGGCCTGCTCCCGCGGCATCCCCTTGGCCCGGTCAGGTCGAGGACAAACTGCTCGAGCTCCTCCTCCGGCTTCTCGTCGAGCTACGCGCCTGGAGCAACTGTCGCGCTCGAGAGCCGCGCTCCCCGACATAGACACGTCTCCCCAGCAGCCATCGAGAACGAGCGCCGCGAGCAGCCTGCAACCGCCGGCGAGCAGCACGGTCGATCGCGGGGCGCCGACCGCGAGAGGC
>CAWCCY010000042.1:0-10785 GCA_963794075.1 uncultured Actinomycetota bacterium
ACGTATCGCTGTCGGTCATCCGCGGGAACTTGTCGACGCCGAACACCTCCAAGAGGGCCGATGGGGACGTCGGGCGAGCAGGCGCAGCCGGGTGCGCTCGAACCCCTCCACGGCGCACGGCCCGTGTTGGTCCATGTGACGTTGAGCGAGACCCCGAAGAGGCCGTGTGAGGCTCGAGGCCGGCGCGGGTCGACCAGGCGGTGGGACAGCAGGTGGAGCCGAGGTTGCCGCGGGCACGTCGGCCGGGGGAGCGTCGAGGTCGACGACCGCGCGGACCACGAGGCCCGTACGCCGCGATCCGGTCGGACCTCGAGCGCCGCGAGCCCCGCCGGAATGTCGGCATGCCGGGCGGCGTCCGCCGGCGGGGTCACGAAGCTGCGGATCGGGGTACCAGGTGTCGAGCGTGGCGCCGTCGTCACGGTCGTCGCCAGCCGTACCCCAGGCGGAGCGGCCGCCGGCGCCGCTCGCGGTCCACCGGGGTGCTCGCGCCGGTCATGCTGCAACCTTATGGGCAGCGGCCGACGGCCCGCGGCGACGCGTGCCGCCGCGCCGCCTCGCGTGCTCGACGCATGAAGCGGAACCGGCTCGACCTCGACCCCTCGGCGTGACGTGGCCTAGCTCCACCTTGCGCCACCTGCGACGTCAGTCGTCAGCCGGTGGCGAGGGGTCCGCCCGCCGACGGGGCCGAGGCGCGCGCTGCGCCGGGCTGGGGCCACCTCGAGGTGACGCGCGACGGCGACGCGGTGGTGGCGGCGACCGGCCTCGGCCGCCCGAGCGGGTGGTGCTCGCCGGTCACCTCGACACGGTGCCCGTCGCCGCAACCTGCCCGCCCGGTATCGAGGGCGACCTGCTCGTCGGCCGGGGGACGGCCGACATGAAGGGCGGCGTCGCCGTCCAGCTCAAGGTCGCCGCCGCGCTGCCCCGCCCTCGCGCGACGTCACCTTCGTCTTCTACGCTGCGAAGAGGTGGAACGCCGACCGCAACGGGCTGCGCCGGCTCGCCCGCACGTCCCCGAGCTGCTCGCGGGTGACCTGGCGGTCCTGCTCGAGCCCGACCGCCGCCGGGATCGAGGGCGGCTGCAGGGCACGCTGCGGGCCGAGGTCGTCACCCGCGGCGTGGCGCGCGCACTCGGCCCGGTGGCTGGCGCGGGGTCAACGCGTCCAGAGGCCGGCCGCGTGCTGGCCGGCTGCGGCGCTACCAGCCGCGCGAGGTCGAGGTCGAGGGGCTCGATGTACCGCGAGGGCCTGAACGCCGTCGGCATCGCCGGCGGCATCGCGGGCAACGTGATCCCCGACGAGTGCACGGTCCCGTCAACTACCGCTTCGCCCCCGACAAGGACCTGCAGGCGGCCGGCCGCCACGTGTGCGAGGTCTTCGACGGCGACGAGGTGACGGGTCGTCGACGGCGCGGACGGCGCCCGGCCCGGCCTCGACCGGCCGGCGGCCGCCGGCGTTCGTCGCCGCGATCGGCTCCGAGCCGACCGCCAAGTACGGCTGGACGGACGTGGCCCGCTTCAGCGCCCTCGGCGTCCCGGCGGTGAACTTCGGCCCCGGCGACCCGAGCTGGCCCACGCCGACGACGAGCACGTTCCGGTGGCGCAGCTGCGCGCCTGCGAGGCGGCCCTGCTGACCTGGCTGTCCTGACGGCTGCCTGACGGCCTGATGGCTCTGACGGGTCTCGGAACGGCCGTCAGCCGAAGGGCGTGCGGGCGCTCGCGGCGCCGCTGAGGTCGATGACGGTGGCCCGGCGCCGGCGCGACCGGGGCAGGCTCTCGGTCTCCGGCGGACGTCGTCAGCGTCGTCGCCCTGCAGCGAGTGCGCCGGATGCGCGTGATGGCCGGCGCGGTTCGCCCGGGCCGCGACGGGTGCGGTGATGGGAGCGGTGACCGGCCCGGTGGACTCGGAGCGGATCTCGGCGGGGGATCGGCGGCGGCGGTCGACGGCGGCGGCCACCGGCGCCGGCTGCAGCGGTGCCGCGGGCTGGGCGGGATCGGCGGCGGCGATGCGGCGACGCCGGCCACCCACCGGCCAGGCGGCCGCCGGCGGCCGGGCCGACCGGGCCCGCTTCGCCTCGAGCAGCGCCTCGTCGGCCCTGCGGAACAGGTTCTCGGCGTCCCGGTCCGGCCGGCGACCGGTCAGCGACCAGAGCGCGGCGGAGCCCGTCGTCACCCGGACGCGCAGGCCGTCGGCCAGCTCACCCACGGGAGCCGGGCGATCGCCTCGCTCATCCGGTCGGCGACCTGGCGGGCCTCCTGGTCGCCCGTGCGCGGCAGCAGGGCGATGAACTCGTCGCCGCCGTAGCGGGCAAGGTGGTCGCCCATCCGCAGCTCGTGGCCCAGGCACTCGGCCACCCGGTCGCAGCACCTCGTCACCCACCACGTGGGTGAAGGCGTCATTGATCTGCTTGAAGTCGTCGATGTCGACCAGCACCAGGGCGAGCGGCATCGGCGTGAAGCGCAGCATGTGCCGCATCTCCTCGTCGAGCGCGCGCCGGTTGCCCACCGCGGTCAGCGGGTCGGTGCGGCTCTCGACGCGCAGCGCCTGATGCTCGAGCACCTGGCGCGCGGTCTGCGCGACGAGGTCCATGCCGAGCCAGCCGATCCGCGCCAGCACGTCGTCGAGGCGCGTCAGCGCGGGGACCACGGAGCCACCTGCGTGGCTCTCGAGCCACAGCCGCTCGCGGGCCCGGCAGGCCTCGAGGACCAGGTGCGGCAGGCCCGCGGGAGCCGGCGCGGCGCCGTCGTCGAGGCTGCGCGCGGTGGCCACCGAGCCGACCAGGGCATGGGCGTGGATCGCCGCGAGCGCCGCGACCTGCCGCTCCAGCGGCGGCAGGTCGCGCGCCTCGCCGAAGGCGTCCTGGCCGAGCAGGCGCAGCGCCTCCGAGGGGCGGCCCCGGTACGCAGCGGCGAGTGCCCGGACGGCGTCGGCGCCGCGCCTGAGCCGGTCCGGCACGGCCGTCCTCGGCAGCGCGTCGAGCCGGCCGCTCACCTCGACGGCACGCTCCAGCAGCGCCTGGTCGGGCTCGCCGCGGCCCGAGGCCACCGGATCGAGCGCGCGGGCCGCGAGCTGCACGCTCCAGCCGGCCCAGTGCACGGCGCGGTCGAAGGGCGCGGCCGCGGGCAGCGCCTCCTCGATCCGGCTCCGCGCGTCCTCGGTGCGTTCGTCCAGTCGCAGCCGGGCGTAGGCGCCGGCCAGGGTGTCGAGCAGCAGCAGGCCCGGGCGCTCCGCCAGCACCGCCCCGAGACGTTGCAGGTCGACCCGGGCGAGGTCGTTGACCGCGGCGCCGACCTCGCCCGCGTCGAGGCGTGCGCGGGCC
Organism: uncultured Actinomycetota bacterium; assembly: GCA_963794075.1. Taxonomy (GTDB): domain Bacteria; phylum Actinomycetota; class Actinomycetes; order Actinomycetales; family Kineosporiaceae; genus DATKNA01. The sequence goes on from CAWCCY010000042.1 coordinate 3,316, forward strand.
CGCAGGGCCGCCGCGCACGCCGCCCAGACGGGGGCCCGGCGCTCCAGGGCGGAACGCTCGAGCAGGTCGCAGGCCTCGACGATCTCGGGCAGCGGGCGGCCGGCGACCCGGGCGAGCAGCCCGCGGCCGAAGAGGGCGAGCAGGACGGCGGGCGCCTCACCGCTGCTCTCCAGTGCGGGCAGGACCTGCTCGAGGCGCGCCAGCGCCTCGGCGGCGTCCGCGAACCGGCCCCAGGCGATCAGGGCCTCGACGTCCGCCTCGGGCGCCGACGTCGAGGAGCCGCCGCCCGTTCCGTCGTCAGGCCAGCCTCGCACGGTCGAAACCCTACCCTCGCGATGCGATCCGGCGGCGTCCCGCGAACCGCGCGTCACCCCTCGTCCGGCCTCCCGGCGCTCGTCGTTCGCCCGATCGTCCACCCGCCGTGTCCCAGGTGCCCGAAGCTGGGCGGGGACGCCGCAGGGGTGGTGCGGCGGGGTTGCCGTGCTGCGGCTCCCGGTGAGCCGTAGCGTCAGGTGAGAGCCCCGCGCGCCGGTGCTCAGGAGCCGGCGGTACGCCGGTCCCCTGCCGGCGGCCGCGGGCAGGTGAGAACGTCGACGTCAGGAGGCTCGGTGGGCTCTGCCCGCGATTACCGCAAGGGACCGGTCACGCTGCGCCGCGGCCTGGTGCCGCGCTCGACGACCGACCAGCGGCTGCTCGACAGCCATGGCTCGAGCGACTGGGTCCACACCGACCCCTGGCGGGTGCTGCGCATCCAGGCCGAGTTCGTCGAGGGCTTCGGCGCGCTGGCCGAGCTCGGGCCGGCGATCAGCGTCTTCGGCTCGGCCCGGACGCCCCGGGGTGACGCCGAGTACGAGCTGGCGGAACGCCTCGGCTCGGCCCTCGTCCAGGCCGGCTTCGCGGTGATCACCGGGGGTGGCCCGGGCGCCATGGAGGCGGCGAACAAGGGAGCCTGCGAGGCGGGCGGCGTGTCGGTCGGTCTCGGCATCGAGCTGCCGTTCGAGCAGGGCATCAACCCCTGGGTCGACCTGGCCGTGAACTTCCGGTACTTCTTCGCCCGCAAGACCATGTTCGTCAAGTACGCGCAGGGGTTCGTGGTGCTGCCGGGCGGTTTCGGCACCCTCGACGAGCTGTTCGAGGCGCTCGTCCTCGTGCAGACGCACAAGGTGACCTCGTTCCCGATCGTCCTGCTCGGGCGCGACTACTGGCAGGGCCTGCTCGACTGGATGAAGGGCCCGGTGCTCGCCCGCAAGATGATCTCCGCGCCGGACCTCGACCTGCTCAACGTCACCGACGACGTCGACGAGGCGGTCGCGATCCTGGTCGACTCCGTGCACCAGCGCGAGCACGAGCAGGCCTCGTCGGAGGCGAACGCCGCGGCCGTGGCGGCCGGCCAGGCCGCGTCGCCGCGGGCCGCCTCGCCGCGGGCCGCCGGGAACGGCTGAGCGCGGGCCGTGGCGAGGATCTGCGTCTTCTGCTCCTCCTCGGAGCGGATCCACCCGGCGCACCTCGAACTGGCCGCCGAGCTGGGCACCGAGATCGCGCGGCGGGGGCACGACCTCGTCTCTGGCGGTGGCCGCGTCTCGATGATGGGCGAGGTGGCGCGCGCCGTCCGGGCCGGCGGCGGTCACACCCTCGGCGTGATCCCGCAGGCCCTGCTCGGCCTCGAGGTCGCCGACCACGCCGCCGACGAGCTCGTCGTGACGGCCGACATGCGCGAGCGCAAGGGCCGCATGGACGCCGCCGCCGACGCCTTCGTCGCGCTGCCCGGGGGGCTGGGCACCCTCGAGGAACTGCTCGAGGTCTGGGTGGCGGGCACGCTCGGGATGCACGACAAGCCGGTCGTCGTCCTCGACCCGACCGGGGTCTACGCCTCCCTGCACGACCTCGTCGGCAAGCTGCTCGTGCAGGGGTTCGTCCGCCCGGGCGCCGAGGAGCTGGCCGTCTGGACGTCGTCGGTCACCGAGGCCCTGGACGCCGTCGAGGCGGGGCTGGCGCGCAGTCGCCGCCGGCCTGCGGCGGGCGACGTCAGCGAGGAGCTGCTCGAGGGCGAGCCCTGACGACGAGCGGATCCGGCGTCAGGACTGCGTCATGGGCGCGCCGGCGCCGGGGCGCGTGCCCTGGCCTGCTCCTGGCGGCGTGGTCGACGGCCCCGCCTTCTGCCCTGCCGCTCGGCTCGCGGGTCGCTCGCCGACGGATCGGGCCGTGACGGTGCCGCCCTGCCGGGTTCCCTCGGCCCGCACGGCGTCGCCCACCGCCAGGTCCTTGACGCTGCCGGCGGCCCAGCCGGTGCGCACCGACGTCGAGCTGTCGAGCACCCACGCCAGGGTGTAGCCGTCCGTGCTGCGCACGGTGATCCCGTTCGCTCCGCGGGCCGTGATGGTGCCCGTCTGGACGACGACGGTGGTGGTCGTGCCGCCGGGGGCCTGGACGACCAACTCACCGTGTAGGACGGGCCCGCCCGCGCCCAGCCCGCGCCCCGGCCCGCCCATCGGACCCATCGGACCGCCCCAGCCGTGGCCGCGCCCGCCGGCTCGGCCCGGGGGCTGCCCCGGAGTGCCGGTCGATCCCGACGGCGCCGGGGTGGGTGCCACATCGGCAGCGGCGGCCTGCGCCCGGGCCGGGGTCACGCCGCCGGACGCCTGCGCCGACGACCCGGCGAGCGCGTTCGCGGCGACCCCGCCGGCCAGCAGGCCGGCCGCGGCGATCATGACGGGCAGGACGCGTGACCTCATGACGACCTCCGGTGCTCTCCCGTGCTGTCCGCTCGGGCCGTGTCGCGGACGAGTCCATGACGCGGCCCGAGCCGACCATGACACGAGAAGCTGTGAGGAGCATGGGAGTCGCCGATAGCCGCGGTGAGGCGTCAGACGGTGGGCGTGGGCTCCGGGTCGTCGGCTCGGGTGGGTGACGGGGAGGGTGACGGCGACGGGCCGTCGCCACCCTTGCCCGTCGTGCGCAGCAGGATGACCGCCGCTTCGGGTCCGTCGCCCGCTCCCGGGCCCCAGACACCGACCTGGGCGCCGACCGTGACGGGTGCGCGCTTGGCGCCGCGGCCCCGGCCCGGGGTGACGGGCACGATCCGCGTCGTCGCCGACGTCGTCCAGGTGATCTCGACACCGTCGGCGGACTTCACCGTGAGCGAGCCGGGTGACACGTCGGTGACCGTGCCGCGCTGGATCGCCAGCTGCACGACGCCCTTCTCGCGGGACTGCACCGTGAGCGAGCCGTGGAGCACCGTGCCGTAGGGCCACCAGCGCAGCGCCGTGCCGCCGGGGCCGCCGAGCGGGGGTGCGGGCGGCGGCCCGCCGTGGTCCTCGGCCCCGCCCTTGGCGCCGGCGCCGTGCTCGCCGCCGCCGTGGCTGCCTGCCGCCGTGTGCTTCGCGCCGGCTGCCGGGGCCCGAGCGCGCCGCGAGCGCGGCTCCCGCCGGGACGACCAGGGCGGCGGCCACACCCGCCGCCGCCAGCGCGGCGACGACGCGGCGTCGGGGAAGGAACGACGGACGGGGCACGGGACCTCCTGCGAAGGGCGGTGGGACGCGTCGTGGCGTCCGCGGGAACCTGGCTCGCAGCAGAGTGTGCTGATGACTCACTGTGTGGCAACGGATGCTCTCCGTTCTCATCCAGGAGGAGCAGTCCGGCGCGAACGATGACCCGCGAGACGCCGCTACGTCGGGCGGCGTGCGACGATCGCCTGGTGACGCTGCTGCTGACGTTGCTGATCATGGCGGTGGTCGCGGTCGTCGCCGCGGTCGCGGCGGGTCGGATCGCCGGCGGCCTCGACGCCCCGGCGTCGTCGCTGCCGGGCCGCGGCCTGCCCGACGGCCCCGTGGAGGCGGCCGCGCTCGACCGGGTGCGCTTCTCACCGGCCCTGCGCGGCTACCGGATGGACGAGGTCGACGACGTTCTCGACCGCGTCACCGAGGAGCTGCGGCACAGCGAGGAGGAGCTCGCGCGGTTGCGCGCGGAGACGGCCCGGCTCCGCGCTCACGTGCTGGGCCATGGGGCCGTCGCCCCCGCCCCCACCCCTGCTCCCACCTCCGCCCCCACCCCCACCCCCGCGGGCACGGACTACCTCTCCGGGAACGCGCAGCCCCCGCGGGCGAGCGTCCCCGATGACGGGGGCGACGCGTAGTGGCTCGCTTCACCGCCGTCGTCCCGAGTCCGGCGGACGTCGACACCACCTGGCGCCGCATCACCGATTGGCACGCCCACGGTCGCTCGGTGCCGCTGACCGGGTCACCGTGCTCACGCCGTCGCCCGGTGGCGTGGGCGCCCGGTTCGTCGGCCGCACCGGTGTCGGCCGCTCGGCTTCGACGACCCGATGGAGGTCGTCGAGTGGCGCGAGCCGGCCGCCGGCGTGCCGGGGTGCTGCCGGGTCGTCAAGTAGGGCCACGTGGTGCTCGGGGAGGCCTCGTCGAGGTGTCGGAGGGCGGCGCGGGCACGAGCACCGTGACGTGGTCGGAGCAGATCGAGCTGGCCCCCGTACGCCTGACCCGGCCGTTGGCCGGCTGATCGGCAGCGTCGGCCGCGTCAGCTTCAGCCGCGGGCTGCGCGCGATGGCCCGCGAGCTCGGCGACGAGCTCGCCCGCGAGCACCGGGCGTGAGCCCGGCCGGGACGACGGCTGCCGCCGGGGAGGACGGCGTCGCCCGCTGCGCGTGGGCCGCGGGCAGCGAGGAGTACCGGCGCTACCACGACGAGGAGTGGGGCCGGCCGGTCCGCGACGAGCGCGGGCTCTACGAGCGGTTCACCCTCGAGGCCTTCCAGTCGGGCCTGTCGTGGCTGACGATCCTGCGCAAGCGCGAAGGCTTCCGGGCTGCGTTCGACGGGTTCGACCCGGAGCGCGTCGCAGCGTACGGGCCGCGGACGTCGACCGCCTGCTCGCCGACGCCGGGATCGTGCGCAACCGCGCCAAGATCGAGGCCGCGATCGCCAACGCGGGGCGGCTCGCCCTGCGCGGCGCTACGCCGGCGGACTCGACGACCTGGTCTGGTCCTTCGCCCCGACCGCCACGCCCGCGGCTCCGCGAGAACCGCGGACGTCCCCGCCTCGACTCCGGAGTCGGCCGCCCTGGCCAAAGCCCTCAAGGGCAGGGATTCAGGTTCGTGGGCCCGACCACCGCGTACGCCGCGATGCAGGCCTGCGGCCTCGTCGACGACCACCTTGAGGACTGCTGGGACCGACCTCTGAGCGCCCCGGGCCGTGCTCGCTGAATGCGGCCTGACTCGTCGAATGCGGGTTTTCGAGCGTTGAAAGTCCATGAAGCGAGTACGCCGCAAAGAGAGCCGGAGGCCGGGCCAGCGCCCCTCAAACGTCGGCTTCTCCTTCGCCAAAAGGCCTGCAACCGCGGCCTCGTGATCGGCGGTGCCTCCGGTCAGCGCCATCAGTCGGCCTCGTAGGCGAGCGACTGGTCCAGGGGATGCGTCGCCGAGTAGGCGACGGCGCGCCGCACGGCCCCGTACGCGACGTCGGCCCCGCGGCGAACCGCTCGGGCAACCTCGCGGGACCGGGGGCAGGTCAGCGGCGGATACCACCTCGGTCGCCAGTCCAGCGCCAGCGCCTCGCGGGCGCGACTGTTCGGGGCATCAGCAGAAGGTCCTGGGCCCGGCCAGCCGACGAGTCGGGGCAGCGACCAGGAGAGCCCGTGTCCGCTGAAAGCCCGATGCCGGTGAAGGCCGGGTTGAAGCAGGCCGACTCGGCGAGCAGGCGGATGTCGGCAGGCGAAGGCGAAGGCGGCGCCCGCCCCCGCGGCCACCCCGTTCACGGCCGCAATGACCGGCTTCGGCATCGTCGTCAGCGCGCGCGATCGGGTCGAAGTGCTCCGGCACTGTCGCCAGATCACCTCGGCGTGCTCGTGCGGAGGCGGGTGTGCTCCCGAGATCCTGACCGACGAGAAGGCGCGCCCGACCCCGGTCAGGACGACGGCGCGGACCGCCGCGTCGTCGGCGGCCGTTCAGGGTGTCGCGCAAGGCGATCTTTGTCGCGACGTCGAGGGCGTTCATCGCGTCCGGCCGGTCGATCCGGACGGTCCGCACGGCGCCGTCGTCGTCGACGGCGACGCCCGTGGCACCTGCCTCGCGGGCCTCGCCGGGCGCGCTGCTCATGGGCTCCTCCTGACCGACGGAAGGGGGTCGGGTTCGCCCGCCAGTGTGCCTCGTCCCCCGCCTCGTTTCGTCGTCGGCTGACCGGGCGCGATAATGGTCCCCGGACACGCTCCGTGCCCGGCGCCGCCCGGCGTCCGGCAACGGGCACGCACGACGCAGGCACGAGGAAGGGGATGCCGCATGGCGGCCATGAAGCCGAGGACCGGCGACGGCCGCTCGAGGTGACAAGGAGGGCCGCGGGACCGCCGTGGGGGCTCCCCTCGGGGGCGGTGGAGGCTGGTGGTCGAGATGACTTCGGTCGAGGCCGGTGAGCTCGGCGACGCCCTCAAGGCCGTTGCCGGCTAGACGTACGCACACTCACGGGGGCCCGGGACGGACACGTCCCGGGCCTCCGTCGTGCCCCGGCGGTAGCGTGGCGGCCGTGACGACGGCCCAGACGAGCACCGCAGCCGAGCCCGCGCCGCCCGTGCTGCCCCGCCCGCCGGCGTCCGAACTGCGCCTCGCCGACGGGCCGCTGCACGAGCGGTGGGCCGCGGCGGACGTCGTCGCGGTCACCGTCGCCCGCCCCGCAGGTTCCGGCGAATCGGTCCCCGGGGCGTTCGCGCTCGCCGTCGCCGAGCGGCTCGGCCTCGACCTGCCGGCCGTGCTGGCCGCCGAGAAGGCCGGCGGCCGCGCGGGCGAGGCCACCCGCCTGCCCGTCCCTCCCGGCGAGGGCCGCCCCGGCCGCGTGGTCGCGGTCGGGGTCGGCACCGGCGACGCCGTGTCGCTGCGGCGGGCCGGCGCCGCCGTGGCGCGCGCCGGCCAGGGCCGCGACCTGGTGGTCACCGACCTCGCCGCCGGCGCCGACGCCCCCGGCGTCCGTGCGGCCGTCGAGGGCCTGCTGCTCGGCGGCTACGCCCCGCCCGCCATGGGCCGCGAGGACAGCTCCGACAGCAGCCCGGCCCGCACGGTCGTGCTCGACCCCGGGCCTGCCCCCGGCAGCCGTCGAGCGGGGCGCCGTGCACGCCCGGGCGACCCTGCTCGCGCGGCACCTCGCGGTGACGCCGTCCGACGTCAAGGACCCGGCGTGGCTGGCCGCCGCCGCCTTGGACGCCGCCCGCGCCGGCGGCCTCAACGCCGAGGTGTGGACGCTCCAGCGGCTGGAGGCCGAGGGTTTCGGCGGCCTGCTGGCCGTGGGCGCCGGCTCGGCGCGGCCGCCCGCGTTCGTGCGGCTCGAACACGCCCCGGCCGGTACCGCCGGCACGCGCCCGGTCGTGCTGGTGGGCAAGGGCATCACGTTCGACACCGGCGGCCTGGCCGTGAAGCCGCGCGAGGCCATGGTGCCCATGAAGACCGACATGTCCGGGGCCGCCACGGTGCTCGCGGTGC
>CAWCCY010000043.1:0-130358 GCA_963794075.1 uncultured Actinomycetota bacterium
CGAACGCCCTGTGCGCCCCTTCACCGGCAACAACGGCGGATTCCCCGCGCGGCGCGCGGTCGTCCGATGGGCCTGGCGGCTGCTCCGCCGTGAGTGGCGCCAGCAGCTGCTGATCCTGTCCCTGGTCACCGTCGCGGTCGCAGCCACCTTCGTCGGGTCGACGGTGGCAACCAACGCCCAAGAGCCGGCCGGCGCAGGCTTCGGCACCGCACTCGACATGGCCACGTTCAAAGACGCCGGCCCCAAGGTCATCGCCGAGATCGCCACCCTCGCGCACCGGTTCGGCGCGGTCGACGTGGTCGAGAATCAGACCCTGGCCGTGGCCTGGCTCGGTCGCCACGTTCAGCCTGCGTGCGCAGAACCCGAACGGCGCGTACGGCCAGCCGATGCTCTCCCTGGCAAGCGGGAGCTACCCCCACGGAGCTGGCGAAGCCGCCCTGACCAGCGGGCTGGCCTCCAAGCTGCACCTGGGCGTCGGAGACACCTGGCGCCAAGGCGGACAGGCGCGCCACGTCGTCGGGATCGTGTCCAACCCGCAGAACCTGCTCGACGACTTCGCGCTCGTCGCACCCGGCCAGGTCACCAGGCCAACCCAAGTGGTCGCGCTGTTCGACGCGCCAGGCGTCGACCCGACCACACTCGGCAGGAACGTCGTCAACCGGACCCTGGAACACCCGAACGTGATCAACCCCGAGACGATCTCGATCGCCGCCATCACGCTCGGGATGCTGCTCATAGCCCTGGTGTCCGTCGCCGGGTTCACCGTGCTCGCCCAACGGCGCCTGCGCGCGATCGGCATGCTCGGCGCGCAGGGCGCCACCGACACCAACGTCGGGCTCGTCGTCGCCGCGAACGGCTTCGCCACCGGCGTCGTCGGTGCCGTGGGCGGGTTCGTCCTAGGACTGCTCGTCTGGCTCGCCTACCGCCCGCGCGCAGAAGCCGGCGCGCACCACGTCATCGGCGCCTTCGAGCTGCCCTGGCGCGTGATCATCGTGTCGATGGCCCTCGCCGTCCTCGCCACGACGCTCGCGGCATTGCGCCCCGCGCTGGCCATCGCCCAGGTCCCGACCGTCTCCGCGCTCGCCGGACAGCCACCACCCCCCCGGGCCGCCCGCCGCCTGGCCGGCCCGGTCGGCGTCGGACTGCTCGTCCTGGCGTTCTTCCTCATGGGCCTGGCCAGCCAGCAGGCAGCCGCAGCCGCAGCCGAAGGCAGCGACAAGTCCTCCCCACTGCTCGTCCTCGTCGGCGGCCTCGTTGCTCTGTGCGCCGGCGTGGCGCTCGTCGCCCCGACCCTCCTCGGCCTCCTCGACCGCGCCGCCAGACGCGGCCCGATCGCCCTACGGCTGGCCGTTCGAGACCTGGCCCGCTATCGGGCACGCTCCGGTGCCGCGCTCGGTGCGATCAGCATCAGTCTGCTCATCGCTGTCATCATCTGCGTGGTCGCCGCCGCCCGGTTCGGCAACGCCCTCGACTACGTCGGGCCCAACCTGGACGCCAACCAACTCATCGTCTACACCCCCAACGGCCAAGGCGTAGAGCCCCCTCCGGGAGCCCAGGCGCCCACTCCCGCGCAGCTCGCGGCGATGCCGGGCGCGGCCAACGCCATCGCAGCGTCCCTGGATCCTCCGGAGCCGTCGCACTCGAGAGAACTGATTCCACGTTGCAGCGCGCGGTGCCGGGTCGGAACTGGAACGGCGCCCTCTACGTCGCCACTCCGGAGCTGCTGCGCACCTATGCCATCACCGCCGCGCAAGCCAGTCCCGATGCCGACGTTCTTACCATGCGACCGGGCCTGGCGAGATTGACGCACATGCAGCTCCTGTACGGCGCTTTCAAGTTCGGTGCGCCGCCGCGTCCCGACACCGGTCCCGACAACTCGCAGCAGTGCCCGCCAGGCAAATGCGTCGCGAACCCGAAGATCGTCGAGGTCGCACAGCTGCCGGCCGGGACGTCCGCACCGAACACGCTCATCACCGAGAGGGCGGTGAACCGCCTGCACCTGACGACCACGGCCGCCGGCTGGCTGATCCAGACCCCGGACCTGCTCACCCCGGCACAAATCATCGACGCTCAGACCGCCGCAGCCGCGGCGGGGCTCGCCGTCGAGACACGCAACGACATTCCCTCCTCTGCCACCATCCTCGACGCCGCCGTCCTGTTCGGGACCCTGCTCGCGCTCGGCATCCTCGCGATGACCGTCGGCCTGCTGCGCAGCGAAACCTCCAGTGACGTGGCCCTGCTCAGCGCGACCGGAGCGAGCAGCACCACCTGCCGAGCCATCTCCGCGGCGACCGCCGGCACACTCGCCCTCGTCGGGGCCGTCGTTGGGGTCGCCGGCGGCTACCTCGCCGCGATCGGCTTCTACCGCACCAGCCAGCTCGACACGCTCTCGGGCCTGACCAGCGTCCCCGTCGCGAACCTGCTGCTCATCCTGGTCGGCATGCCGCTCGCCGCCACCTTCGGCAGCTGGCTCCTCGCTGCGCGGGAGCCTCGCGTGACCACCAGAGCCCTCGCGTAGCGCCCGCCTTTAGTCGCTGGGTCCGTGGTGCAGTCTTCGGTGCGGCCGCCTCATTGGACGCCGGCGTAGACCGCGGTTAAGCCCGCCAACGACGTGCGGGTCTCGTGCCCACCGCCCCCAGATCGTGCCCGGTAGGGGACCCCCTTGCGGGATGCGTCAAGCGCGGGGCCGGCGACGTCGAGCTCGATACTGACGAGCTCGACGGTGCCGTCGGACGCCAGCTGCCCTTCGACGACGAAGGCGTAGACGAGGCGGCCGCGTGAGATCAACACCCGGTAGTCGTCCCGACCCAGGATCAGCGGCGCCAGGTCATCCCACCCGACCGCGAACTGCTCCACGGCCTCGAGAAGGTCCGTGCTGATGAACCGCGCCCTACTGGGCCGGCCAGCAGTCGGAGCCTGCGGCAGCACATCGTCGACGCTGTAGAGCACCGCGTCGGCAACGACGACCCGCCGGTGCTCAGTCACCGTCGGAGCGTGCGTTCTCCGGCTGCGCCGGGCGAGCCTCGGCGCGGGCACGAGCTCGGTCGAACAACGCCTGGGCCCGAGGGTCGTCATCGTGCTCGGGATCCTGCACGACGCTGGCGACGAAGTGCGCGCGGCGCTGCTCGTGCGTCATCCGCTGCAGCTCCTCGTAGCTGGTGGGCTCGGCCGCCACGACGCCTCCCCTCGCCCTTGCCGCAAGCGCACGCGAGAGCCTCGCAAGGGTTCACGAGAGCCACGCCGCCACTCGCTGAGTTGAGCGGGGGCACGGGGCGGGGAAACACAGGGAGGCAGAGATGCCGAAGTGCACCATGACCAACGGACCGGTTTGATTCCACGTTCGCACCACGATGCTGGTACCAGGCCGGGGTATCGGCCAGCGAGGACAGAGAAATTGCACGTCAACCGCATGATCGAAGTGGGGCGGGTGGGGCTCGAACCCACGACCGACGGATTATGAGACGTCACGACAAACGCCTACCACGGCTTCTACCTGCAGCTACGGTCACAATCGATCATTCCTGAGCTGCTCCACGAACCCTAGTGGGCCACAGTTCGCACCACGTTTGATTCCATGACCGTCGGCTCCGACCGGAACCGGTGGCCCGAAGGATCTCCGCGGAGCCGTGCGCTCCCAGTGTCCCGCAACAGGCGCCTCGTAGGACTACGGACCGGACCGGTCTTGCGGGACGCCCGTGGACGGCGACTCGAACCGCCACCGGGTCGTACGGGCGAAGGGCCGCGCCGTCCCGCTGGTCGTTCCTCGTGCGGACACCTGTCGGCCGAGGTCGCACGGCAGTTCGTCAGCACTGCGCTGCCTGCCGCAGGAGAATCGTCCAGGGCTCGATACGAGTAACCCTCAAGCGCTCGCCGATCCACGGGTCGACCGCGAGGCGCGCCTGGACGTCGGCGGCATCGTCGGCGTCAACGATGAGCAGCACATGCTTGCCCTCGCCGACGGGGCCACCCAGGACGATGAAGCCCTCGTCTACGAGGGCGTCCATAACCGCGGCATGATCGGCGAAGCCGTCCTGGTCGCGGAGATCCCGCGACCAGTCCCACGCGCCGAAGCGCTCCTCGATCACCGCGAACGTCGACATGGCACAACGATCGCAGGGCGTTATCAAGCTGACGGTCCCAGGTTCGAGACCGCAAGCCGTTCCTCTCATGGGACGCCAGCGGGTTCGACCGGAGCGTGATCTGGCGAGCCAGCGCCCTGACGGCGAGGTTCTGATCGGAGCCGAATATCTACAGGATGCCGTCCCGGGCTGCGGCCTGGATGGTCGGCACGCTCGGGGAGAAGCCGAGCTCACGGATGAGGGAGCCGTCCATGCGCCCCCACCACGGGTTGGTCGAGCGGCTCGCTCGATCCCTCGATCGGCTGCCCGGCGAGGCGGGCCATCTCGAAGACGGTGACCGGGGCGTCGTCGGTGACGTTCACGAAGCGGCCGTCCATCACGCCGGTCAGCGCGAGGCGCACGGCGCGCGCGATGTCGCGGTGGTGCGCCACCGAGTAGGTGTGCGCGGGGTGCAGGCCGAACCGTGGGACAAGCGCGGGGATGGAGGCGAGGTGACCGTCGCCCTCCCCGTACACGAACGGCAGCCGCAGGACCGCCCAGGTCAGGCCGCTGTCGCGGAGCAGCTGCTCGGCCGCCACCTTGCTCGCCGGGTAGGCGGCGGTCGGCGAGCACGCGTCGGTCTCCAGAGCCGGGCGCGCGGCGTCCGCGTTGTAGACGTTCCCGGTGCTGCTCATGACGAACCGGGCGCCCGGCGCGTGTTCCTGCACGGCCGCGATCAGGTTGCGGGTGCCGTCGAGGTTCGCACGCCAGATGGCGGCCTCGTCCTGGGTGCGGAACAGCGCCGCCAGGTGGACCACCGCGTCGACGCCGTCCACCGCCGCCCGCAGCGTGCGGGGGTCGTCCAGGTCACCGCGGACGCCGGTGGTCCCCGGCGGCAGTGCGGCGTCACCGCGGAGCAGCGCGCGGCACTCGAAGCCGTCCTCAACTAGGCGCGGCAGCAGCCGCGAACCCACGAGACCGGTGGCACCGGTGAGCAGCAGAGTTGGCATGGTCTTCTCCCAGTGATCGTTGGACTGATCGTCAGCAGTACTGACGATCAGGATAGCGTACTCTGAGGGGGTGACGGGTGAGCGGGACCTGGGGCCGCGGCTCAGCGCCCGGCTGACCTACCTGCTCAAGCGTGTCCTCGTCGACCTCGAGGACCTGCACGCCGAGCACCTGGCACCGATCGGGGTCACCGGGCGCGAGCTGGCCGTCCTGCTCCTCCTGGACGGCCACGATCCCCAGTCGCAGCAGCAGGCCGCCACGCGCCTCGGGGTCGACCGGACCACGATGGTCGCCCTGCTCGACGGGCTGGAGGCCAAAGGGCTCGTGGCGCGCCACGCGGCCGCCGGGGACCGCCGCCGCAACGTCCTCGAGCTGACCGGGGACGGGCAGACCGCTCTCGTCCGAGCGCTCCGCGCCAGCGACGAGGCCGAACGACAACTCCTCACGGCGCTCGACGACGCCGAGTCCGCGCAGCTGCGCACGCTCCTGACGCGCCTGGCCCGGGACCGCTCGCCCTAGCGCGTGACTCCTGCCACCTCGCCATCACCCTCACCGGCCAGCGCCCGCAGGCGCTCGTATCGGGCCTTCGTGCCGCCGCCGGAGAACGCGGGGCCGTCCTGATCTCGCGCGGCAGCCAGCTCCGCACGTCGCCGTGACAGACGTCAGCTCCGCCGCTGCCCGTAGCGACGCCGGAACAGGAGGTAGGCGATTCCCCCTGCCGGCAGCGGGAGCCAGTAGGAGACGATCCGGTACAGCAAGGTCGCCGCCAGCGCGTCCGCGGGGGCGACGCCGGCGACGGTGAGTGTCCCGACGAGGCCTGCCTCGACGAACCCGAGTCCGTCGGGCGTGATCGACAACAGCGTCAGGAGCTTTGCGGTGACGAAGGCGAGGAGGACGAGCGAGGGTCTCGGCTCGGCTCCCACCGCGATGAGCGCGGCCAGAAGCGAAAAGTAGTCGAAGCCCGTGTTTCCGGCTGCTGCCAACACGGCGGCCTTCCACCGTGTGCCGAGCGTGGTGCGGATGAGGTCGCGGTTCGCGAGCAGCCTGCGGGTGAGGTCGGTGACCGGATTGTGGCGTCGCACGGTGGCGTTGAGGAGCGTCTGAAGGGCACGGCCCGCCCAGATCAGCGGTACGTCGGTGGCGAGCGCCGCCACGCCTACGGCGATCAGGAGCACGAGGACGCCGGCGCCTAGGTACGCCGCGACGTCCAAACGGCGATCGACGGGAGCGCCCCCGAGGATCGCAGGCAGCGCCAGGACGGGCAGGACGCTGGTCGCTGCCCACTGCAGGGCCGCTGTGGCTCCGAGCGCAGCGAACGTCTCGCCAGGGGCCAGGCCGGTCCGGATGAGCATCGACGCCTGGAGGGCACCGCCGGGAGCCGCGCTCGGCACGACGTGGCTGAGTGCGTTCCCGCTCAATTGCGATGCCATGACCGGGAGCCACGCGCGGGTCCGCAACGCGATCCGCTGGAGTTCCCAGAGACAGATGTAGCTCGCAGCCTGGGACGCCACCGAGAGGACTGCGAAGGGCCACTCGAGATGCTTGAGAGACCGCCACTCCCCGAAGACCGCGAGCAGGCTCGGCAGGAGGACATAGATCGCGAGTGCACTGAACATCAGGAGCACGACAGGGCGCGCCCGGCGCCACCAGGAGACCGCCCGGCGCGGAGGCCGGGCGGGCTGTGTGGCTGCGTCAGGCTCCAACCCGTACATCGTCCGCGGCGGAAGCGCCGTTTGCCAACCCGAACCGCGTTCCGGCGCGGGGTCGCGCACGCCGGCCTGTTCGCGCTGGAAGTCGCCTCCCTCCGTCGGGTGGGTCCCGAGAGCCCAGGCGCTGCCCGGTTCGGCGGCAGGCCTGGTGGGAACGAGCGGTCTGGGTCTGGCCGGACTTCGCGTCGTATCCCAGCCGAGCGAAGCGCGCCTGTGGGCGGCGCTGAAGCGAACCCAGCTACCGTTCGAGACAAGCATCCCCGGCGTCTTCGCGGCCGGCGACTTACGCGCCGGATCGGCGAAACGAGTGGCCGCTGCAGTCGGTGAAGGGGCCAGCGTCGTGCGCTCAGTTCAGGTCGCCATCGGCTCGAGAGTCTGACGCCTACCGACCTCGACGCCGGACATGCTCAAGCCGTGACCGGACTTTCCCTGGCCCGCTTATCGGACATAGCCACGGCCAGCGCCGTCAGGACCTTCGACTGCGGCAAGGCACCCATCACGGGCTGAGCTGAACTGAGGACGGCCCTCGACTCCTCGGTGGGCCGTTCCGCAAGCCGACCTTCAGCGAGACGACCTCGTCGGCTTGCTGCGTCAGAAGGCGATGAGGCGTAGCACGATGACGGTCGCTGGCTCGTGCACGACGGCGTAAAGCATCAGACCTTGTTCGCCAATGGGCGCGCTCCACTGGTCGGAGGCGGAGTCGTAGATCGCGTCGGGCAGGCTGGCAGGGTTGGACTCCAGCAGCGTCAATTGATCGTCGACGAGCGCACGCGTGTCGTCCGATAGGTCCAGGTACTGGCGCTCGGCCATCTCCAGCCAAAGCAGCCGGTAGGGCGACGGAGGCGAATCGAGCTACAGCGTGGCCCAGCCGCCGTTCTCGTCCCTTGCACGCAACCCGGTGAACTCACCCGCTCGTGCCCGCCTGAGCAAGGCCTGCTCCCGGTCAGTGAGGGGATTGGCGAGGATGCAGGCGCGGGTGTGCCAGCGTGCCATGACCTCGTCCACCCCGGTCACGTCCAGGTCGGTGCCGGCGCGGTTGAGCGCCTCACGCAGTTCGGACTCGAACCGCGCGGCCTCACGCGGGTCGTACCGCCGCAGAGCTGCCAGGATCGCCGGCCCTGTCCGCTCCACCGCCGTGGCTGTCCCCGTGGTCACGACCTCAGTATGCCGCCCGCCTCGCCGGTTGGTAGCCGTGCGACTCGCGTCTTGGCTCAGCGCGTAGGTCGGCCTGTCGGCGACGTGGAGCGTCCGGCGTTTCGCCGGCCGGTCATGAGTACGGGAGGTCACAGAGGCCAGGGCGCAACCTGACCAACGGACTTCGTTTGATTCCATATTCGCACCACGACGCGTCTACCCCGACGGGGTATGCGACCAAGAAGAGACATACCTGCACGTCGACGGCATGATCCAAGTGGGGCGGGTGGGGCTCGAACCCACGACCGACGGATTATGAGGATGCCCGACGGAGGCCGCTGAGGCTTCTACCTGCTGCTTCATCTTCAGTCGATCATGCTGGAGCTGCTCCCGTTGCTGCAGTACGCGAGACTTCGCGTCACGAGTCGCGTCACGCGTTGCAGCTTCTACCTGCGGCACCTGCCCCTCACCACGGGAGCGCTGCGATCGAGGCCGCCCCTGCGACCAGGGGTAGTGATCGGCCACCCTTCCATCATGCGGGGAGTGTGGTCGACCGGGTCAGCCGGCTCGGCGGGTGAGAAGCTGCGCGCGGATGCGGTGCAGCCGCGGCATCAGGCCATAGATGACGATCGGGACCGCGACGGTGGCGAGGACGAACGTGCGCACTACCGGGCCGAGGTGCGCCAGCCAGGGCCCCAGCGCGAGGTTGAGGACCGTCAGGGTTGGAAAGACCGCGACCCAGATCATCAGGGCGAGCTGGTGCTTGCTCGGCGCCCCGACATGGGTGGGATGGTTCGACATGAATGACGCTCCTTAGCGATTCGAATCAGTGAGGGACGCGAGACTGGGCGACCGCGACGCGGACGTCGTCCTCGACGAGGTCGTTGTTGACGGCGATGGCGGCGGCGGAGCCCTCGCCAGCAGCGGTGATCACCTGCGCACGTGGGTTGACGGCGTTCCCCGCAGCCCAGACACCGGGGACGCTGGTGCGTCCCGTGCCATCCACGCGGACCCATCCGGCCTCGTCGGTGGTACAGCCGAGCCCGGTCAGCAGGCTGTCGTTGGGTACGAACGCGGGGCGCACGAAGACCGCCGTCCGGGGCACCACCTCCCCCGTCTCCAGCTCCACGCCGGTCAAGCGGTCGGCCTCCACCATCAGCCGGGTGACGGCCGTGTCCACGACGCGGATCTCTCGTGCGGCGAGCTGTTCGCGCTGCTCATCGGTCAGACCGACGCCTTGGTTGAAGAAGACGACGTCGGCCGACCATTGCCGTATCAGGTGTGCGTGAGCAACGGCCTCGGGGTTTCCACCGAGGACGCCGAGCGGTTGATCGCGGACCTCGTGCCCGTGGCAGTACGGGCAGTGCAGCAGGTCGCGGCCCCAGCGCTCGCGGACGCCCGGGATGTCAGGTATCTGGTCGCGCAGTCCGGTGGTGACGATCAGGCGCCGAGCCCGCAGCGGTTGACCGTCGTCGAGGACGACCTCGAACAGCGGCCTCCCGTCCCGCGAGCTGGACGGCTCGATCCTCGTGACCCGGCCGTCGATCAGGTCGCAGCCGTAGCCGGAGACCTCCCGGCGACCGGCCGCCAGCAGCTCGCGTGGCGGCATGCCGTCGGAGCCCAGGAAGCCCTGCATGTAGGCGGCAGGAGCGTTGCGGGGCTCGCCTGCATCGACGACCGCCACGCGACGCCGAGCGCGGCTCAGGACCAGCGCGGCGGACAGCCCGGCGGCGCCACCGCCGACGATCGCAACGTCATAGTCGTTCACGTCTTCAGAGTGACGGGAGGCTTGGCCGCCGACAACGGTTGTTGCCGTTTCCGGGACATCCGGGTTCCAATGATCAGGTGGCAGGCGGACGCGACCAGAAGCCGGATGCGACGAGCGCCGCGATCTCGCAGTCGCTGGCGCGGGTCGGGCCTCACCTGCGCGAGGTTCGGGAGCGGCGCGGGCTGACCCTGACCGAGGTGGCGGAGCAGACCTCGGTCTCGAAGAGCACCCTTTCCAGGCTCGAGAACGGGCAGCGTCGCGCCACCCTGGAGTTGCTGCTCCCGCTGGCCCAGTTGTACCGGGTGCCGATCGACGACCTTGTCGGAGCGCCGCCGGTCGGCGACCCCCGGATTCGGCTGAAGCCCCGACGGGTGAACGGCCGCACCGTGCTTCCGCTGACCGCCCCCGGCGGTGTGCAGGCCTGGAAGATCCTCATCCCGGTGTCGCAGTCGACTCCGGCGCTTAGGGCACACGACGGCTTCGAATGGCTCTACGTGCTCTCCGGCCGAATGCGGCTTGTCCTCGGCGACCAGGATCTCGTCCTCGGCGTCGGCGAGGCAGCCGAGTTCGACACCAGGCTGCCGCACTGGTTCGGCAGTACCGGGGACGCCGTCGCCGAGGTCCTGAGCATCTTCGGCCGGCCCGGGGAGCGCATGCTTGTTCGTGCCCACAACGGGAGCGGACGCGTGGAGATGCACCCCGACCCGCATGAAGGCTGATCAGCGTATACGGCTCCATGTTGTCCACGGGTCACCGGCTGCAAGACGTACCGCCAGAAAGTGACGCGAGGATCACGACGACCAGCGAGCAGCTGACGACGAGGTCACTCGTGACGGCGTCGAGTCTGCCGCTCGTGGCTCTGGCGACGGCGACCAGTCCCAGCCAGAGGAGCTTCCACGCAGACTTGAACAGCACGACGGGTGCTACCTGGCGGGCCACTCCTCCGCCAAGAGGGCGTAGCCGACCGTGTCCAGCCATTGGCCCGACCGGTGGAGTGACTCGCGGACCGCGTGGAGTTCGCGGCGCATGCCGACGCGCTCCAGCAGCCGCCAGGACGCGTCGTTGTCCAGGAAGCAGTTCGCGGTGACGCGGCGCAGGCCGGCGTCGTGGAAGCAGTGGCGGAGAAGTTCGCACACGGCCTCGGTGGCGTAGCCGTGTCCGGTGTACGCGGGATCGAGGACGAAGCCGAGCTCGGCCTGCGCGTCTCGGGCCTGGTCGGCGACCTCGAGCTGCGCCCAGGCGTCCTCGCGGCGGAGCATGAAGTCGCCGATGATCCGGGCGGCAGGGTCGTGGCCGAGAGTAATGATCACCGTGGTCGCGAAGCGACCAGGCTCGTCGAACACGTGGCGGTAGTCGTCGAGGTCAGCGGGGGAACCGGTGAGCCATTGGTTGACCGACTCGAGCCGGCGATATGCCCACGTCGCGTCTGCGTCGTCCGTTGTGGCGGGACGAAGGGTGAGGCGCTCCGTGTACAGAGGCTCTTCGAGTGCGGACGGCTGGATCGGGGCCGCCGGTTCGGGGCCGCGCAACTCCGTGAGGACGACGCCGATGTCGCGCAGGCCGGCGAGGACGCCGTGGAGCTGCGCCTGGTCGGCGACCTCGACGGTGATGCCGGTGGTCCCGTCGGTCTCGCGCGTCAGGTCGAGCGCCCCGAGCCAGGCCGACCAATGGTCGTCGAGGTGGCCGTCGACGCGGATGGCGTACCGCGTCCGGCTGCCGTTCACGACAGGGCTCCCGTCCACTCGCGTCTGGGCGCCGCTGCCGGACGGCGACGACGTGCGGGGCGACGGATCGCCCACTCCGCGACCGCGAGGTTGATCCCCCACGCCGCAACCAGCATCAGCGCCTGGGCGAGATCCCCGGTGCCGAAGACCGCGCCACCGAAGCCCAGCGTGAAGACCTGTGTGCCCGCCACCAGTGCGATGGCGAAGCTGCGGATCATCCACACCCGGTGCCTCGCGAATTGGCGACGGCGGACCGCGCGGAACCCGAGGACGAGGGTGACCACCAGAGCCACACCGAACACCCATCGCAGCGGGTAGACGATGTCGCGGGTGGCGTGCGCGCGTGGGAAGAACTGGTTGAGCCACAGCGCGGACAGCGCCAGGCCCAGCCCGGCGACCACCACGACGCGTCCGGCTCTGCGGTGCCACGCCCGCCGGCGCCGGAGGCGAGGCACGAACTGGAAGGCGCCCACGAGCGCGAACACGACGGCGCTGACGACATGGACCATGACCGCCCAGGGCGACGCGTCGAACCGCGGGTTCGCCGGCATCGTCGCCGCTCCCCCGGACAGTTGGACCAGGCGCAGGACACCGGCGATCACCGGGATTGCAACAAGCGCAATGAGAGCGGCCGGTACCGGCCAGCTCCGCTGGGAGCCGGCCGGCTTCGGCGAACGAGTGCTCATCGGACCGTGGCGACGTCGGCGGCCGACGGGCTGGTCTGGACGGAGCTGGTCTGGACGGAGCGGGTCTCGACGGAGCTGGTCTCGACGGAGGAGCCCTCGCGCTGGCTGAGCCAGAGGGAGACGCCGAGCCCGATCATCGCGATGGCGTTCGGGTAGGCCAGGAATCGGTAGAAGGCGTCCGGCATGAGCGAGAGCACGATGCTGACCAGGCCGCCGGCCGCGAGGAGCACGGTCGCCCAGCGGGCGAGGACACCTGCGCGGAAGAGCGCGATGCCGAAGAGCAGGCCGCCGACCAGGAAGAGCCCGCCCTGGAGGCGGGACACGGTCAGCAGCGTCCCGATGTCGCCCGCGGGCGAGTGGCCCTCGGCCGCGGCGATCACGTCGTTGGTGTAGCCGGGGTTGAAGGCGGCGACGGTCGGCATCACGAAGGCGGCGACGAATGCCGTGCCCATGATCGAGAGGTAACCGGCGCTGATCACCAGATAGCCGACGAGCCCGAGGACGCCGTTGCGACGGACCTGGCTCAGGTACATGCCGGCGAAGCCGGCCAGCGCCAGCGCGGCCATCAGCACCTTGGCGCTGTCGCGGACGGCCATCTCGGTGGTCTGGATCGAGGTGGCGTCCAGGTGCGGGTGGTGGATCTGGATACCGATGAAGATCGCGCCGGCGGCTGCCGCGGCGGCGCCGGCGGCCCGGGTCAGGCCGGTGGTGGTGACGGTCATGGCGGGCTCCTGGTCCTCGGTCGTGAGCCGGGCGGGCTGTCCGGCGATGTCCAGGACGCTAGGAATCGACGTGGTGAGCGGGCGTCACAAGGTGATGTGATCGGGTTGGTGATTCGCCGCTGCAGCGCTCAGGTCAAGACGGTCAGAGCAGGCCGAGGTCCGTCGCGCGGCGTACCGCGGCGCGGCGGGTGGTGACGTCGAGCTTGGTGAAGATGTGCTTGGTGTGCGTGCGCAGCGTGTTCACCGAGACGAAGAGCCGACGCGCGATCTCCGGCCCGCTGAGCTCGGTCGCCAGCAGGCGAAGCACGTCGAGCTCGCGCTCGCTGAGCCCTTCCTCGGAGGACGCGGGCCCGGCGGGTGGGGGCGGCGTCGGCCTGTGTGCGGCGGCCAGCAGGTGCTCGGCGTGCGGCCGGACGTCGGGCGCCCCGGCGCGGGCGACGCGCTCGAGCAGCTCCGCCATCGGCTGTCGCTCGTCGAGGAAGAGCCGGCAGTAGCCGGCCGGCACTCCGGCGGCGAGGGCGGCAGCGAGGTCGGCCACCGCCGGGTCCGTGTCGCCGTTCGCGTGGTGGGCGAGCGCCCGCACCAGGCGCGCCTCGATCAGGCTGCCGCCGCGGCCCGCCGATTGCGCGACGTCCAGCACGCGGTCGAGCAGGTCGAGCGCCTGCGCGCGCGCTCCCCTCGGCGACGAGCAGCCGGGCGAGGGTGAGCTGGTCGTACTCGGCCAGGTAGGTGGGCGGATCCGTCGGCGCGACCCCGCGCTCGCGCGCCCACGCCCGCGCGTCGTCGAGGCGGCCCTGCATGATCCGCACCCGCGCCCTGGTCGCGGCGATCGGCCGCACGTCCGGGAAGTAGCCGGGCAGGAAGAGCGGCTCGGCCTGGTCGAGCATCGCGATCGCGCCCTCGAAGTCGCCTGTGCGCCTGCAGCAGGCGCGGCCGTCGCGGTGTACCAGCGGTGCCGGTTCTCCAGCAGCATCGCCCCGTCGCCGAGCTCGCGGGCGACCTCGAGGTGCTCCGCGGCCGCATCGAGGTCGCCCTGCTCGCGCAGCACGTCCGCGAGGCCGACGTGCAGGTCGCCGGTGACGGGGAGCACCGCGCCGGAGTAGCCCTGGGCCGCGGCCAGCGCGCGTTCGTAGAGTCGGCGCGCCTCGACCGGACGTCCACGTGCCAGACACAAGTTCGCCAGCACGACGGTCGTACCCAGCTCGTCTGCGACCATGTCGCCCGCGCGCAGGCTGGCGACCGCCTCGGTGAACGTGTCCACCGCGGTGTCGAGGTCGCCGGCGGCCCAGGCCGCCAGGCCGACGAAGCCTGCGCCGCCACTTCGCGCGACGTGGTCCTGCGGCCCGGCCAGCGCCAGTGCCCGGCGGGCGTGCGAGACCGTACCGTCGACGTCGCCCCGGGCCTGGGCGACCGAGGCGCGGAACACGGCGATCATGGCGGGGAGGGAGCGGACCTCGACCTCCCGGCCCATGGCCGCCTCGGCCAGCGAGGCCGCTGCGGGGATGGTCGATGGCGGCGTCCTGTCCAGACCGGCCTCGGCGGCGTCGAGCCACTCCTCCGCCCCGTCGACGTCGCCCGCGGAGAGCCGGCTCCACCCCACGCACGCGGCGAGCAGCGGGCGGCGACGAACGACGTCGTCCGGCAGCGCGGCCAGCCAGTCCAGAAGGGTGCGGTTCTGGCGTCGTCGGCGCAGGTCGGCCAGGGCGAGCTCGACGAGGTCGGCGGCGTGCTCGTGGTCGCCGCCCGCGATCGCGTGCCGTACGGCATCGGCCAGCAGCCCGTTCTCGGCCAGCCATCGGCTCGCCGCGGCGTGCAGCTCACGGACCCGGCCGGCATCCCGGGCGGCCAGACGGGCGCGCAAGGCGTCGGCGAAGAGGTGGTGATAGCGGTACCACCGGCGCTCGTCGTCGAGCGGGATGACGAACAGGTTCTCGCGCTCGAGGGTCTCCAGCATCGCCTGACCGTCGGAGCGACCGGTCAGGGCGTCGCAGAGGCCGCCGGTCAGCTGGTCGAGCACGGAGGTGTCGAGCAGGAACGCGCGCACGTCGTCCGGCTGCCGGTCCAGAACCTCCTCGATGAGGTAGTCGAGGACGAACCGATGGCTTCCGGAGAAGGCCTCGACGAACTCGGCGACGTCTCCAGACCCGCCGGCGGCGCCGGCATGGGTCCGGGCCGACAGCGCGGCCAGCTGCAGCCCGGCCGCCCACCCCTCGGTGCGCGCCTCGAGCGCGGCCACGAGCGCGGGCTCCAGCCGCAGCCCCATCATCTCGTTGAGGAACACGCTCCGCTTCGTCGGCGGTGAACCTGAGGTCCGCGGCCCGCACCTCCACGAGCTCGCCACGCGCACGCAGACGGGACAGCGGGAGCGGCGGGTCGGCCCGAGTGGTCATCGCCAGCGTGACCTGCGGAGGCAGGTTGTCCAGCAGGAAGGTCACCGCCTCATGGACGGCGGCTCCCTCGATCACGTGGTAGTCGTCGAGCGCCACCACCGTCGGACCGGCGAGGACGTCGAGATCGTTGATCAGGCTGACCAGGACGGCGTCGGTCGGCGTGGTGCCACCGGCCTCCAGCAGGGCCAGCGCGTCGACACCGGCCTCGGGTTCGGCGGTCTGGATCGCGGCCACGAGATGGGTCAGAAACTGTCGGAGGTCGGCGTCGCCCGGGTCGAGAGCCAACCACGCCACTCTGCGCTGCGACTCCTCGGCCGCCGCCAGCCACTGCGCCAGAAGCGTGGTCTTGCCGAACCCAGCCGGTGCCGCGACGAGGACCAGCCGCGGCCATTCGCCTCCGTCCGCCCCCAGTCGGTCGGTGAGGCGGGCGCGCTGCACCAGCCGGCGACGCGGCGAGGGCAGGTGCAGCTTGGTGCCCAGCACAGGCATCGCGCCAGCCTAGGGCGGCTGCTGGCTCGCTGACATGGCCGCGGCTGCGCGATCCACGGTCGAACAGGATCTCGGATCCGCACAGGACGCGGGCGGGAACCGACAGCAAATCGCCTCGTTGGCGCCGCAGGAGCGCCCCGCCCTCGAGCTCGTTGCGGATGCATGACCAAGGGACACATCGGCGCCGAGATGTCACTGGCGGAGAAGACGGTGAAGGACGCCGGCGTTGAGCCTGCTGGCCAAGGTCGGCCTCGAGCGTTGGGCCCAGGCGGCGGTCCTCGCGAACAAGCTCCTCGGTCGGTAGGAGGCCGCTCCCCCGCGGAGCCTGGAACGAGCGCGACCTGCAGGAGCATGCTGGTGCCGGGCCCGCGGGTGACGCGTCGGGTCGCTCGCGCCGCAGAGGGGTCCGCGCAGCTCGTTGCAAGGAGAGCGCCATGACCGATACCCCGCCTCCTCCGGTTGCCCGCCCGACGGTCCGCCCTCCGCGCCCTCGGGGCGCCCCGACGCAGGGGACGACGGGCACGGCGCCGGCGGATCGCGGATTGCCCGCGGCACGACGAGTGGGACCGGGCTTCGTGGTGCTCTACACGCTGGCGTTCCTGAGCACGAGTCTGTTGTTCCTGGCGCCCCTTCTCGTCACCCTGGCGCTCAAGGTCAACTCGCTGGTGGGGACGGAACGAGCGCCGAACAGCCTGTCGCTGGTCGCGAGCATCGGCGGACTGTTGTCGATCGTCGCGAATCCGTTCTTCGGCAGGATGAGCGACCGCACCTCCTCCCGGTGGGGCATGCGGCGGCCGTGGATGGTGATCGGTCTGCTGGCCGGTTCGTCGGGGATCCTCGTGATCGCACTGGCGCCCAACATCGCGGTCGTCCTCGTCGGGTGGTGCATCGCCCAGGTCTTCTTCAATGCGCTGCTCGCCGCTGAGGTGGCCGTGCTGCCGGACCAGGTCCCCGAGGCTCAGCGCGGCACGGTCGCGGGCGTCCTCGGGATCTGTACGCCGGTCGCGTCCGTGACCGGCACCTTCCTGGTCAAGCTGTTCACCGGCAACCTGGTCGTGATGTTCCTCGCGCCCTGCCTGATCGGCGGGTTCTTCATCCTCCTGTTCGCGGTGGTCCTCGACGACCGCCGGCTCGCCCCGGCCGACAAGCCGCCCTGGTCGGTCCGGGAGTTCGCCGCAACCTTCTACGTCAACCCTCGCAAGAGCCCCGACTTCGCCTGGGCCTTCGCCAGCCGTTTCCTGCTCGTCCTGGCGTATGCCTTCCTGGTCACGTACCAGGTCTACTACCTGCTGAACAAGCTCGGCAGCGCGGAGGCCGACGTGCCTCAACAGGTCTTCCTCGGAGCGCTGGTCCAGGCCGCCCTGGTCGTCCTCGCCTCCCTCGTCGGCGGCCGGCTGTCCGACCGGATCGGCCGGCGGAAGGTGTTCGTCCTGGGAGCGTCGATCGTGTACGGCCTCGCGCTCTTCGTGCTCGCCGCCGCGACGGACGTCAACGGCTTCCTCGTCGGCATGGCCATCAGCGGACTCGGTTTCGGGGTGTACTTCGCCGTCGACCTCGCGCTCGTGACGCAAGTGCTCCCGGACAAGGACAACGCGGCGAAGGATCTGGGTGTGTTCAACATCGCCGGCGCGCTTCCCTTCACCTCGCACCGGCGCTCGCCCCGGCCATCCTGGCCGCTGGCGGCGGCAGCTACAGCGTGCTGTACACCGTTGCCGGGCTCTGCGCCGTAGTCGGGGCCTTCGCCATCCTGCCGGTCAAGCGGGTCCGATGAGCAGCCCGACCGGCGTCGTGTTCGGTCAGGCGTCGCGGCGACGGAGCAGTACCGCGGCCACCACCAGCAGGACCGCGACCCACGCCAGCATCACTGCCGTAGCCCGTCCACGGGTCCAGCACGGGTGCGCTGGATGCGGCTCGAGCCTGGTCGATGGCGGCCTGGGTGACGAGGAGTTGATGACCGGCGGTGCCCGGGAGGAAGGGGCTGATGGTGCGGAAGACGTCGGCCGGGATGGTGCGGAACAGGACTTCCACCACGAGGAGCAGCCCGAGCACGGTCGCGAGGGCGGCGGCGGAGAATCGCACGATCGCCCCGATCGCGAACGCCAACAGGGAGACCCCGACCAGGTACAGGACGCCGCCGAGCAGGATGCGTCGGGTCTGCGCGTCCCCGAGGTCGAGCGCGGCGCCGTGCGCGTGCAGGGTCGGCAGCGCCACCAGCCACGCGAGGACGACGCCGACGGCGGCGGCCGCGGCCATGACCACGGACAGGACGAGGGCCTTGGCCCACAGCGCGGGGAGCCGCTTCGGCGCGGCGGTGAGGGTGGTGCGGATCATGCCGGTCGAGTACTCGCCGGTGATGACGAGCACGCCGAGGACGGCGACGACGAGCTTGGCGAGGTCGGCGCCCGTGATCACGACGGAGGGGTCGTGCAGCAGCGCGACGAGGATCGCCGCGTCCTGGGGCTTCGTCGCGGGGTCGTAGGCCTCACGCGCGGTGAAGAAGACCGCGAGGTAGCTGACGGCGGCCATCAGGACGACGGTCGTGGCGAGGGTCCAGACGGTGGAGCGCAGCGACCAGAACTTGATCCACTCGGAGTGCAGGACGTGTGGGAACGTGACCCGGTGCTGCGGGTGGCGGCGAACAGCGGCGCTGCCGGTGATGGCGGTGGTCAGGGTGCTCATCGGAGTTGCTCCTTCGAGAGGGCGGCCGGCGCCGTCAGGGACTGAACCGGGGACGAGTGGTACTCGACCGCGTCGGCGGTCAGCGACAGGTAGGAGTCCTCGAGCGTCCCGGTGCGGGGGGCGAGCTCGTGCAGGACGATGCCGGCGGCGGCTGCGGCCTCGCCGATGACCGCGGCGGTGGTGCCGGTGACCTCGACCGCGCCGGGTTCGATCGCGGTGCAGGTGACGTCCGGGCCTCGCAGCAGTTCCACGAGCTGGGCGGCTTGCGGGCTGCGGACCACCACGGTGTTGCCGCTGGAGCGGGCGATGATGTCCGCGACGCCGGCGTCGGCGAGGATGCGGCCGCGGCCGAGGACGAGGATGTGGTCGGCGGTGAGCGCCATCTCGCTCATCAGGTGCGACGACAGGAAGATCGTGCGGCCCTGCCCGGCGAGCTCTCGCATCAGCGTCCGGACCCACAGCACGCCCTCGGGGTCGAGGCCGTTGACCGGCTCGTCCAGCAGCAGGGTCTGCGGGTCGCCGAGCAGCGCGGCGGCGATGCCGAGCCGCTGACCCATGCCGAGGGAGAAGCCGCCGACGCGCTTGACGCGCGACGCTCTGGAGGCCGGTCATCTCGATGACCTCCTCCACGCGCTTCCGGCCGAAGCCGTGAGTCGCGGCGACGGCCCGCAGATGCGCTGCGGCCGACCGCCCGGTGTGGACGGCCTTCGCCTCGAGCAAGGCGCCGACCTCGGTGAGCGGGGATGTGTGCTGGGCGTAGGGACGGCCGTTGACGGTGACACTGCCGCTGGTGGGCCGGTCCAGACCGACGATCATGCGCATGGTGGTCGACTTGCCGGCGCCGTTCGGTCCGAGGAAGCCCGTGACCTGGCCGGGCCGGACGGTGAAGCTGATGCCGTCGACGGCGGTCTTCGCGCCGTACGTCTTGGTGAGGTTCTCGGCGACGATCATGACGACTCCTGACAGATGGGGGGTGGCGGCAGGAGCGGCCCACCGGTCGGGGTGAGCCGCTCCTGCCTCTCGGATCCCTGCTGGGGCTTCGGGCCGCTGATCTCAAGCGGCCGGGACGGCGTCGTGGGTCGACATGGACCGGCTGTCGAGGGCGGCGACCGCCGCCGGCCGGAAGCCCTTGACCGTCAGGTAGACGCCGACGGAGATCTCGAACACGAAGACGGGGAGGCCGAACAGGAAACCGAGCGCGGAGGTATTGCCCCACAGGCCGAAGATCGCCGCGGTGTCCGACACGAGGATGAGTGGGCCGCCGACGAGGCCGAAGATCGGGATGACGCGCCCCACCAGCCCGGACCGGTAGAGGATGTAGCCCAGGAGCAGGTCGTTCACGCCCGCCATGACGCTCGGCCCGAGCAGGAACGTCCACTGCCGCATCGCGACGAGGGACTCCCCGGTGACGCCGAGCGCCTGCTGCTGGGCTCCGGTGGCGCCGGCGAAGTGGTGTTGCAGGGTCACGACCGCGAGGATGCTGACGACGCCGACCATGATGAGGGCCGCCTCGACGACCCGGGAAGTGACGAAGCCGATCGCGGCCGTGCGGCTGACCCGCCTGGTGACCGGATACAGGATGACGGCGGTGGCGACGCCTGAGGCGGCGGTAAGGATCTCGAGCACCGAACCCCACTGCACGGCCGCGTTGCCCCCCGGGTTGGTGATGTACCGGGTCGGGTCGGCGATGACGTCGGCGAACAGCTTGAGCTGCGGGATCGAGGCGGCGAACGTGACGAGGTAGGCGATGCCGCCGGCGAGGGCGACCTTCCTCGTGGGGTCCATCCGGCGGCGCGTGGTGGAGGGGGCGGCTGGGGTCGGGGCGTGCGTGGTGCGGGTGTCGGTGGTCATGGCGTGCTCCTTCGTTCGTGCTTGCTGGTGGCGGTGACGGACACGAGCGGAAGGCCGAGGTCGCTGACCTTGCGCAACAGGCCGTGGAGTGCGGACTGATCGGCCACCGGGCCGTCGAGAACGGTCGTGCCGTCGGCCTGGCGGGTAACGGTCATGCCGTCGAACCAGGCGACCCAGCGGTCGGCGAGGTGTCCCTTCACGCGGATCTCGTAGCGATCCGGCTCCTGGGCAGGGCGCACGCTGCTCGCCTCCCTTCGGGTTGCCGGTCCCGCGGGGTCCGCCGGAGGCGGGTGCGGTGCCGGTGGAACACCTCGAAAGGTGGCGGCCGATGTGATGAGCGGTCATCACCACACCTGACGAGTGGGGTGATGAACGTCGCGCCCGGCTCGCCGGCGGGATCCTCAGCCCTTGCGCTGTCCGGGCAGCAGCTTCAGGTCGTGCGCCTGGCGCACCGCGGCCCGCCGGCTGTTCACGCCGAGCTTCGCGTAGATGTTCCTGGTGTGGGTCCGCACGGTGCTCAGCGACACGGAGAGGGCCCGGGCGATGTCGGGCCCGTCGAGGTCGGTGCCGAGCAGCCGGAGCACGTCGAGCTCGCGGTCGCTCAGCGGCTCGACGAGAGCCGCCGGTCCGCTGAGGTCGTGGTGCTCGGTCTGCGCGTCGTCGCCGCCAGCAGGCGCCGGGCGTAGCCGGGAGCGGTGGACTGCCGGATCAGCGCCTTGAGCAGGGTCGCCATCGGCGGCCCCTCGTCGGCGAAGAGCCGGACATAGCCCTCGGGCTGCGCGAGCGTCACCGCGCGCTGCAGCCCGGCGAGGGCGGCCGTCCATGTCGTCTCTGGCCCTGGTGGGCGAGTGCCTGCAGGATCAGGATCTCGAGAACGCTCCCGCCGCGCCCGCCGTCCTGGGCGGCCGCGAGCAGGCGCTCGAGCAGGCCGAGCGCGTCCTCGAGCGCGCCGCTGTCCCGATCGCGGCGGTGCCGGGCGAGCAAGAGCCGCGCCAGCGTGACGTGCTCGAACTCGCGCAGGTACGACAGCTCGTCGTCCGGGGACAGGTGCCGCTCGCGCGCCCATGCCCCCGCCACGTCGAGTTCCCCGCGACGCAGCCGCAGCCGTGCCCGCACCGCGGGAACCGGCCGCACGTTCGGGTTGTAGTCGCCGACGTAGACGGCGTCCGCTTCGTCGAGGAGCTCGAGCGCGGCGTCGAGGTCGCCTTCGGCCTCCCTGAGCCGGGCCTTGGCGACGCGCCAGCGGTACGGATTCTGCGGCAACCCGATGTGATCACCGAGGCGGCGGGCGACGTCCAGGTGTTCGCCCGCAGCTCAGGAGGTCGTCCCGCTCGAGCAGCACCCCTGCGATTCCGACGTGCATGTCGGCGGTTCCCCGCAGCGGGTCGGCGCCGGCCTGTGGAGGCGCCAGGTCCAGCGCCCGCTGGTAGGTGCGCAGCGCGTCGTCCAGTTGTCCCTGGGCCCGGCGGATGTCGCCGAGGGTGATGCAACAGCCGAGGACGTCGGCGAGGAACCCGACGCTGGTCAGCTCGGCGACGGTCCGGGTGTAGGCGGCGTGAGCACGGGAGAGGTCTCCCGTGGACAACGACGCGAGTCCCTGCAGGGCGCTTGCGGAGGCGCGGGTGAGGGCGTCGTCCGGCGGGGCGAGCGACATCGCTTCCCGCGCCTGCGTGACCGTGCCTTCGAGGTCCCCGCGGGCGAGATTCACGGCGGACCTGTACAGGTGAATCTCGGCGGGCAGTGACCGATAGGCCTCCCGGTCGACGACGATGAGGTCAGGCGGTGGCTGCAGCGGCCAGCTGCCGTCCTCCGCCCGCACCGAGCGTTCGACCGTCGACAGCCGCTGGCCGACGGTGTCGAAGTTCGACACCTGCGCCAGCGCGGCGACGAAGCCGATGCCGAGCACCGGCCGCTTCCGCACCACGTCGTCGGGCAGGAGGCGCACCCAGCCGGCGAGCTCCGCCTCCCGCCGGTCCCGGAGCATCGTCCGCACGGCGAGCTCCATGAGGTCGGCGGCTCGATCGGAGTCGCCTGCGGTCAGCGCGTGGCTGACCGCCTGCGAGCTGTCACCGTTGGCCTCGAACCACACGCTTGCCCGCGCGTGCAGCTCGGCCAGGCGCTCGGGCTGCTCGTCGTGGAGGTGCGCCCGCAGGACGTCGGCGAACAGGTGGTGGTAGCGGTACCACTGCCGCTTGTCGTCCAGCGGGACGACGAACATGTTGGCGCGCTCGAGCGCCACCAGGGTCGCCTTGCCGCCGTGCCGTCCGGTGACGGCGTCGCAGAGCGGGCCGGTGAGTCGCTCGAGGATCGACGTCTCGAGCAGGAACTGGCGGACCTCGGGAGGCTGGCGGGCCAGGACCTCCTCGCCGAGGTAATCCACGACGTAGCGGTCGTCCCCGGCGAACCCGGCGATGAACGCGCTCACGTCGCTGCGGCCCTGCATCGACAGGGCGGCCAGCTGCAGGGCCGCGATCCACCCTTCGGTACGCCCGTCCAACGACGTGACGTCACCCTGGCTGAGCCGGAAGCCCATGCCGTCGTTCAGGTACGCCGCCGACTCCTCGACGGTGAAGCGAAGGTCCGCGGCCCGGACCTCGGACAGCTCGCCTCGGGCGCGCATCCGCGCCAACGGCAGCGGCGGGTCGGTCCGGGTCGCGAGCACCACGTGCAGCTGCGGTGGCTGGTGCTCCAGGAGGAAAGTCATGCCCTCGTGCACGTCGGCCGCCGCGACCAGGTGGTAGTCGTCGAGGACCAGCAGCAGGTCCCGCTTCAATCCGCCAAGGTCGTTGAGCAGGGCGGCGAGGGCCGCCTCCGTGGCGGGCGGAGACGCGTCCAGCAGCCCTACGGCAGCTCCGCCGACGCCCTCGACCGCCCTGCCGATCGCGGTGACGACGTAGGTCCAGAACAGCGCGGCGTCGTTGTCGCGCTCGTCCAGCGAGACCCAGGCGACGGCAGGCGCGCCGGGCCCGAGAGTGGCCAGCCACTCCGTGAGCAAGGTGGTCTTGCCGAAACCGGCGGGCGCGGACAGCACGGTCAGCCGGGAACGGAGTGCCGAGTTCAGTCGCTCGTCCAGGCGGGGGCGGGCAACAGCGTTGGGGCGGCGGCCGGGGACGCGGTGCTTGCTCTCGAGGAGGACAACTGCCACTCCGCCTCCTGGAAGACCATCCGCCGTTCGGCCCGCAGCGGCCGCTTGGCCCCATGGTGACCCACAACGAGGCGGCGAGGCAGCCGGCTTCCGGTCGCCTGGCCACCGAGACGGACGCGGCGAGACAGTTCGAGCGCCGTCGATGCTCAGGCCGACTCCCCGAGGCGGCCGGACCGTGCCCGCACCAAGCTGGCCTTCGGCGAGTACTTGCGCCGGTCCCGACGCCGCATCGACGCGCGCGAGCACCTGCGGGCAGCGCTGAGACTTCGAGGACCTCGAAGCGACCCGATGAGCCGAACGCGCTCGCCAGGAGCTACGGGCATCCGGAGAGACCGCACGCAGGCGGGAGCCTGGTACCGGCGTCGACCTCACCGCTCAGGAGCGCAACGTCGCCACGCCGGTACGTCAGGGGCTGAACAACCGCGACGTGGCGGCGCAGCTGTTCGTCTCCCCGCGTCGTCGACTTCCACCTGCGCATGATTTCGCCAAGCTGGGCATCTCCTCGCGACCCGAGCTCGTAGTGCTCGAGCTCGGCTGATACAGGTCATCGCCGATCTCAGGACTGCCTCCCCGGGCCAGCCGGCACGACCTCGGTGAGGTCGTACCGCTTCCCGGTGAGCGGATCGCAGCGGGCGCACACCCGCAGTCGGAAGGCCCCGCTCCGCAGCTGGTCGGTGGTTCCACAGGAGCGGAAACGACGCGAGGACGGCGGCGTGACACGACTATTCGCGTCATGAAACGGACACACGATTGCGTCGCTGCAGCATCGCTGCAGGTCACACGGGGTGGGGCGGGTGGGGCTCGAACCCACGACCGACGGATTATGAGACCTCCCAACGACGCCCCCCACGGCTTCTGTCTGCGGCTACGCTCACAGTCGATCATGCCTGAGCTGCTCCATGAACCCCTGGTAGACCACAGTTCGCACCACATTTGATTCCACGACTGTCGGCTGGGACCACCGTCGACACCCTCGCCGCGCAGCTGTGGACGATTGGCTGTGGGGCGCCCTGCCATGGCCGAGCGACGCGGCCGAGAAGCCCGGTGACGGCACCGATCGGAGGGTGCCGGTGAGCCGGAAGGACGGGGAGTTGCGGCTGGAGGGCTGGTTCCGCGGGGCGGGTGCGTCGAGGCAGGCGATCGCGACGACCCCGGCATCCGCGCGTGCATGCGGCGAAACGCTGGGCAGCCCGATCGAGTCGCACGCGGCGAAATTCCCGACCGTGGACCACCACCTCGGGGACATCCGCGACCTCGACGTCGCGCGGCTGCCGTAGCAGAACGGTTCTGGGCCTCGCCGGAGTGCCCGGCCCGGTCGTCAGGCCAACGGCAAGGATCCGGGGCCCCTGTGTGCCAACCTCCGGTACATCTGTCGGTTCAGCGTGTGCCGGATCGACCGGTGTAGGCAACCGTGAGTCGGAACGAGGCCCACAGGACCCCGGTCACGGCGGTCGCGATCATCGCCAGCCCCATGTCGGGTGCGAACAGACGGATCGTGCCGAGGGGCGCGCCGCCCAGCCGGGGCGCCAGGCTGAGGGTGACCCAGGCCGCGGCGAGCGTGGTGAGTAGGGGGAACCACCAGCTGAACAGGCCGAAGGGGCCGGACTTGGCGCGGATCTGGGCGCGGTGGCGCCAGGCCCAGACCATGCTGAGCAGGAAGGCGACAGGCAGGAGCACCAGGCCGATGAAGAGCCCCTTCTGGGGCCATCGGGACCCTTCGCCGGCGTAGTCGAGGCCCAGTGCCCGGGCCGCAATGCCGTTGCTGAGCTGGGCCGTCTCCCCGAACCCGAGCCCGCTGCCGCCGTTGACCAGCACCACGACCCCCCACTTCTGGCTGGGAAGCATCCTGGCGAGCGACTCGAAGCCGGGGCTCGTCCCGGAGTGCCAGACGCTGCCGTTGGCCGGGTCCACGAACCAGCCGAAGCCGTAGAACGGCGACCTGTCGCCGTTCGGGCGCATCATCAGCGCCTTGCCTGCGGCGCTCAGCACGTCGTCCTGGCCGTTCATCATCGTCATCAGGTACCGCGCCAGATCGGAGGCGCTCGCGATGATCCCACCTTGCGGGGCCGTTCCGCGGTCGGTCGGGTTCTCCGGCAGCGGTTGTTTGGTGCCGAACCAGGGCCTGTGCCCGGTCGCCATGGATGCATCATGGATCTCACCGTCGGCGACGAAGCTGTGCACCATCCCCACCGGTTCCAGGATGTGGGCCGCGACGTAGGCCTGGTACTCCTGCCCGGCGACGACCTCGATCACGCGGCCGAGGATCTCGTAGTTGGTGTTCGAGTACTCCCACGTCACGTCCGGAGCGTGCGCCGGGGTCATGGTGGCGAGGCGGTCCACCCGGCGCGCGAGCTCGTCCCTGCCGCCGGTGATATCGCCGGGCGAGGAATTCCCCTGCAGCGTCGACCAGCCGCTCGTGTGGGTGAGCAGCTGCCGGATCGTGACCGCGCCGGCCGGCCGGCCCGAGAAAGCGCCGAGGTACTGCGACACCGGGTCGTCCAGCTCGACCTCGCCCGCCTCGACCAGTTGCATCACGGCCAGCGCGGTGAAGCTCTTGGAGATCGAGCCGGTCAGGAATGCCGTGTCCGGCGTGACCTTCTGGCCACTCCCGAGCCTGGCCACACCCCGGGCGCCGACCGACGCCACCTCGCCGTCGGCCACGACCGCGTAGGCCAGACCGGGTACACCGGAGGCAGACATCTCGGCGTCGATGACGCCCTCGATCGAACTGGGCGACACACTCGCCGGCACCGGGGCACCCAGGCCGAGCACCAGGATCACCAGAAGCTGCCGCACCATGTCGTCCTCCCTCCCGGACCCGCAGACCGGCCGCCGTCCACGCGAGGCCCCGTGAGGGCCGACCCCGACGAGCAGCGGGACGCTGGACAACGACCCGCGGGGTGTGGCCGTCGCGGCAGCCGAGATCGGGTGAGTCCGGCTTGCCTCACCGCGGAAGGTGGCCGTGGCCGTGGCCGTGGCCGTGGCCGGGACCGGGCGTGCGCCTGTGGGAGCTGTCGGGGACGCTCGGGTCGGATTCCGCGGATCAGCAGGTAGCCGATCATCCAGAACTCGCCGATGGTGGCCGGGAAGGCAAGACCCTCGACGAGCGCGCCGGGCGGGCTCGCCAGGCCATAGTCGGCCAGGGCGCTGAGGAGGTAGCCGACGCCGCCGACGATCAGGACCCACCCCAGCGCAACCGGGAAGCGCCGCGTGGTGACCGTGGCCCAGCCCATCGGGATCAGCCACAGGCCGAAGAACAGGGCGCCGATCCCCCACGCATGGGTGCTCAACTGGTGCAGCAGCCCGACGGCCGCTGCCGGGTCGCCTCCGGCCACCAGCGGACGGTCTCCCGCGACCGCGGCGGCCGTGGCCATGAACGTGGCGCTGGCCATGATGGCGACGGCGTTGACCAGGCCGAACGCGGCGACCGCGACCCCGGCGACGGGCCGCACGGAGCGGTAG
Organism: uncultured Actinomycetota bacterium; assembly: GCA_963794075.1. GTDB lineage: Bacteria > Actinomycetota > Actinomycetes > Actinomycetales > Kineosporiaceae > DATKNA01. Next base: position 26,826 of record CAWCCY010000043.1, read on the forward strand.
AGCTTGTAGAACCAGACGGCTGCCGGTCGCCTGGGTGACCACGATCCCCATCTCCAGGACGACACCGAGCCGGGCCAGGCCCTGCTGCGTCGTGAGATTGTCCAACGTGGCCGCCGGATCGCCCTCGACATAGAGCTTGGGTCGCACCAGCAGGAAGCCCAGGACGCCGGTCAGCGCCAGGCCGAGATACCAGGCGACGGTTGGCCCGGGCGGTAGTGGTCTGCGTGTTCACGTCTACTTCCTCTCTGGTCGGGAGCCGGTCAACGGATGCCGAGCTTCACCAACAGGTCGTCTCAGGGTTACTGCAATACGGCGAGGTATTTCCTGTCGTGATCGTTGAGTGCTATGGCTCAGAGCTCAGTGCTTAAGCGGCCACCGGCGAGTGAACCGACCTCCATCCTCGCTGTGGGGGTGGCCGGAAACTATCCGTGGTGCCACCCACTAGTGGCGGAGCGTGGGGTCCCAGCGACCGCGGCCGCGGTCATGGCTCCAGGAGGCCCGAGCGGATCGCGTAGCGGGTGACTTCGACCCGATCCCGCAGGCCGAGCTTGTCCAGGATGTTCGCGCGGTGCCGTTCGACGGTCTTCGGGCTGATCACGAGCAGTTCGGCGATCTCGGCGGAGCTGTTTCCCTCCGCAATCAGCTTCGACCATCTCGGCTCTCACGCGGGGCTCAGCGGCCCGCGCCCGGGCTGTTCGCCACGCGCGACACGCTCCAGGTAGCCGGCGCATGACCGCGCTGAGGGCGGCCGGGTAGATGAACGGTTCGTTGCGAAGCGCACCGCGGCAGGCGGCTCGACGACGTCGCGGTCGGCCTGCTGCTTGAGCACGTAGCCGGCCGCGCCCGCGGCGATCGCCTCGAAGAAGTATTGGTCGCGGTCGTACATGGACAGCAGCACGATGGGCAGCCCGGGCCGCCGGCGCGGAGATCTCACGGGCGGCTTGCAGACCGGTCATCCTGGGCATGGAGACGTCGAGGATCGCGAGATCGATGTCGCTGCGCGTCGAGGCCTTCTCGACCGCGTCGAGTCCGTCGACGGCCTCGGCGACGACCTGAAGATCGGGCTGCCTTCTCGAACATCGCCTTGAGGCCCTCGCCGAACGACGGCGTGATCGTCGGGCGATGAGAATACGTGCAGGCGGGAAACGGAATCGAGCACGCTACTCAGCCGATGCTCTCGGACAGCGGAACGGCGAGGACTGCACTCGCAGCCCGCGCTCAGGGCGAGCTCTCGATGCGCAGCCGGCCGCCGATCGAGCAGGGCTCGCTCGCGCATGCCGCGGATGCCCTGGCCCTCGCCATGGCCGCTCCGGTCCAGATCCCGCGCCCATCGTCGGTCGACGGTCAGCATGGAGCGCATCGGCGACGAGCGTTGAGGGCGAATGACGATCGGCTGCGCTCTGGCATGCCGCAGGGCGTTGTTGAGTGCCTCCTGCACGAGCCCGGTAGACGGCGAGCTCGACTTCGGCCGTCATCGGCTGGTTTCAGCGGTCGGGCAGCACGATGCGTGATCTGCGCCGGTCGGCATGCTGGCGGAAGGTGTCTGCACCAGCGCGTGGAGGCCGCTCGAGGAGGCCGAGGTCGCTCGGGCTGCCGCAGGACGCAGCTGCTAGGCGAGCACAGCCGATCTCGTCGAGAGTTGCGCGTGGTCTGCTGCTGGATCCCTGCGATCCGGGCGCTGCAGCGAGCGCGGGTGCTTCGGACGTAGAGGCGGCCCGAACTGCGAGCACGATGCCGGTCAGCCGCTGGCCGATCTCGTCGTGGAGTTCCTGCCCGATGCGCTGGCGCTCGGCCTCGAGCCGCAGAGATCGTCCAGCGGAGTGCTCACCCGCCGCTCGGTCTCCAGGCGGACGAGCATCGCATTGAAGCCGGAGATGAGAGCGCGCGTCTACTGCACCGCTTATCTCCGGCAGGCGCTCGTTCGGCCACAGCAGGTTCAGCGTCTCCATCCTGCGCACCAGCCCGGTCAGCCCACTGAAGCTGATCCTCAAGAGCACGGCGTTGGCGATCACAAGCAGCACGAGGCCCACCCCGAGGATGACCCATTCGGCCCTGGTGACCGGCGAGGACACCGTCGCGGGAGTGAGCGTCAGCCCGATCATCGCGGCAAGCAGAATCGTGGCGTTCACCGCGACCACCCGCGTGTAGAGCGACGAGTTGTGCCGACGCGGCCACGGAAGCCCTCGTCGAACTGGGCTGGGTTCGACGCCTCTGCCTTGACGATCGCAGCGGTCGCGTCCACGGCGCCGAGTTCCACAACGAAATCTTGCGGCGTCGCTCGCCCCGCAGGGGGTCGGCAGTCGGCGAACGCGGTCGAACCGCAGGGGCCGCTGGCGGCGCGACGTTCACCGCTCGCCCACCACCTCGCTGGCCTTCTTCTTGCCGCGCCCTGGTCTAGCTCGTCGTCGCCGTCAGGGCGTTCGATACGTTCATGTTGACGTCCTTCACGAGCAGCCACAGGAAGTACTGAAGCTCGCCGAGGAGGGCGATGGCCTTCATGAGCACGAGAAACATCCGGACGCCGGCCTCGGGGTGGCTCTGCGCATGACTGTGCTCACCAGCCTCGCCGTCCGCCACGTGGGGAACCATCCGCGCCCGCACCCCATCCCGCCGACCTTCCCTCGGGTGCGAAAATCGCTCTATCGGGGAGCTGCCACCAGGGAGACGGTCGGCGACCTGCTCGCTGCAAAACGTCGGCGGCGGTTCGTGAAACGGCGTGCGGAATCCTCTAACTGGTCCAGGCGGCGCTCGAGGCTGGCCGATCCACCGTCCGCGGCGCCGCACGTGCACGGGCCGGCGGGCACCCGGGAAGACGAGTCCGCCCGACGCCGTGGCCGTACTAGGCGACGCCCGCTAGGCTGTCTACCGCCTGGACGCAAGGTCGGTAGGCGTCTTCCGCCAGGCCGTCCTGACCGCGCTGGGCGGGCACAACGAGGTGCCGCCGGCGCCGGCGCCGCTGTCCGCGGGGGAGGCCGATCAAGCCGCTGGTGGACGGGGACGACCAGCTGGCGCCGCTCGACGCCTGGCTTCGGAACTACCTGCTGCCGCGGCTCCCGGCGCTCGTCGCTGACGGTCCTGGCAGGGCGCAGCCCGGTGCCTCCGGAGTGGCGCGCCGACCCCGCCTGGCACGAGGTTCTGCGGAGCGCGTCCGGCTGCGCAACCTCGATCCCGCGGACAGCAGCAGGCGCTACCTGACTGCCGGGGCGCGGCGAATCCCGGCGCCGCAGCCATGGATCGTGGCGGTGTCGCACGGTCACCCCCAAGGGCTGTCGCTGCTAAACAACCATGCCATCGGCGGCGCCGACCTCGGCGAGGATCCCCTCACCGGGACCTCGCGGCCACGCTCCTGCACCAGTTCGTCGAGACCCGTGCTGAGTGTGCTGCACCGCCGCGCGCCCCGAGGTCCGCGCGCTCGCCCGGACGACGACCTGAGCCCTCCTGGCGGCACGCCCTTGCCCTGGACGATGTGCACGCAGCTGTTCTAGCGGCCGCGCCATCCTCTCCTTCGTCGAGGATGGTCCGGACGGACTCTTCCCGCACGACCTAGCCCGTGACCTGCTGGACGCCGACCTGCGGTGGCGCGACCTCGACGGCGACAAGCGGACCTTCCGGGCGGTCGAACACGACATCCACGAGCACATGCACTCGACGTCCTGGCCGGCGCAGCAGCGGGCCGCCTTCGACGAGAAGTTCCTGGTCCCGGCCACCTGCCCGGCATCCTGTCGCCGGTGGACTGGAACTCCTGGTGCCAGGCCTATCCGGAGCCTGCCGGTGAGGACGACTGCGCGGAGATCCTCGCCCTGGTCGAGCAGTGGGAAGGCGCAGGGTCGGGCGCTGATCGCCGCGCCATCGGCCGTCCCTGCAGCCGCCGGCTACTCCAAGCTGCGCGCCGCCGATGGGCGGCGTCCAAGGGTCGCGTGGGGGTCGCTGGACCTGACCGCGACCTCGCTGGAGGAGCGCGCTCGCAGCACCGGTGGCGCGCGCCGCAAGGGACGTCGCCCACCGGACGGCGCCGCTGCGTCCCGGGCAGGAGGTGACGCTGACGCGTTTCGTCGTCGACCGGGACGCGCACCAGGGCCTCTTCCGCCACGCTAGACGTGGTTCCCGGCGTCACGCTCCCAGCCGGTACGTCACGATGACGATCACGCCTGCGTACTTCCTGGCGCTGATCGACCCCGACCGCTGGGACGAGTACTTCGCCGTGGCGGACCTGCCACTGGCGCAGGGGGCGGACGCCGTGGTCTGGGGGATGCCGGTACGGGCTGTTCGCCGACGACCTCCGTGTGCTGCCGGTCGATGCCTGGCTGGAGCTGGTCACCGAGCGAGCGCTCGCCGCCTACTTCGCCCTCGCGGCCCCTGCGGCTGATCCTCAGCCTGTGGTCCTCTCCCAGGAGGAGTTCGAGGCGCACACGTCCGACAGGCGCTGCGGGACCTGACGTGAACGGAACTGCTGGCGCGCAACACCCTGCTGCGGGCCCGGGTGGTGCAGGCCGAGGGCGAGGACGAATCGGCGCTCGCGGCGCTGCTGCTGGAGGCCGCGGCCTCGTTGACCGTCGACACCTGGACGACCGTGCGTGGTGCGCGGTCGACGCCACGTACCTGCGTCCGCGCGGCACCCAGGATCCAGCCGCTGTGGTGCTGGTGCTGCTGTTCAGCACCTACCGGCGGCACCTCGCGCAGGGCGACTGCCGGGTAATGTCGCGGCTGTAGGACCGGGAGGTCTACGGGCCACGCTGAGTTCAGGTGGGCAGCGTCCGGGCTGGAGACCGAGTGACGGCTGGCGACAGGCTCTCTCGGGACGGAGGGACTCCGGACCATGCGGCAGAGGGGTATGGTGAACGCGGCGGCTGGTGCTGGGCGGCGGCATGGCAGGACTGCTCGGCTGCACGGGACCTGTTGCACTCCGACGACTGCGTCACCGTGGTCGACCGGGACGTCCTCGGCGAGGCGCCCGGACCGCGGCGCGGCGTCCCCCAAGGGCGTCATGTGCACGTGCTCGCGGCCGGCGGCCTCCAGCGCCCCAGAGGCGCTCCTGCCCGGCCTGACCGGCGAAACCGTCGGCCGGGGCGCGCCGCTGGTCCACGCGCAGCGGGACGTCCGCGGCGCGGGCGGCAACGGTCGCCGGCTGAGCCCCGGCGGGCAGGGCCGCACCGCGATGCTCAGCGTGGCTCACTGTTGCTGGAAGCGGCTGTGCGCGCCCGGGTCCGGCGCGCTCGGGCCGCTCGAGGGTGCGGGGACCGGGACGGACGTCGTGGGTCTGACCACGACGGCGGACAGCCTGACGGCTCACCGGCGCCCGCCTCCTAGGCGCGGCGGATGGCAGCGCCAAGGAGCACTCTACCGGCCGAGCTGCGGGTCGTCGACGCCACGGGACGGGGTCGAGGCCCCGTGTGGGCTGGCTCGAGCCGGGCCACGAGCGACCGGCCGAGGAGCGGGTGCTGATCGACGACTGCTACGCCACCCGCCCCTACCGGCTGCTACCCGGTGCGCTTGCAGGGCGACGCGGGCGATCCTCGTCGCCCCGTTCCCACGGCTAGGCCGCGCGGAGCGGCGACCTAGCAAGTGACCTGAGTGGTTACGGCTTGCCTGGTCACGCTGGCCGGGATCCTACGGCGGCATGCGCCCACCCACAGAGCCGTCCGCACGGCCTAGAAGAACTGGCAGGCTCTCTCTGTGGTCCGAGGACGTGCGTTCTAGCGCTGCGGCTACGCCGAACGGCTCGGCGATCCCTGTCGCCTTTCCGCTTTCCCTGCCAGCGTGCCGCGCCGCCACGACTCGGCTACCTCGTTCGCTGTCCGGTAGGGTCTGCTCGTCATCGGAGACGCCGTGCGCTAGCTCGGATCCGTTCTACGGGCAGGGCATGACCGTGGCCGCGATCGAGGCCCGAGCCCTCGCCGCATCCTGCTGGCCACTGACGATCAGCAGCTGTCCTCGCAGGAGTACGCCCTGGATCATCGCACGCCGCGCCCTCGAGCCGGCCTGGCAGATGGACTGCGGCGGCGACCTCGCCTTCTGCGGAAACGGGCCGCGGACCATGCGCCAGCACCTGCTCGGCTCGTACGTGCTCACTGTCCAGCGAGCGGCCACGGACGATCCCAAGACGACCCGCGCCTTCGCGCGGGTCGCCGGAAACGCGAAACCGCCGCAGACCCTGCTGCGGCCGGCCGCGCCGCGCTCCGCGATTGATCCCCGCGAGCGCTAACCGCTCCGCGCCTGCTCTCGTTGGTCCAGCGACGCCGTGCAGAGCGTGCTCGACCCTCGCTGCGGCGTTGATCGCTCCGTCACCTCACCGCCGCCGGCGCCGGGGCGCTGGCACTGCGCTCATACGCCGTACGCCACGGCGAGGGCGCATAGGCACCGGTCCCAGTGCCTCCATCGACAGCGTGAAAACATCGCGAGGAAGGGAAGCTCTGTCATGACGATCGTCGACGAGGTAGCTGCAGCGCGACTGGCCCTGCACTACCTGGACGCGGCGTGGAACCGGCTCGACCTGAGAGCGCTCGCGGAGCTCGCGGACACGCAGCTGACGGTCTTCTATCATCGATCGACGCCCGAGGCGACGACGGACCGGCACGCCTTCACAGCGGTCCTGGGGGACGATCCGGGCTGGGCCGCCCGACCTCCGCATGACCTTCGTCACGTGGCGACGCAGGGCAGCACGGCGGCGGGCACCGGGTAGGACGCCTGTGCGACCCACACCGGGAGCCTGTTCGGCATCGAGCCCACCGGCCGTGATGTGGAGGACGAATGGACTGTCCGTGGTCGAGACCGTAGGAGGACTGGTGATCAGCGAGCGGGGCGAGGAGGACGCCCTGGGCCTACTGTGGAAGCCCTGGCGAACTCTTCCTCCGCGACCCCGCCATCGAGGAGACCGTGAGACGGTCTCGGTGGACCGCTGTCAGCTCTACTCAGAAGGTGGGAAGCGACGGACTCCGACCAGCGTCCGCGCGACTGCGGGCTTCGTCAGCGACGACATGTAAGCCTACGACGGCCGCTCGACGTCAAGGGTGTCAACGGCGGACGAATGAATGGCTCTGGCACGAATCGTGTGGTCACGGAACTGGTACTGGACGGCGGTGCCTCGATGTCGGGGACCTCAAGGACGTCGGACGACGACCATGCCCGTGGACCCCGCTCTGTTGCAAGACGCGGTAAACGATCAACGATCCCAGAAAGAGACAAAGGATTGTCCACATCTGCAATGAAGATGGCAGGTGCCTAGCGTGGAGCTGTCTTGGTCATCGTGCACGGGTCGGAGCGGAGCGCTCATCCTCCGGGCCACAGATAAGCGATCAAGTGAACGGGCGAGACGTAGCGGGGTGTCTCGTCCCCTGATCTGGGGGCCGTACCGAGGGATCTGCCGCTGTCGACGGCTGCCCCCGGCTCCTCGCTAGGAAGGTAGCTGATCATGTCCGTCAGTCCGCGGACACGTCCGACCGCGGAGGCGTTCACTGGCACCAAGGCAATGCTTACGTCCACGTACCGGGTCGTGGTGCTGGATCCGTGGCATTGGTCCTCGCTGGGACGTCGGGTTCGTCCTCTACCCCGCGATCCGTCCGTTCTCGGACGAGACGTCTCTGCAGGGTGCCCGGGCGTTTGGGTCCACCGCATGGGTCTCGGCGCACTCCTTGGCGCATCTCGCGTTCGTCCTTGCCTCGTCGCTTGCGTTGCTTGCCCACGCTGCTCGCGCTGGCGATGTCGGCGTCCGCACGGCTTGCCCTCCTCGGGGTGGCTCTTAAGTTGGACAGGCGTCGGGCTCGACGCTGCCCTACGACGGCGCCGAGGTGTTCGGCCTGCACGCGGTCGGGCAGGCGGCCCTGAAGGACCAGGATCCGGGTCCGATGTCGATCGTCGACTCGATCCGGTGGGAACAGGGGATCTGGTTCATCCTCATCGGCCTGGCCTTGCTGGCCGTGGGAGCAATCCTGGTGGCCGTGGCGGTCTGGCGATCCGGCCTCGGCCTCGAGGTGGGGCGCGGTTCCCCTGGCCGTCGCGCTCGGCACTGTTCATCCCGCAGTTCGCGGCGTCCCAGCCTGTCCGGATCGGCCTACGGCGTGCTCCTGTTCGTCGGGTGCGCCGCCTTCGCCGTCTGGCTCGCTCGGCTCGACCGGCCCGGGACGGGCGATGTCCGGTAGGCACGCCTCCTCGCGAGTTGCTCGAGCCCCCCGGGCGGGTCAATCGCGTACTACGTGAGGGGAAGCGGGCCGCTGGTGGTGTGCATCCCTGGCATGGGCGAACTGCGCAGCTCCTACCGCTACACCGTCCCGGCCCTGACCGAGGCGGGACTGCGCGTCGGCATGCATGGACCTGCGCGGGCACGGAGACAGCGACGTCACCTTTGACCGGTACGACGACGTCGCCGCCGCTGAGGACGCGGTCGCCCTGGCCGATCATCTCGGCGCCCCGCAGGTGGTCCTGGTGGGGAACTCGATGGGTGCCGGCGCCGCTGTCTGGGCCGCCGCCGAGCGTCCCGAACTCGTCGCGGGCGTCGCCCTGCTCGGACCGTTCGTCCGCAACACCCCGATGAACCCGCTGCTCGCCCTCGCGTTCCGTGTCGCGATGTCGGGACCCTGGGCGCCGCGCGTGTGGGCGACGTACCTGCCCCGGCTCTACCCCGGGCGGCGGCCGGACGACTTCAAGGAGCATCTGGCGAGATCACCACCAGTATGCGCCGCCCGGGGCATGCCCGGGCCTTCGCGGCCACCACCCGCAGCAGCCATCAACCGGCGGAGTCGCGGCTGGCCGACGTGAAGTGCCCAGCCCTGGTCGTCATGGGCGAGCGGGACCCGGACTTCCCCTCCCCCGCTGCGGAAGGGGCGTGGGTCGCCGGGCGACTGGACGCGCAGACTCTGCTGGTCCCCGCAGCGGGGCACTACCCGCAGGACGGAGGATCCGGCGGCCGTCAACCCGGTGCTGTCGAGCTTCTGCCGACAGGTGCTGGGCGGCGCGCGGTGACCGGCCTCCAGCGCCTTGACCTCGCCCTCCGGGTGCTGATGGAGGTCGGGATCGTCGCCGCGTTCGCCACCTGGGGGTACACCGCGGTGTTCGGGTGCCGGATGGAGCGTCGTGATGGCCGTGGCCGCCCCCGCGGTCGTCTTCGCGTTCTGGGGCGGGGTGGACTTCCGGTGAGCCGGCCCAGGCCGAACAGCTACGCCTCGTCCAGGAACTCGTGGTCGCCGGGGTGGCCGCCCTGGCCTGGTGGAGCAGTGGGCACCCTTGGCTCGCGGGCGGCCTGATCGCGCTCTCCGTCGTCTATCACGGCGAGTTGTACCTGCACGGCGGGCGCCTCCTCGCGGAGCGGAGCTCCTCCCCACGGCGGACGCCGGCGGCCGGACAGAGGTGACGTCATGAGTCTTCGGCGCGGCAGGCGAGCGACCGCCTGCGCCGTGGGTGCTGTCTTCGGCCTCGTCTACGTCGTCGCCAACGCCGGCGGCTTCGCCCCGGGGGTGGCGCTCGCCCTCCGCGCGGCGGCCGTGCCGGCCGTCGTCATCGTCCTCGCTCTCCTGCGACGGCGCCAGCGCACCATGATCGGGGGCCGGCCGAGGACGGGAGCCTGGGCCGCGGCCACTGGACCATTGTCGCCGTCGAGGTCGTCGTCGGCCTCGCCGGTGCCGCCGTCCTGGCCGGGCCTCGTGGATGCCCCCCACGCCGTCCTGCCCTGGATCACCCTCGTCGTGGGGGCTCACTTCTTCCCCCTCGCGCCGGCTGTTCGGCCACGTCATCTACGACGTCCTCGGCGCCGTCATCGTGACCTGCGGCATCCTCGGCTTGATCGCCGTTGCCGTTCACGCGGACGACGTGCGTGGTGGCCGCGATCACCGGCGAGGGCCCCGGGGTCGTCCTGCTCGGGGCCGCGATCATCGGTGCCCGTCATGCTTCACGTCGGGAACCCGAGGATCAATCGAGCGTGGCCAACACCGATGCTTCATGAAGGCCGGTGAAGATCGGCTCTCGCGAGGGTGCTGGGAGCGACTTCAGGTTGGGCGTGCTTGTGCGGCCGGCGCGGTTGGTCGGCTAACTCCATTGGGCTGGCAGTCGGTACTGGCTAGGGGATCGCGATCGGCGCGGACGGGTGCGGGTGGGCCTGTCGTCAGGCGGCGGCCGGGACGGGCAGGCGACGTAGGACCGCGAAGGCGCGGGCCAGGGCGAGGGCCCAGGGCCAGGACTGCTGCAGCCGTAGCCAGGGTGCGCCGGCCGGTGCGGGCGATGCGGGCGGCGGTGTGCAGGAGCCGGTAGCGGATCGTCTTCACTCGGCCCGGGCCAGCTCGGTGGCGTGGTGCAGGAGGATGGTCTGGGTCCAGGCGAGCAGGTCAGCGGCGGTCAGGGCGAGCTCGAGCCAGACTTCGTTGATCGCGAACAGCTTGGACGGCAACCGGCCCAGGCCGGCGTCCTTGGCTTGCCGGATGCGGTCCTCGACCCGGGCGTGCGCGCGGTGGCGAGCTTCGAGGAACGCCAGCTGCCCGACACCGGGTGTTGGTGGCGATGGCCTGATAGCGCCAGCCGTCGCGTTCCTCGAACGCGTCCAGCTGGGCGCCGAGGTGGGGCCGTTCGCGGCGGACCAGGACCCGCATCCCGTCCGGCCACTGCGGCGGCTTGTCCCGCTCAGAACGAACCTTCTGCCCGTTCTGACCGTTGGCCTGGGCCTTCTTGGCTCGGTCGCGGCGGCGTCGGGCGGCCGCCAGGCGCCGGGCCTCGCGCAGGACGTCGGTGAGTTCGGCGACCTCGGCGCCGTCGCGCAGACCGCCGTCGGCATCAACCGCGGGCGTCCACGCCCACTCGGGCAGGAGCGTGATGGCGTCCCGGACGTCCTCGGTGACGGCATAGCCCGTGGAGTACTCCAACTGCTGCTTGACCAGGTGATCGAGGAACTCGTGGGAGAACCCGGCGCCGTCGGTGCGGACCAGGATCCGCCCCGCCCGGGCCGCCTCAGGTAACTGCCCCAGCCCCTGGTCCAGGACCGCGATGTGGTCGGCGGCCGTGTTCGACCCGGCGCGTCCGATGCGCAGGATCCCGGCCAACCCCTCGTTGGTGTTGTCCAGGAAACACAGGATGGAGAGTCGGCCCGGGGCGCGGTGACGTCGTTACCGATGTTCCGTTTCCCCGGGCCGCTCGCCGAACCCGCCGTGCGCCTCTCGACGCAACGGGCTCTCCGCGGTCACTGCCGTCGCGGGTCGGTCCATGGGTTGGGGATGGCTGCGCCTCGGTAGCGGTAGCGGGTGATGCCTACCTTCTCGAGGTTGAACAGTTCGATCCCGTCGGCGCTGATCGGTTTCCACCGGCCGGTGTGGTCGGTCAGATGCCGCCGGAGTGCGGTCCACCGCCAGCGGTGCCGGGTCATGAGCCAACGCACGATCCTCCACCAGGTGAACCGCTGGAGGTGTTCCAAGGTGTGCGTGGCGACGGCGGGCCGGAAGTAGGTCGACCATCCGCGCAGGATCTGGTTCAGCCGGGTCAGCGTCGTCCCCAAGTCGGCCAGGGACGTCCTGTGGGTCAGGGCACGTATCAACCTTTCGCGTCACGCGGTCAGATCATGACAGCCCGCCGTCGTGCGTTTTCCCAGCTCACAGGTGGGGCGGGTGGGGCTCGAACCCACGACCGACGGATTATGAGTCCGCTGCTCTGACCGGCTGAGCTACCGCCCCCTTGCCCGTCGCGCCTCGTCGACCGGGGCGCGCCGGAGACGTCAGGGTAGCGTCGTCCCTCCCGGCCCTGCAGGGAACCAGGAGCACCCATGAGCGACGCCGCGACCGGTGGCGAGGGCAAGGCGGAGCAGCTGCGCCGCCTGCACCTCGACCCCGCGATCCTCGTGCTCGTCAACGTCTGGGACGTCGCCAGCGCCCGCACCGTCGCCGCCCTCCCGGGCTGCCGCGCCATCGCCACCGGCAGCTGGCCGATCGCCGCCGCGCTCGGCCGCCCCGACGGTGAGGACCTCACGCGCGACGAGATGCTCGCCGTGGTCGCCCGCATCGCGGACGCCGTCGACCTGCCCGTCACCGCCGACCTCGAGGCCGGCTACGGCAAAACCGCGCACGAGGTCGGCGAGACCATCCGGCAGGCAGCGAGCATCGGCATCGCCGGCTTCAACCTCGAGGACGGCGAGCGCCCCCTGCCGGAGGCCGTGGCCCGGGTCGCCGCCGCGCGCAAGGCCGCGGACGCCGCCGGCGAGCGGCTGGTGCTCAACGCCAGGCTCGACATGAGCTTCGACGCACCGAGCGCGATCGACCAGGCGGTGCGGCGTGCGCGCGCGTTCGCCGATGCCGGCGCCGACTGCGTCTTCCCGATCAAGCTCGGCTCCCCCGAAGGGCTGCGCGAGTTCTGCCGGCGGGTGGGCGTGCCGGTCAACGCCTTCGGGCGCGCGGGCGGCCCGAGTGTCGCCGAGCTCGAGGGGCTCGGTGCGGCACGCGTCAGCTTCGGCCCCGGTCCGCTCGGCGCCGCGATGGCCGCACTCGCCCGCGTCGGCGAGCAGCTCCTCGACGGCGGAGCGCCGGGCGCCGACCTCGCCTTCCGCCCACCGCCACGTTTCGAGCTCGCCTTGACGCCGCGCTGACCGGGTTCGGCCGCCCCAACCGTTACCGTCGGCGTCATGCTCGAGCAGTTGGCCGGCGCCGGCCGCGGCCTGATGGCCCTCGTGGCAGCCCTCGCGGCCGCCCTCCCGGCGACAGGCAGCACCGCACCGCCGACGTCCAGGAGCACGGCCGTCAAGCCGGCCGCGAGCGCCGCGCGAGCCACGCCTGCGGGGGCGACCCTGGGCAGCGTCGTCCGCGGCCAGGCGACCCATTACGGGCCCGCGGGCCGCGGCGGCAACTGCTCGTTCCCGACGATCCCCGCGAACAGGTACACCGTGGCGGCCGGCCCGAGCCTGTACGCGGCCGGCGCGGCGTGCGGCGGCTACCTGCGGATCACCGGCCCGCGCGGCACCATCGTCGCGAAGATCGACAACCAGTGCCCGGAGTGCGGGCCGGGGCACCTCGACCTCAGCGACGAGGCGTTCGCCGCGATCTCCCCACTGGCAGCGGGGCTCGTGAAGATCACGTACCGCCCGGTGACGAACCCCCGGGTCAGCGGCGGCCTCACGTTCGTGGTCAAGTCCGGATCGTCCCGCTACTGGCTGGGCCTGCTCGTCGACAACGCCGGCAACCGGCTGCGCTCCGTCGAGGTCGCCTCGGGCTCGGGCTGGCGGGCCCTCACTCGCACCGATTACGGCTACTGGCTGGCGCAGAGCGGTGCAGGCACCGGGCCGTTCACGGTGCGCGTCACCGATGTGGCCGGCCACCGCGTCGTCGCACACGGCGTCCGGTTGGCGCCCGGCCAGGCGCAGGCCACATCCGTCCGGCTCTACAGCTGAGGTTCACCGCCCGCCCATGATCGACGCGGTTCGCATGATCGACGCGGATTGCATGATCGACGCGGATGTCAGCGATAGGTGGGGCGGTGGGGCGGGCGGGCGGGATGCGCGGGGGCGCGTCAGGTGGGCCAGGGCGCGGTGGCGAGGCGGCGGAGCCAGCGGGTGACCTGGCCGGGGTACAGCTCGAGGGCTGCCGGCCCGGCGCGCAGCCACGCCAGCACCCTGCCGACCGGGGCGAGCAGGACCGCCAGGTCCGCCTCGCGCTCCAGCCGCTCGAGCGGCCGGCCGGTGAGCTCGGTCCACACGCCCAGGTAGGCCGCTCGCATCACGCCCGCGTGCGACGGGCCGCCCGGCCGCCCGGAAGCCCCGTCGAGAGCGGTCAGCAACGAGGCGAAGGGATGCGCGACGCAGGCGTCGCCCCAGTCGATCCAGCGGCCGTCGACGAGCGCGTTCGACGGCTGCAGGTCGTCGTGCTGGATCGTCGCCGGCACGACGGCGTCCGCCAGCAGAGCCGCCACGGCGCGCGCCCCCGGCACCGCCACCTCACGCAGCCGCGCCACCTCCTCGGCGGTGAGCCCGTGCTCGGTGCCGGCCTGGTGCAGGTCGGCACGACCCGCCAGCTCGGCGACGGCGTCCGCGGCGGCGACCGGCCGCAGGTCGGTGGCGCCCGCCCCGAGAAGCTCGGGCACGAGCGGCGCGGACGAGTGCTGCAGGCGCGCGTACCCCTCCAGCGCCCGCCGCCACAGCGGCTGCGCCTCGTGGGGGTGCACGTCCGCCACGGTCGGCCCGCCGTCCGGCAGCAGCAGGTACCCGCGCCCCCGGTCCGCCGCCAGCGGCTCGACGACGCCGCCGGCCCGGCCCAGCACCGGCAGCACGTCGATCTCGGCGGCCAGCGCCGGCGACATCGCCTTGCCCCAGACCACCGGCGGCCGCACGTCGCCGTCGAACTCGAAGCAGACCACGCTCGCCCACGGCATGGCCCGCACCGGGTCGGCCTCGCGCAGCGTCAGCCCCTGCCGTGCGAACCACTCCCCCGCCCACGCCTCGAGCCCGTCGACGGGCCACGCGGGCAGGGGGCGCCGTCACTGCTCGTCGAGATCCGCGCGGGCCTGCCCGGAGGCGACCGCCACCGACCGGACGGCGGCCGCGACGGCGGGAGCCACCGCCGGATCGAACACGCTGGGCACGATGTAGTTGGCATTCAGCTCGTCGGGCCGGACGGCGTCGGCGATGGCCCGGGCCGCCGCGACGAGCATGGCGTCCGTGATCTCGTGGGCGCCCGCGTCGAGCAGCCCGCGGAAGACGCCGGGGAACGCCAGCACGTTGTTGATCTGGTTCGGGTAGTCGCTGCGGCCCGTGCCGACGATCGCGGCGTGCCGCTGTGCCTCGATCGGGTCGACCTCGGGGTCGGGATTGGCGAGCGCCAGCACGACGGCGCGCTCGGCCATCGTGGCGATGTCGTCGGCGGTCAGCAGGTTCGGCGCGGAGACCCCGATGAAGACGTCGGCACCGGCGAGGCCCTCGACGAGGGAGCCCGTGAAGCCGTCACGGTTGGTGTGCCCGGCGATCCACGTGCTTGAACGGGTCGAGACCCTCGCGGCCGCTGTGGACGGCGCCCCGGGTGTCGAACGCGACGACGTCCCGAGCGCCCTGCGCGAGCAGCAGCCGGATGATGGCTTGACCCGCGGCTCCGGCGCCCGAGACGACGATGCGCACGTCCGCCAGCGACTTGTCGCACGACCCGGAGCGCGTTCGTCAGGGCGGCGAGCACGACGATGGCGGTGCCGTGCTGGTCGTCGTGGAACACCGGGATGTCGAGCATCTCGCGCAGCCGCGCCTCGATCTCGAAGCAGCGCGGCGCCGCGATGTCCTCGAGGTTGATGCCGCCGTACACCGGGGCGATCGCCCGGGCGATCTCGACGATCATGTCGGTGTCCTGCGTGTCGAGGCAGACCGGCCACGCGTCGACGCCCGCGAACCGCTTGAACAGCGCGGCCTTGCCCTCCATCACCGGCAGGGCGGCCGCCGGCCCGATGTTGCCCAGACCCAGCACCGCCGACCCGTCGGTGAGGACGGCGACGGTGTTGCGCTTGATCGTCAGCCGTCGCGCGTCGTCCGGGTTCTTCGCGATCGCCTGGCACACCCGGGCGACGCCTGGGGTGTAGGCGCGGGAGAGGTCGTCGCGGTTCCGCAGCGGCACCCGGGGGTTGACCTCGATCTTGCCGCCGAGGTGCATGAGGAAGGTCCGGTCGCTGACCTTGCCCACGACGAAGCCGTCGAGCGCGCCGATCGCCTCGGTGATGACGTCGACGTGGCCGGCGTCCGCGCGTTCGACGTGACGTCGACGACGATGCGGTTCTCGTGCGACTCGACCACGTCGAGCGCGGTGACGACCCCGCCGGCGTTGCCGATGGCCGTCGTGAGATCGCCGATCATGCCGGCGGCGGCAGGCGCCTGGACCCGGACCGTGATCGCATAACCGGGATTCGGCGTTGACATGCTCCCGCGGAAGGACTCGAACCTTCAACCTGCCGGTTAACAGCCGGACGCTCTGCCATTGAGCTACGCGGGATCGGGCCTGAGAACAGTACCAAAGCCGGGCGCCGCCCTCGCGCACCTATCCCTGCGGCGGGCCGGCCTCCGTGAACCGGTCGCCGCCCGCCTCCTCGAGCAGCTCGGCCTCGACGCGCCGCGCCAGCGCCGCGACCTCCGGGTCGCTGAGCCGCACTCCCCTCGGCGGCACGGACTGCGTCAAGAGGCTCCCGTCGGGCCGCTTGCGCAGTGTCACCCACAGGCTCCGCCCCCCGGCCAGCGGCACCTCACGGGTCAGGACGATCGACGAGCGCACCCGCTCGTGCACCACCTCGGGCAGGAACGACCCCTCGCCCACCTCGAGCGGCGTCGGGGTGCGTGAGCCGACCCACCACACGGCGAGCGTCGCCGAGTCCTCGTCCCACGCGGCGTGGTCGACGTCCGTCCACGGGCGGCGGACGAGCCGGCCCTGCGGGGTGCGCACCCGCAGGCCCTGCACGGTCGCGGCCGCGACGCCGTCGCCGTGCAGCGGCGACCAGGCGAGCACCCGCTCGTCGCCGAGCTCGAGGTCGGCGGCGGCGTCGCCGGGCAGTGGCAGGCGCCGCGCGCCACGGCGCATCGCGGGCAGCGGAAGGTGCGGGATCCTCACACCCCCAGGCTAGGCCCGCTGTCAGCGGCCCCCGGTCGTCTCACGCTCGCCGGCCAGGTTGCCGCCGATCGGCAGCGGCGGCGCGTTCCACTTCTGCCGGTAGCTGCCGTCGCAGGAGTCCGCAGTGATGGACGACCAGGCGCTCAGGTAGTTCGCGGCCGGTCCGGGCGGCCCGAGCGACAGGCACCGGCCGCTGCCGTCGACGTAGGTGTAGGACGTCGAGCGGTTGCCGGTGTCGCCGAGCCTCGTCCAGCGCTGGTCGGCACGGGTGCTGTCGCAGGGACGGGTCAGCACGTAGCCACCGGCGGTCGTCGGCGTCGTCAGGCAGTAGGCGCCGCTGGTGGAGTTGGTGATGATCTGCCGGGTGCCGGCGGCGTCGTACGTCCAGCGCTGGTTCCAGCCGACCGCGCTCGTCGGGTCCTGCTTGCAGGGGTAGTCGATGAGCCAGGCGGCACCCAGGTTCCACTCGGTGACGTCGAGGCAGCGGCCGTACTCGCCGTAGTTGACCATCTGCGCGGTGAGCGGTCCGGCCGCGCCCGCGCCGACGCTCGCCTCGGGGGTCCAGGTGAACCAGCCGCAGGTCTGCACGGTGAGCTGCGCGCCGACGGCGTAGCTGCCGCCGCTGCTGATGCACTGGTTGGACAGCGACGTCTTGGTCTGGTTGACGCCGCGGAAGTCGCCGGCGTCGTCGTAGGCCCAGAGCTGCGACCACGCGCCGGACTGGCACGGCTGCAGGCTGAGGCCGACGACCGAGCCGCCGGAGATCCCGGTGGTCGTGGTGGTCGTCGGGGGCGGTGTCACCGTCGTGGTGAGCGTCGTCGTGTACGTGCCGGTCTTCACGTTGGTGTTGCCGTTGTTGTACGTGTACGTGTACGTGCTCGACGAGTAGTACGTGCTCGTCGTCGGCGCCGGCGTGATCGTGACGGTGCTCGTGGTCGTGGTGGCGCCGGCCAGGTCGGTGTTGACGCAGAGCCCGCCGGTCCCCGGGGACGTCGCCGACTGGGTCGCCGACAGGACGATCGAGTAGTCCGTGCGGTACGACCAGGTCTGTGCCGGGTTGCTGGCCGTGCAGGTCGCGAGCTTCACGGCGGTGCCCGCCGTGGCGGGGTAGGTGGCCGCGGTCCAGCAGAGGTTCGTCGACGACGACGTCCGCAGGTCGTTGTGGATCTGGCCGCCGAGCACCGCCTGGTCGGTGCGGTTGAACGTGTAGACGACCTCGGTGCCGCGGTCACCCCACCCCGTCGGGACGTTCGCCACGTCGGCGTACCCGAGCGCCTGGACGAGTGCGTACACGGGAGTCGCGCTCGGACCCGCGCCGGCGGTACACGGCAGGGCGTTCGTCGTCCGCCAGCCGGCGCTCTGGCCCACCGGGCTGACCGTGTAGTACGAGATGGCGAGCTTGTAACCGACCGGTGGCTGGTCCGCCTGGAGGCCGCCGACCTGCCCGACGAGCGGCGTGCTCGAGGTGTAGCACGGCAGCTTGGTGAGGTCGCCGGCGTTCACGGTGCCCGTGCGCGTCGTCCAGGCCTGCCGGAGGGCCGCCAGGCCGACCTGCAGCCCGGCCTGGGAGCCGGCGATCGTGCGCTCGCTCTTGCGCTCGTACGTCGTGGGCCCCATCTCGCTGAACAGCGCTCCGAGCAGGCCGACGGTGACGATCATGGTCATGACGAGCGCGCAGACGACGAACACCATCGCGACGCCGGCGTCCTGCTCCCCCGGCGCCCCGTCGCTCCCGCTGCTCCCGGCCGGCGGGACGCGCCGCAGCACGGGCAGGGGCGGCCGCCTCACGGCCGGCCCAGCTGGGTGCAGACCGTCGAGGGGGTCGGCGGTGGGGCGCTCGTGGCGTTGCGCAAGGTGTACTGCCCCTCGGTCTCGAGGACGTTGCCCTGGTTGGTCCTGGCGAACAGGTCCACGGCCATCCGCGGCAGGCTGAAGCCCGTGTCGCTGGGGTAGACCGTGAACGGTGGCTGCGTCACCGGGTCGTTGACGAGCCCGCGCGCCGCGGTGAACCACGTGGACCCCACGAGCCGCACCGTGCTCCAGGTCCGGTATTCGAGGCGGCCGGTGGCCTGCGTGTAGCGCCACTGGGTGCAGATCGGGTCGGTCCCGGCGAGGACGGCGTCCGTCTCGAACTCCAGGTACCAGACCGACCCCACCTTGACCGGGGCTGTTCGTGGCGGCGGCGCCGCCCAGCTGGCGGCTGAGCACGTCCGTCGCCTGCCGCACCTGCGTGGCACTGTCGGTGTTCGCCCGCACCCGGGCGGTCATCGTGGTCATGAGGGCGATCGCCTTCCCGAACACCAGCAGGAGGAGGGCGAACACCGCCATGGCGGCGATCAGCTCGATCAGGGTCAGACCTCCGTCGTCACGTCGATGCCACCGCACCTCAGCAACCCCCGATCGTGATCGTGACGGTCACCGTGTTCGACAGCACGCCGTTGACGTCGCTGACGTAGTAGGTGAAGGAGTCGGTGCCCGAGGCGCCCGAGTTCGGCGTGTAGCCGCCGATTCCGCTGGCGATGGTCGACGCGAGCGTGCCCTTCGTGGGCTGGGCCACCACCGTCACCGGCGACGGGCCCAGCGAGCCGGTGTCGTTCGCGACGATGTCGATCGTCCCCGGGCCGCCGCTGGGCAGGCAGACGGTGTCGGCCGCGGCGACGGGGCCCGCCGCGCCGCGCACGTTGAACAGCGGGTCGGAGGAGGTGTCGAGGAGGGTGGACGCCGTGTACTCGCAGCTGGCGGCGTCGCAGCCGACCCCGCTCCAGGTGACGTCGGCGAGCACGCGGTACAGGGTCGGCGCGCCGGCGGGGGCGCTCGAGCTGCTGACACAGCCGGTGCGACCCGTGGCGAGGGCACACGTGCCCACGTAGGTCTGCACTGTGTAGGACTGGCCGCCGACGACGACCGGATCCGTCGCCGTGCCCGAGGTTCCCGGCAGCCCCTGGAACGGCAGCAGCACGGGCCCGCTGCACAGGTTCGAGGCCCACACCTCGTCGGTCACGGCCGTGAAGCCGGACGGCGCATCCGCCCACTGCTGATCGGTGGGCATCTGCTGGCGACCCTGCAGCAGCTTGACGCAGCTGTTCTGGTCGGGGATCACCGAGAGGGCGCGGGCCGCCTCGAGGGCCTGCTGGCCGAGTGTCACGGCGACCTGCCGCCGCTGCAGGCCGGCGGCGTTCCGCAGGCCGGCGACGAGCATGACGGCCATCGAGCTCATCACCAGCGACAGCAGGACGAGCGAGATCACGACCTCGACGAGGGTGAAGCCGCCGTCCTCGTGCCGGTGGGCGCGCCGCGTCGGCCACGCGCTCCGGGTACGCCACAGCTCGGCGTGGCCGTGACCGGCCGGCCGGCGGTGCGCGGGCCGGTGATCACCGGCCTCGCGCGAGCGTGGCGGAGCTGCCATACGGGTGACATCGGCTCGGATCGATCACGTCTTGACCGATCCGGCCCGCCGGCGTGGGCCGCTCAGCCGGCGCCGACCCCGCTCGATCACGGACCACTGGCTCAGCCGCCGCCGACCCGCAGGATCGCCGAGGCCGCGCTCAATCGCCGATCGGCCCCACGGTCGCCCGCGCCGCGCTCACCCGCCGCCGAGCCGCACGGTCGCCGGCGCCGCGCTCACCCGCCGCCGAGCCGCACGGTCGCCGGCGCCGCGCTCACCCGCCGCTCACGCGCTCGCGCAGGCTCCGCCGTTGCGCCTCGACCGTCAGCAGCTCGGTGAAGGCCGCACCGGCGCCGGGGTCACCGGGGTCGAGCCGCTGCACCCGGCTGCGCAGCACGCCCACCCGGCGGGACACCTCGACCTCCGCCAGCCGCAGCACCACGGACAGCACGTACCGGGCCAGCGCCTCCTCGGTGTCCGCCGGCAGTGGTGTCACCGCCAGCTGCCTGACCAGTGGCGCCACCGCCTGCGGCGCTTCCTCCAGCACCGCCTCCAGCCACCCGGAGCCCGTCAGGGTGCGTGCGCGGGCGATCCCCCCGGCGGCCTTCACCGCGAGGTGGATCGCCCGGAACGCCGGCACCTCGAACGCGGCGTCGCCGAGCCCGTCTGCCTCCTCCAACGGGACCAGTTGAGGCGCCTGCAGCAGGCACTCGAGCGCCTCGCGTTCGACCCGTGCGACGGGGTCCCGCGGGTCGCCTCCGGTCAGGCTCCCCAGCACGTCGGCCTGGACGCCGCTCCCGCCGGGCCCTCCCGGCTGCGCAGCGCCCCGCTCGCCGGCCCTCGCGGCCGCCTGCCGTCGATCCGAGCCGCCGCCGTGGGCGGCGTCCGGGGCCCGCTGCGACCTGCCGGCCGACCGGGCGGCCTGGTTCACCGCGCGGACCACGGGCTCGACCTCCATGCCGAGCCACCCGGCGAGCCGGCGCGCGTACTCGGGCCGCAGCGCGCCGTCCCTGATCTGGGCCACGACCGGTGCGGCGGCGCGCAGGGCGGCCACCCGACCCTCGGCGGTGTCGAGGTCGAGCTGGGCGAGCGTCGAGCGGATCGCGAACTCGAAGAGCGGCTGGCGCGCCTCGATGAGCTGCCGGACCGCCTCGGGCCCGTGCTTCTGGCGGAGCTCGCACGGGTCCATGCCGCCCTCGGCGACGGCCACGAAGGTCTGGGCGACGAAGCGCTGGTCGTCCTCGAAGGCGCGCAATGCGGCCTTGCGGCCGGCCTCGTCGCCGTCGAACGTGAAGACGACCTGCCGCCGACCGCGCCACCTGACCGATCGTGCGGTCGTCACCGAGCAGCCGGCGGACGATGCGGGTGTGGTCGGGCCCGAAGGCGGTGCCGCAGGTCGCGATCGCGGTCTCGACGCCGGACAGGTGGCAGGCCATGACGTCGGTGTAGCCCTCGACGACGACGGCCCGGCGCTCACGGGCGATCTCGCGCTTGGCGAGGTCGACGCCGTAGAGCACCTGCGACTTCTTGTACACCGCGGTCTCGGGGGTGTTGAGGTACTTGGCCTCGATGCGGTCGTCGTCGAAGATGCGGCGCGCTCCGAAGCCGACGACGTCGCCCGTGACGTCGCGGATCGGCCACACGAGCCGGCCGCGGAAGCGGTCGTACAGGCCGCGCTGGCCGCGCCCGGCGAGGCCGCTCACGACGAGGTCCTCCTCGGTGAACCCCTTGCCGCGCAGGTGCTTGAGCAGCGCCTCGCCGCTGCGCGGGGCGAAGCCGACGCCGAACTTCGCGGCGGCGTCGCGGTCGAACCCGCGCTCGGAGAGGAACTGCCGGCCGGCGACGGCGTCACCGGCGGCCGAGAGCTGCTCGGCGTAGTAGTCGGCGGCCGCGCGGTTCGCCTCGACGAGGCGCTGGCGCTGGCCGACCTGATCGCGGCGGCCGGCGCCCCGGCCGTCGTCGTCCTCGTAGTGCAGCTGGTAGCCCATCCGCGCTGCGAGCAGCTCGACGGACTCGGTGAAGCCGAGGTGATCGACGTCCTGGGACGAACGAGATGACGTCGCCGCCCTTGCCGCAGCCGAAGCAGTGCCAGAGCCCGACCTGGGGGGCGCACATGGAACGAGGGGGTCTTCTCGTCGTGGAACGGGCAGAGACCCTTGAGCGAACCGACGCCGCCGCTCTTCAGCGTGACGTGTTCGGCGACCACCTCGTCGATCCGCGTGTGCTCGCGGACGTGCTCGACGTCCTCACGGCGGATCCTCACGGGCCTGACCTCCTGATCACCTGGCCCGAAGTCTATGGAGCACCGCCGACGCCCGGCTCCCCGGGCGACGCCGAGGCCGCCGACACCGCCGAGGCCCGCGAGGCCCCCAAGTGCCCGCGACGCCCCAAGGCCCGCGAGGCCCACGAGGCCCGCGAGGCCCGCGAGGCCCCCCAGGCCCCCCAGGCCGTGCACCTGCCGGTTCCGTAGGTCGCCGCGCGCCCCCGACGTGGCGGTAGGGCTCACGACAGGTAGGCCTTTCCCCGGAAGACACCGCCGCGCGCGAGCTCGCGGTGCAGGTGAGCAGCAAGGTCGACCGCGCGGGAGGGCACCAGCACGTCGCGCGGATCCCACCGAACGAGGGCGAGCCCGGTCCGCCGCAGTGCCATCTCGCGGAGCCGCTCGTCGTCGAGGACGGCGGCCAGCGTCTCGGCGTCGGCGCCGCCGCGCTGCCGGGCGGCGAGCCGGTACTTCGCGCGTCCGTCGGCCTCGCCGGCGACCGCCTCGGGCCACAACCCGTCGACGCGGCCGATGACCACCCCCTCCTCGTCGCAGACCTCCACCTGCCAGGTCGGCTGCGGCACGCCCTGCTCGTCGAACGACCAGGCCGACCACGACTCGAACGCGGTCTCCCGGCGACCGTCCGCGAGCGCGACCACGCGCCGTGCCGCGGTCACCCCCGGGCCAGCCCCGCTGCCGGTCCAGCACCCGTCCGATCTCGCTCGAGCGTCACGCCGCCGCGGCGCAAGGCAGCGTCGGCGATCGCGAGGGCGTCACGGCCGGGCAGCGTGCGGGCGCAGTCCACAACGGTCCGCGCGAGCGATGTCACAGGTACACGTCCCATCGCCTCGATGTCCGACGACACGAGCGGGCCGACCCGGATCACCACGGCACCGGCTCTCGGGGACCCGCCCACCCCGGTGAACGTCGGTGCGCCCCACCCGGCGAGCGGCCCGGGCAGTGCCCAGGCCCGTGCGGCGTGCGTGTGACTCAGAACGAGGGGCCGCGCGTGAGCGCGCAGGTGCGAGACGATCTCGGCCCGCCACCGGAGGTGCTCGGCGGGATCGGGCGCCGGGTGGTAGAGCCCGCGTCGCAGGCGCGTCCAGTGGCTCGACCTCAGTCGCCGCGTCATCTGGTCGTCACTGAGTCCGGCCGCTCGGGCCTTGCTACGCCCGAAGACGACGGGCAACGAGGGATCGGCGGCGGACACAGGACGACGATGGGCGTCGAGGGCCGAGCCCGGAGCCGGTCGACCGGGCGCCTGTGGAGAGCGTGACGCGTCGCTTCCCTGTGGACGACGCATCGACCGGCAGGTCATAGTGATCGGCGCACCCGGCCCAAGATCATACGCACGGAACTGGCGGCTCGAAGATCAACAACTCGCTTCGACGCCGCCAGTTTCGTGCGTACGACTGGCAGAGCTCCACGGGGACGCAGGCGAGACGAATGGCCCCGCCACCTCCTCGACGACGATGCAGCCGCTCGTACGCGCGAAACTGGCGGGCTTGAAGATCAAAACTGCGCCCCTTACCGCCGGTTTCGCGCGTACGAGCGGGCGGACGGCAGCCGGACCGGGCGGCGGGACGGACGGTGGCGCGACGGCCGGCGACGGGCAGCGGACGGGCGGATCAGGGAGTGTCAGGCAGTGCCAATACGGCGTGCCGGGTGATCGCGCTCGCGTCGGTCAGGGCGCGCCCACCTCCTCGACGACGATGCAGCCGCTCGTACGCGCGAAACTGGCGGGTTGAAGATCAACGAATTCACCCCTTACCGCCAGTTTCGTGCGTGCGAGCGGGCGGACGGCGGACGGGCCGACGGCGGGACGGCGGACGGGCCGGGCGCCGGGGCGGGCGGTGAGCGCGGGGCCGGCGGGGTGGCGTCAGTGCGTGGTCAGGGTGGCGTGCCAGGCTGTGGCGCTCGGGTCTGTCAGAGAGGCCACCTGGTCGACGACGACGCGCAACCGTGCGTCGTCGTCCGCCGCCGACTTCCATTCCGCCGCGTACGCCGGCTCGAGCACCTCGGGCGCGCGCGCCGCGAGCAGCTCGGCGAGCTCCGCCAGCAGCTCCCGCTGCCGCACGTACACCGGTTGCCGGGCGGCCGCCGTCATCACGTAGACGGCGGCGAGCCCCTTCAGCGTCGCGATCTCGACGAGCGTCTCGCGGGGCACGACGACGTCCGCCGCGTACCGCACCAGCGACGCCCCGCCGAAGCGCTCCCGCGTCGCCGCCTCGACCGCCGCCGAGAACCGGCCGATGAGCTCGCTCGTCATGTCCTTGAGCGCGGCGAGCGCCGGGTGCGACCGGTCGAACGACGCGAGCCAGCCGGCAGCGAGCGCAACCGCTCGACCGCCGCGGCCACCTCGTCCTCGGCGCCGCCCGGCAGGTACCAGGCCGCACCTGCGCCGACGACCCGATCGACCTCCGAGGGCGAGGCCGCGAGCGCGCGCGGGTCGAGGTGCCCGCCCACGATCGCGTCCTCGACGTCGTGCACGCTGTACGCCACGTCGTCGGCGAGGTCCATGACCTGCGCCTCGAGGCAGCGCCGCTCGGCGTCCGCTCCTCGGCGCAGCCAGGCGAACACGGCGGCGTCGTCCTGGTACACCCCGAACTTCGCCGGTGACGCCCAGCCCGGCGCCTCGCCCCGCGCCCACGGGTACTTCGTGCAGGCGTCGAGCGTCGCGCGGGTCAGGTTGAGGCCGCCGGGCTCGCCGGCCGGCCCGACCACCTTCGGCTCGAGCCGGGTCAGCACGCGCAGCGTCTGGGCGTTGCCCTCGAAGCCGCCGATCGTCGCGGCGACCTCGGCGAGCGCCTCCTCGCCGTTGTGCCCGAACGGCGGGTGGCCGAGGTCGTGGGCGAGGCACGCGGCCTCGACGACGTCGCCGTCGCACCCGAGCGCCATGGCGAGATCGCGCCCGATCTGCGCGACCTCGAGGCTGTGCGTCAGGCGGTTCCGGACGAAGTCGTCGGTCCCGGGGCCGACCACCTGCGTCTTCGCCGCGAGCCGGCGCAGCGCGGAGGAGTGCACGATCCGGGCCCGGTCGCGCGCGAACGGCCCGCGCCGGCCCTGCTTGGGGGGTTCCGGCAGGTAGCGCTCGCGATCGGCCCGCGCGTACTCACCGTCCAGCGGGCTCACCCACCGGCCGGCTCATCCACGCAGCAGCGCCGCAGCCAGCCACGCGAGGACCGAGCCATTCGGGACTCAGCCATTCGGAGACGTCAGCCACCGGAGACCGAGAGCTCGGCCTCGTGCAGCTCCGCGACCCCCGCGAGGTCGAGCTCGCGGCTGTCGAGCCAGCCGTCGGGCAGCGCGACGGACCGCGGCGTACCCGCCCGCCCACGCGGCCCCTCCGCGGGAGCGCCGGGGTACGGCTGGGCGCCGTCCAGCTGCTCCACCAGGGCGTCGAAGCCGGCCAGCGACTCGACCAGGGCGAGCTGCGCCCGCGCCTGCGAGCCGACGTGGTACCCCTTGAGGTACCACGCGATGTGCTTGCGGATGTCGCGGCAGGCGCGGTGCTCGGCGTCCCCGGGGTACGCCGCGGCGTAGTGCTCGACGAGCAGCACGAGGTGGCGGCGCAAGGTCGCGAGGACGTCGCCGAGCCCCGGCCGCACACGCTCGGGCCGGCCCTCGAAGGCGGCGGCGAGATCGGCGAACAGCCACGGCCGGCCCAGGCAGCCGCGGCCCACGACGACGCCGTCGCAGCCCGTCGCCGCGACCATCCGGAGCGCGTCGTC
Source organism: uncultured Actinomycetota bacterium (assembly GCA_963794075.1). Classification (GTDB taxonomy): domain Bacteria; phylum Actinomycetota; class Actinomycetes; order Actinomycetales; family Kineosporiaceae; genus DATKNA01. Next base: position 52,728 of record CAWCCY010000043.1, read on the forward strand.
GGCCGACCAGATGTCGCCGTTGCCGAGCACCGGGATGCTCGTCACGACCTCCTTCAGCCGAGCGATCGCCGGCCAGTCGGCCGTGCCGGAGTAGAAGTCGGCGGCGGTGCGGGCGTGCAGGGCGACGGCGGCCGCCCCCTCGGCCTCGGCGATCCGGCCGGCCTCGAGGTAGGTGAGGTGGTCGGCGTCGACGCCCTTGCGCATCTTGACGGTCACCGGCCGGCCGCTTCGCCGTGCCGCACGGCCTGCGCGACGATCGCCGCGAACAGGTCGCGCTTCCACGGGAGCGCCGAGCCGCCGCCCTTGCGGGTGACCTTGGGCACCGGGCAGCCGAAGTTCAGGTCGATGTGGTCGGCGCGGTCCTCGTCGGCGAGCATGCGGACGGCCGCGCCGACGGTGCCCGGGTCGACGCCGTAGAGCTGGACGCTGCGCGGGTGCTCGTCGGGGTCGAAGGCGACGAGGCGCAGCGACTCGGCGTTGCGCTCGAGCAGGGCGCGGGAGGTCACCATCTCGCTGACGTAGAAGCCTCGCGCCGTACTCGCGGCAGAGCCGCCGGAACGCCTGGTTCGTGATGCCCGCCATCGGCGCGAGCACCACGGGCGTGGCGGCCGCGTAGGGCCCGATCCTCAGCGGCACACCGCCGATTGTGTCAAACCCCGTCACAGCCCTCGGCGGCGCAGGTAGTCCCGGTTCGCCCGCTGATCGGCCGCGGCCCGGGCGAACCGCTCGGGGGTCCTCGGGAGCGTGTCCTGCTCGACGACCGCCCAGCCGGTGAACCCGGACTCCTTGAGTGCGGTCAGGAACCCCTCGACGTCGAGGTCGCCGGCGCCGATCGCCGGGAACGCCTCCCTCGACCACACCGCCTCCACGGGATCGTCAGCGGCGACGATGTCGGTCATCACCGAGCGGTGTGCGTCCTTGATGTGGACCTGGTTGATCCGGCTGGACCACTGCTTCAGCGCGGCGACGGGGTCTCCACCGCCGAGGAGGAGGTGCCCGGTGTCGAGGCACAGCTGGGCGTCGCTCACCTCGAGGACCCGCTCGATCTCCCAGGGTGCCTCGACGTAGGTCCCGGTCTCGTTGTGGAACGTCGGCTCGTACCCACGCGTCCGGCAGTGCTCGAGCACCCTCGCTCAGCCCGACGCGGAAGCGGCCCCAGCCGTCCGCGTCGAGCCCGACGGAAGCGATCGGTGTGCGCGCGGCCCGGGCGGGCGCGGCGAGCGGGGCTGCCGGCGTCGGCGATGGTCGGGTGCGGCGGCGGCCCCGGTGAGTCGTCCGGCGACCACGTCGAACGTGTTCAGCAGGGCGTCGAGTTCCGGCAGGACCTTCTCGAGCGCCTCCGGCTCGCTGTACGGCAACTCCAGGTAGGCGCCCGCCAGCCCCAGCCCCCGCTCCGCGAGCCGGTCCGCGAGTTCCGGACCGCTGCCCAGGTAGCCCACGGGGCCCAGGTCGATCCCTGCGTACCCGGCGGCCGTCACCTCGTCGAGCACGTGGATGCCCGTCGGGGGTCGAATCGTCGATCCCGACCGTCAGTTCGAACGCTCCGTAGCTCACCGGCGCGTTCGCCAGCGTCACGGTCGTCCACTCGTGCGTCATGTGCGTCATGTGCGGGTCCTCTCGGGCGCCGTCACTTGACGGCGCCCATGGTCAGGCCGCGCACCAGGTGCTTCTGCACGAGCGCGGCGAACAGCAGGATCGGAAGGGCGCCGATGACGCCGGCGGCGCTCATCGCGCCCCAGTCGATGTTGATGCGCCCGATGAGCGTGGCCGCCCCGACGGGCATGGTCTCGGCGGTCGGCGTCGACGTCAGCACGAGGGCGAAGAGGAACTCGTTGTAGGTGACGATCGCGGTGAAGATGCCGGTGGCCACGAGCCCGGGTGCGGCGAGCGGCAGCACGATCCGGCGGAAGGCCGCGAACCGGCTGTCGCCGTCGACCATCGCCGCCTCCTCGAGGTCCACCGGGATCTCGCGGAAGAAGCTCTCCATCATCCAGACGACGATGGAGACGTTGAACGCCGAGTACACGACGATCAGCCCGAGGCGCGTGTTCAGCAGGCTGAGCCGCTCCGCCAGCAGGAAGACCGGGATGATGACGACGATCGGCGGCAGGATGCGCGTGACGAGCAGCCCGAAGCCGAGGTACCGCTCCAGACCGCCCCACAGCCGGAAGCGCGCGATGGCGTAGGCGGCGTGCGTGCCGAACAGCAGGGCCACGGCGACGCTCGCCACCGTGATGACGATGGAGTTGGTCAGGTAGGAACCGAACTCGCGGCCGCTGAACAGGCTCGAGTAGTTGCCGAACGTGAACGAGTGCGGCAGCAGCGTGCCGTCCTGGGTGATCTCGCGATTGGTCTTGAAGGACGTGGACAGCATCCAGAGCAGGGGGACGATCGCGAACAGCAGCGCGGCCACCACGACGGCGACGAAGCCCCCTCGCCGCCCGCGGCCGCGCCACCTCCCGGGCTCGCCGAGCACCTCGTCGTCGGCGGGGCGCCGCAGGGTCGCCGTCATCGCACGCCCCGGCGCATGAGCGCGACGCCCGCGGCGGACGCCGCCACGACGACCAGGGCGACCATGATGAGCAGCGCCGCGGCGTAGCCGAACTGCTGGAACTGGAAGAACGTCTGGTACCCGTAGATCGAGATCAGCTGCGTGGCGGTGCCGGGGCCTCCCCGAGTCAGGACGTAGACCTGGTCGAACGTCGTCAGGGCGTCGATCGACCGCAACGTCACCGCGACGAGGATGGTCGGCCGCAGCATGGGCAGGGTGTGGTCGGCGAAGGTGCGCCACGCCCCCGCGCCGTCGACGCGGGCCGCCTCGAACGGCTCCACCGGCAACGACTGGATCCCGGCCAGCAGGATGAGGAACATCAGCGGGGTCCACTCCCACACGTCGAGCAGCACGAGGCCGGCGAAGGCCGCGTTCGGCTGCCCGAGGATCTCGGGCGGGTCCAGGCCCACCGAGCGCGCGAGCGTCGCGGCGAGGCCCACGTCGGAGGCGTAGAGAAGGCGGAACACGATCCCCACCACGACCGGCGTGACGATCATCGGGAGGATCAGGGTGCCCCGGATGGTGCGGATGAACGGCACCTCACGGGCGCAGAGGAGCGCCAGTGCCAGGCCGAGACCCGCCTCGATGGCCACCACCAGCGCGACGAACAGCGCGGTCGTGACGATCGAGCTGATGAAGGCCGGGTCGTGCAGCGCCTGGACGTAGTTGCTCCAGCCGACGTCGCGCAACCGTCGACCGAACCGGTAGAAGCCGGTGCTCGTCCGGAACCCCTCGAGCAGCGGGTACACCAGCACGGCCAGGACGAGCAGGATCGTGGGGGCCAGCAGGAGGTACGGCAGCACCCGGTCGATGCCGCCGCCCCCCGACCGGCGGCGCCGGAACCGGCCCGGCGCCGGCCCGACCGGCGGTGGCCGCACCTCGTGGGCCGACTGTGTGGTCACGGCGGCCGGCTCAGCTGTAGTAGCCCTGGGCCTTGAGGTAGTCCTTCACCTGGGGGGCGGCGGCGTCCATGGCGGCACCGCCGCCGCTGCCGGCGACGAGGGCCTTGTTCAGCTCGGTCCCGATGATGGACTCCACCTTCCCCCAGTCCGGGGTGCGGGGCCGCGCCTGCGCTCCCGAGTTCAGCTGGGCCAGGGCGACGGGCAGCAACCGATGGGCCTTGACCGCCTCGGGGTCGGAGAAGGCGGGGATCTTCACGGGCAGGTCCCCCGACCGCGCGAGCGCGACCTGGGTGTCGTTGCTGCCGTACCACTTCATGAAGGCGATCGCGTTGTCCTTGTTCGGGGCGGACGCCGAGACGCCGTGGATGAAGATGCCGATCTGCGCGAGCGCGACCTGCTGCTTCGGGACGACGGCGAAGTCGAGCTTGCCGACCTCCTTCGACGAGCCGCCGGGTCGTCGGACTTGATGGCGTTGCCCGAGTACTGGATGATCGCGGCCGCGTCGCCGCCGAGGATCGCCGCGCCCTCCTGGTCGGAGTCGAACTCGGCCACGCCCTTCGGGGCGAGCGACTTCAGGGTGCCGACGAAGAAGTCGGCGGCGGCCTTGCCCTGGTCGTTGTTGAAGGTGGGGTTCCACGTCGTTGTCGAACATGCTGCCGCCGAAGGACAGGAACACCGGGTAGAACGAGGTGACGATGGGATTGCCCTTCACCCCGCGGAAGACGAAGCCGTCCTTGATCTTGCCGGCCGCCATGGCCGCCTTGGCACCGGCGACCAGTCCGCCCCAGGTCGTCGGGGCGCTCGGGGAAGATGTCGTTGCGGTACGTCAGGGTCTGCAGGTCGCCGATCGTCGGCAGGGCGATGAGCTTGGGGGCGTCGTTCTCGAAACCCTTGACCCGCGGGCCCTTCTGCGGTGGCCAGTACCCGAGCTCCGCGAACGCGGGCGCGTAGTCGGCGTCGGCGGTGATGCCGTGCTGGCCGAGGTCCTCGAGGATCCCGGCAGCCGCGTACTGCGGGATCCACGGGTCGTCCATGATGTAGATGTCGTACTGGCCGGCCTTGGTCTGGCCGTCCTGGAACGCCTTGGCGTTGAACGAGTCGTACGGCTCCGTGAGGAACTGCACCTTGATCCCGGTCGCCTTCTCGAAGAGCGGGATGATCGTGTCCTTGAACGGCGTGAGGGCGCCGTCCTCGAAGGCACCGATGACGAGCTTGCCGCCCGTCGTGGCGGTAGCCGGCTCCCGTCGTGGCCGCATGCCGCCGCCGAGCTGCTGCTGGAGCTGGTGCCGCAAGCGGCGAGCAAGGGGGTGGCGACCGCGGCGGTGCCGGCGGCCAGCCCCAGGCGCAGAACGTCCCGTCGCGTGACCGAGTACTTGCCTGTCATGACGCGTCCCTTCGCTCATCGTGGAACCCGGATCTGAGGGCTGTTTCGTGGGACAGGTGCTCCTGCGGCGCCGGCTCGTCGTGCCCGGCGTCCCGACCGAGTCCCCGGAGCGGTGGACGGCGGTGCGGCCGTCCGCCGCGAAGAAGCAGGCGGCGCGCGGGTCGACGCGGACGCCCACGGGCGCCCCGATCGGGGCGGTCCACCCGCGCTCGGCGCGCACGCAGACGCGCGCGTCACCGATGAGGACGTCGACGAAGACCTCCTCGCCGAGCGGCTCCACCACGTAGACGTTGCCCTTGAGGGCGCCTGGCGTCCGCGCCGGCACGAGCGACAGGTCGCGTGGCCGGGCGCCGACGTGGGTCACGGCCGCCGCCGCGCAGGGCTCGTAGAGCGAGCCGAGCGGGACGACGGCGTCGGCGACGACCATGGAGCGGTGCTCGGCGCGAGGCGCACGGCAGCACGTTCATCGCGGGGTTGCCCACGAACTGCGCGACGTAGCGGTTCGCCGGCCGGTCGAAAACCTCCTGCGGCGGCGCGTACTGCTGGATGACGCCGTCCTTGAGCAGGCAGACGCGGTCCGCCATCGTGAGCGCCTCGACCTGGTCGTGCGTGACGTAGAGCGTGGTGGTGCCGAGGCGCTTCTGCAGGCGCTTGATCTCCCCGCGCATCGTCGTCCGCAGCTTGGCGTCGAGGTTCGACAGCGGCTCGTCCATGAGGAAGGCGGCCGGGTCCCGGATGATCGCGCGGGCCAGGGCGATCCGCTGCCGCTGGCCGCCGGAGAGCTGCCTGGGGCGCCGGTCGAGCAGCGGCCCGACCTCGAGGGCCTCGGCGACGCGGTTCACCGCCGCGTCCCGCTCGCGTGGGGCGATCTTGCGGACGCGGAGGGGGTAGGCGATGTTCTCCCTGACCGTCATCTGCGGGTACAGCGCGTAGCTCTGGAAGACCATGGCCACGTCACGGTCGCGCGGGGCGCGTCGGGTGACGTCACGTCCTGCGATCCGCACCGTGCCGGCCGTAGGCCGCTCCAGCCCCGCCACGATCCGCAGCGCGGTGGTCTTGCCGCAGCCGGAGGGACCGAGCAGGACGGCGAACTCGCCGTCGCGCACGGTCAGGTCCAGCGACTCCAGCACCCGGACGGCATCGAACCGCTTCTCCACCTGAAGGAGCTCCACCTCACCCACGGCGCCTCCTCCGCCCGTGCCCGTGCCCGTGGTCGACCGGATCGACGAGCCGACCGGCCTGTGCGCTGCGGTGGCCGACGTGCCGGCGTTCCCGGATGGCCAGCACCAGCTGCTCCGCCGCCGAGGCGCCGGCCTGCTCGGGATCGGTCGCGACGGTGGTGAGACCGATGAGCGCGTGCGCGGCCAGCGCGATGTCGTCGTAACCGGTGACGGAGACGTCCCGCGGCACGCCGACGCCGTCCCGGTGCAGGCGGTCCAGCTGCTCGATCGCGACCGTGTCGTTGTGGGCGACGATCGCCGTCGGGTCGTCGGCGAGGTCCACGACCTCCATGTCGCGGGCTGCCGTCGGCGCGGTTGAACGCCAGCCGGCGCACCTCGGCGCCGGCCTCGTCGAAGTCCTGGCCCGCGAAGGCCAGGCGGCGGTGGCCCAGTTCGGCCAGGTGGTCGACGATGGCCTGCATGCCGGCCTCGTCGTCCGTGTCGAGCACGCCCAGGCGCTCGTCGTCGCCGGCGGAGAACGCGCAGACGACGGGCAGCCCCTCGTCGAGCAGCCGCAGGTGCAGGCTCGAGCTTCCGGCTGAGGCCGCCGAAGAGCACGCCGTCGGCGCGCCGCGACATCAGGGCGGCGACCTGGGCACGCTCGATCGCCGGGTCGCAGCTCGTGTTCGCGATCAGGACGCCGAAGCCCTCCTCTGGCGCCCGCCGCTCCATGCCGTGCGCGAGCTGCGCGAAGAACGGGTTGACCGGGTCGGGCACCACGAGCGCGAGGACCTTCGTGGCGCGCTCCCGCAGGGCCCGCGCGACGCCGTTCGGCCGGTAGCCGAGCGCCCGGACGGACGCCTGGACACGGGCCCGTGTCCCGGGTGCGACGACGGCGCTGCCGCGGATCACGTTGGACACGGTCGACTTCGACACCCCCGCGTGCCGGGCGACGTCGATGACCGTGACATGGGACATCCGGCGGCCCTCCTCAGCTCGGCGCATGCTTCGGTCAGGGTCTTGGCGGACCGGGCGATGCACTCCTCGGGCGTCAGGGACGGGTCCTCGTGCTCGATCGAGACGACGCCGTCGTGCCCGGCCGCCTGGAGCGCCTGCACCAGAGCGCTCCACGTCGAAACGTCGTGGCCGTCACCCACGGCGGAGAAGTGCCACGACGACGTGGCGGCGTCTGGGGGGTAGGCGTGGTCCAGCACCCCACGGACCGCGATCCGGTCGGGGTACAGCGTGGTGTCCTTGCCGTGGCACCAGCCGATCGCGCCGTGCAGCTCACCGATCACGCGGACGGGGTCGGCGCCCTGCCACCAGAAGTGGCTCGGGTCGAGGTTGACCCACACGTTGCCCTCGGCGTACTCGCGCAGCGCCCGGTAGGTGTCGACGCTGTAGACGCTGACGCCGGGGTGCAGCTCGAGGCAGATCCTGACGTCGGGAGCCTGCGCCGCCGACCACCCGGAGAGCTCACGCCAGTACGGGCCGACCTCCGACTCCATCTGCCACGACCAGATCGACTCGTCGTCGTTGCTGATCGACCACAGGCCGAAGACGCCGATCGGGCCACCCGTGCGACCGCCGGGGCAGCCGGCCATCGTGACGACCCGGTCGACGCCCATCAGCTGCGCCAGCGAGATGGCACCGCTCAGGGCGGACTGGGCCTCGGCGCGGGCGGCGGGGTCGGGGTGGAGCGGGTTGCCGGCCGCATTGACCGCCGAGAGCCGCAGCCCGAAGTCGTCGAGGTCGCGTCGCAGGGTGTCCCGCTCGGCTCCGTCCGCCAGCAGGGCGTGGAGATCCAGGTGCGTGCGCGCGCCCCAGGTGCCGACGCTCATCTCGACGTCGGTCAACTGGTGCTGCTCGCACCAGGCGAAGGCCTCGCGCCGACTGAGGTGCGCCAGCCCGTCCGTGAACAGTCCGAGCCTCATCAGGCCTCCTCGGGTGCGTCCAGTGGTGCGTCCAGTTCTGGGAGCGGAGAGTTCCGCGGCTGCGGGGCGGCGCCGGTGGCGAGGCGCAGCGCGGACAGGAGGACGGCGACGTCGTCGCGGGCGGCGTCTGCGCCGGCGCGGACGGGGGCGCCGCGGGTGATCGACTCGTGGAAGGCCCGCACCTCGGTGCGGAACGACTCCTCGTAGGAGACGCGGTATTCGGTCGTCGCTAGCCCCAGCGCGGGGCCGGCCGTGTCGCCGCGGGGGTCGTAGGAGCGCTTCGCCACCAGCCGGGTGGGGTGGTGGCGAAGGTACGGCGAGGGGAAGGTGAGCTCGAGGACGGCGTCCGCGCAGTACGCGGTGACCCGCTCCTGGTAGTCCGCGACACCGGGCAGGTTGAGGTGGGTGAGGTGGGCCCGCGCACCGCCGGGAAGCGCCCAGGCGAGGCTGACGCCGCGGCCGCCGTCGAAGGTCGCGGCGCTCGCCAGGGGCGGCAGGGTCGTGACGCCCTTGGCGGCCAGCAGGTGCCGGGCCAGGCTCACGTCGTGCACCAGCGCGCTGAGGTACGCCTCCGCGGCGCGGGCCTGCAGGGGTGACGGAGGGCGCCCGAGGGCGCGGGCGATCGCATCGGTGCCCCGGGCGCGAGTGCTGTCGAGCAGCAGGCGAGGCACGTCGCTGCCCGTCACGAGACCGAGGTGGTCGACGAACGGCGCCTGATCGGGGTCGTTGACCTCCACCGACAGGTAGACCAGCTCACCGGCGGTCGCCAGGAGCTCGACCATGTGCTCGACCGCGGGGTCGTAGAGCTTCATGTAGCCGCACTGCAGCACGCGGTCGCCCCGCGCGGCGATGATGTCGTCGGCATCCTGCAGGCTCGTCGCCAGGGGCTTCTCGCAGAGCACGTGCAGGCCCGCGGTCAGCGCGGCGACGCACACGTCGCGGTGGGCGGGGTCGGGGACGGCCACGACGACGGCGTCCAGACCGAGGGCCAGGGCCTCGTCCAGGTCGGCCGCGGTGTGGGGCACGCCGTAACGGTGGGCGACGGCGGCGCGGACCGTGGCGGAGGGGTCGACGACGCGACCAGGTCGAACCCTCACGGTCCTCGGCAAGGCTGATGACGTGGCCGGCCTGACCGACCAGCCCGGCTCCGACGAGGGCGACCCGTAACCGGCGGTCCGGATTCCCGTTCGTTCCGGCCCGGGCCGCCGGCAGTTCGGTCCCGAGCCCGCGATCTCGTCGTCCATTCGGCCACCCGGGAACGGGAGTTGGAACGTTCCTAATGCCGGGCGACGCTAGGCTTTCCCCTCAAGGCGGGTCAATGGATTGGAAGCACTTTTTCTTCCAAACGGTTAAATGCGGACGATTCGCACTGTTCGCCGCGTCGTCGGCCGCGCGCATCGCCGCCACCGCATCGTCGATGCCCGCGCCGCCGCGCACCCCGGTGCGCAGGAGTTCGGCGAAGGATTCCGCCTGCCGGCGCAGCGCGTCGAGCATGGGCGCCTCGCCCCCGGCCGGATCGAGGACGACGAGCCGCTCGTGGGCCGCCGTGCCGAAGACCTCGACCGAGACCAGGTCACCGACGGGGTGACGCCGACCGAGTGAGACCACGGCCGTCGTCGAGTCCGCCAGGCCGAGCAGCACCTGGCCCACGTCGGCGTCGGGCCGGGCCGCGAGGGTCGACCGCCGGCGTGGTGACGGCTTGCACGGACTCGATCTCCGGCCCGTCAGCCAGCGGATCTCGTCGAACTCGTGCACGCCCATGTCGACGAAGATGCCTCCGCTGGCGGCGCGGAATGCCGGCGGCGGCGGGGTCGCATCCCATTGCGCACACACAAGATGGAGGACGTGGCCGAACTCGCCGGCGACGATGCGTTCGCGCAATGCGACCAGCCCGGGCACGAAGCGTCGCCAGTAGGCGACCTGCAACACACCCCGGCCGGCAGCCGCCGCGCGGCCCGTCTCCGCGACCTCCTGCCAGGACAGCCCGGCAGGCTTCTCGCAGAGAACCGGCACGCCGTGCGCCAGCAGGCGCCGGACGACCGTCGCGTGCTGGTCGGTCGGGGCGCACGACGAGAACGCCGTCGGGCTTCCGTTCGCGAGCAGGTCCGCAACGGTGGCGTGTGTCCGCAGGCCGAAAGCCGCGCACTCCTGCCGACGCGGCAGGTACGGCTCGACCACGTCCGTCACTCGGATCGACGGGGCGTCGACGATCGCCCGGAGATGCATGCTGCCCATCCGGCCTGCGCCCACGAGCGCAACCTCCGTCACGCCTGCCATGTCGGTCACCCCCTTGGCTTCACAGGAGCCAGCCGGCCTCGTCGGCGAGGCGGACCGCCTCGGCCCGGGTGCGCGCGCCGGTCTTGCCGATGGCCGACGAGAGGTGGTTGCGGACCGTCCCCTCGGACAGGTGCAGCGCGGCGGCGAGGTCGGCGACGGTGCCGCCGTCGCGGGCCGCGCGCAGGACGTCGGTCTCGCGAGCGGTCAGCGGGCTCGACCCGGCGGCGAGGCTCTCGGCGGCCAGCGCCGGGTCGACGACCCGCAGGCCGGAGTGCACCCGCCGGACGGCGTCCGCGAGCTGGCGGGCCGGCGTGTCCTTGACCACGAACCCGCTCGCGCCGGCCTCGAGCGCGCGCCGCAGGTAGCCGGGGCGCCCGAAGGTCGTGACGACGAGCACGCGGCAGGCGGGGACGGCGGCCCGCAGCTCACGGGTCGCGCCGATGCCGTCGAGGCCGGGCATCTCGACGTCGAGCAGGGCGACGTCGGGCCGCGCCGACCGTGCGGCGGCCACGACCTCGTCGCCGCGCCCGACCTCGGCGACCACCTCGAGGTCGGGTTCGAGCCCGAGCAGCGAGGCCATCGCACCGCGCACCAGCGCCTGGTCGTCGGCGAGCAGGAGCCGGATCGGCGCGCTCACCAGTGCACCCGCAGGGCGAAGCCGCCGCCGTCGCGCCGGCCGACCGTGACGGCCGCGCCCGCGTCGGCCGCCCGCTCGCGCAGCCCCGCCAGGCCGTGCCCGCTGTCCGATCCCCGTCGAACCCCCGTCGAGCCGGCCGTCGGGTGCGAGCGGTCCGCGGCCGTCGTCCGCGACCTCGACCCCGTCCCGCCACAGCCGCACCCAGGCCCGCCGCGCGCCGCTGTGCCGCACGACGTTCGTCACGCCCTCGCGCACCGTCCAGGCCATGAGCTCGCGCCGCTCGGCGGGGAGGTCGTCGACGGTCCCGGGGAGGTCGGCGGCGATGCCCGCCGCCTCGAGCGCGGTCCGGGCCGAGGCGAGCTCGCCGGGCAGGCTCACCTCCCGGTACCCGGAGACAGCTGCGCGGACGTCGGTCAGCGCCTGCCGCGCCAGCTGCTCGACCTCGCCGATCTCGCGCTCCGCGCGCTGCGGGTCGATCGAGACGAGCCGGCCGGCGAGCTCGGCCTTGACGGTGAGGACGGTGAGAGAGTGCCCGAGGATGTCGTGCAGGTCGCGGGCGAACCGGCTGCGCTCGCCCTGCACCGCCAGCTCGGCGATGGTCTCCTGCGCCCGGGCGAGCTCCACGTTCCGCTGGATCATCCCCATCACGCCCCACATGGCGATCGACGCGAGCGCGATCGAGAACCCGAGGCCCTCGGCGGGCTCCCAGCCGGGCACGACCCGGGCCAGCAGCTCCTCGACGGCCACGCACAGCGCCCCCCGATCAGCCCCGCCCGCCCCGGCAGCAGGAAGACCGACTGGACGGCGACGAAGACGAGCATCCCGAGCGCCTCCTCGCCGACCGCCACGGCGGTGAGGGCGAACAGGGCGACCGAGGCGATGAGCACGCCGGTGCGCCAGGCGCGGGTGACCCCCCAGCCCTGGCGCCGCCAGCGGGACAGCACGGCGAACGACCACACGTACACGAACGCGAAGGCGAGCACCGAGGCCACGCCGACGATGCGCTCGACGGCTCGGGGCGCTTCCACGCCTCCTGCAGCACGGGCACCAGGTAGACGAGCCACACGCCCGCGAAGATCCACCGCAGCCGGCCGCGGGCCTGCCCCGACGGCGCCATCGGGAAGGACGCCGCCGCCGGGAGCTCCGGACGCGCCATGGGGACGACGGTAGCCGTCGTCCCCATGGCGCCCGAGCGGTCGGTCACGCTCAGACCCGCCGCGTGTCGCGCCGGAAGAGCAGCGCGGCGCCGATCACGAAGAGGGCGAGCCAGGCCACGATGTTCACGACGGCCGCCCAGCTGAACGCGTCGTGGGTGAGCGGGATGCGGGCGAGCTCGCCGACGCCGTAGGCCGGCGTCATCTTGGCGACCGTCTGCACGGCGGGGTCGAGGAACTGCAGGGGCACGAACAGCCCGCCGGCGAAGGCCAGGATCGCGAGCACCGGGCCGAGGATCTGCATGACGTTCTCGCTCGGCAGCAGGTAGCCCGCGAACAGGCCGAAGGCGGCGAAGACGAGCGCGCCGAGCCAGGCCACCAGCCCGCAGACGATCCACTGCGTGGCGGTGAGGTGGACGCCGACGGCCGCGCCGATCGCGAAGACGACGAGGACCGACGCGAGGCCGAGCACCATCGCGACGATCACCTTCGTGGCGATGTACGCGATCGGGCGCAGCGGGGTGAGCCGGAGCTGCCGGCTCCAGCCCTGGGCCCGCTCGATGCTGACCATCGCGCCGCCGCTGGTCGTCGCGATCATTGCGCCGTAGACGCCGAGGCTGACGAGCACGTAGGCGCGCGCCGCGGGGTCGGTCTGGCCCGAGCCGAACATGAAGAAGAAGGCGGCGGGCACGACGAGCGTGAAGATCACGGTGCGGCGGTTGCGGAGCATGCGGCGGATCTCGAGGCCGAGGAAGGTGAGGTTGAAGCCGCCGAGCGGCGGAACCCGTCGGGAGGGGCGGGCGGCCGCGGTCGTGGCGGTGGTCATCGGAGGCTCCCGGTCGTGGTGGCGGTCGTGTCGTCGAGGTCGGTGCTGTAGGTGCTGTAGGCGCTGTCCGCGCTGTCGGCGCCGTCGCCGGTGAGTGCGATGAAGGCGTCCTCGAGGCTGTGCGCGGTGATCTCGAGGTCGTGTGCGGCCGTCTGGGTGAGGAGGAAGCGCGCGGTCGCGTCGGAATCGGAGGTCCGCAGGACCACCGTGTCGCCGCGGACCTCGACCGACGTGACGCCGGGCGCCGAGAGCAGCCCGACCTGGTCGGCGCCCGGCAGGGTGGCGCGGACGGCGCGGCCGGCGGCGAGGCTCTTGACGTAGGCGGGCGTCCCGTCGGCGACGATGCGCCCGCGCCGCACCAGGACGATGCGGTCGGCGTACTCGTCGGCCTCCTCGAGGTAGTGCGTCGCGAACATCACGGTGCGCCCGCGGCCGGCGTCGGCGCGGATCGCGGCCCAGAAGTCGCGCCGGCCCTCGACGTCCATGCCGGTGGTCGGCTCGTCGAGGACGAGCAGGTCGGGGTCGGGCAGCAGGGCGAGCGCGAACCGCAGGCGCTGCTGCTGGCCGCCCGAGCAGGCACCGACGCGGCGCCCGGCGATGTCGGCGATGCCGGCCCGCTCGAGCACCTCGCCCACCGGGCGCGTCGTCGTGAAGAGGCTCGAGGTCAGGCGCACGGTCTCGGCGACCGTGAGGTCCTTGAGCAGACCGCCGGTCTGCAGCACGGCCGCGATCCGGCCCTGCGCGACGGCGTCCGCGGGGGTGCCGCCGAGCACCTCGACGGTGCCGGCGTCGGGCCGGCTGAAGCCGAGCATCATGTCGATGGTCGTCGTCTTGCCGGCGCCGTTCGGGCCGAGGAAGGCGACGATCTCGCCCGCGCGGACGGTGAGGTCGATGCCGTCGACGGCCATGACCCTCCGGTCACCGGTGCCGAAGGTCTTGACGATGCCCTCGAGGCGGACGGCGTCCGGCGAACCGTTGCCCGTTCCCTGCCCCCGATCGGTGGCGAGCTGTGTGGTGTCCATGGCCTCAGCCTGCCGGTGCGGCGGCGCTCGGCCGTGGCCCGCGCGTCACGAGCCGGGCATGACAGGTGTCACGGGGGGTACCCGCCCGGCATGGAGGACTACGAGCGCAGCACGATCGTCGACGCACCGGCCGACGAGCTCTTCGAGTACCTGTCGAAGGTCGAGAACCTGCCGACGTACTTCGATCGCCTGACGTCGGCGCGCAACCTGCCGGGCGACGAGGTCGAGGTGGAGGCCACGACCGAACCCGGGGACGCCGGGGCGGGTGAGCCCGGCCGGACCGTCGGCGGCGACGCCTGGTTCAGGATCGACGCGGACTCCAAGACGCTCACATGGGGCTCGGAGGGCCCGCACGACTACAAGGGGCAGCTGCAGGTGACGCCGGCCGGCGACGCCGCGTCGACCGTCACGGTCACGCTGCACACGACGCACCAGGCCGAGGGCATCGAGGACGGCATCGAGCAGACCCTGGCCAACATCGCGAACCTCGCCGGCAGCGACGGCCGCCTGAACGCGGGGGCCGGCACGAGCTGACGTCTCCTCTGCGCTGATCAAGGAAAGTTGTCCGTCGCCCTGGGTGAGACCCACGGGATGACGGACAACTTTTCCTTGATCAGCGCCAGAGGGTTGTCAGCAGCCCGGGAGGCGGGCGGCCAGCCAGGTCGTGACGCCGGTCAGCGGCACGCGCTCCTGCGTCATCGAGTCGCGCTCGCGGATCGTGACGGCGTCGTCCTCGAGGGTCTCGAAGTCGACGGTGATGCAGAACGGCGTGCCGATCTCGTCCTGCCGGCGGTAGCGCCGCCCGATGGCCTGGGCGTCGTCGAACTCCACGTTCCAGTTGCGGCGCAGCTCGGCCGCGAGGTCGCGGGCCTTCGGCGAGAGCGACTCGTTGCGCGACAGCGGCAGCACGGCGGCCTTCACCGGCGCGAGCCGGGGGTCGAGCCGCAGCACGGTCCGCTTGTCGACGCCGCCCTTGGCGTTGGGCGCCTCGTCCTCGTCGTAGGCCTCGACGAGGAACGCCATCAGCGACCGCGTCAGACCGGCGGCCGGCTCGACGACGTACGGCGTCCAGCGTTCGCCCTTGGCCTGGTCGAAGTACGTGAGGTCCGCGCCGGAGTGCTTGGCGTGCGTCGTCAGGTCGAAGTCGGTGCGGTTGGCGATGCCCTCGAGCTCGCCCCACTCCGACCCCTGGAAGCCGAACCGGTACTCGATGTCGACGGTGCGCTTCGAGTAGTGCGACAGCTTCTCCTGCGGGTGCTCGTAGTGCCGCAGGTTGTGCGCGGACGCCGAGGTCGACGTACCAGCGGGTGCGCTCGTCGATCCAGTACTGGTGCCATTCCTCGTCGGTGCCGGGCTCGACGAAGAACTCCATCTCCATCTGCTCGAACTCGCGCGTGCGGAAGATGAAGTTGCCCGGGGTGATCTCGTTGCGGAACGACTTGCCGATCTGGCCGATGCCGAACGGGGGCTTCTTGCGCGAGCTCGTCATGACGTTGAGGAAGTTCACGAAGATGCCCTGCGCGGTCTCGGGCCGAAGGTAGTGCAGGCCCGACTCGTCCTCGACGGGGCCGAGGTAGGTCTTGAGCAGGCCGTTGAACAGCTTCGGCTCGGTCCAGGCGCGGTTGCCGCAGTTCGGGCAGGGGATCTCGGCGAGCGGCGCCGTGCGGCCCTTGCGCTCGGCGTACTCCTCCTCGATGTGGTCGGCCCGGTACCGGCGGTGGCACGACTGGCACTCCACCAGCGGGTCGACGAACTCCTTGATGTGACCCGAGGCCTCCCACACCTGCCGCGGCAGGATCACCGACGAGTCGATGCCCACGACGTCGTCGCGGGTGGTCACCATGAAGCGCCACCACTGCCGCTTGATGTTCTCCTTCAGCTCGACGCCGAGAGGCCCGTAGTCCCACGCCGAGCGCGTACCTCCGTAGATCTCGCCCGACGGGTACACGAACCCGCGGCGCTTGCAGAGGTTGACGACGGCGTCGAGACGGGCTTCGCTCGAGAGCTTGGCGGCCACGCTGGATGCTCCATGCAGCTGGGGACAGGGGTTCCACAGGGATCGCACCGCCGGGACGTCGAGCTGGACGTCGCCCGCGCGGCGCGCCTGCGAGAGGACAACGCTACCGGTCAGCGGGCATTCCGTGGCGCCCGCGGGGTGGCCGCCTCCCCGAGGTTCACGGTGGCGGCGTCCGCGGCGAGCGCGGGCTCGCCCTCGACGACCTCGCCGCCCTCCCCGTCGCCACCGGCGTCCCACGCGGTGAGCTCCTCGAACGCCGTGGCCTCGTCGATCGCCGCGTACATGAGGGGCACGGCGTGCAGCTTGACCTCGTAGTCGGAGAGTGCGCGCCGGTAGGCGCCGACGCTCTCCCAGCGCGTGGTGAGCGTCCAGAGGGTGGGGTCGTCGACGGCCCGGCCGATCACGGCGGCGCGGCAGCCGGGGCGCGCGCGCAGCGCGTCGAGCGCGGCGCGCGCCTGCGCCGAGAACGCCGGCCCGTCGCTCTCGGGCACCACGTACCGCGTGACGACGAGCATGGCGGCACCGTACGCCGGGGCCCCGACGTGCTCCCCTCTGGCTACGTTGCACCTGAGAAGCCGCTGAACGCGGCCCGTCGATCGGCCTTTCGCGTGCATCGTCGTCGGAGGGGAGCAAGGGGCAGGGGTCGGCGGCAGCTACGGTTCCGCGCGCTTGACGCCGACGAGCGAGCGAATGAGAATCGTTCTCATGAGTGAGCCGGCGAACGAGGTCGTCGTCCTGCGGGGCGTCGACGTCGGCTACGAGCACCCCGTCGTCCGCGGCGTCGACTTCACGCTGCGCGCCGGCGACGCCGTCGCCGTGGTCGGCCCGAACGGCGCCGGCAAGTCGACCCTCGTGCGCACCATCCTCGGGCTCGCACCCGTCCTCGCCGGGCGCATGGAGCTGTTCGGCGTCCCGGCGGAGCGGTTTCGCGAGCGCTACCGGATCGGCTACGTCCCGCAGCGGCAGACGTCGGGGGCGCGGTGCCGTCGACCGTCCGCGAGGTCGTGACCTCGGGCGCCTGCCGCGGATGGGGCTGCTCGGCCGGCCGTCCGCCGCCGACCGCCGGGCCGTCGACGAGGCCATCGCCACCGTCGGCCTGGAGCGGGCCGCGCGCACGCCGATCAGCCGGCTCTCGGGGGGCCAGCAGCGCCGCGCCCTGATCGCCCGCGCCCTCGCAGCCGGGCCCGAGGTGCTCGTCATGGACGAGCCGACGGCGGGTGTCGACCACGAGAGCCAGGCCGCCCTCGCAGCCACCCTGCAGCGGCTCGCCGCCACGGGGGACGACCATGCTCGTCGTCACCCACGACGTCGAGCCGCTCGCCGGGGTCGTCACCCGCGCGGTCGCGGTCGCCGACGGGCGCCTGACCGACCTCGGCGGCATCGACGGGCTCGTCGCCCACACCCATCCCGGGCTCGACGGGCACGCGCACCACCATCACCACGACGAGCCCGTGGCCGCACGCGCCTGGCTCCAGACCCCCGGCGTGGGGGGCTGAGCGGTGCTGACCTTCTGGCACTACGAGTTCATGCAACGGGCGCTCCTCGCGGCCCTGCTGGTCGGCCTCTGCGCGCCGGTCGTCGGCACGTTCCTGGTGCAGCGCCACCTGTCGCTGATCGGCGACGGCATCGGGCACGTGGCGCTCACCGGCGTCGGCATCGGCGTGCTGACCGGTCTCGGCCCCGGTGTGGACCGCCCTCGGCGCCGCCGTGGTCGGCGCCGCCGCCGTCGAGCTGGTCCGGGCGCGGGGCGCACGAGCGGCGACGTGGCGCTGGCCGTCATGTTCTACGGGGCCTGGCCGGCGGCGCCGTCCTGATCTCGCTCTCGCCGAACGCCGGGGCCGGCGGCCTCGACCGCTACCTCTTCGGCGCGATCGGCGAGGTGAGCACGACCGACCTGGCGACCTTCGCGGTGCTCGGCGGGGGCCGTGCTGGTCGTCGTCCTCGCCCTGACCCCCCGGCTGTTCGCGGCCAGCAACGACGAGGAGTACGCGCGGGCCGTCGGCATGAACGTCGTCGGTTACAACATCCTGATCGCCGTGCTGACCGCCGTGACCGTGGTCGTCTCGATGCGGATCGTGGGCCTGCTCCTGATCAGCGCGCTCATGATCCTGCCGAACGCCGTCGCGCTGCTGGTGGCGCGCTCGTTCGCGGCGACGGCCGCCCTCGCCGTCGTCGTCGGCGTGCTCAGCGGGCTCGGCGGCACGGTCGCGTCGTTCTACGCCAACACCCCGTCCGGCGGCACGATCGTCCTGCTCGCCATCGGGATCTTCCTCGTGGCGTCCCTGGGCACCTCGCTGCGGGACGCCGTCCGCCGGCGCCGGCACCCCACGGCCGAGGTGCACGAGCACGAGCACGGCCCCGCCTGCGGCCACGAGGAGGTGCCCCACGAGGGCCACGTCGACTACGTGCACGCGGGTCACCTGCACGCGCCGCACGGCCAGCACTACGACGAGCACTGACGACGAGCACTGACGACGAGCACTGACGACGAGCACTGACGACGAGCACTGACGCGGAGGCGCGGAGTGACCACGAGCGAGCGCCGGCCGACCCGGCAGCGGGCGGCCGTGACGAGCCTGCTCGGGCAGGTCGAAGGGTTCCACAGCGCGCAGGAGCTGCACGCCATGCTGCGCGACCGCGGCGAGCAGGTGGGCCTCGCGACCGTCTACCGGGCGCTGCAGGCGCTCGCCGAGGACGGCGAGGTCGACGTGCTGCGGCACGACGAGGGCGAGGCGGTCTACCGCCGCTGCGGCACCACCCGGCACCACCACCACCTGGTGTGCCGCTCCTGCGGACGGACCGTCGAGCTCGACGACGAGACCGTCGAGGCGTGGGCGCGCGACGTGGCCGGCCGCAACGGGTTCGTCGCGGTCGACCACGTCGTCGAGATCGTGGGCACGTGCTCGGCCTGCGCGGCGCTCACGGCAGCGGGCGGCGCTCCTCGCTGAGGCGCACGTCGCGGGCGAACCAGAGCAGCGGCAGCCCGGTGACGAGGGTCAGGACCAGGAACATCGGGACGACGGACAGCGAGGCGACGTCCGGCACCGTGGGGTCGGCGCGCCACCCGAACCACTGGTCCATCGCCACGCTGAACCCCTCGACGGTGAGGAACGCGAGCAGGGCCCCGGCGAGCAGCACGGCCCCACGCCGACGACGCCAGAGCCGGACGGCGACGACGAGGCCCGCGGGGATCCAGAAGGCGAGGTCCTGCACCCACACGGGGTTCGTGAGCATGCCCGAGCCGTGCAGGACGGCCCACGGTTGCGCGTCGCCGATCGTGGGGACGATGCGCGCCAGCCAGGCCAGCCCGTTGAGCCCGAACATGGCGCCGAGCAGCACGGCGATCCCGCGGCCCGGGAAGCGGTTCGCGACCCGGACCGCACCGGGGTCGAGCGTGTGGAGCAGGGTGCCGAGGGTCCAGATGCCGAGGCCGAGCCACGCCACGGAGAGCAGGAACAGGCTCGTCATCGGGATGGCGAAGCAGAACAGGACACCCTGGTACAGCAGGTAGGCCGTGGCGCCGAGCCAGCCCATCCGGGCCAGGGCGGACCTCCCGGCGCGCGCTGCCGACACCGCGAGGAGGGGGACGCCGAGGGCGAGCACGACGACGCGACGTCCCGCGCAGGTTCCCCTTCGTCGCCTCCGCCCCGGCCAGCAGGGACGGGAACGCGAGGCTCAGGGCGGCGTCGGTCGCGGCGACGAGCCCCAGCAGGGCCGAGAGCACGCGGGGGACGCTCCACGTCCGCGAGCGGGCGGATGCGGCCGGTGCGTGCTCGATGGTCGATCGGGTCAGCGTGGTGGATCTGGTCATCTCGGTTCGCCTCCACCTCGACCGTAGACATCGCGGCAGCAGGAGGTCAGGGCCGAAGGTCACCCTTGTCGAGCGTCGCCGCCTCGAGCGTCGCGGCCTCGAGCGTCGCGGACTCGAGCGTCGCGGCCTCGGCGGCAGCCGCGGCGGCGGCCGCGTCGACGGCCGCGCCGTAGCGCCGGTCGCGCCGGGCGTACTCCTGGACGGCGCGCCAGAGCACCCGCCGGTCGACGTCGGGCCACAGCTCGTCGACGAACACGAGCTCGGCGTACGCCGACTGCCAGAGCATGAAGTTCGACGTCCGCTGCTCCCCGCCGCTGCGCAGGAACAGGTCGACGTCGGGCAGGTCGGGCTCGTCGAGGTGGCGCTGCAGCGTGCGCTCGTCGATCCGCGCCGGGTCGAGCCGGCCGGCCGCGGCCTCGGCGGCGATCGCGCGCACGGCGTCGGCGATCTCGGCCCGGCCGCCGTAGTTCACGCACATGGTCAGGGTGAGCACGTCGTTGTGCCGGGTCAGCTCCTCGGCGGCCTCGAGCTCGCTGATCACGCTGCGCCACAGCCGCGGGCGCCGGCCCGCCCACCGCACCTGCACCCCCCAGTCGTTGAGCAGGTCCCGGCGGCGGCGGATCACGTCGCGGCTGAACCCGAGGAGGAAGCGCACCTCGTCGGGCGAGCGGCGCCAGTTCTCGGTGGAGAAGGCGTACGCCGACACGTACCGGACGCCGATGTCGATCGCCCCGGCGCACAGGTCGATGAGCGACGCCTCGCCCCGCTCGTGCCCCTTCGTCCGGGGCAGCCCCCGCTGGTTGGCCCAGCGGCCGTTGCCGTCCATGACGACCGCGACGTGCCGTGGCACGAGCTCGCGCGGGACCGCCGGCGGCCGCGCACCGGAGGGGTGGGGCGGCGGCGCAACGGGCTCCTGCCGGGCCGCGACGCGTGCTGCAGCCCACGAGCCGGCGCCGCCTCATCGCCGCCCTCACCGCTCGACCAGCCGCAGCGAGCGGACCTGCCGCTCCAGGTGCCACTGCAGGTAGGCGGCGACGATGCCGCTGGCCTCGCGGCGGCGGCGGCCCTCGCTGGCGTCGGCCGCCTCCCAGTCGCCCGACAGCAGCGCCGCGAGCAGCGCGAACGTCTCGGGGTGCGGGGCCGCGGAGCCCGGCGGGCGGCACTGCGAGCAGACGGCGCCGCCCGCCGCGATCGCGAGGGCGCGGTGCGGGCCGGGCTCGCCGCAGCGCGCGCAGTCGGTGAAGCTGGGCGCCCAGCCCGCGACCGCGAGCGAGCGCAGCAGGAAGGCGTCGAGCACCAGCGACGGCTCGCGGCGGCCCTCGGCGAGGGTGCGCAGCGCGTTGGCGAGCAGGACGAACAGCTGCAGCGCCGGCTCGCGCTCGGTCTCCGTGAGCCGCTCGGCGGTCTCGAGCATGGCGGTGCCCGCGGTGTACCGGGCGTAGTCGGAGGCGATGGCCGTGCCGTAGGGCCCGATCGTCTCGGCCTGGGTGACGATGTCGAGCGAGCGGCCCTCGTAGAGCTGGACGTCGACCAGCATGAACGGCTCGACCCGCGCCCCCAGCCGTGACGTGGTCTTGCGGACGCCCTTCGCGACGGCGCGGACCCGCCCGTGCTCGCGCGTGAGGAGCGTGACGATGCGGTCGGCCTCACCGAGCTTCTGGGCGCGCAGGACGACGCCCTCGTCGCGGTAGAGGCTCACGCGTCGATTGTCGCTCCCGTTCCGCCCGCCCGGGCACCCGCCCCGCCGGGAGCCACGCCGGGGTCTACGGCCACGCGGGTTCTCGGGGGTACACGGGGGCGGAGCCCCCGTCGTCTACGTCCCGACGAGGGTGTCGCGGCCGGCACGCTTCGCGGCGAGCATGGCCGCGTCGGACCGCCGGAGCGCCGTGGTGGCCTCGCCGCGTGCCGCCCCGACCGACACGCTCACCGGCAGGGAGCCGACCAGGTCGCTCCAGTCGGTGGCGCGCACGCGGTCGAGCACGCGGGCGCCGAGCCGCCGGTGCGGCTCCCGCGCCGCCGTCCCCGTCGGGAGTCGGCCCCCGAGCAGCACGACGAACTCGTCGCCGCCGTACCGCACCGGCACGTCGTCGTCGCGGCAGCACTGCCGCAGCACAGCCGCCACCCGGCGCAGCACCTCGTCGCCGACCGTGTGCCCGAACGTGTCGTTGACCTGCTTGAAGTGGTCGAGGTCGATGAACAGCACGCCGTGGTGCCCGCCCGCCGCCAGCTCGACCTCGAGCCGGCGCCTGTTGCCGAGCCCGGTGAGCGCGTCGAGCTGCAGCTCGCGCGTCGGTCCGCTCGCCCGGCAGCGCCAGCTCGCCGCCGGAGGATCCGCTGCCGCAGGTCGGCGGCACGCGCCTCGCGCTTCGCGCCACATCCGGCGGGCGGCGCCCACGGCGATCTCGCGCAGGAAGGGCGCGGCGGCGTGCTCTCCCGGCCGAACCGCACCGGGGGTCGGGCAGCGGGGCGGCGAGCCGCGCCAGGGCCGGCCGGGCCAGCCCCTCCCAGAGATCCCGCCCGGTGGCCATCGAGTCCGACGCGGCCGTGCCGCTCGACCGCCGCCGCGAGCTCCTCCAGCAGCGGGGCGTCCCCGGCCTGCCAGGCCGCCGACGCCATCGCCAGCCGGCCCGGCAGCCACTCGACGACGCTCTCGGGGTACGGCTCGGCGGCCAGCGCGGCGCCGAGCCCGCGCGGCCGCCAGCTCGGGCGACCCGAGCCGCTCGACCGCGTACGCCTCGGCGGCGACGGCCGCCCGGCCGATCCGCGGCCGGCCGGCTGCGCGGGCGAGCCGGCGCGAGCACAGCGACCACGAGGCGGCCCTCGCGAAGTGCGTCGCCGCCTCGACGCTCCTCGCCGAGCAGCTCGAGCCGCGCACCCCAGACGAGGTGCACCGACAGCAGGGCCCGGACGGCCAGCAGGCGGTGGGTGCCCGAGCCGGGCGACGTCCGTGCCGAGCCGTCCGGGCGAGCAGGCCGAGCGCGAGCTCGAAGAGGGAGAGCCGCACCAGCACCGACGGCCACACCCATGCCGGCGGCGCTCTCGAGCGCGGTCCGCGCAGTCCTGCGCCTCGACGACGGCGAGCGCCTCGGCGAGGTCGTCGAGCGCTGCGACGATCGTCCCCGCGCTCGACCTCGCGCGGAGGCGCCGCAGCGCGAGGGCGCGGGCACGAGCCGAGGGTCGCGGCGTCGGCGGCGTCGAGCGAGGCGAGCACGAGACCGGCGCAGCTCGATGGCCTCGTCGAGCTCGCCGAAGGCGAGCAGCGCGTGCCCGAGGCAGCATCGCCGCGCTCGACGGCGTCGCGCGGTCGCCGACCAGGCGGGCGAGCGCCGTCGCCGCCCGGCCGGACGCCCGCCGCCTCGGTGCGGTCGCCCTCGGCGAGCATGACGCCTGGCCCGCTGCGCGAGCCGCAGGTGCCCGGGCCGCCAGGCGTCCAGCGGGACGAGCTCGCGACCGGTGCGCGCGAGCCGCCGGGGGCGGTCACGAGGCCGCCTCCTGGGGCAGCGCGCCACCCGGCCGGGGATGGCGCGCAGCCCGGGCGAGCCGGCGGGCCTTCGCCGCGAGCACGGCGGCGTCCGCGCGGGCGAAGGCGCCCTGGCCCCTCCTCGGCGACGCCCGACCGTCACGGTGACCGCGAGGCCCGGGCGCGAGCTGCTCCCAGTCGGCGCGGGCCACGAGGGCACGCGAAGCGGCTCGCCAGCGCGGCCGCGCTGCCGCCCGGCCTCGAGGACGACGAGGAACTCGTCGCCGCCGTAGCGCGCGACCACGTCGCCGGGCCGGCTGCCGCGCTGCAGCAGCTCCGCGACCGTGCGCAGGACGTCGTCGCCGAGGTCGTGGCCGAAGCGGTCGTTGATGTCCTTGAAGTGGTCGATGTCGACGAAGAGCATCGGGCGGGCCGACTGGACGGGGTCGGTGAGCACCGCGTCGACCATCCGCCGGTTGGCCGCGCCCGTGACCGGGTCCTCCCACAGCCGCCGGTCGTCGCGAGTCGACCCGGGCGCGTCACCTGGGCCAGCCGGTGCCGGGCGAGCACCTGCTCGAAACGGCCCTGCCGGTCGGCCAGCAGGCTCCGCAGCGTGCTCGGTGGCGAGCTCGCGCCAGCGCCGGGTCTCGTCGGTCGGCCCTTCGCGGTTCTCGGCGATCTCGGCGAGCCAGTCGGTGGCGACCCATCCGGGGACGAGCTCGCCGAGGCGGGCGGCGTCCGCGCGGACCCGCTCGAGGTGCTCGACGGCGGCTGCCGAGTCCCCGTTCCGGGCCGCGGCGGAGGCGAGGGCCAGGCGCAGCAGCAGGGTGGTCACCTCGTCGCCCCAGCCGGCGGCGCGCCCCAGCAGCTCGAGGTCGACGGGCTCGACCCGCAACCGCTGGTAGGCGAACTGCAACAGGGCGACCGGCCTGGACGACGAGCTCCTCGGCCGCCCCGCCCTCGCGAGCGAGCCGCTCGCTGTGGACGGCGGTGCCGGCGCACCGGGCGAACCAGTGGTCGGCCCCGCGCACGTCGCCGAGGAGCGCGAGCAACAGGCCGTAGCTGCCCTCATGGGTGGCCCGTTCGAGCAGGGACAGGACCGCGGTCAGCGGGCGCCGGCCGGCGAGGGCCGCCGACCGCGTGAGCGCCTGCGTCGCCGGCTTGATGAGCAGCGCGACCGCCAGGGAGTTCGACACGACCTGGAAGGCGGACGCCCGGTTGTAGCTCTCGGTGTCATTGTCGAGGAGCAGGCCGTAGGCCTCCGCCAGCGGCTCCAGGGCCTGCGCGACGTGGCCCTCGCGCATCAGCGCCAGCGCCTGCAGGCCGAGCACCTTGGCACGCCAGAACGGGCCCATGTCGTCGTCGAGGCGCGCGAGCATGTCCTCCGTGCCGGCCCGGACCTCCGACCAGGACCCTGCGTACTCGTGCGCCAGGCAGGTGATGTAGCGCAGGTAGGCGGCGGTGTGCGAGTCGCCCGCCGGCTCCACCACGAGGAGCGCCTCCCGGCACGCGCGGACGGCGTCCTGGGGCTGCCCGGCGACGTACAGAGCGTGCGCCCAGTCCGAGAGGATGTCGAAGGGCCCGAACTCCCCGCGCACGGCCGGCAGAGCGTGCGTCACAGCGCCCTCAGCCCCAACGCCACTCCTCGCCCGCGCTCTCGGCTCTTCGGACCCCCTGCCGCTCCCTCAGACTATCGGTGGATGCTCCCCGGGGCCTTGAGGTCGCCGCTGCCCATTAGCTCGCAGGGGGCAGCGGCGACCTGTTCGGCCCAATCGCGGACCGGCGGCCGACGCTCAACCGGTGCTCATGCGGGGGGTCGCAGCGCCCGGTTGACGGCCGAGACGACGGCGTTGAGCGACGCCCGGACGATGTTCGTGTCGAGGCCGACCCCCCAGAGCACCCGGTCGCCGACCGCGCACTCGACGTAGGCGGCCGCGCGGGCGTCGTCACCGGCGCTCATCGCGTGTTCGGCGTAGTCGAGCACCCGGACGTCGACCCCGACGGCGGCCAGCGCGTCGACGAAGGCGGCGATCGGGCCGTTGCCGTGGCCCTCCAGCTGCACGGGGGCACCGGCGTCGTCGAGGGCGACCGAGAGGGCGTCGCTGCCGTCGCCGTCACTCGACTGGCGGATGCCGCGCAGCCGGAACCGGCCCCAGCCCCCGGCGCCGCCGTCTCGCTGGTCGGCCGGCAGGTACTCGTCGGTGAAGATCCGCCACAGCTCCTGCGGCGAGACCTCGCCGCCCTCGTCGTCCGTCACCCGCTGGACCACCTGGCTGAACTCGATCTGCAGCCGGCGCGGCAGGTCGAGGTGGTACTCGTGCTTCATCAGGTAGGCGACGCCGCCCTTGCCCGACTGGCTGTTCACCCGGATGACCGCCTCGTAGCTGCGGCCGACGTCCTTGGGGTCGATCGGCAGGTACGGGACCGCCCAGGTGTGCTCGTCGACGCTGTGCCCGGCCGCGGTGGCGTCGCGCTCGAGGGCCTCGAGGCCCTTCTTGATCGCGTCCTGGTGCGAGCCGGAGAAGGCGGTGTAGACGAGGTCGCCGCCGTAGGGGTGCCGCTCCGGGACCTTGAGCTGGTTGCAGTACTCGACCGTGCGCCGGATCTCGTCGATGTCCGAGAAGTCGATCATCGGGTCGACGCCCTGGCTGAAGACGTTGAGCCCGAGCGTCACCAGGCAGACATTGCCCGTGCGCTCGCCGTTGCCGAACAGGCAGCCCTCGATGCGGTCGGCGCCGGCCAGGTAGCCCAGCTCGGCCGCGGCGACCGCCGTCCCGCGGTCGTTGTGCGGGTGCAGGCTCAGGGTGACGTTCTCGCGGTGCGCCAGGTGGCGGTGCATCCACTCGATCGAGTCGGCGTACACGTTGGGCGTGGCCATCTCGACGGTCGCCGGCAGGTTGATGATCACCTTGCGGTCGGGCGCCGGCTCGAAGACCTCGAGGACCTCGTTGCAGATCCGGGCGGCGAACTCGAGCTCCGTGCCCGTGTACGACTCGGGCGAGTACTCGAAGTAGACGGCCGTGCCGTCGGCCGCGGCGGCGTCCCCGAGCTTCTTGCACAGCCGGGCACCGTCGAGCGCGATGTCGACGATGCCGTCCTGGTCGGTGCCGAACACGACACGGCGCTGCAGGACCGACGTCGAGTTGTAGAGGTGCATGACGGCCTGCTTGGCGCCCCTGATGGACTCGAAGGTGCGCTCGATCAGGTGCTCGCGGCTCTGGGTGAGGACCTGGATGACGACGTCGTCGGGGATCAGGTCCTCTTCGACGAGCTGGCGTACGAAGTCGAAGTCCGTCTGGCTGGCCGCCGGGAAGCCGACCTCGATCTCCTTGTAGCCCATGCTCACGAGCAGCTCGAACATCCGGCGCTTGCGCTCGGGGCTCATCGGGTCGATCAGGGCCTGGTTGCCGTCGCGCAGGTCGACGGCGCACCACTGCGGCGCCTTCGTGATCTTCTTGGTCGGCCAGGTGCGGTCGGGCAGCTCGACGCGGATCTGCTCGTCGAAGGGCAGGTAGCGGCCGAACGGCATGCCGGACGGTTGCTGGGTGTTGCGCATGGTCGCCTCACGGGGTCGGCTCGAACGGGGCGTCGGCCGGCACGCGGAA
The DNA here is from genome assembly GCA_963794075.1 of uncultured Actinomycetota bacterium. Lineage (GTDB taxonomy): Bacteria > Actinomycetota > Actinomycetes > Actinomycetales > Kineosporiaceae > DATKNA01. The sequence goes on from CAWCCY010000043.1 coordinate 79,468, forward strand.
CCTCCGCGACGGGAGGACCGGCCTTACAGGGCCCCGCCGCGGCGGCGAAGGAGGAGGGACGCCACGCGCACGCGACCACGGTACACGCCCGACCCCGTCCCGAGCCCCGACGCGTCCGCATCCCGGACCCCGAGCCCGGACCCCCGAGCCCGGGACCACGAACCCAGGACTCGGAGCCGCGGGCCCCCGACCGCAGCCCTCAGCGCCCACGCTCCTCCCATGATCGACGCGGATTGCATGATCGACGCGGTTTGCATGATCACGACGAAGGGGTGGAGGTGGGGAGGCGCAGGGCGCGCGGGAGGTAGGCGGCGCCCGTGGCCCCGGCGGCGCCGGCGGCGTCCTGGGGGTTGGAGAGCACGCAACGGCGCAGCGAGAGGCAGCCGCAGCCGATGCAGCTGCCGAGGCCCTCGCGCAGCGCCTGCAGCGCGGCGATCTGCTCGTCGAGCCGGGCCTGCCAGGCACGCGACAGCCGGGTCCAGTCGGCCCGGGTGGGCGTGCGGCCGTCCGGGAGGGTGCTCAGGGCCGTACCGATCTCCTCCAGCGAGAGCCCGACGTTGCGCGCCGCCCGCACGAACGCCAGCCGCCGCAGGACGTTCCGCTCGAACCGGCGCCGCCCGGACGGCGTCCGTGTGCTCGTGATCAGTCCGAGGTCCTCGTAGTAGCGCAAGGCGGACGGCGCGAACCCCGAGCGGTGCGCCAGTTCACCGATGGTGAGAAGGTCCGTCGCCCTCACTGTGCTGCTCCCACGCTCTTGACCTCAAGTCCACTTGACATTCCACGATGACGGCATGCCTACGGACACCGCAACCCCCGGCCCCGTCGCCCTCGTCACCGGCGGCTCACAGGGCCTCGGACTCGCCCTGACCCGCGCTCTCGCCGCCGACGGCTGGCGCGTCGTCGTCGACGCCCGGCACGCCGACGCCCTGCGTCACGCCGTCGAGGGCCTCCCCCGCGTCGTGGCCGTTCCGGGCGACGTCGCGGACGCCGCCCATCGCGCCGAGCTCGCCGCTGCCGTCGAGGCCGCCGGCCGGCTCGACCTGCTCGTGCACAACGCCAGCGCGCTCGGCCCCAGCCCGCTTCCACCGCTGGCCACCCACCCCCTCGAGGAGCTCGAGCACGTGTACCGCGTCGACGTCCTGGCCCCGCTCGCGCTCACCCAGCTGCTGCTCGCCGATCTCCGGGCCACGCGTGGCACCCTCGTCGCCATCTCCTCGGACGCCGCCGTCGAGGCCTACCCCGGCTGGGGCGGCTACGGCTCCGCCAAAGCGGCCCTCGACCAGCTCACCGCCGTGCTCGCCGCCGAGAACCCCGACCTGCACGTCTACGCCGTCGATCCGGGCGACATGAACACCGCCATGCACCAGCGGGCCTTCCCCGGCGAGGACGTCAGCGACCGGCCCGCACCCGAGACCGTCGTGCCCGCGCTGATGCGGCTGGCCCGCGGCGACCTCCCGAGCGGCCGCTACCGCGCCGCCGACGTGCCGGCGGGCGTGACCGGGCCGGCCGGGCTCGCCGGGGCGAGCGCGTGAGCGCGGTTCTCGGATCGGTGGCGCCGGTGCGGTTCGCGCGCCCCGCGGGAAGCGACGCGGGCGAGCCTCCCGAGCACCGGGGGCTGCCCCGCGACGGCGTCCGGCTGCTCGTGGCGACGCGGCGGCGCATGGAGCACCGCCGCTTCGCCGAGCTCGCCTCCGTGCTCCGCCCCGGCGACCTCGTCGTCGTCAACACCAGCGCCACGGTGCCGGCCGCGCTCACCGGCGAGCTCGACGGGATCCCCGCCACCGTGCACGTCTCGAGCGTGCTCGACCGGGTCACCTGGGTGCTCGAGGTCCGCCGGCGGGACGGCGCCGGCCCCCGGCTCGACCTGCCGCCCGGCACCCGGATCCGCCTGCCCGGCGGCGCCGCCGCCACCCTCCTCGCGCCGTACCCGAAGCCCGCCGACGGCACCCGGCTCTGGCGCTCGCACGTCACCGGCGCCGGTGAGCCACTCGCCCACCTCGCGCGGCACGGGCACCCGATCGCCTATGGCTACCTACGCGACCGCTACCCCCTGCGGGACCGGCAGACCGTCTTCGCCCGCCACCCCGGCAGCGCCGAGATGCCGAGCGCCGGCCGGCCGTTCACCGACCGCCTCGTCGTCGACCTCGTCACGCGCGGCATCGCGGTGGCCCCGGTCCTCCTGCACTGCGGGGTGTCGAGCCCCGAGCTGCACGAGCCGCCGGCGCCCGAGCGCTACGCCGTCCCACCCCCGACGGCGCGGCTCGTCAACGCGACGCGAGAGGCGGGTGGCCGGGTCGTGGCGGTCGGCACCACCGTCGTCCGGGCTCTGGAGACCGTTGCGGACGCCGCCGGCGCCGTCCGGCCCGGCGCCGGGTGGACCGACCTCGTGCTGGGCCCCGACCGCCCCGCCCGCGCCGTCACCGGCATCGTCACGGGCCTGCACGAGCCCGAGGCCAGCCACCTGCTCCTGCTCGAGGCGGTCGCCGGCCGCCCCTTGGTCGACGAGGCCTACGCGGCGGTCACCGCCGACGACGCGCCCCGCTACCTGTGGCACGAGTTCGGCGACGCGATGCTCCTGCTCCCATGATCGGACCGGTTTGCATGATCGGACCGGTTTGCATGATCAGCGCGAGAAGGGGGATCAGCGAGAGAGGGTGATCAGCTCGGCCAGGCGCTCGATGGCGCCGTCGTCCCAGACGTCGTCGAGCGCGACGATCACGTGGTCGACGCCGGCGCGCCGGAGCGCCTCGACGCGCACGGCATGGTCGTCGACCGTGCCGACGACCACCGGCAGCCGGCGACGCGCGGGGGTCGCGGGCGGACGGCTCGCGCTGATCCGCACCGTCGACAGGTGGGTCACCTCGACCGTCGCGGGGTCGCGGCCCACGTCGCGGCAGTGCTCCGCGAGCACGGCCAGCGAGGCGCGGACGGCGTCCGGCTCGCCGGTGAGGTTGCAGGCGTCGGCGTAGCGGGCGACGAGCGCGAGGGTGCGCCTCGGCCCCGAGCCGCCGACGAGGATCGGGATGCGGCCGCGCAGCGGGCGCGGGTAGCCCAGCGCCTCGGGCACCCGCAGCCGGTGCCCCTCGAACGCCGGCGCGCCCTTGCCCCAGAGCAGGGGCAGCAGACGCAGGGCATCCTCGAGCCGATCCAGGCGCTCGCGGGCCGGTGCGAACGGCAGGCCGAGGGCGGCGTGTTCCGCCTCGTACCAGCCCGCCCCGAGGCCGCAGACGGCGCGGCCGCCCGAGAGCACGTCGAGGGTGGCGACGGCGCGGCCGAGCACGGCCGGCTCGCGGAAGGTGACCGGGTGCACGAGCGCGCCGACGCTGACGCGGCTGGTCGCGGCAGCGAGATGGGCCAGCGTCGCGACGGCCTCCGGCAGGTCCTCCCAGCCGCGGCCGAGCTGCGGGATCTGGCGCAGGTGGTCCATCACCCACAGCGAGTCGAGGCCTGCCGCCTCGGCACGCACCGCCACGTCGCACAGCCGCTCCCCCAGCTCGCTCGCGCCGCCCGGCACGCGGAACGTCGACAGGTGCAGGCCGAACCTCGGTCGACGGTCGCCCGGTTCGCTCGAAGGCCACGGCCCTGGTTCGGTCCCGGCCCGCGGGCCGGGGTCGGTCGCCAAGGCCCGGACGGCGCCTGCCACGGCCGGGTCGACGACGCGCAGCGGGCCGGCGACGAGCACGGCGTCGAAGCCCTCGCCGGCGAGGCCGTCGCGCTGCGCGGCGAAGGCGGCGAACTGCCCGGCGAGGACCTTGACCGGCACGCGTTCCGGCGGCGGCCGCTCGGCGTTGCGGCGCCGGCAGTCCGAGGGCGACGTGTCGAAGGCGACGGCGACGCACGGCGAGCGGTGCCGCGCGGCGAGCTCGCGCCAGGCCGCGCGACGGGCGGGATCGAGGCCGAGCGTGTCGACGACGGTGGTGAGCCCACGGCGCACCCGGGCGGCGACGACGAGCTCGAGCACGGCGAACGCGTCGTCGCTGGCCGCGAGGTCGTGCTCGCCGGCGCCGACCACGGCGCGCAGCCGATCGCTGGAGACGACCTCGTCGGGGCGCACGTGGGCCGCCGCCCAGGTGCTCTTGCCGCTCGCCGAGGGGCCCATCAGCACGACGAGCGAGCCCTCGGCGATCCGCTGCACGGAGCCCAGGGTACGGTGACGCGAGCTCTAGCGAAGTGATATCATCGTGGCATCAGATCGCGCACTCCTCGGGAGGTTCCCATGGCCGGACCGGTCGCACCCACCGCTCTCGACGACGCCCCGGCCCCGCCGCCCCCGGCCGGCACCCCGGTCGGCCACGCAGGCGTCCGCGTGGAGGTGCGCGAGCGGCGGGCCCCGCACGCCAACGGCTTCCTCGGGCTCCTCGTGGCCTTCCTGCTCGCCTCCGGCGCCGTGGTGTCGTTCAACAGGCTCGCCAACACGCAAGCCGGCGGCTGGGCCGTGCTCGGCACCGTGCTGCTGGTCGCGACGATCATCGTCATCGTCTCGCTCAGCGTGATCCAGCCGGGCCGCACCAACGTCGTCCAGTTCTTCGGCCGCTACATCGGCACCGCCCGCCGCACCGGCCTCGTCTGGCTGCCGCCGCTCTCGTCCCGCCGCACCGTCTCGGTACGCGTGCGGAACTTCGAGACCGAGCGGCTGAAGGTCAACGACTCGGTGGGAAACCCGGTCGACATCGCCGCCATCGTCGTCTGGCAGATCGCCGACACCGCCCAGGCGAGCTTCGCCGTCGAGAACGTGGACGGTTTCGTCGCGGTGCAGGCCGAGGCCGCGCTCCGGCACGTGGCCCGCAGCTACCCCTATGACGGGCCCGACGGCGTCGAGTCGCTCCGTGGCTCGACGGACGTCGTCAGCTCCGAGCTCGCGCGCGAGGTGGCCGAGCGCGTGTCCATCGCCGGCGTCGAGATCCTCGAGGTGCGGATCAGCCACCTCGCGTACTCGGCCGAGATCGCCCAGGCCATGCTGCAGCGGCAGCAGGCCGCAGCCGTGGTCGCCGCTCGCGCCACCATCGTCGAGGGGGCCGTGGGGATGGTGCAGATGGCGCTGAGCGAGCTCAGCCGCCAGGGCGTCGTGGAGCTCGACGAGGAGCGGCGCGCCGCCATGGTGTCGAACCTCCTCGTGGTGCTCTGCGGCGACTCGCGCGCCACGCCCGTCGTCAACACCGGCACGCTCTACGCGTGACCCCGGCCGAGCGGGCCGAGCGCGACCCGGCGCCGCGCGACGGGGCGCCGGGTCGGCGGCGGCGCGAGCGCAAGGCCGTTCTCCTGCGCCTCGACCCCGAGCTGCACGACGTGCTGGCCCGGTGGGCGGCCGACGAGTTCCGCAGCACGAACGGGCACATCGAGTGGCTGCTGCGGCAGGCGGTCACGGCCGCCGGACGATCCGGCGGGGCGGCGGACACCCGGTAGGCCGCGGACACCCCGTAGGCGGCGGCACACGGCTCCCGCTGGATTCCTTGATCCCGCTGGATTCCTTGATCCCGCCGAATTCCTTGATCACGGGGACGACTCGGGGGGTCAGAAGCCGAGGCGCTGCAGCTGCTTGGGATCACGCTGCCAGTCCTTGGCGACCTTGACGCGCAGGTCGAGGTGGACCCGCTGGCCGAGCAGCGCCTGGATCTCGCGCCGGGCTCGGGTGCCGACGTCGCGCAGCCGCGCGCCGCCCTTGCCGATCACGATGGCCTTCTGGCTCTCGCGCTCGACGTAGATCCACACATACAGGTCGAGCAGCGGGTCGTCGTCGGGCCGGCCCTCGCGGGGCGTCATCTCCTCCAGGACGACCGCGAGCGAGTGCGGCAGCTCGTCGCGGACGCCCTCGAGCGCCGCCTCGCGCACCAGCTCGGCGATCATGACCCGCTCGGGCTCGTCGGTGAGCTCCCCGGCCGGGTAGAGCGGCGGACCGGGCGGTAGGTGCGAGACGAGCACGTCGGTCAGGACGTCGACCTGGTAGCCGTCGACCGCCGAGACGGGGACGATGTCGTCGGCCTCGACGAGCTCCGAGACGGCCATCAGGTGCTCGGTGAGCCGCGCCCGGTCGACGGCGTCCGCCTTCGTGACGATCGCGACGACGGGGCGGGGCCGGCGTGCGGCACGCCGGAGCTCCGCCAGGTCGGCGGCGATGTAGCGGTCGCCGGGCCCCACCCGCTGGTCGGCCGGCAGGCAGAAACCGACGACGTCGACTTCGAGCAGCGTGTCGCGGACGAGGTCGTTGAGCCGCTCGCCGAGCAGCGTGCGCGGGCGGTGCAGGCCGGGGGTGTCGACGAGCACGAGCTGGGCGTCGGGCCGGTGCACGATCCCGCGCACGGTGTGCCGCGTGGTCTGCGGCTTGCTCGACGTGATGGCGACCTTCTCGCCGACGAGGGCGTTGGTCAGCGTGGACTTGCCCGCGTTGGGCCGGCCGATCAGGCAGGCGAACCCCGACCGGAAGGCCGCGTCGGTCGGGCCGGCCGTTCCGGTCGCGCCGGGCTGGCTCACGATGCCGCCGCCCCGCTGGCCACGGCCTGCTCGCTCTCGGCGTCGTCGTCCACGCGCCGGACGATCACGGTCGCCAGCTGGTTCCGGCGGCCCTCGAAGCGGTCGGCGACGAGCACGAGCCCGTCGACGCGGGCGCTCGCGCCGGCGATCGGCACCCGGCCGAGGGCCTTCGCGAGCAGGCCGCCGACGGTGTCGACCTCCTCGTCGTCGAGGTCGAGGCCGAAGAGCTCGCCGACCTCCTCGACGTGCACGCGCGAGCGCACCCGGTACGAGCCGTCGGGCAGCTCCTCGACGTCGACCTCGTCGCGGTCGTACTCGTCGGCGATCTCGCCCACGATCTCCTCGACGAGGTCCTCGAGCGTGACCATGCCCGCGGTGCCGCCGTACTCGTCGACCACGATCGCCACGTGGCCCGCGTCGCGCTGCATCTCGCGCAGCAGCTCGTCGGCGGCCTTGCTGTCGGGCACGAAGTGCGCGGGCCGCATCACCGCGTCGACCGGCTGGCGCGCGGCGCCGTCCGGGTCCTCGTGGAAGCGGCGGGCGACGTCCTTGAGGTACAGCACCCCGCGGACGTCGTCCAGACCCTCGCCCACCACCGGGACCCGGGAGAACCCGGACCGCAGGAAGAGCGACATCGCCGAGCGCAGGGGCTCGCCGGCCTCGGTGCTCACGAGCGCGGTGCGCGGCACCATGACCTCGCGGACGAGGGTGTCGCCGAGCTCGAAGACCGAGTGGATCATCTCGCGCTCCTCGGCCTCGATCAGCTCGCTCTGCTCGGCGATGTCGACGAGCTCGCGCAGCTCGGCCTCGCTCGCGAACGGGCCGTCGCGGTAACCGGGGCCCGGCGTGAGCATGTTGCCGACGAACACGAGCAGGCGCGCGAGCGGGCCGAGCACGCGGGTGAGCGCGATCAGGACGGGTGCGCCGACGAGGCCCACGCGGTCGGCGTGCTGCCGGCCGAGGGTGCGCGGCCCGACCCCGACGGCGACGAACGACAGCGCCGTCATCGTGGCCACCGCCACCGCCACCGCCCGCCAGGTCACGGAGAGGGCGTCCAGGTAGACGACGGTGAGGAGCACCGCGGCGCCCGACTCGGCCAGCACCCGCAGGAAGGTCGACACCGACAGGGTGGGCGCGGGGTCCTCCGCGACCCGCGCGAGGGCGGCCGCTCCGCGGCGGCCCTCGGCGAGGAGCTCGCCCGCGCGGGCGCGGGAGATGCGGGCGAGAGCGGCCTCGGCCGCGGCCAGCGCGCCGGCCAGGAGCACGAGGACGAGCGCGACGACGACGAGGCGCACGTCGGCGACGTTCACGGCCTGGCCCCGCCCGCCCCCGGCTGCCCGGCGTCGTCGCGCGTCGCGAGGAACTCCAGGAGGAGGCGGCGCTGCAGGTCGAACATCTCGCGCTCCTCGTCGGGCTCGGCGTGGTCGTAGCCGAGCAGGTGGAGGATGCCGTGCGTCGTCAGCAGGAGCAGCTCGTCCTGCGTGCCGTGGCCCGCCGTGACGGCCTGGCGTGCCGCGACCTGGGGACAGAGCACCACGTCGCCGAGCAGGCCGGCCGGGGAGTCCTCGCCGTCGGTGCCGGGGCGCAGCTCGTCCATCGGGAACGAGAGGACGTCGGTCGGGCCGGGCTCGTCCATCCACTGGACGTGCAGCTGCTCCATCGCGGGCTCGTCGACGAGGACTACCGACAGCTCGGCCTGCGGGTGCACGCGCATCCGGGCGAGGACGTGCCGGGCGAGGCCGACGATCTCGGTCTCGTCGACCTCGACCGCGCTCTCGTTGTTGACCTCGACGCTCACCGGCGTGACCGGCGCTGGGCGTTGCGGTCGGCGGGCAGACGTGACCGCCCGCCCTGGGGACGCTCGTCGGAGCCGGTCGCCGCCGGCCCGTTCTGGAGGGCGTCCCACCGGCCGTAGGCGTCGACGATCTCGGCGACGAGCCGGTGCCGCACGACGTCGGCGCTGGAGAGCTCGGCGAAGTGGACGTCCTCGATGCCGTCGAGGATGTCGCGGACGATCCGCAGGCCCGACGTCGTGCCGGCGGGCAGGTCGACCTGCGTGACGTCACCGGTGACGACCATCTTCGCGCCGAACCCCAGCCGGGTGAGGAACATCTTCATCTGCTCGGGGGAGGTGTTCTGCGCCTCGTCGAGGATGATGAAGGCGTCGTTCAGCGAGCGCCCCCTCATGTAGGCGAGGGGGGCCACCTCGATCGTCCCGGCGGCCATCAGCCGCGGGATCGACTCGGGATCGATCATGTCGTGCAGGGCGTCGTACAGCGGGCGCAGGTACGGGTCGATCTTCTCGTTGAGCGTTCCCGGGAGGAAGCCGAGCCGCTCGCCCGCCTCGACCGCCGGCCGGGTCAGGATGATCCGGTTGACCCGCTTGGCCTGCAGCGCCTGCACGGCCTTGGCCACCGCGAGGTAGGTCTTGCCGGTGCCCGCCGGGCCGATGCCGAAGACGATCGTGTGCTCGTCGATCGCGTCGACGTAGCGCTTCTGGTTGAGGGTCTTCGGCCGGATCGTCCGGCCCCGGTTCGAGATGATGTTCAGGGTCAGCACGTCGGCGGGGCGCTCGGTGGTCTGCTGGCGCAGCATGGCCGCCGCGCGCTCGACGGCGTCCGGCGAGAGTTGCTGGCCCGACGCCAGGACGGCGAGCAGTTCGTCGAGAAGGCGCTCGACGAGGGCGACCTCGCCGTGCGGGCCCGTCACGGTGACCTCGTCACCGCGCACGTGCACGTCGGCCCGGGGGAAGGCCCGCTCGACGGCGCGCAGCAGCTCATCACCCGGGCCGAGCAGCGACACCATCGCCACGTCGGGCGGAACGACGATCTTGTGGACGGCCTGGTGCGGCGCGCGCCCTCGGGCGGCGCCCGCGGGGCCCGTGTCGACGGGCCCGTCTGTCTGGTCGGTCATGTGCGGCTGGGAGCCGGCCACCCTTCGGCGAGTGCCTTCTGGATCGGTGTCACCGCGGACGGTGTCGGGCGCGTTGCGTCCGATCTCATGATACCGGCCTCAACCGGGCGGCCACCCGAACGCGCGCCCCGCGAGCACGTGGCCGTGCACGTGGAAGACCGACTGCCCGACCTGGGCGCCCGTGTTGAACACCAGCCGGAACGCGCCCTCGTCCGCACCCTGCTGGGACGCCGCCAGCGCGGCCCCGACCTCGACGAGCTCGGCCAGCGCCTCGGGGGCGGCGGCCGCGAGCGCGGCGACGTCCGGGTGGTGCTCACGCGGCACGACCAGGACGTGCAGCGGGGCCTGGGGGTTGACGTCGCGGAACGCCACCACGTGCGTGCCGATCCGCGCGATCTCGGCGGGCACCTCCCCCGCCACGATCCCGCAGAAGAGGCAGTCGTCGTCCCGCTCGGCCATCCGGCCCTCCCTCCGCGGGTGCGGTCGGCGCACCCGGCGGCCGACTCTAACGCGCGGCGCCCCGGCAGGCTCCGGCCGTTCTACTGTGGGGCTTGAGGATCACCGCGCCGGCGTCAACCCGCCGAGCGGCCCGAACGTCCTGAAGGCGTGACGACGATGGAGCTCCCGGCCGTGCCCGCATGGGCCCGGGGCCGTGCCGTCTCGCCCCAGGCCACGCTCGGACAGGTCGGCGTCGAACACGCCGGCGTCGAACAGGTCAGGGAGGCCAGGCTGGACAGCGCTCGGGGAGCGTCGTCCTCCCGTGAGGGCTCCGAGGGGTCCGCTCGCAGGGTGCCCGAGGCGGGCGTCCCGCGGACCGCCGACGAGGCCGTCGCGCTCCTCTACGGCACCCACTGGCACCAGCTCGTGCGGCTGGCGACGCTGCTGACGCGGGACGCGTCGATGGCCGAGGAGCTCGTGCAGGACGCGTTCGTGTCGCTGCACCGCCGCTGGTCCAGCCTGTCCGACCCGGCCGCCGCCCACGGGTATCTGCGCACGACCGTCGTCAACAACTCCCGTTCCGCCCTCCGCCACCGTGGCGTCGAGGAGCGCTACCGCCAGCCCGGCCCGCCCGAGCCGGCCGGCCCCGAGGAGCGTGCCGTCCAGGCCACGGAGGACGCGCGGGTGATGGCCGCCCTGCGCGGTCTCTCGCGCCGCCAGCAGGAGGTGCTCGTCCTGCGGTACTACGCCGACTTGTCCGAACAGGACATCGCCAGCACGCTCGGCCTCACCAAGGGCGCGGTGAAGAGCCACGCCCACCGCGGGCTGGCCGGCCTGCGCGCGGCCCTGGCCCGGGCGGAGGGCGACGCGTGAACCACGACGAGCTGCACCTCGACGGCCGCGGGGACGACGACCCGACCGGCGCCCTGCTCCGCGAGGTGCTGCACCGGCAGGCCGACGCAGTCCGGCCCGGCAGCGACGGCCTCGCCCGGATCCAGGCGGAGATCACCCGCCAGCAGCCACGCCTCGCGCCCGCCGGTCGCGGCCGGTGGTCCGCGCCGCGGGCCGGGCACTGGCGGCGGGGCGTCCCGCTGCTCGCCGCCGCGGCCGCCCTGGTCGTCGTCGCCGCGGGCGGCACCGCCGCCGTCCGGGGGCTCTCCCACCGGCAGGAGGCCACGGCGGCGGGCCAGGGCGACGTGATCCTGCGGTACGCCGCCCAGTCCGACGTCCAGGACACCCCGGCCTCGTCGCTGCCCGTCTACGTGACGGCACGCCAGCGGGGGCGGGTCGTGCTGTTCAGGGAGTTCCGCAGCGTCAGAGGGCCTCGGACGGCGTCAACGCCAAGGTCGGCGAGGCCGTCAGGCTCGCCCTCACCCAGCGCCCACTGGACGCCGACTACGTCCAGCTGTTCGCGGGGGCACCGGTGCCCAGGGTGCAGGCCGTGGTCACCGCGTCGACGATCACGCTCGACATCTCGCCGGCACCTCTGGCCGGCACGAGCGCCATCACCCCGCAGGAGGCGCAGGCCGCCGCCGACCAGATCGTCTGGACGGCGACGGCAGCGGCCGCCACCGCCACGCAGGCGGCCGGCGCCTCGGCCCAGCCGGCCCCGGCCGGGGGCCGCGGGGTGCACATCACCCTCGGCGGACGCGAGGGCCAGTCCCTCTTCGGGCTCGTGCCGCTCAGCCCCGACCTCAAGCGCGAGACGGGCGCCAAGGACCCCAGGGCCGGGGTCTGGATCATCGACGTCGCCGACGGGTCACGGCGCCGTGCCGGCCCTCTCGACGCCGCCGGCGAGGCCGTGGCGATGGATGGCGCGCAGGTGCTCGTCGTGCTGCGTCGCGACGGGCGGATCGTCCGGTCCGAATTCGTGCCGCTCGCGGCGAGCGAGGCCAGCGGGGGCAGCCAGCCCCCTCGGCCGGGTCAGCGCGGCTCGTGGCACATCACCGCGTGGGACACGACGTCACCCGGCACCTACACGCTCGAGGTGTTCTCGCCGCCAAGGCTGCCGGCGGCGACGCCCCCGGCGCTGTCGTCGCCGGTCGCCGGGCCCGCGGCCAGCGGCGATCCGGCGACCGCGGGGCCCGCGGAGCCGCTTGGCGTGGCCGTCGACGGCGACGAGCCCTGGAGCGACAGCAAGACGTTCGTCGTCCGCTGACCCTGGTGCCGGTCGGGCGGCCACGGCGCGAACGCGGTCAGCCCCAGCGGCCGAGCCGGGTGGCGAGCACGGCCAGGGCCGCGGCGCCCGCGGACGACGACCGCAGCACGTGCGGCCCCAGCCGGACCGCCACCGCCCCGGCGGCCGCCAGGGCGTCGAGCTCGTCGGGGGCGATCCCGCCCTCGGGACCTACGACCACCCAGAGCTCCCCCGCCGTACCCTCGGCGGGCAACGGCACGGTCGCCAGCGACTGCCCGGCCTCCTCGTGCAGCACGAGCACCGTGCCCGCGCCGCTCCCGGCGCGCGCCAGCTCGGCGGTGGTGGCCGCCGAGCGCACCTCGGGCAGCCGGGCGCGGCGCGACTGCTTGGCGGCCGCCCGCGCCGTCGCCTCCCACTTGCGCCGCGACCGCTCGCCGCGCTCCCCCGACCACACGACCACGCTGCGCGCGGCCTGCCAGGGCACGACGGCGTCGACGCCGAGCTCGGTCGCGGTCTCGACGGCCAGCTCGTCGCGGCCGCCCTTCGCGAGCGCCTGCACGAGCACGAGCGGCGGCCTCGCCGGCGGCGTCCGGTGCAGGGCCTGGACGCGCAGCGTCAGCCGGGCGGGGGCGACGCCCTCGACCAGGCAGCGGGCCAGCAGGCCGGCGCCGTCGGCGACCAGCACCTCTTCGCCCGCGCGCGTGCGCCGCACCGTCGCCGCATGCCTGCCCTCGTCACCGTCGAGCGCCAGCGACGCCCCGGGGGCCAGGGCGTCGAGCGCGCCGGGCGCGACCAGGTACAGCGGCGCGGTCACAGGCCCGCCTGGTTCACGGCCGCCTGGTCCATGGCCGCCTGCGTCATGCCGGCGGCGTCAGCGGCCGGAGATGCGGTCGCGCAGCTTGGAGAAGACGCCCTGGTGCGCCGGTGCCATCCGGCCGGCCGGCCGCTCCTCGCCGCGCAGGGCGGCCAGGTCGCGCAGCAGCTGCTCCTGCTGCTCGTCGAGCCGGGTCGGCGTGAGCACGGCCATGTGGACGACGAGGTCGCCGCGGCCCGCACCGCGCAGATGGGTGACGCCGAGGCCCCGCAGGGTGTGCACCTCGCCCGACTGCGTGCCCGGCCGGACGTCGACCGGCTCGGTGCCGTCGAGCGTGGTCAGCTCGACGGTCGTGCCGAGGGCCGCGGCCGTCATCGGCACCTCGAGCGTGCAGTGCAGGTCGTCGCCGCGGCGGGTGAAGACCGGGTGCGGGCGCTCGGCGATCTCGACGTAGAGGTCGCCGGGCGGGCCTCCGGCGGGGCCGGTCTCACCCTTGCCCGCCAGCTGGATGCGGGTGCCGGTGTCGACGCCCGCGGGGATCTTCATCGTGATGGTCTTCCGGGTGCGGACACGGCCCTCCCCCGAGCACTCCAGGCAGGGGTCGGGGATGACCGTGCCGTAGCCGTGGCAGGCCACGCAGGCCTGCGTCGTCATGACCTGCCCGAGGAAGGACCGGGCGACCCGCTGGATCTGCCCGCGGCCCTTGCACACCTCGCAGATCCGGGGCGAGGTGCCGGGCTGGCAGCAGGTGCCCTCGCAGGTCGGGCAGACCACGGCCGTGTCGACGGTGAGGTCGCGCTGGCCGCCGAACGTGGCCTCGGCGAGGTCGACGTCGAGCCGGATCAGCGCGTCCTGGCCGCGCCGCTGGCGCGGCACCGGCCCCCGGGCGCCGGGGGCGCCGCCGCCGAAGAAGGTGTCGAAGATGTCGCTGAAGCCGAAGCCCGCGCCGAAGCCCGCGGCGCCGCCGTTGTCGACGCCGAGGTCGTAGGCCTGCCGCTTCTCGGGGTTGCTGAGCACCTCGTAGGCGCGCCCGACGTCCTTGAAGCGCTCCTCGGCCTCGGCGCCGGGGTTGACGTCGGGGTGCAGCTGGCGGGCCAGCTTGCGGTAGGCCTTCTTGATGTCCTCGGGGGACGCGTCGCGGGACACGCCCAAGGTCTCGTAGTGGTCGCTCACCGGGCTCCGTAGGCTCCGTCTTCTGGGTGGATCTGCTGGTGGATCTGCTGGTGGGTCTGATCGCGGGTGTGCACGTGCCTGGACCGGGCGCCGGCGTGGGGCCGGTTCATGACACGAGGATCCGCGACACGTAGCGCGCGACGGCGCGCACGGCCGCGATCGTGGTGGGGTAGTCCATCCGGGTGGGGCCGAGCACGCCGAGGCGTGCGACCACCTCGCCCTCGCCACCGTAGCCGCTGGCCACGACGGCGGCCTCGGTGAGCCCGGCGTGCTGGTTCTCGTGGCCGATCCGGACGCCGACCGCGCCGGTGTCGGCGGCCATCTCGGTGAGCAGCTTGAGGAGCACGACCTGCTCCTCCAGCGCCTCGAGCACGGGCCCGATCGACCCGGCGAAGTCGGTGCCCGCGCGGGCGAGGTTGGCCGTGCCGGCCAGCACGATCCGCTCCTCGCGCTCGACCGCGAGCGCGCCCAGCAGCGCGTCCAGGACGAGCCGCACCAGGGTGCGGTCCTCGGGCGTGAACCCCGTGGGCAGCGACTCGACCAGTGCGCGCACCTCGGTCAGCCGCTTGCCGGCGACGGCCGCGTTGACCCGCGCGCGCAGGTCGCCGAGCACGGCCTCCGACGGCTCGCGGCCGGCGTCGACGAGGCGCTGCTCGACCCGGCCCGTGTTCGTGATGAGCACCACGAGCAGCCGCGGCCCGCCGAGCGGTACGAGCTCGACGTGCCGCACCGTCGAGCGGGTCAGCGACGGGTACTGCACCACCGCCACCTGGTGGGTCAGCTGGGCGAGCAGCCGGACGGTGCGGTCGACGGTGTCGTCGAGGTCGACGGCGCCGTCGAGCAGGGTCGCGATCGCCTTCTTCTCGGGCGCGGAGAGCGGCTTCACCGAGCTCAGCCGGTCGACGAACAGCCGGTACCCCTTGTCGGTGGGGATGCGGCCGGCGCTCGTGTGCGGCTGCGCGATCAGGCCCTCCTCCTCGAGGGAGGCCATGTCGTTGCGGATCGTCGCCGGCGACACACCGAGGGCGTGCCGCTCGACGAGCGTCTTCGAGCCGACCGGCTCGTGCGACTGCACGTAGTCCTCGACGATCGCGCGCAGGACGGCGAGCCTGCGGTCCTCACTCACCGGCCCACCTCCTCCTGGCACTCGCGCCGAATGAGTGCCAGTTTACGGCGTCCGGCGCTATCGGCGCCCGCCACGCCGCCAGGCAGGCCCCCGGCCCCGGACGGCGCCCACGACGAAACGCACCGCGAGCAGCACGAGCAGGGTCACGACGACCGCCTTGATCACGCGGCTCCCTCGGCCGGCACGCCGGCCGGCCCGTGGGAACCGTCCAGCCGCTCGGGCTCGCTGAGCTCGCGCGCGACCTCGGCGATCGCCCGCTCGGCGGCGGTGGCGCCGGTCTCGCGGCCGGGCTCGGGTTCGGTGCGCGCCGACGGCTCGTCGAGCTCGGCCGCCACCCGCTCGGCATGCCCGCTCGGCGGGTTCGTCTCGCTGCTCACTCTCGGGAGACTACGTCGGCCGGGGTGCTGCCGCCCGGCCCGTCGCTTCGGTGCGTACGCCGGTGCGTCGCCGCCGTGCAGCGGCCTGGCGCCGGTACCGTCCGGGATCGTGCGTTTTCGCCCGTCAGCCGGTCCCACCGCCGTCCCGCCGCCCGGGTCACCGGGTGCCGCTCGCAGACCCCTGCCGGACGTCACCGCCGACGCCGGCCTCGTCGTCGAGGACGTCGAGACCGGCTGGGTAGGTGCCGTGCTGCGGACCGAGAAGAGCGGCGGCGTCCACCTGGTCGTGCTCGAGGACCGGCGCGGCAGGGTGCGGTCCTTCCCCCTCGGCCCGGGTTTCTGGGTCGACGGCGTGCCCGTCCGGCTCGTCCCGCCGAAGGCCGCGGCCCCCGAGCGGGCGACCCGGACGGCAAGCGGATCGGTCGCCGTCCAGGGCGCGCGGGCCCGCACCGCCCGGGCGAGCCGGATCCTCGTGGAGGGCCGGCACGACGCGGAGCTCGTCGAGAAGGTCTGGGGCGACGACCTTCGTGTCGAGGGTGTCGTCGTCGAGATGCTCGACGGCGTCGACGACCTCGCCGCCGCCGTCCGGGCCATGGACCCCGGCCCCGGCCGCCGGCTGGGGGTCCTCGTCGACCACCTCGTGGCCGGAAGCAAGGAGTGGCACGAGGCGGCCGCCGTGGCCCGGCTCGGGTCGATGCGCCATCACGTGCTGGTCGTCGGGCACCCGTACGTCGACGTCTGGCAGGCCGTGCGCCCGCACCGGCTGGGCATCGAGCAGTGGCCGCAGGTGCCACGGGGCCGCCCCTGGAAGGAGGGCGTGCTCGCCGCGCTCGGCTGGCCGCACGCGACCCAGGCGGACGTCGCCGCCGGCTGGCGCCGGATCCTGTCGAGCGTGCGCAGCTACGCCGACCTCGAGCCGGAGCTGCTCGGGCGGGTGGAGGAGCTCATCGACTTCGTGACGGGCGACGCCGCCGACGGCTGACGCACCCCCGCTCGCGAGCGCGCGCCGGCCCTGCGTCGTCGCTCGCCTCGGCGCTCACTGCCAGGGCGGCGTGGCGGCGTCGCCGTACCCGGCCGGCGGCTGCCCGCCCTGCGCGGGGCCGCCCTGCGCGGGGCCGCCCTGCGCCGGGCCCCCCGGTGCCTGACCGCCCTGCGGGTACCCGCCGCCCTGGCTGTAGGGGTACTGCTGCACCTGGGTGGTCGCGCTGCCCGGGTCGGCCGGCCGGGGTCCGACGCCACCTGTGGCTGCGCCACCTGCGGCCGCGCCGCGTGCGATGCCGGCACCGGGTGCGCCGAGCGCGACGGCCATCCGGCTGGTGTCGTCGTGGATCCGGAAGAGGACCGCGAACGCCTCCAGCGCCACGCGCGCCAGCACCACGTAGATCAGCCAGCCCAGCGCGGCCGCGATCAGGGCCAGCAGGCCGGCCCCGACACCCTGCGCGAACCCCGCGAAGACGACGACCAGCGCGAACAGCGACACGGCGGCGAGGATCAGCACGTAGACGATCGAGATGAGCCGCAGCGAGACGAACCGGGTGAACCGGATGTCGAAGAGGTCGCTGAAGAAGCCGCCGGCGTCGACGCGCCCCGCGGCCGACCCCCGCTCGGCGGGCGGCTGCTCGGCGGGGGGTGGCGCGGGGTACGACATGGGAGGCCTTTCCGTCGGGCCGTGGGCGAAGGCAACATCGTCGCGACCCCGGCGCCCGTAACCAAACCGCCGGCCTGCCGGGCGTGTCGCAGCGTGGTGCCGGTCGGCGTGGCGGGCTGCGGCTCAGGGCAGGAGGGCCCGGACGACGGCGTCCGCCAGCAGCCGGCCCCGCAGGGTGAGCACCACCCGGCGCTGCCCCCGGCCGCCGATGGCGGCGGGGCCGTCGACGAGCCCGTCGGCGACCAGCCCGGCGACGCGTTCCCGGGCCGCCGGGTCGAGCGCGACCAGCGGCAGCCCGTCGGCGAGGCGCACCCGCAGCAGCACCTGCTCCTCGTGCCGCTCGACCCGCCCCAGCACCTCGCGGGCCTGCGCGGGGCTGACGCCGTCCGCGAGCCGGGCGGCGTAGGCGCGCGGGTGGCGCACGTTCCACCAGCGCACCCCGCCGACGTGGGAGTGCGCCCCCGGGCCGACGCCCCACCAGTCATCGCCCCGCCAGTAGGCGAGGTTGTGCCGGCACGCCCCGGACGGCGTCCGCGCCCAGTTGCTCACCTCGTACCAGGAGAAGCCGGCGGCGCGGAGCGTGTCGTCCGCGAGCTCGTAGGCGTCGGCGAGCGCGTCGTCGTCCGGTGCCGGCAGCTCGCCCCGCCGGACCTTGACGGCCATCCGGGTGCCCTCCTCGACGACGAGCGCGTACGCCGAGACGTGGTCGGGCTCGCAGCCGAGCGCGGCGTCGAGGCTGGTGCGCCAGTCGGCGAGCGACTCCCCCGGCGTGCCGTAGATGAGGTCGAGGCTGACGGCGAGGCCGGCCTCGCGCGCCCACCGCACGGCGAGCGGCACGCGGGCGGGGTCGTGGGTCCGGTCGAGGGTGGCGAGCACGTGCGGCACGGCCGACTGCATGCCGAACGAGACCCGGGTGAAACCGGCCGCCGCCAGCTCCGCGAGGGCCGCGGGGGTCACGGAGTCGGGGTTGGCCTCGGTGGTCACCTCGGCGCCGGGGGCGAGCCCGAGGCGATCGCGGACGGCGCGCAGCAGCCGGGCCAGGTCGCCGGCCGGCAGCACCGTGGGGGTGCCACCGCCGAAGAAGACGGTCTGCGCGGGGCGCGCCGGCAAGCCGGCGGCGTCGAGCACGCGCGCCGCGAGGTCGAGCTCGGCGGTCGCCGTCGAGGCGTACGCGGCCTGGTCGGCGCCACCGCCCAGCTCGGCGCTCGTGTAGGTGTTGAAGTCGCAGTAGCCGCAGCGCACCGCGCAGAACGGCACGTGCACGTAGACGCCGAACGACCGGTCCGCCGCACCGTCGAGGACGGTGGCGGGCAGTGCGCCGTCCGGTGGGACCGGCTCGCCCTCAGGGGGTGTGCTGGGCATGGTCTCCCCGGCGGCGCGCCCGGGCGGCGCCGACCCGACGCCGGGCGTGCGCCCTGACCTTGGGGCGCAGCTCGAGCTCGCCCCGCTCCTCGGCCTCGAGCAGGGCGGCGTATCCCTCGAGCCGGCCCGTGAGCAGGTCGGCCACCGTCACCCCGTGCCCGGGCGTCCAGGTGACGGTGACGGGGTCGCCCGCGGCGAGCGTGCGACCCGGCGTCAGCACGGCGAGGTAGGCACCCGGCATGCCGGCCCGCGTGAACCGCTTCACCCAGCGCTCCAGACCCATCCGCTTCTGGAAGGTCATGCAAGGCGTTCGCGGCATGGTGACCTCGAGCGCGACGGCGTCGTGGCCCTCGCCGACCCGCCAGCGCTCGCCGATCCGCGCGCCCGTCACGTCGATGCCACTGGTGCGCAGGTTCTCCCCGAACAGGCCCGGCGCGATCTCGCGGTCGAGCTCGGTGGCCCACCAGGACGCGTCCTCGTCGGCGTAGGCGTAGAGCGCCTGCTGGTCGCCGCCGTGGAACTTGCGGTCGATCTGGGTGTCGAGCACGAACCCCTCCGCGCCGACGGCGAGCCGCCCGGCCCGGGGCCGCTTGTCGATCGCGGTGACGTCGGGCTCCTCACCGGGGTTGGGGATGATCGCGTGCACGACACACACGGCGGTGAGCCGCCCCGGCCCGTCGGGCGGGGCCACGACGCGCGGCTGCTGGCTGGGCAGGCTCATCCCACCATCGTCTCAGGTGCCTCCGCGGCCTCCTGAGGTGTGGTCTGAGGTGGTCGCCCTCGTCTGAGGTGCCGTCTGAGGTGGTGCCGGGGCCGGCCACCGGTGGCCGGACGCCGCGCATGGGCGGTCGCCCGATCCGGGCGCCCCGGCCTTACGGCGAATCTCGTGTCACATCACGAGGAGGTCGCCATGAACGAGAACCTGTTCCAGTCCCCCGACATCCGCGGCGAGCTGGAGGCCCGCCGCGAGCGCGTCCGCCACGACGTGTCGCTGACCCGCGCCGGCCAGGCCCCGGCCGGCCGGCGCTCGCCGCTGCGCGGCGGCATGGCGGGGATCGCCGCCCTGTTGGGGTCGCCGGTCCGGCACCGCGCCGCCTGAGGTCGCCTGAACGGGGCGGCGTGATCGAGACGGCGCCGGCTCTGTCGGTGCCAGGTGGGACCATCGTCCCCGTGGCACCGATCAGCGCCGCCGCGCCCTTCGTCGGCCGGGCCCGCGAGCTCGCCCGGCTCGAGCAACTGCTCGAGCAGGCGGTCGCGGGCTCGGCTGCCGGCGTGCTGCTCGCGGGTGACGCCGGCGTCGGCAAGACGCGCCTCGTCACCGAACTGCTGTCGCGGGCGCGCGCGGCGGGCGCGGTCGCCGTCCTGGGCCACTGCGTCGACCTCGGCGCGGGCGGGCTGCCGTACCTGCCCTTCGCCGAGGCGCTGACCGAGACGGTCCGCGCCGGCGAGGCGCCGGGTGCCCCCGCCCACGTCACCGAGGCCGCCGCCGCGGTGCGCGCCATGGCGCGGCAGCGACCCGTGCTCAGGCGCCTGACCGGCGACGTCGAGGGCGCCGGTCGAGACGAGGGGCCCGAGCGCATGCCCCTCTACGAGGCGGTGCTCGAGGCGCTGCATGCCGTCACGGACGGCGTCGCGCCGGTGCTGCTCGCCCTCGAGGACCTGCACTGGGCCGACGCGTCGACGCGCGACCTGCTCCGCTTCGTGCTGGCGCGGCTGTCCGACGAGAGGCTGCTCGTGGTCGGCACCTACCGCAGCGACGACCTGCACCGCCGGCACCCGCTGCGACCCCTGCTCGGCGAGCTCGTCCGGCTGCCACGGGTCGAGCGCGTCGACGTGGCACCGTTCGACGCCGGGGAGCTGGGCGAGTACCTGCGGGCGCTCCGCGGCGGCGAGCTGCCCGCACCGCTGGTCGCCGACATCCGCACCCGCTCGGAGGGCAACGCCTACTACGCCGAGGAGCTGCTCGCCGCCGCCGACGCCGCGGTCGCGCCTCCGATGGATCCCACCGGCGATCCCACCGGCGCGGGCCGGGCCCGGGTGGCGCTGCCCGAGCAGCTCGCCGACGTGCTGCTCGCCCGCCTCGAGCGGCTGGCCCCCGCGGTGCAGCAGGTGGCCCGGGTGGCGTCGGTCGCCGGCCGGCGCGTACCCGACACCCTGCTCCGGGCGGCCCTCGACCTGCCGGCGGCCGAGATCGAGGAGGCGCTGCGCGAGGCGGTGACGCACCACGTGCTCGTCGCCGACGGCGCCGACCGGTACGCGTTCCGGCACGCACTCCTGCAGGAGGCCGTGTACGGCGACCTGCTGCCGGGCGAGCGGGTGCGCCTGCACACCGCCTACGCCCGTCTGCTCGCCGGTCAGGGCGACGACACCGCGGCCGACCTCGCCCGGCACTGCCTGGCCGCACACGACCTGCCAGGGGCGCTGGCTGCCTCACTGCGGGCGGCGGAGCGGGCGACCGCGGTGCTGGCCCCCGCCGAGGCGCTCGGGCACCTCGAGCAGGCCCTGCAGCTGGTCGACGCCGTACCGGGCGACCAGCGGCCGGCCGGCGCCGAGCCCCTGCAGCTCACCCTGCGGGCGGCGGCCGCGGCCGGCGCGGCCGGCGAGCTGCACCGCGCCGCGTCCCTCGCCCGCGCGGCGGTCGCGGGGGCGGCACGCGGCGAGGACCCGGCACTCGAGGCGGCCGCCCGCGCCGACCTGGCCAAGCGGCTCTACGAGGTCGACGCCGATGTCGAGGCCCTGGCAGAGATCGCCAAGGTGCGATCGCTGCTCGAGGGCACCGGCCCCTCCCCCACCCGGGTGTGGGCGGTCGCGCTCGAGGCGCAGCTGACCCACCACGACTCGATCGACGGCACCCGTGGCCTGGTCGAGCCGGCACTGGCCGAGGCGCGCGCCCTCGGCCTCCCCGCCGCGGAGGCCGACCTGCTCCTCACCCTGGCCGTGCGGGAGGGTGCGGTCGGCGACGTCGAGGTCGCGGCGCGCCGGCTCGCCGAGGCCCAGCGGCTCGCGACCGAGGCCGCCGACCCGCTCGTCGCGCTGCGGGCCGTGTTCAACCTGGGCATCAACCGGATGGACAGCGGCGATCTCGAGGGCGCGCGCGCCACCCTGGAGCAGGGGCTGGCGGAGGCCGAGCGCGCCGGCCAGGCCCTGACCGTCTACGGCGTCGACGTGCTCTTCATGCTGCTGCAGACGCTGCTCCTGGCGGGGCAGTGGGACGAGGCGCTCGCTCTCGAGGCGAGGGCGCGGGTGCGGGTTCCCGAGGTGCAGCGCGACCAGCTCAGGGGCGTCGTCCTGGCCGCCCGGGTCGCCCGCGATCCGCTCGCGGCGCTGCCGCTGACCCAGGAGCTGGTGCCGGTGGCGCACGCCCACCCGTGGTGGGGGCACATGATCCTCGTGCCGCGGGCGGACGCGCTGCGCTGGGTGGGTGACCACGACGGCGCCGTCCGCGTCATCCGCGAGTGCCTGCAGATCAAGGACGAGTCGGGCAGCGGGGTCGAGCTCAGCCGGCTCGCCGTGACCGGCGTCGGCCTCGGTGCCCTCGCCGGCGCCGGGGCGGAGGCCGCGGCGCGGGACGACACGTCCACTCTGGCCGCCTTGCGCGCCGAAGGTGACGCACTGCTCGCGCAGGCCCGCGAGGTGGCGCGGCGCGGCCGGCCGCGGCTGGGCAGCCTCGGGCCCGAGGGCCGGGCGTGGCTGGCCCGCGCGGAGGCCGAACACGCCCGCCTGCACGGCCGGGACACCCCCGACGACTGGCGCCGCGCGGTCGAGGCGTTCGGCTTCGGCCAGCGCTACGAGGTGGCGCGCTCGCGGCGGCACCTGGCCGAGGCGCTGGTCGCCGCCGGCGATCGCGAGGGGGCCGCGCGCGAGGCCGTGCTGGCCCGCGACGAGGCGGTCGCGCTGCGCGCCCGGCCGCTGCGCGAGGCCGTCGACGCGCTCGCCCGCCGCGCCCGGCTCGACCTGGGAGCGGGCCCGGCGACGGCGTCCGTGCTCACCCCGCGCGAGCAGGAGGTGATGCGCCTGGTCGCCCGCGGGCTGACCAACCGGCAGATCGGCCGGCAGCTGTTCATCAGCGAGAAGACCGCCAGCGTGCACGTGTCCAATGTGCTCGCCAAGCTCGGGGCCGGCGGGCGGGCCGAAGCCGTCGCCATCGCCCACCGCCGCGGCTTGATCGCCGATCCCGAGAGCACGAGCGACCGCGACGGCGCGGTCAGAGGATCCGGAGGCTGAGGGCTCGCCACCGCTCCGGCGAAGGAGGCGGGACCCGACCGGTTGCGGCCTGGAAGGCTACTTCTTGGCCTTGTCGGCCGCCGGCGCGGCGTCGCTGGAGAGTGCCGCGATGAAGGCCTCCTGCGGCACTTCGACCCGGCCGACCATCTTCATCCGCTTCTTGCCCTCCTTCTGCTTCTCCAGCAGCTTGCGCTTGCGCGTGATGTCACCGCCGTAGCACTTCGCGAGCACGTCCTTGCGGATCGCGCGGATGTTCTCGCGGGCGATGATGCGCGCCCCGATGGCGGCCTGGATCGGCACCTCGAACTGCTGCCGCGGGATGAGGTCCTTGAGCTTGCCGGCCATCATCACGCCGTAGGAGTAGGCCTTGTCACGGTGGACGATCGCGCTGAACGCGTCGACCGGCTCGCCCTGCAGCAGGATGTCGACCTTGACGAGGTCGGCCGCCTGGTCGCCGTCGGGCTCGTAGTCGAGCGAGGCGTAGCCGCGGGTGCGCGACTTCAGCTGGTCGAAGAAGTCGAACACGATCTCGGCGAGCGGCAGCGTGTAGCGCATCTCGACGCGGTCCTCGGACAGGTAGTCCATCCCGCGCAGCGCGCCGCGGCGCTGCTGGCACAGCTCCATGATCGCGCCGATGTAGTCGCTCGGCGCGAGGATCGTGGCCCGGACGATCGGCTCGCGCACCTCGGCGATCTTGCCGTCCGGGAACTCCGAGGGGTTCGTGACGACGATCTCCTTGCCGATCCTCCATCGTCACGTCGTAGACGACGTTCGGCGCCGTCGAGATGAGGTCGAGGTCGAACTCGCGCTCGAGCCGCTCGCGGACGATCTCGAGGTGCAGCAGGCCGAGGAAGCCGCAGCGGAAGCCGAACCCAGCGCGGCGGACGTCTCCGGCTCGTAGACCAGCGCGGCGTCGTTGAGCTTGAGCTTGTCGAGGGCCTCGCGCAGCGCCGGGTACTCGGAGCCGTCGAGCGGGTACAGGCCCGGAGAAGACCATCGGCTTGGGGTCGCGGTAACCGCCCAGCGCCGTGGTCGCCGGCTTGGCGGCGTTGGTCACCGTGTCGCCGACCTTGCGACTGCCGGACGTCCTTGACGCCGGTGATCAGGTAGCCGACCTCGCCGACGCCGAGGCCCGTCCCGGGCACCGGCTCGGGCGAGATGACGCCGATCTCGAGCAGCTCGTGCGTGGCCCGCGTCGACATCATGACGATCCGCTCGCGCGGCGACGAGGTGGCCGTCGATGACGCGGACGTACGTGACCACGCCTCGGTACGTGTCGTAGACCGAGTCGAAGATCATCGCGCGGGCGGCGGCGTCGGCGTCCCCGGTCGGGCGCGGGGATCTGCCGGACGATCTCGTCCAGCAGGTGCTCGACGCCCTCGCCGGTCTTGCCGGAGACCCGCAGGCACGCCTCGGGCTCGACGCCGATGAGCCTGGCGAGCTCCTCGGCGTACTTCTCGGGCTGGGCCGCCGGCAGGTCGATCTTGTTGAGCACCGGGATGATCGTGAGGTCGTTCTCCATGGCCAGGTAGAGGTTGGCCAGGGTCTGCGCCTCGATGCCCTGGGCGGCGTCGACGAGCAGCACGGCGCCCTCGCAGGCCGCCAGCGAGCGCGAGACCTCGTAGGTGAAGTCGACGTGCCCCGGCGTGTCGATCATGTTCAGCGCGTACGGTCGTCGCCGTCGAGCTCCCAGGGCATCCGCACGGCCTGGCACTTGATCGTGATGCCGCGCTCGCGCTCGATGTCCATCCGGTCGAGGTACTGCGTCGCGCATCTGCCGGGCGTCGACGACGCCGGTCATCTGCAGCATCCGGTCGGCCAGCGTCGACTTGCCGTGGTCGATGTGGGCGATGATGCAGAAGTTCCGGATCTTCTCCGGCGGGGTCGCGGACGGCGTAGCGCCGTTCGGGCCATCGGTGACACGCGGGGCTACCTCGTTGCTCGGGGGGAGAGGTCCTCATCGTCCCACGTGAGGCCGACCCGCTGCCGCACGCATAACCGCGTGCACGCCGGCACCGGCGTCGCCCACCCTGGGGCCATGGAGCCCGTGCCGACCCTGGACTACCGGGTCACGTCGCGCAGGCCGGCCTTGGAGGAGCTGCCGGCCGCGGTCCGTGCGGCCGTCGAGGCGGCGGCCGGCGGTACGGTCGCCACCGCCGGCCGGCCCGTCAGCAGCGGGTTCAGCGGCGGGTTCGCCGCCGTCCTGTGCCTGGCCGACGGTCGGGACGTGTTCGCCAAGGCCGGGTCCGGGGCCAACCCGCACCTCGTGCAGGCGTATGCGCGGGAGGCCGAGGTCCTCGCCGCACTGCCCCTGGCCGTCCCGGCGCCCCGGCTGGTGGGCGCCGGGGAGGTGACGGCCGAGGACGGCGGGGGCCAACCGTGGCGCGTCGTCGTCACGGAGGCCGCCAGCGGCGCCATCCCGCTGCCGTGGACCGAGCGCTCCTTCGCCGCGGTGCACGACGCATGCGTGGCGGCTGCCGCGGCGCTCGACCCGGCCCCCGCCGCCCTCGCCCCGGGCCTGGGGACGGTGACAGGCGACTACGCGGTCGACGCCGAGATCCTCGCCGTCTTCCCCGACCTCGCCGCGGGGCGCACGAGCCCGGCCGCCGGGCAGCCACCGTGGCTGACCGCCCGCGCCGGCGACCTCGAGGAGCTCGTGGCGACGGCGGAACGGGTCCTGCAGGGCACGACCGCCACCCACGGCGACCTGCGCGCCGACAACGTGCTCGTCGACGGCGACCGGGCCGTGCTCGTCGACTGGAACTTCCTCGCGCTCGGACCACCGTGGCTCGACCTCGCCGGCCTCCTGCCGGCGGCCCGAGCCGACGGCGTCGACGCCGACGCCTGGGTGAGGCGCAGCCCCCTGCTGCGCGACGTCGACCCGTCGACGTCGACGTCTGGCTGGCCGTCCTCGCCGCGTACATGCTCGCGAACGTGGGCAAGCCGCTGTGGCCCGGCGCCCCGCCGGCGCTCCGGGTGCACCAGCGCCGCTACGCACGCCTGTTCCTCGACTGGCTGGGCGACCGCCGCGGCTGGGCGCCGTGACGTCCTACGATCCGACGATGGATCACGAGGCGGTCGACACCTACTCCGTCAGCCCGCGCACCACGCCGTCGCGCTCGCGGGAGCGGGTCGGGTACGACCGCGCCGCGGTGCACGCGGTGCTCGACGAGGCGCTGATCTGCCACCTCGGGGTGGTCGCGGACGGCGAGCCGCTGGTGCTGCCGACCATCCACGCGCGGGTCGGCGACACGCTCTACGTGCACGGCTCCACCGGCGCGGGCGTCGTCCGGCTCGCGGAGGCGGGCGGCGGGTCGCTCCCGGTCTGCGTGACGGTGACGCTGCTCGACGGGCTCGTGCTGGCGCGCAGCCAGTTCGAGCACTCGATGAACTACCGCAGCGTGGTGGCGCGGGGCCGCGCCGAGCTCGTGACGGATCCCGCCGAGCGCGACGCGGCGCTGCGCGCCATCGTCGAGCACGTCGCCGCCGGGCGGTCCGAGCAGTCCCGGCCGGGCAACCGCAAGGAGCTGGCGGCGACGGCCGTGCTGCGCCTGCCGCTGGCGGAGGTGTCGCTCAAGGAGCGCTGGGGCCCCCCGGAGGACGACCCGCAGGACGTCCCCGGGCCGTTCTGGGCCGGCGTCCTCGACCTGCGGACGGTCCCGGGCGCGGTGACACCGGCCCCCGACCTGCCGCCGGGAGTCCGGTCCCCGAGCACGTGGCCGAGTACCGCAGGCGGGGATGGAGCCCGTCGCCCCGGACCGGGACGTCGCCCTCGAGCTGATATCGTCGACGTCGGTGCGCGCTCGGTCGTGCGCGCATCCGGCCCCTCCGCCACCCGGCGTCCCCACCGCCGGAGGTCCCGGGCGGGCCAGCGCCCTCAACCGACCGGTCCCGGCCGATGGGCCGGCACTTCACAGAGAGACGACGCGTGGCGAACATCAAGTCCCAGATCAAGCGGAACGCGACGAACGAGAAGCGCCGCTTGCGCAACAAGGCGGTCAAGAGCTCGCTCAAGACCTCGGTGCGCTCCTTCCGTGAGGCCGCCGCCTCCGGCGACAAGGACGCCGCCGCCGAGGCGCTGCGTGCGGCCTCGAGGAAGCTCGACAAGGCCGTGAGCAAGGGCGTCATCCACAAGAACCAGGCGGCGAACCGCAAGTCGGCGATGGCGAAGCTGGCCTCCTCGCTCTGACGGGCGCCCTGACGCCTTCCGCACCATCAGCGGCGGCGGCGCCGGTCCCTTCGGGGGCCGGCGCCGCCGCCGTCTTGTGCCTTCACCTATCAGGGGTCAAGGCCTGCTCAAATGGTGCCGATCGCCTTGACGCACGCGCCCCCGAGCGCGAAGAATCG
This sequence comes from uncultured Actinomycetota bacterium, assembly GCA_963794075.1. Lineage (GTDB taxonomy): Bacteria > Actinomycetota > Actinomycetes > Actinomycetales > Kineosporiaceae > DATKNA01. Next base: position 106,495 of record CAWCCY010000043.1, read on the forward strand.
ATCCCCGTCAGCCCCGGCGCCCACGCCGGGTGGGTACGTCGACGGGAGTCCCGGATCCGATGGGCGACACGGTCGAGAACGGCACGAGCGCCCGGCCCCCGCAGGAGGCGCGCCGCCGGCTCGCCTGGTGTGCGCGGATGCTCGTGATCCCGGCCGCCGTCGGCACGCTGGTGCTGGCGTCCTGCGCCTCCCGCGACGGCACGGCCACGGCGGCCGCGCCCCTCGCCACGGCGGGCGCCCGCGCCGCCACGGCGACCGATCCCGCGACCGACCCGGAAGCCGATCCGACGGGATCGCCGGCGGCCTCGCCCACCGGCACCACCTCGACGACCCCGGCACACAGGACGACCCCGTCCCGCCGCGCCACGACGGCCTCGCGCCGGATCGCGACGACCCGAGCCACGGCCCCCGTCGACGGAGCGGCGCGCCTACACGCCACGCGTCCCCTCACCGCGGCCCTCCCCGAGCCCGACCCGCAGCGCGGCACCGCCGGCCGCGGCGGCCGGCGCCGGGATGACGGCCACCGAGGCGGAGGTGTTGCGGCTGGTCAACGCGCAGCGCTCCGCGCACGGGTGCGGTGCGCTCGCCTCGAACGCCGTCCTGCTCGCGGTGGCCCGCGCCCACAGCGCCGACATGGCCACGAAGGGCTACTTCGACCACACCAGCCCCGACGGCCGCAGCCCGTTCGACCGGATGCGCGCCGCCGGCTACCGGGGCAACCTCATGGGCGAGAACATCGCCGCCGGCCAGCGGACCGCGGCAGCCGTGATGACGGCGTGGATGAACAGCCCGGGGCACCGCGCAACATCCTCAACTGCGGCTACAAGGTCATCGGCATCGGCGTCGCCACGCGGAGCTCCAGCCCCTACGGCATCTACTGGACGCAGGACTTCGGGGATCGCTGACCGGGTCCCCTCCCCGATGGCCGGCCCCCGCCCTCTCGGGGGTCGGCCATCACCCCGCCCGGCGGGTGGCCACCGTGAGCACCGCGCGCTCCACGGCGTAGACCGGGTCGCGCCCCCCGCCCTTGACCTCGGTGTCGGCCTCGGCGAGGGCGATCACGGCGTGCGCCAGGCCGTCGTCCGTCCAGCCGGACAGCTCGCGGCGCGCCCGGTCGACCTGCCACGGGGCCATGCCGAGCTCCGCGGCGACGGCGGCCGAGGGACCCCGGGAGGCGGTCTGGACCTTGGCGAGCGCGCGCACCTTCGCCGCGATCGCCGCGACGAGCGGTACCGGGTCCACGCCGGTGGCGACGGCGTGCCGCAGCAGCGCGAGCGCCTGGTCGGCTCGACCGGCGACCGCGGCGTCGGCCACGCGGAAGCCCGTGACCTCGACCCGGCCGCCGAACCACAGCTCGACGACGTCCGCCTCGATCCGCCCGTCGCCCTCGGTCACCGACGCGTCCTCCGCGAGCTGCCGGCAGGCCGCGGCGAGCTCGCGCAGGTCGCTGCCGACGGCGTCGACGAGCGCGCGCATGGCCTGGGGCGAGGCACGCCGGCCCGCGCGCCGGAACTCGTTGGCCACGAAGTCGAGCTTCTCGTCGTCCTTGGTGACCGCCGCACAGACCGCCTCGGGCGCACCCGCCTTGCGGGCGAGGTCGAGCAGGCCCTTCGCCCGCTGGCCGCCGTTGTGCCGCAGGACCAGGCACACGTCGGGAGCGGGCACAGCCAGGTAGGCCGTCGCGTCGGTCACGAAAGCGTCCCCGGCGGCCGCGACCGCCTCGACCACGACGACGGTCCCGCCGCCGAACAGCGAGGGGCTGGTGAGCACGGCGAGTCGCCCCGCCTCGTACGCGGACGCGTCGAGCGTCTCGACGGCCACCCCCGGGTCGGCCTCGCGGGCGGCCGCGAGCACGGCGGCGACGGCGCGCTCCGCCAATACGTCCTCGGGGCCGGTGACGAGGACGACCGGCTCCGGCCGCAGGTCGTCGGGGGCGATCGCTCGCACCGGCCCGGCGGGGCGGGAGGATCGCGACGAGGTGGCCACGCGGCCACTGTGCCATGGGGTACCGACGTCGACGCGGCCGCTGTCATCGCGTCGCGGCCAGCCGCAGGGAGCCGTCGCCGACAGGGGTCACGGCGAGGTCGCCCGACGTGTCCGTGCGGAGCACCCGCACCCCCAGCGACGCGAGCAACGTCAGCGCAGCGGGTGCAGGGTGCCCGTAGTCGTTGCCCACGCCGACACCGACCAGCCCGACCCTCGGCGCCAGCAGGCGGTAGAGCAGTGGGTCCTGCTTCGCGGAGCCGTGGTGCGCCACCTTGACGACGTCCACGGGGCCGCCCACCGATTCGGCGCCGCCGGCGAACCGCTCCGCCAGGGCGTGCTGACCCTGCGTCTCGAGATCACCGAGCAGCACGGCCCGCAGGGTCCCCCCGGGACCGCGGACGTCGGCCGTGACGGCGACGCTCGACTCGTTGACCACCGTGCCGTCTCCGTCCCCCACCGCGCCGGTCGCGTCCGCTCCGGCCGCGGACGCCGCGAGCACCCGCCACCGCACCCGCCAGACGCCGGTGCCGGCGTCGCCGGCCTCGCCCACGTGCGCGACGGCGAGCGGCAGGCGGCCCGCGGCAGTCGCCCTCCGGACGGCCGCGACGTTCTCGGCGGGTTCGGCGAGCGGGCTGACGAGGACCTGCCGCGCGTCGCGTCCGTGCAGCGCGCCCTCGAGCCCGCCGACGTGGTCGGCGTGGAAGTGCGTGAGCAGCACGAGGTCGAGGTGATGCACGCCGAGCCGGCCCAGACAGCCGTCGACGAGGACCGGTTCGGGTCCGGTGTCCACGAGCACGGCCCGATCCGGGCCGCTGCGGAGCACCGTCGCGTCACCCTGCCCGACGTCGCACATGGCGATCGTCCAGTCACGCGGCAGGCCGGGAGAGACGCCCGGGAGCCCCAGCCCCGCAGCCCGTGACGCTGCGAGCAGCGCCAGCGCGGCGGCACCCGCGGCGGCCACGAGCAGCGCCCGCCGCGGGGTGGCCCGCGAGACCAGGACGCCACGCGGGCCGGCGCAGGGTGAGCGCGACGAGGACCGACTCGGCCGCCGCGAGCAACGCTGCGCCGGCCAGGCCGGGTGGCCACGGCACGGAGGCGAGCGGCAGCGCGGCGCCGCGGTGCGCGACCACGGCCACCCACCCGGTGCCCAGGGCGCCGAGGCGCGCGACCAGGTGCGCGCCCCACGGCCAGGCGAGCCCGGTCACGGCCGCGATCACCCCCGCGACGGTCGCGGGCGCCACCACCGGTTCGGCCAGGAGGTTGGCCGGTACCGCGACGAGGCTGACGACCGGTTGCAGGAGCACGGTCACGGGCCCGCAGGCGACCTGGGCGGCCGCCGGGGCGGCCAGCGCCACCGCGAGGGCCCTGGGCAGCCGGCGGGCGAGCGAGCGCGTCCACACCGGCGCCAGAAGGAGCAGGGCGGCCGTGGCCACGGCCGACAGCGCGAAGCCCGCGCTGCGCGCCAGCCACGGGTCGACGGTCAGCAGCACCACGGCCGCGGCGCCGAGCGCCGGGACGCCACGGGCGGGGCGGCCGCCCGTGGCTGCGACGATGCCGACCGCACCCATGGCGGCGGCGCGCAGCACGCTCGGCGACGGTCTGGCGAGCACGACGAAGGCGGCGAGCGTCACGACCATCAGGGGCACGCGCACCAGGCGCGGGGCGCGCAGCGCGGAAGCGCCCCAGAGCACGGCCTCGGCCACGACGGTGAGGTTCGCGCCGCTCACCGCCGTCAGGTGGGTGAGGCCCGCCGCTCGCAGGTCCGCCTGCAGCGGTCCGGGCAGGCCCGACGTGTCGCCGTCCACGAGTGACGGCAGGAGCCCGCCGGCGTCCGCGGGCAGACCGCCGCAGGCGCGGCGCAGGGCCGCGCGCACCGCGTCGGAGGCCCGCCACGGCCAGCTCGCGGGCGTGACGCTGGGCGGCCCGAGCGCGGACACGAGTGCGGCGGCCTCGTCCCCGGGCTCGCTCGGCGCGAGCCGGCCCGTGAAGGCGACGCCCTGGCCGGCGGTGAGCCTGCTCCATGCGGGTGGCGCGAGCACCAGCACGGGCAGGTCCACCGCACTGCGCAGTCCGCGTGCGGTCACCGTGTCGACGTCGACGCGCACGGCGTACCGGTCGCCGCCGCGCCCCGCCGGGACGAGTCGCTGCGGGTCGACGGCGAGCCGGCCCTCGAAGCGGCCCACGGCCGTGCCCGCGACCCAGCCGGCCCACGGTTGAGCCTGCCGGTGAGCCAGTGCCGCGGCGGCTCCGACGAGCACAGCCGCGGTGCCCGCAGCGACGATCGCCGCGGGCGCGGCCACGGTGAGCAGGCGACCGAGACGGCGCCCACGGCCGCGGTGGCCGCGGTGGCCGCGACGGCGAGCACCGCGACGGCGGCCAGTGCGACCGCGGCCGCGAGGGCGGCCCCGGCCGCCGTCCGGGCCTCGGCCGCCGCGGCGCCGGTCGCCCACCCGGCGGCCAGCCAGGCGGCGACCGCGACCGGCAGGAGCCGGACGTCGGGCCTCACACCCGGACCAGCGCGCGCAGCCGCTCCAGCGCCTTGGGCCCGATGCCCTCCACCTCGCCGAGCTCGTCGACCGACGTGAAGCGGCCGTGGGCGGCGCGCCACGCCACGATCCGGCCGGCGAGTAGCGGCCCCACACCGGGCAGCTGGTCGAGCGCGGCCGGCGTGGCGGCGTTGAGGTCGAGCGGCTCGGCCGGTGCGGCCGCCCCGGCGCCGACGCCCGGGGCGCCCGGCGCCGCAGGCGGCGCCGCCTCGGCCACGGGGTCGCGGCCCGGGAACGAGCACCTGCTCGCCGTCGGCCAGGACGCGCGCGAGGTTCAGGTGGGAGACCACCGCGCCCGAGGTGGCGCCCCCGGCCGAGGCCAGCGCGTCCGCGACGCGGGCGCCCGCCGGGAGGTGGACGAGGCCCGGACGGCGCACCCGCCCCTCGACGTCCACGACGACGGACCGGGGCGACGCGACCGGCGGGGCGACGGGACCGCCTGCCCCGACGGCCGCGACATCACCGGCGCGCGCCGGCCGCACGGACCGCAGCGGATTGCGGGATCGATGCCGGCGGGGTCGACGACCGCGGCGGCAGGACGGCCACCGGGGCGGCCGGGGGCGCCGACCGTGCCCAGACGACCGCCGCGACGACGAGCGCCAGGAGCACCGCCGCCACCGCGGCCGCGGGACGCACGGCGCGTGCGGCGAGCCGACCGGCGTCGTCGGGCTCACCCGGCGGGGTCCGACAGCCGCTCGATGCCGTCGAAGGGGTCGTCGACGACCTCGACGTCGCCGTCAAGACCGCGGAGCCCGGCACCCACCCGCCGCGCACCTCGGGCGGGCGCAGGACGGGCGGCCGGGCCGCCTCCCGCAGCACCCGCAGCCGTCCCGGGCCGGCTCCCCACGCTCTCCTCGCACGAACCGACGCTAGGCACGCGCCCCCGCTCGCCGGAGCGGCGCAGAGCCTCGCTGTGGACGCCGGTGCGCCGGAGCCGGCTGTGGACGACCCGTCAGCGGGCCGGCGCCACCACCACGCCGAGCATCCCGGGGCCGACGTGCGCGCCGACCACCGCGCCCACCTCGCCCACGTACACGTCGCGCGCCCGCGGCAGCCGTGCACGCAGCCGGTCGGCGACCTCGCGGGCCCGCTCCGCCGCCGCGAGGTGCTGGACGGCGACGTCGACGTCGCGGTCAGCGGCCTCCCGCACGGCCAGCTCCTCGAGCCGGGCGAGCGCGCGGGTCGACGTGCGCACGCGTTCGAGCGGTCGAGCCGCCCGTCGGCGAGGTTCAACAGCGGCTTGACCGCGAGCGCCGACCCGAGCATCCGGCCGCCGCGCCGATGCGGCCACCGCGGCGCAGGTACTCCAGCGTGTCGACGTACAGCCAGATGGCCACCTCGGTCGCGAAGCGGCGGGCCTCGCGCGCCGCGTCGTCGGCGTCCGCGCCGTCCGCCGCGGCGAGGGCCGCGGCGCGGGCGGTGAACCCCAGGCCCATGCCCAGCGAGCGGGAGTCGACGACGGCGACGTGCACGCCTCGGGCCGCGACCTGTTTGGCCGCGACGCGGGCGGCGTCGACGGTGCCGGACAGGTCCGACGACAGGTGCACGGAGACGATCTCGGGCACCTCGAGCGAGAGATACGTCTCGGCGAACGTCTGCGGCGACGGCCGGGACGTCGTCACGGGCCGCCACTCGCGCAGCGCGCGGGCGACCTCGTCGCTGCCGACCTCGACGCCCTCGGCGAGCGAGCGGCCGCCGACGACGACCTGCAGCGGCACGACGGTGAGCCGGTACCGCTCCACCAGGTCGGGCGGCAGGTAGGCGGTGGAGTCGGTCACCACAGCCACGCCCCGCGGGGCTCCGGTCATGCAGCGGAGGCTACCCCGGCGGCACCGCCGCGTGGCCGGCGCCTCACGCGCTGAGCAGGAAGCCCACGATGACCAGGGCGACGGCCGCCCAGGGTCAGCCGGAACGCCGTCCGCCCGCGCTCGGCCATCCGCGCACCGAGCACGGCCCCCGCGACCGCAAGCAGGATCCCCGCTGCGAGGACGACCAGCGCCAGGGCGCCGGCGTGCGTCGCGGCCGTGGGGTGGGCGAGGCCCGCGAGTGCCACGAGCACCGCGCTCGCCCGCAGGGAGCCCGCCGGTCCGAGCCGTTGCGGCGTTGCCCGCACACCGGTCGCCGCGTCCTGGTCGGCGTCCCCGACGGTGTTCGCGAAGTGTGCCGCCAGGCCGAGCAGCGCGCCCCCAGCCATAACGATTCCCGGGGCGGGCCACACGGGCGGCGTCGCGGCCAGGGTGGGCACGGCCGGCAGCAGGCCGAACGCGACCGCGTAGGGCAGCGGGCTCCAGGCGGTGGGCTTGAGCGCGAGGTCATACACCAGCCCGGAGGCGAGCACGCCCATGTGCGCCAGTCCAGGCCGGACACCCAGGGCGAACGACGCGGGCACGCAGAGCACGACGGCGACCACGGTGGCCCGCACGAGCACGGGTGCGGTCACCAGGCCGGCGACGACAGGCTTGTCGCGGCGGTCCGCTGCGAGGTCCCTCGGCGCGTCGACGGCGTCGTTGCACCAGCCGATCGCCAGCTGCCCGAGCAGGACGGCGACGAACACGAGCGCCACGCGCCCCAGGGGCAGGCCGGTGGCGGCGCCCCAACCGGCCGCAAACGTCGTGACCGCGAGAGTCGGGAGCGGGTGGAGGCGACGACCAGCCCCCGCAGCAGGGATGATCCGGTCGCGGGCATGCCGGTCAGCGTAGAGGCGGCATGCAGGCGCCGTTGGTGCGGTCAGTGCCGCGTGCCGGGAGCCGTCGGCGGCGCCGCGACGGTGCCGCCGTCGCGGTCGGCGCGCTGGCGGCGGAGCGAGCGGCGCAGCCGCATGTCCTGCTCGGCGCGGCGCAGCAGCGAGGCGAGGTCGCCCTCGTCCCAGGGGACGAGCGTGGCGAGCCGATGCTGACGCGGGGCGTCCACACCTCCGCGGGCACCGGCGTGACCTGCGCGAGGTGGGCGTGCACGCGCCGCTCGAGCTCGAGCGGCGAGGTGCCGGTTCCGGGCCCGACGACGACGAACTCGTCGCCCGACCACCGCGCGACGACGTCGGTCGAGCGCACCGCGGCCATCACCGCTGCCGCGACGGCGCGCAGGAGGTCGTCGCCCACGTGCGGCCCTGCCGTGTCGTTGATCGCCCGGAAGCCGTCGACGTCCACGAAGAGGCAGTGCGCCGCCTCACCCTGGCGGCGGGCGTGGTGGATCAGGGGCACCGCAACCAGCTCGAGCCCGCTGCGGTTCACGGCCCCGGTCATGGCGTCACGGACGGCGACCTCGCGGGCCGCCAGCTCGGCGTGCCCGAGCCGCTGCGTGAGCACGTGCACGCGGCGGCGCCACGCGAGCGCGACGACGGCCGCGGCCGGGACGCGGTCACCGGCAGCAGGGCCGCCAGGAGGTCGGACGCGCGCCCGGGGCCGGCCGACGACGGCGGCGATGGCACCCGCGGCGGGGGCGATCGCGGCGACGGTAGCGGTCAGGGCCTGCCGGCGGGGCAGCGCCGCGGCCACGACGACGACGAGCGGGAGCTCGAGGGCCACCCACGTCGCGCCGGTCGCGACGATCCGCAGGGCGGTGGCCACGCCGGCGACGCCGAGGGCGGCGATCAGCAGGGACAGGTCGAGCCCACGACCGGATCCCGGCACGCGGCCACGGGCGTGCGGCCCCAGTCGCACCGCGACCGCCGCCGAGCCGGCGAGCACCGCGGCCGCGAGGACGTCCGCGCCGACGACGAGGAGCCCCGTACGCCGCTCCAGGACGGCGGCGACGACGCCGCCGGCGGCCAGGTGCAGGGCAGCGAGGGCGGCGAGCATCCGGGCGACGCCGAAGTCGGCGACGCGCTCGGGGTACCGGTCGGGAACGGGCTGCTCGCTCACGTCTCACATGTCGGCAGCTCGGGCGCCCGCTTGACCCGGCCGGAGCCGAGTCAGCCCTCCGCCGGTGCCTGCCCCCCGGTCGACCTCCAGCTCCCAGAGTCGGGGGCGAGGATTCAGGTCCGGTTGGTCACGGCGGGCATACCGCCCATCTGGGAGTGCTCAGACGAACTGGAACATCCTCCGGCCGGGCCGGTACGCGCTCGGGTGGACGCGCAGCACGTGCGTGCCCACGGCGTGGTCGTGACCGTCCTCGGTGTCGAAGCCGAGCTCGGCGAAGCCGTGATCGGCGAACCAGGCGCGCACCTGCGGGGTGAGGTCGGGGTCGGCGCGGGTGCGCGTCCGGATGACCGTCGCGTGTCGTAGGCCTCGTGCCAGGCCGGCCAGTCCTTGACCCGCGGTCCCGGTTGCCCGTTCCGTCACATGGCCTCGACCTTCGGCATGATCTCTTCCTTCAGCCGCTTGAGGTCGTCCATGCGTCTTGGAGATCGGGACGTCGGCGAACGGCGGCCACAGCAGCGGCATCGTCAGACCGGCCTCCTTGTAGCGCTTGAGCATGTCGGTCGATCTGCTGGGCGCTGCCGGCAAGCAGGTTGTGCCCTTGCCGCGCAGCGGTCTGGTCCGTCGGCTCGTCGGTGATCACGAACCAGATCATCGTGCACATGTCGCAGTTCTCGGGGAGCGTCTTGCCGAGCTCGTCAGCTCGCGCTCCATCTCGCCCCTCCAGCGCTTGATGTCCTCCGGGCTGTCCTGGATGCCGATCCAGCCCGGACAGGCCGTATGTGGCGATGCGCTTGGCCGAACGCTCGGGTCCTTCGAGCCGGAGAAGTAGATCGGAGGTGCGGGTTCTGCAACGGCTTGTGCGCCGAAGCCGCAGGTGTCGAAGTCGGCGAACTCGCCGTGGTACTCGAACAGGTCGTTGGTCCAGATGCCCTTCATGATCTCGATCGTCTCGCGGACGTGCTGCGTGCCGCTTGGGGAAGATGTGCGTGGCGCTCGAGGCGGCGAACTCCTCGGGCATCCAGCCGGAGCCGACGCCGACGTTGATCCGCCCGTTGGACAGGTGGTCGAGGGTGGCGATCTCGGCGGCGAGCACCCCGGGCGCGCGGTACGGGGGTGTCGGTGATGCTCATCCCGATGCGCATCTTCGTCGTCTTCGCCGCCAGCCACGGGATCAGTGGCCAGCCCTGGAACCACTCGCCGCGGGCCGAGACCGGCAGCGCCTTCGGGAACTCGCTCATCATGCCGAACGAGTACTGCAGCTCCTGGCGGTCGGAGGCCTCGGGGACGACGATCCGGTCGAGCGTCCAGACCGAGTCGAAGTCGAGCTCCTCGGCCAGCGCGGTGAGGTCCTCGAGCTCCTTGACGGTCACCTTGTCGCGGAAGTTCGGCAGGTACAGGGCGAGCTTCATGGGGGCGTCCTTCCCGGCCGCGAACGTCGACGGGCGGCACTGCGCCGGGCGGCGCGTGCGAGCCTCCCGACCCGCGCCTGCGCTGGAACGTAGCAGCCCACCGAGGCGCTCGTCGCTACCTCACGTGGGTTGTTTGCAGTTTCGGGCTCGGACCGGAGCCGTCGCGCAGCTCCCGCTTCAGCACCTTGCCGTAGTTGTTGGTCGGCAGGGCGTCGACGAAGCGGTACTCCTTGGGCCGCTTGTAGCGGGCGATGTACTCGCAGGCAGGTCCGGTCGAGCTCCTCGACCGAGGCGGCGCGGCGCCGTCGGCGGCCACCACGAAGGCGACCACCGCCTCGCCCCACTCGGGGTCGGGCCGGCCGACCACCGCGGCGGCCCGGACGCCGGGGTGGCGCAGCAGCACCTCCTCGACCTCGCGGGGGTAGATGTTCATCCCGCCGCTGATGATCAGGTCCTTGGACCGGTCCCGCAGCGTGAGGTAGCCGTCGTCGTCGAAGCTGCCGACGTCGCCGGTGTGCAGCCAGCCGCCGCGCAGGGTCTCGGCCGTGGCGTCGGGCTGGTTCCAGTAGCCGGCCATGACGACGTCGCCCCGCACCAGCACCTCGCCGACCTCGCCGGCGGGGAGCTCGCGTCGAAGTCGTCGACGACGCGCACCTCGACGTCGGTGCGGGCGACGCCGACGCTCTGCAGGCGCTCGCGCCACCGCGGGTGGTCGCGTTCGGCGTGGTCGGCCTTGGACAGCGCGGTGATCGTCATGGGCGTCTCGCCCTGGCCGTAGATCTGGGCCAGCCGGGGACCGAAGACGCCGAGCGCGACCTCGAGGTCGGCCAGGTACATCGGCGCGCCGCCGTAGATGATCGTCTTCAGGTGGGACAGGTCGGCGGAGGCGACGGCCCGGTCGCCGGCCAGCCGCTTCACCATGGTGGCGCGGCGAAGAACGACACGCCTGGCCAGCGCCGCAGGAGGGCGGCGATCTCGTCGCCGTCGACGCCGCCGGAGTGCGGCACGACGCTGACCGCGCCCCGGGCCACGTGTGGCAGCCCGTACAGCCCGGAGCCGTGCGAGAGCGGCGCGGCGTGCAGGATGCAGTCCTGCGGCATCACCTGGTCGATGTCGGCGAAGTAGCTGAGCGACGCCATCAGCAGGTTGCGGTGCGTGAGCGTGGCGCCTTTGGGCCGGCCGGTGGTGCCGCTCGTGTAGAAGAGCCAGGCCGGGTGGTCCGGCTCGCGATCGGCCAGCGGCACCGGCGTCGACCCCGTCACCGCGTTCCACTGCGGCCCGGGCGCGAGCACCGCGGCCCGCACGCTCTGGACGGCGCCCACGAGCGGCTCGACGTCGGCGGCGTGCTCGTCGTCGGTCACCACGACGGCGGTGCCGCTGTGGTCGAGGACGTACGCGATCTCGTCGGGGTGCAGCCGGGCGTTGACCGGTACGGCCACGAGGCCCGCGTGCCAGATCCGCGTACAGCGCCTCGAGGTACTCGGGCCGGTTGCGCATGACGATCGCGACCCGGTCGCCGGGCGTGAGCCCGAAGCCCTCGCGCAGCCCGCCCGCCGCCGCCGCCATACGGGCGGCGAATGCTGCCCACGTCGCATGGACCCGGTCGCCCTCGGCCAGCGCGGGGCCGTCGGGCCGCTGCCGGCCGTGGCGCTCGACCCAGACCGCGGGGTTCACGGCGTCATGGTAGGGCGGCACCGCCGCGGTCAGCACGACGTGCCGGCGGTGCCACGGGAGTCAGCCCCGGGCAGGCAACGCGAGTTCGGCCGCGATCGCCCGGAGGGCGGGGACGACGTCACTGTCGGCCGGCTGGACGTGGACGCAGACGTGGTCGGCACCGGCGTCCAGATGGGCGCGCAGGGCGCCGGCGAGGACCGGTGCGTCGCCGTGGACGACGATCGCGTCAACGAGCCGGTCGCTCCCCCCGTCGGCGATGTCATCCGCGGTGAAGCCGCCGCGCTGCATGGTGCTGGTGTAGTTGACCAGCCGCAGGTAGCCGGCGAGGAAGGCGCGGGCCGCACGGCGTCCGGCCTCCGGGTCGGTGTCGAGGACCACGGTCTGCTCGGGTGCGACGAGCGCCTCGGGGCCGAGGGTGGCCCTCTGCTCGCTGGTCTGTGACGGGATGGTCAGGTAGGGGTGCGTGCCCGCACTGCGGTCGGCAGCCATCGCGAGCATGCGCGGCCCGAGTGCGGACAGGACCCGCGCCTGGACGGGTACGCCGTGCAGGTCGAGCACGTCGAGGTACCTCGACATGGCGTCGATCGGGCGGACCCGCTCGGGTGTGGACTCACGGTGACCCGTACCGATCCCCAGCAGGAGCCGGCCCGGGTACGCAGCCTCGATCCGGTGGTAGGAGTCGGCCAGCTCGGCGGGGTCCGACACCCAGATGTTGACGACACCGGTCGCGATCACGAGCGACTCGGTGGCCTCGAGCAGCCCCTCGGGGGCGCGCAGGTCGGAGCCCGGAGACCCGCCGAGCCAGATTGCGCCGTAACCGAGCTCCTCGACGGTCCTGGCCAGGGCCGGGTCGACGAGCTTCACACTCCGCCAGACACCGGCCGGGCCCAGACGCTCTCTCCAACGCATGTTCGCTCTCCCGCTCGCGATTCGCGACCCTGGGTTCGGGACGTCGCCCGTGTGGACGTGCTTGCCGCCTCATCGCACACCCTGGTCGTCAGCCGTGCCCGCTCACACTCGGATGCCAGCGAGACCAGCGATGCCCTCGACTGCCCTGTAGTCGTCATCCTGGGTGACGACGGGCAGCCCGTGGCGGACCGCGGATGCGGCGATCCACAGCACTGTCGGCACCCTCAGGCGACGACGGGGTGCCTCAGGCGGTGTGGCTCGTCAGGCACGAGGTCTGGAAACGGCTGCGCATACGGGACAACCCCCGGTTGTTCGTCGAGGACGACGGTGCAGGCGTCCTCGGTGGTGGCGACGACGATGGCCGGCCGCAGCCGTGCGGATGACAGGGGTCGATGGTCGAGGACGTCACGCGACTCATCCTGCCGTGAGCGGAGGGATAGCCCCTGGAGACCCCGAAGGGCCGCGTCGGCGCCCGGGCCAAGTTCAATGCCAGCCTGGACCCCCAGGTGGTCTTCGCCCAGCACGGCTGGTGGCAGGCCTGCGACGACCTCGGGCTCCCCGGCTACCCGCCCTACGGGCCAGACAGCGCCAACCTCAACCTCGTGCTGCGTCAGACCCCGAGCGATCCGATCAGTGGCAGTTCGCCCCTGCGGGCTTCCGTCTGCGACGTCTCCCCGCTGGCCTCACGGGCGGACGTGCGCTGAGGAGCCACCGTGCGCCGCAGGCGGTGCGGCTCGTCGCTCGCGGGCATCGGCCGGGCGAAGTGGTAGCCCTGACCGAGCGGGCAGCCGAGCTCGGTCAGGACAGCCAGGGAACCCTCGTCCTCGATGCCCTCGGCGACCACCTGCAAGTCGAGGGAACGGCAGAGGTCGAGGATTCCTTGCACCAGGGCGACGTCGCTCGCAGCGCCGGAGCCCAGCTCCTGGACGAAGCTGCGATCGATCTTCACCTGGTCAACCGGGAACTGGCGCAGGTAGGAGAGCGACGAGTACCCGGTCCCGAAGTCGTCGATCGACAACCGAACCCCGAGGCGTTTGAGCGAGGCGAGGCACTCGCGGGCCCGGTCGGGGTCGCCCATCAGCATCGACTCCGTCACCTCGAGGGTGACCGTCTCCCCGGCAGGCCCTCACCCTCGAGGTATTGTGCGAGGAGCACCGGTAGCTGAGGGTCGACGACCTGACGCCCCGAGATGTTGACCGCCATGTGCAGGTGGGGTTGTTCCCTGCGCCAGCGCGCCAGGTCGCGCAGCGCCTCCCGAAGGACGAAGGCCCCCAGCGTGAGGATGACTGTCGCTCTCCTCGGCGATCGGGATGAACACGGACGGCGGAATCTGGCCCCGGGTCGGGTGGTTCCAGCGGACGAGAGCCTCGACCCCTCGACCGCACCCGTCGCGATGGCGACGATGGGCTGGTACACGACCGACAGTTGGCCGGCTGCCTGGGCGAGCTGTAGGTCGGTACGCAGGCTGAGCTGGTCGGAGACGTCGTCGATGCATCTGCGACTCGAAGGCGACCCACCGTCCCCGACCGGAGCGCTTCGCGCAGTACATGGCCACGTCCGCGTCGCTGAGAAGGGAGCTGGCGCTCTGCTCGGCGCTCGCCAGCTCCGCCACGCCGACGCTGGCTCCGATGAGGACCTCCCGGTCCTGCCACGCTGAACGGTCTTGGTGAGCGCGTTGATGATGCGCTCGGCCACCTTCCCGCCGATGGCCTGCGGGGCGCCGCGCAGCAGCACGGCGAACTCGTCGCCACCCAGCCGGGCAGCAACGTCCTCGTCGCCGATGCACGTCAGGATCCGTCGGGCCACCTCGGCCAGGAGCTCGTCACCGGCGCGATGACCCAGGGTGTCGTTGACCGCCTTGAACCGGTCGAGGTCGACGAACAACACGGTGAGCGCCACCCCGCTGGCCACCGCCGACTCCCGCTCCTGATCGAGACGTTGCAGGAACAGCGCGCGGTTGGGCAGAGAGGTGATCGGGTCACGGTGCGCCTGGCGCACCTCGGCCAGCGTCTTGGCGTCGGTCAGGGCGAGGTCGACCTGCTGGGCGAAGGCGGACAGCAATTCCGCCGGGTCGTGCCCACTGATGCCGCGGGACGAGGTGCGGGCGACCAGGCAGCCGACCACTTCACCGGCGACCAGGACCCGCTGGCCCACCACCGAGGGATGTCCTGACGGCGAGGGCTCCCCGGCCCGGTCGGTGCCGCCCTCGGCGAGCGTCTGCCGGGCGACGTCCGCCAGCGCCTCGTCGACCTCGGAGAGGTTCTGGGTGGAGACCAGTCGTAGGTTCGTCATGTCCCCCGCGTCGGCGAGCCACAAACCGACCAGGGCGTCACCGAGCAGTGCCGAGGCGCCGGAGGTGACAGCATCGAGTACCTCTTCCAGCGGACGACGCGCCGAGACGGCGCGCTGGATCTGCAGCAGGTTCTCCACGAGTCGGTGGCGTTGCTGCTCGGTGGCCAACGTCGCCAGACTCTGCAGCCGTAGACCGAGCACGAGCGCCATGCCTTGCAGCATCTGGCGCTCTTCGGCCGAGTACGCCTCACCGATCCGCCCGACCACCAGCCGGGCGTCAGGCATTCCCGTGCGACCGTCCGGGGTGTCCAGCAGCCCGACGGCGAGGTGCACCTCGCCGAGCCCGGGGAGTTCGACGACGCCTCCGTCCACGGCCCCGAGCAAGCCCTCCGGGACCGAGGCCGCACCGAACCCCACGGATCCGGCGACCTCGCCCTTCACCGTGACGACGCCGATCTCGGCCTCGAGGGCCTCAGTGACCTGCTCCAGCGCGACGGTGACCGCGCCGTCGGCCAGCGGAGGGCTGCTGACGGCGACGAAGTACTCCGTGAGCTGGTGGATCGACCAGTGATACGACATGGATCGCCCCGCCCGTCACGTCAACGCGAGCGTGACGACCGTGAGCTGATGCATTCCGCGGGCACCGTTGATGCGGCCGATCTCGCCGTACGTGTAGAAGCCACCGAACGGCTTGCCTCCGCCATCTTGCCGATGGCCTCCTGCTCGGCACGCAGCCCCTCGGCTCCGAGCTTGAGCTTGCGCGCACCGCAGTCGAACACCAGGAAGCCGATCGGATCCAGGTCGCCGATACCCTCGACCGCCGCGCTGCAGGACGTGGCCGCCGCCTCGACCAGGGCGTCGGGGTCGGTCGTCATGGTCCAGGCCAGTGCCCCTTGCGGGACGTCGGCCAAGCACCCGATCGAGCCGGATGCGACGTCGATCTCGTGAACGACACGCAGATCCTCCCCGGAGCGCCGGGAAAGGCCGAGCGGGTTGCGGAACAGGATCTCGCGGTAGGCGAAGGGGTCGCTCTCGCGAAGGGCGTCCATGTCGTCGAGCGTCATGCCGGCCGGTCCGACCCTCGCCCAGTACACCTGGGCGGCCGGCTCCCCGTCGAGCAGCTGAACCCGCCCACCCTCGCTGGCCGTGACGACCATCGCATCGCCGTTCTTCGACCAGCCATGGGAGATCCCCGTCCCCATCGGGGAGGACGACCCCAGAGCCACGCCGACGACCGCGTCACGCAGGACCTCGACGCCGGCACCGGTGCCGTGGAACTGCCTGGTCGAGGAGTACGTCAACTGGTCGGCGGAGCAGCCACCCACGAGCGGGACAGCCGCTCCGAGGACCGAGTAGGTGCCGCGGACGATCTCGTGCTGCTCCCGGCTGAGCCCGTCCGCGAGGATCAACTGGGCCCGGAAGGGCAGGGTGACGCGCTCCATCGCGGCGGCGATCGCGGTACCGGACTCGCGACGATGCTCGCTCACGTCGCCGTCCGCGACGCAGACAGCCTCGAAGCCCGGGCCACCGAGAGCGATCACCACCACGCTCTCGTCGGGGACCGGTTCCTGCGACCCGGCGGGGACCGGAGCGATCTCACCGAACGTCGTGCAGCCGGCGATCGTGGTCTCGTCAGCGGCGACGTGAGCAGATCCCGTCCAGCATGGCGGCCAGGTCGATGGTTGCCGGGCAGAAGACGAGCAGCAAGGTGGCCGTGCGGCCGGCCTGCGCCAGCGCGGTCGCCTGCGGCTCCCGCGGTCCGCGGGTCTCCGTGCACACTGCGGCCGACGTTGATCCAGCGCTGCGTGCCGTCGGGAGTCTGCATGCATGAGATATCGTCAGGTGGCGGGTCGGGTTGACAGGGGTCACCCGAATGCGCGTTCGCCCACTCAGCCCAGTCAAGCTGTCGCTGATGCGCCGAAACCCGTCGTTCTGAGGGGATTCGAACCCGCTGACCCCCTCCATGCCATGGGCGGTCGCCACTCCCCCGGCGTCCCGACGCGGACCCTCCTCGACCCAGCCGCAGAGATGCTGAGACACGGTGGGAGTGTCCGACGAACGGTGTAAGTGGCCGTTCGGTTAGGGGTTCTCCGCCGCCGGCATCGGGTCGACGTAGGTGATCGCGAACGCGTTCAGAGCGGGATTCCACCTGGTGATCCATCGTGCCTGCCCCGCCGAGGCGCTGGCCTCCCACGGGCACCCGGCCCTGGCACTGGCGTACTTCGCCGCTCCCGGGCTGCCCAAGACGCTGGCGAACATCCCGCTGGAGTACTTGGCCCGCGCCCTGACCTGGCTGAACAGGCAGCCAGGCGTCGACCCGCAGCGGACCGCGGTCGAGGGGGCTCGCGTGGCAGCGAGGCAGCCCTGCTGCTCGGCGCGTACTACCCCGACCTCGTGCACGCGGTTCTCGCGACCTCGCCCACCTCCTTCGTGCACAGCGGATACCCGGACACCAGCAAGCCGGCATGGATCTGGACGGCACACCCGTGCCGACTGACCCGCTCTCCCACCTCCAGGAGGTCACGCCAGTTGACCCGGCAGCGACCATCCCGGGTGACCAGGACCCGTGGCCCGGTGCTGCTGCTGTGCGGTACCGACGACGCCCTCCTGGCCGTCCTGCAAGGCGTCGGACATCGTGAAGAAGGGCTTGTCCGGTCGCCCGGTCACGGAGCTCGAGGAGCCGGGCGCCGGTTACCTGGTCGACTTCTTCGTGCCCAACCTGCCGCTGACCAGCACGACGAGCCCCGACATCACCGGGACCCTCCTCGACGTCGGCGGCACCGTCCAGGGCGACGCCCTCGGCCGGCTAGACGCCTGGCCGGCGGTACTCAAGTTCCTCGACGACGTCCCCAGCTGCACCGGTCAGCGTTGCGGCGCGTATCGCTCGTCCGGCGTCAGCGCCAGGGAGGCGGCACCACCCGGCAGCCGCCAGCACTGGAGGGCGCTCGGTCACGTCAAGCGGCACGCACTATCGCTGCTTGACGTGACCGGGCCGTAGCCCGACCAATACTGGCTGCGTACGGGTGGCGAGGCCGCCACCGGCCACGTCCAGTCGCCCCAGCCCCCTTCTAGCCCTTCTTGCGGGCGCGCGCCGTGACCGGCGCCCCAGCGCCGCATGCGCGGCGCGCGCGGCCCGCGGAGCGGGCCGGGCGCACTTGATTCAGTACGGGCAAATTCGGCAGCTCCGACGACCGCCGCCACGACGACCGACACGAGCTTTATGCGTGTGCCCTCGGTCGATAGGCCTACCCCGGCGTTGTCCTCCGTCGGGTAATGCGCGACAGTTCTCCGCCCGGTGATGCGCGACAGTCGCGTGCCAGGTGATGCTTGACAGTGGCCGTGTTCGGCCTTCTTGATCGGCGACGTTTCCGTGGGCGTCGTGGGTCGGGACGCCGCGAGTGGCGCTGGTGGCGTTGTCGGTGGTCGAACGACGACTGGACGCGATCCGGCGGTGCCCGCGGGGCGTCGATGACGGAGGTCCCCTCCGGAGTCGGGACGTCGAGACAGACGGTCCAGTGACGTAGCAGGCAGAGGGCAACCGTGCAGCCCCGCAAGACGATCGCCTATCGGACGCCGATGGCGTCCAGGACGGCCCCAGCGATCTGCTCGGCCCTCATCTGCCCAGAGTCGAACGTCTGAGCAGCGGGGATGTGAGGCAGCAGCTGACGAAACCGCTGGTGAGCCTGGCCATGAAACCCCGGTTCACGAGACAGGCCGCGACTGGGGTCGGCCCGGGCTCGGGCGAAGGTGACGGCGACGGGCGCGTCGATGACCACCCAGTGCACGGCCGAAGCTTCGGGCAGTGGGTCCAGGAGTGCGGCTTGTTCGCGGGGTGTGTAGATCGGCCCCACGGCGATCACGACGTTCACCGGGGTCTGCATCCACGCCCCCACCAGCGCGCCGTGGGCCCGGCGCGCAGCGAACCACAGTCCCGCGGCAGCAGTCCCGGGGCGGCGACCATGGTGGCAACGTCGTCCACGTCGACCAGCACCGCCAACCGGCCGAGCGCTGTCAGGCCGTCCGCGATCAGCGACGCGACGTTGCTCTTCCCCGCAGCGATCGGCCCGGTGATCACCACGAGCTGTGCCATCTGTCGACCGTGGCACTGCTCATGCTGGCGCGGTAGCCGAACGATCAGCAGGACCACGGGTGGGCACCAGTCGGCGTGGTGCTGACGCCGACTTTGCCGGCCGAGCAGTCCCGCAAGACCCGTCCGATGGAGCGTCCCGGTCAGGTGCCTGTTGCGGAGCTCGAACCCGTACTCGGAGTAGACGGCCTCGTGCGCGGCCTGGAACGCTAGCGAGTCCTCGTAGCTGATACGCCGGGCTGCGGTGGCCACGACGAAGCCGAGCGGTCGCACCACAAGCACCTCACGCTCGTACACCTGCTCGCGGACCCCCCGCTCGACCTCGGCCTGCAGCACGGTGCCCACTGGATGCTGTAGGTACCGCGCCAGCGCCAGCGTGCACAGCGGGGAGCGGTCGAACAGTTGGACCCGCACGGTCGCGGGCACCGGCGCCGTCTGGCGGGCCCGCTGCAGCGCCACGATCAGGTCAGGGAAGTCCGCGCATAACCACTCGGCGATCCCGCGGGTCTGCTAAGCAGCGATGACATCCGTGGCCGCCTCCTCCACGACGGCGTGGCCCCGAAGGCGCAAGGCATCCAACAGCGTGGTCTTGCCGCTGCCGGGAGCTCCGGTCAGCACGACGCGAACCAGCACCAGTGCTCCTCTCTCAAGGTTGCAGGTCGTCGTTCCGGGAGACGCTCGACCCCGGCGCTGGTCCGCAGGCGGGACGGCTTGCGGTCTCGAACCTGGGACCGCCAGCTCGATAACGCCCTGCGATCCTTGTGCCATGTCGACGTTCGCGGTGCTCGAGGAGCGCTTCGGCGCGTGGGACTGGTCGCGGGATCTCCGCGACCAGGACGGCTTCGCCGATCATGCCGCGGTTATGGACGCCCTCGTACACGAGGGCTTCATCGTCCTGGGTGGCCCCGTCGGCGAGGGCAAGCATGTGCTGCTCATCGTTGACGCCGACGATGCCGCCGACGTCCACGCGCGCCTCGCGGTCGACCCGTGGATCGGCGAGCGCTTGAGGGTTACTCGTATCGAGCCCTGGACGATTCTCCTGCGGCAGGCAGCGCAGTCCTGACGAACTGCCGTGCGACCTTGGCCGACAGGTGTCCGCACGGTCGTCCAGACCTGCATCCACCTGGTGCAGCACACTTCTGGTGTCGGCATCGAGACGACGGTCCGCACAGAAGCAGTAGTCGCCAGCCTGACGGAGGACAACGCGGAGGAGGCCAGCAGCGTCTGGGTTGAGGAATCCGGCAACAGCCATGGCAGTGAGGCCGGCCACTGCTGGCGACACGGACGACCAAGAGGAAGCTCCCCCGGACAGCCGGCGAACTGAGCAGTTGCGCGGCCGCGAGCAGCCTCACGGCCGCTCCCGGCCGTAAGGCCTTTCCGGCCGTCAACCCGAAGTCCGAACGCCGGCCCTGAACGCTCACTGAGCCCGGATACACCGATCAGGTGCGTGCGTGTAGCCGGAAATACGGGAGCGGGTGCCCTGGACCTGGGATGATGGATCTTGCGAGGGATCTGTCACCCAGGCGAAGGGAGCACCCGCCGGATGCAATCGTTGCATGCCGCGGCCGCGGTGGACGTCGCGTTCGACGAGCCAATCTGGTCGCCGACGCCGGGCTGGTGCCGGTGCTCGCGTTGACCGAGCAGGTCGGCCTGCCACCCCGGTCACCGAGTACCTGAAGATCGTCGATGAGGACAACGCGGTGGGCGCGAACCCGGCGGCCAAGGTGATGTCGCTGTTGGCCGGGATGGTCGCCGGCGCGGACTCGATCGAGGACGTGGACCGGCTGCGGAACGCCGGCAACGGGCTGCCGTTCGACTAGGATCCGCGCGCCCTCCACGCTCGGCACGTTCCTGAGGGCGTTCACCCAGGTGCACGTGCAGCAGCTGAACGCCGTGCTGCGCCAGATGCTGATCGCCCTGGCGGCCGGGTCCCGCTGCTGCCGGGCGCCGAGGCGGTGGTGTTCGTCGACCTGGACTCCACCCACCGGCAGGTGTACGGGTACGCCAAGCAGGGCGCGGCGGTGGGTCGGCTGAAGGGCAAGAAGACCCTGCATCCGCTGCTGGCGACCGCCTGTACGCCGATCGGGCGGCCGGTGGTGGTCGCGGTCCGGCTGCGCAAGGGCAAGTCCGCCGGCGTCCGCGGGGCCGCCCGGTTCCTGGCCGAAGCCTTAACCACGGTGCGGGCGATCGCTCCGACCGCGCGGATCGTCGTCCGCGGTGACGCGAAGTTCTACACCGCCGACCTGGTCGCGGTCGCGGCCCGCTACGAGGCGCACGTGTCGCTGACCACCGGGTCGAACCCGTCGGTGCACGCCGCGATCAGCGCGATCCCGGCGGATGCGTGGACGGCGATCTGCTACCCGGACGCGTTCGTGGATGAGGACACCGGCGAGTTGGTTTCGACGCCGAGGTCGCCGAAACCGACTACGTCGCGTTCGCGTCGCAGCCGAAGCACCGGCAGGTGGCGGGCCGGTTGATCGTGCGCCGGGTCAAGCGCCTCAGCCCCCGCAGTGCCGCCGGTCAGGACGAGCTGTTCACCCTGTGGCGCCACCACGCGGTGTTCGTCACCAGCCTCGTCCAGATGCTGCAGGCAGAGGCGCAGCACCGCGCGCACGCGGTCGTCGAGCAGGTCATCGAGCAGGTCATCGCCGACGCCGCCGGCAGTGCCCTGGCCCACCTACCCTCAGGGATTTTCACCGCGAACGCGGCCTGGACGGTGCTGTGGGCGATCGCGCACAACCTGACCCGAGCCGCCGGCACCCTGGCCGACGGCGTGCACGCCCGGGCCACCACCGCCACCCTCCGCGCCCACCTGATCAACGTACCCGCTCGCCTCGCGCGCTCGGCCCGCCGCCTCACCCTGCACCTTCCCGAGCAGTGGCCCTGGCAGGTCGCCTGGGAGAACCTTTACGCCGCGGTCAGCCGCCCGCCGCCGGGCGCTGCCTGACCCTGGCCACCTCGCCCAGCCCAGGCCCCGACCGAAGAACTAATGGAAGAGCCGGGCAGACCGGCGGCCCGTTCACGTCCACACCCACCAGCCCATCCCAAGAAGATCGACGACCGGTCAGAGAATGACCATCTGAATCCGATCGGTGGTTCCGGGCTGAGCGAGCCGACATCACGGGATCGTTCGGGGCGACGCTAAGGAGGAAGGCGTGTCCGTTCGCGGCGTTGGGCGCTGGTGTCAGGTAGGCCGCGTGTCGCCGGCGTCGACGGCCCGGGGATGCGTGTCCCTTGGCTCCAGGTGTGCCTGGAGCCCGACGAGATCGATCACATGATCCGTCGCGGAAAGATGGAGCATCTCGCTGAGACAGTCGATGAAGCGCTCCGGCCAAGCCGTTGCGGTCACATCGATCCGCGTCCACCCACCGGAGACCGGGCTCAGGCGGAGCTGGCCGTCGAAGGGCGCCCCAGCCAGCACATGCCAGGTGAAGCAGTGACTGCGCGGGTACCGCCGTACAACCATCGCGATGTCCCGCCCCTCACCACCGTTCACACCCGGAAGGCGTACCGCTCGTTACTGATCTTCCTGATCTCCGTGACCGTGGGCAGGAACGCCGTCCAGGACTCGACCTGGCGCAAGCGTTCCTCGACGACGGGAAGGGGTGCGGTCACCACAGCCACGTCGTGTTGCAGCGTCATCGTTCCTCCATGGTCAATCGTTTAGCTACATCTATTGTAGCTATGCAATCGGCTTCCCCGCCAGGCGAGGCGCGCGAGTGATCCCGCCTGCGCGTGTGACGGCGACAGTCTGGACCCCGCACCCGGCGTCTCCACACGGGGTCGTCCGTTCGGCATCACGCCCCATCCCCGACCAGTGGGGTGCCGAAGGCGTAGGCGTCGAGGGTCTGGCGGTGACTGGGTGCTCGGACCTCGGGTACGGCGGCGTCGTCCAGTGCTTACCGGGGCGCACAGCCTCGCGCTCGGCCTGGTTACGGTGCCGGTATCGGAGCCAGGCGCAGTTCTGGTTCGACACCGGCAGCCAGCCCACTCTTAGTTGAGGGCATGGCCTTGGAGTGGGCGACGACGAAGGTTCGATGCGCCGCAAGGGGCTCGACTCCCTGACGGCGCACACGGCAGAGCCTGCTAGGGCAGCCCTCGGGACCCAGTCCGCGTCCGAGACGACAAGGACTGTGAGGCTTCGGATCTGCCCGTTCAGTGCGGAACGGCTCCGATGATCCCGGCAGCGCTGAGGCCGTCGAGGACGAGTTGAACGGCGATGGCAGCGATCAGGAACCCGAACACCTTCTCCGTGACCAGCATGCGGCCTTCGTCGAGCTTGGCGCTGACCTGGTTCGCCCATCGGAAGACCGCGATGTCGATCAGCAGGACGGCGAGCAAGATGGCGATGGCTACTGCGAAGGCGGTGAAGGACTCAGCCTCTGCGGAGATGGTGACGAGACCGACGATCCCGACGGGGTTCAGCAGGTAGGGCACCGCCAGGGGGTACGCGCGAGCTGCATCGGGTCTCTCGCGGAGACGGGGTGGTCACCGTCGCCTGGCGGCCGAGCACCATCCACACCGCCTGAACGAGCAGGATCACGCCGCCTGCGATGGACAGGGAGGCGATCGTGAAGTGCAGCAGGACGCGTAGCAACTCACCGAGCACGATCAGGAGCAGCGCAACCGTGGTCGCAGTGACGAGCATTCGCGGAGCACGCGTTGCTTCGCGGGCGCGTCGAGCGGGGCCGTGATCTCCAGGAACGGAACCAGGGCGAGCTTGGGCCCGATGCCGATCAACAGCACCAGGAACGTGTCGATGACGCCTGCGGCGGTGAGAGTCGTCTGATCCATCCCGGCACAGTCTGAGGGTGGCCTCGGGATCCGGCGTCATCCTCGTGGGGGGAGGTAGCGCCGTCCACCGCCGCGCAGGCTGAACGAAGTCAGGCTGCGCTGACCGGAGGGCGGGGACGCCATGGCCATGCACAGGTGGCCGTACACCGACTCAGAGCTGCCGCCGCCGATCTCCGCGTCCCGACCGTCGGCGCGGTCATGACGGCCGCAGAGCAAGCGGACGTCGTCGTCGTCGGCGCCGGGCCGGCAGGAGTCTTCGCGGCATTGCAAGCCGCCCGGCTGGGCGCCCACACCGTCCTGCTGACCC